>CAYNOR010000001.1:0-370872 GCA_964398915.1 uncultured Verrucomicrobiota bacterium
GCGGCTGGTTTTCGTCATGCTATATTACGGTTTCTCAATCGTGAAACGCTCTAATTCGCGATTCTCTACCGTTAGAGTCGGTTGGGACTTCCTGTTTTTTTCTGTGTGCATTTGGTCTGATTTGGGTGTTTAATGGTCTCCATTGGAGACGTTATGACAAAAAGAGGATTCACCCTTGTTGAAATTATGATTGTGGTGGTCATAATAGGGTTGCTGGCCGCTATTGGCATACCGACCATCTTAAACTCTTTTTCTTCCTCTCAAAATAACGCCCGTGCACGCAATATAGCGGAAGTTGAAAAGGCTAAAGGCGTACTCACACTGCCCGAATCTTCACAATTGCCGGGGGCCATGGGGCTTACCGATACAACCGTGACACTTTCAAGCGGAGCCGCCTTAACCAACCTGTTGTCAGCTCTGCGCATCCAAAGCACCGATGAACTAAAAGTCGGAAATAGAGCCATTAAAATCGGCACCCTGTCCGCCAAGGCGAACTACAACGATTAAAAAGCCTTATCATCTTCTGCGTTGATTTTGTTAATCACAGACTGTGCCTGTGTATGTTGATCGCCAAAAAGGTCAGGCAGTTTGAGTACTGTCTCCAAATCAGTGAGTGCTTTTTCTTTTTGCCCCATACGGACGTAGAGTGCCGCACGTAATTGTAAAATATCGGCCCGGCGCACAGGCGTGGTCATGACATCATCTGCCAAAGTCGAATAATCTCCCTCTGCGGCTTTAAAATCACCAGTCTGCTCAAAAACCCACCCTCTGATCCATAATACTTTTTCACGCACTTCTCTGGGCAAGTCCGGCAAGTTCAACACGACATTCCAGTCGGCAAAAGCCTGATCATAACGACCAAGCATGGCTTTCGCCAAAGCTCGATTATGCCAGGCCAAAACGTATCCTGGGCTAATCTGAATGGCCCTCTCAAAACATTCCAACGCCTTTTCATACTGCTGATAATCCATCAATGACAGCCCGGTGCTGTTGTGAGCCTCCGAATTGTTTTTATCAACAGAACATGCTCTCCACCAAAGTGCTAAATTATTACGCCATGTATTTGAAAAAATAAAAGTCTGAAGGCCAAAACTCATCAGGACTACGATTATCGCACCGCAAACCACCCTCCGCATCACCCTCAAACTTCCCAGTCCAACAGCCAAGAGTACAGAAAAAGGAATGGCCGCCAAATAGGTGAAGCGATCGGCAAAAAGCTGCGATCCGCTCTGAGTAAATCCGACCATTGGAAAAATAATAACCAGAAAAGCCCCCGCCGCGACGAGTAACGGACGAACCCGCCGTCGTAGCAAAAAAAATGAAATAGCCGCTATAGCCGTGAGTACCAGCGCTATCATAACAGAACCGGCCTCGGGCCGTTTATAGTACAAGGGCACAAGATCGAGCGGTAAAATTGTTTTCAGCAGATAAAACCAAATTCCGTAAAGAGCCTGTCCAAAACGATCAATCAAACCGTATTGCTCAACCGGCATCATGCCGCCACCCGTCTTTTTAGCAAAAAAGGCCATGATGCCAGTTAGCATTGAAAGCGCAAAAAAAGGAATTTTCTCAACAACACAGGTCACCGCTGTGCGCATTGAAGTGATCCGGCGCAAAGGGATCCAGTCGATCAGCAGGAATACAAGGGGCAGCATCATGCCAATCCCCTTAGTAACCGTCGCCAGCGTGAAACAAAGCAACGCCAGAAAAGGCGGGCGTTTTTGCTCGGCTGCTTGCAGGTAGGATAAAACGGCTAACAGACAAAACATTGTACACAACAGATATCCACGAGTAGCAAGCCAGACCACAGCCTCTACCCGGAGCGGGTGACCTGCCCAGAAAAGTGCCGCTAAAGCCGCAAAAACATAGCGTTTATTCTGCTTTCTCAGGAATGCTAAACACAGCCGGTAAACCAATACGGAGTTCACCGCATGGACCAGCACATTGGTTGCATGCCATCCATGCGGATTCATACCCCATATCATGTAGTCCAAAGCACAGCTCACCCATGTTAACGGTTGCCAATGCCCATACCAGAACGTTGTGCACATCCATTGAAGATGCGTTGTGCTGAACCCGCGGAAATAGGGATTATACACATACAATCCGTCATCATCCCAATGCAGAAATTCACCCTGAAACGCCGGCATAAAAAACACAGCCGTCACCCCTATCAACAAAACAATCGACAAAAAAAAACTCTGATTCCATCTCATAAGCAATTGTTTTAGCTGACCCCCGCAAATCCTGCCAGTCCAATTTTTCTGTTCACACGGCACAAACAATGCTTTAATTTTAATCCGTCTGGAGCTTGTACTATGAAAAAGGCATTTACCTTAATTGAAATTCTGATCGTTGTAGCCATAATCGGCCTGCTGGCCGCTGTGGGAATTCCTGCTTTTCGAAACTCACAGCTGAATGCGAATAATGAAATGAAAGAGATCAACATCGCCACGGTCAATGCAGCGAAAGACCAATGGGCGATTATTAATAACAAAGCGACAGGAACCGCTGTCGCCTGGACCAACATTGCTACTTACATTGGAAACAGCATCACGAATCAGGCGGGGCTGACCGTCGGCGGTTGCGCCATAACGCTCGGCAATGTTGGCGCGAGTGCGTCTTATTAGACGGGCTGACCGCTGTGAAACAATAAAACAACGTAAAACAGATTCCAGATTACAAAACACTCTGTTCTCCGCCGTCATCCATTCATCGATCCGGCTGTCCCGCTCTTCTATGGACTTCCATGACGCTGCGTATGCCAGCCAATAATTCGCTGTTCTGAAATGGTTTTTTAACAAAGTCAGTATGAGGTTGATGCGAAAAACGTTCCATGACCTGTTCGCGCGGATAACCACTCATAAACAGCACCGGCACCTGGGGGTTAATATGCCGAATCCTCAAAACCGCCTCGACACCATTCAGCCGCGGCATATTTAAATCCATAAGAAGCAAAGAAATTTCACCGGCATGTTCGGTATAAAGATCAACGGTCTCAACCCCGTCAGATGCAGTAATAACACGAAATCCAAGCCGCTCCAGCAATGCGGAACTGATATTACGGATGGACTCCTCATCATCAGCCACCAGCACGGTACCATAACCGTGCAATTCGCCATCGGCCATCAGAGCCTCTTCAGAGCCCAATTCGTTTTTTTGATCTTCGACAGGAAAATAGACACGAAACACAGTTCCTCGTCCCACTTCACTTTTAACCTCTACAGATCCGGTATGCCTTTGCACCACGTTAAGCAGTGAAGCCAAGCCCAGCCCTCGTCCGGTTATTTTGGTAGTAAATAAAGGATCAAAAATTTTCTGCAGGGTCTCTTCATTCATGCCATCACCAGTGTCCGAAACTTCCAGCTGAACATACAGACCTGCCGGCAAACCGCCCGGGGGAAAGGTCCGCTCCAATTCACCTGCTTTGAGATCAACCTCATGAATACTGATCGCAATAACACCAGAACGGTCGCCGATGGCTTCAGAGGCATTCGTTATGAGATTCATAACCACCTGCCGAATTTGCGAAACATCACCTCGAATACACGGAACCTGTTCGGCCAGACAATATTGAATAGTCACTTTTTTTGAAATGGAAACATACAGCAACGACCCCATCTCCTTAACCACAGAACTGAGATTGATACTGCTGACCACCAGCGATGTTTTCCCGGTGTAAACCAGCATTTGATTAGCCAGCTCAGCCGCACGGAGAGCTGTTTTTTTTATTTCATCCAGTTCACCGCCATCTGACCCGCCATGATCAAGCAACGCCAGCTCGGCGTTGCCAAGGACTACCGTCATTAAATTGTTAAAATCATGCGCAATACCACTGGCCAGCAACCCCAGACCAGCCATCTTTTGGCCATCTTGGAATTTCTTTTCCAAAATCCGCATACTGTCCTCAAGCCGGGCGACCTGAGTCATGTCACGCGCCGAACCACTCAGGTAAAGGGGATTACCATCCGCATCGTACACCACATGTAAATGATCGCTGAAGGAACGAAACTGCCCGTCCCGATGAAGAAACCGGTAATCCACCAGACCAAGCCACTCCCGTTCCTTGACGGGTTGCCGTTGCTGACCGATAAGCCGGTGTAGTTCATCCCGGTCGTCCGGATGGACCTGCTGAAGCAGTTCATTCGCTCCCATGGCCTTAATCTCATCCGCCGTATATCCGGTCAGACTCAGACAGGCAGGACTCAGGTAATCTATCCGTCTATTTTTCAAATCATATCCGAAAAGCACCTCGCGCGAATATTGCAGTATATTGCGGACACGTGCCTTGAATAATTCAGCATCCCGCGCCGTATGGCGGATGCGTTCATTGCGTTTGAGATGCATTACAGCCCAGATTAACGTGGCCCCCAAAACCAATGCCCAAAGAGCGATGTAGTGCAACGTGACGTCATTATACATCAAAGGATGAGCGGCAATTACCCCCCATCCCGAATCGTTACAGGACATATGATTAAACAGGTTGAGCAGGTTCATCTCCTGGTTTGCAATCCAGCATGGGCTGAACATGTTTTTCGTAACACGAAGGACAGATCGAATGACTGAACTCGACATCCGAATGCCTCGTAATATAGCTATCCACTTGTTCCCAATAGTCGTCGTCGTTACGAATTTTATTACAATACGAACAGATCGGCAGCAGCCCGCGCAACTGCTTAACATCTTCCAGTGCGACTTCAAGCTGATGCACCTTATTGGCCAACATACGCTCAAGGCCAATCACGCGAACCCCTACGTCAATCCGCGAGCGCAGTTCACGCCCGATAAACGGCTTGGTCACATAATCATCCGCGCCGGCACCGAGGCCTTCAATCAAATTATCCACACCCTGCTGCGCCGAAAGAATGATGAGGTAGAAATACTCTTCCGGAAATTTTTCGCGCACGCGGCGGCAAAGTTCCGGGCCCTCCATTGCCGGCATCAACCAGTCAATGATGCAAAGTCGCGGCGGATCATCGCTGCAAAGCCGCTCCCACGCAGCCTGCCCGTCAGCGACCGCCTCGACTTCAAAGCCCCACCCGCTTAGCGTTTTTTCAAGCCGCATGCGGGTTACTTTATCATCCTCTGCAATCAAAATACGCATAATCGCTCCGTTCGCGATGCACTTTAAACCAGCACACCCCCGTCAACAAGCCGCTTTTGCACCGGTTAGACCACCATAAAATCCACCGCATGAACCCATCCCTTTTTCAAACATTGGAGCTGCGCAGTAATTTCTCCGGATTGCTGAATCTGACCGTTTGCGATCAACCCTTTCCGGCGCAAAATCAAGGCCTGCCGCCAAAGCGCCATGACAATATCCTGCGCCGCCTTCGCGGGCGAAATATCGGCCCCTCGTAATTTAGTGGACTCCACCTGAATCCTCGCAGCCAGCCGCTGTGCATCCGGACGATCCTCCGGAATGCTGTCCATAACTGTTGCGGGGTCTTTAAGCACCAGCTCCAGCAGTAGACGGCAGTCGGAATCGGTGAGATATTCCGGCGGAAGGTGGTCAGCCACCACAGGAAAAACGTCTTCGGGGTACAGAAACAGCATCTGAACAAGTGCCAGTTCCTCATCAGGATATTTTATCGGTACAATAGGAACATCCGGCGCAGCAGATGGCGATGGGCGGTCTTTCTTCCGGGCCATATCGCGCCGCAACGCAGCGGACGAGAGACCAAGGCGTTCAGACGCAAGCTGCACCATGCGATCACGTTGCACCGCCCCTGGAGCCTGCGAAATCAAAGCCTGCACTGCACGGGCCGTGCGCATTACTCCGGCCTCTGTTTTAAGATTTTCCTGCATCGCCATTACATCAATCAGAAAATCAAGCGCCGAAACAGCAGCCGTAATACGTGAACGCAGCGCCTCCGCACCGTGATCACGTACCAGCGAGTCGGGATCTTCGCCGTCGGGAAGTGATGCCACACGCACACTGAGCTCTTCGGCAATGAAGGCCTCCGAAGAGCGCAACGCGGCTTTCTGTCCGGCCGCATCGGCGTCCAGCACCAGAATCACTTCATCGGCATAGCGCCGGATCATGCGGGCGTGGTCGGCAGTAAGTGCCGTACCCTGCGAAGCGACCACGTTGGCGATACCTGCTTCGTGACAGCGAATGGCATCAATCTGTCCCTCGCAAATAATCGCAGTGCGGCTTTCGGCCATGGCACGCCGGGCCTTATCAATGGCAAACAGCACCCGGCTTTTGTGAAAAAGCGGAGTCTCGGGACTGTTGACATATTTGCCGCTCTTTTCATCTTTGACAATCGCACGTCCGCTGAAGCCGATCCCCCGCCCGGCTTCATCGCGGATCGGGAACATCAGGCGATTGCGAAAACGGTCATAATAGCCGTCGCGTTTATCGGATTTGATCATCAGTCCTGCCTGTTCCATGAGTTCAAGCGGAATTTTTTTCTGCTGCGCCCATTTTTCGAGCGCGTCGAAACGATCCGGCGCGAAGCCAATCTGAAATTCTTTTACCGTCTGCGGCTGCAATGCACGCGTGGCGAGATAAGCCCGCCCGGCTTCTCCCGATTCGTGTTCGAATAGAATACGGTGATAAAGCTGGGAAACGCCTTCATGAATCTGAAAAAGCTTACGCTTATCTGCACCGCGCCCCTCGCCGCTCTCTTCTAACTGCAACTCCATGCCCGCGCGGTCAGCCAGCATCTGCAAAGCCATCATAAAATCAATTTTTTCGTACTCCTGCACAAAGCGGATCACATCGCCGCCTGCACCACACCCGAAGCAATGATATATTTGACGATCAGGGCTGATCGTGAAAGACGGGCTTTTTTCTTTATGAAACGGGCAAAGCGCCTTGAAGCGTGTGCCCGCATTTTTGATCGAAAGATAAGAACCGATGACCTCGGCAATATCATTTCGCGCGCGGACTTCTTCGATGATTTCTCTGGGGATCTGCTTCATGAACCAGCCTGACGCACACCGTGCTGCCTAAACTACTCGATCTTTTCTTCCACATTTTTCAACACCGGCAAATCCATAATGCGCGGCTGTATCCATGGCGTGAGCGTGTTACAAACCCACCCCCCGATTGAAGATTTTTCAGAAAGTGCCTGATAAAACACGTCATTGGGAACCATACTGAGCGCTACAAAGACGGCCAGCCCCATCAATAGGCCACGCACCGCACCAACCACTCCGCCGGCAACCTTATCTGCAGCCTCACCCAGTTTATCTTTCAAAATTTGCTTAAACACCGCCCTCGCCAGCACAAAGATCAGCACAGCCAGCAGCAGAATAACAACAGGCACAAGAACTCGCACTGCAACGGGCGGCAATACACGCCAATACTCAGCCGCGAACTGTGTGAGTTGCAGATAGAAAAAACAAAAGCCTGCTAATAATGCGACCAGCATTACAAAATGAGCCAATTCGCCCGAAAGTCCGTGCTTAGTCCCGCTGACCACAAAAAACACAACAAAAACAGCGAACAGGATATCAATCGTATAAATCCATTCAGGAAACCACATATTCACCTCCGCATGCCGACTTTATAGCACATCCTTTTCCATGGCGTAGAGTTTTTTGCCAATTCCTTTTCAATCACAGCCCGACAGAGCCGGTTTTTCTTATTTTTCCGGTTTTAAAACAGAAAATTATACACACAAAGGGCCTTTTTTCTGGAAGGGTTTAACGCGCATGGATTTACGAATAAAACACAATATGTTGTGGTTTAATTTGACAGCCATACAGCATTTGGATAATTTTTCCCCCGTCGCTTAGCGAACATTGCATAAAAAAGTCGGTTATCGACAAGTTATTAACAAGGAGAACATTCTATGCCTGAAACTATTACATCAAAAGATGCCCTTTTCGAAGGATTCCGCAAACGCTCAGGGTTAATCGTGCCCTTCAGTCATAAAAAAATTGAAATGGCCATTCATCTTGCAGTTGAAGAAGTCTCTCGCAAGCAAAATACTCCGCGCAACGAAGGCCTTGCACCGAAAATTACCGCGCAAGTTCTAGAGCAGCTGAACAACCCTCAGTCTGAATTTTACGTGCGCTCTGAAGCCGATAATAAACGTATTCCTCATATTGAAGATGTTCAGGACCTGGTTGAAATACTGCTGGCCGAAAGCGGCGAAACGCTGGTCGTTGCCGCTTACAAGCGTTACCGCAAGCAACGTGAAATCGCCCGCAACAGCATTCGCGTGCGTGATGGCAGCTTGAAAAAAGAAAAAGTAGATGTCACCGACGCCAGTCTGCTTCTCGTCGAATCCAGTTCTTCAGAGGTCACTCTGCCGTGGGACCGTAAACGCATCGTTAAACAGATTCTCGACAAAACAGACCTCGCCGTCGACACCGCTATCAGCATCGCAAAATCCGTTGAGAACCGGATTATCGCAAGTAACATGAAGGCCATCAACACCACGCTCATCCGCGAGATGGTCAATAACGAGCTGACTGAGCGCGGGTTTCAGGCCCAGTTACGAGACCTCTCCCTCTACGGCGTGCCGCTTGATTACGTCGAAAAACTGATGTTCACCAAATCCACTGAAAACAGCAATATCGTCAACAACAATCCCGAGGCGGTCAATCTTGGTATTGCTGAACTGGTACTCAAACAATGGGCTCTCGATACCATTTTTACGCCGGACGTCAAACGCGCCCATAACACCGGCGCTGTGCATTTGCACGACCTCGGCTATCCGCACCGCGTCTACTGCTCCAGCCACTCCATTGAATATGTCAAAAAGTACGGCCTCAAAGGACTGATCAACCTCAACACCGAATCAAGTCCGGCAAAAACCGCTTCGGTGCTGACCGGCCACCTCAACACCTTCCTCGCCTCCATGCAGGCCAACTATGCCGGCGCGCTCGGCATTGCCTACATCAATATTTTATACGCGCCGTACCTCGAAGGCATGAACACCCGTGAGCTGAAACAGATTGCACAGGAGCTCATCTTCAACGGCTCACAGAATGCTTTCAGCCGCGGCGGACAGACGCTGTTCCTCGATTTCAACATCCACTCCGGGGTTCCGGGCTACATGAAGAGCGTTCCGGCCATCGGCCCGGGCGGTAAATATATGCTCAAGCTGAAATCCGGACTGCGTGTCTGCGTTGAAGAAGTCCTGCGCGAAGACCGCGATGCCAGCGGCTACAAGATGATGGATCTCTATCTCGAAGAAGCAGACGGCTCTCAGCGACTTGTTCTGCGTGAAATTAAAGGCAAGGAAGGCCTCGAGTATGACGCCGCCGTAGCCGCCGATCTGGAAGCGCGCGGCGAAAAAATTGTCACGTACGGCGACTACACCAAGGAAGCGCAGGATTTCTGCCGCACTCTGCTTGAGGTTTGGGGCGACGGTGACAGTAACGGCCGCATCTTCGAATTCCCGAAATGCGACTTTCACATCAGCGACGAAACCTTCACCGATCCGGAGCAGTACCAGATTTATCAGGCCGCCTGCCAGCTGGCGGCGAAGAATGGCTCAACCTACTTTATCTTCGACCGCGATGAAGTCACTTTGTCAGCCTGCTGCCGCCTGCGCACCACGATTAGTGATAACCGCATGTTGCGCCACCCTGAAAATATGCGTTTCTGCGGATTTCAGAACGTCACCATCAATATTCCGCAAGCGGCTTACCGCGCGGCGCGCAAGGGCGGCGATATTCTGAAAAATTTCTACGAAGAAATAGACGGCATGATGGAACTCGTCGCACAGGCTCACCTCCAGAAGAAAGCCAAAATCGCTACAATGATGAGTGGTAACGGACATCCGCTCTGGCAGATCGGAAAAGAATCTAGCGATGGCAAACCGTATGTTAACCTGGATACCTGCACCTACATTATCGGTCTGATCGGCGTGAATGACACCGTCAAATTCCTGATCGGTCAGGAGCTCCATGACAGCGATGAAGCCCAGCAGTTCGGATTGCGCATCGTTGCGCATATGTACACTCGGACCAAAAAGCTGAGCAAAAAGTACAACCTCAAGTTTACACTGGAAGAATCGCCGGCCGAAAGCGCTGCACGCCGTCTCGCCAAGACCGACCTCATCTATTTCCACGAGGAAGCCAAAGATATTATCAAAGGTGAATCTGAAGATGTCTGCTACTATACCAATTCCATCCACCTCACCGCCGACGCACCGGTCGGTCTGGTTGGACGAATCGTTGAGCAGGCCAAATATCACAGCCTGATTGAGTCGGGAGCCATCACGCACGCCTTCGTCGGCGAAGAACAGCCTTCGGCCGCTTCCATCGAGAAGCTCATGACCGAAACTTTCTTCCGCACGCAGTCGGCGCAGGTGTGCATCTCGCCCGAGTTCACCTTCTGTAACAACTGCCACCACCAGTTACGTGGATTAGTCGACACCTGCCCTGCCTGCGAATCGACCGACGTCGTCGGTGAAACCCGCGTGGTCGGCTACTTCAGCAAGATCCAGAACTGGAATAAATCAAAGCGCTACGGAGAACTCAAGGCCCGGCAAAGAGGCCAGTACGAAATTGAAACGGCCGGCACCTGCGTCGAACAGGCAACGGTTAAAGTTAATGGTTAAACCATTTGAACAAAGGAAAAACACCCATGGCAAAACCCTACAAAATTAAAGTATTCGGCAAAGAAGGCTGCGCCAAATGCAAGACACTCAACCAGCGTCTCGACAAATTGCTCGAAGAAAAAGAGTGGTCCCACTTCGAAAAAGAATACTGCGATGTCGAAACAGTTGACGGCCTTGTCGCCTTCGCCTCTGCTGAATGCATTAACCCGCAGCGGATCCCGGCGATACTCGTCACGCGCCGGCACGAAGAAACCGGAAGCTACATTCCGGTTGAAACCCGCGACCCGAAACCGCACTGCAAAATCTGCGGCAAGTCGAAGCTCTACCAATACCTCGGCCTGCAAACGGATTACAGCACCGAAGGAAAGGGTGTTATCTCCCCGAAAATGATCACCACCGTTCTCGAAGAGGTTTGTGTGTGACCCCTATGGATGTATCAGCTCCGCGCAAGCAGACCGCATTGCAAGGCGAGTCTCCTGTTTATGCGGTTTTAGAAAAGCCCTCGATGATCGATTACCCCGGCTACCTGTGCGGGGTTTTTTTCACCAGCGGATGCAATTTCTCCTGCGGCTTCTGCCATAACGCTCCGCTGATGGGGAAGAAACAGATCGGCCTGACGTGGTCCCGCCTCGACGAAATCTGCCGCAAATTTAAAAAAGAATGGGTTGATGCCGTCTGCATCTCTGGGGGCGAACCTACACTGGCGCCTGACTTAATCAAACTCATCAAATTTTTCAGAGGCTACGGTTTTAAAATCAAACTCGACTCCAACGGTGCGCTTCCTGACGTAATCAAAGAGTGCCTGCCGCTGGTCGACTACATAGCCATGGACATCAAGGCCGGGCTATCCGGCTACCCCGAACTGGTCGGATTTACCCGTACGGAAAAAATTACAGAATCCGTCAAACTCATCATGAGCAGCGGAATCGAACATGAATTCCGCACCACCATCATCGGACCATTTCATACGGATGAACAAATGCACGAAATCGGCGGACTGATTCAAGGAGCCCGGCGCTACTGCATCCAGCCCTTCATCCCTAAAGACAATCTGCCCGATCCCCGCCTGCGTGAAACCAAGCGTACACCCCCGGCCCGCCTGCGCCTGCTCGAAAAACTCATGGAGCCCTACGTTAAAGAAATCATCGTCCGCGGGGCATGATTCCGCCCCTTTTCAAGGGGTTTATTTTTTTCACGTGAAGCCGCAGGATGAGCCGGATTGCTTTTAGTCTGCCCCTTGTTATCATCCGGAGCATCAGGAGAAAGAATATGCTGAGAAAAGAAAATGCCGTTTTAATTTTTATTGATGTGCAAGGTCGCCTTTCGGAACTCGTAGACGGTGCAGATGCGCTGTTTAAAAACCTGCGCCGCCTGCTTGAAGGGATGAACGTGCTGGAAGTGCCGGTACTTATCACCGAACAGATCCCCGAAAAGCTAGGTCCGACCCGTGATGAATTCCAATCCTTTATCACCGAAGTGCCGGTCGCAAAGACCTCGTTCGGCTGTTGCGGCGAACCGGATTTTATCCAGGCATTGGAAAAAACAAAACGCCGACAGATAATTCTTTGCGGCATAGAAACGCACGTTTGCGTCTACCAGACCGCCATGGAACTGCTCGCCGCCCGCTACGAAGTTTACGTCGTCGTCGACGCCGTTTCTTCGCGCGATCCAGCCAATAAAGCTCTCGCCCTGCGCCGCATGGAGACCGACGGAGTTAAACTAACCGGAACAGAAATGGTTCTTTTTGAACTGCTCGGTGACGCGAAGGCTCCGCAATTTAAATCTATCCTGCAGATTGTGAAATAAACTCATGTCGTTACTTCTGCTTGTCTCGCTCATCTGGGCCTTTTCGTTCGGGCTGATTAAAGGCGAACTAGCCGGGGTGCCCGCTACGGCAGTGGCTTTCATTCGCTTGGCCGTTGCAATGGCGGTTTTTGCGCCGTTCCTCCGTTTACGCAATCTGCGGGCGGCGGATTCAGTCCGTCTTATTTTAACCGGAGCGGTGCAATACGGTTTGATGTATCTGGCTTATATAAAAGCGTTTAGCTATCTAAAATCCTATGAAGTAGCACTATTTACGGTCTTCACACCTATTTATATTACCCTCATCAACGATCTTTTTGAGAGGAAACCAGGTCTTACTGCACTCACCGCCGGCATGCTGGCCGTCACGGGAGGCATCGTGATCGAATATCGCCAGCTCAGTTCGCCGGAATTATGGCGCGGGTTTCTGTTAATGCAGGGCGCGAACCTCTGCTTTGCCTTCGGGCAGATTTTCTATCGCCGGACAATGAGTCGCCTGCCAAAAAACTGTACTGATTTGAACGTATTCGGCCTGCTCTACCTCGGCGCCGTACTCGTCACCGCACTGGCATCAGGAAACATCGACTGGGGCGCGCTGGTTATCACTCCAAAACAGGCGGGGGTTCTCCTTTACCTCGGTGCCCTCGCCTCCGGACTTGGCTTTCTTCTCTGGAATATCGGTGTGCGGCAAGTCAGCACCGGAACGCTGGCTGTTTTTAATAATCTGAAAATCCCGCTTGGTATTCTTGTTTCAGTCCTTTTATTCGGCGAAAGCACCATCTGGCCGCACCTGCTGAGCGGCGGAATACTCATGGCAATGGCTCTTGCCGTTAACAATGGGCTATTCAGTCGATACCTTGCTCTACGCCCAAAATAAGAACCCCGTCCGTTTGACTTAAAGCCGCCCGGTGCGGTATAACAGCGCGTTGAACGAACCCATTCAAGGAGTCCATTATGCTTAAAAATTCAGTTTTCCAGTTTTTTTGCCTAAGCCTCATCTTCGCAATTTGCAGTTGCGCCCCGGTCACCATAAAAACCGTTCCGTCAGAAGCCGCAGTATATAGTGCTGACGGGCAGACCCAAGTAGGCTCCACGCCCTTCGATACAAGCGTGTTTATTGGCGATAAAAACTTCACACTCCGTAAAGATCGTTACTTTGACGAGCCGGTCAAACTCGATTTCAACTCTCCACGCGAAATTGACCTGAAACTTCGTCCGGTACCCGTGCTGGTTTACAGCAAACCAGATGCCGATATTTATGAAGCCGGTGCTGAAACATCTGTTGGACGCACCCCGATGAAAATCTCGCTTTATGACAAAGAGCGCATCTACACGCTGAAGAAAGCAGACTACTACGACCAGAATATCACCGTCGGACTGGACTCTCCCGATCCGATCGTCGTCAAGCTTGAGCGTCGGCCTATCGTCACCATTTCAGCGATTCCAGACGGAGTTGAAGTCTACGAAAATGAAAAACTCATCGGTGTAGCACCGGTAAGAGAAGAAATTTTAACCGCGCGCACCTTCGAATTACGCAAGCCAGGCTATTTCACCAAAACAGGCACACTGACCGGTGCGCCACCGTATGAGATTTCGATCCAACTGCGACCGTTCCCTGTTATCACCGTCGCAGCGACCCCGGCGGGTGCGCAAATTCACCGTGATGGCGGACTGATTGGAAAAGATTCTGTCCAACTCTCCGTTGGAGAACCAATTGTCCTGCAAGTCAGCGCGGACCGTTATTACACCCAAAGCGTAACCCTCACGCCTGAATCCGCCGCGCAAGTAAATGTTGCACTCAAAGCCATGCCTTACGTTATGATCAACAGCCAACCCGATGGTGCTGAGGTGTTTATTGACGGCAAATCTGTTGGTGTCGCTCCAATCGAACAACTGATCGAAAAAGATACTGTCGTGGAACTGAGCAAAGACGGCTTCATTGCCAAGACCGCCACACTTACCGGTGCAGACAAGGAAGTTACGATAGTCCTTGAAGCAGTACCTGTAGCTCCGGAAACAGAAGCCGGCGTAAAAGATGATGCCGCTTCACAGGTTGTAGAGATACCCGTTGCTACAGAGAAAAAGGGGTTGCTCTGGATTGTAATCGGTGGCGCAATTGCTGCCATCGCAGGACTTGCCTTTTTCCTGATCAAACGTAAAAAAGAAAACCAATAGTCTCTGCTGAAACTGATACGAGAAAGAGCCGCTTTTGCGGCTTTTTTTTCAGAATACCTGGATTTAGGGGATGGTGACGCTTAACAACGTCAGTGAACAGCTATCCGGGTGCACGGTGTAGCTGTCAAGCGAAGCAGGAACTAACCACGACTGACCGGCAGACAATTTTTCCTCACCGCCTGCCCATAAAATAGAGCCGGCCCCTTCAGCAATGAAAAGCGCATGGAAAGATTTCCCGGTCATTGGAAAATCTTTCGATGTTTCCAGCACAAAACGGTCGAGCTGAAAATAATCACAGCTCTGAACGGTTGTCCCGCAAATCTTGCATCTCGGATCGCCGTTATTTTCCCAATCGATAACTTTCAGTGCTTTATCAATATGCATGTCGCGCGGTTTGCCGTCCGCACCGACCCGCCCCCAATCGTAAATGCGATAAGTCGTATTTGAATTCTGCTGAATTTCAAGGATTAGGCACCCCTTATCAATCGCATGAACACGTCCGCCGGGCACAAAAACCGCCTCACCCTTCCTGGCCGGAACCGTTTGTAATATATCGGCAAAAGTTTGATCTTCCATCGCCTTAAGAAACTCTGCTTTTCCAATTCCTGATTTTAGACCGCAGTAAATTTGCGCCGACCCTTCACCTTCAAGGAAATACCACATTTCCGTCTTGGGTTCTCCGCCAACGGCGTCCGCATTACCGTTATTCGGATGTACCTGTACACTTAGTACATCACGCGCATCAATCAACTTGATGAGCAAAGGAAAATCGCCACCTCTGACGTTTGTGCCAAGCAATGCCGTTTTATGTTCTGGGAGAAGGTCTCGCAACGTTTTCCCCGCCAACGGCCCGTTGACGATAGCCGTCGTCCCGTCAGGATGGGTTGAAATCTCCCACGATTCAGCACAAACACCCGCCGGTTCATCGCGCTGATACAGCGCCGGAATACGACTCCCGCCCCAAATGTAATTTTTATAAACGGGTTTAAAACGAAGCGGATAAAGCTTTTCCATAATCGGTTCCTGTTTTTTGTATAATTTAACTGGCATCAAATTGCCGGATGATTAAAGTGCAGGCTAAGCATGAACGAGATCACCGTCCAGTCAAAATCCCGCACCGATTTCATCGATATTACCTCTGCCGTGCAGCAATTCGCTGCGGACAAAGGAATGGAAGACGGCCTCGTCACCGTTTTTATTCCTCATACCACAGCAGGCATCACCATCAATGAAAACGCCGACCCCGACGTGACCACTGATCTGGAAACCGTGCTCGACCGCATGGTTCCATGGAACGAAGGCTACCGCCACAGCGAAGGGAATACTGCCGCACATGTAAAGGCCAGCCTGACAGGCTCCTCCGTACAAGTAATTGTGCAAAACGGGAAACTGCGGCTCGGCACATGGCAAAGTATCTATTTTTGTGAATTTGATGGACCGCGCACACGAACGGTTTGGCTAAAGGAGCTGGCATGAACAAAAACTGGCTTCATTGGATCTTAATCACACTGGTGGTAAGCGCCGTTTTTTTCGGCTGCGACCGCAAACCGGGCGAAAAACTCTATCGTAAGGCGCTGGCCGAGTGGGGTGATGGCAACCTGGCCCGTGCCCGCGCCCTGCTCGAAAAATCAATCCGCAGTCGCACGGGAAGCGCTGAAAATACCGAAGCCTATAATCAGCTCGGTATGCTTCTCTGGGAAATGGGCAATACAAAAGATGCCGTTGATGCCTTTAATGAAAGCATCCGCATGGATGCCGGACAATACGATGTGCTTTGTAACCTCGGCGTTGCACTGAGCTCGCAAAACGATTTCTCCGCCGCCGACCGCGCCTTTCGCGAAGCTTCCCTGATTCAGTCTGACGACCCGCGCCCGCTCGCTTTCGCCGGTGTAATCTACGTAAAAAACCAACGTTGGGGAGATGCTGCGAACCACCTCAACCGTGCACTCCGACGCACCCCGAAAGATCCCTGCCTGCAAACCGCACTGGCGATCACCGAACTGCACACAACTGGTGCCGAAACAGCGCTAAAGAGACTGCAAGCTGTTGTGAAACAATTTCCAGACTACACCCCGGCGCTTTTTAACATCGCATCCATCTACCGCTACTGGCAGAAAAACCAAACTGAAGCTAAACGCTGGTTCGAACTTTACCTCAGTAAAACCTCAGAAGCAGACCCCTTCGCCGCACAGGCCCGCGCTCAATTGCAGTCCATCGCCGAGGGAAACAACGGCGAAAAGCTGATCTTTACACCGCCGCAGAATCCAAACCGCATTAACGCCGGTAAAAATTTCGAAAAGGCTCTGGGTTACCAGAAGAAAAACGACTTCGACAACGCCATCAGATGGTACATCAAAGCCGTCGAAGAAGATGATACCTACGAACAGGCCTTCTACAATCTCGGCCTGTCCTACTACGCCGCAAACCGGATGGAACTGGCATCAGACGCCTTTGCGAGGGCGGTACAACTTAACCCGACTTTTACCGGCGCACGGTACAATAGTGCACTGGCGGAATACCGGCTGGGGCACAATGCCCGGGCTCTGCGTGAACTTGAAATCGTACTCAAACAGCAACCCGGCTATCAGCCTGCTATTGATCTAAAAGCCCGACTCAAGAAATGATTTTCCGAATATTGGAAATTTACACTTGGACACGGATTTTTTATGGTGCCACAGCATTCGAGAGGAACTCTATGAAGTATAAACGTATTTTGCTCAAACTCAGCGGCGAAGCACTCCAGAACAGAGAAAAAGGACTCAGTATTGATCCCGCCGTCCTCGCGTCCATCGGGCGGCAGTTTAAACAACTCATCGAAGCCGGTGCAGAAATCGCCGTGGTCGTCGGCGGCGGCAACATCTTCCGCGGACTTGCCGGCGAAGCAGGCGGAACCGACCGCACCACGGGAGACCATATGGGCATGCTCGCCACCGTAATTAACTCGCTCGCCCTCCAGTCGGCCCTCGAAAATGTAGACATCCAGACACGCGTCATGACCGCCATCAGCATGCCTTCCGTCGCCGAACCGTTCATCCGCCGCAAAGCAATGCGCCACCTTGAAAAAGGCCGTGTCGTCATCTTCGGCGCAGGCACCGGCAACCCCTACTTCACCACCGATAGCGCCGCCGCGCTGCGTGCATCCGAAATCGGAGCCAATGTCCTGATGAAAGCCACCAAGGTGGACGGCATCTACACCGCCGATCCGGTAAAAGACAAAACCGCCACCCGCTACGAAAAAATATCTTACGGCGAAGCGTTGAGCAAGCAGCTCAAGGTCATGGACGCCGCCGCATTTTCACTTTGTATGGAAAATAATATTCCGATCGTCGTTTTCGACTTTTTCAAAGAAGGCGAAATTCTACGCGCCTTCCGCGGCGAAAACGCAGGAACATTAGTCTGTCACTAAGTTCAAAGGAGAAGATTATGGAATCGAGTATTGAAGTACTGCTGGCGGCTGAAGAGAGAATGGACAAATGCGTTGAATTTCTTCATCACGACCTGAGCGGACTGCGCACCGGCAAGGCAAGCCCCAGCCTCGTTGAAAACATCACCGTTGAATACTACGGCACTGCCACCCGCCTGCGCGATATCGCCAATATCTCAACTCCCGAGCCGCGCCTGCTGGTCATCAGCCCATTTGACCCCTCGTCGCTCAGCGCCATTGAAAAAGCCATTAATGCCGCCAATATCGGCATTTCCCCGATGAACGACGGACGTCTCATCCGCGTGCCGATTCCCGAAATGAGCGAACAGCGGCGCAAAGATATGGCCAAAGTCGCCTCGCGCGCCACCGAAGAACAACGCATCGCCGTCCGCAACGTCCGCCGCGAAGCCAATGAACAGCTCAAGGCGCTCCAGAAAGACGGCACCATCACCGAAGACGACCGCGACAGCAGCCTCGAAGAAGTCCAGAAGCTGACCGATGCCCGCATCAAAAAAATGGATGACATGCTCGCCGCCAAGGAAAAAGAAATGATGGTGGTGTAGGAGAAAGGATGAAAGATGAGATATGAAAGATGAAAAAGGCATGTTCCATTTTCATAGCTCATCATTCATAGTTCATAGCTCATGAAACGTATCCTCATAGGTGTGACCGGCGGAATCGCGGCGTACAAGGCGGCCAGTGTCGTCAGTGCGCTCAAACAGGCCGGACACGACGTACAGGTGGCGATGACGCCTGCCGCCTGCCAGTTCGTCACGCCGCTCACCTTCGCCGCACTGTCGCAGAAAGAAGTGCGTACGGAACTCTTTCCGGCGCACCCGACCTCCGACAAAGCTCAGCTCTACCCGCACCTATACCCCGCCACCGAAGCTGATCTCTTCGCCGTCCTGCCCGCCACCGCCGATATCATCGGCAAACTGGCCTACGGCTTCGGCGACGACATCGTTTCCGCCAGTGCGCTGTCGCTCGGCAAGAAATGCGTCAAAATTTTCTGCCCCGCCATGAACACGCAGATGTGGGACAACCCCGTCGTCCGCGAAAACGTCCAGACTCTGGAAAAGCGTGGTTGGCTACGAATCGGCCCCGAAACCGGCATCATGGCCTGCGGTACCGAAGGGGCCGGACGCATGAGCGAACCCACCGTTATTCTCGAAGCGATTAAAAAAGCGCTCACATGAAAAAGGTTCTCATCCTCTCCGGGCCGACGCACGAATACTTCGATCCGGTGCGCTTTATCGGCAATGCCAGTTCAGGGAAAATGGGCAAAGCCCTCGCCGAAGAAGCGCTTAAACGCGGCATGGACGTCGAATTCATCTCCGGCCCAGTCGCAGAAGAAAATCTCCCCAACGTAGATGCGACGCCCTCGTCGCATCCCGACGGAAAAGAAAACGCGACGAGGGCGTCGCGTCTACAAATTAAGACGGTCATCTCCGCCGAAGAAATTCTGGCCGCCGCGAAAGAAAAATTCGCTACCGCCGACCTCATCATCTTCGCCGCCGCCGTCGCCGACTTCCAACCCTTGGAAAAATCGGACGAAAAAATTCCAAAGCTTGGAACAAATCTGACGATTGAACTGAAACCGACGCCCGACATCGCAGCCGCGCTCTGCGCCAATAAACGGAAAGATCAAGTCGCTATCGGCTTTGCTCTCCAGACACACGACGGCGAAGCCAAAGCCCGCGAAAAACTGGTTTCAAAAAATCTGGACGGCATCATCCTGAACACCCCCGCCACCCTCGGCGCAGAATCCGGCCTTTTTACATGGATAGATTCCCAAGGCTTGGAAAACTGGGGTTCGCTTGGTAAAGCGGAATGCGCGAAGCGGATTTTTAGCCAAATCAAATAAAAGCAAAGACGCTGAGTACACAAAGGCTCGCAAAGTTCATCAGCATTACTTCGCGGTTTTTTTGCGTCCTCAGCGTCTTTGCGTTGAGTTCTTCTACCCATGAAAGATGAAAAACTTGCGGCCGGCATAGTTGATAAGGAGCGCGGAGATCATGGCGGCAATGTAGGAATAGGTGGTGTCGATTCCGAAGGCTTTGATCAGCCAGGCACCCGTAAACGTTCCGACGAAAAATGAAATTAACGAAACGGCGTAGAAGAGCATCAGTTCGTGGTGCCGTTTGTGTTTACCGGCTTTAAAGACAAACAGGACGTTGAGGATGTAGGCGGTGAAATTGGAGAAGAGAAAACAAATGGCTTTATCGATCCAGTAGTTCCGCAGGCGGACGGATTCGCTGACCGCACGGATGTCCAGATTCAAAAACCCGAGCAGTTTGGTGAATGGGTCGCTTTCGGTCAGCGCTGGGAAGACCAGCCAGGCGAAAAGGAAAAAGACTATCATATCGACCGCAGTGGCCGCGCCGCCGCAAAGTCCGTATTTGATGAACTGGACGAGACGGTTATCTTTTTCCGCGAGAAACGCCTGAATTTGTTTTTTCATGGTTTGAGTCTGCCTGTAAGCGGACGAAGAATCAAATAAACAAAAAGGCCGCCCTTCCGGACGGCCTTTTGCTTTCAGTCCTGAAAACTTACTTGGCAGCAATCGTGGCGATATGGAGCCACTCTTGAACAACCGGAGAAAATTTTACAACAACCGGCGTGAAGACGACGCTGACCATGGCCATCAGTTTGATGAGAATATTCAGCGACGGCCCACAGGTGTCTTTGCACGGATCGCCGACGGTATCACCGATAACGGCCGCACCATGAACGGGATTCTTGCTTCCGTCCGGCAGGCGTTTCCCGCCATGAGCGCCGCGTTCGATGTATTTCTTGGCGTTGTCCCAGGCACCGCCCGCGTTGTTGAGCATGCAGGCCAGCACAAAGCCGGTGGTCATTCCGCCCGCGAGCAGACCCATCACACCGGGGACGCCGAGAATCAGACCGGTTACAACCGGAACAATGATGGCCATCAGAGATGGCACCAGCATTTCACGCTGAGCGCCAGCGGTGGAAATAGCAACACAACGCGCGTAGTCGGGTTTTTGCGTGCCTTTCATGATGCCGGGGAATTCTTTGAACTGAGCGCGGACTTCTTCAACCATGGATCCGGCGGCACGACCGACGGCTTTCATAGTCATAGCGCAGAATACAAAGGCCATTACGCCGCCAAGGAACAGACCGCAGATCAGCAGCGGATTCATGATGTGCAATTCAAACGGACCGACGAATTGCATGATGTCAGCTTTTTTAGCCACTTCAGCAGTGAACCCCATGAAGGTTCCATCCGTTGCACTGGTGGCCAGTTTACCGATCCACAGTTTAACTTCTTCGATGTAGGCGGCGAGCAGTGCCAGCGCGGTGAGTGCGGCGGAGCCGATAGCAAATCCTTTACCGGTGGCGGCCGTGGTGTTACCCAACGAGTCGAGCGCATCGGTGCGCTCACGAACCTCAGGCGGTAAATGAGCCATTTCGGCGTTTCCTCCGGCGTTATCGGCGATCGGGCCATACGCATCGGTTGCCAGTGTAATACCAAGGGTAGCGAGCATACCGACCGCTGCAAAACCGATACCGTAGAGGCCCATGGACATGTCATGAAACCCACCTGCGAAACCGAAAGAGCAGATGATACCGATGATGATGGTGATGACCGGGATACCGGCGGAATACATGCCGGTGGCCAGACCGTCAATGATCGTGGTGGCCGGGCCCATAACCGCTTGACCTGCGATGCCACGGGTCGGCCTGTATTCGTCAGAGGTGTAGTATTCAGTGGCCTGACCGATGACCACTCCGGCGAGAAGCCCGGAAATCACGGCTAGAACAATACCGCCAGCGATCATGTCGAGTTGCCACATGCCGACGAGCGCCAGCACAATAAGGATGGAGCTACTGAGCGTACCGGTCAGCAAGGCCTTAAGCAGGTTTTTCTGGGAGGAGCCTTCTTTGCAGCGGACAAGGAACATGCCAGCGATGGAAAGGAGCGTGCCGACACCGGCCACGATCATCGGTGCAGTGACGAGACCAACAGCGGCTTCAACAGTGTCCGTTCCCTGCATGATGCGGTATGCGCCGACGGATGCGCCGAGGGCGGCAGTGGCAAGAATGGAGCCGCAATAAGATTCGTAGAGGTCGGCACCCATACCGGCGACGTCGCCGACGTTATCACCGACGTTGTCGGCGATGGTGGCCGGGTTGCGCGGATCGTCTTCCGGGATACCGGCTTCGACCTTGCCAACGAGGTCGGCACCGACATCTGCCGCTTTGGTGTAAATCCCGCCGCCGACGCGGGCGAACAGTGCCTGAGTGGAAGCGCCCATACCGAAGGTAATCATAGTAGTGGTGATGGCGACCAGCTTGTCAGCAACCGTGCTGCCTGCCGAAACAAATGTCATACCGAATTTCACCAGCCCGTTTGCCATGTTGGTATCGGTGTAAATCAGTTTGTCGAGAATGAGGTACCAGAGACAGATGTCGAGCAGACCGAAGCCGACCACAACCAGCCCCATGACCGCACCGGAGCGGAAGGCGACCTGCAGACCGCGGTTCAGGCTTTCCGAGCAGCCCTGCGCCGTACGCGAGGAAGCGGCGGTGGCCGTCTTCATGCCGATAAATCCGCAAAGTCCGGAGAAAAATCCGCCGGTCAGGAAGGCAATCGGAACAAACGGATTCTGAACACCAAAACACGCAAGCACCTGTAAAATTATGAATAAAACAAGAAATACCAGGGCAACTACTTTGTACTGGCGGGAAAGATAAGCCATCGCACCCTCACGGACATGCCCGGCAATTTCGATCATGGTGGCATTGCCTTCATTGGCCCCCATCATCTTTTTGTAAAAATAAACAGCAAACCCGATGGCCAAAATTGATGCAATCGGCGCGATCCACCAAAGACCTGATATCACTGAGCTTTCCATATGTTTTCCCTTTCCTGTTTAATAGTCGCAAAACAAAAATTAAATTTTCGGCATTGTTACGGTACGTAGCGAAAAAGAAAGTAGCAAGGCGATATTAATAAAAAATATTCTTGTTAACTGATGGCAGGCGGACGACAGAGAAATCAGATCAGAAGGGGACCGAATGGAAAGGTTTCCGGACTTTTAAAAATATCTAAATCGCGCGTACAAACTTCTGAAAAATTAGCCAGCAGGCGATCCCTGACAGATTCCATCGACGGGCAGGTGTCACCCAAAACAGTCTTCATAGAGGCGACAGGCTGGCCAACCAGCCCGCACGGCACGATGGTCTGAAAGCCGCTTAAATCGAGACTGACATTAAAACTCATGCCGTGAAAAGCGACCCATCGTTTAAGCCGGAAGCCGATGGCGGCCACCTTCCCCTGCTCTGTCCAGGCTCCGTTTTTGCCTTCACGCCGGAAACCGGCGATACCGAAATCGGCCAACGTACGCAGAGCGACTTCTTCCAGATTCCACAAGTATCCATGTGAATCAGCTTCGGATCCGCCGAGATGAATGATCGGATAAAGAACCCATTGCCCCGGTGCATGGTAGGTAACGTCGCCGCCGCGCTCGGCATGAAACACTTCAATCCCCAGTGCTTTATATTCTTCCGCCGTTTTAAGCAGATAGTTGTCGCGGCCGCGATTGCCGAGCGTAACGGTCGGCGTATGCTGAAGAATCAGCACGGTATCGGGGATTTCATTGCGCTGCCTTGCCGCCAATAAACGATACTGCATATCAAGTCCGGCCTGATACAGAACCGGATCATTAAACTGCAAGGCCCAGGCTTTCATAAAAAAAAGGGCGGCCGCGCCGCCCTTTTGTTAATCCTCTTCGATCTCAGGCTCTTCGTCGCAACTCTCGGCGTATTCTTCAGCGCTCATGAGGTTGTCGACGTCTTCTTCTTTACGCACTTCGATTTTGAAAAGCCAGCCTGCATTGTAAGGGCTGGCGTTGATCATATCAGGAGAATCTTCAAGATCTCCATTGACCTCTACGATCGTTCCGGCTACCGGAGCATAAATATCAGAAGCTGCTTTGACTGACTCGACTACGGCGACTTCATCACCTGCTTCCACTTCACGCCCCACATCAGGCAACTCAACAAAGGTTATATCGGAAAGCTGGTTCTGAGCAAAATCGGTAATGCCCACCGTAGCGACGTTTTCATCAATCCGGAGCCACTCGTGAGTGCTCGCATAATACAAATCATTCGGTACTGCCATTTTTCTCTCCTTCGATGAGTGCTCTGTTCAAATGTTGGAGGCGCGAAGCGGAATTGAACCGCTCTAGCAGGTTTTGCAGACCCGTGCCTAACCTCTCGGCCATCGCGCCCTCGTTAAAGGGCTCCCAATGTAATGAGCTCAGAGATTGTTTAAAGGAAATTTTTAAAAAATCTCACTTTTATTTATTGCCGCCTTGGAGATCGTTTAGCTGAGCACGACGTTATCAATGAGCCGCGCACCGGAAAACTTAACCGCTAAAGCTATCAGCGCTTGTTTTTCAACTATTTCTACAGGCTGAAGTGTTTCGTTATCAACAAGTTCTATATAATCAATCCGTCCACTGGTTTCCCTAATCACCCCGCACATCGCTGCCTTGATTTTCCCCGCACAGCGTTCACCCGCCGCAGACAGGGCCTTGGCAGTTTCCAATGATTGGAAAAGGCAAACGGCCTCTTTTCTCTCTTCCGACGTCAAATATTTGTTACGGGAGCTCATGGCAAGACCGTCAACTTCACGCACGGTCGGTCCGGAAATAATTTCAACAGGAAAATTCAAATCGCGCACCATACGGCGCAGCACACGCAATTGCTGGGCATCTTTTTCTCCCAGCACCATGAAATCCGGCAACACGATGTTCAGCAACTTGGCGACAACCGTGCAAACACCGCGAAAATGACCGGGCCGTGTTGCCCCGCACAGCACGCCGGAAAGAGACCCTTCATCTACCCAGATACTATGTCCAGCAAGATACATATTCTCGGGGGTCGGATAAAATAAGAAATCAACTCCCGCCTCACGGCAGAGTTTTTCGTCGCGCTCAAAATCGCGCGGATACTTGCTGAGATCTTCATTGAGGCCAAACTGCGCTGGATTTACAAAAATACTAGCCACAACGCTATCGGCGTTTTCACGTGCAATTTGTACCAGTGAAAGATGCCCTGCGTGCAGGTAGCCCATCGTCGGAACGAATCCGATTCGCTTCCCTGCCCGGCGTAACGCCTGCGCCATCCGCTGCATTTCGACGGGAGTGTTTATAATTTTCATAGATATCAATCAAATAGGTTGCTGCTCTGCAAAGACTGCCGGATTAAACGTCGCTTACGGTATCGAGATAACACAACTGTTGCCAGACGAAATATCGCTGCACTGATCAATCGTGAAAAGGCAGAATATCGCCGAGGCTGGACGAGCCGGTCACCGCCATCAGCAGACGATCGACGCCCAGAGCGCAACCGCCGGAAGCCGGCATTCTTCCCAGACATTGGATAAATTCTTCATCAATCGGATAAACCACCTTGCCAAGCATTTTTCGCCGTGCGCCCCACTTTTCAAAACGGATACGCTGTTCGACCGGATCGGTCAATTCACTGTATGCATTGGCGATTTCAATACCACCGAGATAAAGCTCCCAGCGCTCGGCAACCTGCGGATTATCCGGCTTAAGCCGTGCTAAGGCACAGCATTCGGACGGATAGTCTTTCAGAACCACCGGAACATCTTTCGGAAGCGCCGGCTCAATTTTTTCGACCATATCGAAATCAAAGCGGTCCGCATCAAAATTTTTAACAGGGTTCCATCCGGCAACCCGTTCGTAAACCTCCTCAACCGTCCAGATCAACCAGGGGTTGGAGGGTTTGCTGCCATTCCAAACATTGGAAACAAGCGCCTGTGTATTGGCGAGCATGGCATTGTAATCACCGCCCGCGCGGTACCATTCGAGCATCGTATACTCAGGATGATGCCTGTCGCCACGTTCACCCTGCCGGAAACACTTGCCGATTTCAAAGATTTTTTCCGCGCCCTGCGCCAATAGTTTTTTATGATAAAGCTCAGGCGAAGTACGCAACCAGCGTGTGCCGGACGGTTCAGCGTCAATATGCAGCTCCATACACGGGGTTTTCATCCGAATCGGAGTTTCGACTTCAATAAACCCCTCAGAATGAAAAAACGCCCGGATGCGTTGCATCAGGGCGTCGCGCGCTTTCAGTTTTTCCATCGAGGTCATTATTTTTTGGAAACGCGGTCGCAATATTCGCCGGTACGGGTATCGATACGAACGAGATCCCCTTCGTTAATGAAAAGCGGGACGTGAATTTCGTAGCCGTTGTCAATCCGGGCCGGCTTCTGTACGTTGCTGCTGGCCGTATTACCGCGTGCACCCGGTTCAGTCGACGTGATAATTTTTTCGATAAAGTTCGGCAGCGTGATGTCGAGCGCTTTTTCTTTATGAAACAGGATTTCGACTTCCATTTCTTCAACGACAAAATACTGATTATTGCCAAGCTGTTCAGCCGTTAAGTGGATTTCTTCAAAGCTTTCATTGTCGGAAAAGACGAAATCATTGCCGTTATGATAGGAAAAGGTGAACTTGCGGGATTCGAGCTGTGCGCGATCGACCTTATCACCCGAGCGATAGCTTTTTTCAAAGGTACTGCCGGTGGAAAGGTTTTTGAGTTTGCAACGGTAGATAGCCTGCCCCTTGCCCGGCTTTGAAAACTGAAAGTCCGTAATGAGGCACGGCTGTCCCTCAAGTTCTATTTTCAGTCCTTTTTTAAGTTCAGATACGTCGTACATACTCTCACTCCTTGGAAAATTTAAGCGGCGGATTATGCACACAACGGCATAAAAGAAAAGGGATTTTTGTCGCCAAACCATCTCAGGTCGCCCCATTTTCCATTGCAGTTGAGCGTCCACAGCACCAGAAAGGCTTCATCGATTCCCGGATTCCGGAACTGACATATGCCCCTTGATACACACCCGGACCGCTCCTTTTTAAAACTCCGCGGTCTTTTTCGAGTATCCGAAAAACCGGCGCTGCTTCGGATTTACATCTCCAGAAAGTTCTGGAGGAGCTGTTTGCCGCACTGGGTCAGGATCGATTCAGGATGAAACTGGACTCCGTGCACAGGAAACTGAGTATGCATCAATCCCATAATTTCACCTTCAGCGGTTTCCGCAGTGATTTTCAGACAGGCCGGCAGGCTTTCGCGCTCGACCAGCAGGGAGTGATAGCGCGTAGCATCAAACGGGCTGGGCAACCCCTTAAACACACTTTCACCACGGTGCAGAATCGGCGAGGTCTTCCCGTGCATAAGCCGTCCGGCGCGAACCACTTTGCCGCCAAACACATCACCGATCGCCTGATGGCCGAGGCAAACGCCAAGCAGTGGAACGCGTGAACCGAATTCACGAATAATCTCACAGGAAACGCCCGCTTCTCTCGGTGAACACGGCCCGGGGCTGACCAGAACTTTTTCCGGCTTCAACGCAACCGCCTTTTTGACTGTAATCTCGTCATTGCGGAAAATCTTCATCTCCGCGCCCAGTTCGCCCAGATACTGCACGAGGTTGTAGGTAAAGGAATCGTAGTTATCAATCACCAGAATCATAATTTGTAATCCGTAATGAGTAATTCACAATAAATACCCAACAAAATCATTTTCGACAAAATCATGGAGAAATTCACCCGCCCCATCGAATCCGACTGTTGAAAAATAATTTTGTCGTTCATGATTTTGTAAACATTTCTTATTTCAAGCTTCCCGCCGCAGCGAATCTGCCGGAGACATGACAAGTTTCTGCCTTGCGGCAGCGTAGTGCTTGGCCAGTGCGAGTGCCTTAAGAACCGCGCCGGCTTTATTGCGGGTTTCCTGATATTCGGTGTCCGGAACCGAATCGGCCACGATGCCGCCGCCAGCCTGCACATACGCTTTATTCTTGTCCAGCACGACAGTGCGGATGGTGATGCAGGAGTCGAGGTTTCCGTCGAAGCTGAAATAGCCGACGGCTCCGGCATACGGGCCGCGCTTGGTTTTTTCAAGCTCGGCAATGATTTCCATCGCACGGATTTTGGGCGCGCCGCTGACGGTTCCGGCAGGAAACGTAGCCCGCATGACGTCGTACACATCATGGCCCGGCGACAGCGTTCCGGTCACATCCGATACGATATGCATGACGTGGCTGTAGCGCTCAATCACCATCTGCTCCGGCACACGCACACTCTTAAACTCACAAACACGGCCCACATCGTTACGGCCAAGATCAACCAGCATGACATGTTCGGCGAGCTCCTTGGCATCGGCCAGCAGTTCCTTTTCAAGTTCCAAGTCCTGGACCCCGGTCTTGCCGCGCGGACGGGTTCCGGCGATTGGACGAAGCTCCACTCGACGATCTTCACAACGCACATGCACTTCCGGCGACGAGCCGACCAGCGCACTTTCGCCGAGGTCGAGACAAAACATATAGGGTGAAGGATTGATAGCGCGTAATGCGCGATAAACGTCCAGAGAATCCGCAGTATTTTCGACTTCAAACCGCTGAGAAAGCACAACCTGAATAATGTCGCCGGCACAAATGTATTCTTTGGCCTTTTCGATCATTGAGCGGTATTCCGGCACCGTCATATTGGACTCTGGAATCACCTGCTCCACGTCGAGATGCGCATCAATCAGCACCCGCTTTACCGGCTTCATAAGTGCAGCGCAAAGCTCATCGATTTCCGCCAGCGCAGCATCATACGCCTTATCCGCATCCCCATCGACAAAAGCGTTCGCAACCACTTTCATGGTATGATTCACCCGGTCGAAAATAATGAAGGCATTCGTAATCATCATCACCATATCCGGATTACCGATAATATCTTTTTTGATCACCGGAACACGCGGCTCAAAAACAGAAACCATGTCGTAACCGAGGAATCCGACCGCACCGCCAGTAAAACGCGGCAACGCCGGGTCGCGCACCGGTTGATAACGGCTCATATACCCCTTGAGCACACCGAGCGGATCAGCGTCTGTTATCTTGTTCGTCGCAGCATCTTCGGTGATTTCAGTGACAGTCCCATAAGCGCGCAGGATAGCCCGCGGGTTCCCGCCAATGAAGGAATAACGTCCAATATGCTCCCCGCCCTCAACGCTCTCCAGCATCCAGGTGTGTGAAGCATGATCTTTTTCCCGGAGGAATTGCCGCACCCGTTCATAGGCGGAAACCGGAGTCTCCTGGTCGGCTAAAATTTCCTTCCAGACCGGAATCAGATTTCCCTGCTTCGCCTTTTCAAAAAAAACATCTCTACTCGGTTGCACATTCATGGTTTACCTGTATTAAAGCGCTTTTGTACCTGCAACCGGCATCCAGCGCAAGTTCCGCCGCCGGGTTATTTAAAAAGATCCAGCGCTTGAGTACAGGTGGCAGCAATGGGAAGCCGATCGGTGAGCCTGGAAAACTCAAAGAGTTTCCGAACCTTGGAACCGGCGTGAAGCAGCACTGCTTTTTGAACCCGTTTACTGACCTCAAGAAGCGCTCCGATCTCGAGACTGCTGAGCCATTCCACATTACGCAAATCGAAAAGCAGCTTTGACTCCATGTCAAACTTCTCAACAAAGGCTTCGGCTTCAGCCGGAGTTTCCAACCTTTGGAACTCGTAGTAAGTCGCTCCGTGCGATGCCGTCGACGGATCAACTGATGCCGGGATATTCCGGCCCAGCCGCAACGTCAGTGTCAGCCAAACCGCACGAAACAGAAAAGCGATGTTGGTGACATAGCGTTTCGTCAGCCGTTTTGGGTCAGTTCCCCAGCGCCAGAGCCATTCACAATGAATTTTCTGAGTCCAAACCGGAGCGCGATGCTGTACCCCGGCAATAAAATCGAGCGTTCCTCCAATACCGATCGCGACCGGAACATTCCATGTTTTGACGTGCATGCGGTTGAATTTATCCTGCTTCGGCGCGCCAAAGGCAGTGAAAAGAATATCCGGTTCAGCTTCGGCAAGGCGGCGCAGAATTTCGGCGTGATCCATTTTGTCGAGCGGCGCATACGGCGGAGACCAGGCGCCGGCAACTTTTAAATCCGGATGGCGCTTCGTAAGCACGTCCATCGCCTTGGCGGCAACTCCCTCGGCGGCTCCGAGGCCGTAAATACTGATTTCCTCTTTTTCCGCGCGGGCGGCCAGCATCGGTGTAATATCACTGCCCGTCACCCGCCCTTTCAGCGGCGGGCCGAAAAGCGGCGCAAATTTAACCGGCGGGAATCCGTCGGCGATCACCAGATCGGCTTCCCGCAATACATTACGCAATCCAACATCGGTTTGCGCCTGAACGATAAAATCGAGATTGGCCGTAGCAATATAACCAGGCTTGCCGGAGCGGACTCGATCTACCGTCCACTGAATGGCTTCCTCGAACGTGACGTTATGAAACGGAACCCCGAACAGAACCAATGGTATGTTTTGCATCTTTTGAGGTTAAATAATCGCCGCGAGCCTTTCAAGCCCCGTGAGTCAGTACCTCGGAAGAAGTAAGATGATTATGTTTTATGTAAAACGAAAGACAGACGAAAAAAAACCTCTACAAGCGACGGGTTTTATATAGATTCAGAAGAATCCAACTAGAGATGCCCCATGCCCTTACTTTCCATTCTTCTGATTGCACTCGGTCTGGCGATGGACGCCTTTGCGGTTTCCATCACCAGCGGCATTACCATCAAGAACCTTAAGGCCCGCCATGCCCTGCTCGTCGGCGCGGCTTTCGGTATTTTTCAGGCGGTTATGCCGGTGCTCGGCTGGGTCATCGGTCGATGGGCTTACCGTTTTATTTCAACCGTCGATTACTGGATTGCGTTCGGCCTGCTCCTTTTTGTCGGCGGACATATGATTATCCAGGCGATGCAACCGGAGGATGCAGAGGATGGTCCGAAAAACCCGTTGCATCTGCCCACCTTACTGACGCTCGCTTTCGCCACCAGTATTGATGCCTTCGCGATCGGCATCAGCCTTTCCATGCTGCGCGTCTCGATTCTTCAGCCGGTTCTGATCATCGGACTCGTCACCTTTGCACTCTCCTTTACCGGGGTTTACTTCGGACGTCTTTTCGGCCACCTGAACGAAAAGAAAATGGAGGTTTTCGGCGGGCTGGTGCTGATCGGCCTTGGAACCAAAATGCTGATTGAGCATCTGATTGAAAACCACGAAATGTTCGAAAGCTCACAAACTGTCTGGTTCGCCTTCGGCCTGACGCTGGCCGCCGGACTGGCCACCGGCATCGGCAGCCTGCTGGCACTTTTCACGCGGCGATCCGGCGCGCGGCGTTTTTCGTTCTTTCTCGGCGTATCCACCGGATTGCTGCTCTGGATCGCCTTCCGGCAGATGATGCCGCTTGCCGAAACAGGTCTCGGAAGTTCCCTGCCTGCCGTCGCGGCCTTTTTCGGCGGATTTTTAATCACCGCGCTGATCGACAAACTGGTTCCAGACTTTGGAAACCCGCACGAGCCATACCTCATTGAAGATTTAAAGGAAAACCCCGTCTTCCGCCGTACCGGCATGCCTGCCGCGCTGGCCATTGCCGCACACAGTTTCCCGGAAGGTCTCGCCATCTTCATCGTAGCGCTGCACGCACCGGCTCCGGTTGCCGTCGGCGCAGCGGTTGCGCTGGCGCTACACAACATTCCGGAAGGCATTGCGACCGCACGGCCGATGTATCATGCCACGGGAAGCCGCACCAAAGCGTGCGGATTTTCATCGCTCACCGGACTGGCCGAACCGCTTGGCGCGCTGATTGGCTACACCCTGCTCTACCGCTTCATGAGCGGCGCGGCGCTCGATCTGCTCACCGCCGCCGCCGCCGGCATCATGGTTTTCATCGCGCTCGACGGCCTGCTGCCCGCCGCACGGGTCTACGGCAAATACCACCACGCCATTTACGGCGTCGTCACCGGCATGCTCCTTGCGGCTTTGTCCGGACCACTGTAGATAAAGTCCCGCATCCAGATTCGAGTTTTTTTTCCAGACATTGGAATCCTGCTTTGTTAGTTTGTGCGGGCTATGGCAGAAAAAACCACACCGATGATGGATCAGTACCGGCGCATCCGCCGCGAACTGCCGGAGAATACCCTTCTCTTTTTCCGCCTCGGCGATTTCTATGAAATGTTCATGGAAGATGCCAATGAAGCGGCGCGCATTCTCGATATCACGCTGACAAAACGTCATGATGTGCCCATGTGCGGCGTACCGTACCACGCGGCCGAAGGGTATCTGGCCCAGCTGATCGCAGCGGGTAAAAAGGTTGCCATCTGCGAACAGGTTGAAGACCCCGCCGCCGCCAAAGGCATTGTGAAACGCGAAATTACCCGGGTGGTAACACCCGGCACCGTGCTGGATGAAACATCGCTCGACCGAACGAAAAATAACTACCTCGCAAGCCTTGTCCGTGAAAACGGCCGCTTCGGTCTGGCGATGCTGGATCTTTCGACCGGCGCATTCTGGATTGAGGAGTCCTCCAGTGCGGGAGCACTCTCCGGCAATCTGGCCCGCTACGCGCCACAGGAGTGTATCGTCGCCGAGTCCGCCGCAAACGATGCAGAAATTCTGGCGGTCATGGGCCGCACGCTCAAGACGATCGGCGAGGACTGGACGTTTGAGGCCAAAAATGCCGAAGAAGTTCTGCTTCGCCATTTCAAAGTGCATTCACTGAAAGGCTTCGGCTGTGAAAATTCGCCGCTCGGACTGCGTGCCGCAGGCGCGATGCTGTATTATGTAAATACCGGACTGCGCCGTAATCTCGCCCACGTCCGGCGCATTCAGGTGAAGAATCCGGACGATTACCTGTTGCTCGATGAAACGACCATCATGAATCTGGAGCTGATTGCTCCGCTTAATCCGGCCCGGCAGGGTCCGAAATCGACACTGCTTTCCGTACTGGACACAACCCGTACAGCGATGGGCGCGAGGATGCTGCGCGACTGGATTGTCCGCCCGCTGCGCGACCTTTCTTCTATCAATGCGCGGCTCGACGCGGTTGAAGCGTTTACAATAAACCGCACACTGCTGGCCGAAGTGCGCGAACTGCTCGGCGGGATGCGCGATCTGGAGCGGATTATGTCGCGGCTCGGTTCCGGCAGCGGCAACGCGCGCGACCTGCGTGCTGTCGGTGAATCGCTCGATCAACTGCCGCAGCTCAAAAAACTGTTAACGTCCGGCGGGAGTTTCCAAACACTGGAAAAATCACTGACCGAACTTCCGGCCATTGGACAAATGATTCATGAGTCCATCGACGACGAACCCGCGGTCTCGACCAGAGACGGCGGGATGATTCGGCGCGGATTCTCGGCGGAACTGGATGAGCTGCGCGACGCAGCCGGTACAGGCAAACAGTGGCTGGCAGAGTTTCAGACGGCAGAACAGGAGCGCACCGGCATTAAATCGCTTAAGGTCCGTTTCAATCAGGTGTTCGGATATTTTATCGAAATCACCAACAGTAATCTGTCGATGGTTCCGGAAACCTATACGCGCAAGCAGACGATGACGAATGCCGAGCGGTTCATCACGCCGGAGCTGAAAGAGTACGAAAATAAAATTCTCGGCGCCCAGGAGCGGGCGGTTGCACTGGAATTTGAACTGTTCGTTCAGCTCCGCGACGAGGTGGTGAAACATATCGATGAAATTCAGCGCAATGCCCGCGCCGTTGCCGAAGTCGATGTGCTGGCATCGTTCGCCGAAAATGCGTTGACCCGCCGCTATGTGCGCCCCGCTATGAGCGAAGATGACGAGTTGATCATTCACGACGGGCGTCATGCCGTAGTCGAACAGATGCCGGATGCCGAGCGGTTTGTGCCGAATGATACGACACTCAACTGTTCCGACCATCAGCTGATTGTCATTACTGGCCCGAATATGGCGGGTAAATCAACCTATATACGGCAAGTGGCGCTGATTACCATCATCGCGCATATTGGTTCGTTTGTTCCGGCTTCCGAGGCAAAGATCGGATTGGTTGATCGCGTGTTCACCCGGGTCGGTGCCAGCGACGATCTGGCGCGCGGACGCAGTACGTTCATGGTGGAAATGCAGGAAACGGCAAATATTCTGAACAATGCGACGCCGAAGAGTTTGATTGTCCTCGACGAAATCGGACGGGGAACCAGTACGTTCGATGGAATCAGTATCGCCTGGTCGGTGGCGGAATTCCTCTGCACAAATCCTTCAGTCCGTGCCAAGACTCTTTTTGCAACACATTATCACGAGCTCACCGATCTAAGCCTGACGATGCCGGGCGTACAGAATGCCAACGTACTGGTAAAAGAGCGCGGCGATCAGATTACCTTCCTGCGAAAAATCGTTCCCGGTGCGGCGGATAAAAGCTACGGCATTCACGTTGCACGGCTGGCCGGACTGCCCGCCGCCGTGCTCGAACGGGCTAACGAAATTCTGCATAACCTTGAAGAAGGCGAGTTTGAAGCCGAAGGCATACCCAAACTGGCACAGCACCGCACACGCCGCAAAAAGATCTCCGATTCACAGATGAACCTTTTCTGAGCGCCGTTGCGAGGCGCGGAATGATGGATCATTGGATTACGGCAACCTCGAAGTCTTTCCACTCCATCAATCCAACCATCCTTCATTCCACCAAGCCAATCCACTCTGATTCCTGCTTGTAAAAGTATCTTGCGCCGCTAAAATCCGACCTATTGTTTCAACAAGGGAGTTTTTGCGTTATGAGTAATAAAAAATCACTCGGGCTCATCTTAATTATCGCAGGACTCATCCTTCTCACCCTTACCGGCATACGCACAATCAGCAGCCCCGATATCTTTACGCATATCGCACTGGGACAAGCCCACAGCGTGCAAGCCGACCCGCTCGCCTATACCATGACCGGTAAAACGTGGATTAACCTGAATCCGCTTTACAACAGTCTGGTTGCGCTTCTCTGGTCGCTGGGCGGCGCCGGTCTCGTTACGCTGGTTCACGTTCTGATTGTTCTGGCCTCTTTTCTGCTGATGTTCCGTTTCGGCAAAGAATGGGGCGGACCGCTGAGTCTCGGCTTGGCGCTACTGCTCTGCTCCCGGCTGATGCTCCCCGTATTTAATCCGGCTCCGGTGGTATTCTTCATGCTCTTCACAGCCCTGTTTCTAACCCTGCTTTATCGCGTTCGAAATTTCAACCTGCTGGCAATTCTTCTGCTGGTTCTTCAAGTGCTTTGGACGAATATGCACCCATCCTTTCTTTTCGGCCCCGCGCTGATTTTATTCTTCGCGATCGAAAATTGGCAGGGACCCCGCGCAGGCTCGCGCACCACGATGGTGACACCGCTGACCGCTAAGCTTTTTTTCCTCGCCGCAGCGGCGCTTGCCGCAACATTAATCAATCCGAATCTGATCAACCTGCACCGGCACATCCTTGCCAACTGGACGTTGTTGACCGGTACGGAAAACCTGGAATGGATTTCCCTTTTCAGCAGTAATTTCCCGCAGGGCTTCATCAGCAGCCTGACCGTCTTTGCGCTGATTCTCGGTGCCGGCGGGCTGATCACTCTGCAAAAACGTCTTCCGTCGATGATCACCACACTGGCCCTGATCGGCGCATTTTTAACGGTGCGGTCAATCGGCTCCCTGCATCTGTTCGCCTTCCTCTCATTCCCCTTTATTGTACTCAGCTTCAGCGCCGTCAGCGAATATCTCGCCCGGACCATGACGACCCTTTTCAAGACCAACAAAACCAGGCTTCATGACGCGCTTTCTGTTGTTACGCTGATTCTGATAATTGGTTCGATAGGATCTCTGGTTACCAACCGGTCTTACGCTGCCATTGGCAGTGCATCGCATTTCGGATTGGGCGTCGAAAAAGGCGCTTTTCCTGCCGAAGCATGCAGCATCCTGTCCCGTGATGATTTTCCGAAAAACATCCTCAATATCCCGCATGATGGCGGTTACATCGCCCTGCAGAACCCGGCGCGAAAAATTTTCTGCGACACGCGAACCTCCTTCTACGGCCCTGAATTCTACAAGACCCTTAACAGCGCATTGCTGGGTCAGGCTGGCGCGTGGCGCACTATTCTCTCTGACTGGAATCCGCATGCCGTCGTCATGAACGGGTGCTGGCCGGATGCCGGGGCTCTGGCAAACCGCCTGATTGCCTCTACCAAATGGAAACTGGTCTATTTTGACGGAGCCACCGTCATTCTGGTGCGAAATCTGCCGGAATACGCCTCGCTGATCAACAATCCTGATATTCAGAAAAACGGCATAAAACTTCTTGAAACGGCTCATGAAAACTATGCGGAACAAAACAAGGGGTTTTTCAAAGCTGGCAATTCATCGCGGCTGATCGGCGCAGGCAGTGTTTATTTGGCCCTCAATCGTCCGCAGCAGGCGCAAGAGATTTATACAACGCTTGTTAAAAACTGTCCTGGTATGGCTGGTGCCTTACTCAATCTCGGGCAGAGTCTCATCCTGCAAAAACAGTTCGCCAAAGGCCTCGAATACATGGAAAAGGCTTCAAAAATCACGCCGCGAAACGGACGGGTCTGGATGGGTCTTTTTCAAGCCTACCGCCTGAAAGGCGACGAAGCTAAAGCCCGTAATGCGGCTGATCAGCTCAATAAATTCTTCCGGGCTGAAAAGGCAACCGTTGAGGAACAGGAAGCCGCCACGCAAAAGAAAGCGGCTCCGAAACCGGAACAGAAAGCCGAGTTGGAAGTTGAACTGCCGACCCAGTTGAAATAACGGCCTGATTTTTTAGAAGAACTTCAGGACACCGCCCGCTTTTTAGAGCTTTTCAGGTTCTATTTCGGCCTTTAGTTCCCTACTCTGTCCGGCATGCACCTACTCAACAGCCTGTTACCGATTTTTTTGATTATTGCACTCGGCAAAATCCTTTGCCGGACCGGTTTTTTTTCGGAAAATCTGTCCAAAAGTTTGAACCGCCTCACCTACTGGATCGCCCTGCCGGCCCTTCTGATTGATAAGGTATCCAGCGCTACATTCAACTCCGGCGATGTCTCCCGCCTGTCGCTGCTTCTGGTTCTGGCCACAGTCGGTTCGGTGCTGACCGCATATACCGCCACATTCATCTTCAAGCTGAACCGCCGTGCCACCGGTGCGTTCGTGCAGGGCTCGATGCGCTCCAATAATGCCTTTATCGGACTACCCGTTATCATTTATTCCATGTCTATGCTGAACCCTGACATTTCAGCGCTAGCAACCGTCGCGCTGGCCCCTTCCATTCTGTTTTACAACTTCCTTTCCGTACTGATTCTGGTTATTCACGGTGACCGAAAAAAAATGAGTCTGGGAGCCACGATACTGCTGTTCATGAAACAGCTTCTGCTCAACCCGTTGCTTATTGCCTGTGCGATAGGTCTGCTCTTAAACGGACTGAAAATCGCTCTGCCGGTCGCGATTCAAAGCGCAGTGAAGGCACTGGGAGACACCTCGCTGGCACTGGCACTGCTAAGTATCGGCGCTTCTCTTTCGTTCAAGGGTATCCGCACCGGCCTGACCGCATCAGTCACAGCAGCCGGAATCAAAGTGTTCGTCCAGCCCCTGATCGGTCTGGGCCTGGCCGTACTCTGGAATGTCCCGCCCGTCGAACGGCAGATTCTGCTGATCTATCTCGCCTGCCCGACCGCCGTGGCCAGCTATGTTATGGCTGATATTTTCAACAGCGACCGGGACCTCGCGGCGCACATCATTGTCATCAGCACACTGCTTTCCATTGTTTCACTGGCCGCAGTCCTTGCACTGGGAGGATAAAAAGTGACCGTACCAAAAAGACGCTTCGGAAAAACCAATCTGCAAATACCCGTTCTCACCTGCGGCGGCATGCGCTACCAGCAAAGCTGGCAGGACGACGAGGCCGCCCGTCAATCTGTCACGGAAGAAAACCAGAAAAATCTGGAAGCCACCGTCCGTTACGCACTCGACCTCGGCATCAACCATATTGAAACCGCCCGCGGTTACGGCACCTCTGAACATCAGCTCGGGAAATTTCTGCCGGCCCTTCCGCGCGATAAAATGATCGTTCAAACAAAACTCGGCCCCAAAGACACCCCCTCCGAATTTTTGGAAGCATTCGAAACCTCCATGGCGGCGCTCAAACTGGAATACGTCGACTTACTCTCGATTCACGGCATCAACAATGAAGAAACCCTGCAGCAGGCGCTGAAAAGCATGCCCGCGCTCCAGCAACTCAAAAAAGAAGGTCGTTGCCGTCACATCGGGTTTTCAACACATGGCGCACCCGACATCGTCATCAAAGCCATCCAGACCGGCCTGTTCGAATATGTCAATCTGCACTGGTATTTTGTCTATCATCCAACCACCTGGGCCTCAGTTGAAGCGGCCGCCGGACAGGACATGGGCGTATTCATCATCAGTCCGGTCGACAAAGGCGGAAAACTCTACGAGCCGCCGCCGAAACTGATTGATCTCTGTCAGCCGCTCACTCCGATGGCCTTCAACGACCTCTACTGTCTGTGCCGCCCAGAAGTTCACACCCTCTCCATCGGTGCCGCCCGCCCGTCTGACTTTGCCGAACACGTCACCACCGTCGGCCGGATGGACGAAAAGTTTCCAATCGTTGAAAAAATTCAAAAGCGGATTTTTCAATCCATGGAAAAAACGCTTGGCGCCGACTGGGTACATCACTGGCACGAAGGGCTGCCGCGCTGGCAGGAAACCCCGGGCGAAATAAATATACCTGAAATTCTGCGCCTCTGGACTTTCGCCAAAGGACTCGATATGACGGCTTTCGGCAGAATGCGTTACAACCTCATGGGCCAGGCCGAACACTGGTTCCCCGGACAACAGGCAGCCGAATTCAAAAAAGAAGACCTCAAGCCGGTTCTTGAAAAAAGCCGGTTTGCCGACCGTATTCCCGAAATCCTCCGCGAAGCCCACGCCATGCTTCACGACGAACCGAAAAAACGTCTCAGCGAATCTTAGAACTCGTACGTCATGAAGAGGCGGGAATCCGTGGCGGTGGTATCTTCACCGTTACGTCTGCCGTCGCGATATGCGGCCCCGCATTTGACGGCCACAGACAAATGCTCATTAATCGGCTGTTTGACGACAAAGTTAACTTCCTGCCCGTCATACGCCGTCCGGCTGTGATCCTGCCAGGTGTAATTGTAGAGCATATAGAGAAACGTTTTGCCGATTTTCGTTGTAGCTTTTAAGTACGCGCTGTCCGACCCGCCATTAAAATGGCCCGGATAAACCATCAGCGAATTGCCGAGCGGATGATTCAGTCCGGTGGTCATTTCATGAAAAACCATATCGCCGCCGTGAACGCTGAACCAGCCGGGCTCAAACGTAACTCCGCCAACCTTTTGTTCAACAGCGAGACTGAACATGTCGGAATTAAAGGAGGCATTTTCATCCGCCGTCTGCACTGAGTTTGCATGTTGGAAATAACTCAGCAGAGCGGTTTTGTCCGTCAATGCATACCGCACTCGTCCGCCGGTGACATTGGCAATGTCATGCACATACGCCTCATATAAAGCCACCTCGAGATTGGTCACGCCGGTAAATACCGCTTCGCCCCATGAAATCCCGTGACTGTCACATCCCCGGCCCTGTGCGAGCACCTCATCAAAATCGTTGAAATTCCAGCCGTCTTCATCATCCAGAACATTGCTCAGCCGGAACGCATGGCCGACCGTGAGAGCCAGGCCGGGAATATCTTTAGTAGTCAGCTGAACCGCTTCAACCGAACGCGGCTTCTGACGGATTTCATCGGCGCGGAACAATTCTCCGTTGATCACCTGCCGTCCGGCTTTAATAAACGTATTGGTCAGCCCGATGCTTTCAAAACGGTATTTAACCCATGCTTCGTTCAGAATATTCACCCGGCCGTTCTGCACCCGCGTTTTGCCGTTGTTACTGTCTTTACTGGCATCCAGCGGCTCCACATAAATACCGGTCGCACCGAAACTGAACCCGGCGGCTTCCGGCGAGGTATAGCCGATCAGCAATCCCGCTGTCGTGGAATAGGCATCATCAGGCACCGCATTCTCATAATCGCGGTACATGGAAAGAGTCTGCAGCCGCGCATTCCAGGTTCCGTACCCGAGATCATTCACCGGCTTCAGCAGACTTTCAGCGAACACCCCGGCGCACAAAGCCGCCAGTGATACAAACAACAGAGTTTTCTTCATCATCACAAAATCTCCCGGCCCCGGTTTCGTAAAAGGCCGCATTCTTATCTTTTTGACAACACGACCGCAAACATGATTTCTATTCGCCTTCACCCGCAACTCAACCGGAGATTCAAATGAGCGAATTTAAAAACGTAACCGTAGTGAAAAAAGCCAACGTCTATTTTGACGGAAAAGTCACCAGCCGCACCGTCCTGTTCGCCGACGGCACTAAAAAGACTCTCGGCATCATGATGCCCGGCGACTATGAATTCGGCACCGAAGCCGCAGAAATCATGGAAATGCTCGGCGGTCAGATGGACGTACTCCTGCCCGGCGAAACAAAGTGGAAAACCTTCAAAGCAGGCGAAGCCTACCAGGTTCCGGCCAACAGCAGGTTTAAGCTGAAAGTCCCCGTCGTCGCCGACTACTGCTGTTCCTATCTGAACTAATCGGGCTTACCGCGCCGGAACAAACTCGAATCCGGAAAGGGTCAAATCCACCGAAACGGGTGAGAGCTGATCGCCGAACCGAACAACCAGCTCAGTGACACTTTCCAGCCCCGGCGTGGCAGGCAGCGGGATACGGATTTCTTTCTCGGACTCCGCGGCATCGAACCGGGCAAAAATCTCATTCTGAAACGCCATCGGTCCGCCGGCCAGCGTGATGACCGTGTTCAGCGGTCTCGCCGCGCGATAGTGAATCAGCAGCGCACCGTTCGATAGACTGACCGGCTTCGGCAGTTTTACCGTTACCGCGCCATTACGCACCGCATCGCCGCGCAACCGAAACCCATTCTTCCAGTGCACTCCTTCCAGACTGTCGCCGGCCGGGCTCCATGAAATCCACTGCGGGCCGTCCAATAAATCAACCGCAACAGATTCGCCGCCCTGCACTTTAGAAAGCGACGTGACTCCCTGCCAGGTCAGATAGCGCTGCATATTTTCCTCGGCCGAACCGATACCGCCCAGAATCAGCGCCAGCGTGTGCGCAGCGGTCTGAAATTCAATCGCCTTATTCTGCGTCGTGTTGAACCCTTCCCACGGACCGTGGTCAGTGAAAAGCAGCTGGATCGTTTTCCAATGTTTGGAAAGAAGCTCTTCAACCTGATCCGGTGCGACTTCATAAGCAACACCCAGTGTGTAAAGCGACGGCGCATTGGTAATACGCAGATGATCCGTCACCGCGACATCCGGAATGCCGATGTCCCCGGTATACTCCACGCCGTTGCCGCTGTAGGCCTCACTTAAAAAGCCGGGCAGTTTATTCCGGGATGAAAAATCAAGATTGATCGCCACCGAATTTTCCAGATTCTCCCGCCAGCCCGGCGCATCCAGCTCCTGCATAAACAGCGACAGTCCCAGCGATTGGAACGACGAGCCGTGCCACGTCGCCAGCGTATATAAATCACGTCCGTCCGTCATGCGGTACGGCTTGATTTTAAAACCGGAGTTCTTCACGGCATCCGCAGGAAAATCGAACCGCTGCACCACAAAACAGAGCGGACCGCGGAATTCGTTCACAAAATAATTCATCCGTCCGGTAATCCACTTGCCGTTACTGTCCTCCCAGCCGGAAAAGCGGTCTTTCGTCGCGTTCCAGCCAAATGTAAAGGTTCCGGACGGTTCATCGTAAAGGTAGCGATAGCCCTCCTCCTGCCGCGCAATAAACTGTTCGAGTTTTTCGCACAACTCAATCGCCGCCGGATCAGCCTTGACCGAAGAATGCCGCAACGCGCCGAAGGCTTTAGCAGCCGACGCTGTGAGGTTGGCATTATCACCGAAAATAATCTGCACCACGCGCGTATCCAGCACCGCCATAATCTGTGCACAAATATTGCTCTCGGCAAAGGGCGCCAGCTCGCCGGTGAAAAACTTATCACCGTATTCCCCTTTGCGCGGAACCTTGGCGAATGAACCGTCCTGTTGCGGGAAAATCCATTTGCGGGCAACCAAAGCATCCCAGATTTGAACCGCCTGCTCCTCACCGAAGGCGGCGACAAACTTCTGTTTCTCCACTTCATCGCTCAACGGACCGATACGACCCGACGGCCCGAACCCTAAGAAATTACCAAGAAGTCCCTTGGCGCTCACCTTTGGATCTTGCTGATCGGCCAGCAGACTGGACACCGCCAGCGAAAGACGACTGAGCGCCTCTTCGCGCGAAATGTACGGATTGTCTGCATAGCCCGCTGCAATATTCGCCAGCAGCTCGATCCACTCGCCGATGGCAGTCAATTGTGTGAACGAGCGCAAATAAAGTCCGCGCTCCGAATCCTGATTCCAACCCTCCACCGGATAACCGGAAGCCGGGTCAATCAGACCGTGCTCCGGCTTGAGGTAGCCCATCGCGTTTGCCAGCAGCGTCTGCATGTGCGCATGCTCCGGCTTCACCAGCGGAAAAAGAAACTCATCCGGACAAACAGGCGCTTCCGGCGGCACAACATGCGCACAGCCCGCACCCAGCATCACTCCCAGAGCCAAAACAGAAAGAAATCGTTTCATGTGGGCCAGTCTACCACGTCCCACGCTGGTTTCAGCTCAAATCCATCGGATCACCTGTCAGACGCGTCCGACTTGTCAGACCTGTCAGACCCGTCAGACATTTTCACTAAACCCCTGCACTCCGGATATCCGGAACAGCCCCAAAAAGCTTTCCCGGCATTTACCCCTTTTCCGGCGGTACGCTTGCGCGTTTCTTTGCCGCAAACCGGACACGCCGGAGCCGCCGGTTCCTTCCCCGCTCTGGCCTGTGCCCGCGCAGCATAGCGCCTCTCGGTAAAGCCGCCGTGCTCGACAAAGTCGCGCCCCAGCTGCTCAACCTGACGGCGCAGCAGATACGCCGCCTGATTCACCGCGCACAGCATCGCATTCCCTGCAATCTCCGGATCAGCATGTTTCACAAAGTCCGACAAACCCGTCAGACCAGTCAGACGAATGACCCCCTCTCTGACGGGCGGCAAATCCGGCGCCACATCGTGTTTTAACCGCTCACGCATCGCCAGTGCCTCCGGCGAATCTTTCTGCCAGACGCGCAATCCGCGCTGAGTCAGAAAACTTCTGTAGTCCTTGAGCAGTTCATCCGAAAGACTGGCCCGCGCCACATTGGTCAACAGCATTTCGCTTTTACGCGAGGTTGCTGATGCGCCGCTGCCTTCACTGATATTGCGAACCCCGCTGCGTGCCGCTTGAACCATCTGGTCATGAGTCCGCGAACGCTTATCCACAAACCGGTCACAGAAAACCACCGTCGCATCATAAACCGTTTCAGCCACCTTATAACTGCGCAACTTCTCGTAGCCGCCGTGCGGCATAAGCGGACTGTTGGAATTATGCATAGAGCCTCCTTAACTGAACCGGTTTTTAACCAATTCTTATAAAGTTTAAAAGCTCGATGCCGGTTTTTTTATTTCTACAGTCATCGAACAAGCCCGACTTGTGATACCTGATTTTGACTGCGGACTAAAAATCGCCTCAAATGCCGGATTACGAAACGGCCCCGGCTCCCTCTAATTGAAGCGCCTCTTCGGAAACCAATGCGCGGTATTCCTCAGTCAGCTGCTGACAGATGACGGACGTCAGCGGATCCATGAGCCGATAGTCTTAAAAACAACAAGCAGCCCTTCGGGGTTTGTCGTTACAAGAACCGTAAGGGCTGTGAATAAAACCAGCGATGTTTTTTCAAGTTTGGTGACACGGCCATTGGTTTTGCTGGCCTGGGCGTGGATTTCTTCGAGCTTTTCATCGAGCGGTCGAAACGCTACTGGCAGCCGACCGGCAGCGAGCTGCCGCAGGTATCGGGTATTGCGACTCGAGGCAAATCATTAATTTATAGGACCCCGGCGATGACCCCGGCGACTCCGCCATTATTTTTTCACAAACTTCTCTGCATACTCCAGAGAAAGCCGTTTGCCTTCTTCAATCTGTTTCGCTGGCAACTCCTTTAAACAAATGGACTGAAATTCTATCGCCATTTCGTTTCCCTGCTCCGCCGAAAGGCTAGTCCATGCGTAAGATTGTACGTTGTCTTTGGGGACTCCGTTGCCTGAGTGATAACCGCTTCGGTCATATCTTCTGGCAAGCCTCGTCCGCCTATATAAAATGCCCCTAAAAAAAACTGCGCAATAGCCTCCCCCTGTTCAGCAGCAAGGCGAAGCCACTTCACCGCCTCTTTGTAATCTTTGGGCACGCTATCCTCCCCAACAGTAAAAATGATACCGAGTTTGGATTGTGCCTTCACGCACCCTTGTTCAGCGGCTAGACGAAGCCACTTCGCCGCTTCTTTGTAATCCTGTGGAACGCCTTCGCCGCTGGAATAAGCAATCCCAAGCTTTAACTGTGCGTTTTCATACCCTTGTTCAGCGGCAAGGCGATACCACTTCGCGGCTTCTTTGTGATCCTGCTCAACGCCGTTGCCTTCAGCATAAGTCACGCCCAGAAAGAATTGTGCTGCTTCATACCGTTGTTCAGCGGCAAGACGAAACCACTTCACGGCTTCTTTGTGATCCTGCTCAACGCCGGCACCGAGAGCATAATTCACACCCAGAGAGCATTGCGCTTCTACATGCCTCTGTTCGGCGGCAAGACGAAACCACTTCATTGCTTCGTCGTCATCCTGCGGAACGCCTTGGCCACTTTCGTAGCAAACCCCCATCTGGTATTGTGCATCTTTACTTCCGGATTCAGCTTGAGCGAGAAGCTTCGGGCTAAAGGTGCTGGTATGAATCGGCATGAGCAGACCAACAGGATACTCATCTCGATATACCCAGACATGTCTAGGTTTCTCATCCGAGTCTTCATCCTCGTCTGACAGCCCAAAACAGAGCAAGTCTTCGGGAATATGCCGTAAGAGGAAGGAGATATATCCCCGAGCTAAGGTAAGATTACCCGGCCCAATATAATTCCCGTCCAGCCAGATCGAGAGGTCGCTGAAAGCAAAACGATTACTAACCGACGAAGAGAGGTACTTACGCACCAATGCATAATTCTTTACTCGTTCCTGTTCGTCGTCCTCTTCTGCCCCATCGGGTGGTAGAGGATCAACACAGACAACCTGCTGATCAAGCAGGATGCACTTGTCTGTTACATAAATCCGACCGTCTATCTGGAAGCTTATCTTCCACTGAATTGAGTTTTCCGTATCCATAATTTTAAGAGCATAACACAAGCTGTCAACTACGTGAAATCTTGTGATTTCAACAGTATAATGGGCGGCGGAGAAATGAGACAATCGTTTTCACGGCAGAGTGATTGGAGGAAGGTAAAGAAATTTCGGCTGACTCCGTTGTATGTGTAAATGTGACTGCCCCCAGAAAAAAATTTAAAAGATAGGATTGATGTCGTCGTCATCGGCGCTGTTCATAAAGTCGCTCATACCAACACCGGATAAAGGGCACTGCACAATTTTTGCAGAGCGATCAGGGTGTCTTTATGGCCTTCCGCTTGCTCTGTTTTGGTTGAAAACGTGGATTGCTTTACTTTCGGCCCGTTAAAAATAGCCATTCCCGAACCGATTTCGAAAACCAAGTGATCAAACTTAATGAACCGGTCATGCTCCACACAACCAAAGCGTCTGGAGTCGGTCAGGAACAACTTGATATCACCGACCCCGCCGCGTGCCAGCCTTTTACGAATTGCTGCCACTCGATCCTGCGCATCGTGCTCTGACAGCCTGAGCGTTTCATCCCCGTACGAGGAATAAAGGGTCACATTGGTTTTTTTTCCGGCTCCATCCAGCAGAACGAAAAAAGCTTCCAAACCATTTATACCTTCACCATCCGCCAGGGCAAACCTATCAACAATGGTAATATTCCGAACCAAAGCAGCGGGAAGTGCGAAACGCTCCTGCCAGAGCTTTTGAACGGTCATTCCACCGGTTCGTTTTTGAGACAACTCGTGGGCCCGTTCAAAAGCCTTCGAGTTGTCAAACTCCTGCAAATCGCTCAGTTCCACATTTGGAGCCGCCCGAACAAGCCCGTCGCGCAATACAGCTAAGCGGGTTTCTTCCAAACAGAGCAAATCCAGATACGGTTGTGCGGAAGCCAACGTCTTGGGATCACCGTCTAATCCAAGAACTCCTGACCATGATCCTCGGCAGGGACGGAGCCACGCCCGGCGCAGAATTTGTTTCCACAGCATCCGGGCCGCCTGCGGGAGGTTTTCAACTGCCGAGGCCAGTTCGGAACTTTCATACGCCGACGAGTTATAGACCAGCACACCAAACTGCGGCCATTCACGCAACAGGCGCTTATGTTCGCCTTCCTTGGCATTTAACACCGCATCAGGATCTAATGCAAAACGGGCCAGCATTAGAGACCCCCTGCAATTTCATTGAAGCCCTCTTCAAAAAAACCTCCCGGCCATTCGTCAATGAACTGCCCCTGAACATCAACTCGAAGATGATTCACGCGTATACCATCAGAAGCTTGATCGACGTATAATACGGCAAGATCATCCAGCGAAAGCCGAAGCGCACAACCCTCATTCGGGATCTGCCCTTGGGCCGTTTCTCGAATCCGACGCAAAAGCCGCAAAATCAAATGCTCACTGTGTGTTTCTACAAGCATGATGCGATCATCCTGCACTACGCGCCCAAAAATAAAAGCGTCGCCCAGATTGCACTGTAGCGCCGGATGAAGGTGCAACTCTGGTTGCTCCACCGAGAATACTCGGGAAGGAACGGCTAAACCCACAAGCACCGGAATCAATTGAGAAACCCCCGTACCGAGATCGCTCGGGCGAAGCTCTATCCCGGTTTCATTTTCAATCAAAACGATTTCCCGACGAACAGGCCTCTTCTTTATTTCTTCCAATACTTTTTGAAGGTCAGATGAAACTGGTTTTTCGCACGGCTGTTCAATAAGGCGTTTTAGAAGTGAAAAAACAGAGCCATCCATATCAATGTTTCGACTATTTTTAATCTTAATTTGATACCTCAAGCCGATATTTCTAACAAAATAAGAATTTACCAGTTTTGTTAGATGTCCGTAATCATCTTCTGCTGGACCGTGACACATCACATTAAAGGCTTTGAAGGCTCGGTCTATTTCTTTTGAGGAATGTCCTGTGATCGGGTTAACGTATTTATTCTCACCGTCGGTTTCTCCGAAAGAAAAATCAGAAAGGGCGTGATACTTGGGATCGACCAATTCGACCCAAGCCTGACTGCCGTCCGACCAACTCGCATCCTTCCAGTTTTTCACATCCCTGCTCCGGGGAACTTTTCTTAAAGGCCCGATATGAATTTGATTGTTTAACACCTCGCTGATGAGATTCCCCGCGCCGAGACCCACCTGTGAAATCAAGTGGCTCATGTAGCGAAATTCATAATCATTGATCTCGTCCGGCATAAGACCCTGTTTTTCAAACCTTTTCCGATCTTCCTCCTCAACACAATGACAGGAAGCGTCAAAATGCACTTCTAATGGTTTGAGCCAACTGCGCGGAATCGTAGATGCATCTTCTTCTGACTCGGGCTCTGAGTAAATGTACCCTACAGACGGAAAATCTAGGAATTTCATGAGTTTCTTCGTCAGTATATCCGTTTTGCATAGCACCTTAACTGCTGGATGCTGCGGGTTTAGATCAAAACCGAACCCGTTAAGGTTCAATATCCATTCCCCCGCATGGACGGAATCAGCCGTTCCGCCAAGCCGTCCGCAAAAATCCGGCGGAATTTGACGCGGGCGCTGGATGCCCATTTTCGGAAATCCTCACTGTCCATCTGCCGATTTGCCCGAAGTTGCGCACACCAGCCAACACCTTCCGACAGGCGGGAGAGAATCCGTCGAGCCGATTCTTCCACATCCGGCCACGCCCGGAATAGCTGTCCGGTTTTGACCCCTTGCAATAGCGTCAGCACAACGATGAATTCTCCGGGACTTAACAAAACAGGTTTTTCTCCAGTACGCATGATACCGGCCTGCACATTCAGATAAATCTCCGGATAGTTGATGGGTTCCGGCGCGAGGCCCTGCATCCGCCGAACTAAGGTCATGTACGACGGCGGAACGCCGGAATACTCTTTCTCATACCAGCCGCGTACCCGCACAAACGGGATGTCGCAAAGCCGAATAGCCGCCGCTTTTTGCTCCCGCTTATTCTGCGGAAACAGAAATTCAGGATTCTGTAGAATGAATGTATCGTCAGCGAGGACATGACAAACCCGATCCTGCGATCGGCCCAGCAGCGTCATGCAGGCCATCAGCAAAGCGCTTAACGTTTTCCGCCCACCTGCGATGGATGCAACGATTTCGGTGCCGGGCTGCTCCGTGTATTGCCGCAGAACGCCGAGAATAAAATTAGCAGCCGTATCGCCCTCTTCCGGAGTCCGGATGTCATCAAAATCTCTGCGTCCGTCGCCAATCACCCGGATCGAATCCGAAGCGCCAAAGGCCATCTTTCCCTGAACCGGAAGTTTTTCCTTCACCAGCACTTGGCATAGACGTTCCCATCCTTTTTGCTGAAGCAGAAATTTTTCTGAAACCGTCTTGCCGGTCAGCGTAGTGATGATTACGACATGATCAGGAATCCAAGGCCGTTCCTGATGCGCCAGCGCCCAGACCGTTTCGGTCAAAACAGCAGGAGAATTCCCAATGGCTGCGATCAGAATTTTTTGAGGGATATTGGACAGTGCGTTCGGACTCATGGGCTCGCAGTATAAACACCTTCAGATTCTTTTCAATCAGGAGAATAAGCCCGCCAGCCTTTTATTTATTCGTTGAGCGGGTCCAAGGTTCGGAACCTCCGCGTTCTCCGCAACTCTGCGAGGAATATTCCTTCCAAGGTTCGGAAGGCCGCGGCTACAGTTCCTCCAATTCATCCTGTAGATCCCGTTATCCCGTCAAAAAATATTCACCCGTTTTTGAGCGGACTTTTGGCTAGATTCCGGCGGATGCGTTTGATGGTGAGTCCGCCGCGCGGCTGACTGAAGTCTGCCGGCAGAATGACTTTGTTGTTCACCAGCGTTACGCCAATGACGCTTTCACAGGCCTGCCGCAGCATCCAGCCCGCCGCGCCGGTATAACCGCTCCAGATCATGCGGCCCGGATCGTGCACGGTAAGAAAGTCGGCACACTGCTGGTTCGGCTGTCCGCCGTAGTTTTCAATCTCCGCCCCTTTAGTGTGTGGAATGGCGGAAATTTTAAACCACAGCCGGACGGCGGCATCGCGGTAATACTGAGCGGTTTCCAGATCGCCCTGCGAGGCGAAGCGTTCGGAGAGCAGTCGGCAGGCGCGTGTGAGCCATTGAACCCCGTGTGAATACATTCCATTCTCGCGGACACCTTCCGGATAGGTGCTGCTGCGGCCGAGATAGGGTTTGGTATTTTCACGCAAAGCGGGCCAGCCCAGACTGATTGTTTTTTCGCTCTCCAGAATTCTCAGCGCGGTATCGAGCGCCATGCGGCTCCGCTCCGGATTAACTCCGGCAAAGACGGCCCACGCCGCGCCAAGCGCGTCGATTTCCCAGTAACCGGCACCTGCCACACCAATCTCCGTGCCGTCGTCGTGAATGGCACGCAGATAGCGATCGCCGCGCCAGACTTTTTCAATGCTACGCCCGAGCAGTCTCAGCTGCTGTTCGTAGTACTGGCGCCGTTTATTCCCGCTGCGCTCTCCAATGATTGGAAGAAGATTTTTCAAAACACAGGTGAGGAAGAAGGCCATCCAGACCGACTCGCCACGCCCTTTACTGCCGATTTCGTCGAGCCCGTCGTTCCAGTCACCCGTCCCCATCAGCGGCAGGCCGTTACGTCCCATTCGTTTACTTAAGACTAGGTCGACCGCCCGCATCACATGATGATAAACCGAGTCACTGCGCGGCGAACGTAACGGGAAAAAGCCCATGCCGTGTTTGCCCGCCGGCAGCGGCGCGAGCGGTGTTTCCGCTTTCAAATAACTGACCTGTTCATCGAGCAATGTTTTGTCGCCCGTCATGCGGACATATTCTGCGACGCCCCAGCCGAGCCAGATCAGGTTGTCGCTGGCGTGTGAGCGGCTCAGAAATCCGGTGCGGCCATCCTGCTGAAGGAAAAACCAGTGCGCGGCATCGCCTTCAGGGAACTGCTGCGCCGCATGCAAAATGAGCTGGGCGCGAGCCAGTGACGGATCGACCCAGATCATGTTCACGGTGTCCTGCAACTGATCGCGAAAGCCGAATGCACCGGATGCCTGATAAAATCCTTTGCGCGCCCAGATGCGTTCGCTGAGCGTCTGATATTTCATCCATTTCACATAGGCATCAAATTCCGGGTTGCTTGTTTCAACCTTGAGCGTGGACTGCAATGCCATCCACCAGTCACGCGTGGACTGCAAACTCAGCTCGGCATTTTCCAGTGTCTGGAACTTTTTCACACAGGCCTCAGCCTGTTTACGGCTGTCGGCCTCGCCCAGCACAATCGAGATCACCTGCTCGCCGCCCGCCGGAATTTCAACGGTTGTCAGCAAAGCCGCAACCGGAAAATTATCTCCTGCATCCGGAGCGGGTGCTCCGGTTTCAACCAGCACAGGACGGGCGAACGTGCGGCCCGCGCCGAAAAACCGGTCGCGGCGCGTTGCGAACTGTTCCACCGGTTCACTCATGGCGGCGAAGCAGGACCCCGTACGAAAACGGTTGCGCGGATTTTCAAAATAAAGCGCACCGGTAACGGCATCGCGCGCGATGAGTAACGAACCGGACTGCTCCGGACTGTGCGCCAGCGCGATCTGAAAATACGGTGCAACGCGCAAACGGCGCGGAGCAGCACCGATATTGCGGATTTTCAGAAGATAAATACCCGCCGGCTCGTCGAGCGGTACATGCACCGTCAGTTCGGTCTCGAGTCCGCCCTTCTGCATTTTGAAAAGCGCACTGCCGTCGAGACTGAAAAAGACGTCATGCACGGCGGTTTTATCTTTCAGCGGATCGTAACAGGGAGAGAACCAGTCGCCGGTCTGTTCGTCGTAGAGATAAATCGCTTCGGAAGGAATCTGCGCGCCGGACAGGTCGGCCCAGTCCGGCGTCAGCCGGTTCTGCTGTGCATTACCGCTGGCCGATGAATGCAGTCCATGATTCGTAACCGCGATCATGTGTCCGAGTGCATTGGCCATTTCGTGGTCGAACGGACGCGGAGTGAATGGCGTCAAGACGTGCAGCGTGTTGCCGTTATCGGTGTATTCCGTGTAATGGTCCGGCGTGCCCGCCGGAATTTCCCCGTGTCCGATTTTGGGCATACGCTCAGGCTGCTGCTGATCGTGAACCGGCAGAATCGTCTGCGGACGGAGATGTTTCATAACCATATGTGCCACCCGCTCTTTACGCTCACATCCGCCGATCAGAATCCGATGAGTCAGCCTGCCGTTTGCAGAAAGCGGCGCATTCAACAGCAAGGCGCCAATCGGATCAAAGGTCGGACAGGCTTCTGAGTTCAGCGCTTCCTGAAAGGCCAGTGTTTCGAGCGCCCGCGGCGCCCAGATGCTTCCGGCGCGGCCGATGAAATCAATACGCCCGGTCAACACACCCGCAGGCGTATCCGCCGAAGCAAGAATTCCATAGAGCTTGGTACTGCGATGGAAGGCCGTCATCGCATTCAGCTCCGTGCTGTATGACATTTCCGGATAGAGCCGGTTGTACTGCGTGTGATTGCGGTCGGCCTCCGGACGGTTCAGCATCCATTCGAGATAGGGAACCACCTTCAGGTTGCGCTCTCTGCCGCTGAGATCTTCCAGCTCAATGCTCCAGGTTTCCACCGCATCGTCACGGCTCGGCAGCCGGATGATAACGGTCGTGCACACCTCGTTTGAAATATTGACCACTTTGATCCGGTCACTGTCACATTCGCAGGCGGACGGCGTGAAAATTTCTTTCGGGAAATTTCCAAGCACCGGCCAGGCCTTATTTGCCGCGCCGTTTTCGCCAACCTCGACCACAAAGAGAATGCGACCGGACGGATCGATTTTTTCGAACGCGCAACGGCTGATGCCGAATCCGTTTGCGGTCAGGAAGGAGTTGATCTCTCCACTCTTTTTCAGCTCCACTTCATATTTATTATTGATCAGTCCGAAGGTCTGTTCGGTCTGTTCCGCATGCCGCTCGCGATTTATGCGGCGCAAGGTGAACAGCAGCGTTACAACGATGGCCGCCACGACTGCAACGACCGTCAGATGGACCCAGCCGGGAGCCGTACCGGCCTGTCGCGCCTGAATGGCCGCGCCCGCACTGAAAACCTGCGCCCACTGTTCGCCCTTCGGCAGATAAAACGGAATCAGCAACGGAGCCCAGGTGGTGAAGCGTTTAACGCCTTCCGGAATAAAACGGGCCGTGGCTTCCGGGCCGACAAACGTGGCGCAGCGTTCGTCAAGACGATCCACACCCAGAAATGAGAGATTGACCAGCGTTGCAACGCGCAGTCCCATGTGGTCGATCCAGATCAGCACCTGGAACCAGGCATAGCCGATGATCCAGCTGAATACGGTCAGGCTCCACGCGGTAAACCCGTTGGCGTCGAGTGCCAGACTGTTGAACAACGCAAAGAAGGTACGGATGAGTCCGTCCTGATTATACCAGGTTGCATCAGCCATCGGACGCAGGAAGGTGAAAATCAGCGGAGCCATCCAGAGACCCCAGCGCAGAACATAAACGGTGCCGTCCGCCAGGTCCGTTATCCCGGCACGGGTCACGATACGCTTGATAGACGAAACATCGCGATTCAGCAGTGCAGAAAGAAACGCTTTATTAATCGCAAACAGCGGCGCGGCGATCCCCCAGCCGATCACGCCCATCAGCGCCTCATTAAAAAGAATCTTCGCGCCGCCGGAGGCCGCCGAAAGTTTGATGTGGCCCCAGCGGCTGATCAGCGCGGTATACTCGTTGGGTGCGGTGGTGCGCAGTTGCTGACAGCGCGTCACGATCTCTGCCGGATTCAGGCCGAAGCTGTTATAGAGTTCAAACTTGGTTCCAATAATCGGAAGTTGCGACGCATCCAGATAAAAGCCGATGCCCGCGCCGATGAAGGCACCCAGCCCGCCCTCGACCAGATAGTAGCGCCAGGATTTTACACCGCCGGTTCCCCGCCAGCCGTACAGCAGGTCGCGGACAATACTCACGCCGCCGAACGTCGCCGCCCCGGCCACACAGCCGAACCAGATGCGCTGAGCCGTCGGCAGGCTGGAAAAATTCATACTGAGTCCGGTGGCAAAGGCATGGCCGAGAACCAGTCCGCGCAGATAGAGAACCGGATCTCTATAGGCGCAGGCGGCGCGGCCGAAAAAAGACTGACTGCCGTCGAACGTTTCAATGACTGTTTTGAACAGCGGGAAAAAAGCAACGCCCGCCAGCGTGATCAGCAGAGCCGGATTCGCGCTGTAAAGATTATGCAGCCACGCCGCATTAACCAGCGCATAAATGGCCTGAAGCATTCCCATCAGAACGCCGCTGAACACCATCCCTTTTTTCATGCCGCGAATGGCGTCGTCCTGCGTCACCGTGCCGGAGGGCGCGTTGCCATGGATTGCGCCAAGAATCATGCCGGTGAACAGATAAACAATACCCCATAGCGGGGCTTGCGAAAACATGGTGGCCAGAATAACGGCGACGGGACGCAGAAGCGCCGGAAGTGCCGCAACGGCCTGACCCGATCCAAGATCGGCAATGTACGGAGCCACCGTTACCATCGCTGAGAGCAGGAATAACGCCCGGTGAACTTTCAATGAGAAAAGCAGCCGCTCGCGATTGATCAATGAAAAAGCGTTGGCGAGCAGTTCACCGGTGATAAAAATCAGCAGCATCTTCACCCCGGGATTGCCGAATGACTGCAATGACAGCAGCAGCCCGAAAACAAACGGAGTCGCCGTGATCGTTATGCCGCCGATCAGCCCGAGATGTTTGCGGCGCATGGTAAGCCGGCAGACATTGGCGATGTGATAAATCAGCACAAAGAGCGCCGCGCCGAACCCGCTTAGCTGAAAGAATCCATCCAGCGATACGGGAACCTGCCAGAGAACTTCCTTGCCGGCCGCCGCGGCCAGCAGTCCGGGAAATAACGCGCTTCGCAATGTTTCTCCGGCGAAGGCCGGACGCCCGGCCAGTGTAATCTTCAGCAGAAAGCTGATTGCCACCCCGGCGGCGGCAACATAAAAACAGAACCAGCCGGAATCGAGCGGATTGATTTTACCCAGCGCGTAAACGCCCAGCACCGATGAAATAATCAGCACTGTGGCAACACCCAAAGCCAGATCGCGGGCCATGCCTTTCACGGCGATTTTCATTTTACGCCGGATCACAAACACCAGCAGACTCGTCAGCAGACTGAACAACGTCACCCCGCCCAGCCGGCCCCAAAGCGAGGCGCGCAGCTTTTGCCATAGCGGAAGCTTTTTAAACGTCATATCCAGCCGGATTCTACCCGCCGCCGGATCGTCACCTCCGGTGCGCTGAATCAGCAGTACCGTTTCGTTGAGACTGCCGATTTTTTTCCAGTCGATCAGTTCGCGGGCCGTATTCCAGCCGGACGACAGTGAAACCGGAAAGCGTTGCGTTCCGGATGATCCTTTAATCTCAACCGCCAGAGAAACATTGGCAAGCTGGCCTTCAGGAATGTAGAGACCCAATTGAATCACATCGATGGAACCGGCGGCCAGCGCGGCGGGATATTCCTTGGCCCAGACCCCGGCAGCCGTCTGCGCCGGAATGGAGTAGTCGATAATCAGTAAATCGCGGTTCAGCGGCGCTTCTTCATACTCACGGGAAATCGCAACCTGCGCCGCGCCGATATTAAAACTGCCCTGCTGCTTCGCGTCGATAAAACCGACTGAAGCAGCCTGACTGAACGCAGCCTGCAAACAAGCCGCCAGAAGAATTCCGTACCGCCAGAAACTTTTTACCATGCGTAAACCCTGCCCGTTCCAACCGTTTTGTGCAATCTTTCAGATAGGCTGGCTGAAAGTTTTCCAGTCTGCCGACAATAAAATCCAGCCTGTCCCGTTAGCTGAATAAACACCGGCAAGGAGACACTCATGAAGGGACTGTTTTTCTTCACCGCATTGATCGCAACCGCCGTATCTGCCGCCGATTTTTCTTATCCGGTGGTCGATACCGGACAGACAACCTGCTACAGCGATAATTCAGAAACCCATCCGCCCATGGAAGGTGCTCCTTTCTACGGACAGGATGCTCAATATGAAGGAGCTCAGCCGGATTACTCTAACAACGGTAATGGTACCATCACCGATAACATGACCGGACTGATGTGGGTGAAAACTCCAAGCCGGGAACTCTCCACCTTTGAGGAAGCACTTAAAAATGCATCCGCTTGCCGTATCGGCGGTTACAACGACTGGCGACTGCCGACAATCAAAGAACTCTATTCATTGATTCTTTTCAGCGGATCAACCGGCGACTCCAGTGATACATCCGTCCCCTATCTTAACACGGATTATTTTGATTTCTTCTACGGCGATGAAATCGGGCGGGAACGCTTTATTGACGTGCAGTGCTGGAGCTCCACCAGATATACCGGCACCACCATGGTTGATAACCCGACCGCTTTCGGCGTCAATTTTGCCGACGGACGCATTAAAGGGTATCCCGTCACCAGCCCGCGGGGAGAAACCAGACTGACCGTCCGCTACGTCCGCGGAAATCCTGAATACGGTAAAAATAAGTTCAACAATAACAACGATGGAACAGTTACAGACCAGGCAACCGGCCTGATGTGGCAGCAGTCCGATAGCGCCGGCGGCCTGAACTGGGAAGAAGCGCTGGCCTACGCCGAAAATCTGGAGCTGGCCGGACACAGCGACTGGCGGCTCCCGAATGCCAAAGAATTGCAAAGCATCGCCGATTATTCGTCCATTCCGGCCATTGATCAGAATGTTTTTAGAATGAGCAATCCGGAAGCATGGTACTGGAGCAGCACCACCCATCTCGACGGACCCCGGCACGGCAAAGCCGCCGTTTATGTCGCCTTCGGAAAAGCCACCGGCTGGATGCAAAATCCGCCCGGCCGCGGTGAATATACTCTGATGGACGTTCATGGTGCCGGCGCACAACGCAGCGATCCAAAATACGGCGATCCCGAGGACTTTCCGCACGGACGCGGCCCGCAAGGCGATGTCATCCGCATCAACAACACGGTCCGCTGCGTTCGCGACGCGAAGTAGCAGGCAGTTCTCCGCCGCCCCCTGACCCCTGACCCCTGACTCCAGTGCCCGCCTCTGCCTACTATTGAATAAACTTGATTTGTATTGGGTGTATCTATAATTCCAATCCCCATTGCTTAGTTGCTTTACAATCAAACAAAAGCTGATCAGCGTTAAGGAGTCTCACTATGAAAGTCGTCGCATTCAACGGCAGTCCGCGCAAAGGCGGCAACACGGAATTCCTGCTGAAGACCGCACTCAAGGAACTCGAAGCGGAAGGAATTGAAACCGAGCTGATTCAGGTCGGCGGACAGGTTCTGCGCGGCTGCACGGCCTGCTGCTGGTGCCGCGACTCCGGCGAAAAACGCTGCGTGTTCAACAACGACCCGCTTAACGGATACATCGCCAAAATGCGCGAAGCCGACGGCATCCTGCTCGGCTCACCCACCTACTTCGCCGACCTGACCTCGGAAATGAAAGCGCTGATCGACCGGTCCGGTTATGTTTTGCGTCCCGGCATGGAACTGCGGCGTAAAGTCGGCGCCGGACTCGTCACCGCTCGCCGCGGCGGAGCCATCCACACCTTCGACTCGCTCAACCACTTCTTCCTCATCAACGAAATGCTGGTGGTCGGCTCCTGCTACTGGAATGACGGCTACGGCGGCCCGGCCGGTGCTGTAGAAGCCAACGACGCCGAAGCCGCCAAAACCGCCCAGATCCTCGGCCAAAACATGGCCTGGACACTCAAAAAACTTCACGCGTAAACAATTCTGGAGTGCGGACGTAAGCGCAGCGCGAGGCCGCTCTGTACGCTGATGAAGAAAAGCTCCGTCGCACTGCGTTTGCCGGAGCACTCCAGAAAGTTTTGTTCCCGTCGTCGCCGGGTTTCAGTAGAGAACAGTTCTGGAGTGCGGACGCAAGCGCAGCGCGAGGCCGCTCTGTACGCTGATGAAGAAAAGCTCCGTCGCTCTTCGTTTGCCGGAGCACTCCAGAAAGCTTAATTCCGGACGAGTAGCGCGGCGTAGGCGCCGTCGGTGCCGGATTTCGGCGGGAAGAGGCGTTTGGCTTTGACGAAGCGGAACTCGGTATGTTCGCGCGCCCAGCGGCTGATCAATTCTTCATTCTCTTCCACTTCAAGGCTGCATGTGCTGTAGACGATCCGTCCGCCGGGTTTCACATGTTTCGACATGGCGGTGAGAATCTTCCACTGGGTTTTCTTGAGCATTTCGATGCGGTCACGGTTAATCCGCCAGCGGGCATCAACCCGGCGGCGCAGTACGCCGGTATTCAGGCACGGCACATCGAGCAGAATGGCATCAAACAGTTTTCCTTTTGTTGGAAAGCCCGTTTCAGCGTCGCCTTTGAGAATTTTGATAAAATCCCAGCCGGTACGGGTAACGGTGTCCTTGAGCGTGTCGAGCCGGTCGTCATAAACGTCCATGGCAATCAGTTCGCCCTTCCCTTCCATCATTCCGGCGATCATCGCGGTTTTTCCGCCGGGCGCGGCGCAAGCATCGAGCACCGATTCGCCGGGGCGCGGGTCGAGCAGTTCGACGGAAACCGAAGTCGCCGGATCCTGAATAACGAACCAGCCTTCGTTGTAGCCGGGCACCGTCGGCACCGCCACACCTCGAGGAAGGATTAAAAAGGTTTCCGAACTTTGGAAAGGGTGCGGCATGATGTCAATTCCGGCCTCTTTTAACGCTTTTTTGAATTCCGCCGGAGAAATACGGGAGGTTTCAACGCGAAGAATTGTTTCAGCCGGTTGATTATTCCACTCGCAAAGCTTGAGCGTGTCGCCCTCGCCGTACTGTTTGACCCAGCGGTGAATCAGCGGCTCAGGATGCGACAGGCGGATATCGTCGGGCTGTTTCTTAAGATTCTGCAAAATAGCCGCTTTCTCTTCCTGCACATTACGCAGAACGGCGTTGACCATGCCCGCCGCGCGGATGGCATCTTTATGGCGGCGGCTCTTAACGGCCTCAACGGTTTCATGAACAGCGGCAAATTCTTCGACGTTGTCCATGAAACAAAGCTGGTAAATACCGACGTGCAGTACGGCAAGAATGAAGTCTTCTGGACGGCGAGGGATGAACTTTTGCGCAATATACTCCAGCGCCAGCTTGCGGCGGACAACCCCATAGACCAGTTCCGTGACAAAAGCGCGATCCTCTTTCACGTCAGCAAGCTGACGATCCGGAAAGCTTTCACTTTCGATCCAGTTCGTGATGATTTCGGCGGCGACAAGACGGCTGTTTTTCTTCATAGGGACGGGCAGTGAACCGGAAACTCCCGAAGATTGAAAGTCCAGTTCGCCGATTTTACATATTGACATATTTTATTTTTTTAATATGTTGGCGGCATGATCTGTTCAAAGCCAGTCGGAATCCCGGAGCAAGCCGAAAGAATTTCAGAGCTGTTCCGAACCGTTGCCCACCCGGTACGGATCGGAATTCTGCAGATGCTGGATGAAGGTGACAAAAACCTGCACGAGCTTTATGAGCAACTCGGATGCAGCCAATCGGTGATGTCGCAACACATCCGGATCCTCCGGGATCGCGGACTGATTGAGTGCAAAAGAGAAGGAACCCGCAAATATTGCACAGTTCACACCGGGTCGCTACAGCATCTGATCCATTGTGCACAAGAATGTATTCACCAACTGTAAAAAGGAGACCCTTCATGAGTACTGTATCCAATCTGCTTGATTCCAAAGGACGTGACGTCCTAACTGTCCATCCCGGTCTGCCGGTTCGTGACACCCTTGTGCAAATGACGGAGCTGTCGGTCGGGACTGCGGTTGTGACCGAGAGCGGAAAAGTGGTCGGGATTGTCTCTGAACGGGATGTTCTGGGCAAGGTGGTTCTGGAAAATAAAAATATCGATAAGGTCGCCGTGCGGGAAATTATGTCAACCGAGCTGACGGTTGTGGCAGCAGAAACATCCATCGAAAACTGTATGGCACTAATGACGGAAAAACGAATCCGCCACCTTCCGGTCATGTGCGGTGAAAAACTGTGCGGAATCGTATCTATCGGCGATGTGGTCAAATTTCTGGCATCGGAACAGAAGTTTAAAATCAAAAATCTAGAAAGCTACATCAGCGGATCGATGTAACCCTTCGTCTATCCCCCTTTTTAACAAGGACTCCTCATGCTGAAACGAATCCGTTTTGTACAAAAAAACCTCTCGGTTGTAATTCCGCTGATGATGCTGGCCGGATTTATGACGGGACAGCTGGTTGATGTTTCGCCTTTGAAACAGCTGATTATGCCGCTCACCTTCCTGATGGTGTATCCAATGATGATCAATCTGCCGCTCAAAAAGATTTTTGAGGGCGGCGATTTGAAAGTTCAACTGGTTACGCAGTTGCTTAACTTTACTGTCATTCCGCTGTGCGCCTTCTGGATCGGTAAAGCCGCATTTTCTGATTCTCCGTACGTGGCACTGGGGCTTCTTCTGGCGAGCCTGCTGCCAACGTCCGGAATGACCATTTCTTGGACAGGAATGGCGCGGGGCAATGTTGCCGCCGCTGTCAAAATGACGGTTTTCGGCCTGCTACTGGGCTCATTCCTCACCCCGGTTTACATTAAAGCACTGATGGGAACATCCATTGAAATCCCGCTGGTGAAGATCTTCAGCCAGATCCTGATGGTGGTCGTCCTGCCGCTGTTTCTCGGGAACATCACGTACCGTCTGCTGATTAAGCGCTACGGCATGGCGCATTATCAGAAAGATTTGAAACCGCTTTTCCCGCCCTTCTCCACACTGGGAGTCATTGGAATCATATTTGTCGCCATGGCCTTGAAATCGAAATCTATCGCGGAAAATCCCGCCCAGCTGCTGAAATTAATCCTTCCGCTGCTGATCCTGTACGGCTTTAACTTTCTGCTCAGCACCGTCATCGGACGCCTTTTTTTCACCCGGGGAGATGCCATCGCGCTGGTGTACGGAACTGTTATGCGGAACCTCTCGATTGCGCTGGCCATCGCCATGACCGCTTTCGGTAAAGCCGGGTCCGAAATCGCGCTGATTATTGCGCTGGCCTACATCATTCAGGTTCAGGCGGCCGCGTGGTATGTCCGGTTCACTGATCGGTTGTTCGGCCCCGCTCCGGACGCACAGGTGAAAGACATCATGCTGGCAGGCGTTTTTTCGCTGCACGACCGCGACACCGTACAGAACGCCCTGCGCCTGCTGGCGGAAGAGCATATTCACTCCTTTGCTGTGCTGAATGAACAGAACCGTCCGCTCGGAATGGTTTCGACCGCCCTGCTGCTGAACGTGCTGGCCGACGGAACCGCAACGGATACGCAGCTGAAAGACCTGTCGCTTGAACCCGCTCTGCTGGTTCCGGCCAAAACACCGCTGAAACAAGCCCTGGCTCAGATGAAACGTGCCCACGAATACAAAGTGCTTGTGCCGGACGCAGACGGAACAATCGAACACGTTTTGACGCAGGAAGAAATCATCCGGCACTTTGCCGCATTAACAGATCAGGAAAGGAAAACTTAAAAATGAAAGTTGTCATTATCGGCGGTGTAGCCGCCGGCCCGAAAGCCGCCTCGCGCATCAACCGTCTTTGTGCAGAAGCCGACGTGACGATCGTCGAAAAAGGCGAACTGCTCTCTTACGCCGGATGCGGCCTGCCGTATTATATCTCCGGTCTGGTCAAAGACTCGAAAGAACTGATGTCCACTCCGGTCGGAACTGTGCGCGACACCGCCTTTTTCCGTAATGTTAAAAATGCAAAGGTGCTGAACCGTACCGAAGCCGTCGCAATCAACCGGAAACAGAAAACGGTAACGGTGAAAAACCGGGACGGAGCGGCGCAGATCCTTCCGTACGACAAGCTGGTGCTGGCCACCGGAGCAGAATCGGCTGTCCCGCCGATTCCCGGCATCCGTCTCAAAAACATCTTCAACCTCAAAGACATCCACGATGCCGATGCCATTAAAGCCACACTGGCTGAACATAAAGCGATCAATGCGGTTATCGTCGGCGGCGGGCTGATTGGTGTGGAAGTGGCCGAGGCCTTCAGTGAAATGGGCTGCCGGATCACGCTCGTGGAATTTCTGCCGAATATCCTGAGCATCATGGATCCGGAAATGGCCTCGCTGGTTGAACAGCACTTTGAAGCCAAAGGGGTAAAAGTCCAGACCGGAACCCGGGTCACTGAATTTACAGGCACCGGCCGGGTCGAAAAAGTGATCACGGATCGCGGGGAGTTTCCGGCGGATATCGTGCTGGTCGCCGTCGGTGTCCGTCCGTCAACCCGGCTGGCGCAGGATGCCGGACTGGACATCGGCCCGACCCGCGCCATTGCTGTGAGTGAACAGATGCGGACTTCCGATCCGGATATTTATGCCGTCGGCGACTGTGCAGAAAAGAAAAACATGATCACCGGAAAACCGGCCTATGTTCCACTCGGCTCCACGGCCAACAAAGAAGGCCGCGTTGCCGCCAACGCCATCTTCGGTATGAACGATTCGTTCCCGGGAATTCTAGGCAGTGCCATCTGCAAAGTGTTCGACTTCACCGTGGCCCGCACCGGCCTGAGTGAAAAAGAGGCGCGGGATGCCGGATACGATGTCGTCACTTGTCTCGCGCCCGCGCCGGACAAACCGCACTTCATGCCCTCAGCCAAACCGCTGTTTCTGAAGCTGATCGCCGACCGGAAGAGCCGCAAACTGCTCGGGGCGCAGGCTACCGGCCCCGGCAATGCCGAACGCCGGATTGACATTGCCGCAATGGCTCTGACCGCCGGAATGACAGCGGATCAACTGGCTAATGCCGATCTGATTTATGCTCCGCCTTACTCGCCGGCGGTGGACAACATCATCACCGCCGCCAATATTCTGCGCAATAAAATGGACGGACTAATGAGCGGAATCACCCCGACGGAGGTTTTCGCCCGGAAAGAATCCGGTGATTCCTTCACGCTGCTGGATGTCCGATCCCCGGCCGAACGCGAGCAGATGCGGATCGAAGGAACCGCAGATATTCCACTGGGCACCTTGCGAAAACGAATTCAGGAGCTGGACCGGAACAAGCCGGTTATCGCCTTCTGTAAAATCTCTCTGCGCGGATACGAAGCCGCGCTGATTCTGAAGCAGGCCGGATTCACCGATGTGAGCGTCATGGATGGAGGCATACTGATGTGGCCCGGCAAACTGATCCGCAACTGACATGAAAGGAGAAGCCAAATGAAAAAAACAGCCATAGCAACCGCAACAGGCATCGCCATCGGGATCGTACTTACAGTCGTCGGCATGATGACTCTGATGCCTAAAATGATGATTCATGAACGTAAAAGCCCGCTAGGGTATGAAAAAACCATTGACCATCTCACAACCGTAATCACCAATGGCGGATGGATCATCTCGCAGAAAAAGGATATGCAGAAAGCGATTGCCCCGTACGGAAAAACCATTCCGCGGGTCACGCTGCTTAAAATCTGTCAGGCGGACTATGCCTGCCGGATTCTGAACACCGATGATGCCATGTTTGTTTCCGTCATGATGCCCTGCACCATTGCGGTCTATCAGAAAAGCGACGGAAACACCTATGTCTCCACCATGAATACCGGGATGATGGGCAAAATGTTCGGCGGAGTCATCGCGGAAGTCATGGCCGGATCCGTCGCGAAGGACGAAGCAAAATTCACTGAATTTCTTAACCGCTAACCCGCGGAGAAAGGTGCATGATATGAACGTGAAAGAACTGACGGACGAAACATTTGAAAAAGCAACCGGCTCCGGTGTTGTGCTGGTGGATTTCTGGGCGCCGTGGTGCGGTCCCTGCAAAATGCAGGGACCCATCCTCGATAAAGTGGCTGCAAAACTCGGCAACCGGGCAACGGTGGCCAAACTGGATGTTGATCAATTTCCTGCCTCCGCTGCGCAGTACGGTGTGCGCGGAATTCCGACACTGATTGTGTTTAAAGACGGTGCTGTCGTGAAACAATTCGTCGGTGTACAGCAGGAAGCCTCGTTGCTTGCGGTTCTTGAAGCCGCACTGAGTTAAAGGAATCGTATCAAGTCGTACTGCAAAGCATCAGATCCCGTAAAACGAGAGGACTCCTGTATGAACATCCGAATTAAACGCATTCTCTGCCCCGTCGACTTTTCGCCGTCCGGAGATTTTGCATTCGACTATGCCTGCGCGATTGCAACGCGACATGGTGCAACGGTCGAACTGCTGCATATAGCCGAAGCCTCGGCCTATGCCGAAGATGAACCGCCGAAAGGCCAGCCGGTCTTTGAAGAGATTCTGCGCAACCGGCTGCGGAAAATGGCCGCACCGGCCTCTGTTCCGGTGGAGATCAATCTGCTGTCCGGCATTCCGTACATTGAAATCATCAACCGGGCAACCGCTCTGCGTGCCGACCTGATTGTCATCGGAACGCACGGCCGGACCGGCATGAAACACCTTCTGATCGGCAGCGTGGCAGAACGGGTGGTAAGAACCGCCCCCTGTCCTGTACTCACCGTGCGGCATCCTGATCATCTTGTTTAAAAAGGAACTCAGCTATGAAAAAAGAACATCCCTGCATCCGTCAGGGTAAACTCAAGGCAGAATCATTAAAACGGGCCTCGGAAACGCTGAAAATGCTGGCGCACCCGCAGCGCCTGCGTATCATCGAAATCCTCGAGCGCGAACAGGAGGTGCCCGTGTATGCCCTGATTGAAGAAACCGGCTTCCCGCAGGCGGTCGTTTCGCAGCATCTGAATCAGATGCGCCGAATCGGCCTGCTCAGCGCCGAACGGCGCGGCAAAGAAATGTGGTATTCCATCACCGATCCGCGCGCCCTCTCCATTTTGAACTGTATCTGTACCCACTGCACAGAAAAGGACTTTGAATGAACCCTGATTGGCCACAAAAAGCACAAAAATTCACGAGAACCGTTCGGAATCTGTTTTTTTGCCTTTTCGTGTTTTTCGTGGCAATTGACCGGAGAAAACAATGAAACTTAAGTTAACCAATTTCAGCCTGCGCTTTCCCTGGATCATCGTTCTGCTGGTTGTCCTCATCACCGGACTCGGCATAGGGCAGTTCCCGAAAGTGAAATTCGACAACGACCCCGAAAACATGCTGTCGCCGGACGAGCCGATCCGCATTTTCCATAATCAGATCAAGGCGAAATTCGCCCTCTACGACATGGTCATCGCCGGGGTCGTCAACACCAACCACCCCGACGGCGTGTTTAATGTGGAAACACTCGGACGGATTGATGTACTGACCAAACAGCTGCTAAGTCTGCGGCAAAATGCGGACAGTCTGCCGGAAGTGACAGCACCCGCCCCGTTTGTACCCGACCTGCGTCCCGACAGCGCATACAAGCGGTTTCTGGCCAAAGTGTTCCGCCACGATGTCAACCGGCTGTTCGATGCCAACGGCGGCAGTGCGATCGTTAAAGAGGAAATCATCAGCCCGTCCGTGGTGGATAACATCAAGCAGGCGGAGCGCGGCGCACTGAAAATCGAATATCTCATGGAACAGCCGCCCGCCACCCGCGACGAGGCGCTCGCCATCCGTGACGACGCCATGAACAATCCGCTCTATAAAGGAACCCTCGTTTCCGAAGACGGGAAAGCGATTGCGCTTTACATCCCGATCATTGCTAAAACCTACAGCTACAACGTCGCCAATCTCATTGAAAAGCTGACGGCAGACTGGCCAGCCGAAGATCATCTGTACATTACCGGCCAGCCGGTCGCTCAGGATACCTTCGGCGTGGAAATGCTGATTCAAATGGCCAGTTCCGCACCGCTGGCCGGCCTGGTTATTTTTCTGCTCCTGCTGCTCTTTTTCCGCCGCGTCTCGCTGATCATTGCCCCGATGCTGGTCGCGGTCTTTACCGTCCTCTGCACGATGGGTCTGCTGATCGGAGGCGGTTACGACGTACACATCATGAGCTCGATGATCGCCATCTTTCTGATGCCGATTTCCGTCGCCGACTCCGTTCACATTCTGAGCGAGTTCTTCGACGCCTACCACCGCTTCCGCGATAAAAAGGAAGCCGTGCGCCATGTCATCGGCCATCTTTTCATGCCGATGCTCTACACCAGTCTCACCACCATCGCCGGATTCGCCTCGCTGATCACCACCCCGATTCCGCCGGTACAGGTATTCGGCGCGCACGTCGCCATCGGGGTTGCGCTGGCCTGGGTGTTTACCATGACATTCGTGCCAGCCTACATCATGCTCTTTGTGCCGCAAAGCATGCTCGACCGGATTCCGGCGAAAAAAGAAGACCACAAGCGCAGCGGACTCGACCGGATGCTCGAAAAAACCGGCGAGTTTTCCTACAAACACTGGAAACTGATTTCAGTGGTTTCGATACTGATCGTCGTCTTTTCCGTCGTCGGCATCCAGCGTATCCGCGTGAACGACAACCCGGTCAAGTGGTTCACAAAAAATCACCGCATCCGGATTGCGGATGACGTACTCAACCGCCACTTCGGCGGAACCTACACGGCCTACCTCACCCTCACGCCGGAAAACGAAGCCGAGCCGGTTGTCGCCCCTGAACCGTCCGGCGAAAAGATCGACGGAGTTTGGCGCGATTTAGCCGACGCCATCAACTATCTCGAAGCTCCGGCGCTGGAAAATCTGACTGCATTCAAAGCCGCGCTGACCAACGCGCCGGCGGAACTTTTTCAGAAGCTGGAAAAATTATCCGGCGAGCCGCTGCGCGAAGCCGCGCTGGCCTTCTGCGATCTGAAAACAGACCGCGCCGCCCGCGAAAAACAGCTGATGGACTATGCCGAACAGACCGCCCCGCCCTTCAAGCGTCCGGAACTGCTGCGCTGGGTCGATCAGCTTCAAAGCCATCTGGCCGGACTTCCGAAGGTTGGAAAAACCAGCTCGGCGGTGGATGCGCTCAAAAAAGCCTCCTATGAACTGAACTATGTTACAGGAGGAAATAACGATCCGTTTTATTCGGTTCCCGGCAGTGCCGCCGCCTGCGGACAGGTTTTCATGCAGCTGGAAGGGATGAAGAAAAAAGACAGCCTCTTTCACCTGGTCACCCGCGACTATCGGGAGGCAGACATCTGGGTACAGCTCACCAGCGGCGACAACACCGATATGGCCGGTGTCGCCAAAGAAGTCGAACGGTTCATTGCCGCCAATCCGCCGCCGGTTCCGCTGCGCGCCGAGTGGGCGGGCCTGACCTATCTCAATGTGGTCTGGCAGGACCGGATGGTCTCCGGAATGATGTCCTCCCTGCTAAGCAGTTTTGTCATGGTCTTTATCATGATGGTGGTTCTGTACCGCTCGATCCTGTTCGGCCTGCTCTCGATGATTCCGCTCAGCGTCACCATCGTGTTTATCTACGGACTGCTCGGCTGGACCGGCAAGGACTACGACATGCCGGTAGCCGTGCTCTCTTCGCTCACGCTGGGGCTGAGCGTGGACTTTGCGATCCACTTCCTCGAACGCGCCCGTGAACTGCAAAAGACGCTGGGAAGCTGGGCCTTGGCCATCAAAGAAATGTTTAAAGAACCGGCCATGGCGATCAGTCGTAACGCGATCACCGTTGCAGTCGGCTTCCTACCGCTGCTCTTTGCGCCGCTGGCGCCTTACCGCACCGTCGGCTTTTTCCTCGCCGCCATCATGATGGTTTCCTGGCTCGCCACGATTTTCATTCTGGCGGCACTCGTGACCGCTTTGCAGAAACGGTTGTTTAAGAAGTAATGGCCACGAGAAACACAAAAATTCACTAAAAGGAGAGTCCGATGGAAGTCAATAAACTATGCGATATCGTCCGTGAAACAAGCTTCTCCATCCACAAATACCACCGCAGCGGACACCTTGAGAAAATTTATGAAACTGCATTGGTTAACCGGCTTCGAAAACAAGGGCTGAAAGTCGAGCAGCAACACCCGTTAACGGTCTACGATGAAGATGGAGCCGTTCTGGGCGACTACTTTGCCGACCTGTTTGTTGAAGGGTGCCTGATTGTTGAGCTGAAAGCCTGTAAACACACTTTGGATGAACATGTTTCCCAATTATTGGGCTATCTGACCTCCGCCAGAATTCATGATGGCTTGTTAATCAACTTTGGAGACTCAAAGCTCTACGTAAAAAAATATGTCATGGGCTGATGTTTTGTGAATTTTCGTGTTTTTTGTGGCCATAAAAAAGGAGTTGAAAATGAAAACGTTCATTACCGCTATTCTGACAGTGGCATCATTGCACGCATTCGCGCTGACCGTTGATGAAATTATGGAGAAGGCCAATCAGGCCGCGTACTACGCTGGGAAAGACGGACAGGCCGATGTCAAAATGGTCATCACCGATGCAAGCGGCGGCGAGCGTGTGCGCGAATTCCGTATCCTGCGCCTGAATACCGGCGGAGGAACTCAGAAGTTTTATGTCTATTTCAAAGCGCCCGCCGATGTGCGCCAGCAGGTCTTCATGGTCTGGAAGGAAGTCGCACAGGGTAAAGACGACAGCCGCTGGCTGTTCCTGCCCGCGCTCAATCTCGTCAAGCCGATCGCCCCCGGCGATAAACGCACCTCGTTCGTCGGCTCCGACTTTGTCTACGAAGACGTTTCCGGACGTGCGCTGTGGGAAGATACGCACGAACTGATCAAAGAAACGGATACGCAGTATCTCATCAAAAACACGCCGAAGAATCCGGGCGCGGTGGATTTCGGCGAATACACTGTCGCCATTGATAAAACCACCTTCCTGCCGGTCAAAGCCGAATACCTCGACAAAAACGGCAAGCTTTTCCGGCGCGTGGAAGCCGTAAAAGTCGAAACCATACAGGGCCACCCGACCGTCACCGAATCGCGGGTGGATGATCTGGTTCGCGGCGGCCACACGGTCAATCTCTTCAGCGCTGTTCAGTACGACACCGGATTGAATGATGCCATCTTCACCGAGCGCTTTCTGAGAAGACCGCCCAGAGAAGCTACCAAATAAACTAAGGAAAGGAACCGCACCATGGAAGAAGCACCCGTATCAATGCCCCGACTCGGCGATAAAGCGCCTGTTTTCAAGGCTGTGACCACACAGGGGGAGATTGACTTCCCGAAACAGTACGAAGGAAGCTGGGTGATTCTGTTCAGCCACCCCGCCGACTTCACTCCGGTCTGCACAACGGAGTTTATTACGTTCGCCTCGATGGAGGATCAGTTCGCAAAAGCAGGCTGCAAACTGGTCGGCCTTTCAATCGACGGGCTCTATAGTCATATTGCCTGGCTGCGCACCATCAAAGAAAAAATCAGCTACCGGGGAATGAAAGATGTCGAAGTGAATTTCCCGCTGATCGAAGACATCACGATGAACGTGGCAAAAAAATACGGCATGATCCAGCCAGGCGAAGACACCACCAAAGCGGTTCGCGCCGTTTTCTTCATCGACCCCAAAGGGATCATCCGGACGATTCTCTACTATCCGCTGAGCATCGGGCGGAATTTTGATGAAATCTACCGGATCTTGCAGGCGCTGAAAACAGCCGATGCGTTCAGTGTCGCTACGCCGGCCGACTGGCGCCCCGGTGACGATCTGATCGTCGGTCCGGCCGGCTCCTGCGGAAGCGCCAAGAACCGCATGGAAGGCAAAGAGGACATGGTCTGTCAGGACTGGTTCTTCTGTCAGAAGAAAATCGACAAGGACGCCGTGCTGGCGGCCGTCGCCAGGAAATAAGGCATTAGGCTATAGGCTGTAGACCTTAGGAAAATGAAATGAGGACAAATAAATTGAAGTTCCCCTATGGCCTAAGGCCTATGGCCTATATCCTTCTGGCGGCATTGCTCCCGGCAATGTCCGCCTTCGCGGCGGACGTGGAACTGCACGGTTTCGTGGACAGCCGCTACGGTATGCGCACACAAAACGACCCGAACAAGGGCGATAAAACGCTCGAAGAATTGCGCCTTCAGCTGAACAGCATCTGGTATCAGGATTTGTTCACGGCAACGGTGCGTTCCGATTTTCTCTACGACGGAGTCGCCAACAACCACGACCGCATCGATCTGGAAACCGGCGAAGGCCCGGTGGATCTGCGCGAAGCCAATGTGCAGTTCACTCCGGCGGACTGGATGGATGTGAAAGCCGGACGGCAGATTCTCACCTGGGGTACCGGCGACATGCTCTTCGTCAACGACTTGTTTCCCAAGGACTGGAAATCGTTCTTCGCCGGACGCGACGAGGAATATCTGAAAGCTCCGTCCGACGCCCTCTTCATGAGCTTCTTCCCCGCCTTTGCCAGCATCGACATCGCCTACACGCCGCGCTTTGATGCCGACCGCTTTATCGACGGCGAACGGTTCTCTTACTGGAACGGAACGGCTCTGACCGGCGCTGATTTGCAAACCGACAAACCTGATAACTGGTTCACCGATGATGAAATCGCCGCCCGCATTTACCGCAATGTCGGCAGTTATGAACTGGCCGCTTACGGCTACGACGGATTCTGGAAAACGCCGCAGGGCCAGAACCCCGTCACTTTCGATCGTACCTTTCCGAAACTTTCGGTTTACGGCGTCAGCGGACGCGGCCCGCTGGCGGGCGGCATCGCCCGTCTCGAAGGCGGCTATTACGATTCCCGCGATGACCGCGACGGCACCGACCCGTTCGTCCGCAACAGCGAGGCCCGCCTACTGGCCGGTTACGAACACGAAATTGCCAAAGACCTGACCGGCTCCGTGCAGTACTATATCGAACACATGATGAACCATGATGAATATCTCGCCGCCTATCCCGGCCCCGCCGGAACCGAAGCCGATGAAACCCGTCATGTCGTTACCCTGCGCCTGACGCAGATGCTGATGAACCAAAACCTGATGCTCAGCCTGTTCACCTACTGGTCGCCGACCGATCAGGACGGCTATATCCGCCCGAAAGCCTCCTACAAACTCACCGACCACTGGCTGCTGGAAACCTCAGCCGGATTTTTCTTTGGCCAACATAACTACACGTTCTTCGGCCAATTCGAAGACAACAGCAACGTTTCGCTCGCCGCGCGTTACAGCTTCTAAGAATGGAATGTTGGAATAACGGAATGATGGAATACTGAAGGGAGAGCCCGAAAATGAAAAAAATACTTACAGGAATCGTCATTGGATTTGTTTTGTTCGCCGTCGTCGCAAAACTGGCCGCGCCGGGCATGATGCTCAAAGAGCGTACCAGTCCGCTCAGCTACGATGAGACCATTGCAAAAATCGAAAGCGCCGTGACCAACGGCGGCTGGGAAATCTCGCGCAAAATGGATATGCACAAGAGTCTTGCACAGCGCGGGCAAACCGTGCCGCGTGTCACACTGCTCAAAATCTGCGAGCCGAACCACGCCGCCAGAATCCTGAATGATGACAAGGCCATGTACGTATCGCTGATGATGCCCTGCACGATTTCGATCTATGAAAAAAGCAACGGCAAGGTTTATGTAGCCACGATGAACGCCGGGATCATGGGCCGCATCTTCGGCGGTACGGTGGCCAAGGTCATGGCCGGATCGGTTGCGCCCGAAACCGCACAATTTACCGTATTCCTCGAAAAATAAAACGGAACGGAAGCCCGTCGTATTGAAAGATATGAGGTGCCTATGACTGAAAGTATCCGTTCATCAATCCTTGCTGTTTTACTTGCCGCCGGTTCGCTGGCGTTCGCCGAACCGGATGGAGGGGCCCGCGTTTTCTTCGGATTCAATAGATCAAAGCCCGACGAACTTCCGGCGATGCAACAACGCGGATATGATGCGATCCATCAGGTCAGCGCCCGGCTCGAACCGGCGGGTTTTGAAACACATCTTCTCCAATCGCCAGTCGGCACAGAGAAGCCCGCCTCGTCTGTCAGCTGTGAAACGGTTCGTGAGCGCCTTCAGATGTGGAGCAGAACACTGAATACCAACGACATAATCGTCGTCTATTCACACACCCACGGTTTAAAATCCGACGTCAATCGTGCAGGAGGTTTATTACTTGGGCGGTCGCAGCCGGGGAATCCGCTTGTTCTGAGCTGGCCGAACTATGCTGAACAGCTTCTCAATCTCCCCGCAAAAACCGTGGTGGTGCTGACCATGGCCTGTCATTCCGGCGCTCTGGTGGATTATTTGAATACCGATGAGAAGGCAAAAAGCCTGTGGCAGACCCGCAAGGAAAGCGGAAGGAATTTTCTGGTGATCACCAGTCAGGATGCAGAATCCCTTTCCAACCCGCGGCGGATCGACGGTGAAGTGATCAATCCATTCACCTATGCAGTCCGCAAAGCACTTGAGGGGAAAGCCGACGGATACCGCAAAGGCGGCACATACGGACATCCTGACGGCAAGATCACCCTTGGAGAGCTGGCCGACTTCATCCCGGACGAAACCCGCAAATACACCCGCACCGGCGATGAAGCCAATGATCCCAACCCTCAGATCACCGGATCATTCGATCCGGAAACCGTTATCGCTGAACTGCCGCCGTAAAAATCTCCGCCCGTAAAATAAACATGCCTCCCGTTCCCGGGAGCCTCAGATTGTTGAGGAACTCCAAATAGATGAATTAATACCAACGTCAGTTTTTTGCTTCAGGCTGTTTTGACTTGGAATGCGGCAACATGAGGCCAGTTTCGTTTTCTCGATGCCGGCATCCGGCTGCAAACACCCGGATCAACAAGTTGGTTTTACTGGTTGATATGCACGATTTTCGCGGGCGAGAAGCCGTTGAAGCTGGTCGCCGAGGCCGTTCCGTACGCGCCGATGTTGCGGCTGTACACGAGATCGCCCAGCTCAAGATTGGAGGGTAATTCCTCCGACATCGAAAGCACGTCGAGCGCATCGCATGTAGGACCGAACACGGTGCAGATTTCGGCTGGGCCCTTCCTGAACGCTTTCACCGGATACTTGCAGTGGTCAAAGATGATTCCGGAGAAGGTGTTGTAAACCCCGTCGTCGATGTAGTAGCAGAGTTTTCCGTTGCGGACGGCCTTTCCGATGATTTTCGATACAGCGGTGCCTGCCGTCGCGACCATAAACCGCCCCGGCTCCGCTAAAATCTGGATGTCTTTCGGGAAAAGCCGGTTGAGCTCGGCGTTGATCTTGCGGGCCAGCTCACTGAACGGTTTCACGCTGTCATCATAAGGTGCGGGGAATCCGCCGCCGATATCCAGCAGGTTCATTTTGGTGTACCCGCGGCTCTTCGCTTCCTCAAATACGCTGGCCGCCAGATTAATGGCCTGAACAAAATTTTCAAAGTTGGTGGTCTGACTGCCGACATGAAAACTCAGCCCTTCCACGACCAACCCTGCTTTGTCCGCCGCCAGAATCAAATCGACCGCCTCGCCCGATGCCGCGCCGCACTTCGATGAGAGCTCACACATCGCGCCGGTGTTGGGGACACTCAGCCGCAGGGCGAGTCCCGAGTTGGGCGCGTACTTTTTGATCTTTTTGATCTCTTCGTAGTTATCGTACGTTACCAGCGCTTTGTACCGATCCAGCTCCTGCAATGTTTCATTGGCCTTGATCGGGTTGGCGTAAATGATCTTGTCCCATATCCACTCCTGCCGCTCTTTGGCAGGCATGCGCCGGATCAGGTCATAGACGGTGTTGAACTCCGGCATCGAGGCCACGTCAAAACTGGCTCCCGCATCAAACAGGGTTTTGACGATGGCAGGATTCGGATTGGCCTTTACCGCATAGTAGGCCTGAACGCGGGGCAGGTATTTTTTAAAGGTGGCGTAGTTCCGGCGAAGAACATTGTGATCGACCACAAAAAGCGGTGTTCCGTGGGTTTTCCCGAGTTTTTTAAGCACATTCAAAGTATCCATGGCGGCAACCATATTAGTTTTCCCGGAATTTGTGTACCCAAGAGTTAAAAAAGTTGACCGGCGGCCCTTTTTAAAGCGCAACCCGGAGCTGTCCGACAAAACTCCGTACCCGTCGTGTCTCGAAGGGTGTCTTGCCGGATTATCAAAAATTCACATCAAAAAAGGCTTCTGTTCGGGGCCGAATTTTGAAATTCTATCGGCTCCGTATGACAAACAGCGGAAAGTGAATTTGCACGAGCCTCTTTTTCACGGAAAACCGGTTAAAAAGCGACAAATGCAACGAACCGAAGATGAGAGTTTTCACCGAATTTAAATAGAAACCCAAATCCTCAGGAGAAAGAAACAGGCATGAGTAAGAAAATGGTGACGATTGACGGAAATACCGCGGCGGCGCATGTGGCGTATGCCTTCAGCGAAATCGCGGCGATTTATCCGATTACCCCTTCATCCAATATGGGTGAATATTCCGATATCTGGGCCTCGCAGGGCCGCAAAAATATCTTCGGCTCCGTGGTGAGCGTGACCGAAATGCAGTCCGAAGCCGGTGCCGCCGGTGCCGTTCACGGCGCATTGAGCTCCGGTTCACTGACAACGACCTTTACTGCATCGCAAGGTCTGTTGCTGATGATTCCGAATATGTACAAAATCGCGGGCGAAATGCTCCCGACCGTTTTCCACGTCTCCGCCCGCTCGCTGGCCTGCCAGTCACTCTCCATCTTTGGCGACCACTCTGACGTAATGAGCGTGCGCAATACCGGATTCGCCATGACGGCAGCCAACGGCATTCAGGAAACAATGGATATGGCGGTTGTCGCCCACCTCGCCACCCTGAAAGCTCAGGTTCCGTTCCTGAGCTTCTTTGACGGGTTCCGCACTTCGCACGAAGTCCAGAAGGTGGAAGAAATCTCCTACGACACCATTAAATCAATGCTTGAACCGGAATATGTTGAGCGCTTCCGTAAACGCGGTCTGCGCCCCGAGGCTCCGGTTCTCAAAGTCGCCGCACAGAACCCGGATGTTTACTTCCAAGGCCGCGAAACCTGTAATAAGTACTACGATGCGCTGCCGGAAATTGTTCAGGAATACATGGACAAGCTGGCCGCCAAAATCGGCCGTCAGTATCATCTGTTCGACTACGTCGGCGCACCGGATGCCGAAAAAGTCGTCATCGCGATGGGCTCGGCCTGCGATACCATCGAACAGACGATCGCTCACCTGAACGCCAAGGGCGAAAAACTCGGCCTGATCAAAGTCCGCCTGTACCGTCCCTTCTCCGCGAAACACTTCGTCGGCTGCCTGCCGAAGAGTGCGAAAAAGATCATCGTTCTCGACCGCACCAAAGAACCGGGCGCAATCGGCGAGCCGCTGTTCCTCGACGTGGTTGCCGCGCTCGAAGGCAAGGGTCTGAAAATGATTGGCGGACGTTACGGTCTTTCCTCCAAAGACTTCACCCCCGCGATGGTCAAAGCGGTTTACGACCATGCGGACGGCGCAGCTTTCCACGGCTTCACAGTCGGTATCAACGACGATGTGACGAACAAATCACTGAAGATCGGTAAGGAACTGAACATCGAAGCCAAAGATGTGGTGAACTGTATGTTCTGGGGGCTCGGCTCCGACGGAACTGTCGGTGCGAACAAGGATTCCATTAAGATCATCGGCGACAATACCGACCTGAACGCGCAGGGCTACTTCGTATATGACTCGAAGAAATCCTACGGAATCACGGTGTCGCATCTGCGCTTCGGCAAGAGCAAGGTGAACTATCCCTACCTCGTTCAGCACGCCGACTTCGTGGCCTGCCACAATCCGGCCTACATCGGCCGTTACGATATGCTTGGATGCATCAAGGAAGGCGGAACCTTCCTGCTGAACTCGGAAATCCCGAGCGACGAGGTGTTCAACCACCTGACCCGCGACATGCAGGAGATCATCATCCAGCGCAAGATTAAGCTGTACAACATCGACGCGCTAAAGATCTCGGTCGAAGCCGGCCTTGGTGCCCGCATTAACACCGTCATGATGACCGCCTTCTTCAAACTCTCCAGCGTACTGCCGGAAAATGAAGCCATTGAACTGATCAAGAAAGCTATTAAAAAGACCTATGCCAAAAAGGGCGAAGACATCATTAAGATGAACTGGAGCTGTGTTGACCAGTCCTGCGCCGCACTCGAACAGGTCAAGGTTCCGGCAACGATCACTAAGTCGTTCGTTCCGCCGGTTCTGATTAACGAAGCCGCCGGATGTTTCGCCAAGGATGTCATGGAGCCCGTTCTCCTGCTCAAAGGCGACGATGTCCCGGTTTCAAAAATGTCGTTCGACGGCGTTCTGCCGACCGGCACCAGCGCGCTGGAAAAACGCGGTATCGCCCCGCGTGTTCCGCACTGGGTTAAAGAAAACTGCATTCAGTGCAATCAGTGCGTCATGGCCTGTCCGCACGCCGTGGTTCGCGCCAAACAGATCGACCCGAAGGATCTGACGACGAAGCCCGAAGGTTTCTGCACCCTCAAGTCGAACACGAAAAACGACCGGAATCTGGAATACAAGATTCAGATTTACATTGAAGACTGCACCGGTTGCGGCGTCTGCGTGGAAACCTGTCCGGCCAAGACCAAAGCGCTGGAATTCAAGACGCTGGAAGACGAGCGTGCGGCGGGCGAACGCAAGAACGCGGAATTCTTTGATGCCTTGCCGGACAACGTCCTCGACGGTGCCGCAGAAAGCACCGTAAAAGGTCTTCAGTTCAAGAAACCTCTGTTTGAGTTCTCCGGTGCCTGCGCAGGTTGCGGCGAAACCCCGTACGTCAAAATGGTCACCCAGCTCTGCGGCGAGCATATGATCGTCGCTAATGCCACGGGCTGCTCCTCCATTTACGGCGGCACATTCCCGGCCATTCCTTACTGCAAGAGCAAGGAAGGCCGCGGACCGGCCTGGGGCAATTCGCTGTTCGAAGACAATGCGGAATACGGACTCGGCATGCGTCTGGCTGTCGACCAGAACCGGAAAATGCTGGCAGACCTGAATGCCAGAGCCGCAACGCTGGGCGTTGACAAAGACCTCGCCGCTGCGATGACCAAAGCCCTCGAAGCCGGAAGCGTTCCGGGCGATGTCGGCGTTGTCGCGCAGAATGCCGTTAAAATGCTGCTGCCCGGCGCTGTCAAATCCGCTTCCGGTGAGTTGAAGGAAGTCCTGACTAAAGTCTGTGAACTTTCCGACTACTTCGTCGACAAGAGCATCTGGATATTCGGCGGTGACGGCTGGGCCTATGATATCGGTTACGGCGGACTCGACCACGTTGTCGCCTCCGGCAAGAACGTGAACATTCTGGTGCTCGACACCGAAGTGTACTCGAACACCGGCGGTCAGATGTCCAAATCCACCCCGATCGGCGCGGTCGCTCAGTTCGCTGCCGCCGGAAAGCGGATGGGTAAAAAGAATCTGGGCTTTATGTGCATGAGCTACGGCTACGTGTATGTCGCCTCAATTTCCATGGGTGCAAACCGCATGCAGACGCAGAAAGCCTTACAGGAAGCCGCGGCCTACGATGGTCCGTCCATCGTCATTGCCTACGCTCCGTGTATTGCGCACGGTATCGACATGATGAAAACGCAGACCGAGCAGAAACGGGCTGTAGAGTGCGGTTACTGGCCGCTCTACCGCTACAACCCGTCCGCTGAAGAAGGTAAGCGTTTCGTCTGGGAAACCAAGCCGCCGACCGGCAGCTTCCAGGACTTCATCCGTAGCGAGCGTCGTTATACCCAGCTGCTAAAGACCGCTCCGCAGGAAGCCGAAGCGATCTTTGCAGCCGCGGAAGCGGATGCAAAACGCCGGATGTCCTTTATGGAAAATCTCGGTAAAATAATGTAATATAAAGGAGAACCCCTGATGAAAAAATACACATGCGTACCTTGCGGTTACATTTACGACCCGGCGGTCGGCGACCCGGATAACGGAGTTGCCCCCGGCACAGCATTCGAAGATCTGCCCGCTGATTGGGTATGTCCTGAGTGCGGTGTTGGTAAAGATTTCTTCGAACCGGTTGCTTAACAAATGGTTCCAAACGGCCTCTGCAATTTTGCGGAGGCCGTTTTTTTATGCCTCGCCCGCGACAGCGAATCAATTTTACAAGGTTTGGAAACTATTCTTTGGACAACCTTCCATGACCTCCTTAAAGTGCCCTCCCGTAGCACAATCAATTTAACAGAGACTATGGGACAGAAAATGGCCAAATACCTTATCGTAACCGGCGGCGTTGTATCCTCACTCGGCAAAGGAATTACCGCCGCCTCTATCGGGCGACTTCTTATTAATCGCGGGCTGAACATCCGCATGCTGAAACTCGACCCCTATCTCAACGTTGACCCAGGCACCATGAGCCCCTATCAGCACGGCGAGGTGTATGTCACCGACGACGGCGCGGAAACCGACCTGGATCTCGGCCATTACGAGCGCTACACCGGCCAGCCCACCTCTCAGAAAAGCAATATCACGGCCGGACGTATCTACTGGGATGTCCTGCACAAAGAACGGCGCGGTGATTATCTCGGCGCCACCGTCCAAATGATTCCGCACATCTCCAACGAAATTAAATTCAAAATCCGCCAGCTCGAAGCCGAAAACCCGGACGTAATCGTTATCGAACTCGGCGGCACTGTCGGTGACATCGAAGGGCTCATCTTTCTCGAAGCGCTGCGCCAGCTCGGAGCAGAAGTCGGCCGGGATAATTCGATGTACATCCACCTCACCTACGTTCCCTACATCCGGGCCGCCGGCGAGGTGAAAACAAAACCCACACAGCAGAGCGTCGCCAAACTGCGCGAAATCGGCATCCTGCCGCACATTATTGTCTGCCGCACCGAGGTGGATCTGACTGAAGAGCATATCGATAAACTGGCTATGTTCTGCAACGTGCCGAAGGAGTGTGTCATCGTCGAAAAGGACGTAGAAACCTCCATCTATGAAATCCCGCTGGTGCTGGCTGAACAGGGCGTAGACGAGCTGATTCTAAACCATTTCCGCATCGCACGGCCCACTCGTCCGTTAAAGGACTGGCAAAAGCTCATATCGGTCATCAAAAATCCAAAAGGCAAAGTCCGGATCGGTGTCGTCGGCAAGTACTCTGAACTGCAGGATGCCTACAAATCCATCTATGAGGCTCTCTATCACGGCGGCTACGCTGCAGAGTACGAAGTAGAAATTGTCAAATTCCACGCCGAAGAAATTGAAACAAATCCCGACATTCTGAGCTCCGTTGCAGGCATCCTCATTCCCGGAGGATTCGGATCGCGCGGCATGGAAGGTAAAATCCGCGCGGCACAGTATGCCCGCGAAAACAATATCCCCTTCCTGGGCATCTGTCTCGGCCTGCAATGCGCGGTGATTGAATTCGCCCGCACCGTCTGCGGACTGGCTGGAGCGGACAGCACCGAGTTCGATGAGGAACGCGGAATAAAAACAGAACATCCTGTGGTCTGTCTGCTTGAAGAACAGCGTACCGTTACCCAAAAAGGCGGGACCATGCGCCTTGGCGCCTGTCCTTGCGTCCTTGAAAAAGGCACCAAAGCATTTGAAGCCTACGGCGAAAAGAAAATCTCCGAACGTCACCGTCACCGTTATGAGGTCAACAACAACTACCGCGAACAGCTCGAAAAGGGCGGACTGATTATTTCCGGCACCAATCCTGACATCGGCGTGGTTGAAATGATTGAGCTGGCGGATCACCCGTGGTATGTCGCCACACAGGCGCATCCGGAACTGAAAAGTCAGCCTGTCCTGCCTCATCCTCTTTTCCGCGACTTTGTCGCCGCCGCTATTCAGAACAGTTTATGAAACGCCTTTTCGCCACCGTACGCGACCTGACCTCTCCGGCAAATACATCTGACCCGCTTATTTTGCGCCGCAGAACGCAACGCCTGTCGATATGGGAAGGATCCTTGTGGGCTGTACTTTGGGGTTTCGGGGAGACTTACATCGCCCCGTTCGCCCTGTTTCTGGGTGCTGGGAATCTTGCCATGGCATTTATCGGCACCGGACCGGTTCTGATTGCCGCGCTGGCTCAGCTTACAGGCTCCACCCTGCTTGAACGGGTTGGACGGCGCATGCCCATCATTCTGACAGGAGTTGCGGTGCAGGCTGCCGCTTATATTCCTCTCTTCATCCTGCCCGTTCTGCTGCCGGCCGGCGGCATAGCGGGCTTGCTGACCACGGTCACCGTTCTCTTTTTCTTTTCCGGACTGATAGTTCCTTCCTGGATGAGCCTGATGGGCGATGTGGTTGACCCGGACGACCGGGGCCGTTACTTCTCCAACCGCACACGCATAATTCTGTACACCATGCTGACCACCATGCTGCTGGCCGGGTTCATTATCAGCCTATGGAAAAACGCAGGACACACAGTGATCGGTTTCGGCTTTTTATTCGGCACCGCATGCCTGATCCGGCTTGTCAGCATATTCTTTCTGCGGCGGCATTATGACATGCCGCTGCAAAGCGACCTGAACAATGCCTATTTTTCGTTTTTCGATTTTGTGAAAGCCACGCCAAAATCCAATTTTGCGAAATTCACTTTTACTGTTGCGCTCATGAACGGGACAACACAGATCGCCTCGCCCTTTTTTGCTGTATACATGCTTCGGGACCTCCACTGGTCATACCTCCAGTTTACGGTTAACATGGTCGCATTCCTGCTGTCGCAGACGCTCTTTGTGCGCTGGTGGGGTGCCCTCAGCGACCGGCATGGCAACCGAGCCGTTTTGAAGGCATCCAGTTGTCTACTGCCCACCCTGCCTCTTTTTTGGATTTTCTCGGAAAATTATTTTGTGCTGCTTTTCGCGCAAGTGGTTTCAGGCATAACCTGGTCCGGTTTTAACCTGGCCGCGTCAAACTTTATCTACGATGCCGTCACTCCGGCAAAACGAGCCCGCGCCTTCAGTTACTACAATGTAATCAACGGCCTTTTCTCTGTGGCAGGCGGAATGCTGGTCGGCGCATTTATCGCTGAACATGTCCCGGCAAAATTCACGCTGTGGACAATCCAAATCAGCATGATCTCATCGTTGCCCGCTGTATTCGTGATCTCCAGTATCGCGCGGGCAATCGCCGCCGCCGTCATGCTTCCGCAATTTCGCGAAGTCCGCGTTGCCGAACCCATTTCGACCATGAGAATTCTGTGGCGGCTTGGTGTGGGGCAGCCTCTCTTCGGACAGGCGAGTGAGTTTATCAAACGCTATTCGCCATCAAATCATGCTGCTGACGAGTAACATCGATTTACCCTTTAGAGGTCCGGCCTCTGTTCAGGATATTGAGCACTTTATAAATCCGAACAGCCGGCTTCCGAAGACAGACAAGTGCCCGGTCGCGCAACGGCGCGAACAAAGTCAGCGGGAAGAAAAACAGGTAACAAGACAAGCTGCCGGCCATGATGTCGGAAAACCAATGTCCTCCCCCGACCAGACGAGGCAATGCAAAAATAACCATACCGGCGGCAGCCGCCACACCATACCATGAGCGTAGACGGTAAATGATATAGGACCCGATAAACATCAACACCGTAGCATGATCGCCGGGGAAACTGTTGTTTGATGCGACTTTAACTTTCCAGGTAATGCGCTCTGTCAAATCTGAAAGCATAACCGCCTGCTTGCGTAATTCATCTATTTTCCCCGGAGACATACGGTGGAATTGAATGCTCAACTCAGAGACAACCGTGACAAGCAGAAGCGCGATTGTCATGTAGAGACCGAATTGAACCAGCGAAATACGCTCTTCCTCCCTGGGATTCCGAAGATAATAGATTACAAAAAGAAGGACCATCCAGGACAAGGCCGCCAGATCAAACGCCCGGTGGTTGGCAATACCCCATACCGTCTGCATCGCAGCGCTGTTTCTCATAGTCCCGTTAAGCGTAAGAAACACGCTGCTATCCACGGTCTTCCACAAAGAGTCCTGTTGAGTGTAACGAAGAAACCATACGCCGTCTTCGTCGTGATAACTTTCCTGACACCGCATCCAGCTGGAAAATACTGTTACAGCCAGCCCCATAGACAGGACTATCAAAAGAACAGCCCGGATTGTTTTGTATTTCTTCAAGTCAGACTCCCGTTTTTTTTGACAGGGAGGGTAACTTTTTCCATCTGAAAGACAATCCCGTTTCGATAAACCTTTTTAACTTTGGCTTCCGGTTGATCAGCGCACGCAATTGTATCGGCTGCTTGCAAAGCCCCCATCGCCGCATGGTATCCGGGAAAAAAGCAATATCGGCCAGTTTGCGCGTTTGCACATTCCAGTCGTCCATCCAGGAATATCCGGACATAAAGTTGATTTCATTTGTTTCGCCGGATGCAAAAGCCCGTTCGATCACATGACCGAAAAGCGCCGCGCCGGGTGACAATTTAGCAAAGGCTTCGTCGTAGCCGATCTTCACAACATACAGCGTACTGCCGTTCTGAACCATAAACTGTCCGGCCGCCGGCTTACCGCCAATATCGAGAAACGCCCAGCGCAGCCAGCCCTGCTCCTCAAGCCGCTTCGTCAACAGCTTGAAAAATTTCATGTAGGACTCATCGGAGCGGATCGAGGTCTTTCGCTGTGCCTTCCAGCCCTGATGTTCAATGTCCATAAACTGTTCGGCATTGGATTCAGAATTTCCGGTGTCAAACCGGAAGCGCACATCCGGCTGCTCTTCAATGCGCCGGCCGATCCGGCGGTAATTCCTCAGAAAGTTTTTAGACAGGCTGTTGAAATAAGCCTCCGCGCCGTCCTTCACCGGAATAAAACTTTCAGCGCTGTTGATATCAACAATGGAACTGCTTTGGCGGAATATTTTGCGGTTCGTAACATGAGCAATCCGCTCCTCCGGCAGTCCGTGGATGCGCAGACAGGAGCAGTCGCAAGGAATACTCCAGAGATACGCATGAAATGCCGGACAAACCTGCGCCGCAAATTCTTCTAAAACCAGCGGCTCAACAGCACCGGTGGTGAAAATGTCATACGGAGTTTCAAACCGCAGACAGTGGCGCCCTCCCGGCCAGCGGCGGGGAACGGTAACGATCGGACAAACCCCGACCAGACGGTCGCCGTCAAAAGCCAGCAGGCAGAACCACTGCTCGCCCGGATTCAGGCGCGTCTGCAGATGCGCGGACATCCATGCATGTGAAAGCACCGGATTCCGATCCATTTCGCACGCCAGCCGGTTCCATTCATGCGCGTATTTTTCCAGACATTGGAAATCGCGAATCACTTCCAGACGGATTCCGTCCGGATTTTGGACAGGCTCAGGAAATTTAATTCCCATCTCAGGACATTTACAGACGATGCTCATTTTCCAGCGCTCCGATGTAATTCAAAACACGGGCAAATATATACGGATTTTCCCAAGGTTAGGAAACATTTATTCTGCGCGGCATAGGAGCCCTTTGAGATAGGCTCCTTCAGGAAAGTTCAACGCAATGGGATGGTCCGGCGACTGATTCAGTACGGCCAGAATCTGAGCATTACGTCCGGCATCGAGCGCGGAGTCGGCGACAATCTTCTGAAACAACGGCATCTCCATCAGACCGGAGCAGGAAAACGTAAAAAGCAGCCCGCCGGGGCGCAGGAGCTTAAACGCCAGCAGATTGATGTCTTTATAGCCGCGTGCGCCGCCGTCAAGCTGACTGCGCGATTCGATAAATTTGGGCGGGTCGAGAATAATTAAATCAAAGTCGCGTCGCGAGTCGCGGAAGCGGCGTAGCTCTTTGAATACATCGCCGCAAATATATTCAGAAGCCGCCGGATCAAGTCCGTTGAGTAAGCCGTTTTTGCGGGCAATATCCAGCGCAGGCTCCGAACTGTCCATTTGCAGGACATGCTTCGCCCCACCAAGCAGCGCGGCCACGCCGAAACCGCCTGTGTAGGAAAAACAGTTCAGTACATCGCGCCCTTCCGCCCACTGACGCACGGCAAGACGACTGTCACGCTGGTCGAGGTAGTAACCGGTCTTATGCCCACCCTTAATATCCACCAGCAGGCGCATGCCGTTTTCGGCGATCTCAACCTGATCCGGCGGCTCCGTGCCAGCCAGCACGCCGCAACGGGATGGCAGTCCTTCCTTTTCGCGCACAGAAACATCGGAGCGCTCATAAATGGACTGGCCGGGAAAAAGTTCCTGGAGCAATTCGACGATGGTGTCTTTCCAATGTTCGGAACCGGCGGACAGAAACTGGCAGACGATCCAGTCCGCGTAACGGTCGATAATCAGACCGGGCAGTCCATCGGATTCCGCCGCAACCAGACGGATTGCATTGGAATTAATCTTCCCGCGAGCGGCGATCGCGTTCTTCAGCTTCGAACGGAAAAAATCGGCATCAATAACCGTCTCCGGATTAAAACTCCAGACACGCAGGGCAATCTGAGATTGCGGCGACCACGCCGCCTGCGCCAGCGGCTTGCGGTCGAACGAACAAACCGTGACGGTTTCGCCAACGCCCGGCGCGCCTTCGACCCGCTCAATGGCACCGGAAAAAATCCACGGATGCTGCTGAAGCAGATTCTTTTCGCGACCTTTTTTGAGAATTACAGAATTCATGCCCGCGTTCTTAAACATAGAGAGAGCTCAAGTCGACCTTAAACCGATGGTGAACGTTGCCTTGTTGGCAATTTCTTATATACCTTGCATGACCGTCCAGATTGAACATTTGTCTTTCGTTTCATTTCCTCTGAACTGTGTTTTCAAAATTTGTCTCTTCCTCGTGCCTGGAATCTCCCATTCTACTTGAGATTCCAACTCCATCCCTTCTCTGAACACCAACTTGTCGCCTAGCTTAAGAATTAGAACGGCCTTGTACTGATGATCGCACTCTCCTTTTTCTAGTTTAATCGAAATAGGTATTGATGGTTGTTCATCCAAAATAATTCCATCCTTTGACGTTATTTTGATTGAATGAATGAGCAGCGGTTGTGGCTGAGAGTCTTTTGACAATACATTGAAGTAAAATTTAAACGGTGAGGAATCAAAATCAGACCAATAGAAAATGAGGATGCGTTTGGATTGAGTTGTTGTTCCGAAAACAGAATATGCATTTATATCCGCATCTCTATCGAAACCGTGGTTCTGCGACTCATACATCTGGCATGTATGAGTATAAACTCCGCACCCGGATACCAGCGATAATAGAGCGATCAAATATAGATATTTCATTTTCATATTATCTACGGCCAACGTTTAACGAGCGACCGGTCACTTTTTCTGACCGGGAGCCTATTCCAAGTCCGGCTGACGGTCAACAAACAGCCTTTCAAAGTTGCACCAAAGGTACGGGCAATGACCGCGCCTCTGCCAACCGTTATGCTCTCTAATCTCCAAACATTGGAAACCTAAAGGTGGAGCGGACACTCCGTGTACGCTTCTTACAAGATGGAGAACGCGCTCGGAGATCGCGTTCCACCTAGAACCGCGTTTTAGCACACGATGCGGGCGAACTTGCGTTTGCCGACTTTTAGGACCATGCCGGTTTCAGGCGTGATGATTGCTTTACCGCTGGTTCCAGTAGCCGGGCTGGCGAGGTTCATGGGCGACGGCAGCGACGATGATTTTATCGCGACGAATGAAGTATGGCAGATAGTAAGGGAAAACGGGGCAATTCACTCTGCGATAGCCGCCGTCTCTCTCCCGGTTGAGAAGCGGGTTCTGCACAATACTGCCAACCACGAACTCCACTTCTTTTCTGAAACGGCGGCCTAGTCCCGGCTGTTTCGACTCGTACCAAAGAACGGCATCAACGAGTTCCTGTTCCGCTTCAGCCAAAAATTCGACGGTCATTTTTTCAGCCTTTTATCCAGTGCTGAAAAAACATCCGATGCGGAGCGGGTTTTTGACTGTCCGGCATCGTAGCGCTCCATCCGTTCGCGGATGACTCCATCCCACTCGCGTTCAGCTTCTTCTGGATTTGAACAGGCGTCACTCTGTTCCAGGATGTGGTAAACCAGCGTAAGCCGCTGATCCAGCGGTAACTCGAGTGCCTCTTTACAAACCCGATCCATAACAGCTGTCATTGCAATCCCTCCCGTGAAGACAGAGTGTACCGCATATTGGTGGTTTTAAAACAAAAGTTTCAGCAGACAATGCGGGCGAACTTGCGTTTACCGACTTTGAGGATCATTCCGTCGGCGGGCGTAACAACCGCTTTGACATCGGAAATCTGTTCGTCGTTGATGCGTACCCCGCCCTGCTGGATGAGCCGGCGGGCTTCGCTATTGGACGGCGCAAAGCCAGCTTTGACGACGAGATCAATGATGCCAATTTCACCATCGAGTTTGAGATCGGGCAGATCATCCGGCAGTTCTTTCTGCGCAAAGATGCGGGCGAATTCATCGGAGGCTTTCTGTCCTTCACCTGCGCCGACGAAGCGGTCAACCACACAGAGGCCCAGTTCATCTTTGACGGCGCGCGGATGGAGTTCGCCGGACACGACTTTGGCCTGCATCGCTTTAATTTCATCCGGTTTGCGGCAAAGGATGTGCAGGAAATATTTCCACATCAGTTCGTCGCTGACACTCATGAGTTTTCCGAACATGTCTTTGGCGGATTCATTGACACCGACATAGTTGCCGAGGCTCTTGCTCATTTTCTGCACGCCATCGAGTCCTTCGATCAGCGGAAGCGTCATCACGACCTGCGGCTCCTGCCCGTAAACTTTTTGCAATTCGCGGCCAAGCAGCAGATTGAAAAGCTGATCGGTTCCTCCGAGTTCGACATCGGCTTTGACCATAACGGAGTCATAGGCCTGCACCAGCGGGTACAGAAACTCGACGAGAGAGATCGGGCGGTTATCCGCATAGCGCTTGGAGAAATCGTCGCGCGCCAGCAACTGGGCGACGGTGACGTGCGCGGAAAGGCGGATGACATCTTCAAATTTCATGCCACCGAGCCATTCAGAGTTGAAGCGTACTTCGGTTTTTGCCGGATCGAGGATTTTAAAAACCTGCTGTTTGTAACTCTCGGCATTAGCCGCTACCTGCTCGCGCGAAAGCGCCGGGCGGGTGGCCGATTTCCCGGACGGATCGCCGATCATGCCGGTAAAGTCACCGATGATGAAAACGACCGTATGCCCCGCATCCTGAAATTCGCGCAGCTTATTCAGTCCGACGACATGGCCGAGGTGGATATCCGGAGCAGACGGATCGGCGCCATACTTAATGCGCAGTCCGCGTTTTTCTTTTTCGGCGGCCGCAAGCTTGCGTTTAAGTTCGCTGACGGAAAATAAATCCACATGGCGGGCCGTGAGTTGATTAAGCTGTTCATCTATATTCATAAGTGGCCGGAGCATAAAAAAACCCGTCAGGGTTTACAACCTGCAGGTTTATAAAAAAATTTACTCATTCACAGGATTCTCCTGCGGCACCGTCACAATCCGTTCTGTTATTTTTCAACACTGCTGTCCCAGCGCTTTGAGTGATTAATAAATGTAAGATACTTAAAATGAAGTTGTTACAAATGAGACAGAGCCGTACCGGCTTGAGTTGGGCTTCGGGATATGATCTTTTTCATCAAGGAGTTATGTCTCGTTGAATAAATGGACTGCTGTGATTTCGTAATATAAATCCAGATTGACGATCGCGCTTTTGATTTATGCCACTTGAAGCTCATTTTGGTGCGCCCAGACACTGCGGGCATTACAATTATTCTTTCAGGAGGGTTTGAAAATCCGTTTATCCGGATTTTAGGATTGATTGTTGCGTGCGCCAGAGTTCTCTGTTAAATTCAACCCATGAATTTAAAGGAAAAATTGAAATCCGGTCCACTTCTTCTGGACGGCGCGGCAGGAACCTATTTGCAGAGTCAAGACATCACGGCGGAACAGTGGGGGCCCGTTGAAGGCTGTAATGAGTGGCTGAATATTTCGGCGCCGGACGTGATCCGCGGCCTGCACCGCGCCTACCTCGCCGCCGGAGCCGATGCCGTGGAAACCAATACGTTCGGAGCCTCGCCGGTGACGCTCGGCGAGTACGGTCTGGCCGACCGCGCTTATGAAATCAATAAAGCCGCCGCACAACTGGCCCGCGAGTGCGCCGATGCATTTTCCACGCCGGAACAACCTCGCTATGTTTTCGGCTCCATCGGCCCCGGCACAAAACTGCCGTCTCTGAGCCATATTTTATTCGATCCGCTGGTCGATGCTTACAAAATACAGATTCAAGGGCTGATTGATGGCGGGGTTGACGGGTTGATTATTGAAACCTGCCAGGATCCGTTGCAGATCAAGGCCGCGCTCGCCGCCGCCGATGACATTCTCGGCCCGAACAGCAATATTGTCCGCTATGTATCCATCACCGTGGAAACGACAGGCACCCTGCTGGTCGGCACCAGCGTTGCCGCCGCAGCCGCGATTCTATCGCCCTATCCGATTGATGTGCTTGGACTGAACTGCGCCACTGGTCCGGATGCAATGGAGCATCATCTCGACACGCTTCGTGATATCTGGCCGACACACCTTGCCTGCATGCCGAACGCTGGAATGCCGGAGGCGCGCGTCGACGGAACCGTCCGCTATCCGCTGGAGCCAAAACCGTTTGCTGAAAAAGTTACTAAACTGGCCGAAGAACACGGGCTGTCTATCGTCGGCGGATGCTGCGGCACCACACCGGAACATATTCGCCAGTTGCGGAAGCAACTGGCAGGAGTCAGGAGTCAGGAGTCAGAGGTCGGCAATCGGCAATCGCAAGTCTCCAGCCTTTTTTCGCCGGTTGATCTGACGCAGGAGCCTGCACCGCTGTATATCGGCGAGCGTGCCAATGCCACCGGTTCCAAGAAATTCCGTGACACACTGCTGGCCAACGATTATGAAAACGCCTTTCATATTCTGACGGAACAGGAAGAGACCGGCGCGCACGTGCTCGATCTGAGCTGCGGTTACGCCGGACGTGATGAAAGCAAAGACATCGCCGTACTGGTTCCGCGCATGGCACGAGAATGCCGAATTCCGATGATGATTGATTCCACTTCCGCCGATGTAATTGAAGAGGCGCTGAAACTCTACGGCGGGCGGGCGATCATTAATTCGATCAATTTCGAAGACGGTGGTCAGCGTGCCGAACGGGTCGTGCCGATGGCACGGCGCTACGGCGCGGCGCTGGTCGCACTGACCATTGATGAAAAAGGCATGGCGATGAATGCCGATGAAAAATTCGCTGTCGCCAAACGGCTGGTTGATTTCTGTGTCCGGCGCGGACTTAAAGCGGAAGAGCTGTTGATCGACCCGCTGACCTTTACGATTTGCAGCGGCGATAAGACGCTGCGCGATGCGGCGCTCCAAACCCTGGAAGCCATCCGCCGTATCAAGGCGGAACTGCCGGGTGTGCGGACAATGCTCGGCCTTTCCAATATTTCATTCGGCCTCAAACCGCCTCTGCGCAAAGTGCTCAACGCCGTTTTCCTGCATCAGGCGGTACAGGCCGGAATGGATGCGTGCATCATCAACGTCGCGGCAATTGTCCCGCTGAATGAAATACCGGATAATCTGCGCGATGCGGCTGAATCTCTGCTGGCCGATGACCGCACAAATGGCGATCCGCTCGAGAATTACATCAACCTGTTTGAGACCGTAAAAGAAACTGTAGACGAAGCGGTCGAAAGCCGCCCGGCAGCCGACGTGCTGACCGACGCGATTATCCGCGGCAAGTCGCCGTGGCTGGAACCGGCGATTCCCGATCTGCTGAAGGGAAACAGCGCTGAAGATATTCTGAACACTATTATGCTTCCGGCGATGAAGGAAGTCGGATGCCTCTTCAACGACGGCATCATGCAGCTTCCTTTCGTACTCAAGTCGGCCGAAGTGATGAAACGGGCGGTCGATATGATCAAGCCGTTCATGAAGAAGAGCTCGGCCGGCGACAAAGTTCCGCTGTTTGTCATCGGAACGGTCGCGGGCGACGTCCACGACATCGGCAAAAATCTGGTCGGTATTATCCTTTCAAACAACGGCTTTGACGTGATTGATCTCGGCATCAAAGTGCCGGTCGAACAAATGATGGATGCGGTGAAGAAGCATAACGCCGCCGCACTCGGTATGAGCGGACTGCTGGTGAAATCCACCGCCGTCATGGCCGAAAACATGAAAATTCTCGAACACGCCGGATTTAAAACGCCGGTACTGCTCGGCGGCGCAGCACTTTCCGAGGAATTTGTTGATCTGGCCTGCCGCCCGCACTATTCCGGTCAGGTACTCTACTGCAAAGACGCCTTCGCCGGGCTGTCCGCAATGCAGACGTTAAAAGATACCGGCAAACTGCCCGACTACGTCGCACCGGTGCGCGACGGCCTCGAGTGTGAAATCAAACCGGCGGCGGATGAAAAACCGGTTGAGCCGATTGCACGCGATATTCCGGTACCGAATGTCGAAACCGGCACATGGGTTACGGAAAACATTCCGCTCGACGCGATCTGGAAGTATCTCGATTTGAACGGAATGATCAAAGGATCCTGGGGCTACAAACAGGGCAAACTCTCCGACGCCGAATACCAGAAACTGCTCGACGACGAAGTTTATCCAAAACTCGACGAGATGAAGCGGATCGCGCGCGGTGTGTTTGAGCCGAAGGTGATTTACGGCTTCTTTAACTGCCGCTCTGAAGGCGATACATTCTATCTTGAAAATCCGGCTGGCGGCATTATTCCTATGACATTCCCGCGACAGAAAAAGGCGGGCGGACACTGTCTGGCCGATTTTTTCCGTCCTGACCATGATGTCTGTGCACTGATGGCGGTTACGCTTGGAAACAACGTGATAATCAAAGAGCACGAACTGCGCGATGCCGACCGCTACCACGACTATCTGCTTTTTCACGGACTGGCTGTCATGACCGCCGAGGCGCTGGCGGAATATCAGCACAAACAAATCCGCGCGCTGTGGGGATCGGAGGAAGGTGAATTGACGCTTTCCGAGATTTGGAAACGGAAACTCGATCAGAGCCGGTTCGGCTTCGGCTACGCACTCTGCCCGGACCTGGCGATGAACAAGGTCTGCTGTGACCTGCTGGATACGGACCGGATCGGCCTGAACGTCACCGAACTTTTCATGGCCGACCCGGAAGTTTCAACGTTCGCGCTCGTCACGCACCATCCTCAATCGCATTACTTCGATTTGTAAAACCAGCACGCCTGCGCAGTCCATAACCTTTTTGTTGAGAGAATAGCCGCACCGGCGTGCTATAAAGCCGCAAATCAATTAAAGGAATACTCATGGCCAAGCCCAATTACTCATTCGAGAAGCGTCAAAAAGAACTCGCTAAGAAGCGGAAGAAGGAAGAAAAACGCCTGCGAAAGGCCGGGGCACCCGACGATCTGCCGGCGAATGATGTGCCGCAAATTCCGGTCGTTTAGAACACTCAGAACACTATGTTCGGGCAGTCACACACCTTATTCCGTCCTCCCGCCGAGGCGGACAGTCTGATTATTCGCGTAGCGGACAGCTGTCCATGGAACGGCTGCACGTTCTGCGGAATGTACAAAGGGGTGCCTTACAAGTTCCCTGGGCTGGAAAAAGCGGAGCGGGAATTTTCCAAGGCCTGGAAACACCGGCCGGATGCCCGGCGGATTTTTCTGGCGGATGGCGACGTGATGCATCTCGATTTCCAAACACTGGAAACCATGCTGGTTTCGCTGAATGAAAAATTTAAAAATCTGGCGCGGGTAAGCGTTTACGCCAACGGCGCTTCGATTCTCGCCAAAACGGACAAGGAACTGCGCCGCCTGAAAGAACTGAAACTGCACACGCTCTACATGGGGCTTGAAAGCGGCGACAATGAGACGCTCCGGTCGGTTAACAAACATGAGTCTGCCGAAGAAATGATTGAAGCCGGACGCCGCGCACAGACAGCAGGCTTGCGGATGTCGGTAATGGTATTAATCGGGCTGGCAGGAAAAGGCCGGTCGCTCGAACACGCCCGCGCCACGGCAAACGTTGTGAACCGGATGCAGCCGCGCCTGCTCTCCGCGCTGCGGCTGGTGACGACGCCCAACACGCCGTTATATAAAAGCGGCTTCAAAATGATTACCGAACATACCGCCGTGGCGGAATTGCGTGAAATGATCCAGGGATTGGAACTGGAGCAGACGGTTTTCCGCGCGGACCATTCGTCGAACATTGTTCCGCTCGAAGCGCGTTTCCCGAAAGATAAGGAACGGCTGCTGGCCCAGCTTGATGCGTTACTCACTTCCGGCCGGCTTGATACGGAATCGCCCGGACGCCTTCCGTGGAGTTTGTAAAAACAGGACGCCAAAACCACGCGCAGAGTCAATCCGCGGCAGTGAAAGTCCCGATGTTTGGAATTTTTGTATTCCATCAAAGCGGAAGGTAGGTAGAATCCGGCGCATGAATTGGTATTTCTCGCTTCTAATTTCCGGCCTATTTCTGGTCGGCGTGGAAATTTTTATCCCCGGCGGCATTGTCGGCGCGGCCGGCGCGGCGGCATTGATCGGCGCAGCAGTGATTGGATTTATGATTTTCCCGCTCTGGCTCGGCTGGATGAGCCTGCTCTTCATCTTGATTCTCACTGCACTTGCCGCGTTTGTCTGGATGAAATACTTTCCTAAAAGCCCGATGGGTAAGGCCCTTTCTCTGAACCAGAATATCGTCAGAAACGATCCGTCTGATTCGCTGTGGCGGCCGGGTATGAATGGCGCCGCGCTGAGCATTCTGCGTCCATCGGGCAAAGCGTTAATCGAAGATCGCCGCGCGGATGTGATCGCCGACGGGTCCTGGATTGAACAGGGTGCCGCTATCGAGATTGTTAAGGTAGAAGGCAACCGGATTTATGTAAGGGAGATAAAGGTTTGAAATTCGGATTTTTAATCGGAGCACTGATCCTGACGCAGAGCGTGCAGGCCATTGAGTTTGTACAGCGGGATCAGTTTATCAGCGGCGAAGCAGAAACCCTGCGCGATGAGATGTGGATTTCAGCACAGAATATCACGATCAGCGGCGAAGCGCTGGACGATTTGTTCGCAGCAGGCACCACGCTTGATCTGCGCGGAGATTTTAAAAGCGACGTCTGGGCCGGCGGAACACAGGTGATCGCCGCAGGCCGTTTCAACGATCATACGCGATTAGCCGCCAAAATGGTGCAGATTTCCGGAACACTCAACGGCTCGCTGACCGCGGCAGGAACCACCGTCAAGATTGAACCCTCCGCAACCCTTGCCAAAAACATGCTGTGCTTCGGCGAAAATGTCATCACTGAGGGCACCATCACCGGCGATGCACGGATCGTGGCACAAAAAGCTACCATCGGCGGAAAAATTGCGGGCGACGTCACCATTACTGCTCAAAGTATTGTGATCCTGCCCGGTACCGTAATCGGCGGCGACCTGAACTATACCGCGCCGGCTGAGCTGGTTTTATCCCCTTCTATTACGCTCAGCGGTAAACTGAACCGCACCTTTGAACCTCTGCCGCCCAAGCAGTTCTTCAAACAAAACCTGACGGCTCACTTCTTTTTTGCCTTCGCCGCCCTTTTTACCGGTATGGTTTTCGCCTCGCTCTTCCCTCTCTACACCGCCCGCACCGTTCACCTGCTAGGCACTGCACGCGGGACATGTCTCCTTACCGGACTCGTAGCGCTTTTGCTCATCCCGATATCGGCTTTTCTGCTTCTTTTTACACTGATCGGACTACCGCTGAGTCTCTTGACGATTCTCTTCTACATCATAATGCTCTACCTCAGCAAAGTAGCCGTCGGACTCTGGATCGGTACGTTGATCCTGCGCCGCAAGGAGATTTCGAAACGCAATCTGGTTGGCACACTGGCCGCCGGTCTGCTGATCCTCTATACGCTAACGGCTATTACCGCCATCTCCGCCGTCGTCCGTATCGTGATTGTGATCTACGGCCTCGGCGCTTTACTGCTTGCTCTTTTAAAAAAACCGGTGCTGATTATTCAGACACCAAACACTGTCAAACAACCAACAACGGAGGGTTAAGTCATGGAAATAGGAACCATATTGGGTATTTTCTTACTGGTCGTCGTCTTTGTCCTTGGAGCAATTATTTTATCTGTGCTCGCAGTCTGGGTGCAGGCATGGGGCTCCGGGGCCTATATCCGGTTAAGCAGTCTGGTCGGCATGAAAATTTTGCGCAAAGTGCCGGTCACACTGATCGCCCGCGCACGTATTCAAGCGGTCAGAGCAGGTCTGGATATCAACAGCGACCAGCTTGAAAGTCACTACCTTGCCCGCGGTAATGTCGTTAACGTCGTACAGGCCCTGATCGCCGCCGATAAAGCAAAAATCAAGCTGACGTTTGATCACGCCGCAGCGATCGACCTCGCCGGCCGCGACATTCTCGATGCCGTCACAACCAGCGTTAATCCAAAGGTAATTGACTGCCCGAATCCGAAACAGGGAACCACATTCCTCGATGCCGTTGCCAAGGACGGCATCCGGCTGCTGATCAAGGCCCGCGTAACCGTCCGCACCAATCTGGAACAGCTTGTCGGGGGCGCCACAGAAGAAACCATCATCGCCCGTGTCGGACAAGGCATCGTCAGCGCCGTCGGCTCGATGGCTTCCTACAAGAACGTGCTCGAAAATCCCGACAACATCAGCCGCAAGGTGCTTGATAGCGGTCTGGATTCACAAACCGCGTTTGAAATCGTTTCGATTGATATCGCCGATGTCAGCGTCGCCGGAACTTCAAATACCGCCAATGTCGGCGCGCAACTTGAAACCGAACGTGCTGAAGCCGACAAGAAGATGCGTCAGGCTGAAGCCGAAGGCCGCCGCGCCATGGCCATTGCCCAGGAACAGGAAATGCGCGCCCGCGTGCAGGAAATGCAGGCCAAAGTGATTGAGGCACAGGCGCAGGTCCCGCTGGCCATCGCACAGGCATTCAAAGACGGCCGACTTGGTGTCATGGATTTCTATCGTATGCAGAACGTCATGGCGGACACATCAATGCGCGAATCGCTCGCCGGCGGAAGCGAACACACCAAGGCTGAATAAGGTTCTGAATTCCGATGGATCAACCCGTCAAAGCAGAAGGTTTCATCTGGCTGGTCATCGGCGTATTTTGGATTATTGCCCAGATCGCCGGTGCAGCAGCCAAGAAAAAACAGCCGAGCCCCCCTCTTTCCTCCAATGACCGGGAAGAGGGTCGTCCGCCTGCAGACCCGATTGCCGAGCTGTTACGCAAAATGACCGGCATTGAAGAGTTTCGCGCTGAACCGCCGGAATTCGCTGAAAACCCGAGGAAAATCCCGGTCGTAACCCGGGAAAACCCATGGAGTCCGGGTGAGATCGAAAAACTGCCCGACATCCAACCGCTACGGCGCGGTGCGCCAGCTACCGAAGTGTCTGCAGCGGCGGAGCCCGCCCCGCCCCGGATAGATATCCGCCCTAAAATGAGTGCCTTTCGCACCAGCGTTCCAGCCATGAAGCTGCCAGCCATGAACTTTAGCTCCCATAGCCCGGATCCGTCTGTCGGCAAAGCACCAGCCCTTGGATCTGTTTTAAATCCGTCTGACAAAAACTCCCTCCGCCGCGCCATGCTCAGCCATATCGTTTTTTCCCCGCCCAAAGCACTCGAACAGACGAATTCCCGATAACACGCCAGCCTCCGCTGAAATTTTGAACGAATCGCTTGCTGTTTCCGGGGCAATAGATATACAAAGCTACCCGTCGAACTGGGTATTGAATACGACGAACCCTTGAGCGGGAAAAAGAAACAGGGTGATTTCATGATAATGTCTTACCGGATAGAGTCAGCGCGGCTCATACAAAGCACGGAGGATGAAGCGGATGTTCTCGTGTATTGCCAGCCTACCGACAGCGAAAAAGCATCGCTGCAAAAAAAATTCGATCTGGACCCTTTTGACGTGGAAGCCGTCTATGATGCGGACGAAGTTCCGCGTGTCGAGCATATGCAGGACGGCACCACCTTCATGGTCTGGAAACGCCCCGACAACATTTCCCGCAGCGATACAATTCAGTTTGAGGTTTCCTCACTCGGCATATTAATCCGGGACAACAAAGTCGCCTTCATTGTACCCCGGGACGAACTTGCAATAACCGGTCGCGAATTCAAACAGATCGATTCCGGCTGGGACTGTGTTCTTCGTGTACTCCTCCACACCGTACATCATTATCAAGGTCACCTCAAAGCGATCAAAATGATGTCTCAGGAATTGCAGGCCAAAATCATCAAATCCATGGAAAATAAATACCTCCTGCAGATGTTCGCGCTCGGCGAAAGTTTAATCTACTACCACAATGCACTGGAAACCAATCTGGCAGTGCTGTCCAAGCTTCATACGGCTTCAGGAAAACTGAAACTCTCCGGCGAGCAGATCGAATTTCTCGACGATGTCATCATCGAAAATCAGCAGGCCAGCAAGCAGGCTGGCATCTATTCAACCGTCTTATCGGGACTCATGGATGCCCGCGGCACGATCGTTAATAACAACATGAACGTCCTGCTGAAAAATCTCACCCTCATCAACGTCGTATTTCTTCCTCTCAACATCATCGCCAGCATGGGCGGGATGTCGGAATTCAGCGTCATGACTAAGGGCATGAACCCGTGGATTTCCTACGGCCTGTTCTCGGTAACCATGATTTTCCTCGGCTGGGTTATCTGGTGGTGGCTGATGAGAGTTCTTGATCATCTTCAAAACCGCAGCAGCTGAAACCCTCCGGCAGATTCCTCAATGACCCCCTATTCAACCAAACAACTTCTTGACGTCTGCACTGAAGCGGCGCGCACAGCAGGCGAACACGCTCTAAAAAATATTCACCGGCGCGAAGAAGTCGCTCAGCATTTTGATCACGACATCAAACTGGTGATGGATAGCGAATGCCAGCACGTTGCCGAAAGTATTATTCACCGGCACTTCCCTGATCACGCCATTCTGGGTGAAGAAGGCTGCACAGCCAAAGATCACCCCTTCGAGTGGATTATTGATCCGATCGACGGCACAGCGAATTACACACGCGGCATCCCGACGTGGTGCTGTTCGATTGCCGTACGGCGCGACAGCGAAATACTGGCCGGCTGTGTTTTTATTCCCGTTCAGAATGAATGCTATACGGCTGCCGTGGACAGCGCGGCTCTCTGTAACGGTCGCCCCATTCACGTTTCCACGGTTCCAACGCTTGAAAAAGCAACGTTCTTCACCGGGCTCACGAAGGATATCGACCCGCACTCTATCACTTTTTTCAGTGATATGGCACACCGCGCAAGTAAAATCCGGATACTCGGTTCAGCGGCCATCGATCTCTGCCATGTCGCCTGCGGCCGCTCGGACGGCTATTTTGAAGCCGGGTTATATCTCTGGGATATCGCTGCCGCGGCACTGATTGCCGAACGTGCCGGCGCAGTTTGCACCGCCTGGCCGCGTGCAGAGGAACACGGCTTGCGATTCCTCGGCACCAATCCTCACATTCACGCCGCCGCTCGCGAACTGGCTGAAGTCCACTTTGGAAACAGTTAAGAACAGATCACACATCATGAAAAAGAGAAAACGTCCTGATCTGCATCACCTCTATGAAGCCTCTGTACAAGGGGTTGAAACCGATATCGATTTCGCCGTACGTATCTTCAAAAATAAGCGCAAATACGCTCCAAGCGATCTACGCGAAGATTTCTGCGGCACGGCAGCGCTCGCCTGTGACTGGGTGCGGCGCTCGCCGCAGCATCGCGCATGGGGTGTAGACTTTGACCGCCCGACGCTCGACTGGGGTATTGCACACAATGCGGCGCAACTCGGCGGGCAGGCCGGTAAACTGAAACTGCTCTGTGCCGACGTATTGAAAGTCAAAACACCGCCGGTTGATCTGGTCATGGCGCTCAACTTTTCCTACTGCGTTTTCAAAACGCGCGACCTGCTGCTTAATTATTTCACAAAGGTACAACGCGCGCTAAAAACAGAAGGACTGTTCATCATCGATATTTACGGCGGCACCGAGTCCGTTGGAACGAAACTGGAACCGCGCAAAATTAAATCGTTTACTGCCGCAGACGGAACCGGGATCCCGGCTTTCACCTACATTTGGGATCAGGCTGAATACAACGTGATCGACCATCACGTCGTAAACTACATCCACTTCAAAATTCCAGGTATCGGAAAAATTGAAAAGGCCTTTACCTACGACTGGCGGCTGTGGACACTGCCCGAATTGCAGGAACTACTGCTCGAAGCCGGATTTAAGTCGGTGGAGGTCTATCTGCACGACTGGACCAAAGACGGCGAATCGGACGACATTTACCGCCGCCGTACCCGTTACGAAAACGCCCTTGGCTGGGTCGCCTACGTTGTCGGCATCAAATAATTCTTATTTTTCCCGGTTTACTTCATCCTTATCCATGTCGATAATGACTTTGAAAAAGAGAGGGATATAGATATGAAAATACTCGCGACCATTGACTTCTCGACCACATCCGAAGCGATCCTGAAGGTCACAAAGACCTATGCTAAAAAACTGGATGCAGAAGTGTTCCTGATGCATGCCGAGCCTTTACCGGCCGATTTGACTCAGGAAGAGTCCAATACGAAACCGGAGTCTATCCGCCTGAAAAAAGATGCTCAGGCTCTTGAACGGGCCGGAGTAAAAGTGACCCCCGTCTTTGTGCAAGGCCCGGCCTGCGAAACGATTCTTGAAACCGCAATGAACCTCAAGGTCGACCTGATCATCATCGGAGCTCATGGTCATGGAAAAGCAAGCTGCAACGTGCCGATCGGTCATATCAGCGAATGTATTCTATTCAGGTCCAATGTACCGGTGCTGGTGGTTCCGGCGAACTGATGTTTTTTGAATAAAAAACCCTTCCAAAGCCCTTTTTCAAATCATTTGAAAAAGGGCTTCTCCGTGTCTAAAAACTCCCCTCCTCCTGAAGAATCCGGCCCGTCTTTTTTCAGAGGTTTAAAAAACAGTTCGCGCAAGGATAAAATCGTATAAAACCCCTGTTTTTTCTCATTTTTTTCGCACATTTCGCTCTATTTTTAGTGGCCTCGTCCGAACAATTTCTATATGATGCAAGCTTTAGAATTTGAGAGGAAAAACAACCACCATGTCAGACGAAAAACTTGAGCAGCAACCGAAGAAAAATACGGAGTACGGCGCAGATCAGATTACCGTTCTGGAGGGCATGGCAGCCGTCCGTAAACGCCCCGCCATGTACATCGGCGACACCGGCGTGCGCGGCTATCATCACTGCGTTTATGAAGTCGTTGATAACTCCATTGACGAGGCACTGGCCGGATATTGCACGCATGTTGAGGTTGCCATCAATTCCGACGGCTCCCTCACCGTCACCGACGACGGCCGCGGCATTCCGGTGGATATGCACCCGACCGAACACAAGCCAGCCGTTGAAGTGGTGCTGACGGTTTTACATGCAGGCGGCAAGTTCGACAACGACTCCTACAAGGTTTCCGGCGGGTTGCACGGCGTAGGCGTATCCTGCGTAAATGCGCTCTCCGAATGGCTTGAAGTCGAGGTCTGCCGCGACGGACAGGTTCATCATCAGCGTTTTAAACGCGGTGCAGCCGTTTCCAAACTGGAAGTCATCGGAAAAACCCAGAAGACCGGGACCAAAGTCACGTTCAAACTCGACCATGAAATTTTCACCCACGAAGGATTTCAGTGGGATATTCTTGCCTCACGTTTGCGCGAACTGGCGTTCCTGAATCGCGGCGTGCGTATCCGCCTGACACAGGAAGAGCCGCAACGCGAAGAGACCTTTGAATATGAAGGCGGCATCTGTGAGTTTGTGCGCCACCTGAACAAAGGAAAACTTCCGATTCATCCGGATGTGATCTATTTCGAACGTACCCGCGACGGTGTTACGGCTGAAATCGCCATGCAGTACAGCGATGCGTACAACGAAAGCATCTACACCTTTGCCAATAATATTAACACCATCGAAGGAGGTACGCATCTTTCCGGCTTCCGCAGTGCCCTCACCCGTACGGTTAATCAATATGCAAAAACAAACAAGCTGATCAAAGACGACAAGCAGGCCATGAGCGGCGATGACATCCGCGAAGGGCTCACCGCCGTCATCAGCGTGAAAATTCCCAATCCGCAATTTGAAGGCCAGACCAAAACCAAACTCGGAAACGGCGAAGTTCAGGGAATTGTCGAAGGGATCGTCAATGAAGAACTCGGCACCTATTTTGAGGAAAATCCGTCTGTCGCCCGCGGATTAATTGAAAAAGCCATGCTGGCCGCCCGCGCCCGCGATGCCGCGCGTAAAGCCCGCGATCTGACCCGCCGCAAGGGCGCGCTCGAAAGCGGCGGCCTGCCGGGTAAACTGGCCGACTGCTCCAGCCGTGATCCGGCGCTGTGCGAACTCTACATCGTAGAAGGAGACTCCGCAGGCGGCTCCGCCAAGCAGGGACGCGACCGCGAATTCCAGGCGATCCTGCCGGTAAAGGGTAAAGTCATCAACGTCGAAAAAGCCCGTTTAGACAAGGTGCTGGCCAATGAGGAAATCCGTACCATGATCACCGCCATCGGAACCGGAATCGGCGCCGATGAATTTGATCTGAGCAAAACGCGCTATAACACGATTGTCATCATGACCGATGCGGACGTCGACGGCGCACACATCCGTACGCTGCTGCTGACCTTCTTCTATCGCCAGATGCCTCAATTGATCGAAGCGGGCTACATCTATATCGCCCAGCCGCCGCTCTACAAAATCAAGCGCAAGAAGCGCGAGGAGTACATCGAAAGCGAAGCCCATCTCACCCGCATCCTGCTAGACCTCGGCTCCGAAGACCAGACGCTCGTATGTCACCTCGGCAATACACTGCTGGAATCAGAACAACTGCCGGACGTGCTGCTGCTGCTCAGCGATGTGGAACGCATCGCTCAGCAGATGGCCCGCCGCGGCGTTGATTTTGAAGATTACGTCCGCCGCCTGACCAGTGACTGCCGCCTGCCCGCATTCCGTGTTGAAATTGACCATGGCGAGGGCGATCCGCAAATTCATTATGTTTTCAACGATACTGAACTCCGCGCCTTACGCGAACAGACCGAAGCCGCACTGGGTAAAGAACTTGAAATCGGTGATTCGCTGACCGGTGGACCGGGATTCCGCTGGATGGAAATCCATACGGCTGAACGGCTGGAAAAACTGATTGCTCAACTGGAAGCCAAAGGATTCCACGCCCGCTGCCTTTCACACCTCGACACCCCCGAATTTTATCTAACGGATGAAAAGGGCGAGAAGAAGGCACTGCATTCCTTACTGGAACTGCTCACCACGATTCGTGAGCTGGGCCGCCGCGGGCTGTCGATTCAACGTTACAAAGGTCTCGGGGAAATGAATCCCGAACAGCTGTGGGAAACCACCATGGATCCAGCCAAACGCAAGATGACCCGCGTGGTCCTCGAGGATGTCGTTAAGGCCGACCAAATGTTTACCATTCTGATGGGCGATGAAGTTGAACCGCGCCGCGAGTTTATTGAAAAAAACGCCCTCAACGTGCAAAACCTCGATATTTAAAGAACAGGAAAATTTACCGCAATGAACACACTACAGCACCAACGTATTGATCTGATCAATATTGAAGACGAAATGCAACGCGCCTACATTGATTACTCAATGAGCGTAATCATCGGCCGCGCCCTGCCCGATGCACGCGACGGCATGAAACCCGGCAACCGCCGCATTCTCTTCGCCATGAAAGAACGTGGATGGAACAGTAGCAAGCCGTTCGTCAAATGCGCGAAAGTGGTCGGGGAAGTAATCGGTAATTATCACCCGCACGGTGACACGGCGGTCTATGACACCATGGTACGCATGGCGCAGGATTTCTCCATGCGCTGCATGCTGATCAATGGACAGGGAAACTTCGGTTCAATCGACGGTGACCGCCCTGCCGCTTACCGGTATACCGAATGTAAACTGCTCCCGCTGGCCGAAGACATGCTCGCGGATATCGAAAAGAACACCGTCGATATGCGCCCCAACTTCGACGAAACACTGATGGAGCCGACCGTTCTGCCTGCACGCATCCCTAATCTTCTCATCAATGGAAGCACCGGGATCGCCGTCGGGATGGCTACCAATATTCCGCCGCATAACCTGAGCGAAGTGATCGACGGAACCATCCACCTGATCGAGAATCCGGATGCCGGCGTCGAAGATCTCTGCCAGTTCATCAAAGGCCCCGACTTCCCGACCGCCGGTATTGTGCATGGACTGGGCGGTATCAAATCGATGTATCTCACAGGTCGCGGACGCATCCGGATGCGCGGCAAAGCGGACATCGAAGAATTCGGCAATAACCGCGAACGCATCATCATCACCGAAATCCCCTACGCGGTGAACAAGGCCTCGATGATTATCAAGATGGCCGAGCTGGTGCGCGAAAAGCGGCTTGAAGGCATATCCGATATCCGCGACGAATCCGGCAAGCTCGGTATCCGCGTGGTCATCGAGCTGAAAAAAGGCGCGATCGGCAAAGTGGTGCTCAACAATATTTACAAGCACACACAACTGGCGAGCACCTTTGGCGCGATCATGCTGGCGATTGATAATGGCCGCCCGCGCATCATGAATCTCAAAGAACTGCTCCAGTGCTTCATCAAACATCGCTTCGAAGTGATCACCCGCCGCACACAGTTCGACCTCGATAAGGCGCATGCGCGGGCTCACATCCTCGAAGGGTTGCTGATCGCTCTCGACAACCTCGACGAAGTCGTCCGGATCATCCGCGCATCCAAAGCCCGCGAAGAAGCTCAGGCCAGACTGGTCGAGCGTTTCCACTTCAGCGAATTGCAGGTCAAAGCGATTCTCGACATGCGCCTCTACCAGCTGACCGGTCTCGAACGTGAAAAAATCCAGGCTGAGTTCGATGAACTGCAGAAATTAATCGCTTACCTGACAGACCTGCTGGAACACAAAGAAAAAATCTACGGCGTCATCAAAGACGATCTGGCCGAAATCAAAGCCAAGTACGGCGACCCGCGCCGCACACAGCTGGAAATTGACGAAGGCGAAATTGACATCGAAGATCTGATTGCCGACGAACCCTGCGTGATTACACTTTCCAACACCGGCTACATCAAGCGCGTACCCGTTGACACCTACCGTCAGCAGCGCCGCGGCGGAAAAGGCGTAGTCGGCATGGACACCAAGGACGAGGATTTCGTGGAACATGTCTTCACGGCCTCCACACATGATTACCTGCTCTGCTTCACTCAGGCTGGCCGTATGTACTGGCTTAAAGCCTACCACGTACCGGAAGGCAGCCGTCAGTCGCGCGGCCGCGCACTCGCCAACGTCATTGAAATGGGACCCGACGAAAAACTGGCCGCCATTCTCTGCGTACGCGAACTCGACGACGACGTGCACAATCTGCTGATGGCCACCAAGAACGGAATTATCAAAAAAACGGTTCTGTCGGCCTATAAGAATATCCGCGCCGGCGGTATCAATGCCATTAACATTGATGAAGGCGACCAGCTCATCGGCGTACAGCTTACAACCGGTGAAAATGAGATCATCCTCAGCATGCACAACGGAAAAGCCATCCGCTTTAAAGAGCAGGATGCCCGTCCGCTGGGCCGCGTTTCGCGCGGCGTCAAAGGCGTTACACTTGAAAGCGGCGACGAAGTCGTCTCCATCGAAATCGTCAATACGGAGGCGACCATGATGGTCATCACCGAAAACGGCTACGGCAAACGGACGAACTTTGACGAATACCGCCTGCAAAGCCGCGGCGGTAAAGGAATCATCAGCATCCAGACCACCGAGCGCAACGGCAAAGTCGCCAGCGCCCACGCCGTTACCGATGAACACCGTATCATGCTCATCTCCCAGAACGGACAGATGATCTGTATCGGTGCCAGCGACCTGCGCGTTATCGGACGCAATACGCAGGGCGTGCGTCTGGTCAATCTCAGCGAAGGCGACAAGATCGTCTCCGCCGCCGTACTTGATGCAGAAGAAGCGCCGGAAACAGCCCCCGTACTCGAAGCCGTCGAAACGCCCGCCGAAGGGTTGCCGGAAACGGAAATCCTCGACGAATCCGATGTAGTAATCGATGACGAAGAAACCCCTGAAGAATCGGCTGAATAGACAAAGTGGGACAGGCATCCTGCCTGTCTACCCATGCAATGCAGACAGGCAAGATGCCTGTCCCACATTATGAACATCGACCTGAGCAACTTCGACATCGGTCCGGAGTGGAATAAAACCGCGCCGGGCTTTACCTTGCCGCCGAAGAAAAACAATCAGCCGCAAAAACCGTCTGCCCCCAGGAACGACGGTATTGTGCGTGTCGGGCGGGAAACCAAAGGCCGTAAGGGCGCAGGTGTCACGGTGATTACCGGAATTCCTTCACATCCCGAAGGGCTCGAAAAGCTGGCGAAGCAGTTTAAGCAGCAGTGCGGAACCGGCGGAACCGTCAAAAACGGCGTCATCGAAATTCAGGGCGATCACCGCGACCTGCTCGTGAAAGAATTATCCGCCCTCGGATATACCGTAAAAAGGGCGGGCGGATAGTCGAAAGTCAAAGGTCTGAATGTCTAAGGTCGATTTATTCTGACTTTAGACTTTCAGACTTTCGACCTGAGACTCTCTTACGCCGTCCGCATCGTCACCTCAACCAGATGATAGCCAAACTGCGTTTTAACCGGCCCTTGAACCTTGCCGATTTCTGCACTGAAAACTACCTGATCAAACTCGCGAACCATTTGCCCGGGCGAAAAAGTTCCCAGCGCCCCGCCCTGCTGGCCGGACGGACATTGCGAATGCTTTTTCGCCAGTGCGGCAAAATCCGCGCCATCGGCGATCTGCTGTTTGAGTTTATTGCACTCTGCTTCGGTGCTGACGAGAATGTGTCTTGCTGCGGCCTTGGCCATAATCATTCCTTTGGTTAGTGAAAGTCGGTAAAATGCCTTGTTTTGCACATAAATCAACCCGCAACTTACCCGACAGCAAATGTTTTCGTGCTTGATGGAAGCCGGATGGACTTCTAAGTTATCCGCACACCTCAACCGACAGGACCAGTTATGGGCAAACAGCGTAAAGCAACGGTACAGCGCAAGACGAACGAAACGGATATCTGTCTGTCGATCAACCTCGACGGCACCGGCAAATACTCGATTGAAACCGGTGTGCCGTTCTTCAACCACATGCTGGAACTGCTTTCCAAACACTCGCTGATCGACATGGACATCAAAGCCTCCGGCGATATTCAGGTGGACTACCATCACCTGATCGAGGATGTCGGTCTGGCGCTCGGACAGGCGTTTAACGAAGCGCTCGGCGAACGGCGCGGCATCAATCGCTACGGGTTCTGGCTGCTTCCGATGGACGATGCGCTCGCCAGTGCCGAAGTATCGCTCGATCTCGGTGGACGCCCCTACCTCGTCTACGAAATTTCCAATAAGAAAAATCTGATCCGCGATTTCGACACCGACATTCTCGGACACTTCTGGCGCTCGTTTTGCGACACCGCCAAACTGAATCTGCACATCGACCAGAAATACGGCGAAGACCTGCACCACGCCCACGAAGCCGTATTCAAAGCCGTCGCCCGCGCCCTGCGCATGGCCTGCACCGCCGACGAACGCGCCCTTGACGCCTTGCCGTCGAGCAAGGGAAAAATCTGAGAGAATGATAATTTATAACCTATAAGTGATGAATATTACGTTTATCACTTATCGTTCAGAGCTTATCACTTCCCTGCTAACTGCCCGCAGGCGGCGGCGATGTCGTCGCCGAGGGAGTAGCGCAGGGTCACTTTGAATCCGGCTTTGCGAAGTTCCTTTCCGAATTCTTCGCGGGCTTCTTTGCTGACCGGTTCAAACTGCGCGCCGGGATGCGGATTAAACTGAATCAGGTTGATGTGCGCTTTCGTGCCGCGCAGAAATTCAATCAGCGCGGCGAGGTTGTCCGGGCCGTCGTTGATGCCTTTCAGCAACAGCACTTCCACCATAAATTCTCCGACCTTTGGAAATACGGTTTTCAGTTTTTCCAAGGTCTGGAATTTTGCGACCGGCATGATGCGCTCGCGAACTTCCTGCCGCGCGCTGTGCAGGCTGAGCGCCAGCCGGATTTTCGGGAAGCGTTCCGCAAAACGCAGCATGGCGTCCGGAATGCCGACGGTGGAAACCAGCAGGTGATTGTCGGAGAGATTGAAGAAGCGTTTGTCGCGTAACGTTTCCAGACATTGGAAAAGATTTTCCTCGTTGCGGAGCGGTTCGCCCATACCCATAACGACGACGTTGCGCAATGTCCGCCCTTCTTCGCGCAGAAGCCGCTTGGCGAGCAGAATCTGATCGAGCATTTCGGCGGCGGTCAGGTTGCGGATAAAGCCGAGTTTGCCGGTGGCACAAAACTGACAGTCGGCGGCGCATCCGACTTGTGACGAAATACAAAGGCTTGTCCGGCCTGAAGCAATACGTAAAATGACAGCCTCGATCTTGTGTCCGTCAGCTGTCCGCAGAGCCATTTTAGTTGCACCGTCGCGCTGTGAGTCATGGCGCTCAACAATTACCAAACTTTGAAAACTCAGTCTACCGGCCAGTTCCGGCGCTTTATTCAGACACTCTTCGAGCGGCAGCGCCTTCTTAAAAAATGCATTACAGAAAAGCTTACGCCGGTGCGGCTCCCGGCAGAGGGTTTCCAATGTCTGAATGTCGTACACAGAATTCATTTTTTAACCGCAGATTACGCCGATGAACGCAGATTGTTTTTTTGAATGGTCGCTCCCGTGCTCAGTCTTTAAGAATCTGGAAACATTACCTATTCGAAATCTCCGCATCCGTGTTAATCCGCGCAATCCGCGGTTAAATCCCGGCGCGCCCCCACCTTAAAGTAAAACACCCTGAGGGGCTTCTTCGTCGTCGCGCCACCAGCGTCCGGGTTTGGTGTCAATATACTGCACCGATTTAGTGGTGAGGCGGTTGCCCTTGGCTTTGGAGCCTTTGACCGCCAAATCTTTGAGTTTAAAGAACTGCTGGTGAATCCGTTGTCCCTTGGCAGGCCGGTAGCGGAGATAGAGTTCGTCAGGGCAGCCTTCCTGAAAGAAGAGTATTTTCGAACCTTCAGGTGCGAGCTGGTAGTCGCGGTTCATGATGGCGCCGCCGAAGGTGAAGCGCTTGATGTAGGTTTCGCGTCCATGAACATAGACGCAGGTCATTTCACGGTCGCGGTCAAAGATGGCGCTGTAGAGCAGATTGCCGTCGACAAAGAATTTTTCCGGCGGAGCCATCATCTGGTAACGGCCGTTATCCCAGACCAGGATGAGCTTATCGAGCGAGGAGCATTTCAGAAGCGATTCGCCTTTGATGCCGGAACCGACATAGTGACCTTCCAGATCATGCTGAATGTGCAGTTCGCTGGCGGTGAGCTGGCGGACTTCAATCTCTTTGAATGTTTTGACCTGAGTCAGGCGGGGATAGCGGTCTTTATATTTTTTGATGAGTTCTTTGAGATAGCGGGTCGCGTACACCGTCAGACTCTTGAGGTTTTTCTCAACCTCAGCGAGTTCTGCGAGGATTTTTTCGAGTTCCTCTTTGTTTTTACTCATGTCAAAAAGCGAGATGCGTTTAATCTGAATGGCGAGGAGCATTTCGACATCCTCGTCGACAACAGGCCGGCGCAGCATTTTCTTGAACGGCTCAAGACCTTCCAGAACGGCTTTATGAACGGCTTCGTAGGTTTTGCACTGTTCGATTTTTTTGTAAATGCGGTTTTCGACAAAAATCTGCACGAGCGTCTTTGTATGGAAGGTATCGAGCAGTTTATCTTTTTTCAGGTTCAGCTCGGCTTCGAGAATTGTCAGCAGCTGTTTCGTATTCAGGTGCAGAATTTCATCGACCGTCATTTCGACCGGACGGTTGTTATGGATCACCACGATGCGGCTGGAAATCGCCGATTCACAGGCCGTGAAAACATAAAGAGCCTGTTTAACCTGCTCAGGATCGGCTCCCTGCGAAAGGATGAGCTCGATTTCGACGTTTTCAGCGGTGAAATCATTGATGGCACGAACAGCTACTTTTTTCTTCCGCACGGCTTCTTCAATGGACGTCGTGAGCGATTCGGTGGTCTGGCCGTACGGCAGATCGGTGATGATCAGCCGATTTCCTCCGCGCTCTTCGATTTTTGCGCGGACTTTTACTTTACCGTTGCCGTTGTCGTATTCAGACACATCCATGAGCCCGCCGGTCAGGAAGTCAGGCAGCGCGGTACACTTGTGCGGTGTGCGCACTTTTTCATGCAGGATTTCAATCTGTTCCTGAAGCAGTTCGATAAAGTTGTAGGGCAGAATTTTGGTCGAAAGACCGACGGCAATTCCGTCGGCACCCAGCATGAGCAGCAACGGCAGCTTGCAGGGCAGAACAACCGGTTCCTTGTTGCGGCCGTCGTAACTGGGGATGTAGCGGGTGAGTTCTTTATTGAACAGTTCTTCGCGGGCCAGCGGAGTAAGCCGGCACTCAATATAACGAGGAGCGGCGGCGCGGTCGCCGGTGAAGATGTTGCCGAAGTTTCCCTGTCCTTCGATAAGGTATCCGCCGAGATTGGTCAGATTAACCAACGCGTCATTGATGGAAGCATCACCGTGCGGATGATATTGCATGGTATGCCCGACGACGTTGGCGACTTTGATAAAGCGTCCGTCATCTTTTTCAAACAGCGCATGCATGATACGGCGCTGTACCGGCTTGAGACCATCTTCAACATTGGGAATGGCGCGGTCGCAAATGACATACGATGCGTATTGCAGAAAGTTATAATCCACCAGCTTACGGAGCGGCCCGTGTTCTGAATCCAGCGCAAGCCGCGAGCGTTCCCCTTTTTTCGCGACGGGAGTTTCGGCAAGGTCGTCTTCCGGCTCGACCATCTTCTTTTTTGCCGCAGTTTTTTTGGCGGATTTTTTATCTTCCGGCTCACCACCGAAAAGCATTTCCTGTTCTTCGCTCATAGGATTTCTTCGTCCACTACCAGATTTTCCATGATGTATGTGCGGCGTTCCTGCGTATTTTTACCCATGTAGAAGGTGAGCACCTCGGGAATGGAGTGGTCTTCATCCACCACCACGGAGGTGAGCCGCATTTCTTTGCCGATAAACTCCTTAAATTCGCCGGGGGAAATTTCGCCGAGCCCTTTAAAACGGGTCATTTCACAGTTGCGCCCAAGCTTTTCAGCGGCGGCATCGCGCTCGGCCTCTGAATAGCAGTACAGCGTTTCTTTTTTGTTCCGGACGCGGAAAAGCGGCGTTTCGAGAATGGTGAGATGCCCCTCGCGCACCAAGGGTTCAAAGAAGCGCAAAAAGAAAGTGATCATGAGGTTGCGGATGTGCAAACCGTCAACGTCGGCATCGGTAGCAAGAATAACCTGGCCGTAACGCAGATCCGCCGCGGAGTCTTCAATATTCAAACTGCGCATGAGGTTATAAAGCTCAACGTTCTTATACAGCGCATCGCGTTTAAGATCCCAAACGTTCAGCGGCTTCCCTTTCAACGTATAGATTGCCTGCCGGTTCACGTCGCGACAGCTGACAATCGAACCGGCTGCGGACTGACCTTCTGTAATAAAAATCATCGTGTCAGCATGCGTCCCCTTCTCTTTACTGAAGTGCTGTTTACAGTCTTTGAGCTGCGGAACGCGGATAGAAACGGCCTTGGAACGCTCGCGGGCCAGTTTTTTTACATCCTGAAGTTCTTTGCGCAGACGCTGGCTGTCTTTGATTTTTTCGATCAGCTTGTCGGCCTCAGGCCGGTTGCGATGCAGCATTTCGACAATGGCTTTTTTTATGTCGGCAACCAGATCAGCACGTATCTCGGTGTTGCCCAGTTTATTTTTGGTCTGCGATTCGAAAATCGGCTCCTTGAGGCGAATAGCTATGGCGCCAAGTATCCCTTCGCGCACATCATCTCCGTCGAATTTGCTATCGGAATATTCATTGACGGCTTTGAGAATCCCCTCTTTAAAGGCGCTGAGGTGGGTTCCGCCATCAACGGTGAACTGGCCGTTAACAAAGGAATAGTAATCTTCGCTGAACCGGTTAGTGTGCGTAAAAGCAATTTCGAGCATTTTGTCGCGGTAATGAAACGGTTCGTAAACCTTTTCAAACTCGCTTTCGTCGGCGATTAAATCAAGCAGTCCGCCGTCCGAAACAATTTTTTTGCCGTTAAAAATGAGTACGAGCCCGGCATTGAGGTAGGAATAAAACCGCAGGCGGCGCTCGATATGATCCTCGCGGAATTTGAACGTTTTAAAAATTTCCGGGTCCGGCGAAAAACTGATAAAGGTTCCGTTCTCCTCGTTTTTGGCTGTTCCTTTTTCCTCTTCGTCGAGAACCCCCTGATTAAAGCGGGCTTCAACAAAATGGCCGTCGCGGTGCGAACGGACAACGAAGTAGCTGGAAAGCGCATTAACCGCTTTGGTGCCGACCCCGTTGAGGCCGACGCTGAACTGAAAAACATCGTCGTTATATTTGGCGCCGGTATTTATGCGAGAGACACATTCGACGACCTTGCCCAGCGGAATGCCGCGCCCGTAATCGCGCACATTCACGGTGTCTTCTTCAATGGAGATTTCGACCTTTTTGCCGTGTCCCATGATGAACTCGTCAATGGCGTTATCTATGACTTCTTTGAGCAGGACATAGATTCCATCATCATAATGGTTACCGTTACCGGTTCGACCGATATACATCCCGGCGCGTGCGCGGATGTGCTCCAGAGACGAAAGGGTTTTGATCTTACTTTCGTCGTAAACGTGTTTTTTGTCTTCGTTGGCCATTTGCTTAAAAACCACCATATATTGGGCTTTTTAACCCATAAGGCCGCTAGATATAGCACGGTTTAAAATATCCCGCAACCCCCGTTGTGTCCGGGTTCAAGAGATTTTTACACTGCTCGCACAATATGGCGGGCAATGTCGCGTATATGCAAAAGTCCGATAACCCGTGTCGAACGATCCACGACCACCGCCGTCTGTTCGCCGCGCTTCCGAAGCACTCGGAAAGCCCGGGTAAGCGGCATATCGGCCGTCACACGGACGGTTTTATGCAACAGCGGTTTAACAGGGTCGCCCGGCTTCAGTACGGGCTCCATCAAGTCGAAAAAATTGATAAACCCAGAAATGATCCGGGCCGGACCGCGATGAACGGCCACCTGATCGACATGACGTGAACGCATCAAATCAAGCACGTGCTGAACGGATGCCTTTTCGGAAACCTGCGTCATATTTGCCGCCGGTTTCATGACCTTTTGCACAGAGATACGGTGCATAGTAACGAGATTATCAATCATGCCGTGCTGATGAACGCTCAGCGCCGCCCGGCGGGTGTCATCAGTGAAATATTCGCGAAGTCCTTGAAGCGAGAGTGAGAATCCGCCCGATTCTTCACGCCGTCCGCGCCCGCCGGTGAGCAGATTAAAGAGTGCCTTAAGAAAGGCCGTTGCCGGAGACAATATCCACTGCACCAGACGGAGAAATCCTGCGCAATGGTACATCAGCAGATCCGCATGATGCCGGAAAATATTTTTTGGGATGAGTTCACCAAAAAGAAAGAGGGGCAGCATAATTGTAAGCGTCGCGGCGGTCTCTGCATTCCAAGGGATAGCGCCGAAAAGCTTTGCGCCGCCATCCGCCAGTCCAACTCCGGAATAGAGCCGGGTAACTTCCCGGGAAATTATGTAGTTTACGATGTTATTGCCGATCAGAACGGTGAAAATAAAACGATGAGCATCGTGCAGGCTGTGCTGGAGACTCCGGGCAAGGGGATCTCCCTGCCGCACACGGGAACGCAGGCGGATGCGGTTGAGCAGATAGCCGCCGGTTTCCAGCCCGGAAAAAAGCATTGAGCCGAGAAGAGCTGTGCCGATCAAGCAAACGGATATCCAGCCATTCATGACTGCACCTCCGGCTCGTTAAGTTTCAGCAGAACGGTGCCAATCTGGCGATGATGCATAACTTCAACGGTTAACTGGAGATTCCTTACAGAAACCGAGTCGCCCTGATGAGGCATTCGCCCCAGTAATGAAACAATAAATCCGCCAAGCGTATCAAAGGCCAGCATGTCCATTTCCTGCCCTGGAAGAAATCCTGTGAAAAGCTCACGCCAGGCACGGATAGGCAGCTGTCCGTGCAACCGGTAGGTCACGTCATCCAGCTTTTTAACTTCCGTCGCCGTTTCAGGCTCAAAATCGCCAACAACTTCAGCTAGCAGATCCTCGGTAGTGACTATACCGGCCAGTCCGCCATATTCGTCAACAACCGCCACTAACGGCCAGTCATGAGTCATAAATTCACGTAAAAGCACATCAGCCCGCTTTGTCTCGGGAACAAAAACCAGCGGATGAATAAACGTTTCGAGTGACGCCGTCCGCCCTCCATCTATAAAAAGATCCCTGATGCTGACGTAGCCCAGGGGGTCATCGTCTTTATCTCGATAGATCAGCACATGGCTGTATTCGTGCTGTCGAGCCTGCTCAAGCAGTTCGTGGCGATTCACGTCAAGCGATCGACGCAATACGTTAACACGGGGAACCATAACCTCCCGTACGCGCACATCCGGCAGGTTGACGATATCCTCAAGAATCTCTTTTTCGTGCGACCCGAAACCCGGCTCATATTGAACTGCATCCAGCAACTCTTTCAATTCACCCGGGGTAAGATAGGTTCGCCGCCCTGCCATATTGCTGTCGTGCAAACCGATCCGTCCGAGCAACCAGCGGACGCAAAGCCGGAACGGACGGGTGAAATAGAACCAGCCACGCAGAGGTGCGGCGGTAATATGCAGAACGCCTGACGAATGAGTAATGCCGATTGCCTTGGGAATGATTTCCCCGAACAGGATAACGGTCAACAATACCAGTGCGCCGCCGAGAGCCTCGAACCACCCTCCACGGGTTTCCGCCAGACGCCCCGTAACTTCCGCGCCGGTACAGAAAAATAAAACATTAACGATTAAATTCCCGAACAGAATGGCCGTTAACAATCCTGAGGGGTCTTTATGTAACAACGTCAACAAATCATCAATCCGCCGATGTACCCGCAAACGCCGAACAGCATCCGGAGACAGCGAAAAAAGCGCAGTTTCTGAACACGAAAAAAACGCGGACAGCGCTAAAAGCACCGGCATCAACAACAGCGAAAACATATACTCATGAATTAAGTTCAAGTCGCGTAGTATCCTTTTTGTATGCTATAGCTTGATGATTTCGGAACATTTTTGCAAACTGTCATCCACCAAAGAAAAATATGAAACAAACGCCCGAACAACTGCTGAAGTGGGAACTGGCCCGCGAGCGATTCCATCTGGAAGACCCCTTCCCGCCTCCAGAACGACGCACGGAAAAGTGCATCGGCACCATTCTTTCAGAAATGTTTAAAAAAGATGAGGCAAACGACGTTTCTCTGCCCGAAAAGATCATTGACCGCTGGCTCGTAATCGCAGGTGAACAACTTGCGCGGCACACCCGCCCGTCACATTTAAAAAAGGGGATTTTATATGTACATGCGGATCATCCCGGCTGGCTGACTGAGCTGCGCCGCATACCCAAAACACATATACTAAAAAAGCTTTCACTGATTCCGGATCTGCCTGAAATCAAAGACATCCGGTTTCAACTCGATACCGCAATCCGGAATTTCAGAAAATGAAAAGCCGGCCCATTCAGACCGGCAAAGCTATCCCCCGCTGAAGCGTCCGTTTATAGCAGCGACCGATGGACTTTTATCCGGTCCCCCGCCTCAATAAGAACATCCCGCTCAGGGTGTTTCTCAATGGATTTGATGTTAAACTTCATAATCTGACCATTGCGGGTAATCGTCACATTATTTCTATTGGCATAGTCGTTATACCCACCGGCAGCGGCAACAGCCTGCATCAACGTTATACGCCGGGTTAAAGGATATTCCTGCGGATTACGCACTTCGCCTTCCATATAATAGCTCTTAGCCGTTGTAGCAATATTGACCGTGATATTGCGATAAATCTGTCCATCCATATAGATGCGCTGAATTTTACGCTCCAGCTCGGACGTTGTCATGCCACACGCTTTAACCGGTTCATCAATATAGGGAAGTGTTATCGTTCCCTTCTCATCGATTATTGTCTCAATCTGCTTTTCTTCCGGTATACCCAACAGACTGACCTGAAGCGGGTCCAACGGACGCAGTTGATACAATCCAGCAACGGAAACCGACGGATCTTCTTCTCCAGGTACCAGTGTGAAAGAACGACTGCTGCACCCCGCAAAAACAAGTACCGCCAGCAGTACAAAAAACATTTCAAACTTCTTCATCCATACTCCTTTTAGGTGTCGCCTCGTGTACCCTGGGAAACAACCGGATTCGATTCCTGCGAGCGATAATAATGATAATTCGAATAGTACGAATGGTAATAGTAATAGTAATCGTCACGCATGATATTGATGTTGTTAAGCACTACACCAACCTGTGGAACGCCAATCGTGTCCAGCATTTGTTTAGCGCGGATGATCATATCACGAGGATACTTCCGGTACTGCACCACAAGAACCACTCCGTCCATTTCTTTGGCAATAACAGCCGAGTCACTAATCCCCACCAGCGGCGGTGTATCAAAAATAATTATGTCGTACTTCATTTTCAGACTGTGCACCAGCTCACTGATACGCTTTGGATCAAGCACGCCCAGAGATGTTCGCGGCAGACGCCCGCTTGGAAGGAAGTGTAGATTAGGAACACTGGTCGTTTTGATCGTTTCTTCGACCGGTACGTCACGCAAAAGTACGTTAGTCAACCCGAAGCGGTTCGACACACCCAGAATAGTGTGCTGCACAGGGCGCCGTAAGTCTGCATCGACCAGTAAAACCTTCTCGCCTTGTTGTGCGCAAACATAGGCCAAATTGAAAGCTGTTGTAGACTTCCCTTCTCCCGCGCCGCCGCTCAACACGGCAAACGCACCCTTGCGGGGGCCGCCTGCATCTGCAAACGCCATATTCGTTCGCAACACACGATAGCCTTCGGCGTGCTCACTGTCCGGACCTTCTTCGATAAGCGGACGCACCTTCTGAGGAATGAGCCCGAGAACAGGCAGCTCGATCCAGCGTTCGACATCGTCGGCCGTTTTGATAGAGGTATCAAGATATTCAATAAAGTAAGCCAGACCAATACCCGATCCAAGACCAATAAAAATGCTCATCAGCACATTCAAAATCAAATTCGGACTCACTGGACGACTGGATTCTTCGGCCGAATCAACAATCTCAACCGGTGTGCGCGGAACCTGCAATGTAATTCCCTCCTGCGCAATGCGGGACTTCAGCGCATTCATGATCGAACGCTGAATTTCAAGCTCCTGCTGCGCTTTATTAAAAGGGACAAATTTTTCACGCTGGGATTCCTGATCGCTGGTTCGCACCCCGCGCAACTCCTGCTCAAGTGCTTCGTATTTTGCTTTAGCAATAATGTACTGAGCCTGAGTCCCTTTTTTAATCCCGCCCAGAGCACGCGTCAATTTGACCACCAATTCATCACGCGCGGCCTGCGTCTGCTTCACTTCCGGGAAATTGGGTCCGTAATTTTCAAGTAGTGAAGTTAAAGCAACGTCATAATCTTTAATCTGGGTTCGCATGGCCTCCACAAAAGGATCCTGAGCGAGATAGGCAGAAGCGGTCAGCAAATCCTCGTCATTCATGGCGTCCAGCTGTTCGGAACGAGCCTTTTGAACCAGCATTTCTACACGGGACGCAATACGATCGCCTTCCAACTGTTGCAACCGAAGTTTTTCAACACTGTTTTCAGCGCCACCGGCGTAAGTTCCTGGCAAAACAGTAATGTCTAGTTCCTGCCGAAGTGTTTCAACCCGTTTCGAAGCAATATCCACCTTCTCCTGCTGCTTTTCGAGTTCGCGACCTAATGCATCCATAGCACGGGTCATTTCTTTATACTTCAAGTCCAGACGGATATCTCGATAGACGGCAGCCAATTCATTCGCGATGCGGGCGGCCTCTTTTGGATCCTGCCGCTGGGCTGCCAAAGAAATCAAACTGGTGTCACGATACTGGCTTACATTCAGACTCGACAGCAGAATTTTATAAGCCACCTCTTTCGGGATTTTTTCGCCCTTTTTCCCCCAAACTTCCTGAAGATTGAGCCGGTTAATCACCTCATAAAGGATTGGTTTGGACTGAATGATTTCGAACTGCGTGCGTAAAAAGAAAGGGTCGTAACCGCGTGCACCACTCGCCGCAGGATTAAACGGATCAATATCTACACTGTCATTATTAACTTCGATACGCGCCTGAGCGGCGTATATTTTTGGTAACGTAAATGTGTAAGCTGTTCCGGTAATCACAACAAGGAAAAGAACCGCCAGGACGATCTCTTTACGGGAACGAATAACCCGCCAGTAATCCAAAAAATGCAGGGTTGTTTCTTTCTTCTGATTCTCACTCATTATTCGACCCTTTATTAAATGATTATGGTGAGGCGGCAAAACCTCACCATTAGTTAAAAAATCACTGCCGTTAAATTTTAGTTCAACTCGACGCGCCAGCCGATATCCATCCTGTTCTGTTCCCAGTCTTCACCCGTGTCCTCGGATCTCTCATTGTGTTGCAGCCCCAGCTCAAGAAAATTCATTCGATTCAGCTTATAAGTGAATCGTAAATCAAAATTTATGCTGTCTTCGTTATTCGAAGTATTTGCTGCTGTTTGATTATCACTCGCCGCAGAATCGACTTTTGTGAAACGAACCGTAGCTTTTGCCATCAGTTTAGCGGTGATGTCATGTTGCACGCCAAACCCCAGCGCCGTTGCCGTCTGACCTCCATAACTACTGTCTCGAGAAGCCTGCTTTTGATGTGAGAAATCGGTGGAGAAACGAGTTCTAGGCGATGGGCTATAAACCAATCCGGCTCGAACCAGCGGATCAAAGGTGGAATCATTTTTCGCTGGCGCCGGATAGTCCGGACGCGTATGGGTCACCCCGCCTTCAATATTCCCCTGCCACTCCTGATTAAAATTATGAGCCAGCCCAGCCGATAAATCCGTTGCATCAAACGATGATTTCTGATGGTCATACTTGACATGGCGTTCTCGCACATTGAGCGTGGAATAGGTTCGCTGTAAAACGATATCCCTCTTCCACGTTGTTCCCGCTTCCACTGTGGTTGTATCGTCATTGAGACCGTTTTTGACATCATCTTCGTACCGCAGAATGTCATAATCCAGTGAACCTTGCAGCCGGTCTTTACGAGTCAGCACATAATCTGCAGAAATCCCTGCTCTGTTATTAAAATAATTATACCTGACATCTTTTTTCAACGGCCCTGCCCCGGCCACTCCCGACTGATCTCCGCTGCGGTAAAATTCAGAAAGACGCAGAAGTAACCGTGGTGAAACCGAATGATTCAGCATGGCATATAAATTGGGATAAAATTCATCGCCTAGGCTGTCATTCAACAGCGTGGCTTGCGATTTAACCGTCAAATCGGTTCGATCTGAGAGCGCAGCACGGAATGAAAAATCAACAATATCCGTTACAAATGTGGAACCTTTTCCATTGGCTTCATGTGTAGGGTTGTCGTCATAGCCTACACGAATGGTGTTGACGACCTTGAAAGGACGTTCACTTTCCGCAAACAGCTGCCCGACTAACAACCCAACCAATACGGGTATCAAAAGTTTACATTTACTCATTTGAACTCCACATAAAAACCAATTTAGCAACAATCAACCCTGCATTCACCAGCTTTCGCTGCACACGATTTGCATCACTGGGGCGTCGCATCCACGTCATTATCATTTGAATCAATCAGACTAGACCAAGTAAACGGATTATTCGGATCAATTCCAAACAAAAAAGCCCCAGGTGATCCGCCGCCCTGATCCCCGCCGCCCTGATCCCCTCCGCCCTGGCCCCCGCCGCCCTGGCCCCCGCCGCCCTGGCCCCCGCCGCCCTGGCCCCCACCACCGCCGCCTAGTGTTCCGCCGCCTAGCGTTCCGCCAGATGCATTTAATAACGTCTGCGCAGCTGCAACAGTAACTGCTGTTAGTGATTCAAAATTACTGAATACGTTGCTGTTATTAATAGCGGTCTTGCTCAAATCAATATTTTCAACCCCGCCAGCAAGCATGACCGCGATAATTGCATAACGCACGGCCTGTTCATTCCCAGTGGCTGCGGCCTCATTCAAAATAGCAATCAACTGATTTTGAATAGCCACAGGATCCGGAGTGCCAGACGGACCGTTTGCATAAGCCGCCCGTGCAGCATCGAGAACCGCTTGTCCGACACCGGGGGCACCCCGCTCCGCCATAATTTGCGCCAACCCGATATCTGCGCGGGCGGAGCCTGTAAAAATTCCGAAGATTGCGACAAAAGCGAAAAGCAAATTTATTGAGTTCTTCTTCATCTTTATCTCCTTTTTTATCCTGCAGAACTACTTGCCAAAAAACTTTCTGACCTCCGGAAGAGACCCCTCCGCCGTGCGCCGAACAAAGCCCTCCCAAATGGGCACTAAATTTATATCATTCAGCAGACAGTAGTCAACCCACGTTTCCGCCTCTAACGGTTTTTTAATATGCCCATTTACTTGCTCTGCTTCCCCTGCAAATAACAACATAGACTGTCCGACCGCCCGGGAAAAATCTTCTTTGGTTACCGTCTTATTCACGTCCAGCAGATCAAATAGTGAAAACTTGACACCTCGGCTGTTCAAAAACGCGACGCACTGCTCCAACGAGGCATCCTGCTTAACATAAGCTCCAAAATACCCTTTTGCCACGAGAACGGCCAAATCACCATAAATAGGCGCGGCGGCATAGCAGCCCGCAACGCTAAAAACATAAAAAAACAATACGTATTTCAAAAGCTTCATAAAAAAACCTGACTAAGGCTATCATATTTTTATTTTTGCGCAACCCTGATTCAACATCTAAACCATCTAAACCTTTTGCTTTCCCAATAAACCCGAACTCTGCTAAGAACCCTCCCCTGATGAAGCAGAACTCTTTCACCATTAAACTTACCGGCGACCAGCAAACGAGGCTGGCAGCCCTCTTGCATACACCGCGCTACATCCCTGTTGAAGTCCCGCACACACAGGTTGCTGTAGATACGGGAACCTGCCGCGTCAATCTCTACACGTCCGGAAAATGCCTCGTTCAGGGTAAAGGGGCCGAAGAGTGGATAACCTTCACACTGGAACCTGAAGTGCTCGGCGAAGCCCGCCTCGGTTACGATGCCGTCCATGACCCCGAAAGCGTTGAGCCCCACATGGGGATCGACGAAAGCGGCAAGGGCGACTTTTTCGGGCCCCTCGTAATCGCTTCCGTTTACACCGATGCCAAAACAGTCGAATTTCTTAAGGAGCTGGGCGCCAAAGACAGTAAAAAAATCTCCAGCGACCGCGTTGCTCTGCAAATGGCTTCCGATATCCGGAAAAAACTCGAAGGTAAATACGCTATTGTCGCCATCGGCCCGGAAGCCTACAACCGGATGTACGCTAAAATCGCCAACGTCAACCGCCTGCTCGCATGGGGCCATGCCCGCGCCATTGAAAATCTGCTTGAAAAAGTTCCTGACTGCCCACGAGCCCTTTCCGACAAATTCGGCCCTACCGCCCGGATTGAGCGTGCGTTGATGGAGAAGGGTAAAAAGATAAAAATGGATCAACGCACAAAGGCAGAATCTGACCCGGCCGTTGCCGCTGCCTCTATCCTCGCCCGCGCCGGATTTCTGATGGCTCTGCGCAAAATGGAAAAAGATTTCTGCATTGAAACCGTGCCGAAAGGCTGCTCTGCAAAAGTCAAACAGATCGCCAAAGAACTCGTTGCCCACAAAGGCCCCGGCATCCTGCTGAAAACCTGTAAATGCCATTTTCGTACAACCGACGAAGTCCTTGGCGCCAACGGCTACAGCCGCTCGGACCTGCCAGCGTAGCACCCCTGTTCAGTTGAATACAGACAAGGTGACTCCAAAAAACTCTGTCATACCGGCGCCAAGATCCATCCCGAACCCTGTTCGAATAATAGCGACAGACAGGACACTAGCCAGCACAGCCCCGCTTTGCTAGAGTCCCGCCATGAATACGGTTTTTGACTCCTCCTCCTTTCTCCTTGCAACAGGGCTCCTGCTTACCGGATGTATCAGCCTGAAGGCCGCATCCGCACCTTCCGCGTACCGCGTTTATTTCGGGACGTCGACCAAGCAGGAAGGGCTAAGCGGAATCTATATGTCTCTGCTCAATATGCAGACCGGACAGCTGAGCGCAGCTGTTCGCGTCACGGAGACCGTCAAACCCGGATTCATTACAATCCATCCGAACGGGCGGTATATTTATTCTACCAGCGAGGAAGGCCGTCCCGACGCTGAAAATACCGGTACTGTCAGCGCCTTCCGGATATCGGAACCGGATGGAGCGCTGTTCAACCTCAACACCCTGTCCTCTGAAGGCGCCGGTCCCTGCCACGTATCCATTGACCCGTCAGGAAAAAATGTTCTTGTGGCCAATTACATCGGTGCAAGCTGTGCCGTGCTGCCCGTTCAGTCTGATGGACTGTTGACCCGCGCGACCTCCGTCCAGGAACACACAGGTTCCAGCATCCACCCCAAACGGCAAACGAAAGCCTACCCCCATTCCATCAACTGCGATCCGGCGGGTCAATTCGTCCTGGTTGCCGATTTAGGTATCGACCGGATCATGATCTACCGTTTCAATGCGGACAAAGGCTCGCTCGTTCCGAATGACCCGCCCTTTGTAACGACCGAACCCGGCAGCGGCCCGCGCCATTTAACCTTTCATCCGTCAGGCCGGTTTGCCTACGTCAATTTTGAACTCGGCAATAAGGTATCCGTTTTTCAATACGATGCCGGGAAAGGAGTTTTGAACTGCATTCAAACGATTTCAACACTCCCCGACGGGTTTACCGGGGAAAATACCACGTCTGAAATCCAGACCACACCCGACGGACATTTTCTATACGTTGCAAATCGCGGCCATAACAGCCTGGCTGTCTTTACCATCGACCCCGCTACCGGAAAACTTACCTCACTCGGCCACGAGCCAACCCGGGGAAACATTCCGCGTCATTTCCGTATTGACCCTACTGGAAGCTATCTGATTGCGGTTAATGCGACCTCCGGCACTGCCGTTGTCTTTAGAATCAACAGTACAACCGGTCTGCTAGAATTTACCGGAAACCCAATCCAGCTTCCCAACCCCAGCTGCGTACAGTTCCTCGCCATTCCTTAGGCAGGATCACTTCATCGCCATCACTAACCCCGACCACTCGCCGTCGCCGTCGCGAACGATTTCACGTCCGCCCAGCCGCACAAACGTGTCCGCAACGCCGTCGAGCTCAACTTCGCGGATACCGGTCAGTAGCAGATATTTCCCGGCCACGCGCACAAGTGTCGCCGCATTATCGATCAACAACGAGGCGTAAATATTGGCGCAGACGATGTCATATTTTTCATCCGGCCAGCCATCGGTAATGTCATGCTGACGAAACGAAGTTTGTCCGGAAACGCCATTGGCCTGCGCGTTTTCCATCGAACACTCGATACAGATGGGATCAAAATCAACCCCCAGCGCCTGTTCAACGCCCAGTCTCACGGCGGCAATAGCCAGAAGACCCGAACCGGTTCCCACATCAAGCATCGTCCTGGCGCCGCCTTGCTGAACAAAACGGTCAAGCTGCTCGAGACAGAAGCGCGTCGTAAAATGGTTGCCGGTTCCAAAACTCAGCCCCGGATTAATCACCAGCTCAATCCTTTTTTCGCTGACTCCTGACTCCTGTCTGATCCCCCCTGGACTCGCCAGCCAGGGCGGAACCACGCGAAGCCGCTGCCCGATATCCATCGGCTTGAAATGTTTTTTCCAGCTTTCTGCCCACTCTTCGGCGGCATACTCACGGACTGAACAATCTCTAACCGGAAAGTGAGCCATCGCCCGCGAGGCAAGCTCTGCCTCGATTGCGGTATCGAAATAGATTTCGAGCGCGCATTCAACACCGCCGGTCTTTTTCAGCTCAACAACGGTCCTTTCAAGATTTTCCGCAACCCAGTCACTGATCATCTCCGCCGCGCTCTGCGTCGTCATAAGTGTCAAAATAGCCCCGCCTGCCGGTTTTTCTGTTTTCATGAGAGGTTTTTAACAGAACGACAGAAAGAGCAAACCATTAATCTTCTGATTTGCACTAATAAGTATCGGGTATAGAAATTAGTGCCGATTAGTGAAAATTGGTGGTTAACCCAGCAGAAATAAATTAATGTGCGAGCAATGAAAACTGTTGTGGCAGAAACCGTGCTTTTAGGTCGCGAAGCATTCAAAACACTCGGCGAGGTTGTTGTTATCCCGGATCGTCAAATCGGGCCTGAACATCTCAAAGACGCTGACAGTCTCGTCATCCGTTCAAAAACGAAAGTGACGCCGCAACTGCTCGCTGATTCCGCTGTGCGCTTTGTCGGTACAGCCACAGCCGGCTTTGAACATATGGACTTTGAATATCTGGAAAGTAACAAAATCGGCTGGTGTGCCGCACCGGGGTGCAACGCGGACAGCGTCGCTGATTACATGACTTCGGCCCTGCTCACGCTCTACGCAAAACACGGTGTTGAACTTGAAGGGAAAATCATCGGCATCATCGGCGCCGGACAGGTCGGCTCGCGCGTCGCCAGACGTGCGGAGGCACTCGGCCTGCGCGTTTTGCTAAACGACCCGCCCCGCGCCGCGCGGGAAGGAGGATCAGGATTCCAGACGCTGGAAAAACTGCTGACCGATTCCGATATTGTTACGCTGCACGTCCCGCTGATTAAAGAGAACCCGTGGCCGACGTTAAAAATGGCCGGCGGTTCTTTCTTTGAACAAATGAAGCGCGGCTCCGTTTTTATCAATGTTTCGCGCGGCAAGATGCTCGACAGCGATGCCCTGCTGAATGCAAAAAGAACGGGGCGCGTTGCATACGCCGTACTCGACGTCTGGGAGCCGGAGCCAGCCCTTCGCGCCGATGTGCTGACCGCCGCAACGATCGGTACGCCGCACATCGCCGGACACTCCTTTGAGGGCAAGCTGAACGGAACCATTCAGGTTTACAACGAAGCCTGCCGGTTTTTCAAAACCTCACCGGTCTGGGACCCCTCGCCGCTTCTGCCTGCTGTCGTTGTTCCGGAATTGAAAATAGATTCGCGAGGGAAAAGCGACCTAGACGTACTGGCCGAAGCGGTTTCATCAATTTATGACGTTCGTGAAGACCATCTCTCCGTCCAGGATATTGAGCGATTTGACAAAATGCGTGCAAATTACAGAGTTCGCCGCGAATTTAAAAATACCACGGTCAGTCTGTCGGAAAATCGGCCGGATTTTCCGGCAAAAATCAAACAAGCCGGATTCAAAGCTTAATCTCTTTGCTTACAAAAAAACCTGGTAAGGCAAAGACGACACTTCATCAACGAGCTGTTTGGAAAAAACAATTTCACAATCCACCGCCGTTTAACGCGATGGGAAACACCTACCCGTCCGCACTTGGGGCACCTGTTTTCTTTATGCACTTTTAACCGCATGATTCATGCCTGTCTCATCTCGTACCAAAAAAACAGGCGTAGTTTATACTGTTTGCAATAAAAAGAAATTGTTTTGTAGGGAAAACCACTACAAACAAACAGATCAACGATAATTAAAAAGCTGATCAATTTTATACATCTCTTTAGTAACAGCAGAAAGAGCGGTAGCAATTTTATCCTGAATATTGCGCGTCAGACGGCGTCCTTTACGCCCCTTTTGCACCTGTTTGTGGGTCAGCCCGTCTTTTGACGCGGCTACCAGGTCGTGGTTTTTCAATCCTCGCTCTTCCATAATTTTGTCGAGAGGCTGAATGCCGCACTCTACGGACTGCGTATCTCTTGTGGAGTGCGCAGGGTTGCCTGCGCTTTTCTCAGCAAAGCCTGCTTCGTTTTTATTTCCCTTAGAACTCATCATCCACCTTTATCCGTCATTTAAAGCCATCTTCTCGATCCTCTTATGGTCGTCCAGCTTCTTTAAAAAATACCAAAAGCACTTTCGGGATACCTCCGATCAGTCTGAAATTATCCACGCAAGGTAGCTCAAAGCTGAAAATTTAAACATAAACTAATTGTAATTAATATATTATAAACTAAACTGCAGCAGTTCAAACGAGATACATGTTCATATTCGCGTGTTGAGTATTAAAAATTAAAACCGGTACACAAAACAGGCGCCTGATAGTCACAAAACCAAAGAGCCGGCGATAAAAAAGAAAAATGAAAACTAAGGAAATAAAAATGAAAAAAATGAATAAGAAGGGTTTCACCCTCGTTGAAATTATGATCGTTGTCGCGATCATCGGTCTGTTGGCCGCCATCGGTATCCCGTCCATCCTGAATGCTTACTCCACTTCTCAGACGAATGCGAAAGCCCGCAACGTCGCTGAAGTCGAAAAAGCTAAAGGCGTGCTGACTCTCCCGGCCTCTTCAGGACTGCCAGGCGCTATGGGTCTGACCGATACAACGCTGGCCCTCAACGCCGGTGCTGCCGGATCAAATCTGATGGCTGCTCTGCGCATCACAGCGGCCACCGAACTGACTGTTGGTGGAACCACCATTCAGATCGGCACCTTGGCTACCAAAGCAACTTACTAATATTAAGTTTGCTTGGACTGAAAATCCCCGGGGAATTTCCTCGGGGATTTTTTTATACTCTAAACAAACGAAACCACGCGCCACGCAGACAAGCCGATTGAAAATACAAAATTACAGCCCTTTTCTTTCCGAAATGCACAGTTCGTCGTTCAAGCCCGTCCGCAATTTTCTTATCTGAACTAATGCCGATGGTTTACTACGGCTCTCGGCGGACTTCTGGTTGTTGACTGAGCGGATCAACTCGTTGAGTTTTGCAGAGGCCAAGGTGCGGGAACATTCAAAAGCCATGTCCCCCTCGTGGCGGAGATTTTCAGGCGGCGTTCCCCGTACTTCGATCCCAAGGTTAATGAAGTTCCGTTTCCCGTTTGCTGTATAGCGCCCATACCACCACTTTGAGCGGAGCACCTGATTTTCATCGCGTCTCAATTCCAGTCCCATGATTCGTCTCCCTGTTAAACGCATTGCGTTGTTATGTAACAAGGCGGGAAATCAAACGGGGCAAAGCCACACTTTTGCCACACTTCCCGCGAATCAGGGAAAAACACGAAACAAATGGAATCTGTAAGTTGTTGATTATCAATTAGAAAAGATGGTCGGGGTGACAAGATTCGAACTTGCGACTTCTACGTCCCGAACGTAGCGCTCTACCAGGCTGAGCCACACCCCGCTACAAAAATGAGTGGACATCGTACTCGGCCTGTCCGGTTTGACAAGCTCAAGCTTTTAAAATTTACGATTAAGGCGTTTCGGGGGAATTTTACCAATCCATCGAATCGAGACTGCGGTTAAGTTCTTTCATTTTTTTCCCGGCGGTCCGCCCCATAAAAAGAGATGAGACTGCATTCATAATCCGAATTACAATCATTTACAGCCGTACGGGGTGCATCCGCAAGTTCCAGACAGACAGAGTTGATTGCCAGCTTAACACGGCTGCCAGCAAGATAATCCTGAATCGCGCTCCCATAACCAACACTTTTTTCCATGCCATGAGTCAGCCCTTGGACTCATTATGGAGCGTTACCTATGTACCCAGTCTGTCTTGTTTTACCTATGCCCCCCCTCGCAAGCCCTTTTTAATGGATGTCAACACAGGCGCGAACATATCACGAACTCCGTTGCATCGAAACCATGCAAATAGAACCGGCCACAGCGGCATTAAGGGATTCTACGTTTCCAGACATTGGAATCGAAAGATGCCTTGTTGCACGTTGATGAACAGTTTCTGAAACACCGTGCGCCTCGTTGCCGATCACCAGTACGCTTTTCGGGCCGAACTTCATTTCATGCAAAGGTTCGCCGCCATGAATGACGGTCGAAATCAGCTCATACCCGTTTTTTTCCAACGTTTGGAAAATGGTTCCATCGGTTTTCCAATGTCTGGAAAACGGCAGTGCACCCATTGTTGCCCGCACAGTTTTCGGATTAAAAACCTCCACCGTGTCACCGTGCAGAAAAACGCCGTCGAACCCGAAAGCCACCGCCGACCGGATCAGCGTGCCCAGATTGCCCGGGTCGGTCAGACTGTCAACCAGCAAATAATTTCCCTGATCCGGATTAATAACCAGCGATTCCGGCGTGTATTCCACCACACCGAGAATACCCTGCGACGTGCGGCAGTCGGAAAGCTGCTCCATCACATCGTGTGCAACCGCATAAACAGGCCCCGTAAAATCCTTTGCCCGTTCCGGCGAATCCACTGAAACCCAAACCTCCCTGAGCTTGTACTGAGAAAGCGCGGAACCGTCCGCCAGCGCGGAAATAGCCCGGACACCCTCCATGACGAAAGCAGAGGCTTCCTGCCGCTCTTTCTTGGAGCGCACCAGCTCACGTACCGCCTTGAGTTTCGCATTATCTTTTGAGGTGATCAGCTGCATCCGTTTTTCCTCCATCCAGCCGTTCAAAACCGCCTGCATCGCGCTCCAGCAATCCAAGCGGTATAGCCGGGCGGGCTACCATACCGGTTTTGAAAATATTTATGATGTGAAAGGAATCGGTCTCAGCACGATGGTAGCTTTCGCCCTGTACGCTGAGAAACAACGAAAGCGGTTCGAGCGAATGGCTTGGTGCTTTCGGAAACCAGCAGCGGAAAAGCGGCAACGTATTTCCCACCGTTAACACAGGAGGCTCAATACCTGCGCGGCCCAGTTCAGCCCGTAAAAAACCTAGATCAAAAATCGCATTATGCGCCAGCAATACACTGTCCTCGCAAAATGCTTCAAACTCCGGCCAGACGAACGCAAACACCGGAGCGTTGGTTATCATTTCAGTTGTAATGCCATGCACCTCGGTCGCGTAAAACGGCACCGGTACTTCAGGATTAATCAGCCAGTTCGTGACGGCCAGAATCTCGCCGTTGCCACGGAACCGGATCGCGCCGATTTCTATCATCCGGTCATTTTTCGGACTGAAGCCGGTCGTTTCGGTATCAAAGGCCACAAAAATAATATTGGTAACCGGCGTAGAGGAATCAGGCCCCGCAGCGAAAAGCGGTCCGGCGACCAGAATTGCGGTAATTAAAATCTGAGCTTTTACAAACATTGGAAACAAATCATAGTCAACGGCCATGAAATTGGCATCCGAAATCAAAACTCTTTTTCCCTCGTTGCGCGTCAGCGAAAACGCACCGTTACGCGACTGCACCACCTTCCGGCTTGGCGGCCCCTGCCCGATCCTGATCGAAGCGGCAACCGCCGGACAGCTTCCCTCCGTCATCCAGATGCTCAATAAAGCCGGACAGCCGTTTCTTGTCATTGGTCAGGGTGCCAACCTGATTATCTCCGATAAAGGCATCGACCGGGCCGTCATCCGGTTCTGCTCTGAAAAACCGGACATCAAAGCCAGCGGAAACCGGGTCACGGTTTCCGGCGATACACTGCTCGACGACCTGGCCGTGTACACCATTGAAAACGAAACCGGAGACTTGTCGTACTGCTCAGGCATACCCGGAACAGTCGGCGGCGGCATCACCGGCAACGCCGGCGCCTTCGGGCGGCAAATGGGCGACCACCTGGTTTCAGTGGAACTGCTCGGACCCGATGGAAAAGTCCGGACTGCCCTTCACCGCGAACTGGAATTTGCCTACCGCCACTCCAAACTTAAAGAAACCGGCGAAATCATTCTTTCGGCCACCTTCGAACTTCCAAAGACTGCAAAATCAGTCATGCAAGCCGAACGCGACCGGATTATGCAGTTCCGCAAAGACCACCACCCCGACTGGCACAAAACCCCCTGTGCCGGAAGTGTCTTCCGCAATATTGAACCGACCTCAGCAGTTGAACGCCGCAAAGCCGCCGGATTTTTTTTACAGGAAGCGGGCGCACACCTGTTCCGGATCGGCGGCGCACGGCTCTACGAAAAACACGCCAATATCATCGTCGCCGATCCCGGCTGTACCGCGCAGGATGTCTGGGAGCTTTCGGAAAAAATGATCCGTGCCGTCAAAGACAACTTCGGCATCGAACTGGTCCGCGAGGTCCGGTTTCTGGGAGAATTTTAACCCGCGAACGGATCCAAAAGTAACAGAGAACGGGATTGCAAATCTGCCCTGAAATAAAGGTCAGAGATAAAGCAAACTGACCTTTAGAAAACCCCTGTCACGGCTTCAGCAATGCGCAATCCGTCGATGCCGGAACTGACGATGCCGCCGGCATAGCCAGCCCCTTCGCCACAGGGATAGAGTCCGCGCACCGCCGACTGTCCGTCTTCGCCGCGCACGACGCGTACCGGACTTGAACTGCGGGTTTCGGATGCGTAAAGCAGCGCCTCGTCCAAAACCACACCGTGCATACTGCGCAGCATTTTCGGCACGGCACTGCGCAGGGTGTGTTCGACAAACTCCGGCAGCAGACCGCGCAGTTGTGCCGGACGGGCCATCGTGCAGGAACGTTCCGCCGGAAGTTCCGACGGTGCCGCGCCTTCCAGAAAGTCCACCAACCGCTGGGCGGGCAAAAAATAATCCGATCCGCCCGCCGCAAACGCCGCCGCCTCCAGCTTTCTCTGAAACTCAATTCCGGCTAGAACATCAAAGGTGGAGCGTGCTCGGCGATCACGCTCATCAAACGCGCCCGGCGGTCGCGTTCCACCACTTTGAAAATCTTCTGTCATCACCGGAACGAGAAAGGCGGCATTTCCCATGGGTTTGTCGCGCTTGGACAAACTCATGCCGTTGGTGGTCATCAGGCCTACCGACGAAGCGCAGGCAATAACCAGTCCGCCGGGGCACATGCAGAAGGAATAGCATGCGCGGGCGTTTTCCTCTTCGCGACGCGTCATCCGGAAACTCGCTTTTCCAAGCGTTGGAAAACTGCCGCCCCACTGCGCGGTGTCGATGCGGTGTTGGGGAATTTCGAGCCGTACGCCGACAGCGAACGGCTTGGCTTCGAGCGGCACGCCCTGCTCCGCCAGCATTTCGTAGATGTCACGGGCGCTGTGGCCGGTCGCCAGTACGCAGCAGTCAGTGCGGAATTCCTGGCCGGAAATCACCGCGCCGCGCACCGCGCCGTTTTCAATTTCGAGCCGGTCGAGCCGTGTGCCGAAACGGACTTCGCCGCCCAGCTCAATGATCCGGTTGCGCAGCGCCGGAACCAGTTCTTCGAGTACATCGCTGCCGATATGCGGTTCGGCGTCGATCAGAATGTCGGGCGACGCGCCGCAACTCACCAGCGCTTCGAGAAAACGGCGGACGCGCGGACGGTCTTTACTGCGCGATGTCAGCTTGCCGTCGGAAAAAAGGCCGGCGCCGCCTTCGCCATAGAGCACATTGCTTTCAATATCCAGTGATCCGTTCTTCCAGAATGCTTCAACCCGCCTGGCGCGCGGCGCGGCGGCTTCGCCGCGTTCAATCAAAAGCGGCTTAAGTCCGGCTTCCGCCAGACCGAGAGCCGCCATCAGTCCGGCAGGACCGGCGCCAACCACTAGAGGACGGAAGTCAGAGGTCAGAGGACAGAGGCCATGGACAAGAGGTTTCAGTTCGGAAACTTCATCAACATCGCGCAGGCCGACGGGAAGTTTGCCAGAGAACTCGACTTCGACCGCGACCGTCATGCGGGGTGAACGGCCGCGCGCGTCAATCGAGCGGCGGACTGTTTTCAGTCCGTTCAGAGCCGACGGATTGCAGCGCAGTGCCTTGGCGGCGGCCTTCAAAAGCTGGTCCGATGTGTAACCGGGCGGCAGGTCGAGCTGATTAATACGGATTTTCATAGGAATTTTCTTTAAATCGGACAGGAAAGGTATATTAGTGCCCGCTTATTTTGCGACCAAAAAGGAGTTCCATGCATTCACGGCTGATTCCACAGATTTTTACCTGCTACCGTTCCGGCTATTCGCTGAAACATTTTTCCAACGATCTGACCGCTGGACTCATCACCGGTATCGTCGCCCTGCCGCTCGCGATTGCCTTCGCCATTGCTTCGGGCGTCAAACCGGAACAGGGACTCTATACCGCCATCATCACTGGATTTATCATTTCATTTTTCAGCGGCAGCCGTGTACAGATCGGCGGACCGACCGGCGCATTTATCGTCATTGTTTACGGGATCGTCCAGCAGTACGGCGTGGCCGGACTGACCGTCGCCACGCTGATGGCGGGCGTTATGCTGGTTCTGATGGGTGTCTGCCGCCTTGGTTCAGTTCTTAAATATCTGCCCTACCCGCTCATCATCGGCTTCACCACCGGGATTGCCGTCATTATTGCCGTCACACAGATTCCCGCCTTCCTCGGTATGAATCTGGAAAAATTCCCGAGCGAATTCATCGGAAAAATCGAAGCGATCGGCTCAAATCTTAACCTGATTGATCCGCTCTCTGCCGGACTTGGACTGCTGGCGCTGTTGATTATGATCGTCTGGCCGAAAGTCACCCGCCGCGTCCCCGGCTCGCTGATTGCCATTCTCGTCACCACACTGCTGGTCACCCTGCTGAAACTTCCGGTCGAAACCATCGGCAGCCGCTTCGGTGCTGTCCCGAACCATCTGCCGGCCTTTGCTTTCCCTCCCATCAGTTTAGAGTTGATGCGCGGCCTCTTCGCGCCGGCACTGACCATTGCGCTGCTGGCCGGAATTGAATCACTGCTCTCTGCTGTGGTGGCCGACGGGATGACCGGCCAGAAGCACCGCTCTAATATGGAACTGGTCGCGCAGGGAATCGCCAATGTTGTCGGCCCGCTTTTCGGGTGCATTCCTGCGACCGGCGCAATCGCCCGCACGGCGACAAATATTAAAAACGGAGGGACGACCCCGCTGGCCGGAATCGTTCACGCCATTACGCTGCTGTTGATTCTGCTCTTTTTCGGGCGTTACGCCGCACTGATTCCGATGAGTGCACTGGCCGCCGTCCTGCTGATCGTCGCTTACAACATGAGCGAGTGGCACTTCTTCGTAAAACTCTTCTACAGCCCGCGCAGTGACGTGCTTGTCCTGCTGACCGTCTTTCTGCTGACCGTTTTTGCCGACCTGACGGTCGCCATTCAGACCGGCGTGGTACTTTCCGCTTTGCTTTTCATGCGCCGCATGGAAACGGTGACCACCGCCGGCATTATTAATCTGGATGATGAATCGGCTAACAAAAACGACCCGAACGCCCTGACACGCTTCAACGTACCGAAGGGTGTAGAAGTTTTTGAAATCAACGGCCCCTTCTTTTTCGGCGCCGCCAGCATGTTTCAGGATGAAATCAGCAAAATTAAAATGCCAAAAATTCTCATTCTGCGCATGAGGAATGTTCCAGTCATTGATGCCACCGGCCTGCGGGCGCTGGAAGGCGTAGTCACAGCGGCGCACCGCGACGGCACCACATTATTACTTTCCGGCGTCCACAAACAACCGATCGATGCCATGAAAAAAGCAAAACTGATCGAAAAAATCGGACACGCCAATTTCCATAAAGATGTCGCCCACGCACTTGAACATGCCCGGAGACTTCTTCAGGGAAAAAACGACCCGTCCTTTAAACCATAACCATCAGGAAGAAAAACATGTGTACCGACTCCATGACGATTAAAGACAACACCGCCAATCCCGCTCCGCTCGGCCTGCTGGCCTTCGGCATGACGACCGTTCTGCTGAATCTGCATAACGCCGGGCTTTATGAACTCAATACAATGATTCTCGCCATGGGTATTTTCTACGGCGGAACCGCTCAGGTTATCGCTGGCATCATGGAATGGAAAAAGAACAACACGTTCGGCACCACGGCATTCATCTCCTACGGATTTTTCTGGCTCACGCTCGTCGCACTGATCGTTCTGCCGAAATTCGGCTGGAGCGCTCCGGCCTCCGGCACGGCGATGGCCGGCTTTCTCGGGGTATGGGGATTCTTCACCCTGCTGATGTTTATCGGAACGCTGAAACTTTCCCGTGCTCTGCAAATCGTTTTCGGAACACTGGTTATCCTCTTTGCCCTGCTCGCCATCGGCGATGCGCTGGAAAATCCGCTGCTCAAAACAATCGCGGGTTACGAGGGTCTCATCTGCGGATTCTCCGCCATCTACACCGGTATGGCTCAGGTTCTCAACGAAGTGTACGGACGGACTGTTCTGCCGCTGGGCTAATTGAAGCGTGACATAACCCGTTTGAGCGGCGGTTCCTCTTCGAGGGACCAAAGCTTGATCGGGCACCAGGCGATCTGCATATACGCCCGCTCATTTTTCTGACCGAAAGCCAGCAGGCCGCAGAGAAAATAATATGAGGTGAGTCGATCATATTTCTGCCGGCTCAACGGCGTGGCGGGCCAGAAATAGTAGTCGCCCATCTGATCCAGTTTGATTCCTTCCAGCGAGGTAGAAATCTCGCAAAGCGACTGGGGCGACATGACATTCGGCCCGCCGGGAGGCAGTGTTCCGTCGTTGATAACCGGCAGTACGCTGGACTCATACGCCAGCAGCGGAATGATACCGGCCCGCATAAACCGCTGATAGGCAATGCAGTCTCCGCGCGGGAAATCATAGACCTTGGAGCTTCCGCCCGTAAACAAACCGACCATATAGGGCAGCAGTTCGGTTCCCCAGCAGTCCAGCTCCATACACAGACTGCGTCCGGCGCGTTTACTGTCCGGAAGCCAGAACGAACGTTCGTGATAGGGACCAACGGGGAATCTCCATTTGAATTCCCGATGGAGTTTAACTTTGTATCCGCCGTAGTCTCCGCGATCAAACAGAATGGTCACATCACTGGTCGCGGCATCCACCCGAATTCCGTCCAATTGCTGTTCAGTCGCTCTAGGCAGATAGTCAGCCCATGCGGCCTTTGGTTTGGCTCCGTTTCCTTCCAGCTGATAGAAATTACAGCACCCGCTTCCCGCAGAAAGAAGCGCAAGCAAACACATTGGAAGTACAACTTTTTTGACTGACCTTTTATCCATTCACAACCCGTTGAATTATAGCTCCGGCTTGTAAGCAATCCGCCGCACGAAGTCAACTGCTCACGCCACCCGCCCGCAAATTTTATCTTCCCTTGCTGTCCACCGGCCTATTCAGTAAAGTCGGCGGCATGAAACGGCGTCTATTTCTTGGCCTTCTGCTCATCCATTCGCTCGCCGGCGGCATCGAAAAAGGAATTCCGCGCGCAGCGGTTCTGGCGGAACTGGGCGAGCCCAGCGGTTCAATGCAGCGTGACGGAAAAGAAATTCTCCTATTCAAAACCGGCACCGTGACCTTGCAAAGCGGAAAGGTGATTGGAATCGACCTTTCACAGGAGTACGCGCAGAAAGCTGAAGAACGGGCTGTACGGGCCAAAGAAATCCGGGCGGCAGAAGAAGCAGAACGAAAACAACAGATTTTGCTCTATCCGGAGGACGCTATCGTTCAGATCAACTGCACCGGCAGTACCACTGAAAACTGGAATTACCTGCCCGAATCGATCCGCCCCGCAACCGGCGATTCGCAGTATGATGTGTATATTCCCCAAGGCTATCACAACTCCGACAGCCGGTTCTATCCGTGCCTTTTCCTTGAATCGCCTACCCTCTGGGATGGCGTTAAAGATCGCATCCGTAAAGAAAAATGGATAACCGTGATCCTGCACGAAGTAAGCCGTCCGCCGGTTGGAAAAATGATGAATGGAAGCTTCCTCGCGGCCTATGACGACGCAACTGCCCGCTTCCGCATCGCCAAAGACTACCGTTTCATTGCAGGGCGGATTCCAGCAACCATCTTTGCCACCATGCGCCCCGTTGCCGGCATTATCCTGCAGGAACCGGATTTCAGCGGCCTCCAGCAAAACGGTATCGCACTGAACCTGCTCCGCAAAAACCAGGAACTGCGCGCTTATGTCTTACTCGGTAACGGCAATCGCGATAACGTAGCTTATCAGGCGCAGTTCGTTGTCGAACGGATTCAAAAATATCACATTGAAATCTATCAAAATGAAACCGCCATTCTAACGCAACCGCTGGCCGACATGGCCATCGACTGGATGAAAAAAGAATACGACCTGCCCTGACCGGTAAAAGGAGGAAAATGAAAAAACTGATACTGCCCGCGATTCTGCTGCTGCTCGCTGGATGCGACTACGAAGTTCCGCTCAGCCAAACGCCGTCCGCACCGGCCAATCCGGCGCTGGCCGGAACCTGGGCCGGACAACTGACAGACGAAAAACCTGTTTCGATGGAAATCAAAATCTCAGGCACCGACTACCTCGTCATCTACACGATAGGCAGTGACACACTCACCTTCAACGGATTTGAAGTTAAAGCGAACGACCTGAACCTGATTCAGCTCGCAATGAAAGATAACGAGAAAACGCTCTATTCCTTCTTCAAATACTCACTAACCCCTGAAGGACTGTCCGTTTGCCGCCTCAATCCGGAAGTCGTCTCCGCCAAATGCCGGACCACGGAAGAACTGATGAAAGACATCGAACTTCACCGGCAGAATCCATTCCTGTTCACCGAACCGCTGAAGTTCACCAGATCAACCCCGCAGTGACTGCGCGGCCAGATAGCCGGTTGTCCACGCGGCCTGCAGATTGAAGCCACCGGTCAGCGCGTCGATATCGAGCACTTCCCCGGCAAAATAAAGTCCCGGCTGAATCCGGCTTTCCATCGTCTGGAAATTCACCTCTTTAAGCCGGATGCCGCCGCAGGTGACGAACTCCTCGCGGTGCGGATTTTTTCCAGTGATTGGAAGAATAAAGCCGCCGACCTGTGCCGCGATATGCCGTAATGCCTTAAGCGGACACGCGCCCCACTCGCGCGTTTCGTCCACACCGGCGCGGGCAATCAGCAGTTTCCAAAGTCTGGAAGAAAGTCCGACCGGCGACCACGTTCCAACCTGCTTGCGCGGTGAATCAGCGCGGAATTTTTCCAAAGTTTGGAAAATCTGCTCCTCGCTCTGCGCCGGAAGCCAGTTGATCTTCATATCAAAGCGGTAAGCATTTTCCGCCAGACTGCGCGCACCGAACGATGAAAGACGCAGAACCGCCGGACCGCTGACGCCACCGTGCGTAATCAGCAACGCGCCGTCGGCTTTTAGTCCCGGCGCACTGACGCGGACACCTTCCACCACAATTCCGGCCAGTGCGGTAAAATCCTTATCCGAGGTCTTAAAGGTGAAAAGCGACGGCAGACACGGTTCAATCGTATGACCGAGTCCTTCGATAAACTCGCCGCCGCCGGTCGCTACCAACAGTTTTTTACAGGCGAGCTGTTCTCCATTCGCCAGCTTGACGTTAAACCCGCCGTCAAACTTCCATACTTTGCCAGCCGCTTGCGAGTGCAAGCGAGTGACGCGGGAAACTTCTGCGTTTGTCTGAATATTCACGCCGGTTCTGAGCAGTGCATTAATCACATCTTCCGACGTGTCGGACTCAGGAAAAAGACAGCCGTCGTCCAGCGTCACCAGCGGAACACCGTGCGACTCGAACCATGCAACGGTTTCGTCCGGACCAAAACGATGAAACGGGCCGATCAACTCCGCGCCGCCGCGCGGATAATTCTTCACGAACTCGCGAATATCGGCGCATTGATGCGTCAAATTGCAACGCCCGCCCCCGGAAACACGGACTTTCGCCAACGGCCGCGAACCTTTTTCCAGCACAAGCACCTTCAGCCCGGGTGCTTCTTCGGCCAGAACCGCCGCAGCAAAAACACCCGCCGCCCCGCCGCCAATGATGATTACGTCTTGAGAAATCATAGTTACCTGCTGATCAGTTCAATAAGATACGCTCTCCAGCGCAATTCAAGCTCCGCCGGCTGAAGGAAAATATAACGGCAAAGTTCCTGAACGGGGTCAGCGCCGGATAACTCAGGATGGTTGCGAACCCAGTCCATGTAGGCCAAAAACCCGGAACGGTATTCCGGTTGCATCATCATATACGTGAGCGACCACGATTCGGAGTACGCCAACGAGTTTTCACAACGCGGCAATGTCATCAGCTCACGCAGCGGAATCAGTGTCCGGCCCGCCAGCGCCGATTTCAATTCTGCAATGCGTCCGCGATTGATCTGCCCGACTTTTTCGGTTTCACAGAATGTTGCCAACCCTTCGGTAAGCCAACCCCGCCCGCTTTGTGCAGAACACTGGATGCCGAGCGTGAAAAATAATTGGTGAGCCCCTTCATGACGGATTGCGGACTGTGTAGCCTCATTGGCCTGCGCCAGCAGTTTGCCCTGCGCATCACTCCTCCACTGGCTCAACCGTTCTCTTTCGCTCGCCGTCTGCAGCTTAACTCCGTACTGCTTCTCGACAGCTCTAATTTGCATTTCGCTTTTTTTCACCCAGCCCGCATCACTCTGATGACAAACCACCATGCGATCCATGGCGTGACTATAAAAACCCAAGTTGCTTTTCAGTTCAGGTGCGTAGCGATCACAGTAAACCGAATACTCATCCAGATTGGAGAAGATGAGCAGTTGAACATCACTTCTCTGCCTGGACGTTGTAATCCGCAGATCAAACTGTTCCAATATCTGCACATTGAGATTTTGTAACTGTTCAACGATATGCTCAATGGCGAAAAATGACTCTTCCGTCAGAATGGTGTACGGCGGGCTTTTGTAGAAATGCTTGCCCGGAAAATCCATGCAGAACCGGACATCGCGACGGCTCACGACTGGCGGCTGCACCGAACAGGTTTCAAGCCGAACAATCCGATCACGGGAAAAATTGGCTCTCATTTCGCCACTTTCGCCATACTTTTCTGAAAATACAATATAGTCAGGATGATCTTCCACCAGCCGCCCGTTTAAGGTCTTACCGCCATCGTACACCAGTCGGTGCGTCGGCGCTCTGGATAACAGCAAGGCCTCCAGCTTCTGCTTGACCGCTTGCTCTGCCGCCGTTAATTCAGCCTCCGGAAGCACCAGGCGACGTTGGGTAGGCAGATTGGAAATTTGAACAAGGCGGACTGATTCCGGTTGACGAACAGGAGGTTCAAAAAAATCTTTCAGCAGTTGAATTTTATCAGCAAATGACCGTGGGGCTGATTTTTCCCCCGACTTATACTCTATCACTCCTGAAAAGAGTGCCAGCATCTGCAACACGGCCAAACCGGCCAGCACCAATGCCACCGATCCACTGATCACCCATTTTACAAATTGCTTCATGATAAAAATTAACGGCCGTAAAACAGCCGGCTGATGTAGTCCTTGAACTTATGGCCTTCACGATTTGCATCTTTCTCCAAAGACGGCAGTAAAACAAACTGCAGCGCCACCCAGACAACAATCGCCAGTAACAACGCCGTGAAACACCCCAGCGGCAATCTGTAAAAGCTCTTCATGTCCGGAGGCTATACCACAAACCGTACAAAAAAACACGGCAATGATAACCGGAACATCAAACCCGACTGTATTCAATAAAAGATTCCTCGCAACCGTCTTCGCCGGAGGCTCCGCCGAGTCAGGAAGGCGCGGAGATCGCAGAGGAAATTCTTTCAAAAGCGCTCCGGCCTCTTTAATTTTTACAAAACTTCGAAGTGAGGCAGCACTCTGTCCGGCGTAGCGAAAAATCACCCTGTCGATCCTGTTATCCTGTCAAAATTCTTGGCGTTCTCTGCTCTGCGAGGAAAACTCTCCCTCACCCCAGCCAATCCATAACCGGAACATCGAAGCCGCCTGCATTAAATAAAAGATTCCTCGCAGAGGCGCGGAGATCGCAGAGAATTGTAGCCGCGATCCCTGATCGCGGAACCGAGGTCAAGGATCGCGGCTACAAAAGAACCCTTTGCGCCCGATGACTGTGTGCCTTTGTCTCTTTGCTTCTTTGGCGCTTTCCCCGCACCTTTTCCGCACCTTTCCCGATAAACTCTTTGCCACCCACCCGCCGTCCTGCTAACGATATCCCGCCTCTCAGGTTTGATTGGAGATAAGGATTAGCCGATGTTCTTGGGATTACCTAAAATCCATCGGCCCCTTTTCGGCTATTTTACAATCCACCTTGTGACGCCCAGACAGGTTTGTTCTGCGCATTGTATTCGACCAAATTGCCGTCGTCCTGCATCTGAAGATATGAGCCTGGATTTCCACTTTTGTCATTCGCCCATATCGCCGCGCCCGATGCATCATATACGACCGCGTTGCCGTCGCCCTTCATTGTGAACATTCCGGGGGAGGACCCCTTGTATGTAGCCCACATTACTGAAGAATTGGGGCCGTAAACCACTAGATTCCCGTCGCCTTGATAGATCAGCGTGAATTGTCCGTTGGCCGAAGTGATTTTTTCGTTTGGCTTTAGCTGGTCTCCAGAACGCAGTGTATCACACGCACGTGAGGCCCAGATGGGTTTGTCCTGCGCATTGTATTCGACCAAATTGCCGTCGTCCTGCATCTGAAGATATGAGCCTGGATTTCCACTTTTGTCATTCGCCCATATCGCCGCGCCCGATGCATCATATACGACCGCGTTGCCGTCGCCCTTCATTGTGAACATTCCGGGGGAGGACCCCTTGTATGTAGCCCACATTACTGAAGAATTGGGGCCGTAAACCACTAGATTCCCGTCGCCTTGATAGATCAGCGTGAATTGTCCGTTGGGCGAAGTGATTTTTTCGTTTGGCTTTAGCTGGTCTCCAGGACGCAGTGCATCACCCGCCTGCACGCATATTTCGCCAGTTATCCACCACAAAGCAGCGACCGACAAAACCAAGCCGATTCTCTTTGTTTTCATTTTCAGTATCCTCCTTCTTGTTCCTGAATCCGTTAGATAACGCCTCTCACTTGAATTCAAAACCAAAGTTAAACTCCGGCGACTCACCATGCGGTGAATGGAAGCAAACTTGAGACTGATTCACAATATCAAAATCCGCCGGTTACGAAAGGATATGGTGTTGGATATGGATATGGTGTTCGATCTTTATTCCAACCACTCTTTAACCGGAACATCGAAGCCGGTGCCGTGCTGGTAGTTGTATGTGGCGGTGCGGAGAGCTTCGCCGGTGGCGGCGAGGTCGTAATCAAACTGTCCGTCGAACGGGATTTCGTTGCGGGCGAATCCGCCGGACGTTTCCGGCAGAAGTTTAATTCCAAACCGTTCCGGTTCACGGGCGATCTCGCTGTGCGCCGTCAGCGCGAAGCGGTGCCAGTAAGCCGAATGCAAAACGCCCTCTTCCATCAGAAGCCGAACGGTTTCCAACCCCTGGAAGGTTTCGTCCAGCGTCTGCGTCGGAAAGCCGTACATCAAATAGGCGTGCGTCATGATGCCCGCATCCGATAGATTCTCCAGCACTTCTTCCGCTCCGGCGACGGTGATGCCTTTGTTCATCAGCTTGAGCGTGCGGTCACAGCAGGTTTCGAGTCCTCCGGTGACGGCGATACATCCGGCGGCGGCCATCTTTTCGATCAGTGGATTCGTCAGCCGTTTTTCAAAGCGGATATTGCCCCACCACTCGACGTTGAGTCCGCGGCGCAGGATTTCGTCGCACAGTCCGTCGAGCAGCGCGGGCGGCAGGGCTTCGTCGACAAAATGGAATCCGTTAAAGCCGGTCGCGGCGATAACCGATTCCATCCAATCGCAGACGGTAGACGGACGCGCCGGATCGTAGCGGCAGATATAATCGATGGAGGTGTCGCAGAACGCGCACCGGCTCCAGTTGCATCCGTGCGCCAGCACCAGCTTGTTCCAGCGTCCGTCCGACCAAAGTCGCGTGACAGGATTGAGCACTTCAAACAGACCGAAGTAGCGGTCGAGCGGCAGTCCGTCATAAACCGGCGGCGGAAGTTTGTCGTGCGCAACCGGCGGTTCGCCGCTGTCGTAGAAACGAACGGTTCCATTCTCACGGACAAACGTACGCGCATACCTTTCCGTTCCTGCGCCTTCGGCAATTCTCATCAACGGAAGCATCCCGCTGTCGAGCGTGATGAAATCGACATAATCGAAAATCGTTGAATCGGTCAGCTCTCGCAGTTCGGTGTTGGCATAACCGCCACCCAGCACAATGCGAATCGTTGGACGGGTCTGTTTAATCCGGCTTGCAATGCAAAGCGCACCGAACAGACAGCCGGGAAACGGAACGGTTATTCCAACCAGTTGCGGATTGTGTTTTTCAATCTGCGCGTCGGTCAGTTCGTCCAGCCAGTTTAAAAAGAGCAAGGCAGGCTGGAAGCCTGCGGTACGTATCGCAGGCTTCCAGCCTGCCTTGGACTCCAGAGCTTCTTGAATCTTTCCAAAGTCCGGAAGAGAAGCCGCAAGCTGTTCGGCGTAGCGGGAAAAGCCGAAATACGGGTCGAGCCGTGCGGCGGCCTCGGCGATATCGTCAAGAAACAGACTGCACAGATAGCGGGCGCGATCGTGTTTTTCCAAACCCCGGAAATTCCAGCCGAACCGTTTTTCCTGTTCATAGGCGCGGGCGAGGTGCTGTCCTTCAGGAAGCGCGCCGCGTTTAGCAAAGCGTTTTGCCAGCGACGGATTGCGATCCTGCAAAAACTCCATTACATCGCTGATGACGGCAGAATATTCTTCATCGAGATGAAGATGCGAAAGTCCTTCAGATGAAAACAACTTGAGTAATAGTTCCAGCGACAGATCAGCCTGCACCGCGTCGTGCCCCTGTGAGCGGAGCCACGCGGTGAGCATCGGCACGGCCGCATACGGTGTATTCGGCTGCAATAATGGCGGAGTTATCAGGAGCGTCTTCATTGAAACCTGAAATATGAAACTTGAAACCTGAAATTCCGGCGCGGATCCGCCGCGCCGTTCAGGTCGTCTGCGCGCCGCGGGCCAGCAGGACTTTGCCGGTGCGAACGAGTTCGATGATCTTGAATTTTTCAATCATCTCAACGAGCGCATCGATTTTCGACGGATCGCCGACGGCCTGCAGAATCATCGAGGTTTCGGTGAGGTCGACGGTTTTGCAGCCGAAATGTTCAGCAATCTGCAATGCTTCACCGCGCTCTTCCGCGCCAACGGAAATTTTGATGAGACCCATTTCTTTGACAACAGCGTCGTCAAAGGTGTGATCGGTGCAACGCAGTACGTCAATCAGCTTGCTGACCTGCCTGATGATCTGGTCGAGACCGTCGGCCTCGCCGCTGACACCGATGGTCATGCGCGAAAAATGTCCGTCCATGGCAGGCGAAACGACGAGCGATTCGATGTTATAGCCGCGCCGCGAGAAGGTCTGCGCGATACGAGCCAGAACGCCGGGCTTGTTGGTGACGTAAACACTCAATGTGTGGATCGGTTTTGTATTGATCATTTTGTAACTCCGTTTTGTCTAAAGTCTAAAAGTCGAAAGTCTGAATGTCGGGAGCCAAAGACTTTGGACCTTTGACCTTCCGACCTTTGACCGATTAGGTTGAACCGGTCGGTTTTTCGAGTTTCTTGCCGCCCGCTTTAGGCGCTTCAATAATCATGGCTTCGATGCGTTTTCCGGCGGGAATCATCGGGAAAACGTTGTCGGTCTTTTCGACTTCGCAGTTGATGAGGCACGGCCCTTTGTTGTAGGCCAGCGCGGCTTTGACGATGCGTTTGACATCGCCTGGGCGGCGCAGATTGAAGCCTTTGATGCCGTAGGCGTCGGCCAGTTTGACGAAATCGGGATTACCTTCCAGATCGACGCCGCTGGTGCGGTCTTCATAAAACAACTCCTGCCACTGACGAACCATGCCGAGGTAGTGGTTATTGAGAACAACAAACTTGATCGGCAGTTTATGAAGCGCGGCGGTTGCCAGTTCGAATTCGGTCATCTGGAAGCCGCCGTCGCCGCAAAATGCGATAACGGTGTCTTTCGGACGTCCGAACTGCGCACCGATGGCCGCCGGCACGCCAAAGCCCATGGTCCCTGCGCCGCCGGAGCTGAGAAAGTTGTTCGGTGCATCCGTTTTGTAGAACTGAGCCGCCCACATCTGGTGCTGGCCGACGTCGGTTACGACAACGGCTTTGCCGTTGGAAAGTTCATAGAACTCGTCAATGACGTGCTGCATTTTCAGGTTGCCCTGCCGCTTGAATTTGAGCGGATATTTCTGCTTCCAGCCGTCGAGCGTTTTCAGCCACTCGCCGGTATTGAGTTTGCCAACATGCTTGCTGAGTTCTTCAATGAAACGTTTCGCGTCAGCGATGCAGTGAAGTTGCGGTTGGATCATTTTACCAATTTCCGCCGGATCAATGTCAACGTGGATAATGGTGGCTTCTTTGCAGAAGAATTTCGGGTCGCCGATGATCCGATCGTCAAACCGCGAGCCGATGTTCAGCAGGAGGTCGCATTCGCACATGGCTTTATTGGCATAGGCCGTGCCGTGCATTCCAAGCCAGCCGAGCGACAGTTTATGCGTTTCCGGAAACGCGCCCTTACCCAGCAGTGTCGTGGTGACCGGCGCGTTCATTTTCTCAGCCAGCGCACGCAGTTCGTTGTGTCCGCCGGAAATCAGAACACCGTGTCCTGCCAGAATGACAGGCCGCTGTGATTTACTGATGGCCTCGGCAATTTCTTTGACCTTGGCGACATCGATCTCTCCGGAATGCGATTTGTAGCCGGGGATATCCATTTCGGCGTGCAGATCTCCGGTGAACGGCCCCGCGCTCATGTCCTTGGGAATATCAATCAGAACCGGACCAGGGCGTCCGGTCGTGGCGATATGGAACGCCTCGCGGATCGTGCGCGGGATATCGTTGGTGGATTTGAGCAGGTAGCTGTGCTTAACAACCGGCATGGTCATGCCGAAAATGTCCGCTTCCTGAAACGCATCCTTGCCGATCATCCACGAAACAGACTGCCCGGTCAGAACAATCATCGGAACGGAATCCATTTGAGCGGTCATAATACCGGTAATCACGTTGGTGGCACCGGGGCCGCTGGTGACGAGCGTGACCGCCGGTTTACCGGTGGCACGGGCGTAGCCGTCGGCCATATGAGCCGCGCCCTGCTCATGACGAACCAGTACAAACTTAATTTTGCTGGGTGCCGTGATCATCGCATCGAAAATCGGAATAACCGAACCGCCGGAATATCCGAAGATATACTCAACGCCTTCCGCCTCCAGGGACTTAATGAGTGCCTGCCCGCCATCAATGACTGTTTTATCCATCATTTTCTCCTAGAAATACTATCAACACAAAAATCTTCACAAAAACTACCACCTATTTTTAATTCATCAAGAGAATTATAATAATTTTATGCTAAAAATAAGATGCATTTTTGCATCTGATAAGACGATAAACGAAAAACAGGACAATTTTTTGAATTATTTTCAGGGTAACCGCGCAGAACCCAGCTTTCCCAAACCGGAAAAAGCCGCTTTCCGCCGGCAAACCGGTCTGATACCTTCACTTCCCATGAGTAATTCGCTGAATATTTTAATGGTTTCCGCAGAAAACGATGGGATCGCCCGCTGTAAAGTCGGCGGAATCGGCGATGTCATCCGCGATATACCGTCCGCACTGGCCGATCAGGGCTGCAAGACCTCCATCGTTACCCCTTCGTACGGTTTTCTGCACGAACTCGACGGCTCTACCCGCGTTGCCACCATCAACTTCACCTTCGCAGGTCATCCGGATCACGCCGCACTCTACCGGATCCGCCCGCGCACCGCTGCCGCAGAGAATTCTTTGCACTACGTCATCGATCATCCCGCCTTTCTTCACTACAACAGCGAAAAAGAACAGTACGACATTTATAGTAACGACCCGCTGGGCCGTCCCTTTGCCACCGACGCCACAAAATTCGCCTGCTTCTGTGCCGCCGTCGCCGCCGCCGTTAACGAAAACCTCTTCGGTCCGCTGAATATTCTACATCTGCACGACTGGCACGCGGCCTTCCTGCTCCTGCTGCGCAAGTATGATCCCTCTGCCGCCGCACTGAAAAAACTGCGCACCGTTTACACCATTCACAACCTCGCCCTGCAGGGTATCCGCCCGCTCAGCGGCGACCGTTCATCCCTCGAAAGCTGGTATCCGGAAATCCACTTTGGTGAGGAAATTCCAGGCGAACTGCGCGATCCGCGCTGGACCGACTGCATCAACCCCATGGTCATCGGCATCCGGCTGGCGGATGCCGTCCATACCGTTTCACCGACCTACGCCCGCGAAATTCTCGAACCCAGCCGTCCGCCTCAGTTTTTCGGCGGTGAAGGTCTTGACCGCGATTTGCAGCGTGCGGTGGCGGAGGGACGTCTGCACGGTATTCTCAACGGATGTGAATATCCGGCGAACCGGACTGCGAAAAGCGGAATCAAACCGCTCCTCTCGCTGATAAAAGCCGAAGCGGCCCGCTGGGCCTCGCGCCGCACCGCCCTCTCCTTCGCGGACGCTATCGCATTCCAACGGTTGGAAAAAATCGAATCCGCCCGTTTCAAACCGGAGTTTATTGCAACCAGCATCAGCCGTGTCGTCGACCAGAAAATGCTGCTGCTGAAGGCGCCCGGCTCCGACGGCGTTTCCGGATTAGAAAAAATTCTGAATACGATAGGCCCGAAAGGTCTCTACATACTGCTCGGCACCGGCGACCGCGACACCGAGTCCTTCCTCGCTGAAACCGCGGCAATGCACAGTAATTTTATTTTCCTCAGCAACTATTCCAATAAAGTCGCGGAAAACCTCTATGCCTCAGGCCATCTTTTCCTCATGCCCAGCTCCTTTGAGCCTTGCGGCATCGGGCAGATGATCGCCATGCGCGAAGGCCAGCCATGCCTTGTTCACCGTACCGGCGGACTGCGCGACACCGTTTGGCCCGGCGTGAACGGCTTTGGATTCGAGGGCTCCACCATTCACACACAAGTTGATGCAATGGCCGCGACACTCAAAGCGGCACTGCATCTACGTGCTGCCGAGCCGGAAAAATGGCAGGCCGTCTGCAACGCCGCCGCATCGGCGCGCTTCCTTTGGGCCGACAGTGCAAAACAATACATTGAAAAACTCTACACGAGCCGCTGATATCCAGGCGCGGCGAAGCTGCAACCGAAAGAATATGATCAAAATAATTTAGGACAAAATAATTCTGATGATCTAAGCCCGATAGCAGAAATAGTTGGTGGATAGTGATATGAACCCGTTAGAAAAAAAGTGGATCGGAGCCCATGTCAGCGCCAGCGGCGGAGTTGAAAATGCCCCGCTGAACGCCAAAGCCATCGGCGCCAATGCCTTTGCCCTGTTTACAAAAAACCAGAAACAATGGACCGCCGCCCCGCTCTCCGGCGGAAGCATTAAAGCCTTTGAGCAGAACTGTACGGGCGCTTTTACTGCCGCGCAGATTCTCCCGCACGACAGTTACCTGATCAATCTCGGCAGTCCGGATCCGGAGGGACTCGAAAAGTCACGCACCGCGTTTCTGGATGAAATGCAGCGCTGCGAACAGCTTGGACTCGACCGGCTGAATTTTCACCCCGGCAGTCATTTGGGCAAGTGCTCCGAAAGCGAATGTATCGCGCTGATCGCCGAATCAATCAATCTCGCGCTGGCAAAAACCAAAGGCGTCACCGCAGTCATTGAAAATACGGCCGGACAAGGGACGAACATGGGCTATCGGTTTGAACAGCTCGCCGGAATGATTGAACAGGTTAAAGACAAAACACGCGTCGGCATCTGCATTGATACCTGTCATGCCTTCACGGCGGGTTACGACCTGCGTACTGAAAAAGTGTTCGCGGCAACATTTGAAGAGTTCGGCAAGGTGGTTGGCTTCAAGTATTTGAAGGGAATGCACCTGAACGACTCGAAAAAAGAACTCGGCTCACGGGTGGATCGTCACGAAAGCCTCGGCAAAGGATTCATCGGCATCGACTGTTTCAAATTCCTGATGGCCGACGAACGGTTCAACGGCATCCCGCTGATTCTGGAAACGCCCGATCCGGCCATCTGGGCCGACGAAATCAAACTGCTCCGCAGCTTCGAGAAGTGAACCGCTAATGGACGGGCAATAAACGCCAATAAGGTGGAACGTGATCTCCGAGCACGTTCAAAATGCAGAAGCGGCTTCCAAGGTTTGGAAGATTTTTCACCACGGAATACACCGAAAACACTGAAAATTCTAGAGCTTGGAAACTTTAACCGCAGATGGTCACGAATGAACGCGGATCGGTTCCGAGGGTTGGAAAAAATTCGCTTGGGTTTTCCAATATCTGGAATTCTGGCAAAATCATTGAGGGCAAAATCATTTTTGGTTTCCAATGATTGGAAGATTTTTGCGCCCACCTCACTCCCTCGCTGTCACCGTGTCGTACAAACCGTAATGCGTCAACCCCTCATGGCTTTCGATCCCTGTGTAGCGGAGCGATGCATCTTCGTACCGACGGAAGGCGAATACAGCCTGATTCATCTGTTCCGTGTTAAAAACTTTCAGCCGCACGAGCAGATGGAAATCCTGCACCGTCAAGCCGGTGACCGTCTGGAACAGTTCAGGCTCAATCTTGGTAATCACGTCCTGCAATGTGTGTTCACGGAAGTCGGTCAAATACATGAAAGCCGGTATGCGCGTTGCAAATTTGATCAGCTTCTCCTGAACCCGTTTGCGCTCAGACTTGTACTCCTTCTCCTCCTCGGTGAGCTGTTTCTTCTGCTTTGCCGTCAGCGCTTTTTCCTTGGCCTTGTTTTTCAGATCTTTGATCTTCTCGCTCTTGTTGATGATGGTCTCGATGATGTTATCACCTAGCGAGCGCCAACCCTCGATACGCCCAACAGCGGCCATTGCCTCGGGATTGTCAAGGATGCGGCGCAGAGTGCCATTATCTACGTTCACCAGCACGGCGCTCTGCCATTTTTTGGCAAGCATGGTGGCCGATGTACCGGCCATCGCAATATCAAGAATGCCGCCCGCGTCTATTTGCGTCATATTTGCGCCGTCGTAGGCCAGTACGGGCAGGAACGATACGAGGTCTCTGACTGCATTCTCCGGATTCGGCTCGTTGGGTGACAGGCCGATTCCGTACTGCGATAGCTGTCGCAAGGCCCGCGTAGGAGCAAAGTCGAAAACAAAGCAGGCGGGTTTGAGAATCTCTTCTTCGTTCGGGTTGTCGCCGTTCGGGTTCTTGATAGACCACGGCGACTGCACACGGAATGCGGCCTGAAAATAGGTTTCCGGCGACTTGAGATTGCGCAACATCAGGATGGATGACCACTGCGGAACGGTGACTCCTGTAGTCAGCTTGCCGCATGAAAGCGTGATCGTCTTGGTCTCAAATCCGCTCCCGATGGCCTTGCGAACCGGCGGCAATGCATCCAGCCCGATCCCTGCCGAGGCACCAGCGGCAACAATCACTTTGTAGTCACGCCAGAAGGTGTTGTGTTTTTCCGAAAGCAGATTCGCCATCGCATGGCAGGATGCAACATTAGGAAGGAACCAGAACGAATGTTGCAGATACGGCAGAAGGCGCACATCCGAATACGGGAACGGCGGGCGCGAGCCGCTCTTTAGATGTTCAATTGATCTGGGCGTATATCCGCCACGGATAATATCCAGCCACTTCTGCACATCGCTCTTGTGCTTGAACTGCGCCAGCACGCCCTTGCCGGACGCCTCAAAAAACGCATTCAGGTCAAATTCGTCGAACTCGCCCGCGCTCGCGATGGCCAGCAGTTCATCCGGCATCTGGTAAGTCAGCAGGCGCATCTGCGGCAGTGCGCCGTAGGGATTCCGGCGGCCCGGGTTCTTCGCTGCGAAATCTTCCTTAGCACGTTGCTCATCGGTGTACGTCCAGTTGAAAATCGCTTCTTCCATGAATTCGCCTGTGGCTAAAGCCTTGAATGGCGTACCGGAGAGATAAAGATAGGCTTTGGTCGTGATGGGCAGAAACTCCGTTTCCCTCTCCAAAGGCTCCTGCAAGTCAGCGATCTTCTCCTTTAGGCGTTTATCATCATCAAGCTGGGTCTCTATTCTTTCGATTTTTTCTTCATCATCTGCGAACAGCTCCTTGGCCGTCTCGCGCCATGCGCCGAAGTGGTATTCGTCGAAGACGACCAAATCCCAATTTACGACATGGAGCCATTTGTTCTTGGGCTTAATGTTTCCTGCGTTGTCGCGGCCAAGCATATCCTGAAAAGAGCCGAAATAAACGACCGGCTTCCGGGGGTTAATCTGCGTCGGATCGCTGCCGGATGAGCGCGAGAGATACTGCCAGCCGTCGAAGTCCACATGAGATTCAAGATCAGTCTGCCACGCATCTTCGACGGCGGGCTTAAAAGTCACCACCAGAACTCGCTTGGCACCGAGCTTCTTCGCCAGTTGGTAGGCAGTGAAGGTCTTGCCAAAACGCATTTTTGCGTTCCAGAGGAAGCGCGGAACGGCGTGCATATCCTCCTTCCAGATAGCATGGAAATAGGTGTGCGTTTTATTCACCGCATCGACCTGCTCGCGGCGCATGGCAAAGGTCTCGTGATGAGTACCGGTGAACCGCTGGCCGGTTCGCAACTCGGTGAGAACAGTTTTAACGTCCTTGAGTGTGCAGCGCATCCATTCCAATTCGGTGTTCGCGCAGCCCTTCCGGGCGAGGGCTGCGCGCACCTCGTGATCAGTGAAGGTCGTGCCGTCGTCGCGCTCGGCCAATTCATCCAGCTCGATTTTATAGTTTTTGATGGCGGCGGTCTTGAGCTGTTCGGCAACGCGCTGCTTCACGTCACGCGTGGTTTGGCCCACCTTGAGGAGTCCTGTATGCGCCTTGTCGGCGATGGAGTAGGCGTAAATGCGCGGCTGGACTTCCGGTTTCGGCGCAAGGATTTCCTCAATGGTTTTACTCATCATCACCCTCGGCACTGAGATCCATAGGCTTAATAACCGACTCGATGTAATCGATCTGTTCCTTGGTTAAACCGTACTTTTTGTACAACGCCTTATCAGTCCATGTGCGATCCCATGACTGTTGTGGAACCCACAAATACATATGACTGAAAGCGTCCTGAGTGATTTTGCGGAGTGAGACAAGAAACCGGAAGAACTTGGTCGCGTAATACGACTGGATGCTTCGGATCGCTTCCTCTGAATCAGCCGGAATGGCCAAGAATGAACCTGTACATACAGATGGGGGTGGTGCAACAATTGGTATTCCGAGAATTTGATGCGGCACCGACTCGCCCGCGCCGTATGCCTTAGGAACGAAAATCTTCCACGAGTCGATAAGATGCTTGCTTTTAACTATTTCAGCGCGTGCTACCCAGTCAACTCGGCGCCTACCCGGCTCGATTCGATAAAGAGCAATATCCCCCTTTTTCTGGGTTTTGTGGAAATTTGCAAAATTGGACTCTAATTTGAACGGCTCTCTATTTGAAATAAGCGCGTCCATTCCTTTGTAGGTAGTAGCTCTCACCTTTTGAAGAATGCTAACTGCACGCGGGTCTCGGACAAACACGTCAAACTCATTAAGGTCACGATCGGTCGGACCAACGACTTCATCACCTCGAATAGTGGTCACGCTCGAGCGTCCTCGATATGACTGTTCCCAAAGGAAGTAACAAACGCCGCCTTTAATCTGAACCCCAGGAAATGCGTCGCCTGAATTGGGAAAGTCCATCAGATAGCGAACCTGTCCACCTCCAAGCATCTCCTTGCGAAACTCATCCAGTCCACGCCCACCGACGAGCCAACGGGATGGAACCACCATAGACAAAAACTTTGGCTCAAGTCTCTTCGCTTGTTCTACAAACAGGTGATAGATGGATGAATCGCTCGAACCACCTGCGCCTCCCTTCATCTGATACGGCGGGTTTCCGATGATCACGTCAAACTGCATATTTCCTCCAAACAACTCGGCCATCCGAGTTTTAATGTCGTCGGTGTGAATGAACGCATAGGCATAGTTTTCAAGTTCTTCCCCGCGATCCAAAATCGCCTTGGGCGCGCCGCAGAACTCGCACTTGGTGCCTTCCCATGTGTGCTCGGTACGCTCAAACCAGATATTGCCGGCATCGTCGTCAAAGCCCTTCGCAATGGAATGCTCGCCGTTGGCGTGCTTCGAGCAATAGACACTGCGCCGCGCCAGCAGGCTGGTGATTTGCGTGATGGCGATGCCATACACCTGCTTGGTCAGGATGTGGTTGACTCGCTTTTCGAGATCAGGAATTTCATCCGCCAGCCCCTTGGTCAGGCGGCTGGTGATCTCACGCAGGAACACGCCCGATTTCGTGAACGGGTCGAGAAACTTCACCGTCTTGTCCGCCCAGATATTCGCGCCGCCGTTCTCTGCCGCCCATGCGTCGGCCAGCGTGTCCAGCATCCGGTTAGCGAACTCCGGCGGGGTGAAGACCTCGTCGTTGGAGAGGTTGGCGATACACGTCAAAACATCCGGGTTGCGTCCGCGCAAGGTAAATGCCGCCTGAGTACTCATCCGAGCTCCTTTGCAGAAGAAGCCAATTCACTCACCGTCATCGGCGGGTAGTCCTTGGCGGGGGTGAAGATTTCGTGTTTGCCAAGCTGCGAGAAGAGCGAGTCCTCCGCACTGAAGGCCGACGAAAGGGTCAGAGAATCAAGGCGGAAGTCGCGCCGCTGGAATCTGCCCTTGCCCAGATAACCCCACTCGGCAAATGTGATTGCATGGTCATCGTGGGTGCGCATCTTGAGCGCGTCGCCGTGTACGAGGTTCTGCGACAACACATAGAACGCGGCGCGATAAAGTTCGTCCGACTCATTCAGATTCAAGTAGTCGGAAAAGATTTCCAGCAAATTTGCGCGACAGTCGGCAATGTTGTCCGTCAGCAGTTCGATGCCATAGATGCACATCAGCGCGAGCAACGCATAGTGATGCCGCTCGAAGTCGGATCTGCCGTATTTGAGCTCCACGGCGGCCAGCTTGCGACGCAAAATCTGAACGAGAAAGTTGCCGTCCCCGCACGCCGGCTCCAGAAAGCGGGAATCAATGCGCTCGGTCTCGCCCTTCACCAGATCGAGCATGGCTTCAACCATCCATGCGGGGGTAAAGACCTCTCCGTGGTTGGCAACCCGTTCTTTTGATTTGATCTGACTCATGCGGTTTCTCCGGTTCGAGTTCGAACCTGGAGGCCGCACAAAAAAAGAGCGCGACTCCAAGCTCATATCTCAACCGAGGGACCGCCAAGCCCCACACCGAAATACAAGACGAGGAGCCGCGCCCACGTGGGGCGCGTCTCCGTACATCTCGCTTCGGTGTTGAAAAATTGGCGGTTTTCGGTTGAAGCAATATGCGCGTTAACGCATTTAAAATTTAGTTATAAGTTCTCAGTTATAAGTTATCAGTTTCTGGTTCCTTTTTTATGGGTCGAAGGTTAAAGGTCAAAAGTCCAAGGTCTAAAATCGAAGATCTATTTCTCTGTTTTTCCGAGGTCGGCTTTGTATTCTATCGGTTCTTCCGCGACGCAGAGGCTTTGCGGTCGGACAGCAGTTTCGGTCCGAAATTGACGACCTTGCGCTTGGATTTTTTCTGATTTTCGCGAAGCGCTTCACAAATACGGTGAATATCATTCCCGTACTTTGCGGCGTGTTCCTTCCGGTAGCGCCGGATTTCCTCAACAATCGGATCGTCAAACATTGTTCATTCCCCCAAGTTCTTCGGGTGAGCATAGAGCGGGACAGTTAAACCCGCAAGATTCGACCACCCGAATGATGGCCGCCTTCCTTTCAGCATTATTAATGTGCTTAAAATTCCATGTCAGCAAATATTCCATACCGTGAGCCGACGCGGCAGCAATATGAAGAGCGTCTTCTTCACTGCCAACCGGAACAGTCCCGGCAGACATCAACTTTCCCGCAAGCTGCTCAGCCCCTTCGGTAATATAGAGACTTTCGATTCCAGCGACTTTCCCGGAACGCAGGGCTGCCGCTTCCGGATCGCCTCTCATCATTTCTTCCTCGACCAGTTCGGAGATGAACAGATCGAAGCGTTTCCGATGATTTTCCCACCAATCCAAAGTAATTGCCTGTCTGGCGGCAACAACGACATCACGGCTGGCTCTGGCAGTCAGATAGCTGATCACACTGGTCTCAATATACACTTTCGGCTTCATACGAGGCTAAAAATAATCCCCTGCCCCGCCTTTTGACAGAATTTTCTGACTTTTTCCAATATCTGGAAAAATCAGTTGAGGCACAGGCGCTGAAAGGCGGCGCGCAGTGCCGGAACGGTGAAGGCTTCGGTTTCCACTTCGGTGAAGCGGCGGGCGATCTGGTCAACATGGTGCGCGTCGGAAAAGCGGACGACCGGCCAGCGGCGGGCGATTTCAGGATCGACCGTTTTCACGACTTCGACCGCGTCATACGGTAAGTCCGGCAGAAATCCCAGGTGCGAAATGGCTCCGCACATTTCGCGGTCGATGTGCGAAGGAATGCAGAGCGCCCCGGCGTTCAGCACCATCGGCACAAGGTCGAAAAAAGATATGTCTGTGCCGACATTCAGAAGTTTTTCGACGAAGTGTGTTACTTCCTCATCCACCGTGACGACCGGCTGGTCACCAAACAGTTCAGGATCGGTAGGTTTTGCGGGCAGGCGGCTGTAAATCATCCGTCCAAAATCCATTGCACGGTTCAAGTCATCGAAAATGCAGAGAACATGGGCTTCTTCGGCCGTGGAGACTTCCATCCCGTACAGACAGGCCATGCCGGCTTCAGCACAGGCGTCATGAAACGCAGGCAGGTTTTCTGCACAGCTATGGTCGGTGAGCGCAATGCAGTCGATTCCGGCCGCTTTGGATCGCGCAACGATTGTGCGCGGCGACATTTCAAGCGAGGCGCATGGCGAAAGGCAGGAGTGGATGTGGAAATCAATGAGAGATTTCATTCTGAAACCTGAAATTGGAAACCTGAAACTTGAAAATATGGTTTCATCAGCATGATTTTTTATTCACTCCCGGACTAAAATTTCAGGTTTCAAGTTTCAAATTTCACCTTTCAATGGCGGAGGCACTCCGCCAGTGCACAGGTGGTTTCGTACTGGCTGCCGGATGAAATAAACACTGCAATATTTTCTTTGGCGGCAACATCCAGCAGGTCGGACGACGCCGTCCGTCCGTGACAGAAGATAACGGCAGGAGCACCGGTCAGCGCAGCAACCGCGATGGTGTTTTTATGGGCCTGGATGGTGATCAGCGCGTCGCCTTCTTTGAGATGAGCCATAACGTCACTGAGCAGATCGGAGGTGTAGCCGCCGGTTATTTCCGCATCAGCGGTCTGCACACATTGCAGACCGGGAAACATCAGTTCATTTGTTTTCATATTGTATCTCCTTCGTCGCTACAGGTGACAAATGGCAAGTGTGAGTGGCAAGTGGAATTTCTATTTATCCCGTTTCCCTAGACTTATGATCGTTGTGTATGCGGAAAAAATTTCGAGATTCCCACTGCTCATGTTCTCCCCTTTGCCACTTGCCACCATCACTCGCCACTTCCCAAATAAACAACCGCTTTAACCATGGTGCCCATATCGACACCGGACTGAATGGCAAATTCGTCGGACAGCCGTTTCGTATTCGGAAGGCCCATGCCGGCGCCAAACCCCTGCGAGCGGATCCAGTCACTGGCCGTGGAGTAGCCTTCAGTCATGGCGTCTTCAATATTGGGAATACCCGGCCCGAAATCATTTGCGGTGATGCGCACACGATCGCGGTCGACATGCAGCGTCAAGGTTCCGCCGTACGAGTGGGCAATAATATTTATTTCAAGTTCATAGCAGGCAACGGCCGCCCGACGGATAATTTTTGGATTTACACCGCGGGCCTGAAGCTGTTCGCGAAGTTCGGCGGACGCTTTGCCCCCGGACTCGAAATCATACCGTGCGATCCGGTATATCCGGTAAAAAACGCAGGTTTCGGAGGTGGCTGCCGGAGCGATGCGTCCGCTTTCCGTTTCAATAATATCCAGCTGACGGGAAAGCTCCTGAATCAGTGCCATGTTGATGTTACGCAGTGTAAGCATACCGGTGAGTTCATTATTACGGTTTACCACGGGAAACCGCCGGTATGGAAATTTGCTGAAGGCCGACATGGCGATGGAAAGCGGCTGTTCTTCAGCCAGTGTGCGCACGCCGGTGACCATATGCTTTGCCACAGGATCCTGCATCCAGCCTTGCTCAAATGCATTCATAATATCATGCACGCTGACCAGACCTAGCACATGCTTATCGTCAACAACCGGCACGCCGCTGATTGCGTTGTTTTTCATGATGGTCTGCACATCGCGCATCGTGCAGGTCCGGGTGACGGCGAAAACCTTGCGGGTCATCACGTCACGGATTTTAAGATTCCCGGCCAGTTCCTGAATGCGCAGGGACATATTTTCCGCCGGCTCGGGCTGCAGTAAGGGGCTCATACCGTCTCCATTAGCGGCCCAAGGCGCACGCAGGCTTCAAATTTGGGAAGCGATGTATGAAAAAGCGGGACCCCTTGTTTCGCGGCGGCCTTCCCGAGTGCCGCAGGGATGTTTCTGCGATTAACGAATATCACAGCGACAGCTCCGATCATATCGGCGGACCTCAGTATCTGATCGGAGAGCAGAGACGTGATCAGGAGAATGTTTTCACCTTCCGTAATCAGAATGTCACTGATCAAATCAGAAGCGAAAACCCTGTTGATACCACGATCTTCCCATCCGGACGGCGCATTCAGCGCTTTAGCATTCAGTGCTTCAATAAAGACACTAAGTTTTTTCATTTAGGTTCCTCGATAACCGGAGATGAACTCTCTGCAAAATGGATCTGATAAAAAATATTTTCAATCTCCTGCTCCACATTGATGTTCTGAATCAGAAAATTTTCTGAACTTCGCAATGAAACCGGCGCGAAATTGATGACGCCTTTGATACAGGTTTTTTTCAAGGAATCAATAATGGACTGTGCAGAAGACTCGGGCACCGTCAGCACGGCCACCTGGATACCCTTTTCAGTGATAAAATCCTTAATTTTGCTGATGTGAAGAATCGGAATAGGCGCCGTTTCATCGACGAAGGCAGGATCACTGTCGAAACCGGCCGCCACACGGATTCCAACCCTTGGAAAACCGTTATAGTTCATCAACGCACGCCCCATTTTACCGCAGCCGATGATGATAATTTTCTGCTTCCGGTCTTTACCGAGAATGACATTCAATCGTTCGATAAGCGATTCCATGGGATAGCCGCCGCGCTTATTGCCGGTCAAACCGAACATAGAAAAATCTTTACGCACCAGCGACGGCGAAACGCCCACGGCATCGGCAAGATTATCCGAAAAGACCCGTACGAAGCCGAGTCCTTTCATTTTTTGCATTACATCACGATATTTGAGTAACCGCTCAATAACGGCAGATTGTGTTTTCATTTGCCACTCCGTCTTTTTGTTATAAAATTCACATATTTTTACAAAATTAGGCGTTTTAATGTCAATATTATTATCTATATTGAATTTAAAATGGCTTTTTTATCACAATTTTAATTGAAAGGTTTTGGCGAGGGAGTACGCTCTGTGCTCAATTTTGGAGGATCCCATGCCTAAACAGAAACTGACAAATGAACTGATCAGCTTTATCAAAGAGTGGAAAAGCAAAGAAGGCAATCTGATTATGGTACTGCATCAGGTGCAGGAACATTACGGATATATCCCGCGTGAAATTGCGTTCGAAGTAGCCGACCTGCTGGATATTCCCGTCGCCAAAATATACGGCGTTATGACCTTCTACCATCTTTTCAAACTCACCAAACCGGGCCGCAACCGCATTGCCGTTTGCATGGGCACCGCCTGTTACCTCAAAGGCGGCGAAGATATTATTCTCGAACTGGAACGCCTGCTGGGCGTCGGTCTCAATACGGTTACACCGGACGGCGAGTTTTCGATGGAAGCCGTCCGTTGCATCGGGTGCTGCGGTCTGGCCCCGGTAATGACTGTCAACGGTGAAGTGTTCGGCAGTGTAAAAACTGCGCAACTTAAAAAAATTCTGGAACAGGCCCGGGGAAAATAAGTGCACGCAACACTCTGCGATCTGATAACGGATATTGTTCAAAATGCCGTTGAAGCAGACGCCACGCTGATCGAACTGGTGATCCGTGAAACAGACGAGATGTTTGAATTTGAAGTAAAAGATAACGGCAAAGGCATGAGCAGCGAAACACAGGCGAAAGCGATCGATCCCTTTTATAGCGACGGACACAAACATGCGCACCGTCGCGTAGGGCTCGGCCTGCCCTTCCTGTTTCAGACGGCCGAAGCCGCTGGCGGCGAAGCCGCCATCGAATCGCAAGAAGGCCGCGGAACCGTCATTCGTTTCCGGGCAAAGGCTCAGCATATGGATTTACCGCCGCTGGGCGACTTTGCGGGTGCGGCCGCCATGATGCTGACACTGGTTTCTGACGAACTGACTATTACAAAAACACGATATGGCGAGGGGTACACACTTTCCCGCAGTGAACTGAAAGATGCGCTAGGGGATCTATGCAGCGCAGGAACCCTGAAACTGCTCAAAACCTATATCACCTCGCAGGAAGAAAGTTTAAGAAAGGCAGGATAAACGATGGCAAAGTTAACTCTGGATGATTTGCGCAAGCTGCGCGACGAAAAGAAAAAGAGCATGTCCCAGCGCACTACCGATGGCAAACGTGCGGAAGTGATAATCGGCATGGGAACCTGCGGGATCGCCGCCGGTGCAAAAGCAGTCTTTGACGCCTTCCTTGACGAAATGAACAAGGCCGGCATTGAAGATGTAACCATCAAACAGACCGGCTGCATGGGACTTTGTTTCTCTGAACCGACTGTTGAGGTGATCTGCGACGACATGCCTCACGTCGTTTACGGCAACGTTGACGATAAAACGGCGCGCCGTATCGTACGCGAGCATTTGGCGGGAAAAGCACTGGTCAGTGACCATATTTTCGACAAACCCTCGACCGACATTATCAAAGGGGCTGAATAACCATGGCATACAAAAACTACATTCTGGTCTGCGCGGGAACCGCGTGTGAATCCAACAAAGGCAAAGCGCTCTACGAAGCGCTTGAAAAAGAAATCAAAGCCGCCGGTGTAGAAGCCGAAGCTCAGCTGGTGAAAACCGGTTGCTTCGGGTTCTGCGAGCAGGGTCCGATCGTGAAAATCCTGCCTGACGAAAGTTTTTACGTCAAAGTCGGTCCCAAAGACGCACACGAAATCGTCACCGAACACATCGTCAAAGGTCGCAAGGTTGAGCGTCTGCTCTACAAGGAAGATAAAGCAGCAAACGATCCGCGTTCCAGCGACATCAGTTTCTACCGCAAACAGCTGCGTATCGTTCTGCGCAACTGCGCGGTGATCAATCCGGAAATTATCGATGAATATATCGCCCGCGACGGTTACGCCGCACTCGAAAAGGCGCTTTTTGACATGACGCCTGACAGCGTGGTGCAGGAAATCCTCGACTCCGGTCTGCGCGGACGCGGCGGCGCGGGCTTCCCGACCGGACGCAAATGGATGTTCACCAAAAATACGCCTGCGGATCAGAAATACATTGTCTGTAACGCCGACGAGGGTGACCCGGGCGCCTACATGGATCGCAGCGTTCTTGAAGGAGACCCCCACTCGGTTCTCGAAGCCATGGCCATTGCCGGATACACCGTCGGTGCCAGTAAAGGCTTCATTTATATCCGTGCAGAATATCCGCTCGCCATTGAACGGCTGAACACCGCGATGGCTCAGGCCCGTGAATACGGTCTGCTCGGAAACAGGATTCTCGGCACCGATTTCAGTTTTGATATCGAAATCCGTCTGGGTGCAGGAGCCTTCGTCTGCGGCGAAGAAACCGCTTTGCTCGCGTCCATCGAAGGCAATCGCGGCATGCCGGTGCCGCGCCCTCCCTTCCCGGCCGTCAAAGGACTCTGGGGCAAGCCGACCGTTATCAATAACGTTGAAACCTATGCTAATATTCCGGTGATTCTGCTCAAAGGAGCCAAATGGTTCAGCAGCATCGGCACCGAAACGTCCAAAGGAACTAAAGTTTTCGCACTGACCGGAAAAATCAACAACTCCGGACTGATCGAAGTTCCGATGGGCACCACATTGCGCGACATCATTTATGATATCGGCGGCGGAATTGCTAACGGGAAAAAATTCAAGGCGGCCCAAACCGGCGGACCGTCCGGCGGCTGCATAACCCCCGAATTCCTCGACACCCCGATCGATTACGAAAGCCTTCAGGCAATCGGATCCATGATGGGTTCGGGCGGAATGATTGTTATGGACGAAGACGATTGTATGATCGACGTCACCAAATTCTATCTTGAATTCACGGTGGACGAATCCTGCGGCAAATGCGCACCCTGCCGAATCGGCGGACGCACCTGCTACAACATTCTCGACCGCATCAGCAAAGGTCAGGGCGAAGCTGGCGACCTTCAGAAACTGAAAGATATCGGCCATGCCATGCGCAAAGCTTCGCTTTGCGGCCTCGGCCAGACCGCACCGAATCCGTTCATGTCGACTATGAAATATTTCGAAGAGGAATACCGCGCACATATCGAGGACAAAAAGTGCCCGGCGGGTAAATGCAAAGCGATGCTCACCTATACAATTGATGCAGAGAAATGCGTCGGTTGCACCGCCTGCGCACGCAAGTGCCCGGTTTCCTGCATCAGCGGCGAAGTGAAGAAAGTCCACGTCATTGATCAGTCAAAATGTATCAAATGCGGGCAATGCTTTACCGCCTGTAAATTCGATGCCGTCAAAAAAGGTTAATTTTGGAGAAACCCATGAATATGATTGAACTCGAAATCAATGGAATCCCGGTATCGGTCAAACCGGGAACCTCGCTCATCGACGCGGCCAAACAAGTCGGCGTAAAAATTCCAACGCTCTGCTATCATCAAGACCTCGAACCGTGGGCTGCCTGCGGTATCTGTGTCGTTAAGGTCGCAGGGTCGCCGAAAATGCTGCGCGCCTGCGCCACCCCGGCAGGTCCCGGCATGAAAGTAATCACCCACGACCCGGAAATCGTCAACGTACGCCGCACGGTGCTCGAACTGGTCCTCTCCACCCATCCCAACGACTGCCTCCAGTGCAGCCGCAACCGGAACTGCGAACTGCAAACCCTGGCGGAAGAATTCGGCATCCGCGAAGTGCCGTACGAAAAACGGTTGCGCGATCTGCCGGTTGACAACTCAACCACCTCCATCGTGCTTAACCCCGAAAAATGTATCGCCTGCGGACGTTGCGCAAAAGTCTGTCAGAATATGCAAGGCGTCTGGGCTCTCGAATTTATCGGACGCGGCGAAAAAACACGGATTGCCCCGGCAGCTGACGTGACACTCGATGAAAGTCCCTGTATCAAGTGCGGTCAGTGTTCTGCGCACTGCCCCGTCGGCGCCATCTACGAAAAGGACCAGACCCGCGAAGTGTGGAACGCCATTGAGGAAGATAAGAAGCATTGCGTGGTCCAGATTGCTCCGGCGGTACGCGTTGCCATCGGCGAGGCCTTCGGCTACGAGCCCGGCGCACTGCTCACTGGACAGCTTTACACTGCACTGCGCCGCCTCGGTTTCAATGCGGTGTTTGACACCAACTTCACTGCTGACCTGACCATTATGGAAGAAGGTTCAGAGTTTGTGAAACGGGTCACCGAAGGCGGTGTTCTTCCGCAGATTACTTCCTGCTGTCCGGCATGGACCGACTACATGGAGAAATATGCCACCGACTTCATCCCGAACTTCTCTTCGGCCAAATCGCCGCAGCAGATGCTCGGTGCCATGGCCAAGACCTACTATGCCGAAAAGGCCGGAATCGACCCGAAAGACATGTACGTCGTTTCTGTAATGCCTTGCACCGCAAAGAAATTCGAGGTTGGACGGTGTGAAAGCATGGGCGCATCCGGGTTCCAGGATGTGGATGTTTCCATCACGACCCGCGAATTGGCACGCATGATCAAACAGGCCGGAATCGACTTCAAAAACCTGCCGGAAGAAGAAGCTGACAGTCTGCTCGGCGAATACACCGGCGCAGGCACCATCTTCGGTGTCACCGGCGGTGTAATGGAAGCCGCTCTTCGTTCAGCCTATTACCTCATCACTAAGGAAGATCTAAAAGACGTCAACTTTATGGATGTCCGTGGTATGCAAGGTGTTAAATCGGCTGAAATTGACATCAAAGGAACAAAAGTACGCGTCGCAGTCGCCCACCAGATGGGCAATGTCGAAGCGGTGCTTAATCAGGTACGCGAGGCCAAAGCCAAAGGCGAAGAACTGCCATTCCACTTCATCGAAGTGATGGCCTGCCGCGGCGGTTGTATCGGCGGTGGCGGACAGCCGCACGGCGCAACCGACGAAATTCGGGCCAAACGGACTGCAGGACTCTATTTAGACGACGAAAAATCGGTCCGCCGATGCTCCCACCACAACCCAATGATCACTAAAATCTATGAAGATTTTCTTGGTAAACCGTTGGGGCACAAGGCTCACGAACTTTTACACACGAAATACCAAGAACGAAAAGTATACAAAAAGTAGAAACCGGTGTACCTTATCTGAGTTTTCTGCGGCAAGGGGGATTCCCCTGACCCAAGGCGAATGGACAATTTAGGATAACGGTTTGCATAGCTGCCTACCGTCTCCATGCTCCGCCGCAGAAATGCGGCGGAGCACTTTTTTTTGGCGGGGAGAAATGATTATGGAAAAGAGATTGGGGTTTATCGGAATCATCATTGAAAATCGCGAAGTCAACGCAGCAGCGGTTAATGAACTGCTGGGACATTACGGAGAACTGATCGTCGCCCGGATGGGAGTCCCTTACGAAAAACGCTCGTGCTCGGCCATCACCCTGATCGTCGACGCCACCACAGATGAACTGGGTAGACTCACCGGAAAACTCGGCGCTCTTTCAGGCGTCTCCGTCAAATCCATGCTCAGTAAGAAAACCTGAAATTTGAAACTGGAAACCTGAAATGCGTATTGAAAAAGATCAGATTGGTGAAAGGGAACTCCCTACCGACGTTCCGTGGGGAATTCATACAGCCCGTGCGTTGGAAAATTTTCCCATTCCCGGCTCGGCTGTAAATCCCCGTCTGCTCCGCGCGTACGTTCAGGTAAAAAAAGCCTGCGCCATCGCCAACAAGGAACTGGGTTATCTGCCTCCCGAAAAAGCGGATCGCATTATCCAATCCTGCTCCCTGCCTCCTGCCTCCTGTCCCCTTTCCGCTCTCCAGGGCGGCGCAGGGACTTCCACCAACATGATGGTCAACGAAGTCATTGGGAATCGCGCCGGCGCGCATCCGATTGAAGAGGTCAACCTGCACCAGTCCACCAACGACACCTATCCGACAGCGCTCAAGGTCGCAGCCATTATTGGCGTCCGCGAACTGAGCGAAGCCTTCGCAAAACTCCAAGGCGTATTTCAGGAACAAGAAAAACGATCCTCTAGCGTTCCAATTCTTGGGAAAACTGAACTCGTTGATGCCGTGCCGCTTACACTCGGATCTCAATTCGCATCCTTTGCCGAAGCGTTCGCCCGTGATCGGTGGCGTACCTTTAAATGTGAAGAACGGTTGCGCACCGTCAATCTCGGAGGAACCGCTATCGGAACCGGACTCACCGCACCGCGCAGTTATATTTTCCTCGTCACCGAAAAACTGCGTGAAGTGACCGGCCTGGCCATCAGCCGTGCGGAAAATATGGTGGAAGCCACCACCAACGCCGACTGCTTCGTCGAAGTCTCCGGCATCCTGAATGCCGCCGCAGTCAACCTGATAAAAGTCAGCGACGATCTTCGCCACCTCGCGATGCTCGGAGAAATAAAACTGCCTGCCGTGCAGGCCGGATCGTCGATCATGCCGGGAAAAGTCAATCCGGTGATTCTTGAATCGGTCATGCAGATCGGCATCAAAGTAAAAGCAAACAACAACATTGTCGCCGACTGTGCTGCGCGCGGTTCTCTGCAAATTTGCGAATTCATGCCGCTACTGGCCGCCGCGCTGCTCGAATCCATCGACATGCTGATCGCCGCTGCGCAGATGCTCGCCAAACACGCCGCAGGAATTGACGCGGATCAAGGTAGATGTCTGGAACGTCTGTATGCTTCTCCCGAAATCATCACCGCGTTTGTTCCGATGTTCGGATACGACCGCTGCTCGGAACTTTTCAAACAGTTCGAACAGCACGGCACCGGAAACATCCGTGAATTTTTGGAGGAGAACTTGGGCAAGGAGATCGTTGAAAAAACACTTTCGCCGCAAAATTTGATGTCGCTAGGTTATAAATGAAAACCGCACCGAAAAGTTTGAGACTGCATATTGCCCTGTTCGGCCGCACGAACGTGGGCAAGTCCAGCTTTTTGAATCTGATCGCAGGTCAGGATGTTTCGATTGTCTCGGAACAGCCGGGCACGACAACGGATGTCGTTGAAAAAATAATGGAGCTGTTACCAATTGGTCCCGTGGTATTTATAGATACAGCTGGACTCGATGACCGCACCGTCCTGGGCGAAAAGCGCGTAGCGAAAACGGCAAAGGTTTTTGACCGCGCTGATGTGATTTTACTGATTGGCGAAGGTGAACAGTTTGGTGAGTTTGAAGAAAAAGTTTCTGCGCTGGCCGAAGAAAAAAATATTCCGGTTGTTCGCATCCGGAACAAGTCGGACTTGTCAGACGAGTCTGATTCGTCCGACATTTGCTGCAACTCAACTGATTTCTCTTCCCGCGAAAAAGTTCTCTCGCAACTCAAAGCGCAGTTGCTTGCTGTCTGCCCGGAAGAATTTCTTCAGCCTCCGCCGCTGGTCGGCGATCTGGTGAAGCCCGGCGGTATTGCCGTACTGATTGTACCGATCGATCTGCAGGCGCCGAAAGGCCGTTTGATTCTGCCGCAAGTCTCGACGATTCGCGATGCGCTCGACAATGACGCTGCCGCGCTGGTGGTAAAGGAACGCGAGTACACGCACATCCTCCACCAGCTGAAAACGCCGCCCGATTTGGTTGTTTGTGATTCACAAGTGGTGTTGAAGATGATCGGCGACACACCGAAAGAAATTCCGTGCACTACCTTCTCAATCCTCTTCGCCCGGCTCAAAGGCGATTTACCGAAACTGGCCGCCGGCGCAGCGGCCATTGAGCGTCTAAAAGACGGTGACAAGGTGCTGATTGCCGAGTCGTGTTCTCATCATGCCGCTGAAGATGACATCGGACGCGTTAAAATTCCACGCTGGCTCCGCCAGTACTGCGGATGTGAACTGAAAATCGATGTCTATGCCGGGCGTGACTTCCCGGAGAACCTCAATGAATACAGCCTCGTCGTGCAGTGCGGCGGCTGTATGCACAACCGGCGCGAAATTCTTTCGCGCATCGAAAAATGCGAGGCGGCGGGAGTGCCGATCACCAACTACGGACTTTGTATTTCGCAAACGCAGGGCGTACTGAAACGGGTGCTGTCACCTTTCCCTGCCGCGCTGGATGCTTTTGAGAGGGCTTTAAATGAAGATTGATACAACGGGGCTGAAGAGCTTCATTCCTGAGGCTGAAATTTTCCAATGGCTGGAAAAAACGAAAAATCCGTCGCCGGAACGGGTGCGGGAAATTATTACCAGATCGCTGGATAAAAACCGGCTCGATCCCGAAGAGATGGCCGTACTCATCAATGCCGAAGATCCGGCACTGGTGAATGAAATTTTCGAAGGTGCCCGCGAGCTGAAGCAGAGAATCTACGGCAACCGCATTGTGCTGTTCGCCCCGCTCTATATCGGCAATGAGTGCATCAATAACTGCCAGTATTGCGGTTTCCGCTGCACCAACAGTGAGGTGTCGCGCAAAACGCTGACATTCCCTGAACTCGACAAAGAAGTTGAAGCGCTCGTTGATCGCGGACATAAGCGACTGATTCTGGTTTACGGCGAACATCCGCAGTACGACGCGCAGTTTATTCACGATACGGTCAAAGAGGTTTACGGTATCAAAAAAGGAAACGGAGAAATCCGCCGGGTGAATATCAATGCCGCGCCGCTGGATGTTGGAGGCTTCAAGCTGGTGAAGTCCGCCGGCATCGGTACCTACCAGATTTTTCAGGAAACCTATCATCAGGAAACTTATAAACAGATGCATCCGTCCGGCCCGAAAAGCAATTTCCTCTGGCGGCTGCACGGACTCGACCGCGCACAGCAGGCGGGCATCGACGACGTCGGTATCGGCGCGCTGATGGGACTGTTCGACTGGCGTTTCGAAACGATGGCCCTGCTCTATCACACCATTCACCTTGAAAATGAATTCAAGGTCGGGCCGCACACCATTTCGTTCCCGCGCATTGAACCGGCCATCGGCACAGAGATGTGCGACCGTCCGCCGTCCGGCGTCAGCGATTACGACTTCAAGCGTCTTGTCGCCATCCTGCGTCTGTCGGTACCGTACACCGGTCTGATTCTGACCTGCCGCGAATCGGTTGCCATCCGCAACGAAATCATCCAGTTCGGCGTGTCTCAAATTGACGCAGGATCTGACATCGGCGTCGGAGCGTACTCGCAGAGCAAGGAAAGCTATAAAAAAAGCCAGTTCGTTCTCAACGACGGCCGCTCGCTCGATCAGGTTATTCGCGAACTGTGCGAAGCCGACTTCATTCCCAGCTTCTGCACCGGATGCTACCGGCTCGGCCGCACCGGCGAACATTTCATGGAATTCGCCATTCCCGGTTTCGTGAAACGGTTCTGCACGCCCAACGCCGTGCTGACTTTCCTCGAATACATGGAAGACTACTCATCGCCGGAAACCAAAAAGGCCGGCATGAAACAGATTGAGCGCGAACTCGAACGAATGCCCGACGGTGAACAGAAAACCCAACTGCTCGAACGCATGGCGCAAATCAAACAGGGTAATCGCGACCTTTATTTCTGATCCGACTGATCGGACCTATATGCCCTATAAGATTCTAGAAAAAGTTGACCGCGACGAAGCGCTGACTCCGGCGAAAATGAAGGCATTGCTGGAAATCACAGATCCGGACGAGATTCAGGCGCTGTACGACTGCGCGTACCGGGTGAAGGCCAAATATGTCGGCAAAGTCGCCTATTTCCGCGGCATCATCGAATGCAGCAATATCTGCATCAAAGACTGCTACTACTGCGGCATCCGCAAGAGCAACACCAACGTGAAGCGCTTCCAGATGGACGAAGAGGAAATGGTGCGCGAGGCGATCTGGGCGTTTGAAAACGAATACGGTTCGGTGGTGATTCAGTCCGGCGAGCGGCAGGATGCCGCCTATATCGAGCTGATTGAACGGGTGCTTCGGCGGATTAAAACTGCCACGGATGGCAAACTCGGCGTTACGCTCTCGCTCGGCGAGCAGACGGAAGAAACCTACCGACGCTGGCGCGAAGCGGGCGCGCACCGCTACCTGCTCCGCATCGAAACCACTAATCCGGAACTCTACCGCAAACTGCATCCGGCCGATCACGATTTTGAAGTGCGCAAAAACTGCCTCGCTCTGCTCAAAAAGACCGGCTATCAGGTCGGCACCGGCGTGATGATGGGTCTGCCCAGTCAAACGACGGATGATCTGGTCAACGATATCCTGTTCATGAAGGAACTCGACATCGACATGGTCGGCATGGGGCCGTATATCCCGCACCGCGACACGCCGCTGGGAAAAGAAATTCCGCCGTACACCGACGAACAAAAACAGGCCGCGCTGACGCTCGGTTTGAAAATGATCGCTGTGACGCGCATTGTATTGAAGGATGTCAACATCGCCGCCGCCACCGCGCTCCAAGCCTTGGAACATTCCGGACGGGAAATGGGACTCAAATGCGGTGCGAATGTTATCATGCCGAACGTCACCGAAACGGAGTTCCGCCCGAACTATGTGCTCTACGACAACAAACCGTGCCTCGACGAAAACTCATCCATGTGCCGCAGCTGCCTGACCCGCCGTATCCAGTCCATCGGCGAAACCATCGGCTTCAACCAGTGGGGCGACTCGAAGCATTACACAAAGCGTAATTCCTAACGGCAGGGACGGCTTTGCCGAGCCGTCCCCAAAGATGTCTTTTGATTTGAGTGATTTTAGCGAAACCACTACTTTCGGAACCGTAACTAGCGAAACGTTTATAAAGTTAAGAATAAGAGTTTGTTCAACAATCCCTTGGAGAACATCGCTGATGACCAGTAAAGCCACGAAAGCCAAGAGAGACGCGCACTATATTGAGGAAGTTCGATATGTCCGTGAACTGAGTGATGCAGTATCTGCCCTAATGCCAACATTTCGCTTATTGTCCCCGCCTGTTACAGCATTCCACCATGTTGGGCCTTTTGGTCCGAATCCAAACAATCATACAATTTGGTTTGTCGTAACTACTCGTACTGAAGTCCAAGAGGCCGAGACTACTGGGTTGCAAAGCGTACTCCTCGAACGCCTCCGCGACAAACTCCAGCAATGCGGATATCCATCCTCCGGCATACAGACCTTGAAAGTGCTCATCACATCTCAAAAAGATATCGACGATGGAGGCGGAAGCTTCTTTTACTTCCGCTAGTTATTCCAATACGACTTTAGCAGGGTGTCCTTCAAAAAGCGCAGGCAGAGCGGTAAGCCGGATTCTGTTCTCCCGAAGGAGTCGACCATTTATCTAATGCGATCAACCCGGAACTCAAGCGGAGCGGGCAGCTCCTTGTTCCCTATTTGATCTTGCTCCGGACGGGGTTTACCCTGCCTCCGCGGTTACCCTTGGAGCGGTGGGCTTTTACCCCACCATTTCACCCTTACCCTCCCGCAAAGCGGGAAACCCTAAACCCTAATTTCGAAATCCGAATAATTCGAACTTCTCATTTTGAGCTTCGTGCTTCCCGCACAAAGTGCGGGCTGGCGGTATAATTTCTGTGGCACTTTCCATCCCCGGCGATTTAGCACCGGAGTTTCCGCGTTAACCACGGAACGTCCTGCCCTGCGGAGTCCGGACTTTCCTCCCCTTGGCGAACCAAAGAGCGGTCGATACACTCTGCCTGCGGAGGAGGAAGGTACGCATCGGCACCCGCCAAGGCGAGAAGTTTCAAAGAAAAGGTGGAGCGTGATCTCCGAGCACGCTTACTTGTTCACCGATAAAAAAACGCGCCCGGAGGTCGCGTTCCACCTTAAGAACTCAACGAATGTTGATGAGCATGCGTCCGCAGAAGTTGCAGATGACCAGTTTGGCCGGATTGAGTGCGTCGTTCGTAACCTGCGGCGGCAGGCGCATGTGGCAACCGGAGCAGTGGTCTTTTTCTACCTGAACGACAGCAAAGTCACCTTTGTTTTTAAACAGCCGTTCATATTTGGAAAGCAGTGCAGGATTAACAGTTGAAGTAATCCGTCCGCGGTCGGCGAGGAGATTGTTGAGATTTTCCTGAACCGTTTTGAGGCGATCTTCGAGCATTTCTTTCTCTTCGCTGACTCCACCCTCTTCTTCTTTAAGCTCGGCTTCGCGTTCGGCGATAACTTTCTTAGCGGCTTCGGCCTGTTCCATCAGCACCATTTCGCGGTCTTCGAGCCCAGAAATCAATTTTTCAGCGGCAGCAATTTCCTGAAGAAAGGCGCGATACTGCTCGTTATTCTTGGCTTCCATCTGCTGCTGTTTATATTTCGTGATCTTATCACGCAGCGAGCCGACTTCGACTTCGAGCTGTTTGAGATCGGCGGCGTTTTTCTTAAGTACGTCACGCGCCTGTGCAAGTTTTGTTTTCACTCCTTCGAGCTGTTTTTCAATATCGGCTTTACGGGCGGGAATGTCGCGGATCTCACGTTGGAGTTTTGCGATTTTTCGGTCTTTTTCCTGCAATACCAACAATGCTTCGAGCGGATGCGCCATAGCTATGATCTCCCGTTAAACTCAATAGAACAAAATTGAGCGGAGAGAATACGGCGACAAAACGGTTTCGACAACCCAAAAGGGAGCGCAATATTGGATGGAAGGATTGGTGGATAAGCGGCCTTTCACCACCGGATGTATCACCCATCCAAAAATCCACGACTCCATCAACCCGTTCTTCAACTTCCGGGGTGAACCAGAGGCAAACCCTGCTTGCAAAGCGGGCATTCAGCCGGTTCCCAGGTGACCGGTTCGATGTCGAGCAGGCTGACCGTTGGATGGTCGAATTTTGCCTTTCCGCCGCTGCGGTTGACCAGCACACCGACCGCAACGACAATTCCGCCGTGTGCCTTGACGATATCAATTGTTTCCTGCACACGCCCGCCGCGGGTAATCACATCTTCAGCCACCAGAAAGCGTTCGCCTTTTTCGATCTTAAACCGGCGCATTACCAATGCCTTTTCCGCGTTTTTCTCCGCAAAAATGAACCGGGTGCCAAGCGCACGGGCGACTTCGTGTCCAACCGGAATACCGCCGAGCGCCGGAGAAATCACACTGTCGACGCTGAGATCACCAAGAACAGATTTCATCTTTTCGACCAGCGCCGCGCAGACCTGCTCCGCAACACGGGGATATTGCAGCAGAAGTGCGCACTGAAAAAAGCGGTTGGAGTGGAGTCCGGAGCGGAGTTCAAAATGACCGTTGAGAAGCGCCTGCGTTTTTTCAAACAGTCCGAGCAGATCAGTTTCTTTCATTTATTTCCTTATAAATCAGATTTTAAGCGAGTAATTCCTTAACCGTCTGGCGAAGCGCGGCCGTATCAAACGGTTTTTCAAAAACCTTGGCGGCACCCAGCTTACCGGCCAGATCCAGATAGTGCCCGGCACGGACACGCCCGCCGCCGGACATGACAATCACTTTGATATCGGGCTGCGTACGGCGAATCGCCATCACCAGCTCAATGCCGTCACAATCGGGCATGATGACATCGGTGATAATCAAATCAAAATGCTGTTTTGCCAGCAGAGCCTGCGCATCCAGACCGTTAACCGCTTCGCCGAATTCGTAAAGCTCATTGCCGAGTACGGCACGCACCATTTTACGGATGGCCTCTTCATCGTCGACAAGCAGAATTTTTTTTCGGTCCACAAGGACTCCTCACTGTTTATTTTGCAAATTAATACGATAACTCTGTCCGCCGCCGAATTCAAGAATGCGCTGCACATGCTTCCCAAGGATATCGGCCTCAAGGTTCACCCGGGTTCCGGGTTTAAACTCCGACATATCAGTTTCTTCCATCGTATGCGGAATGATATGAACAACAAATGCATCATCCTTCAGTTCCGCGACGGTTAAAGAAATTCCATCCATCGCGATCGAACCCTTATAAACCATCAGCATGAGCATGTCCCGCGAACACTCGATCTCGAACTTCCAGTCGCGGTCGACCTGATCGATCCGGCGCACAGTTCCGACCCCGTCCACATGTCCCGTCACAATGTGCCCGCCGAGCGTATCGCCAAGCGCCAGCGCCCGCTCCAGATTCACAACAGAACCGGGTCCTTTTTCACCAAGATTTGTCTTATTGAAGGTTTCTGTGAGCACGTCGAAGCAAAAATTCGGGCCTGCGATGGCGGCAACAGTCAAACAGGCACCATTTACAGCAATGCTGTCACCCAAATGAACCGGCGCATCAAACGGACGGTTCGGAGCCAGCGTAATCCGCCCTGCCGCGCCGTGCATTTTTACATCAATAAGGGTACCTAGCCGTTGGACAATCCCCGTAAACATCATTTCCTCCTGATCGGTAAGGCTCGTATGAAAGCATCTTTTCCGCATTTTTCCAAGGTCTGGAAGCTCAAAAGCGGCATTTTTGTTAGCGGCCACCCCTTTGATCCAAACATTGGAACCCCGTCCCCGCCGAGCATCGACGGCGCGACGAACAGCGCAAATTCATCCACCAGCCCGGCACGTACCAGCGATCCGGCCAACTCACCGCCGCCTTCACACAGCACATGCATCACACCGCGTTTTCCAAGACCACGTAAAATCTTCCTGAGCGAACCGTCCATAACAAGAGTCCGTTCCGCCGCTTCATCCGTCAGCACTTTCGCCTCAGCCTGAAGTGTTGATCCAACAATCACCCGCCACGGCGTGCGGCCTTTGGCCGGGCGCGGCAAAAGCGAAGGATCGTCTGAACGAACGGTTCCGGCCCCGACCATAATTGCATCCGCCGAACGGCGCAGTTCCTGCACTTTAGCGCGTGCCTGCGGACCGGTAATCCACTTTGATTTTCCGGATGAATCAGCAATCCGCCCGTCAATCGTTGCTGCCAGTTTGAGCGTTACATACGGCATGCCGGTTAAAATTAATTTTGAGAACGGTGCAATCAGTGCTTCAGCTTCGGCGCGGCAGACTCCGGTGATCACCTCAACACCGGCGCGGCGCAAAATACGGATGCCCCGCCCGGCATGAGCAGGATTCGGATCTTTTGCACCGATCACGACGCGCGAAATCCCGTGAGACAGAATCAGATCCGTGCAGGGCGGCGTGCGCCCAGTGGTCGAACAAGGCTCAAGCGTCACATAAAGAGTGGCAGACTCTAGGCTTTGGGCTTTAGGCTTTAGGCTTTTCAAACAAGCACGCTCAGCATGATCAAACCCTGCTTTTTTATGAAAGCCCTCTGCAATTATTTTTCCATCCCGAACCAGCACCGCTCCGACCGGAGGATTGGGACGTGTGAGCCCTTCCCCTCGCCGTGCCAGCGCAAGCGCACGCTGCATAAATGGTTCGTGTGCGGTCATTGTGTTGAATGCGTACTGCGCGAAGGACGGTCGAGCTCCTTCTGAATCCGATCGAGCACGCCGTTAACAAAGCGTCCCGAATCTTTACCACTGTAAGCCTTGGCTATTTCAACCGCCTCATTAATGGAAACAACGGGCGGAATATCGCCGCGAAAAAGCATTTCGTAAGTCGCCACGCGCATCACAATACGGTCCAGTACACCGAGCCGGTCCACATCCCAGTTTTGCGTATACTTCGAAATCGTCCGGTCAATTTCACGCTGCTTTTCAACCACACCGCGCACCACTTCGTTCACATACGTCTGGTCACGCACCGAAGGGTTCCGCTCATCATCACTCCAAAAATCAGCCAAGGCGGTTCCCAAATCCTCCGGATTAAATTCCGTCTGGAACAGAAACTGCACAGCCCACTCACGCGCCTGGCGGCGACCCGTCACTTTAGTCATTTAAATCCTTTTATCGTTTTTAAAATATTGGCGGTTTCAATAGCCGCTTCGGCGGCGTACCAGCCCCGGCTCGTCCGGCTGCGCGTGCAGCGCGCCACCGCCTGATCCCAGTTGCGTGTGCCGACAATTTCATTAATTACCGGAACACCGTGTTCGCGGGCAATATCAAGCAGCGCAATACCGGTCGAATCGCCGATCATCTGTGCGTGCGGTGTTTCGCCTTCCACCACCACGCCCAGCGCAATCAGCGCATTATATTTACCGCTTTTTGCCAGCTCGTTAATCACAACCGGAATTTCATACGCACCGGGAACCTGGAAAATTTCAACATCTTCAGCTTTCGCGCCGTGTTCTTCCAGACACTGGACTGCATCCGCCGACAGCTGTTCCGTCAATTCCTCATTAAACCGGCTGACCACGACAGCAAACCGCAGTCCGCCCGCATCCAAATTCTTTGCTGTTGAAATTCCCTTCCCCATTACTCCATCACTCCAATCTTCCAACATTCCATTCTTCAAAGCATGTGTTTCATTTTATCACGCTTGGTGGCCAGATAGCGCACATTGTGCGGCGTTGAAGGAAGCACAATCGGCACCCGTTCGACAATCTCAATACCGTATTTATCCAGCCCTTCAATTTTGGCCGGATTATTGGTGATCAGGCGGATCTCCGTCATATGGAGGTCCTTCAAAATCTGCGCGCCGATTCCATAGTCACGCAAATCGGCGGCGAACCCGAGCTTAACGTTCGCCTCGACCGTATCCATTCCCTGATCCTGAAGTTCGTATGCATGGATCTTTTTGGTCAATCCGATACCCCGCCCCTCCTGCCGCATATAAATCACCGCGCCGTACCCGTATTCGCTGATCATCTGTATGGAACACTGGAGCTGATCGCCGCAATCGCAACGCGCCGAGCCGAACACATCACCCGTAAGACACTCACTATGAACACGTACCAGCGGATGCGGTCTTTCGGCGGACGGCGCACCCATAAACAAGGCCAGGTGATCCTTATCGTCAACGACCGAGCTGTACACGCTCAAATTAAAATCACCCCAGCGGGTCGGCATCTTCACCCGCCGCTCCATATGAACCAGCTTTTCGTTAACGTAGCGATATTTTGCAATCTCTGCGACCGACGTCATTTTCAGCCCGTGCGTCTTGGCAAATTTTATCAGTTCCGGCAGACGAGCCATCGAACCGTCATCGTTGGTCACCTCACAAATCACCCCGGCAGGCTGAAGTCCGGCCAGGCGGGTCAGATCAATCGTCGCCTCTGTATGCCCAGCACGCTCCAATACGCCGCCATTCATTGCAATCAGCGGAAAGATATGTCCCGGACAGACTAACGACTCAGGCTTCGTCGTTGAATCAACCAGCATCCGCACGGTATGCGCCCGTTCTGCCGAACTGATCCCGGTTGTGCTGTCAGCCGCATCGACCGAAACCGTAAACGCCGTCCTGTATTTATCACCTTCATGCGAAACATTCATCCGCTTCAGGCCAAGATGCGCAGCCCGCTCTGCGGTAATCGGCACGCAAACCAGCCCGCGCGCATGCGTAATCATAAAATTAATCTGTTCTGCCGTGCAGGACTCTGCGGCGCAGACCACATCGCCTTCGTTCTCACGGTTTTCGTCATCCGTAATCAGAACCATTTCGCCGCGCCGGAGCGCCGCCAGGATCTCCTCCATCGAATCAAACAACTTTTCGCTCATAATCAGCCGTCCTTAAAAATGCAAAAACCCTGAAGACATACGTCATCCAGGGCAGAGGTTTTCGCATCAATTTATCTTCTTTCATCCAGACTGTACTGTCGGTTGCAGAATCACACTGCATCTGCCTTTCGGCTCGCGGACTGTCACCGCCGGTCGGGAATTTCACCCTGCCCTGAAGATGGAAACGGATTATTATCATTTAAGAACAGTGTTCAAGCACATTCTACCGCTCTTAAAATTTCGGGCGATCAACAAACGGGGTGAGAAATTTTTTCGGTTTTCCGTCGGCTTTCAGCAAGTCATTGATCTCATTCTTTAACTCAATCATGCGCAATTCCCGCCCGACCATGCATTGGTTTTCTAACTCTAAAGTATTCATTTGTCCTTTGATCTTGGCCTGCATCTGCTTTCGCTCAGTAACATCAATTATTATGATTCGATACACGGATCCGCCAGCTTCGTCCTCCGCGGCTGATACTTCAAGGTGCGCCCAGAAAGGAACCTCGTCATGCTTCAACATCCGCAGTTCGCACTGCTGCTGCGCGCCTGTTTCAAAAAGCTGCTTGCGATGCAGGTAGTAATCGTCCTGATCTTCTTTAAGAATGAACCGGCTGACCGGCTGATTGATTAGCGCGCTCCGTAACACGTCCAGCATGGTGGCGGCGGTGAGATTAGCTTCCAGAATCAATCCCTTTTCACTCACGGTGATATAGCCCACCGGTGCAAGGTCATAGAGGTCGAAATAGCGCGCCCGTAAAGTATCCAGTTCTTCATACGCCAGCCGCAGGTTTTCGTTCTGCATCTCCAGCTCAATCTGATGAACTTGCAGTTTATGCATCGTATGCTTAATTTCTTCGGGCGACATGGCGTGAAGAACCTCCGGTGACATAGCCGCCTTTCGTTCAGCCGCACGGCGCATTTCCTCAAATTGTTCAAGCTCGTTATCTGTGCCGGTCATTTTACACCTCCGTCTTCCACCCGTTCCGTGGTCGCCACCGCATACATTTTTCCGGTCTCATCCAGTAAAGCGGTAGAAATAATCGAAACCTTCACGACCTTGCCTTGTTTGGTGATGCGCTCAGTGCGATACGGCTCCAGAATTTCTGCCTGACCGAGCTGAACCAACTTGGTCATCGCGTTCTTTCGCAGAGATTCAGGAATCCGGTCGTGCACGTTCATCGTCAGCGCCTCGGCCTCGCTCCAGCCGTACATCCGCACCGCGCCCTGATTCCAGGCGATGGTCTGGCCCTTCAAATCCTGTACGGTGATGGCATCGTACGCATCGGCCACCACGACCGCCAGACGGCGCAGTGTTTCCCGCGCCTGCACAATTTCTGTGATCTCGGCAAAGGTAATCACCGCGCCTTCGATCACATTATCCAGTGTCCGGTAAGGCTGGATGCGCATCGCGTACCATTTCCCCTCTGCAACATGCACATCCACCTCTTTGGGTGCCAGCGTGTCCAGTACGGCTTTCACGTCGGCAATCAGTGAATTGTAACCCACCAGATTGGAAACGAAGTGCGCTATGGGCCGTCCTAGGTCGCCGGGAATCAAGTTGATGATCGGAGCCGCGGCGGGCGTGAAACGCATGATGCGCAGTTGATGATCCACAAAAACGGTGCCGATACCGGTACCCGCCAGCAGGTTATTCATGTCGTTATTAGCCCGCGACAAATCCAGCACTTTGATTTGCAACTCGGTGTTGACTGTGGACAGTTCCTCGTTAACCGATTGCAGTTCCTCCTTGGACGTTTCCAGTTCTTCGTTGGTGGATTGCAACTCCTCGTTGACCGACTGCATTTCCTCATTAGACGATTTAAGTTCTTCTGCGGAACTCTCCAGTTCCTCGTTGGTGCTCTGGAGATATTCTTCTTTGGCGCGCAATTCCTGCGTGAGTTCTGCAATGCGCGCGTCGGTATCCGGCGGCGCGCTGATCTCTGATGTCTGCCCTCTGACCTCTGTCTCCGAAACCTCCTCCAAAATGACCAGATAGAGCGGCGACTCCGGCGACGCGCCCGCGCCGGTCGTCACGGGACGAACTGTCAGATTGACGGTGGTAAAGTGACCATTGGTTTTAACGCGCACTCCCGGACAATGCACGGTGTCGTTTGTGCCTGCGGCTTTGTGCAACGTCGCGGTCAAGCCAGGCCGCAATCCTTCGCGTGCCATTTTCAGGATATTATTGATACCCGCCTCGCCCGGTGCCGGTTCAAGAAACATTCCGGTGCGGCCGTGGAGATAGAGAATGTCGCCGTGTCCGTTAACCAGCACACCTGCCGCGATGACCTGCTGTAAAAGCGACTGTTCGGTCAGCTCGCGCAACGGCTGTTTCACTGGAAATGCTGTTCTGGTTTTACCCCTCACCATATGGGTCGCCTGTGTTGCTGATACGAGAGGGATGACAAGATGTCTGGCCGCACGCTGACCGGGAATGTCGTCACGGCGCTGATACAATTTCGCCTTACGATCCACCACAGAAAACAGCGTATCGAATTCGCCGATACCTTCGGACGTACCGAGAAACAGCATGCCGCCCAGTTTCAGTGCGTAGTGAAATAAAGGAATGAGCTTCTTCTGCAACTCCGCATCCAGATAAATCAGCAGGTTGCGGCAACTGATCAGGTCGAGTTTTGAAAAAGGCGGGTCTTTAATCACATTCTGCTCGGAAAAAATCAGCATATCGCGAATGCCTTTATGAATACGGTAGGCATTGCCATCGGGCTCAATAGTGAAAAAGCGCGCCAGTCGTTCCGGAGAAATATCGGCGACGATGCCGGCCGGATAACGTCCGGCGCGCGCTGTGGCGATGGCCCGGCTGTCGATGTCTGTGGCGAAAATCTGCACGATGAAGCTTTGCTTGAGCGCTTCCATGCGTTCCACCAAAAGGATGGCGAGAGAATAGGCCTCTTCGCCGGTGGAACAGCCCGTCGTCCAGATGCGGATCACGTCGTCGGCGTGTTTACCGGCAAAGAGTTTGGGGATGACATTATCTTCCAATAGCTGGAAAGCCTCCGGATCGCGGAAAAAATTGGTCACGCCGATCAGTAAGTCGTTAAAAAGAGCATCCACCTCGGCGGGATTCCGTTGCAAATGCCTGACGTAGCCGTCAATCGATTCGATCTGGTTGACGGCCATGCGCCGCTCAATACGCCGGTTGATTGTGCTTGGCTTGTAGTTGGAAAAGTCGTGACCGGTCTGGGCCCGCAGCAGGACGAATATTTTTTTCATCGCGGTCTCGGTTTTGGGAGCCGAAACGGTGTCTGGATGGGTTGGCCTGCCGACGACGTGCGCGGCATAGGCGATGAGCTGGGCGGCCATTTCGGCGGGCGGCAGATTGTAGTCAGCCAAACCGGTCGCAATGACACTGCGCGGCATCCCGTCGAACTCGGTCGAGTCGGGAGTTTGCACCATCACCATACCGCCTTCGCTTTTAATGTCTCGTACTCCCAGGGTGCCGTCGCTACCGGTGCCGGAAAGCACAATGCCGATGGCCCGCTCGTGCTGATCCTGAGCCAGCGACCGGAAGAAAAAGTCGATCGGCAACCGCTGACCGCGCGGCATGGCGGGCTCCAAAAGCTGAAGCGTTCCGTTGATCAAAGCCATGTCGCGATTGGGAGGAATAATATAGACACAGCCGGGCTTGACCGTCATCCCGTCCTCGACCTCAAAAACCTGCATGCTGGTGTAGCGCCGGATCAGGTCGGTGAGGATGCTTTTGTGGTCGGGGGCCAGATGCTGAACCAGCACAAAGGCCATATCGGAACCGGCCAGTGTTCCGGTAGAGAAAAACGCCTCAAATGCCGCCAACCCTCCGGCGGAAGCGCCGATTCCAACGATTGGAAAATTCTTCACCCCTCCCGAAAGAGCGACGGGTTCATCCTCGGAAACCTGAGTTTTTTGTTTTTTATTTGTCATGGTGTCGCTTCCGCTGATGCAAGCGCAAGCTACTCCCATAAATGCGAAAGCGGAAGATAAAATTACGGTCAAATCTGCCCGTATTTCCATAACAGACAAAACGACACAACAGAAAAGCGGCGCTCAGGAACCCCTCTATCGCGGACTCCCCCACTCAGAGTGGCGCGAAATGTTCGATTCATGAAAATAAAAAAATCAGATCAGTAACGAAACCATTCCGGAAGAATTTCAGACAGGATTACAGGATCGACTGGATGGGAAATAAAAATCAAACCAGTCAGGTGACCCGCAGCGGATCACCTCAAGGTTCACATTGAACGTTAAGCTTTACGTTTATTTTTTGCCTTTCCGTACGGAGTACGCTCTTCCGCCACACGAAGCTGTGACGTTTTAGACGGCAGATAAGAAACTTTCGATGTCGTTCCAACCTCCAGCAGGATTTCCGCCGGAATGCCGAGGCCCTCAACCAGTTTGCGGATCATCGTTTTGCTCAACGCACGTTTGCCGCTGAGAACTTCCGACACTTTGCTCGGCGAGCCGAGATATTTCACCATATCGGCTTTGGTGAGACCCTTTTGATCCATGAAAAATTCAATGGCTTCCAGCGGAGTCGGCGAACCGACGGGGTAATGCTCCTGCTCGTAATTCCACACCAGCAGGCTGAGCAGATCCAGCTCTTCGCCTTCCGGCGTTCCGGCGGCGGCATCCATCAGTTCTTCAATACGGGCCAGCGCGGCTTCGCAGTCAGCTTCTGTTCTAATGATTTTTGCATTCATCATACGGCCTCCGCATCAATCCTGTCATACTCCGCATGCGTTCCGATAAAACGGATATACACAATCTTCCAATCGTAATTGATCTTCAAAACAAGCCGGTACTTGTTTCCTTTAATATTCACAACCGCCCGGTTTCCCCGAATGACGTCCGCCGTGCCGAAACTTTTCCTGAGATCGCTGAAATTGCTCCAACTCGCTTTTTCGACGGTCTTACACCAAGCCCTGAGTGCATCTTCCGCATCCGTGTGTCTTTCCCAAAAATCCCGCAGTGTTTTTAGGCTGTGAACTCTCATAGAAGCTGGGCTCCAATGGATAAAAGCAGTATTCCCTTTTTGGGAATTCTGTAAAGCCGTTTTTCAGCACAACCCATCATCGTTCCTCAAATTCCGCCAGGCCGGATTCGCGCAGGCTGAGGAAGTCGTTCGCGCCGTCGCGGGTTTTACGGCCCATAATCAGATGATCGAGCACCTTGATCTCCATGGTCTTTCCGGCTTCGATCAGTTTCTTGGTAATGCGAATATCCTGGGCCGATGGCGACGGGTCGCCCGACGGATGGTTGTGCGCCAGAATAACGCTGGCCGCAGAATGCTGAATCGCCGGTTTAAATATCTCGCGCGGATGAACCAGACTGGAATTAAGCGTACCTTTCGATACCTCGCACGGCGGAGCCATCAGCCGGCTTTTGGTATCGAGCAACAGCACCCAGAAAACTTCGCGATCGAGACTGCGGGCCCGTTCACGCAAAACAGCCGCCGCCTCTTCCGGCGAAGCAATACGCGGATTTTCTCCGACGTTTTCCTGAACCAGCCGCCGCCCGATTTCGAGCGCCGCTTTCAGAATTTTGGCCTTCTCCCTGCCGATTCCATGAATTTTCTGCAACTCCGCAATCGAACTGCGCGACAACGCACTGAGCGATCCGTATTGCATCAGCAAGGTCTCCGCCAGCTCGACCACATTGGTTCCCGCCGTACCGGTTCGCAGTAAAAGAGCCAGCAGATCACTTTCGGAAAGATTTTCAGGACCAAGCCGGTCGAATTTTTCACGCGGCTGAAGTGCTTTAGGCAAATCATTTGCCCGCACCTGATAAACCGCACCCTCTTCGTTAACACGCCGTCCAATCATCGGAAACTTCTATCTGTTTTTTACGAGACTTGGAAACTTTTTCTCGTTTTGATGCAAACACGGACGAATTTTGTGTCACGCGGGCTGGAAAGCATTCAGTATTACACGGGAAATTTACAGAACTTCAGCAGTAGCCAACCGGCTTACCACGCGGTATCCTCCAGACGTTACGCAATCAAAACACACCGGAGGAAAATATGAACTGTTCGAACAATCCAAGCCGTCGTGAGTTTCTGACTCTATCCGCTGTCATCGCCGCCGCCAGTGCCCTGCCTGGCAAAGCCCGTGCAACATCTGCTCCGCCGGCTGCTGTTCCGGAAACACGTTCTCCGCTCAGTCTGCCGCCGCTTCCTTTCGCTGAAAACGCGCTCGCTCCCGTTATTTCCGCACAGACGATCAATTTTCACTACGGCAAACACCACGCCGGGTATGTCACAAACCTGGGCAAGCTCGTTGCCGGTACGCCGCTCGCCGTTCAGTCACTTGAAGAAATTATTCTCGCAACTGCCGGACAGACCGATAAAGCCGCCATCTTCAATAACGCCGCGCAGGTCTGGAACCACAATTTCTACTGGAAAAGCCTGAGTCCTAAAGGAGGCGGCGAGCCGCCCGCCGGACTCAAAGAAAAAATCGAAGCCTCCTTCGGTTCCGTTGATGCGTTCAAAAAAGAGCTGGCGACCGCAGCAACAACTCAATTCGGAAGCGGCTGGGCATGGCTGGTACAGGACGGCGGAAAACTCAGCGTGGTAAAAACCGGCAACGCCGAAACACCGTTTACCAAAGGTCTCAGGCCGCTGCTGACAATCGATGTCTGGGAGCATGCCTACTATCTGGATTTCCAGAACCGCCGTCCGGACTATGTCAGCGCCCTGCTCGACAAACTCATCAACTGGGAGTTTGCCGCCGCCAACCTTGGCTGAAAAGAAGCGGAATAATGGATGGCTGGATTCTTGGATAAATGGCCGTTTGAACCGTAATCCGCCAATCCTCTCATCCATTCATCCGGCTCATACCGGCAGTGCCGGACGAACCTTTACGGTTTTCTCGCGCTTAATGCAGACCGATCCGGGCTTCGCGCCGCGCGGTTTGGAAACATTTTTTGCTTCGGTACAGGAAACCGGAACGATTCCGGCATTACGCGCTTTGCTGTGCCACGCGGCAATCGCCGCCGCCTGCCGGATCAGTTCGGCTGTCGCGGTTTCACCGTCCGGCCCACGCAGAATCACATGACTGCCCGGCAGTCCGTGGACATGGAACCAAAGATCGTTTGCTGCCGCAGTCTTCAAACTCAGCCGGTCATTATCCGTATCTGTTTTTCCGGCCAGCGCTTCCCAGCCGCCGGGCAGAGCATATTTCCAAACTTCGGGTTCTGCGGGTTTGTGATCCATGCTAAACCGACGGAAGAAAGATGGAAAAAACAGATCCCTCGCCGTAACGGCTCTGGACAGAAACCGTCCCGCCGTGCGCCTGTGCGATGTGTTTGACGATTGAAAGGCCGAGCCCGGTGCCGCCTTCGTGACGACTGCGGCCCTTGTCCACGCGGTAGAAACGTTCAAACAGCCGGTCAAGATGTTTTGTCTCAATGCCGATGCCATGATCCTGCACCTGAAGAAGAACACCTCCATCGGCGACCTGAGCACTGACCTTCACTTTTTTTTCGTCCGCGCTGTATTTGATCGCATTGCTGATCAGGTTGATCATCGCCTGTTCAATCAGTGGACGGTTTACAGAGGCGGTCAAACCGGCAGGGCAGCTCACGTCGATCGTGATTTTCTTTGCCGCCGCCCGCGGATTACAGACATCCACTGCCGATTGCAGAACCCCGTTGATGTCCGCCGTTTCCAAAGACATTCCCTCTTTACCGTCCTGCTCCAGCCGTGAAAGCATAAGCAGGTCTTCGATGATGGCGTTCAGCCGGTCGGCGTGCCGGGCGATAATTGTTAAAAAGCGCTCCGCCTCTTCGGGATTTTTCAGCGCACCGTCAAGAAGCGTTTCAGCAAATCCTTTGATCGAAGTGATCGGCGTTTTAAGTTCGTGCGATACATTGGCGACAAAGTCGCGGCGCAGATTTTCAAGCCTCCGCAGGCGGGAAACATCATTGAACACAATCACCGCCCCGATGTGGCGATCCTGAGGTCCGAGCAGCGCGGCACCGCGCACCTGCAAGTGACTGATCTGCCGGTTTTCCACCATCAGTTCGCACTCACTGGCCTCCTGACCGGTCAGCACATGATCGACAAACCGCTGTAACGTGCTGTTGCGGAAAACCTCTTCGATCCCCCGGCCCGCCGCAGTCTCCGGACGGAAAATATTGAAAAACTGCGCCGCCGCCCGGTTCAGGCTGATAATGCGCCCGGCGGTGTCCACCGCCAGAACACCCTCGACCATACTCGCCAAAACCGCCTCGCGCTGATTGCGCTCCTTACTGATGCTTTGCAGCCGCTCTTCAAGCTGCACCGCCATCTGATTCATTGTTTCGGCCAGCGAGCCGATCTCGGAGGACCCAGCCGCGTAAAGCCGGTATGAAAAATCACCGGCGGCAAACCGTTCAGCCCCCCGCTTGATCTGCTCCAGCGGTCGAGAGATGCGCCGTGAAACCGCGAAGCTCAGAATCGCCGCCAGCAGAAGAATCGCCGCACCGCCCCACAACAGCCGATATTCAACCCCGCTCAGCGTTTCTTCCATCCGAAGCAGCGGCATCGCGGTGCGAACCACGCCGGCGACCACGCCGTCGTGATAGACCGGAACCGCGACGTAGAGCATGTTTTTCCGGACGCTGTTACTGAACCGGACAGCCTGTCCGGTCTTTCCTTCTTCAATCGCCGTCCTTACTTCTGCCCGGCTGCGGTGGTTTTCCATCTGCTCAAGAGACTTGTCGGATTCCCCGGCAACCGTTCCGTCCGGCAGAATCAATGTGATGCGTACCGGAGATTTTGAACCCAACCGGGCGGCAACCGTGTTAAGATATTCCGAATCAGCCGGATTCAGCCGGTCTTGCACCTGCTCTGCCGCGAAACGGGCCAGCGTTTCGAGCCCCTCGGACGTCTGATTGCGGTAGAAATGATCCAGCGCTGAAAAGAATACAGCCGAAAAAAACAGCAACGTAAACAGAGCCAGCACCAGATATCCCGGATAAATCTTCCAGAAAAAACGGCGTGTCTGCATGGCTATTCCCCGTCCTTGAACCGGTAACCGATACCGCGCACGGTTTCGATGGCATCACCGGCTTTCTTAAGTTTTTTACGCAGGCCGACAATCTGTACATCCACCGAGCGTTCGGTGACGGGATAATCCTCGCCGTGCACCGCATCCACAATCTGATAACGGGTAAACACCCACCCCGGACGGCGGGCCAGAAAGTGAAGAATCCCGAACTCGCTGGCCGTCAGGTCAACAGCTTTCCCGCTGACAGAAACTTCGTGGCGTCCGGGATGAATCATGATGCCCTGTATATTCAGTACATCCTCCGCATCGAGAGCCGGAACCGCCGCCTTGCGCCGAAGAACCGCTTTGATACGGGCGACCATCACTTTCGGACTGAAGGGTTTGACGATGTAATCTTCCGCGCCGAGTTCAAGTCCGGTAACAATATCGCTCTCTTCACCTTTGGCCGTCATCATAACCACCGGAATATCGCGGGTGGCCTCATTCCGTTTCAGCTCCCGGCAAATCTGCAACCCGTCTTTGCCGGGCAGCATCAGATCCAGCAGAATCAGATCCGGCTTTTTCTGGCTGGCTGATTTTAAACCGGCTTCGCCGGATTCCGCCTCCGTCACAGCGAGATTTTCGCGCTCTAGGTTATAGCGCACCAGCTCACGAATATCTTCCTCGTCCTCGATAATCAGAATCTGTGTTTTTGAAACTGCCATAAGCCTATTCTCCGTTCACGGTCGGCAGGGTAACCCGCCTGTTGCTCCACAGACAAATAATTTTCAGACTTTTCCGTCCGGACGGTGACGAACAATAAACCCTTCGACCAGATAAATCACATCCTCGGCGATATTGGTGGCATGATCACCGATCCGCTCAATATTGCGCGAGGCCAGCAGCATATCCAGACAGCCGCTGAGACAGGCTGGATTCCGCCGGATATGCTCCTCGACAAACCGGCGGACCTCCCGGCACAGCCGGTCAACCTCATCATCCGAACGGCAAACCGCCTTCGCCGGGACGGCGTCAAAATTCACAAACGCGCTGAGGCTATCGTGTACCATATCGCGGGTGCGTATAGCGGCCTGCAACAGTTCGTCCGGGATCACCAGCGCCGGCTCCTTGCAGATTTTTACGGCCCGTTTAGCGATATTCGTGGCCAGATCGCCAATGCGCTCCAGATCGTTATTAATTTTCAGCACCGCCGTCAGAAAGCGCAGATCGGTCGCAACCGGCTGATGCAGTGCCAGAATTTTAAGCGCCTCTTCCTCCACTTCCACTTCCGCCTGATCGACATCAAAGTCGCCGCGTATCACCTGCTGAGCGAGCGCCTCATCCTGATTCTGCAATGCCTGCACCGCCAGCATAACGCTTTCCTCGACCTGTGCACTCAGCACCAGAATCATTTTCTTCAGCTTCTCAACTTCATTCATGAATACATGTGACATAGCGTTCTCCTATCCAAAACGACCAGTGACATAGTCCTGAGTTTCCTGCAAGTGCGGGTTTTGAAAAATCCGGCTGGTCGGGCCGTACTCAATCAGCCGTCCCAGATACATAAACGCGGTATAATCGCTCACCCGTGCCGCCTGCTGCATATTGTGTGTCACGATGACAATCGTATACCCGCCGCGCAGATCGGCAATCAGATCTTCGATTTTATTCGTGGCAATCGGGTCGAGCGCTGAACAGGGTTCATCCATCAGCAGAACCTCCGGCTCGGCGGCAATCGCGCGGGCAATACACAGCCGCTGCTGCTGTCCGCCCGACATGCCGAGCGCGCTTTCGTGCAGGCGGTCTTTGGCTTCTTCCCAAAGCGCGGCACCGCGCAGACTGCGTTCACACACTTCATCCAGCACAGCCTTGCTGCGTTCGCCGTCGATGCGCAGTGAATAAATCACGTTCTCGTAGATACTCATCGGAAACGGATTGGGCTTCTGAAAAACCATGCCCATCCGTTTACGCAGTTCGATCACATCCACCGACGGCGCATAAACCGGTTCGCCGTTCAGTTTCATCTCGCCGTTGATCCGCACGGTGCTCAGCAGGTCATTGATCCGGTTGATGGAACGTAGCAGCGTGGATTTACCGCAACCGGACGGGCCGACCAGCGCGGTGACCTTCCCTCTCGGAATCACCATATTGACATCAAACAGCGCCTGTTTGGCACCGTACGACAGATTGAACCCGGAAACCTCCAGCAGCGGTTCCGCCTGCAGAAGCTCCTCATGCGTCTCGGTCGGAAACGTCTTTCCGGCGGCGATTTCCGCCAGACGGTTCAATTTTTTTCCGGGTTGTACGTTCATAAAAACTCCTTACTAAAATGCGGAAGAAACAAACTTACGGCGCAGACGGGTGCGCAACCGCACCGCCAGCAGGTTCAACAGAAAAATCAGCACGATCAGCAGCAGCGTTGTCGTGAACACCATCGGCTTGGCGGCTTCGCTGTTCTGACTCTGGAAGCCGAGGTCGTAAATATGAAAACCAAGGTGCATGAAACTGCGCTCCGCATGAACAAACGGCGCTATGCCGTCCACCGGAAGTTCCGGCGCCAGCTTCACCGCGCCGACGAGCATCAGCGGAGCCACTTCGCCCGCACCGCGCGCCATAGCCAGGATCATGCCGGTCATAATGCCGGGCAACGCACGCGGCAGAACAATCCGTTTGATCGTCTGCCACTTACTTCCGCCGCAGGCATACGAACCTTCGCGCATGGAGTTTGGCACGGCGGCCAGCGCCTCCTCCGTGGCGACAATCACCACCGGAAGCGTCAGCAATGCCAGCGTCAGCGAGGCCCACAGAACGCCTCCTTTTCCAAAGGTTGGATTGGGCAGTGAAGAAGCAAAAAACAGTTCATCAATGGAAGCCCCGATCAGGTAGCAGAAGAAGCCAAGGCCGAAAACGCCGAACACAATACTCGGCACCCCGGCCAGATTATTGATGGAAATCCGCACCGCGCTGACGATCAGCCCCGGTTTGGCGTATTCGCGCAGATAGAGCGCAGCCATCACACCGAATGGAACGACCGCCAGCGACATCAGCAGCGTCATAATCACGGTACCGAAGATCGCAGGAAACACGCCGCCTTCGCTGTTGGCTTCACGCGGCTCATCAAAAAGAAATTCACCCCAGCGGCTGAAGTAAATCCGCGCCTTTCCAACGATTGAAAGCCGGTTGGCCGGATAGGCACGAACGATCGTTTCCAGCGGCATCGCCACGTTTTTTCCCTGTGCGGTTTTCAGATTCAGCACATAGCGGCTGTTTTCGGCGCGCAGCCGGGCGATTTCTTCCTGAAGCACTGTGAACTCCGCTGTCACCGCTTTTTCGGTCGCAATAAATTTTTCATGTTCCGTCTGCCATGCCGTACTGGCAGTTCCGTCGCGCAGTTCCACGGCGCGCAGATCCAGTCTGGCTTTCTCCAGCCGACGGTTGACGCAGCCGACTTCTTTGGTTTCGAGTTCACGGATTTTTGCACGTCGGTCGCTCACAGCCCCTTGATATTCATTAAATTTTTCCCATGTGGTTTCCGGTGCTGAAGCGACCGTTTCGCCGCCCAGCGAAAAGCTTTCCGGCAAGCCGTAAAACCGGCCCCACGCGGTCCGCTCAATCACCAGCGCATGTTCCGGACGGGTTTCGGCTTTGACATCATGATCGCTGATCCAGGTGAAATGCTCACCGGAGATTTCGTAATTGCCGGTGCGAACCAGTCTGCGGTGCAGTGTGCGAATCTGTTCTTCATTGCTGCGGAACGTTTCAGCGCGGGTGACTTCCCCCATGTAAACCTTGCCGTCCAGAGTTTGGAACTGCTGAACCGGCACCGGCCAGAGCGTGGCAATGCCGTTAGCCAAAATCAGCGCGAGCAGTCCGGCGATCATGCACAGCGCGACCGCCAGTCCGCCCCCGGTCAGCCAGATCATCGGCTCGCCCTGCGCAAACAGCGAAACTTTCGCCCGGCGGCGGCGCGGCAGTTCCTGTTTTTTCAATGCCCTGAAACTCATAATTCCACCGCCTTTTTGCGGAAGCGCATACGAATCAGTTCGGCGACGGTGTTGAGAATAAAGGTCAGCACAAAGAGAACCAGCGCGGCAAGAAACAGCGTGCGGTAGTGAGTGCTGTTGCGCACCGCTTCCGGCAGTTCAACGGCGATATTGGCCGAAAGCGTGCGGAATCCGTTAAAGATGTTCCACTCCATCACCGGCGTATTTCCGGCGGCCATCAGCACAATCATCGTTTCGCCGACGGCACGGCCAAGACCGATCATAATCGCGGAGAAAAGTCCGCTCATCGCCGTGGGAATCACAATGCGTACAGCCGTCTGCCACGGTGTCGCCCCTGCCCCGAGCGAAGCCGAGCGCAGATGATCCGGAACCGAGGAAAGCGCATCTTCTGAAATCGTGTAAATAATAGGAATAATGGCGAAGCCCATGACAAAGCCGACGACCAGCGCGTTGCGCTGAACGTAGGTTCCAAGCAGCCCGCCGCGCGGATCAAAGCCCATAGTCTGCAACAGCATAGCCGCAACAATCGCCAGCACCAGCGCGGCGGCCAGGCCGGCCAGAAATTTCAACAGGTCAAACAGCGCACAATGAATTCGCGACCAGTTCATGGAGAACGAGCGGAGATACGGATCTACCGCGACGCTGAACAGCCATGCGACCAGCAGGCAGGCCGCAGGCAGGAGTAGAAGCACCCAGCCGCCGAACGCCTGACCGATCTGTCCGTCGAGCCAGCGCATGACATCGCCCTCGAAGCAGATTTTTTCAATCCAAGGACTGACGGCCCGCGCCATACCCAGTCCGCAAGGAACCGCTAGCAGCATAAAAATCAGGCGGAAGCGGGCCAGCCGGAGTGTCCAGCCTTGAGGAAGGAGCTGCCAGACATAAGCACCGAACAGAAAAGCCGCCGGGACCGTAATGAAAACCGTCATGAACACCGTGAGCATACTGGCGACAATCGGCGCAAGCACCAGCGCGGCGATAAAGCCCAGCACCACGCTCGGCAGTCCGGCCATCATTTCGACGGCGGGCTTAATATGCAGTTTTGCACGCGGCGAAAGAAACTCGCTGGTGAAAATAGCGGCCAGCAGTGCGACCGGTACGCCGAACATCATGGAAAAAAGCGTCGCTTTGAGCGTGCCGAAAATCAGCGGCATCAACCCGAACTTCGGTTCAAAGTCGTCGGTGCCGGAAGAGGATTGCCAGACATGCTCCGGCTTGGCGGCGCTTTCATACCAGACCGGCAGGAACAGCGCGGCAGGAGTCACTTCGGGGTGCCGCGGATCGATTTTCCATTGCACCAGATGTTTTGGCGTCAACGCCAGCAGTCCGTCATCTTTAGGGGCCAGCGCCAGCATCTGTATTGCAGCGCCGCCAGTGGATAAATGAGCGAGCTGTTTCTGGCTGGTCACATGGAACAGATCGACCGTGCCGTCCTCGTAGCCGGCGGCAATCATGCGAATGCGTGCCGATGAAGCCAGCGCGGTGACCTTTGCCGGGCCTTGAAATGTATGCGCCTCTGTTAAAAAGGTTTGCGACGGATTATTGGGAGAGAAAGCTGGAAACCAGGCCTGAATTCGACCGGATGAGTCACCCGCCAGCAGTGTGGAACGACCCAGCAACAGCTGAACCGTCGTCAGTGTAGCGCCTGATTCACGAACCAGATTGACCCGTTCAATCAGCGAAGGTTTTGAAAAATCGCGGGTATCGAAACGGAGCAATGTACCATCCCGCCAGACGACACAAACCGTGTCGCCCAGACCGGACAGAAAAACCCATGCGGGCGGATCGCGGTGTTCTTTGGCGCTGTACGGAATCACCGCAGCGTTGCGGCGGATCGTTACCTTGCCGGTCATGATATTTTCGCGGCGGGTGAACCGCAGCAGGGAAAGCGTTCCCTCGTCATTCAGCATCACAGACATCTGTCCAGACGGACTGTTGATCTGATCCAGAAGCCGGACGGCGGAAGAGGTTTCGCCGGGAACCGGTTCGTCAAAAACAGCGGCGAGTCTGACGGAACGGAACTGCTGGGCGGAAATACGTTGAATCAGCGTGCCGTTCCATTCGCCGGTCTTATTGTCAGCAAGAGCCTGCAAGTCCGGCGGCAGATCTTTCGCGTCAACATACGAGGTAAGAAAGCTGATCCGGCCCATCTGGATGGAGCCATCGGCGAAGCCGCAAAGCACTTCAGCGGTTTCGGTATCCTGCGTGAAGGCGGTCAGCGCAGAGTTGGTAAACAGAAGCTGTTCGGAAAGCACGGCGCCGGTATCGAGACGTGTGCAGACCAGACGTCCGTCGGCATACAAAACACGGTTCATCAGTCCGTATTCGTCGGACTGAATCGAGAGCGGCTGTGCGCTGTCAGCGGCGGGACGGTTCAGCGTTTGGCTGCCGTCAATCCGTGCCGGACGGAACAGCGGAACGGTGACATAGAGCAGGTAGAAAAAAACGGTGGAGACGGCGAGGATGGTGCCGATTCCACCAACGGTGATCAGTGACTTAGACAAACGGTCGGACAGCCGCACACTCCAGTGTGTTTTTTTTCTCCGCGCCCGACCTGTAAAACTTTTTGTCATTTAAAATTAAAAAGACGGCGGTCCTTCCGGACCGCCGGCCTGTTCCTTCCAGATTAAAATCCAGCTTTGATTCCGACCGAATCCAGCGTCTTGCGGGCGATGTTGGCGGTCACCGGGAAATACCCGTCTTTGACCACATCCGTCTGCCCCTGCTTGCTGAAGATATATTTGATGAACTCGCGACGGAGCGGATCCATCTCGCTGCCGGGTTTGAAGTTCACGTAGAGATACAAGTAGCGGGCCAGCGGATATTCGCCGCTGTAGGCGTTTTCAGGAGTCGGTTCGACCGGATTAGAAAATGCGTCCTGAGCCAGCGGAAGCGCGCGCACATCGGCGGTTTTGTAGCCGATACCGCTGTAACCGATACCGCCTTTATCCGTAGCAACCCCCTGCACCACGGCGGAGCTGCCCGGCTGTTCCTTCACAGAATCCTTGTAGTCGCCTTTTCCAAGCGCATGCTCCTTGAAATATCCGTAGGTTCCGGAGGCTGCGTTACGGCCGTAGAGACTGACCGGCAGATTGGCCCAGTCGCCTTTCAGCCCAAGCTGTCCCCAGCCAGTGATATCTTCGGCGTTACCGCGCTTGCGGGTCTTTGAGAAAATCGCATCCACCTGTGTCAGCGACATGGCTTTGATCGGATTGTCCTTGTGAACATAGACAGCCAGCATGTCGATACTGGTCGGCAGTTCGGTCGGTTTATAGCCGAACTTCGCGGCGAAGCTGTCCATTTCCTGCTGCTTCATCGAGCGGCTCATCGGGCCGAAGGTCGCGGTGCCTTCGATCAGCGCCGGCGGCGCGGTCGAGGAGCCCTTACCTTCAATTTCGACCTGCACATTCGGGTACATTTTTTTGAACCCTTCCGCCCAGAGCGCCATCATGTTGTTCATGGTGTCCGAGCCGATGCTCTTGATCGTACCTGAAATTCCCTGCACCGGTTTATAATCCGGAAGACCGGCATCCACTGACATCTGGGCCTGCGCTGTGATCACGGACATCGCGACCAACACGGCACTCATTGCTGTTTTATTCATGTATCATTTCTCCTTTGTTACCATTCTGTTTGTTTTCTGCGGGCACCGGACGGGAGGTCTTTCCTTTCGCCTCCTCTCCCCGGCATCCGCCTTTTACGGGGAGAACTATAAGCGGACTATATTAGAGAATTGTTAGAGTTTGATTAGAACCCTGCGAAAAAACTTACAACTTCTCTAATACGGTTTCCCAGCGGCTGACACGGGCCCGTTCAAGCGCTCCCTTTTTCAGTTCGCCGCGTAGCACACCATCGGTGCGCACCCGGCGCATTGCCTCGGCCAGCGCAGCGGTGCTGCGTGCATCAACCACGAGACCCGAATTGTGCGAGCGTACAATTTCGCACGGGCCGCCTTCTTCGGAAACAATAGCCGGGAGGCCGCTGGCGTGCGCTTCGAGCACCGCATTGCCGAAGGTGTCCGTGAGGCTGGGGAAGACGAAGAAATCAGCACTGGCATAGGCCTGTGCGAGTTTGTCGCCGTTAAGACGTCCGGTGAAAACAATCCGTTCATTGGCATATTCCTTTTTCAGCTCATCCAGATCAGGGCCGTCGCCGGCCAGCGCCAGTTCAGCGTTAAAACCCCGGTCGCTTTCCATCGAGCGGAAGGCTTCCAGAAGGTTCAGGAGATTCTTCTCCTTGGAAATGCGTCCGGCGTAGAAAAACTTTAATCCGCCGTTCAGACCGAATTGCGCCCAGAAGGTTTCATTCCGCTTTTCCGGAGAAAAACGCTCCAGGTCAACACCGCGCGGCATGACATAAAGTTTTTCACGGTCAAACCCCTTCCCGACCAACTGATCGAGATAGGTCTGACTGGGCACAGCGAGTCGGTCCATGCCTTCATAAAACCAAGCCATGTAGCGCCATGTCATATCTTCCATATGTTCATCGCCGGATAAGTGGAGAACATATTGCGGGAAGTCCGTGTGATAAATACCACGCACCTTGAGCTTAAGCAGTCGCGCCGCACCAAGCGCCGCCAGCCCGACCGGTCCCGGCGTGGAAATGATGACTTCTTCGATCTCCTGCTCCTCAAGCCAGTTGATGATCTCCAGAAACGGCGGGTAGACCAGTTCCTGTTTTTGATATTCCGGCAGCAGAAAGGTGCCGACCGGGCGGAAATTTTTCACCGGAAAATCCGCCTCGGGTTTTTCCGGTAGACAGGTGACCACCGTAATCTGCTTCCCTTCTTTATGAGCCAGCGAGGCCAGTGTGCGGATGGTGTTCACCACACCGTTCATATCGGTGAAGGTGTCGGTGAACCAGGCGCGTTTTCCTGACCGTTTGGTGAGATTCTCCGTGCCGGGAAATTTAGCGGCAGTTTCACGTAGGAAACTTTCATCTTTATGCTGCACGCTGAAGGCGGTCAGATACGGTGCGAGGCCCAGTGCGACCGGTCCCAGCGAAGCAAAGGACTGGATGCTTTCAATCAGGCCGCCGCGCTGAATCTGTTCGATGAAGCGCTGGATAAACGTAAAGGTCAGTTGATGACCGATCCGGCAGGCGGCCTTGAACTTCCGGTCGTCTTCGCGCAGCGGCGCCTCGCCTTCCTCCGGCGTTTCCGTGACGGAGCGGCGGCGGATGGCGGCAATTTCTTCGAACAGCATTTTTTCGATGTCGCTGAGCTGTTTCTTCTTCTGTTCAATCACATACCGGCGAACCGGCTCAATCAGCGTTGCTTTCAGCCCGCTTTCCGGCGCTTTGGGTTCCTCGACGATCCGTTTCAGCATGGCACCGACCAGACTGTCCTTGCCGGTGCTGTTTTTAAGAAAGCGGTTTTCATAGTAGCTGTAGGCGATACCATAGAGACTGTGCGCCAGCCTGACGCTGGTTCCCGCCCGTCCGCCGGGCTGGTGACGCCCTTCGCCGAGGTGCTGTAAAAAGTCAAAGACGGTCGCGGCGTGCGGCGTAACGGTGTGCGCCTCTGCGGTATAGAGACCGCTGTGGTCGTCGCTACCGCCGGTCAGCGTTTTTTTCCAGGGTTCGGAACCGGTTGGGATGATTTCATGCCGGTCGGACAGCGTCTGGATGAATTCCGGCGTCAGATTTTCAAAAACTGTCCGGGCCAGCTGTCCGGCGCGCGGGTGACGTGAGCCGTTGAGGCTTTCGAAACGTTTAAACATCAGGATAAGCTTTTCGAACTGATCCACCGTCAGACGGTCGTTTACGCGGAAAAGCGGATGGGCGATGGCGTGGACAATCCGGTTTTCATTCAGATAGCGGTGCAGAGCGTAAATATCCGGACGGAGCGCATCCAGATCGCGGAAACTTTTTTCTGTAATACCCCAAACGAGACAGTGGATTTTGCAACCGTTTTCCGGGAAGTAGGTCGTCAGCTCGGACGAAAGGAAAGTTCCCGGCAGGTGGGCGATCTCCAGCGCACCGTTGATACTGTTATGGTCGGTGATGGTGACATAATCCATTCCATGCTCGCGGCAGGTTTTGTAGAGCGCCAGCGGCTCCACAAAACTCTCCGGCGAACCGATACGGCGGAGAAACCACTCGCTCGGACGATCCGAGTATTTGCTGTGAACATGCAGGTCGGCCCTGCTCAGACGCGCTTTATCATTTATTGTCATGCCTAAACAGTAACGGCATCCCGTTCGGATAATATTAGAAATATATTAGGTTTATGTTTGGGAAAACAGGATGGCATCCTGCGTATTATTTAGATCATTCCCGCTCATCCGTAAGCGTGTCCCGCCAAGCTATTTCGTTTTTGCAATCCGCTCAATCTGATCGAGATATTTCTGAATGTCATCGCGCGGTTTAAGTTCCTGAGCACGGCGTAGCAGCGGCAGTGCTTCGCTGTATTTCCCCTGCCCGACCAAAAGCTGTGCATGACGAATCTTTGCATCGGCTTCAAATTTTTCGAGACTTTCAGCCCGTTCATAATAGAAAACCGCTTTTTCGGCATCACTAGCACGGGCGGAATGTTGTCCGAGCAGAATCAACGCCTCGCCGTCGAGCGGATCGAGCGCAACGATTTCTTCAAGCACTTTAACCTCTTCGGCACCGGCCCCTTCGGCAACGGCAATGCGGGCACGGAGTTTCAGTAGATCTTTGCGGACTGCCGGTTGAAGCCGTTCGCCGGACAGTTCTTCAATCCGGGCGATCAGCCTTCTGGTTTCATCGAGCGCACCGCGGGCAATCAGCACTTTTGAGGCGCGAACAGCACGGTCAATACTGCCGTCAGGATTTTTTTCCAAAGCACGGATGTAAGAGCTAACGGCCATTTCGAACAGCGATTCGTTAACATAAATATCCCCCAGCATATTCAGGCTGTCAGCGGACGCCTGACCGAGACGGTCGACCAATTCATAATTCTCTGCGGCCTTAAGCGGCTGGTTGAGCCCGATAAACGCGTTCGCCTGCAAAAGCCAAAGATCAGCCCGCTCAGGATGGGCGGAAATCATCCCCTTGCACAAAGCGGCGGCTTCGGCATAGCGCTCCTGCTTGAAAAGACTGCGGGCCAGCCCCATCTGCCAGTCGAGGGTCACCGGATCAATCAGGACGGCCATGCGATAGGCCGATTCGGCTGAAAGACTGTTATCCGAGGAGGAGTAAGCGAAACCGAGCAGTCCATAGGTCAGCGCGTCGCCGCCGCCGAGTTCAATCACACGGGTCAGTGCGGGCACCGCTTTTTTAAATTCGTTCTGCCGGACATAAATCAATCCCAGATTGCGGTGTGCGCGGCGGAATTTTGGATATTTGGCCACAGCAACCTCATACGCTGCGGCAGCTTCATCCAGTTTTTCCTGCTGGAAATAAATATTGGCCAGTGTGAAATCAAAAACCGCGCTGGCGGCTTTGCCGCGACTGCCTTCGAGCTGCTTAACCGCATCATCCATTTTATCGGAAGAAATCAGCTTCAGAATCTTTTCGATATCCTCGCGCTCGATGACCGTGACACGCGGCTCGACTTCTGTTTCCGCCAGATAACTCTCCGTAAACTGTTTTTTAAATGCCGGATCGTTCCAGATATTCAGTTCGGACTGAGTCAGCGGAGAGCCTTCTTTCGGTGCGGGCACAACCAGTTTGGATGTTGCACAACCGGTAATTCCAGAGGACAGAAGACAGAGGACAGCGGTCAGACAAAAGACAGAAGACGGTGAACAGAGGACTGAAAACCGCATCTTGACTCCCGGCACCTGACTCCTGATCCCTGACCCCTGATCCCTGATCCCTGATCCCTGACCTCTGACCTCTGACCTCTGATTTCTGATCTCTGTTTTCATAATGACTTATCCTTTCGGGAAGGTGACGGGAACACGCATACGGAATCGCACCGACTGTCCGTTCCGTTTGCCGGGTTCAAATTTCCATTGTTTAACGGCGGCCAGCGCCGGTTTTTCAAAGACGGGATCAGTGGCCTGCTGCACAACCGGATTTTCAACCCGGCCTCGCTGATCAACAATAAACAGAATATACACCGTGCCGGGGGCTTTTTTCCGCGTGTCGCCATCCAGCGTCGGGCCGGGCTGGTGAATCACACGCGGCTTCTGATCCAGGTCGGCCATCGAAAAAATCGCATCGGAATTTTCACTCTGTGAAACGACAGTATTGAGTTTGACGGCAAAATCGCCCATCGCGCCGACTCCGCCTTCACCGAATCCGGGGTTCAGTGCCAACTCAAGTTGCGAAAGGTCGAGCGGCGGAGCTTCTTCCGCCAATGCGGGCGGCGGGGGTTCCTGTTCAGGTTCTTTTTCCGGCTCGTTTTCGGGCGGCGGCGGAGGCGGTACGCTGGCGGTGTCAATTGCCTGAAGCATCATATCGTTCAGCGGGGAATCACTGATAGACTGTAACAGCGGCAGAATGATAAAGAACAGCACCGTCAGCACGACAGCGCCTAAGGCGACCCAGAGGCGATGACGAAGTCGGGAGGCTGATGAAATGGTTTTTCGGTTTCTCACGGCAAAAAAATTCAACCTTTGGGTTTACTGGCGGCAAGGCTCACTTTGGTGGCTCCGGCCAGCTTGGCTTCATCAATGACACGAACCAGCAGGCCGGAAGCGGAAGCGGCATCCGCCTGAATAATCACAGGAATATCCTCTTTCTGAAGCAGTCGCTTCACCAGCGGCTGCACCCCGCTGATACCGATTTCACGTCCGCCGTAGACGACTTCGCCCTTTTCGGTGAGCGCGAGCAGAATACTGCTTTTCTCCAGCCGAACCGATGAAGCCGCCTGCGGCTTATCCACTTCGACGCCGGTTTCCTCAACAAAGGTCGTCGTCACGATGAAGAAGATGAGCAGAATGAATACGCAGTCGATGAGCGGGGACATATCAATCCCGGCATCGGTTTCTTCTGTCGCTAAATTACGAAAACGTCCCATAAGTTTCTCCTGACTCTTCTAGCGTGGAATAAATGCGAACTTGCTCGGCATCGCCTTCGATGAAGTCACGACAATCCGTTTGTGTATCAGCTCGCCTTTAGGTTGCGCATCCAGCGGCGAGCTAAAGGCCGCAAAATTTTCGTCTGCCGCAGAATCATCGCTCGTTTGAGCTTTGTCGGTTGTCGCGGAATTACCACCGGACACCGGATTAAACCCCGGCGGGTATCTTTTTAATTTCCGTGTAGAAGTCGTCTGTTGCGGACGTGCCTCAGGCAGAACAGGTTGAAGAAAAGAATACCCTTTCTTCGCACCAATTTGACCAGACCCTGCCTTCGCAACAACACGATTTCCCTCTACAGGTGAAATTCCGGATGCCGCAGTTGCTGTGATAACCGGTGTTCCAACACCCTCCAAAGTCAGCTGCGCCGACTCGCCTCCCTGCCTTAAAATGGCAAGACCTTCTTCCAGCCGAACCTCGACTAACTCCAGATTTTCGTCGCTCTGTCCAACCTGCAAAAAAAAGTTTTTGTTATTTGTTTTACTGACAAGGCCAGCCTTCAACTGTCCATGGACATCTTCGTAGAGCATACAAAGCCGGTATTGCTTCGCGAACTCACCGGCGGGTGCCGCAGGTTGCGCCGTTTCAGACGGCGGCGGCTCTTTACCGAACGGTGCGCGGGATAAAATCACTTCATAGTGCTCAAAACCGGAAGAGGCCTGCGCGTCCGGACTGAACCACGAAAGACACAAAATACACAAAACAAGGATGACGGAGCGCGAGCAAAGCAGATCAATGAACTGGGAGGAGAATTTCGGCAAAATAATTGACGGCAAAATCATGGGGAACCGAAGTCCCTCAGAATTCAGCAACTGAAAAATTATTTTGTTATCCATTATTTTGTAACCCTCTTCACTCCATTACTCCCATACACATCTACCTCTTCTTCACATTCCACTTTCTACGTTCCACCTTCCACACCCTCCCCGCAGTTTCTTATAGAGCTTCTGGGTGCAGACCGTTTCGAGGTGGGCAAGAAACGCTTTATACCGCTCATTCTCCCGGGAAAGCTGATACTGAAAAAATATGCCCGGCAGAGCGAGCACCAGACCGGTTTCGGTGGTGATGAGTGCTTCAAAAATACCGCCCGCGATCAGCGCCATGGTTTTTTCGCCGCCGGAACCGGTAGCCAGCGCGCCGAAGGTCGCCAGCATACCCGTGACCGTTCCGAAAAGTCCGAGCAACGGCGCGGCGGCCACACAGACTTTCATCACTTTGAGATCACGATCAAACGGACTGATTTCAACGGTTTGCAGTTCTTTGAAAAAATCCTCCATCTGCCCTAAATCATGCGCGCCATCGACCTGATCCAGCAGATCGCCAATGGTTCCACGACGCTCGACCGGATGATTAATCCAATGCCGCCAAACTTTTTCCGGAACAGACTGGTACCCTTTTTCGTTAAGCTTGAGATAGATATGGATTCCAAGCGCAAACATAAAAAGCCCGTCGATCGCCAGCGCGATCATACACGATCCACCGGAAACCCAGATGGACACTGCCTGTATCCATAAATCTGAAAAAATATTCATGACGTTCAATTTAAGTCTAAGGTCTAAAGTCTAAAGTCCAAGGTCTCACTGATCTCCCGTGTGTTTATACGGTGTTTTGCTGATCTGATTCAGGAAGGCGATGGCGGCCTTCTCCATCTGATCCAGAATGCTGCGGGATTTGCGCGAGAGGAAGGCGTGCAGCAGAAGAGAGGGAATCGCGACCATCAGACCGTACTCGGTAGTGATCAGAGCCTCAGAGATCCCGCTAGAAAGCATTTTTACATCGCCGGAGCCGAATACGGTGATCAGCTTAAAGGTTGTCATAATCCCCGTCACGGTACCCAGCAACCCCAGTAGCGGCGCGGAAGAAGCGCTAATGGCGATAAAAGGAATAAATCGGTTCAATTTCAGCCGAACGGCCAGAATTTTTTCATACATGACTTCTTCGACCAGTTCGCGCGGTTCTTTGATATGATCAATCCCCGCAGAAAGCATTTCACCGGCCGGGCCGCCGACCGTTACGGCGGCTTCGGCTGCGGCCTGACGATCATGCCGGGCCACAGCGCTGAGCAGTGTTCTGACGCTGTCATCGGAATAGTTCCGCACACGGGACAGCTCATACCATTTCCAGAGTGCAACCAGCAGAGCCGTAAGAGCCAGCGCAAGGATCGGCCACATCACCGCACCGCCCGCGAGGAAATGCTCCACCAGCGTTTCTTTAGTGTCTTCAATTTTGTGGGCATCGCCAAGAGTCGGATCGAACGGGAACATGCCTTTTGAATCAGCGACAGTTTTTGCGGCGACTTTTGTGATGTCATCACGATCAAATCCGATGGATGCAGGTTCCAGCGAACCGAGGCGCTGTTCGGCTGTACCCACGCTCTTGCCGTCGTCCGAGCGGAACAGCGCGGCGGGCCCGATCAGCACAAACGTACCGGACTTAACCAGTCCGGAAACATCCACCGCTGTTCCTTGGAACCGTGTTCCTCCGAGTGCATCGTGCAGGCGTTCCAGTGATGCGGCAACCAGCGCCGATTGTGCATAATAGACTTCGAGATCGGAAAGATTACTGTTTTCAGGCGCCAGCTTGGCCGATTCCAAAATCGCTTTATAGCGCTGGAGTTCGATGATGTGCAGGAGGGATTCAAAGTTGCGGATGTATTCACCCAGCAGATTCGAGACATAGTTTTTTTCATCCTGCCGCGATTTAATCTCCGAATTCAAGTTGCTCAGATCCAGCGTGCGGCTGTCGAGCAGACGGGAGGTCTGCTGGTATTCCCGGCGGACATTGACCAGCTCGTTTTCAAGACTGCTCAGTTTCCGGCTGAGCGGAATCTTTTCATTCGCAATCTGGTCGCGCAGCCGGCTGAGTTCATCAAGGCTTTCTTCAAGCTGTTGCTGCAAGGATGTCCCGGCTCCCGAAAATGCGCTTATTTGCGGAACAACCGGCGCAGAGTTTGTGCTCGCCTGCGCCCGGGCGGGTACCAGAGTCAGGACGACGGTGGAAAGTAGAATGTAGAATGTGAAATGTAAAAACCCCGCCCCCTGAACCCTGAATCCTGAACCCTTAAGCTTTTTCATACTCATTATCCTTTTTTCACTACAAAACATTCCACATTCCACTTTCTACATCTCACGGACTATCGAATCTCCACCGGCAACTGCACAAAGGCGGCGACCTGTTCGTTTTTCAAAATGGCGATGGCTTCTGCAACCTGCGGTGCGATGCGATTGTCTGGCGTCCAGACCCATCCGTCCGTTGAAGAGGTTCCTGTCCCGGCGTGTTTGCCGTCACCACTGACATAATAGGCCTGTCCAACACCGACGTAGAGTGCGGTCACCTCAGCGGATGAACCGTCCGGCAGCGTACGCACTTCGCTGGTCATGGTGACTTCGCGATTAAATTTGTTAATTTCATTCAGGATCCCGACGATGTTCTGGAACCGTTCAGAAAAGGAAAGTTTCGTTTCGCCGGTATTTTCCGGCAGACGCTGACTGAGCGGCTTGACGCGCTCGCGGATCGGATCGGGAAGATTTTTGAGCAGAGTGCGGGTGCGTATTTCGAGAGCCACCATCGACTCGGCGAGCCCGGCCGCCGCTTCTTTGAGTTTGTCATTCTCGGTAATCAGTCCGGCCCGCTTTTTATCTGCGTCGCTGATGCTTTGCTGTGCTTCTGAAATTTTAGATTTGAGCGAATCGACTTCCCTCTGCACCAGATCAACCCGCTCGTTGAGCATCTCCTGCCCCAGCTTCCAGTCACGTTGCTCCTGAGAAATCACTTTGCGGGTTTCCACCCACTTTTCGAGTCCTGCCCGCACGCCGTCTACGTTTTGCGGCTCAGTCGCGTTCCCGGAAGACGGAAGACTGATGACAGACAACAGAATGCCTGCAAGCGCAATATACCAAGTCGTTGTCCGATATCTGTCCTCTGTCCTCTGCCCTCTGCCCTCTGACTCCTGCCTCCTGATTGCTTTCCCTTGCCACCTGCCACCTGCCACCTGACACCTGATTCCTATTTTCTTCATAAAATTCTCCACGGATAACTAATGAATGTTAATTAATAACTTAAACCTGTTAGCTCCCGATGAGCCGTTTGTTAAAACTCGTAACCGGCGCTGATCGAATACTCGATTCCCTTTCGATAGGACTTGTAGGGAGCTTCTTTTCCGTCATTTGTACGGTATACGTCTTCGAAAATAGGATCTGTCAAGTTTTTGGCGGCCAAGGTGATTTTCCAATTCCCTCCGATTTTCTGAGACAAACTAAGGCTTAGCGAGTCGGATGGCATTTGGTAGATATTCGGAATGTAATCACCCTCTGCGCCGTCTGTCTGACCTGATATTAGTTTTTCACCCGTTAGGTTATAAAAAAGCCCGATAGTAGTACCAGTGTCCTTGTTCTCATATGTAAGGTTAAAATTATAGATCACATCCGGCTGGTCAACCATAGGACGCGTATCACCAGCACCCCACGGTTCAAGAGTCTGCCGCTCATCTTCAGGGAACAGAACTTCAGACTGAATCAGAGTTGCATTAGCCCCCACCGTGAAATCCGACAAATACTGACTTACTATGTCCAGCTTCTGGCGGAATTCAAATTCAAGTCCGGACACCGTTCCTTCAGGATAATTAAACGTCGAAAAATAGGTGTCATATGCTGTCGAGAAAGTCAGTTTCTCAATCGGATCTTTAATTTTTTTAAAAAACCAACCAACCGCAATTACATCGCCAGGGCGAGGGAAATATTCAAGCCGAAGATCATAATTTTTAATCGACGAGATCGTCAAATCAGGGTTGCCCGCCGTATATTCACTCCCTAAGTATTCCTGAGTAATAACGGGTGTAATCTCCTTAAATGTAGGCCGGGCAATTGTTTCGCTGTACGTCGCGCGAATATTAAGATTTTTGATTAATTCTAATTTCGCGCCAATCGAAGGCAACCGATCAATCTGTTCAATACTGGTTCCCGCTTCATCTTCGGAAACCAGAGTCGGCTGATATCCCAATCCAGGATATTTTCTTATAACCATAACTTTCCCATCGCCGCGATCACTCCGAATCTCTGTTGCAAGTTCTGTTTTTTCAACTCGCATTCCACCGGAAATTTCCAGCATGGAAGTCAACGGCAAAGTGGCCATACCATACCACGCTGCAATTTCCTGAGTTCCGGTATAATCAACATCTCCGTTAACCTCTTGAATGTACCACAGCATCCGATTTGTGTTGGCCGGATTGATCCCGATCCGGCCTGGATCAAGAAAAACGTCACTGAACGTGTCATCCAGGTCTCCGTAGTAAAAATTATCGCCGTAATGTCTTTTATACTCGAAGGTGTCCAGCTCGAATTCGCGATCTGTACTGTCAATAAACTGTCCGAGTTTCAGTTCGCCGTTCCGGTCGCTCCATTGAGTAAACGGGAGTGTAAAATTTCCTGAGGCTTGCTTGCTTGTTTCAACGATGTCCTGCCATATCCGCTGAGCGTTTGGATAAATCCATTTGTTATCATTAGCCGGATTAGGCTGGCCTTCAGGTAAAAATGAAGAACTGAACAGCTTTTTATCCGGGGAATAATCCGACGCTTCACTCAGTGCCAGAGTCCAGTCAAACTCTGGCGGCATAAATGTAACTAACTCCATCGGAAGAGAAAGTTCGTTATAAAGAGGAATCTCATGCTCCCCGCGCAACTGCACTGATTCCAAGCTGCGCTCTTTGTATTGTGAAATCTCATCAAAATCCCACTGAAGAGGACTGTCCCTGTCTTCCAGAATCCGGGCGCTATCCTCAGCGGCATGACTGCGCGAATAGGTCAATGCAACGGATTGGTTTTCAGCGAACTCAAAACCCAGCACTCCAAGAACTCCCCATAAAACCTCTTCTTTCCCGCTGGATTCCTCAACCGTCTCGCTCGTAATCTCTGAACCTGGAGAGCTGACATCGCCCTTGCCCTTTACCCCATTTTCCACACTGCTGTATTTATGGCGATAGTACATGCTTCCAAGAAAACCCACACGCGGCCCTGAGCTGAATTCATGTGAGTTACCAACCGTTGCATTCATACTGTAGTCGGGATCGGGAGCCTTTCGATACATCCCCATGCTCGACTGAAACTTTTTTGATTCTGCATCAATTGCAGCTCTTGCTGCCGCGTTGTTCGCATACTGCGTAACATCTTCAAGCGGAAGAGCCCGTCCTCCATCATCCATCCCGGTAAAGTCAACGCCTCCACCGTTATTCCGTAAAAACTGATCATTCCCGGTCGTTTGCGTGTTGTAGGACAATCCAAACCCAACGCTCAGCACACTTTCATCCGGAATGGCCTTGGTTTTTATATTGATTCCGCCACCGGTTGCGTCGCCCTGCTGATCCGGAGTAAACGATTTGCTGACCTGAATACTTTGGATTAATGCAGAAGGAAACTGGTCCAGCTGCACAGCCCGTTTGTCCGCATCCGCCGTCGGCAAACGAACCGAGTTCAATTGAGTACTCACATAGCGGTCTGCCAATCCCCGGATTACTGCATATTTTCCGTCTTGAACCGATGCGCCTGTCACTAGACCTAATGCATTTGCCGCCGTACTTGCACCGGCCTGCTTCATCACATCCGATCCGATTGAATCTACAATCACCGAACTGTTCTGTTTCAGGCTTAAAAGTTCTGTGGCAGTTGATCCTCCTAATGATACATCCTGCACAACAAACTCGTCCATCTCGGTAAATTCACCGCTCAGGGAGGCATTCGCATCGGTCATCTGTCCCGGCGCAACCACCACATCAGCGGCCACCTGCCGGGTATAGCCGTCTTTTGAAAAAACCAGCGTGTATGTGCCCGGAGGAACCTGCCCGAAAACAAAACTGCCTTCCTCGGATGCGACGACCTTTTCACCGGTCTCCGCAATAGAAACCTGTGCGGCGGCCAGCGGCGCATCGAACTCTTTGTCCTGGACCGTTCCGCGAATCCCGCCCGCAGACTGTGCGAACACAAAAACAGGCAAAAGAATAATCCCCAACACGATGAGGGATTTATTCACCGCGAAAGAGCGCATAGATCGCAAAAAAATGTGTTTGTGTTTTATCCTGTTCATCCTGTTATCCCGTCTACCTGCCCTCTGTCCTCCGACCTCTGATCTCTGTCGGTTATCACCGCGGATCTCCAAGATTCGCCTGAATTTCCCGAATGCGTCTCCAGAGCGTTTCGTCCGGCCCAACAGCCTGGTTCGCCATGGAAAGACAAATTTCAGTTAATGCAATAAATCGCGGACGGGGAATCAGATGCTCCACGCGTTCCACCGCCGCTAAATACACGGCCCGTGCGGACGGTTTGTCGCCTGTTTTTAAAAAAGCTTCGGCGACCGGAATCTGCGGTACAAGAATTTCTGTAGAATGGATCTGTGGGCAAATCTCTAAGGCCTGTAAAAGCGTCGCTTTTGCTGAATCCGCTTCTCCGATCGCATAATATGCCAATCCCAGATTAATCAACGGATTCAACCGTCCAGCTGCAGGAAGTTCGTTTTGTGTAAGTGTATCAGCAAAGCCTTGCACCACATTTTCGGCAGACGCCCGCTCACCGGATTCTGTAAGAAGTGCGGCCGCCTCTTTTACCGCCGCAGCCTCCATCTCAAGCGGAAGCTTTAATGAAGCATCAAGCAGATTGGACACTGCCGATCTGCACCATTCATGCTCTTGGTGAATCAGCGCCTTCTTCGCAAAAGTAAGGAACCCTGACGACACCGAGCACTGAACTTCAAAATCAGGATTCTCTTGCACAACCTTCAGCAGCTCAAAAGCCAGACGCCAACCGTTCGTTGCAACCAGAGATTCAACCTGCTCAGGCAGTGATGCACTTTTCATCTCAGGAGAGATCGTTGATCTGAAAAAATCACCCCGCTCCTGATCTCCGGCCATCCGGTACAACCGGGTCAACTGATAATCAATCCGCTCCGTATACCAGTCTATTCTTTCATTGCGAACGGTTTCGGCCTGTTTCAGCAATTCAACCGCTTTTGAGGCGTTTTTTTCTAAAATGTACGCTTCGGCTATTGCACACAGCCCCATGGCTTTCCGCCAGTCCGTGATTCCGGAGGCAACCTGTTCGGCCCGCAAAAGCTCCTTTTGCGAGACAAACAGTTTGACCACGGATTCCTGCACCTTGGCCCGGTCTTTTGCATCCGGGATTGCATTGGAAAAATGAACTGCAAAATCTGCCGGCGTTTCCGGCCGGTCATTTACACTGCACGCCACCATCAGCGCCATTAAGACCCCGCAAAAAGACGAATTTACCATCTTCCAACTCATTATATTCTCCAATTTAATAAAAATCTGATGGCGCACACGATGTGCGCCATCAGAACGGAAACCTCAACGGTTTCCTGATCCCGTCCGGTACCGCTTACGGAAGCGTTACGCGATAGGATTTGGTGTTGTCCAGAGTGCCGACAATCGTCGCAACGGACATAACCGAACCGTCACCTTCAACAACGGCTTCAACAGACCAGTCGGTCAGGTTGTCAGTGGACTCAACTGCATAGTTGACACCGTTCACGCTCTGGAAGGATACAGCAGAACCGACCAGCTGAATCGTGGCGGCAGGAGCCGACGGATTCGAAGCGGTGGACACAACGCCTTTGGTTTCCAACAGCGACCAGTCAGCCAGCCAGTTGTAATCGCCGAACGCACCTTTGTAGGTGACCGGAGTGTAGAAGCCAGCCGGAGCCGGGCTGCTTGCCGTCATGTTCGGGTGGCTCATGTTGGCCAGCAGGTTGATGTTGGTGATGTTGCCGGTCGCCGCATCGCGCTGGGCAGCACCCATGATCGGGGCAACCGCATCGCTGTCCACGTTGCCGGTTCCAGACAGAAGATCCGGCTGAGTACCGCCAGCATCAATTTTGGTTCCGTCATCCGAGTAGTTGGCCGCGGTTCCTGCAGCAGCCGGAGTCAGGTCAGCGCTAGCAATGTTATAGAACACGCTGTCTTTGAGTTCCGACTGATTGCCGTCGAACAGTGTCCGGTAATAATAAGCCGGAGTGTGTTCGCCGATGGTATCGGTCGGTAAGCTGTTCCACGCCGTAGTATAACGTTGCATGCAGTCCACGCCGCTCGACAAGTCTTCATAGATCACGCCGGAGCCGAAATCCATGAATACCGAGTTGCGGATCTGGGGAGTTCCGTTATCACGGGCTTCCATGATCGGATTTTTCGCATCGGCGGTATTCAGACCAACGAGGGTCATGTTGTACCACTGATTCAGCGCGTACGGCTGCGATCCGTCTACTCCGTTACCGCTGTCAACTTCCATCCCGTTGTCCGCTTTCCCGGAACCGATGGCGCCGCCGCAGTTGCCTTGAAGAGCCAGCAGGAACTGATTCTTCCCGCGGAATCCTTCATCGGAGTCAAACGAGTCGTCACCGCAATTCCAGGCAACCAGATACTTGGAGTTGACCGTGCCGCCGAACCACTCAAAGGCGTCATCAAGAGTGTTAACAGCTTCGACATGATGCAACTCCGTTCCACGACCGACAGCGTACAGCGACAGCCCGTTGATTTCTTTTGTCGGACTGGTCGAGATACCACCATAGCGAATCGACAGGTATTTGAGCACACCGCTGTCATCGTCATCATCAGTCCCGCCGTATCTCATCAGGTTATCATTAACACCGTCGAGGGTCAGACCTTCAACCAGATTTTCTTTGAACGTCGGTCCACTGAGGGTGTTTAACGCAATGTAGGTCTTACCGCATACCACCAGACCGCCCCACTGCGCATTCAGCTGAGAGGCCGGATCGGCATACTCGCCGGTTCCAGCACTGCCTTTTACGGCATCGTCGTCCATATCCGTCATTACAACCGGATTGCCCTCTTCACCGTTCACATAGATTTTCGAACCGCGGGCGATAATCAGCGTTCCGGGATTATTCGGAGTCGCGTCATACGAATCCGGAGTACCGCGAATCACGGTGCCGGGTTCAATCGTCAGAACCGCGTTATTTCCGACAAAAATAACATCATCCAGAACCCATACATCGTCGCTGGTCCAAGTCATGTCATTCGTCAGAACATTCGACCCGTAGTACGTTGAAACATAGTTGGTCGCTGCGGAAGCCATTCCGGCCGCCGTCAGCCCCATCATCATAGCCATTACTAATTTCTTATTCATTTTATAAACTCCTGTTCTTGAGGTTTTTAGGATTCGTAGTTATGGAAACGTTTCATCCGACGCGAGGCCCAAGCCAGACCGCCGCCGATAAATGCCAGCAACGCCGTCGCCGGTTCAGGAACCGCGGCATACTGTGTATTGACATCACCGAAACCATTGAAAGCGGGGCCCACTGATCCACCGCTGGTCGGAATAGCCCAGTTCACGTCACCTACAACTGAATGAACCCCGGCCCAACCGGTTCCGTCACTCCAAACCGCATAATACTTCTGACCTGCAGTAACACCGGTGAAGGTTTGCTGATCCTGGGGACCATCAGCATATCCATCCCACCAGAAACTGCCGGAATAAATCACCTTGTCATCATCCTGAGCGAACGTATCGGTCAGATTGAGATCAGCGACACCGCCGAAGTTATATCCATCGAGACCATCTCCGGAAGTATCGGCGATCAGCATAAAAAAACCATCCGTCATGCTTACCGCAGTACCACTGGAATCAGTCAGATCATTGCCCGTCGGGCCGATAATCGCTGAGACATCACCATATGCGGCAAATCCAGCCGCCATCATAAACATTGTCATAATTATTTTTTTCATTGTCATAATCTTTCTTTTTTTAGTTAATCGGATTGTTCACAGCCCACGTACTCGCCGGAGCCCCGGCACTTCGACGAAGAATGAATCCTGTACCTGCAGACAACACATTAGTATTTGCATAGGTAGAGCCTTGGTACCACCCCGGCTGAAAGCTGGGCGGACGCCCACCCACATAGTAGGTATACACAATTGGTGATTTATTTATTCCGGCCGCATTATTATTGACTACAAGTAACTGTCCTAATCCGGAAACATTAAGTTCCCCCAACATCATGTCGGTCGGAAGTCCGGACAGATACAAGTCATTGGCCGAAGCACTTGCGGCAATCGCCTTATTGACATCGGTAGCAGGAACCAACCCGCTGACAGCTACAGTCAATGCAGCGGCATTCCCGCTATTACGAACCAGTACAAATGTTTCCGGCTCAAGAACCTTGTTGTTCGACAATGTTGACCCCTGATACCAACCTGGCGTAAAACTTGGCGGACGACCGCTTGCATAATACGCATACACAACTGCCGATTTATTAATCCCGGTCGCTGCTGAATTAGGAATCAGTATTTGCGTGGTGGATTTGAAGGTGACATCCTTTAACTCGGGAGCAAAGACAGACCCCAGCGTGTGATGTGCAAAAACGGCTACACTGTCACCAACCTGAAGATCGGCTAAAATGTTGCTGTTGCTCACCTGCACACCGGCTGAACCGTTCGCACTGATCGTACTCCACATACCTTCGGCTGCTCCGCTGGTGATACGGAGATAATATCCGCCACCTGCGTACGCTCCGCCTGTCAGTACTGCGTCAACACCAACTTCACTCCCGTTGATGCTGTTCACCGTCGCTTCAAATTCCATTTCATTGCTGAATGGAACCGAGACGACAGCGTCTGAATTTGCCGGAACTGTAACGGTTGTATAACCGACAGCCGACGAATTCTGAGCCGCGTAACCTCCCGCGGCCAATGCCAGCAGCGCTGCTGCTGTTATCGCACTTGCTTTCATCTTCATTCTTTCTCCTGTTTTCATTCCTGTTTATCCCCGGGTTCCGCCTGAAACAGTCCTGATCCCTTTCTGAACTGTCCTCCGGCGGTTCCCGCCTTTTTTCTGTCCAAAGCCTTTTTCTTCCGCGCCTGACGTTTTGATTCTCCTGAATCTTTTTTATTTTGTGTCCGCGCTTCTGAAACAGGCTCGTCCTGAAATTCACGGAAAAATCTAAAAAATCTTCGTTCGGTTTTGATGTGCTGTTGTTTTTATTTCCGTTAAATCGCTGCCGCGTTGCGGAGCAGTTGTCAGTTGCATTTTACCGGGTTGTCCGTCCTCCGCCCTCAGTCATCCGTCATCAATCCCTGTTAAGGTCTAAAGTCTGCCTTCTTCCATTCGCCCGGCAATCTACGGAAACTGTGTTTGGGTTTTGTGAGCCGTTTTTTTATTTACCGTGTGTTTTGTGTGCGTCCTTTTACCCGCATAAAGCCCTTGCAAATAAAGGCCGGAACGAAATCTGCCGCTCTCCGTTATTTCCATATCCCGGAACAAGACACGGCGTCTTCATCCGAAGCTGGGATGTAAAACGGCTTGAATCCCTGCTCGATCAGCAGCGAACACAACCCCGGCAGGTGGATGTATTGCGAATGACATATGCGACATGAATAGGCCCGGGCGATAAACAGCGGTCTCCACCGCCGGGATTTCGCCATCCGATACCGTCCGGTTCCCCCGCAAAACGGGCAGCAGGCTCCCGCTGAGTGAATTTTTATTTTCATTGCCGACTCTCCATTTCTGAGAGCAACAATCTAAATCTGCCGTGTGATTTCAGAATTAACCGGCAGTGAAAAATTGGTTCATTCTCTGCGAGCTCCGGCCAGACATCAGAGGTCCGGGCCGGCTTTATCCGCAAGGCATTGAGAGATCATCAGGTCGTCTCCGCAAAGACGCGTACTGATCTGCACGGCCAGCAGAGAAATTTCGCCGGTCTTGCTGCGGAAATATTTTTCGACCAGCTGAAGATGCCGCGCAAAAAACCGGCTGAATCCGTTTTCCGGGTAAGCATACACCGCAACCGTATAATCTGTTGAGTCGCCGGTTCCGGTCAGGCGGATATGAATCAACGCCTGGTAAAATCCAAAAAAGCGGCGGCCTTGCGTGTAGTAAGCCAGATCAAATGAATCGGTACCGGTTCTCTGTCCGGCAACCTGCCGGATATCCGTACGCTCTCCGCACTTATTGATATAGAACCATGTGCCGTCCGGACTCTGCTCTACCTTGAATTCAGGACGCTTCCCGGGCGGCAAAAGTTTTTCGTATTCCTCCTGCACACGCGTCAGAAAATCCGCACGGTTGAGAACATCAACAGCATCCCGCAACGGCACCGGAACGGTTCCATCCGTTTCTGCACCGATGAATTCTTTATTCAGCAGGGCATGCGAAAGATCGTCAGAAATCAACCCAGCCGTGTCGGACAACTCGACAGCCGATACTGTCACGGACAGGGCCAAAAGAACCAATAACAGGCAGACTCTCATACAGATTTTATCACCCAAAGTCTAAGGCCTATAGTCTATAGAGCCTTCTTCCCCTATTTATCACTGAACCGGTATCCAATCCCCCGAACCGTCTCGATATAGTGCCCGGCGCGTTTAAGCTTACGCCGCAGGCCGACAATCTGCACGTCCACGGAGCGCTCAGTGACCGGATAGTCTTCGCCATGCACCGCATCCACGATCTGATAACGCGTAAATACCCAGCCGGGACGGCGGGCCAGAAAATGCAGCAGCCGGAATTCCGTCGCGGACAGATCCACCGGCTTGTCTTTCACCGTAACCTCGTGACGACCCGGATGGATCACCAGATCATACACCTTGAGCACATCCTCCGGAGACAACTCGGGCGTCGCGGCCCGTCGGCGCAGTACGGCTTTAATCCGCGCTCCCAGAATTTTGGGACTGAACGGTTTAACAATGTAGTCGTCTGCACCCAGCTCAAGGCCGGTCACAATATCGCTCTCTTCGCCGCGTGCCGTCATCATCACCACCGGAATATGCTGTGTGCGCTCACCGCGTTTAAGTATCCGGCAAATTTCCAGACCGTCTTTTCCTGGCAACATTAAATCCAGCAGGATCAGGTCAGGTACAGCGCGTTCCACCAGTTCCAGTCCGTCTTCTCCAGATTCAGCTTCCAGTACAACGAAGTTTTCGCGTTGCAGATTGTATTTCACCAGCTCGCGGATATCCGCTTCGTCTTCAATAACCAGTATATTCGTCTTCGTCATAAACATTCTCCGGAAACTATTATCCGCTGATAGTAGATAACAGGTGCGTTAATGTTTGATAAGAGCCGGGTTAGAAATGCGTTTATGATTCCGGGCAGGACTCGTACAGTAATTGGACTTACTGCTAACAATAATCTAACATTATCTTAGTCATCGGATTTGCCGCCTTATTGTACAGTGGAAAAAAGTATGAAACAGAAACAGCACTTAAAACAAATTGAACCGGTCATCCGGGCCGTCATTGATATCGGCGCCACGGCGGCCCGCCTGGTCGTGGCGGAAACCAGACCCTCCGGTCCAGTGCATACACTTGAGTTTCTGGAACAGAGCCTGAATCTGGGCAGAGATACCTTCAGCACCGGAAAAATCAGCGCCGAAACCATCGAGGCGTGCGTGCGGGTCTGCCGGGATTTCAGTGAAGTGCTCCGCGAGTATCAGCTGCACGATCTGTCTGCCATCCGCGCGGTTGCAACCAGCGCCGTCGCGGAAGCCTCAAACAGTGACGTTCTTCTCGACCGCATTTTCATGTCCACCGGCATTACTGTGGAAGTGCTCGACACCGCCGAAATCAACCGCTTGACCTATTTCAGTATTCTGCCGCTGCTGCAAAAGGAGCCGTTACTCTGCAAAGGCAATCTGTTGGCGATCGAAGTCGGCGGCGGCAACACCACCGCGCTGGGACTGCGCGACGGGACCGTACTGTTCGCACATACCTATCGCTTCGGTTCCTTCCGTACCCGCGAAATGCTGGAAGACGCAAACCTGCCAGCCGCCCGTTTCCGCGATGTGATCGAAGGAGAAATCCGTTCCGGCGTACGCCCGATTATTGAAAACTTCGCCGAAGAAAAGGATGTCAAAATTCTGATCCTCGGCGGCGATGCCCGTCTGGCCGCCGACGAAATCAAACCGGAATGGAATTCCCGTCCGGTTGTTTCCCTGCGCGTTTCATCGCTGGCCGGGTTCACCGATCAGGTGCTCGAACTTCCGGTCGAAGGACTCGTCAAAAAATACGGCCTGCCCTTTGCCGCTGCCGAATCGCTCGGCCCAGCCCTGCTGGTCATGCAAAATATCCCCCGCATGCTTAACTGTAAAACCGTGTATATCGGCGCATCATCCATGCGGGATGGACTCCTCGGTGAAATGGCCGCTGGCGGCGCGTGGGACGAACGATTTACAAAGCAAATTATTCATTCCGCTATCGAAATCGGACGACATTACCGCTTCGACCGGAAGCATGCTGAAAATGTCGCCGCTCATGCACGGGACATTTTCCGGGCAATGCAGAACGAACATAAAATGCTGCCGCGCCACGAAACCGTTCTGACGGTGGCCGCTCTGCTGCACGACATCGGAACTTTTATCAACAACCGCAGTCACCATAAACACAGTCAGTATCTAATTGAAAACAGCGATATCTTTGGCCTGAATAAACAGGATCTGACCATCGCCGCCCTGACCGCCCGCTACCACCGCAGCGCCCTGCCTAAACCGACCCATCCGGCGTATACCGCCCTCAACCGCACTGACCGGCTGCGTGTCAGCAAGCTCGCCGCTATTCTGCGCGTAGCGGATGCATTGGACCGAGGACATTCTCAGCGAGTTCAAAATCCGCAGATCGAATTGCTGCCGGATCGCCTGCAAATCGGTGTTCCCAGTCTGCGCGAATGCACCGTGGAAGAAATTGCCATCAAAGAAAAGTCGGATCTGTTTGAACAGGTGTACGGCAAACGCGCCGTACTGGTGAAGAGCAGACCGGAACGGAAATAACCTTTATGCCGAAAATACAGAAAAAGTTTTTCAACCGCGAACTGAGCTGGCTGGAGTTCAACCGGCGGGTGCTGGAAGAAGCCAGAGATCCGCAGAATCCGTTACTGGAACGGCTCAAATTTCTAGCCATCACCGCTTCTAATCTCGACGAATTTTTCATGGTGCGGGTCGGCGGGCTCCAGCTGCTCCGTAAAGCAGGGAAACGCCAGACCGACGCCGCAGGACTTACACCGCGAATGCAGCTCGAGGCGATTCAGAAAAAAGTCCGACAGATGATCGACGGGCAGTATGAATGCTATACGAACGAACTGGAACCAGAGCTGGCGGCCGGCGGCATACAGCGCATAAAACCCGAAGCACTGAACGGGGAGCAGGAACAGTTTTTATCGCGACTGTTCACCGAAGAAATCTATCCGGTACTTTCTCCGGTCGCTGCGGCAGACGGACAGCCGTGTCCCGCCATCCAGAATCTCGGTCTGTACATGCTGTTCCGGCTCGCACCGGAATCCGCAGGACAAAAAGACCGCTATGCCGTTCTTCCGCTGGGCCGGCCTTTTGAACGGTTGATTCCTCTGCCCGCCGGCACCGGCTATTCATTTATCCTGATCGAAGATCTTATCCGGAAACATGCCGCCCGCTGGTTTTCCGGAACCAGAGTGCTTGAGTGCGCAGCATTCCGGATTACCCGCAACGCGGATATTGCTGTCCGCGAGGACGAAGCGTCCGATCTGCTTTCCGGTATGGCCTCCATTCTTGAAGAACGCCAGTGGAGCAACTGTGTGCGCATCGAAATCGAAGCGTCCGCCTCCCGCGCCGCACAGCAGTTTCTCTGCAAACTGCTTGAAACCAGCCCGGACGATCTGTTCCGTTTTGACGGACCGCTAAATCTGAAAGATTTCATGCCGCTGAGCCGGATCGACGGATTCACCGGACTGAAAGCCGAGGCCTGGGATCCGCAGCCTTCGCCAAAAATCAACCGTCATCTTCCGATCTTCAAACAGATTGCCGACGGGAATATTCTGCTCTATCACCCATATGAAAGTTTCGATCCGGTGATCCGGCTGATTAAAGAGGCCGCAAACGATCCGTCGGTACTGGCGATCAAGCAGGTTCTCTACCGTACCGGGTCCGGCAGCCCGATTATCACCGCGCTGGCGGAAGCCGCCGAAGCGGGGAAAGCCGTCACGGTGCTGGTTGAGCTCAAGGCCCGTTTTGATGAAGAACGCAACATCGGCTGGGCGCAGCAGCTGGAGCAGGCGGGCGTGCAGGTGGTGTATGGCGTACAGGGACTGAAGACACACGCCAAGGTCTGCCTGATTGTCCGGAAAGAACCGCAGGGCATCGTGCGCTATGTCCATTACGGAACCGGCAATTACAACGATGCAACCGCCCGGCTCTACAGCGATATCAGTTTCATGACCCGCGACGGCGATCTGGGCGCCGATGCATCCGTCTTCTTCAATGCCGTCTGTGGCTGGTCACAACCGTCCGGTTTACGCAAAGTCTGCATGGCCCCGCTCGGCATCCGCGACCGGCTGATCGAACTGATCGACAGTGAAATTGAACGCAGCCGGCAGAAACAGAAGGCACTGCTTCTGCTCAAAATGAATTCCCTGGTCGACGAAGCGCTGATCCGCAAACTCTACGAAGCTTCGCAGGCCGGCGTGAAAATCAAACTGAACGTGCGCGGCATCTGCTGTCTGCGACCCGGTCTGCCGAATCTGAGTAAAAACATTACCGTCACCAGTATCGTCGGGCGCTACCTCGAACATGCGCGTATTTTTTACTTTTACCGGGGCGGAGAGGAGAAGGTGTTCATTTCCAGTGCCGACTGGATGCCGCGTAATCTCGATCGGCGTGTCGAACTGATGATTCCGGCTGAGGATGAGACAAGCCGTCAGCGCCTGATTGAAATTATTAAAACGCACTGTGATGATACGGTGAAGAGCTGGACGCTGCTTTCTGACGGAACCTATGTGCGCACAGCAGCCCTGCCGGGCAAAAAGAAAAGCGTCAACAGCCAGCAGTTCTTTTACAAACAGGCCTGTGAAGCCGTCCACGAAGCGGGCCGCGCCAGCCGAACCGTACTGCGCCCGCACCGTCCGGTGAAACGGAAATAATGCAGATGTCTTTTAAGTTGTCACCCGCCGACGCGATTCATATCCTCACTGGAAGAAAAGGAACTTTTTATGGCTGCCAATAAAACCCGTTGTATCGGAATTCTGACCTCAGGTGGCGACTGTCCCGGATTGAATGCGGCGATTCGCGGGGTCGCCAAAGCCGCGTTGCATAACGGCACAAAGGTTATCGGAATTCAGGACGGATTCCGCGGTCTGGTTGAAAACCGCACGGTTTCGCTGGACGACTCCATGGTCAGCGGCATTTTGACGCACGGCGGCACATTCCTCGGTTCAAGCCGTGACAAGCCGCATAAAATGAACATGGGCGGAAAGATCATGGATATGACCGACGTCGCCGTCGCCAATCTAAAAAAACTGCATATCGACTGTCTGGTCTGTCTCGGCGGAAACGGCACCCAGAAAAACGCATTGCGGTTGCACGAAAAAGGCGGTGTCAATGTACTGACGCTGCCGAAAACCATCGATAACGATGTCGCTGAAACCGACATCACCTTCGGGTTTGATTCTGCCATGTCCATCGCCACGGAAGCCATCGACCGCCTGCACACCACCGCCACCAGCCATCACCGCGCCATGATCTGCGAAATCATGGGGCATCAGGCCGGATGGCTCCCGCTCGGCGCGGGAATCGCCGGCGGGGCCGACGTTATCCTGATTCCGGAAATCCCCTATGACCTGAACGTGGTCGTCGAACACATCATGGCGCGTCGGCATCACAATAAACGGTTTTCAATCATCGCCGTCGCGGAAGGCGCACTTTCAAAAAAAGAAGCCGCAGAAGATTCCGCTGGCAAAAAGAGAACGGAACAGCCGGTCGTCCATAAGGAAAAAAACGGTCTGATGCTGATTCAGGAACCCAAAGCCAACCGCATCGCCCGCGAAATCCAGCAGCTTTCCGGAGTTGAAGTCCGGGTTACGTCGCTGGGACATATTCAACGCGGCGGAACCCCCACAGCCAACGACCGTCTGCTCTGCACACGGCTGGGAACAAAAGCCGGGCAGTTGCTGGCCGACGGCATTTACAACGTCATGGTCGCGGTTCGCGGACAGGAATGTATTTCAGTCCCGCTGGAAAAAGTAGCTGGCATCACCCGCACCGTACCGAAAGATCACCGCTGGATTGAAACCGCCCGGCTGGTCGATACCTGCATGGGAAACTGAGTTCAGGGATCAGGAGTCAGGGGACAGGAATCAGATGAGTTGTTTAAAGGGAAAATCCGAAAACAGAGAAAAGCCTGGACGGTTCAAATGCAAGAAATGCAAAGCCGTCTCAAAGAAAAAGGATCATCTCTGCGATCCAAAAAAAATCAAAGAATAAGCAAGCGGGACGATTGCTCCAGGCTGTTGATACAGTCCTGACCTTGATCTACCAGCTCATTGTCACGATAAAAGAAAAAGTCAGAATGATTATGGGCAGAATGATTGCTTGTTGAACTGCATTTGGTTGAGGAAATTATTCTGACCTTAATTATTCTGTCAAAACTTCCCCGTGTACAGGGTGTTTAGATCGAAAAAGGTTTTTCAATAGTCTGAAGCAAGTGAGACGCCTGCTCTGCATTTGAAGCACCGATTCCAGTTTGACCATATTTGGTGTGCGCGTCTAATCCGCCAATATTCCACCATTCCAATACTCCGTTCTCAAAAGGTGCAAGCCGCCGGGGTTACCGGCGGCTTGCGGGGTTTTGGTCCTTTCAGACCAAAGGTTTGAACAGGAGACTTAAAACTTAAAGTTCAGGTCGGCCTGCAAGGTGTTCGCATCCTGACCGTTGTAGTCAGTGCTGAGAATGTACGCCAAATCAGCGGACATATTCTTCATGACCTGATATTTACCTTTGAAGACATGGCCGTAGCAGCCAGTCCATGTTTCGCCGGCAAAGTCGGAGTCGTTCAGCCCTGCGACGACCGCATCTTTTCCAATGTCGCGCCAGCTGTACCCGATTTCCCAAGTTCCCTTGTCTTTGGCTTTACCAATCGTGATGCCTGCCAGATAGGCGGTGTCGTCGTCGCTGGATGCATCGACGTTGACTACGTACTGCCCGTCCAGTTTAATCGGCAGTTTGCCGATGGCGAATTCATAGGAACCGAAGCCTTCCACCAGATTGAAGCCGGTTCCAGGAGTATTTCCGGATTTTGTCGTTCCGGTAAAGTTGGTTGTGAGATTGCCGGCGTTTTCGAAATAGTAGTCGCTTACGCCCAGCGTAAGTTTTGTAGTGCCGATTTTCTTTTCTACAGCCAGCTGCTCGGCCAAAAGACGAACGTCATCCCCGCCGCGATCCGTGAAAATAAATCCGCCAGCGTTGGACTTGAGCTTAAATGCGCTGAATTCCTTTTCATAAGTCAAAGCAACACCTTCCGGATTCAGATCGGTATCCCAGACTAGGCCGGAACCGGCCGCCATCCACGGTTGCGGCATTTTACCGAGAAAAGCGTGTAATCCAGGAACCTTCTGATCCGGATGATAGTCAATATATGCCTGATCCAGCCAGATAGCCTTCTTGCTGGCGCTGTCGCCATCGTCCAGATTGGTGGAGGTTGCGTCTTTTTTGTCACCTGTGGCCACACGCACACCGAAATCAACCTGCTCGTTGATTTTGCCGTATGCGCCGACCCGTAAACGGAGGCGCTCGCGATCCTTGGTGGTCGCATCGGCCACTTCCCGGTTCTCATAACGGGCACGCACATCACCGCTCAGTTTAATGTTATTGGCCCATGCGCCGGCCAGATTTTTCTTTCCTTCGGACTGAAGCTGTTCAATCGACCAGGACTTTTTAGCATTTTCCTGCTCAATCTGAGCAATTTTTGCCGCATTTGCATTTTCCAGCTGTGCGGTTTGCTCAACCAGTACTGTTTTTTCAGCATTTACCTTCTCAAGCTGTGCAATTTTGGCCGACAGCTCACTCAACTGTTGCTGAAGAGCCGATAACTCGACAGACTGTTGTGCGTTGGCGCTGTACGCGGCAATCACCGCCACAGCCATTATAATAAACCTCTTCTTCATGAATATATCCCTCCCTGTTCGTTAATACCGCCGGATTTCCCTATGGCCGCGCGGCTTCCAACTAACGGGTCCGGAACCTCTCCGGTTTGTTTCCCGTTTAAAAACTGTTCTGAGACTATGGAATGACGGTTAGCGTTTTGTTAGGGCTGTGCTAGAAATTGACTAAATAGAACACGGCAGGTAAAGTCCGCCCGATTTTAAGTGTTCAAATGGGAGGTTATACCATGAATAATGAACTGATCGTTTCTGTTGTCTGCAAGGTACTGGGCGGGCTGGGGGTATTCCTGCTCGGCATGAAATATATGTCGGAAGGTTTGCAGGCTGTATCCGGAGAACGGCTGCGAAAAATCATTACCGTTGCCACGGACAACCGGATTATGGGCATGCTGGTCGGACTGACGGTCACCTCCATCATCCAGTCCAGTTCCGTCACCACCGTTATGGTCGTCGGACTGGTGAACAGCGCCATGATGACGCTGACACAGGCGATCGGTGTCATTTACGGGGCCAACATCGGCACCACGGTCACCGCATGGATTCTGACACTGAATATCTCCAAATACGGCCTGCCATTACTCGGTCTGGCCTCCTTTTTCTTCCTTTTCTCAAAAAATGAACGGATGCGCTATACTGGTATGACGCTCATGGGAATCGGTATGGTTTTCTTCGGTCTTGAGCTGATGACCGACGGATTCAAGCCGTTGCGTGCACTGCCCGAGTTTGTAAAATGGTTTCACTCGTTCGAGGCGACTTCTTATCTGGGCGTTTTGAAATGCGTAGCGGTCGGCTGTATCCTCACCATGATCGTCCAATCTTCCTCGGCCACGGTCGGCATTACCATGGGACTGGCCAGCACCGGCATGATTAATTTTGAAACCGCGGGCTCATTGGTGCTCGGCGAAAATATCGGCACCACGATTACGGCCTTCCTGGCCTCGCTGGGAGCCAATACCAACGCCAAGCGTGCCGCCTATGCACATATTGCCTTCAACACCATCGGTGTGGCGTGGATCACCCTGATTGCTATCCGGTTTTACTTCCCTCTGATCGGTCGCATCATCGGCCATGATCCGAACACCATGGTGGCACTGGAAAACGGCGAACAGTCTTTTCCACATATCATGGCCGCTATCGCCATGGTGCACACTGGATTTAACACGGCCAACACCATTCTGTTTCTGCCTTTCGTCAAGCAACTGGCCCGGCTGGTTTCCTGGATCGTTCCGGAAAAAAAGGCGGAAGAAGTACCACATCTCACCCATTTGGATATCCGCATGCTCGATACTCCAGCTATCAGCGTCATGCAATCTCACAAACAGATTCTATTCATGGCTGAAAGCGATGAAATGATGCTCGAAAAACTGGCTGTCGTACTGGAATCCGATACGCAGGATGAAGAGCTGGAAAAGAAAATTTTTCACCGCGAACAGATTCTCGATAACGTGCAAAAGGAAGTCATGCTGTTCCTCGGTGAAATGATCAGCGGTCAGGTGCCGCACGATGTCATGGAAACTGTACGCGGCCAGATGCGTATGGCCGACGAATACGAGTCCGTGAGCGATTATGCCGCCAATGTACTCAAAGGTCTGCGTAAACTCCGCTCCAGCAACCTGCAACTCACCCCGGAAGGTCTGGCTGAGTTCAAAAAACTGAATAGCCTCGTGCTCGACTACCTCAAACGGGTCAATATAGCTGTACGCGACGAGGATCCGAAAGCAGCCATACGATTGCTGCCGGTCAATAATGAAATCAGCCGTGTCATGAAAGAGTATCGTCAGGAGCACCTCAATCGGCTGACCGAAGGCAAAGTTACCCCGCTCAACAGTCTGATTTATACCGACCTGCTCAATTATTACCGGCGCATCAACGATCACACACTCAACATCGCCGAAGTCGCGGCAGGAGAAAAATAAGAGGAATGGATCGTTGGATCAATGGATAAATGGATTGCAGGATCGTTGCAGTTCTTCCAGGAATCCATCATTCCGCCCATCCAATATTCCATTCCCTATTCGCTTGCCAGACGTGATTTCCCTGCGTATAACCTGCCCCCTTAATAGCTTCCGCATAAAGCGGGGCTGAAGCGAGTGCTGTCCGGCTGCCCCCGGAAAGCCAAAGCGGATTGTTCAAAAACGAACTATAGAAAGGGCTGCATATGTCTCAGAAAACTGTGACGATTCAAGAACTGTTGGATGCCGGTCTGCACTTCGGCCATCAGACCAAACGCTGGAACCCAAAAATGAAGCGCTTTATTCACGGCGCCAAAGGCGGGATCTACATCATCGACCTCCAGAAAACCATGGTACAGCTCAAGCTGGCTCAGGAATTTCTGAGCGGTCTTGTCATGAACGGTCGCCGCATCCTTTTCGTCGGCACCAAGAAACAGGCCCGCACCATATTTCAGGAAGCTGCTGAAAAAGCTGGCCAGCCCTACGTCATCTACCGCTGGCTCGGCGGTATGCTCACCAACAACCAGACCATCCGTCAGAGCGTTAAACGCATGGAAGAATTGCAGGCTCTCTTCGCCGATGAAGTGAAGCTCAAAGCCTACCCCAAACAGGAACAGTCGGTTCTGCGCCGCGAACTCACCAAACTCGAACGCAATCTGACCGGCGTGAAAGATATGACCTCCCTGCCGGGCGCCCTGCTCGTCATCGACATCTGCCGCGAAAAACTGGCGATCGCCGAAGCACAGCGTCTAGGTATCCCGGTGGTCGCATTGGTCGATACCAACGCCGATCCGGATCTGGTTGCTTATCCGATCCCCGGTAACGACGACTCGATCCGTTCGCTCACGCTGATCGCCGACATCCTCGGCGGCACCATTGCGGATGCCCACACAGCCTGCGTCAAAGCGAAAGCCGCTGAAGACAAGCGCCGCAAAGAGGAACAGGACGCCGAGCGTAAAGTTTCCGAAGCCGCCCGTGACGAACGTAAGGCCAAAGAAGACGAAGAGAAGAAAAAGCGCGCCAAAGTACTCGATAAACTGAAAAAAGAAAAAGCCGCCGCCGAAAAAGAAAAGAAGAAAGAATCGGATAAAGCCGAATTCAAAGCCAAAGAAGTCGCAGACGCCAAAGCCGCTGAAGAGAAAGCTGCTGAGGAAAGAGCCGCCGCACTTACCGCAGAAGTTCCTGCTGTCACCGAAGAAGCTAAGGCTGAGTAATCTAATAGAGAGGATCTAACAATGGCTGAAATTACAGCAAGCATGGTTAAAGAACTGCGCGACGCCACCAACGTCAGCATGATGGAGTGCAAACGTGCACTCCAGGAAGCCAACGGCGACAAAGAGCAAGCTTTCAAACTACTGCGTGAACGCGGCATGGCCGTGGCCGCCAAGAAAGCGGACCGCGTCGCCAAGAACGGCAAAATCTCCGCTAAAGTTTCCGCTGATGGCAAAACCGGCGTGATGGTCGAAGTCAACTGCGAAACCGATTTCGTCACCCGTAACGAAATCTTCCAGAAGTTCGTTGTCGAAATGACCGACAAAGCGATGAATTGCTCCGGCGACCCCGCCGAAGCGTTCAAAGCCGACATCGTCGCCAAAGTCGCTGAAATCGGCGAAAATATCGTTCTGCGCAAGAGCGAAAAATTCACCGTTTCCGGCACCGGCGCAATCGCCAGCTACATTCACATGGGCGGCACCTGCGGCGTACTGGCTGAACTCGGATTCGCAAAAGCCGACACACTCAACAACGCCGTCTACAAAGAACTGGCACTCGACATCTGCCTGCACATCGCGGCAGCCCGTCCGGCATCGCTGGATCGCTCCGGCGTTCCGGCCCAGCTCGTTGAAGACGAAAAAGCCCTCTTCCTCAAACAGGTCGAAGGCAAACCGGCCAACATCGTCGAAGGCATCCTGAAAGGTAAACTCAACAAGTTCTACTCACAGATATGCCTGATCGAACAGCCGTTCGTCAAAGAAGACAAAATCAGCATCACCCAGCTGCTCGAAGCGAAAAGCAAAGAGATCGGTGACACCATCACCATCAAACGCTACACCCGCTGGCAGCTCGGCGACGCGTAAGTTTTCCAACCATTGGAAAACTCAAAAGCCGTTCCGGAGTCCGGAACGGCTTTTTATTTCTGACAGTGCGTGCAGAAAACGGTGGTGCGCTAAACGCGATCTGGGACTTTTGGTGGAACGCGATCTCCGAGCGCGTTCAAGCACGCTCGGAGATCGTGCTCCACCTATAGCATTTAACGATTCAACACCGTAACCCACCCCGGTCTGCGACCACCCCTCCGAAGGAGGGGAGCTTTTAAAATCCCCTCCACTGGAGGGGTGCCCGGAGGGCGGGGTGGGTTTCTTGACGTATTGCGAAACGGCATCTCAATCGTTAAGTTCTCTAACTTGAACTATGATCAAAAACCCATCGCCAATCTTCCGCCTGACAGCAAAGCCCCTTCGCAACAGGATTCCGCTGAATATACGCCGCCTTTTCCAAATACTCTTCTGTGTTGCGAATGCGATGATCGAAAAAGTTGTCCTGCCATCGGATACCAAATAGCTTGCTTTGGTAACGCTTCCAATCGCCGATCACATCCGGCATCGCCTCGTGTTTAGGAAACGACAAAAGAGCATGAACATGATCAGGCATCAGCAAAAATAGATGCACAAACCACCGTCGTTTTTCTTGGTAGAAAGAAACCGATTTCAGCAAATGATGCGCTGTATTTTCGCCGGTCAAAGCAACCGGATTATTTTCCACGCACTTGACCCGGACGTGGAAAACCGAACCATCTTCTACCCAAGATGGAACTGTATGAAACAATCTTTTTGGAAATCTCTGTTTCATGGTGGAACTTGATCTCCGAGCAAGTTCAAACATAACGTGCCCGGCAGTCGCGTTCCACCTTTCTTTTAAAGTTAATTCTGGCAGTGAGCACAGAAAACCGTAGTACGCTGGGCGATTTGGGTTTTGTGCAGTGGCTGTTTGCAGACGACACACGGCTGACCGGCGCGGCCATAGACCTTCACTTTTTCACGGTGGCCGCCAGCGTCGCCGTTGAGATCGACATAGTTGCCCTGCCCGTCACCAAGCGATGTACCGCCGTTGCGCACACCGGCTTCAATTACGCGGCGCACGGCTTTCCAAAGTTTGGAAATCTCGCCTTCCAAGAGCGTTCCTGATTTACGACGAGGATCGAGCTGCGCTTCAAACAGCGCTTCGTCGGCATAGATGTTGCCGACACCCGCCACGAACGACTGATCGAGCAGTAACGCTTTGAGAACTTTGTTCTGCCCTTCCAGGGCTTGGAAAAATTGTTTCTTCGTCACCGTCAGCGCATCAGGACCGAGGCCCTCAATAGAAGCGGTGAGCCGCCAGCGGCCGAATTTACGCGGATCGCGGAAGTGCAGGTTCAATCCGCCGCTTAACTGAAGTACTGCGCGGTCGTGTTTGCCTTTTTTCAGCGTGCCCTTCGTCAGATAAAATCCGCCGGTCATCCGCAGATGCACCAGTAAATTTTCGTTTCCACCCAGACGAAAGATGAGCCACTTGCCGTGGCGATCGATCTGTTCCAGTTTGCGGCCCTGAATCTGTTTGCAGAACGCGGACGGCGTCAGCGGCTCGACGGTACGCGGCCATTCGATATGAACTTTTTCGATAGTCCGCCCTTCCACACCGGCTGAACAGAGCTGGCGGCGGATGGTTTCGACTTCGGGAAGTTCAGGCATGGGAAAAGGCTTTGGGCTATAGGCTTTAGGCTTTAGGCTATAGGAAACGGGTTAACAATCTGGACTTTTGGAAACAAATTGAGAACCGCGCGGACATCTTTTTCGAGAAAGAGCAGTTTCAGGTTCGGGCCGGCATCCATAGTGAAGTAGATTTCGAGCCCGTCTTCACGTGCCTGCCAGACTTTCTGCATCAGCGCGAGCGACTGCGGCTTCCAGTAGCAGAGCGGCGGCCACGCCGCGAGCATGGTGGCGTGCATCGCCAGCGCGTTGTTTTCAGCGGTTTCCCCCAGCAAAGTGAAATCTTGCGCGGCAATCGCGGTGCGCAGTTCATCGAAATCGCACCCGGCCTGCGCGGGCCAGGATTCGTATAGCTCGGACGTTTCAGCCGTCCGGTTCATACCGTCGGTCGAGCCGGTTTTTTTCCGGGCTTTGGAAACCTCCAGAATACCGATCCGTAAAGCAGGCCATTGAGCCTCAATCCCCTCGGCATAACTGTCGAAGCCATCATCACGTTCTCCGGCATGCCAGACAGCAAAACCTTCATAAAGCGAGCGGGAAGCACTACCGCTGCCGAGACGGGCCAGCATCGAAAGTTCGCGCGGGTTAAAACCCCAGCCAAAAAGCTGATCGAGCGCTTTGACCAGTGCGGCGAAGCCGGAAGCCGACGACGCCAGTCCAGCGGCGGTCGGAATATTGTTTTTGGTGCGGACTTCGAAGAACTGTCCGTCGTCGCGGAACAGGTTCAGAAATTTTGAAATCCGCGCTGCGAAGTCTGCGGGAGCCGGTTTGCCGTTCAGGAAAACCTTATCGGCGGTTTTGGCAAACTTTACGCCCGTGTGCGTACCGAGCTTGCCGAGCGAGATCGAAAGGCTTGAGTTAACCGGCAGATTGAGTTCAGCGTCACGCTTGCCCCAGTATTTGCAGAGCGCGATGTTGGCGGGAGCAAAGGCCTCGCCGCGTGCGGCAGGCTTTCCGGAAGCCCGCTTGAGCATTAACTTAACGAATTGTTGGCGTGTCATGACTTGAAGTTACTATTTTCTGACCGAATGAACAGAATAAACAAAATGAGCTCTATTCTGGAATGCTCCGGCAAACGAAGTGCGACGGAGCTTTTTCCAGTAAAGGAACATCGTAACAATAAAAGCGGCCTCGCGCTTCGCTTGCGTCCGCACTCCAAATCAATTAAATCCTTTTGTATGAGTACCAAAAAAGGACGGGCGGATTTTATCGGGAAACGGCTGGATGAGCTTTATCCGGACGTCGAGGTGCCGCTGAAGCACAACGATGCCTACACCCTGCTTGTTGCCGTGATTCTTTCCGCGCAATGCACCGATAAGCGGGTCAATCTGGTGACGCCCGCGCTGTTCGCCAAAGCCGATACACCGGAAAAGATGATAAATCTCGGACAGGAAAAAATCCGCAAGCTGATTGAAACCTGCGGGCTGGCAAATAATAAGTCGAAAGCAATTTACGAAATGTCAAAAATGCTGGTCGCCGAACACGGCGGCACAGTGCCGGACAGTTTCCAGGCTTTGGAAAAACTGCCCGGCGTCGGGCATAAGACGGCATCGGTTATCATGGCGCAGGCGTTTGGTGTTCCCGCATTTCCGGTCGATACGCATATTCACCGCCTCGCACAGCGCTGGAAACTGTCGAACGGTAAAAATGTGGTGCAGACCGAAGCCGATCTGAAGAAGCTGTTTCCGCCGGAACGGTGGAATAAACTGCATATTCAGCTGATTCTTTACGGGCGGGAGCATTGCACGGCACGCGGCTGTGACGGAACCCGATGCGAAATCTGCCGCGCTTTTTAGCGCGCCGGAGCATCAGCAGGAATAAGCCCGCGTTTTTCAGCCTCTTCAGCAAAGCGGCCCTGCCACGGCGGCGAAAAGTTACGCCCCATCGAGTCGAGGTCTTCGAGCGAGGTGTAGTCGCGGGTGACACAAAACGGATCGGGTGTGGGCTCCAGTCCGAGATTGAAGGCGGCGGCACGCATGACCTGTCGTTCGATACGGCGGGCAAAAGTCTCCTCATCGTCCGTATAAAGCGGCTGCACATTAATCAGAGCAATGCCGCTGGAAGCATAGACCGCCAGATGGCGCGGCTCACCATTGACCCCGGCCAGCACAATCAGACTGACATCCGCGTCGGTTTTAATGCGCCGTGCAGCTTTTTCCAATGCTTGGAAATTTTTCCTGCCTGCCAGCCTGATGTGATCGAGCGCCCGAACCGGAACATGCAGTTCGCTTTCCGCAAAGGCGCGGATACGTTCCAGCAAGGGGGCATCCACGGCGGCGGCATTGACCAGGGTGATGGCTTTTTGTTGCGGCGCCTTGGAGCATCCGGCAGCCGACAAAAGAAGCCCGATTGTTAAAAGTTTTATCAGGCGCATAAAAAACTCCTTTTATCCATAAATTGAGGCTAGTATTCTGACGTTTTCTGAATGTGAAATACAAATCTGTTTTATGCCTACCTTCAAATATATCGCGCGCAGTGCGAATGGCAAGCGAGTGGACGGCACATTAGATGCCGCTGATCGGCGTGCCGCCTTGCAAATGCTTCAGCAGGCAGGTCATACAGCGCTTTCCATCGACCAGACCACTGCAAAACCCGGCACAACATCTGTTAGGAAGCGGTTCAGATTTGACAGCGGCCGCGCGCATATAACAAAAATGGGGCCTCGCGACACCCTTCTTTTTACCCGCGAAATGGCCGACCTGCTCTCTTCCGGCATGACGCTGGGCCGCGCCCTGCATACTCTGGCTCAGCGCACAGGCGATTCATCTCAGTCAAAAATCGTCAAACGTCTGCGCGACGAGGTGGTGCAAGGAAGCTCGCTTTCCGAAGCGCTCCGGATCTATCCCGACACTTTTCAGCAGCTTTACATCAGCATGGTACGTGCTGGCGAAGCCTCCGGTGCGCTGGCAGAGTCGCTTGAGGGGCTTTGCAGTCACTTTGAACGGGTGCAGGAAGCGCGCGGAAAAGTGATCACGGCGATGATTTACCCGGCCATCGTGCTGGGCGTCGGCCTGATTTCCGTCATTGGGTTGATGGTTTTTATTGTGCCGCGTTTTGCCAGTATTTTTGATGAGCTCGGCGGCACCCTACCCCTAGCCACGCGCATGTTAATGGCGATGAGCAATGGAATGATCCACTACGGCTGGCTGATGCTACTGCTGCTGGCGGGCGGAGGCATAGCCTTTCGCCGCTGGCTGAACAAGCCGGAAGGAAAGCTCTGGTGGAACGACAAACAACTTAAACTGCCTGTGATCCGCAAAATCACCACCGCCAACGCCTTCGGACACTTTGCACGTACGCTCGAAACACTCATCCGCAACGGCGTACCGATTCTAAAAGCGCTGGTGATTGTTGAGGAAACTGTTGGTAATGAAGTCATCGCAAAAGAGATTGCCGCTGCGCGCACCCGCGTAACCGACGGTTCAAGCGTCTCCGGCCCGCTGGCCGCCGGTAAAGTTTTCCCGCCGCTACTGACCGATATGCTGGCCGTCGGAGAGGAAACCGGCGATCTGCCCGGCGCGTTGAAACACATCGCGCGGCGCTATGACTCCGAACTCGATCAAAGTATTAAAGTGCTGACGACGGTTCTGGAGCCGGTCCTGATTCTGGGGGTCGCGGTGGTGGTGGGGTTTGTAGCCATCAGTATGCTCACGGCCGTCTTTGATCTCACCAGCGGTTTAGGCGTCTAACAGAAAGATGAAGGATGAATTATGAAAGATGAAAAAAAATGCAAATCAAAAGGCGGGTTCACCCTGATTGAAATTCTGCTGGTGGTGGTCATCATCGGCATTATCGTCGGCATCGCCGTTCCGAAAATGTCCGGCAAAATCGGTATGTCACTGGATGTGGCCGCACGCGCCAGTATTAAGAGCATCGAAACAGCCATTCAGAACTATGAAATGGAAAACCTGCGTTTGCCCGCTTCTTTGGACGAACTGGTCACCATGAAAGACGGTAAAGGGCCGTATCTTAAACCGAGCGAACTGAACGATCCGTGGGGACAAAAATTCATCTACAGCAAACCCGGCAGCCACAACCGCGGCTTCGACCTGTCGTGCAAATCGTCCGAAGGCAAAGAGTTTAATAATTGGGACTAGGATCGATTGATGAATTATGAACTATGAAAGATGAATATTGGAAAAATGAAAAAACCGCATTCATCATTCATCGCTCATCGCTCATCATTTTCGCGAGGCTTTACGCTGATTGAGATCCTGCTGGTGGTGGTTATTATTCTGATTGCCACGACTGTTGCCGTTCCGCGGTTCAGCGGAACCTTGAAATCGACGCAGATGACTTCTGCGGTTCGCTCAACCATCCGGACGGCCCGTTATGCCCGCAGCATGGCCATTCTCAGACAGGAAATCTGCACGCTCCACTTTAAGGAACATCAACTGGACCTCTCGTGCGGCGGAACCAACAGCGTCGAACCGCAGATTTCCCGTAAACTGCCGGACGACATAAAAATCAGCGCCTTCAAAAATATGACCGAACAGGATCGCAGCCCCTCCGCAGACCGCATCGTGCACTATTACCCCACCGGCATGAACGATGGTTTTGAACTGACACTCGGCGACGGGGGTTCCCGCCGCTCGACGATCACCTGCAATCCAATCTCTGGAAAAACCACCGTGGAGGAAGGAAAGTGAAGAGGATGGATGGATTGCCGGATTGGTGGATTAATGGGTTGTCGGGAAACTGGATAACAGGAAAAGAAACATGTTCTTTCCATCGATCCACCAATCCATCAATCCGCTGTTCCAACTCCCGCGGCCTCACGCTGATTGAGGTTCTGCTGGCCGTGGCGATTCTTGGTGTCGGCGCAGGGGTGCTGATGCTGGCGACGGCGCGCTGTCTGGCCGTTATTTCCCAGTCGCGTCACTACAGCGCCGCGCAACGTCTGATCCTGCAGGTCGGTGCAGAAAATCCGCTCACCCGCGCAGACCTTGAAGTCAAAAGCGAATCGGGCAAATTCAGCGATGATCCCGACTACACCTGGGAACGGGAGATTATCGAACCGGAAAACGAAAACCAGAAAGGCCTTTATACGGTACGGACGAGAGTGAGATGGTCCGACCGCGGACGCGAGAGTTTCGAAGAGGTCGTCACGTGGCACTACATCCAGCCGGAGGAAACTCCATGAGAGAGAGTATGGGAGTGTGTAAGTGTGTGAGTATGGGAGTGAAAGACATGCACGAACCTACACACCCCCACACACTCACACCCCCACACCCCCACACACCTCCCCCGCGCTATGCGCGGCGCGGCTTCACCCTTCTCGAAGTGCTCATTTCAATGGTGATTCTATCGATTGCTATGACCGTGGCATGGCAGACTTTTTCAACCTCGACACGGGCGTGGACCGGCGGACGCGAAATGCTGGACAAAGTCCACCACGGCGATTTTGTTCTCGGCCAGCTGGCTTCATCGCTCCGCTCCATGGCCTCTTTTGAATCCAAGCCGGAAAAATATGCCTTCCGGATGGAAGACAATCGGACCGGTTACGGCGAACACACCATCAGCTGGGTAACCGGCAGCGGAGCCTTCATTCCTCCCGGCGAAGCGATTGCGCACGGACTGCACCGTATTCAGGTCGGCGGCGGCGAAGACGAGGACGGCACGGAAGGTCTGGTCGTCACGGTCTGGCCGTATCTGGCTGACGAGGAAAAGGTGGAAAAGAAAAGCTGGTTTGTCAGCGAGAATATCAAAGGACTGAGCTGTAAGGTGTATGACACCAAAGAAGGCGAAGAAGGCTGGAAAGACAAATGGGAGTACAGCAATGCCATCCCGGGGCTGATCGAAATCACGCTCTATGCCGAACCGGTCAAAAAACATGACGACCCGGTTGAATTCCGCCAGCTCATCGAAATCCCGCTCGGAAAACCGGTCACCAACATTGTTTCAGAGGCAAAATAAGGAAATTGGATGATTGGATTTTTGGAACATTGGAAAATTGTGCGGACTTCCCGAAAAGCGGAAGACGCCATCCATGCATCCATCCATCCAGGCATCCACTCTTCCGATCGTGGCGCCGCCCTGATCGTGGTGATGTGGGTGCTCGTCATTGTATCCATGATTGTGAGTTCGTTTGCTTTCGAAATGCAGTTGGAGGCCCGTATCATTTCCGCGCAGCGTAAACGGTTCAAGGCCGACCAGCTGGCGCTGGCCGGCGTGGAGCTGGCCAGAGCCATGCTCGCCTTCAAGCCGGAGCCCGGAGCCGAAAAAGATACGGTGTACGAAGATCCGTACCTGAATGAGGCCGCCAAAATCGCCAAAGGGGTCCCGGTGCAGTACAGAGCGGATTTTGGCGACGGCACCGTAACTCTGCGAATCGATTATGAAAAGGGCCGCCGAAATATCAATAAAATGACGCACGACGACTGGAAGATGCTGTTTGAGCAGGCCGGGGTCCCGAATACCCGCTGGGATGAACTGCTCGATTGTCTCGACGACTGGCGGGACGAAGGCGACCTGCATCTGTTGAATGGCGCGGAATCGGATGATCCGTTTTATCGCAAACGCGGTTATGAATGCAAAAACGCAGATGTCGACACCGTGGACGAGCTGCTGCTGATCAAAAACTGGGGCGAAGAAATTCTCTACGGTACGCCGCCCGATCAAAAAACGGACGATCCGGTTGCCGGTATAGCCAAACATCTCACAGTCTGGGGCCTAGACGGCAAGGTCAATCCCAACAGTGCCAGCCGCGAAGTGCTTAACAGCCTCAAAATCACCCCGGACGTGATTGATGCAATTCTGGAGATGCGTCTCGGCCCCGACGGTAAGGAAGGCACAGAGGATGACGGGATCAGCGAGGCCGACCTCTCCTCGCTGGGCGTGGATGTATTCAACCTTTCACCCGACTATGTCACCATTACCGCCATCGGCTCCGTTAGCGACGTTAGCAGTCAAATCTCCTGTATCTTTGCTTTTAAGCTGGGCGAAAAGCTCAACATTCCACTATTCTGGAGTGAAGGAAAACAGGAGGGAGAAAGGCGTTAGACGTTAGACCGTAGGCATTAGGAGGAGGAACAGCATAGAAATTCCCCCTAAAGCCAAAGGCCAAAAGCCTAAAGCCTTCTGGGTTATGTTAATGTTCCGCCATACAACCGGCATTCACTACACCGACGAAACCGTCGAGTGGGCCGTGTTGCGTCAAACCCGCAAAGGCACTGAGAAACTGAAAGAAGGCTGCCTGCCCATTCCGCCGGGCTTCTTCCAGCAGGCAAACGCTCCGTTATTCCCTGCCGAACTGCTCAAGGATGTCCGCAAAAATTTTCGCGGTATCGTAACGGTTTCCCTCCCTTCCTCCCAACTTTTGATGCGGATGCTTGAACTGCCTTCGACCAACCCCGAAGAACTCAAGGGGATGGTTGAACTGCAAATGGATCAGATATCGCCCTTTCCGGTTGAGCAGTTGACCGTTTCCTACGAAGTGCTTCAGCAAACCGAAACCCATTCGCGCGTACTGGCCGTCGCCGCGCAGCGTAAAACGGTTGATACGCTCGGCGATCTTTTTAAGGCGCAAAACATCTACATCCGCAGTCTCGACGCCGAAGTGCTGGCGTGGTGGAGCCTGCTGATTGCTCACGGCCAGGTGCTCTGTGAAGGCCGCGTGGTTCTCATCCTGGAGGAGCATACCGAGTTTTCCATGATCGTGGTGGACGAAGGGGTGCCCGTTTGTTTCCGGTCTTTGGAACTTTTCCACAACTTCACCGACGAAGAAGTTATGTGCGAAATCGGCGAAGAAGTGAGCTATACACTGCTTTCACTCGAAGCGGAATACGGTCGCCGCGAAATAACCGGCGTACTCTTCTGGAGCGAATCCGCCATTCCTCCGCGGCTCTGCGATCTGATGCGCGAGAAATGCGGCGCGGAGGTTGTATTACACGATCTCCGTTCGATCCCGCCAGTTTCCGAAGGACTGGCTCTGCGAACCATGGAGCGCCGCCTGCACCATGCCGAACTGGTACCGCGCGAATGGATCGACCTGCAACGCAAAAAACGGCTGATGAAAGTCGCCACCGTGGCCTCCATCGCGGTACTCAGCGTCTGGCTGGCCTTTGTCGCCGTGGCCGGGGCCATCTTCACCTTCCAAAAGGCCGCGTATACCCGTGTAGTCAGAGAAGCCGCAAAATACGAAGGTCCGGCACGCGCCGCACAGGCCGCCCGCGAAGAAATGATCTCGCTCGAAAAATACGCAGACCGTTCTCGCTCAGCCCTCGAATGCCTGCGCGAAATCAGCACGGCTATGCCCGACGGCGTTGAAATAAATTCCTTCACCTACAAAAAAGGCGAAGCCGTCAACCTGCGCGGTTCCAGCGACCGCGCCGAAGCCATTTACGACTTCTTCCAGAAACTCAGCGCCGCAGAAATTTTCGAAGGCGTTAAGGATCAGCCGGTGAGTACGCACACCGTAAAAGATAAGCGTGTCTCTACCTTCTCCATCACGGCGGAACTCCCGAAAACCAAAACGGAGGGCAATCCATGAAAGCCTCCCGGCGCGAAACCCTCCTCGGACTGATTGCCTTCACCGCAATTCTCTTCGGTCTCACCTACTGGCTGACCGGCTCTACAATCGTTGAACAGCGCCGCATCAAGGCCGACAAAGTCCGCCTGCTTCGCCAGATTGAACTGCACAAGCGTATCCTCACTGAAAAAGATGTCTGGATCAGCCGGCTGGAAGAACTGCAATCCCAGCTTCCGGTTTACGACGACAAGACAGCCATCACGGCCGAACTGCTCAAACTCATAAAACGCATGGCCGACGAACACGGTCTCGATCTAGTCCGCACCCAGCCCTACCGCGAGGAGCAAAACGGCGGGCTCTACGAACTCGGTGTCAGCTGTAACTGGGAAGGCAAACTCGATTCACTCGTTCACTTCCTCTACACCCTTCAGTCGCAAGGCGTTCGCTTCGATGTCTTACAGCTCAACGCCCAGCCCGACGCCCAGCGCGACCGGATTCTGAAAGGCTCAATGACCATTGACTGCGCCTACCGGAAGGGAAAAGCAGAAAATTAAAATTAGAATTTCAAAAAGGACGCCCATTATGAAAACAACATGGATTATGATTCTAACCGCCGCCCTGCTCACACTTCCCGTATCGGCTCAGGAACAGCTCATCTCTCTCAGCTTCGAGGACGCCCCCCTGGAACAGGCCGTTGAACTGTACCGGGAATGGACCGGACGCACCGTCATCAAACAGGCCGACCTCAGCGCCAAAATCACCCTCAAAGGCCGCCAGCTCACCAAGGACGAAGCTAAGCAGGCCATCGAAACCGTTCTGTCCATGCAAGGGGTCGCCTTAATACCCATGGGTGAAAAATTCCTCAAGGTCGTTCCGATCGCCAATGCACGCCAGGAAGGGATGGAAATTCAGCCGTTTGATTCCGATAAGAAATATACTCAGGCCGACCAGCTCATCACACAGGTCATTCCCCTGCGCTTTGTCGTCTTCGCCGACGTCCAGCCGCTGATTCAGCATCTCGTCCACGGCTACGGCAAAATCATCGAAATGGCCCGCATTAACAGCGTTCTGATCACCGACACCTCCGCCAATATCGCCCGTATCGTTGAACTCGTCAGCATGGTTGACCAGCCCGCCGAAAAAATTGAACCGCGCATCTACCAGCTGAAATATGCCGAAGCAGGCACCGTGGCCGGTAAACTCAAAGAACTTGTCGAAGCCGCCAAAACCAAAAAAGGTGAACAAACCGTTGTCGCCGAGCCCGTGCGCGCCATGCCCGGCGTGATTCGTGCCCCTAAAGCCAGTATCGCAGAAGCGGATGCACCGGTCGAAATGCAAACCGAAATGATTGTCGGCGAAGTCAAAATGGTTGCCGACGACCGCACCAATATTCTCATCATCTTCTCTAAAGCCGCCAACTTCGACTTTTTCGACAACATCATCAAGGTGCTCGACGTACCCGTTGATCCGGCCGTTATCGTCGAAGTCATCAATCTTGAATTTGCAAAATCCAAAGAAATCGCCGGCATTTTGAACGAATTCGTCGGTGCCGCCAAAGCCACCGAAAAAACTAAAGCACCCGGCGGCAGCACCGGTAAATCGGAAGGCAGTAAAACGGTTGACGAAATAATCCAGCGTACCGTCGAACCGACCGGCGTAGAACTCAGCCCCGACACCAAAAACGCTATCGGACGCCTCTCCGCCGACACCAAAATCCTCTCCGACGAACGCTCCAACGCCCTGCTCCTGATGGGTCGTAAAACCGACATCGAAGCCCTCAAGCAGGTCATCGCCAGCCTCGATGTCATGCTCGAACAGGTCATGATCGAAGCCGTTATTCTCAGCGTTAGTCTCGGTGACGATTTAGCGACGGGCATGAAGTGGGTCTACAATACACAGAAAGACAGCATGGGAACAAATCAACAGCTGCTTGGGTGGAACGGCGGAAGTGTAGGAAATTCGAATGCTCTCTCTGCTGCATTAGGAAACGGGCTTTCGTACTACGGAGTATTTCCTAATATCAATATGACAGCGATAATCAACGCGACCAAATCGGACAGAAATTCTCGTATTTTATCCACACCCGTGGTCCTGACAACCGACAATACTGAAGCGAAAATTACAGTAGGATCAGAACGCCCGGTAATCTCATCATCGATTAACAGTGATAATAGCGTAAACAGCGGATACAGCGCCCGTGCGACTTATGAATATCGCAATATCGGCCTGACACTCACCGTCACCCCGAACATTAACCCGCAAGGTTTTGTGGTGATGGAAATTACCCAGACGGCAGATGACTCAGATGAAGATGTCGAAATCGACGGCAACAAGGTACCTATCATCAATAAACGAGAAATCACTGCCACGGTTGCGGTACAGGATCGTTCCACAGTCATTCTCGGAGGACTGGTGAGAAAATCAAATTCGAAAACTGCCAGCAAAATTCCGTGGCTGGGTGACATTCCTTTGATCGGCTGGCTCTTCAGTACCCGCAGCAGCTCAGATGCACGCAGTGAGCTGGTTGTTCTGCTGACTCCGTATGTTCTGACCACCCCGGAACAGGCTCAAGATGAAGCCAAACGCATCTACAACACTTCGGACTCCAGCAAGACCCTCTGGCCGCGCGGCTGGTCGCAAAGCCCGCTCCGCAACGACGAGCCGGAACCGGAAAAAGACACCAAGAAAAGGGAAAAGGACGCAGAAAAGGCGAAGGCTGAAGCTGAGAAATCCGCTGAACCCTCCGCGCCTGCCGCCGCCGAGTAGTACCTGACATATCACGGGAACCCACCCCGGCCTGCGGCCACCCCTCCACAAGGAGGGGATTGCTTTACCTTATCTTTCGGAAATTGATGATCCCCTCCACGGGAGGGGTGGCCGCAGGCCGGGGTGGGTTGATTCAGAATCACGAAAAAACAACTTACACCCGCTGGAAACTTGACCCGCCGTGATGCCTCTGGCTTAATACGCGCTCTTTCGGCCAATGTAGCTCAGTTGGTAGAGCAGCTCATTCGTAATGAGCAGGTCATCGGTTCGATCCCGATCATTGGCTCCACTATTTTGTGGATACCGAACCGATAGCGTATCTGACGGTATTCTGCGGCTCGCGTTGATCGATCTTCGATCGATCTTCGTTTGACAAACTCCGCTCCAAAGATTATTTTTTTGTCATGAAAAGTAAAAAAATTGCTCATCAGTTGAAGTTTCAAGGGGCTCACGTTAAAAGCAAATTCCTGGCACTCATCGCGATCATCGCCATAGGAAGCAATGTATTCGGGGTCGAGGGTACAAATTCGCCGTATACCGATGTCGCCGGTGACATCGGCGGTCCAGGCATCAACGATGCCGGCGGCACGCTTGATATCTTGGGTATGGAAGTCTCTCACACCGCCACCGACATCATGTTCAAGCTCACACTCAACGGAAACGTTGCCACGACCGACTGGGGATATTTCATGATCGGCATTTCCACCGGCAGCACGGCAACAACTAACACCGGCAATGGCTGGAATCGCCCCATCCAGCTCAACTCCCCGCTCGGCGGCATGGATTACTGGATTGGCAGTTGGGTCAATGCGGGTGGCGGATCGCAATTATGGTCCTTTGACGGCGCCTCGTGGACAAATAATGGCGCGCTTCCCTCGTATGTGCTTACCCCGGGGTCGACAAGCACAATTGATTATACCGCGACCCTGGCCAGTCTAGGTCTCTCCGCAAACGACACCTTTTACTTCGATGCCTACACGACGGGTGGCGGCGGCACTGATTCCGCCGTTGATGCGTTGGCTAATCCCAATGTATCCATCACCACATGGGATCAACCCTACACATCGCAGACCACCGCCTCCGGCGGTCTGGGGCTCAACAGCTACACGGTCACTGCTGCTGTCCCGGAGCCGGCGACGATTATACTGTTTGGCATCGGCGGGATAGGCGCATGGCTTGTTCGTCGGAACCGGCTAAAAACCAACGAGAAGTGCGAAGACGATCTTTAACCTTTACTGCGCCCCTTTCTAACGATCCGCCCCGGATTCCCGGGGCGGATTTTTTATGGAGCAGACCGGTGTGCCTGTCGCACATCCGTCAGAATTTTTTGTGCCGCAGGTGCGAGTAAACGGTGCAGGAACAATTCATACCAAACCCGCATGACATTCGGTTCAAAGACAGGGCAGGCTGGAAGCCTGCGATACGTATCGCAGGCTTCCAGCCTGCCTTGATTACATACCGAATATCATCCGCAAATGGTATCAGAAGAGGGTGTAGATGAAAGGTGCTGTGCTTTGGCCAATAACGATCACAAGAGCCATAAGCAACAGGATGATGACAATCGGGATGATCCACCACGCCTTATGATGGACAGCGAAAAGGAAAAACTCACGAAGGAGTCGTCCAAGGTGTTTTAGAAAGCGCATGAGGTTTGTCCCTTCTCTGGTTCCCGCCAAGCAGGCTGCTCGCCTTTATATAAAATGTGAGAGCCGAGGACAAGACCGTCCATCTCCGTACGCATGAAACAGCGGTAGGCATCTTCGGGTGTGCAGACGATCGGCTCTCCTCGCACATTGAATGAGGTATTGATCAGGAGGCCAACACCGGTTAACTCCTCGAAGGCCTTGATGATCCCGTAAAACAAAGGATTCGTCTCAGCGTTTACGGTTTGTACACGTGCCGAACCATCCACATGGGTGACCGCAGGTATATCAGAGCGGATCTGATGGATCCGTTCGCCCGGATCATTTCCGGTTTGTGCAATCTCTGGATGGCGGTGCTGCGCATGGATCGGGGCAACGTATTGCATGTAGGGGGATGGTCGATCCAGTTCAAAGAATGAGTCGGCGCATTCTTCCAGACAAGCCGGAGCAAAGGGGCGGAAGGATTCCCGATACTTAATTTTGAGGTTCATGACCGACTGCATCGTCGGGGAGCGTGCATCGCCGAGAATGGAGCGATTACCCAGTGCCCGCGGCCCGAATTCCATACGCCCCTGAACGCATCCGATAACCTTTCCTTCTGCAATCAGTTCCGCAATCCGCATGGAACGCTCAACAGCCCCGGTCAGGATGTGCGATGGATAGCGATGATGGGTCAGGAATTCACCGATCTGATCGTCGTCAAACTGTGGTCCGAGGCAGGCTCCCTGCATTTGGTCATGCTGTCCATCAGTCCTACGTGGTTGATTCTTGCAGGTGTGCCAAACCGAGAGCGCTGCTCCGAGAGCCCCGCCCGCATCTCCCGCCGCAGGCTGTATCCATATATCTTTGAACAGCCCCTGGCGCAGCAACCGCCCGTTCGCTACGCAATTAAGCGCGACACCGCCAGCCATGCAGGCATATTCACATCCCGTGATGTTCCGGGCGTGTGCGGCGATCTTAAGAATGATCTCCTCTGTGACCTCCTGAATAGAGCGCGCCAGATTCATTTCCCTTGGTGAAATTGCCGACTCCGGCTGACGTGGCGGCCCGTCAAAGAGATCCTCAAAACGCTTACTGGTCATTTTAAGGCCATCGAGATAACCAAAATAATCCATGTTCAGACGAAAGGATCCATCCTCTTTGAGATCAATCAGATGATCCAGAATACGTTGTTTGTAGATGGGCTTGCCATAAGGCGCCAGGCCCATGAGTTTGTATTCGCCCGAATTGACACGGAACCCGGTGAAATAGGTGAAGGCGGAGTACAAAAGTCCCAGCGAATGCGGGAAACGCATTTCCTTCAGGATCTGTATCCGGTTTCCCCTGCCAACGCCGAGAGTGCTGGTTGCCCATTCACCAGCCCCGTCGAGTGTCAGAATGGCGGCTTCCGGAAAAGGCGATGGGAAAAATGCGCTGGCGGCATGCGACTCGTGGTGCTCGGGAAAATAGATATCCTCCTTGATTTTTATACCCAATTGATCGAACTGCTTTTCGATCTCCAGCGGAATCCAGAGCTTTTTCCTCATCCAGAGCGGTATGGCCATGACAAAGGATTCCAATCCTTTGGGCGCTGTACTGAGATATGTTTCAAGTATACGGCTGAACTTAAGCACGGGCTTTTCATAAAACGCGACCGCATCCAGCATGTCACCCGATTTGAGGCCGGCTTCGGCCAGGCAATACCGGATGGCGTTGACAGGAAAGCTGGCGTCGTGTTTTTTACGCGTGAAACGCTCCTCCTGAGCAGCAGCCACAATCCGTCCGTCCTGCACCAGACAGGCGGCTGCATCATGATAGTAGGCGCTTATACCGATAATATTCATATCAGGATTGTTCCTGGTAGCGAGGTGGGGCTTTAGCGTTGCTGCGGTCACACCAGTAGGTCGCCGCCTGCGGGCTCCATTTGCGCTTCAACAGATCTTTGCGGGCGATGATCAGATAAAGCCGGCCCAATCCGAAGACGATATAAAAGCAAGGGATGAGCAGCAGCCAGGTCAGTCCGCAGCGAATCCCCCGGGCGAACACGTTTCCGATTGTATCAATCCCCTGAAGAATCGGGTCATAAAAGAAAAGTCCGGCCAGGATCAGTGCGGTTAGTGCCCATAGCAAAAAGGGTATCACCCGGTGATCGCCAAACCGAAAGAGCAGGATGCCTGCCACCGTCATCCCGGCTGTTTGCAGCCAGAACCGTTTCCGGTTAGGGTATGCGCCCTGCCCGGATGTGTGGCACGATGGTTTCCTGTTCCAAACGATGTCTGCGGCTTGTTTTGGCATGGTGTAAGTTCATTCTTCGGTTTCAACGCAGAGCAGTTCTAAAAAATTTTGATCAAACAGTCAAAACCCAAACGGTTGACGCTACTTCGTTGAATCAATATCGTCGGTTTGATATTATGAAAAAAGGTATGCAAATCCATTCGACTGAAAAATCCGGAGCGAATTCTCTGTCGCGAAAAAAAATACGTCTGTTCAAGGCGGGTGCCGTTTGTCTGCCGTTCTTGATTGTTTTGGCTGTCGAATGTTTAATGCGTCTGAATGGTCTGGGCGGCTATCCTGCATTTATCCGGAAAGCCGGGTTATTGAAGTCTGGCGAGACGCTTCATATCGTGGAGCCCGCAGCCTTCAAACCCTATTTTTTTGTCAATCCAGACCGTCCAGGATATACGGAACAGTCAAATCTGGTGATGCCCAAGCCCGATCAGGTTGTCCGAATTTTCGTCGTGGGAGAATCGGCGGCCAAAGGATATCCCCAGCCGCGCAACCTTTCCCTGTCCGCCTTTATGCAAGAAATGCTGCAATCCGTCTGGCCGGACCGAAAGGTCGAGGTGATTAATCTGGGGACGACGGCGGTGGCGAGCTTCCCTCTGACTTATCAGGTGCGGGATGCCTTGAAATTCGATCCGGACTTGTTTGTGTTCTATGTCGGCAACAATGAGTTTTTCGGAGCATATGGAACCGGATCGATCAATGCGGCAGGTACCTTGCCCCCTTGGGCGCTTCGCACCCTGCGTACGCTCAGGGGGTTTGCAATAGTCCAGTGGGTAAATGACCGGATTCATCAAGGGAAGAAAAGCAACCAGACCCTCATGGAAGAAATGATGGGACAAGTCGTTATTCCTGAGAGTTCCCGCTTGCGCGAGGCGGCCGGGCGTAATCTGTCCGTTTTTCTGGGCAACATGCTGGATCAGACCACAGCAGCTGGTATCCCTTCGATTGTCTGTACCACGGCAAGCAATGAGTCGGGACTGGCTCCTCTCGGGGAAGATGATGTGACGGGGCTGGATCAAGGTCAGCTCAGCGAGATCCAATCCTGCTTGCGGGAAGGCCTCGCGCAATTACCGGCACATCCCGCCGACGCACTGCCGCTGTTTAAGCGGGCGGTTGAACTGGCTCCACACCATGCAACCGCACATTTCCTGACAGGCCGTTCGCTCGTTGCGCTGGGTGATATACAGGGCGCGCGAAATTCCTTTCTTGCGGCGCGTGACCTCGACACGATGCCGTGGCGGCCGATTTCCGGAACGGAGTCGGCGATTCGCCTTGCGGCGAGGCAAAGAAATGCCGTGTTGTGCGATATGGCCGAGCTGTTCCGGCAGGAAAGCCGCGAAGGCGCCACGGGATGGGCGCTGATGGATGACCATGTGCATTTATCCTTAACCGGCCAAGTCAGAGCTGCCCGTTTGCTGGTAGCATCAATGGAACAGCTGCCTGGACGGCTACAGGTTTCCAGCGAGGCGCAAGCCCGCATTCCAGAGGATTCAATCCTGATTGGCAAGATGGGTGCAAATATCTATGACGAATACCGGGTAAATCACACCCTGCGGGTGCTGTTCAGCATCCCGTTCATGCAACGGTCAAATCCATCCGCTCTTGAGCGATATAAATACGCCTGCCGAAAGGCCGAAGCTCAGATGTCGCCCGGTGTTCTGGATGTCGTGCGCCTGTGGCAGACGGAGACCCCTCATGCAGGAGCTTTGCGTCCGGTCGCCGGTATGGCGGCTCGCGCGCTCTTGCGCGAAAACAAAATCGAGAAGGCCGCACAACTGTACGAGATCGCCTCTCGGCAAGTGCCCGAATTCACGTCCTGGCATTTAGAATACATCTATTTCATGCTGGCCTGCCGGGAACGATTAACAAAACGCTTAACCGAAGCTGACCTTGACCTGTCCGCCTCGGCCATCCGGCAAGGGATGTTCCTTCTGGAACATGGCATTTTATCAACGGGTCTCACCGAACGTTATATCGGCCGGTTATTCCAGTTGCGCGGGGAATGGGCCGAGGCTATTCCGTATCTACTGGCCGCCCGCCCGCATATGGCGAGGGAAGATCTGGTTGCCTGTGATCAGGCGTTGCTGATCTCCTACATGCAAACAGGGGATGTCGATAAAGCGAAATATCTCATCGATGATGGAATTAAAAACAGCGGTCGTTTTTCCCCAATATACCGTCAGCTTCGTCTGGAAGTTGACCGCCCGGTGCAAAAACCCGCCCCTGCACAGCGACTTGAACTCCTCGACGGAAATATTATTCAAAACCCGCTGCAACAGGAGCGCCCTTGAGCGAACTGGCGTCCCGCATGACCCTGTTCTTACGCTGCACCCAGATCGCGGGACATTAAGGCGGCAATGCGGGCGGCAAAAACTGCCGGATGGTCGATTTTAGAGCCTTCGGCCACATGCGCAAGGTCGCGTAGCAATTCGACGCTTTCACCCAGCTTCGGGTTTTCTTTGTCGGCTTCATACATGGACTGTACGGCTTTGACAACCGGGTGTGCCGGGTTAAGTTCCAGCACGCGCTCCATCTCAGGTACCGGCTGTCCCATACGGCGCATCATGGCTTCAATGTGCGGACTCATGCTGTACTCGTCGCCGACCAGACAGGCCGGGCTTTCTTTCAACCGGGTGGAGAGGCGTACTTCTTTGACACCCGCCAGTTTTCCGCCGACAAACCCGAGGAATCCTTCAAACTTTTTCTTTTCGTCTTTCAGCGCATCGGCATCACCTAGGTCACCTTTATTGGCTGCTTTGAATTTTTTGCCTTTGTATTCGCCGAGTTGCGGCATAACGAATTCGTCGATCGGATCAAGCATGAAGAGGACTTCCTGTCCGCCGGCCTTGAATCCTTCGAGAAAGGGTGAATTCTCGGCGATACCGCGATGTTCAGCCGCAAGGTAGATGATCTCTTTCTGTTCTTGTTTCATGCTTTCGACGTAGTCGGCCAGCGAACGCAGTTTACCTGCTTCGGCGGCGGTCGATTCAAACAGCAGCAGATCAGCAATTTTTTCGCGGTTTTCAAAGTCGTTCTGCAGCCCTTCCTTCAGCATGGAGCCGAACTCAGCATAGAATTTCAGATACTTGTCATAGCTCTGCAACTTGATGTCGCCTAATGTTTTAAGAATCCGCGAAACCAGATTCCTGCGGATTTTATCCAACTGCGGGTTTTCCTGTAGAATTTCGCGCGACACGTTCAGCGGCAGATCGGCGGCATCCACTACGCCTTTCACAAAGCGCAGGTAGGCCGGCAACAGGTTTTCAAACTCGTTGCTGATGAAGACCCGCTGAACATACAGATTCAGACGCGCCTTGTGGTCATTAGTCATCATCATGTCGAACGGCTTTTGCTCAGGAATAAAAAGCAGCGCCTTGAACTCAATGGCCCCTTCGGCATTGTAATGAATCACTTCCGCCGGCGCGGTGAAGTCGTGCGAGATGTGTTTATAGAACTCGGTGTATTCGTCCGTCGTAACGTCGCTCTTTGCCCGCAGCCAAATCGCTTTGCGGGTGTTGATTGTTTCTTCACCCATCACCACCGGATGCTCCACAAAGTCGGAGAATTTTTTGACCAGCGAACGAATCCGGTATTCTTCGAGATATTCCGCCGCGTCGTCCTTGAGATGCAGCGTCACCGATGTACCACGCTTTTCGCGGGTTCCTTCGGATACCGTGAAGGAGCCCGTTCCTTCGGAGGTCCAGCAGACCGCCGGTGCGCCGTGCATACAGGATTCGACCGTGACGCGACCCGCCACCATAAAGGAGGAATAGAACCCGACCCCGAACTGGCCGATGAGCTCCGGATTATCCTTGGCACCGGATTCCTTAAGCCGCGCCAGAAAGGCTTTGGTTCCCGAATGCGCGATGGTGCCCAGATTGCGGATCAGCGCGGCCTCGTCCATCCCGACGCCGTTATCGGAAACCGTCAGCGTCTTCGCTTCCTTATCCACCGCAATCGAAATCTTCCAGTCGCTGTCACTGTCACCCTCGAGCAGGCTGGTATCTGTCAGTGCTTCAAAGCGGATCTTATCAATCGCATCGCAGGCGTTACTGATCAGTTCACGGAGGAATACCTCGCGATGGGAATAGAGCGAATGCGTAATCAGATGCAGCAGTTGCGAAAGTTCGGTTTTAAATTCCATAGTTTTTTCATTCATTTGCAGGTCTCCTGTTCAAAAAAGGGGCTAAATCACAAGTCCGGCAGAATAGGATAAGCCGGCCAAAAATCCAGCACTTCTTTACGGAGAGGATTTCTTGGGTTGCGAATCTGTTTACAAAATCATGGACAACAAAATCATTTTCCCGACTCGGCGGGTCTTCCGAAGACACGACAACTGCCAATACAAAACTGCGGATCAAAATAATTATGGACAAAATGATTAAAAAACTCCCCCGCCAGGACATTATTCTGTCCTCAATGATTCTGATAAATCTCTCCAGTTGCTGCTAGAGCACTTAACGATTGAGATGTCATTTCGCAATAAGTCGAGAAACCCACCCCGCCGTTCCGGCACCCCTCCCGTGGAGGGGATTTTAAAAGCTCCCCTCCTTCGGAGGGGTGGCCGCAGGCCGGGGTGGGTTGCGGCGTTTAAATCGTTAAATGCTCTAAGAATTTCTTTCCAGCTTACGATGAGCAGCCATGAGTTCGCCGGGGTTGGTGAGTGCGGCCATGAGGGAGAGTTCGCCGCAGAGAACGGCGGCGGAGCAGATAAGTGCTAGGCGGCGGGCGTTGGCACCCGGTTCGCGCTCTTCGCGGCAGCCGAGTTTCTGCATCACTTCTTCAACGAACGGAAGTCCTTTGCCATTGCCGACTGTGCCGACGATCAGGTTGGGAATGGTAACGGAAAACCAGAGGTCGCCGTTGCGGACTTCAGCCTGCGTAACGCCCTGCGAACCTTCGATGATGTTGGCGGCATCCTGTCCGGTGGCGAGATAGAAGGCCAGCAGCATGTTGGCGTAGTGCGCGTTGGCGGAGCGCAGTCCGCCCGCCAGCATGGTGCCGATCAGGTTTTTGCGGATGTTGAGCCGGACGATTTTTTCCGGCGTGCTCTTGAGGTACTTGTTCACCAGTTTTTCCGGAACGGTCAGTTCGGCGATGACATATTTGCCGCGCCCGAGGATGCCGTTGACACCGGTGGCTTTTTTGTCGGAGCAGAAGTTGCCGGAGATGGATTCATATTTCAGCGCCGGGCAGAGTTCGAGAATGCGGGTCATCAGCGCTTCGCCGGCCTGCGTGACCATGTTATGGCCGGAGGCATCGCCGGTGGTGAACTCAAAGCGGATGAAAAGCAGGTTGCCCGCAATCTGCGAATGCATGTCGATCAGTTTGGCGAAGCGGCTGGACGTGGCGACAACGATTCCGAACTTTGAAAATTCCGCTTTGATTTTTTCCAGACATTGGAAAGCGACGATAGCATCCGGCGCTTCGAAGAGTACGGAACGGCTCATCCGGTCGTCGATGACGACGGCTTTGATACCGCCGGAAGCGGTGGCGACGCGCGCGCCGCGATTCACCGTGGCAAAAACCGGCGTTTCATAGGTCGCCAGCGGCAGTTCGGTTTCTGTATCAATTTCCGGCCCGGTGATTTTGACCGGTCCGACCCACTGAAGCGGCACATTGGCAAACTGATTACTCATGTCGTTATTTTTAGACTGTTTAAGCTTAAAGCAAAAGAATTTTCGGGTTTCGCTAAACAAAACCCTGCGCTATTTTGTTGCCTGTAAAACAACCGACCGGAATTTAAACGAAACGCCGCAGTATGAAACCGCAACGATTAACCGTACGTTATGAAGGCCGGGTGCAAGGCATTGGATTCCGGTATACAACGGTGAGTCTGGCGCAGGAACTGAACATAACCGGCTGGGTTAAAAATGAGTTCGACGGAAGCGTGTCGCTGGTGGCAGAAGGCGCGGAAGATGAGCTGATGGAACTTCTGCAAGCTGTTCGCCGCTCGCATCTTGGGCGATATGTCACCCATGAGCTGGTACGCCGTTCGGCAGCGACCGGCGAGTTTACGGGGTTCGGCGTGCAACACTGAGAATGGCGGAGGCGACCTGCAGATCATCCGGCGTGCGGATTTTCATATTTCCCGATGATCCAGCCACCAAATGAATCTCCTGCTTCCCTTTGGCCAGCAATTCGGAATCATCGTCCAGCAATTTACCGGAACCTTTGAGCATTTTTTTGAAAACATCAATCTTGTAGACCTGCGGACTCTGCACCAGCCAAACCGTATTGCGGTCGAGCGACTTGGTAACCTTCTGCCCTGATGCAACCAGCTTGACGGCCTCGGCGCTTTTAACAGCGGCCACGGCGGCGCCGTAGCGTTTACCGGCTTTGATCGTTTCCGTAATGATTTCATCATTCAAAAACGGGCGGGTCGCCTCATGAATCAGCACGGCGGTCGCGTCGTCTGAAATCCGTTCCAACGCGTTTTTTAAATTGGTGAGACGGGCCGGGCCGCCGGCGACGATAGCAGAAATTTTCCGGCATCCAAAGGATCGAACCGTGTGCAACGCGCTGTCCACACGCTCTTTACGAACAACAAGCACAATGCCTTCAATGAGCGGATTCTGTTCCAACGTCTGAATGGAACGCGCAACAACCGGACGGGATCCGAGTGCGAGAAATGCGACATCAACACCTGCTCCGATTTCCTGATCTTTACCACACGCTAGAACAATTGCCCATACTGACATGCCGTACGCTCCTTCCAGTGCGGTGCAAATGCAACCCGCGAGATGGCAGTAATTTAACAAGCTGACAACGGGTTGTCAAACCCCGCAGAGGGTTTGGTATTAAAAAATACAGAGCTCTTCGTCATTTTGGATGGATAAACATGAATAAAAGAGGGAGTTTTGACATACTTGAGGCACCCCGAAAGTGCTTCTGGTGTTTCCAAAATACCTCTCGCAGAACAAAACGACATTTCGCCCGCGCCCTGCCCCTGCCAGGCGCCACGGTGTCATTAACTCGGTCTTTGCAAAACGAACGCTTCCCGCTCGACGGCGGGTTGGCTAAAAAGGTAATTTGACATCATGCGTACGTTTTTTTCTAAATACATTTTATCGTTTCTTGCGCTTTTTTTCTTTTTTACAGACTCAGCTCAGTCAATTGATCTGACACCAAAGGAAAAAGAGTGGCTGAATGAACACGGCGGAGTAATCCGCTTTGCCAGCGCACAGAATTATCCGCCTTTCGAATTTACCGGAGAGAACAACGAATCGCTAGGCATGTCCATTGAACTCGGAAAATGGCTGGCAGGCGAAATCGGAGGTAAATCCGATTTTTTCCACATGCCGTTCAAGGAAGCCCAAGCGGCGGTCCTGTCCGGAGAGTATGATGCCCTTGCCGGCTTGTTTTGCAGTAAAGAGCGGGCTCAAGTCTTCGGATTTACACCGGTTGTTTTTCAAATTCCCGCCTCTATTTTTGTTCCGGCTCTCTGCAAAGATATTGAAACCGTCAACGACCTGAAAAACAAAACGGTTGCCGTGCCGGAAAAGCATTATGCAGAAACGTTTATCCGTCAAAATGGAATAGACTGTAACCTGTTGCTGACTCCAAGCTACAAAGAAGCTATTGAGGCGGTGGCATTAGGAAAAGCCGATGCCCTTGTCGGGGATCAGCAGGTTATCTTCTATTACCTTTACCAAAATGATTGGACCGAGCATCTGAAAAAAGTCGGTCACTCGTTGTACACCGGACAATATTGCATGGCGGTGGCGGCAACCAATCAAACGCTGCTCTCCATTCTGACGAAATCTATCGAACAGGCCCGCGCCGCAGGCATAATCGGACAGGTTGAGCAGGCGTGGTCAGGACTGGAATATACATCAATCGGATTTCAGATTTTCCGGTATATCCGCTACATTATCATCGGCGTAGGAATTCTGCTGGCCGCAGTACTGCTGTTTTGGATTTGGGATATCAGATTGTCGCGCCGTGTACTGGTAAAAACCGAACAGTTGCGCAACAGCGAAGAGCGCCTCCGCACCATCTTCCAAAACTCACCCGACGCCCTCTTCATCGAAGATGAATACGGGATCATACTGGATGCCAACCCAGTTGCCTGCGCTTTCCACAATCTGAGCCACAGTGAATTAATCGGCAAAAACGCATTTGGCCTGCTCCCGGCCAGCCGCCGCGAAGAGGCAAAATGTGATTTCCATAAATGGTTCAACGGTGAACTGAAACGCCACGAAGGCCTTTCACACTCCGGTGACGGATGCGAAGTTCCCGTTGAAATTATCGGCTCGCCATTACGCTTTGACGGAAAAAACGCCGTATTACTGATGATGCGCGATATGACCGAACGCAAAAAGACCGAACAGTCGCTCAAAGAAAGTGAAATGCGCTACCGCGGACTGATTGAAGCTCAGAGTAACTTTATTGTCCGCTTTGATGTCGACGGTATTTACACATTCGTCAATGAAGCGTTCTGCCGGTTTGTAGGACGTGCGCGCGGAGAATTGATCGGGCAGGACTGCCGAACCCATGTTTATCATGACGACATCTCCATTCCGAATAAAACAATTGAGACGCTTGTATCCCGCCGCGAACGGGTCGTATCCATGGAGCATCGTATGCGCTCCCGGACCCATATCGCCTGGGTGCAATGGGAAAACATCGCGGTCTTCGACGAAGCCGGACGCGTGATTGAAATACAAAGCGTGGGACACGACATTACCGAGCGCCGCCGGATTTATGAAGCACTGCAGGAAAGCGAAAAACGCCTCCGGTTTCTATTTGAAGAAATTCCCCACATCGCCGTGCAAGGATACAACGCCGCCCGTGAAGTCATTTTCTGGAACCGCGCCAGTGAAAATCTCTACAACTATTCAAAAAACGATGCGCTTGGTAAAAAAATAGAAAATCTCGTGCTAACAGAAGATCAGCGGGAGGAGACGATAAAAGCGTTCGATGGATGGGTCAAAAACGGAACCCTGATCCCCTCCGGCGAAATGTTAAAACGAACCTCGGACGGCCGCTCTGTATCCATCTATTCCAACTGTCTCGCCACGCGGAACCAGCGCGGTGAGTGGGAAATATATATCATCGACGTGGATCTGTCCGAACTAAAACGCGCCAGCGAGGAACTGGTCAAGGCAAAGGAATACGCAGAAAGATCCAATCGTGCCAAGAGCGAGTTTCTTGCCAACATGAGTCATGAAATCCGCACCCCGATGAACGGTGTTATGGGAATGACCGGATTACTGCTCGAAACCGAACTCACAGCCGAACAGCGTGACAGCATCCAGACGATCATGGAATCCACACAGGAGCTCATGCGCATCATTGATGAACTGCTGGACATCTCACGCATTGAAGCTGGCGAAGTGCGCCTGCACCCTGAGCCGTTTAATCCGCGCGAAACCACGGAAAAAGTAGTACTCCTTTTTGCCGACCGCGCAGGACGAAAAGGCGTAGATCTTTCCGTCGCCATTCATGAAAGCGTTCCGAAACAGCTGTTCGGTGATTCCGGACGCGTCCGGCAAATCCTGATCAATCTGGTAGGAAACGCTCTCAAATTCACCCACAACGGGCACATCCAAATCCGGATGCAGGCAGAACCTGTTGAAAATGGCTGGAATTTAACCGCCGATATTAAAGACACCGGCATTGGCATGACGCCCGAACTGCAAGAACGTATCTTCGAAAAATTCACACAGGGCGACACCTCCTCCAAGCGCCAATACGGCGGAACCGGGCTTGGACTGGCCATCACCCGCCAGCTGGTTCGCTTAATGGGTGGAGAAATTACCGTTACCAGTGAAGTGGATAAAGGAACCACCTTCCAGTTCAATCTGAAACTGGGTCGTGTTGACACCGAGGACCCCGTCGCAGCCCGGCCGGACATAACAGCGGACGAAACAAAAGGAACGGATGCCAACATTCTGCTGGTTGAGGACAATCTAGTGAACCAGAAAGTAGCGACTGCCATGCTCAAAAAACTGGGGTGCAAAGTCACCGTGGTTCCCAACGGCGCAAGGGCTCTTGAACAAATCGCCTTGCGTACATTCGACCTCATCTTTATGGACTGCCAAATGCCTATTATGGATGGCTTCGAAACTACCCGGGCTATCCGTCAGATGGTTGGTGCCATCCACGACATTCCGATTGTTGCCATGACCGCGCATGCCCTCAAAGAAGATCGCCAGCGGTGTTTGGACGTCGGCATGGACGATTATCTGGCCAAACCCGTCCACCGCGATGCGCTCATCAGTATATTGCAGAAGTATTGCGGCTAGGTGCTTGATATTCTAAACAGGCTCCGTATATTTCCCACTCGCTCGGAGAGGTGGCAGAGTGGTTTAATGCGCCGGTCTTGAAAACCGGAGAGCCGCAAGGTTCCGGGGGTTCGAATCCCTCCCTCTCCGCCACTATTCCGCCCATGAATTTCGACGTGCTTTATCATGACAACCAGATCCTGGCGGCAAACAAACCGCCAGGCCTTTTGACGCAACCCAGCGGAACAGATAAGGACAATCTGGAAGACCGCTCCAAAGCCTGGATCAAGGAAATCAAGAACAAGCCGGGCAAGGTTTTTCTGCATGCCGTCCACCGGCTTGATCAGGTGGTAAGCGGCGTCGTACTGTTCGCCTGCACCGACAAAGCGCTTTCGCGTCTCAACGCCGATCTGCGTGCACACCGCTTCACCAAAATCTACCACGCTGTGGTTTCCGGCACCCCGTCGCCAAGCCAGGGTTCGCTACGCCACTTTCTGGTTCATGACGACTACCGCGCCGAAATGGCGAAAGAAGGGGCCCCCGATGCACGCGAATGCCTGCTCGACTACCAGGTTCTAAAGCAGTTCAACGGAAAATCTCTACTGGAAATCCGACTCCATACCGGACGCTACCATCAAATCCGCGCACAACTCTCTGCAATAGCCTGTCCGATTCTCGGCGATAAAAAATACGGTTCAAAAGCCAGCCTGTCAGGCGGCGCCATTGCCCTGCACCATGCGCGACTGACAATCATTCATCCGGTCAGCAAAGAGGAACTCATCATCGAAGCTCCACAGCCCGACTGCTGGCCGATTTTCTAATCACAGGATGGCTCGGCTATGCCCTGCTATATTAAATTCGGAAACAGGAAGTCTGCCGCGCCAGAAGTCAAATCCGGCAATGAGCTCTACCGTGCTTGGGGGTACATGGACGTTCCGGCTGTTGAACGTCTTCTTCAACCCAGTGGCCGTGAATTCTTCGGACGGAACCGTCGGTTGCGGTTCCTGCAGCGGCATTTCACCTTACATCCGCCCGCGCGATTAAAATTTTATGAATGGATTTTGACAACAGCTCTTCGCTGCACTACTTTATGCGCTCCGTTTTTTAAGGGCCGGTAGCTCAGTTGGTAGAGCATTTGACTTTTAATCAAAGGGTCCCGGGTTCGAGCCCCGGCCGGCTCACTCTTTTAAAACGTTCATTCCCGTCCGTAGCATTTTGAGAAATAGTAAAGCGCTACAGCAGCCACCGCAGAGCACGGTGGACTACCGCTTCTTATTTTCCCTGAACATCAGCCAAAGCCGGAAACGAAGACGCTGCCAGAAAGACGGTTTCCCTGCGCGCGGACGGGCGGTCGGCGCTTTCATATAATCTCTGTCGTAAATTCCCACGAAGTGATTCCCGTTTCGTTTCAGACCGGAATTTTTGCGTTACGGCAAATCGAAGCGGTTTGAGAAGGCGACGACTTCTTTGCGGATTTCAGCCAGCTTCTTGTCGTCAGCAATGTTTTCCGTGACGGCTTTGAAGAAGTTAGCAATCTGCACCATGTCCGCTTCTTTCATGCCGCGTGTGGTGACGGCTGGCGTTCCAAGGCGTACCCCGGAGGTGACGAACGGACTCTTTTGGTCAAACGGAATGCCGTTTTTGTTGGCCGTGATCGACGCTTTGTCCAGCGCGTTGGCCACATCTTTACCGGTGAGGCCGTTTGAACTGACATCGACCAGCATCAAATGGTTGTCGGTTCCGCCGGAAACAATGCGGAAGCCGTTGGCCTGCATCGCTTCGGCCAGCGCCTTGGCGTTTTTGACGACCTGCTGCTGGTAGGTTTTAAATTCAGGTGTCAGCGCCTCGCCAAAGGCGACCGCTTTGGCGGCGATGACGTGCATCAGCGGGCCGCCCTGAATGCCGGGGAATACCTGCCGGTCAATGTCTGCGGCGAATTTTTCTTTGCAGAGAATCATCCCGCCGCGCGGGCCGCGCAGGGTTTTGTGCGTTGTGGTGGTTACAAAATCCGCATCCGGTACGGGACTCGGATGGCAGCCTGCGGCGACCAGTCCGGCAATATGTGCCATATCGACCATAAAGTAGGCTCCGACGGAATCGGCGATTTTACGCAACCGTTTAAAATCAATGATACGCGAGTAGGCGCTGGCTCCGGCGACGATCATGCGCGGCTTGTGCTCTTCCGCGAGTTTCTGCAGGGCGTCATAATCAATCTGCTCGTTGTCTTTGCGGACGCCGTAGGGAACGATTTTGAAGAAGCGGCCGGAAAAATTCATCGGGTGGCCGTGCGTCAGGTGCCCGCCTTCAGCGAGACTCATCGCGAGAATCGTGTCGCCCGGCTGAAGCATGGCGTAGTAAACGGCCATGTTGGCGCTGCTGCCGCAGTGCGGCTGAACATTGGCGTGCTCGGCACCGAACATTTCTTTGGCGCGGTCAATGGCGAGGCGTTCGGCTTCGTCCACACATTCGCAGCCGTTGTACCAGCGCTTGCCGGGGTAGCCTTCGGCATACTTATTGGTCAGGCGGGAGCCCTGCGCTTCGCGCACGGCCTGACTGACGATATTTTCCGAGGCGATCAGCTCGATATTGTTCTTCTGCCGGACGTTTTCGTCGCGCAGGATTTTGTACATTTCCGGATCGGCATCGTAGAGGGCAATCGCATCGCTGGTGCTCTTGCCGAACGCTTTGATTTTGTTGACGCGGCGCTCATGGCGTCCGCCCGTTTCGGGTTTGTTGGCCAGCCAGGCTTCAAGGATTTCCAGCGAAACGCCATCGGCGACGTTGTTGGCTCCGAGACACAGAATATTGGAAGCATTATGGATACGGGTCAGTTTGGCCATCTCCGGTGTACAGCAGACTGCGGCGCGTACACGCGGGAATTTATTGGCGGTGATGCTCATGCCGATACCGGTGTTGCAGATCAGAATGCCCTGGCTGGCTTCGCCTTGAGAAACCTGCCGGGCGACAGCGGCAGCGTAATCGGGATAATCAACCGACTCGGTGGAATTTGCCCCGAGGTCTTCGACCGTAAACCCTTTTGCTTTCAACGCAGTTACAAATTTTGCCTTCAGTTCAACGCCGCCGTGGTCTGCACCGATAACGATTTTCATAGCATTCCCTTTTTTTGATCACGAATTTTCACGAATTTTGAAGGGGTTGTTTTGCGGGATTCGCGATTACAGCCCTTCGATATTCAGCATTCTTTGTTCAATATTCATTATTTGGCTTATTAGCCGCATTCCATCATATAAAGAATCAGGTCGGGCAAAGCGGCGTCAATCTCGTCGCGTACGCGGCGGTAAACATCCAGCGCCTCCCCGACCGGGTCATAAATATCAGTCGCGCATTGTGCGATTCCGAACGATTTTAGCAAGAAAACTTTACCCTCGCTTTCGGGATCAATATCCAGCACGGCGTCCCGGTGGCTGCGGGTCATGGTGACGATCAAATCCGCTGTGCGGATCATCTCCGGGGTCAGCCGGCGGCTGCGATGCGCTGTTAGATTAATTCCAAGCATCCGGAGGGCTTCCACTGCACCGGAACTGGCGGCCGCGCCGTTGCCGGCATGAACACCCGCCGAGGAAACCTCCCAGCCGCAATCCGGCCCGAGCAACTTTTTCAGTAGGCCTTCAGCCATCGGGCTACGGCAGGTGTTTCCAGTGCAGACGAAAATCAGCTTTTTCATGTGATCAGGACAATAAACTGCCGCCGCCGCCGCCGCAACGGATTATTCCGGCGGATTAAAAAAAGCCGCGAGAAAAGGCGGTAAAACCGGCTCTTCTCGATGTGCGTTTTCAGCACGGCTTCTTTGTTGAAATCTGGACAGCAAGGTCGGCTGAAATTGACCTATTAACCGCCAAAGAGTTTTTACCGCCCGCTACGCCGGAGGGACCTCCGAGGGAGTCAGAGAATCGGTCAACAGCAAAAGGGCTTTGCCGGTGCCAGCATGAAAGTGAGCCCCGTTGGCTATTCCGCCTTATTTTAAACTTCTTACTCGGATGTTCCTCTGCCTTTCTCCAGCGTAGCGGGTGGTAGAGAATCCCTCTGTTTTTATGCGGGCATTCCGTAAAGAACACTCTCTATTTTCACTGAAAAAACGCAATTCCGTGAAGAGCCGTAAAACCGAACATTCCGCTTGACTGGCAGGGGGGTGAGGGCCAATTTACGGGAATTCTGTAAGGATTTGAAACTGGGGGCACTTATGAACAAACGAATGATGACGCTGGCGCTGGTTGCACTGTGCGGCGCGGCGCAGGCACAGTACTCGGGCAACTATCAAACCAATCTCATTGACGGCGTGACGACCAATTGGGCGGGCGACTATGTGGTCGGTGACACTACGCATGACGATGTTTTGATCATCCAGAACGCTGGCGGGCTGAACAACGCCATAGGCAATATCGGCTACTTCTCCAACGCCAGTAACAACGCCGTGACGGTGACTGGCTCCGGCTCGGTCTGGAGCAATAGCAGTGAACTTTACGTCGGCAATTTAGGCTCCGGCAACACGCTGACGATTACCAATGGCGGAACGGTGAAAAACACCACCGGCTACATCGGCTGGGACTCCAATGCCGTGAACAACGCAGTGACGGTCGCCGGCTCCGGCTCGGTCTGGAGCAACAGTAGCGCTCTCTACGTCGGCAATTTCGGCTCCGGCAACACGCTGATGATTACCAACGGCGGCACAGTAAACAACGGCAATGGCATCATCGGCGACAGCTCCATGAACAACGCGGTGACGGTGACCGGCTCCGGTTCCGTCTGGAGCAACAGCAGCAGTCTTAATGTCGGCTATTCCGGTTCCGGCAACACGCTGACGATTTCTGAGAGCGGTACAGTTAAAAGCACCAGCGGCTACATCGGCTATAACTCCAACTCCGTGAACAACGCGGTGACCGTGACTGGCGCCGGCTCGGTCTGGAGCAACAGCAGCAGTCTCTACGTCGGTCGTTCCGGCTCCGGCAACAGCCTGATGATCACCAACGGCGGAACGGTGAAAAACATCGGCGGCTATATCGGCCACAATTCCACCGCCAGCAACAACGTGGTAACGGTCACCGGCTCCGGCTCGGTCTGGAGCAATAGAAGCAGCCTTTACGTCGGCTATTCCGGTTCAGGCAACACGCTCACCATTACCAACGGCGGTACGGTCAAAGACCTCGTCGGTTGCATCGGCTTCAACTCCAACTCCGTGAACAACGCAGTGACGGTGACCGGCCCCGGCTCGGTCTGGAGCCACAGCGGTGATCTCTACGTCGGCTATGCCGGCTCCGGCAACATACTGACGATCACCAACGGCGGTACGGTTACAAACGGCCCCGGCTACATCGGCTGGGACTCCACCGCCAGCAACAATGCGGTGACGGTGACCGGTGTCGGCTCGGTCTGGAGCAACAGCAGCACCCTCTACGTCGGCAATTTAGGCTCCGGCAACACGCTGACGATCACCAACGGCGGTACCGTTAAAAATAGCACCGGCCTCATCGGCTCCAACTCCAACTCCGTGAACAACGCGGTGACGGTAACTGGCTTCGGCTCGGTCTGGAGCAACAGCGCTTCTCTAATCGTCGGCAATGGTGGCTCCGGCAACACGCTGACGATCACCAACGGCGGTACGGTTAAAAACGGCACCGGCTACATCAGCAACTACTCCAACTCCATGAACAACGCGGTGACGGTGACCGGCCCCAGCTCGGTCTGGAGTAACAGCAATGGCCTTTATGTCGGCTTTTCCGGGTCCGGCAACACGCTCACTATTGACGGCGGCGGAACAGTGAAAAACACCTTAGGCCTCATCGGTCAGGAATCTACCGCGAGCAACAACGCAGTGACCGTGACCGGCTCCGGTTCGGTCTGGAGCAACAGCAGCGATCTCTACGTCGGCCAATCCGGCTCCGGCAATTCGCTGACCATCGCCGATGGGGGGCAAGTGATCAACGACTATGGTGTGATCGGCTACTTCTCCAACTCCGTGAACACCGCGGTGACGGTGACCGGCGCCGGTTCAGTCTGGAGAAACAGCAGCGACCTCTTCGTCGGCAATTATGGCTCCGGCAATACGCTTACCATTACCAATAGCGGCGCGGTCTATGCCTCCGCGGTTACGCTGGGATACGACACGGCCAGCAGTAACAATGTTCTCGCCATCGGCGGCGGCAGTCTGATCACGACCAATTATGTAGATGTACGGCGCGGCGCGGTGACGATGGATGGCGGCACGATCCAGGCCAACAGTCTGGTGCTGACCAACGGCGCGAACGGAACGTTCAAAATATCCGGCGGCACGCTGGCGGTCAATACGACCACCAATAACGGCGCCGCCAACATGCAGATCACCGGCGGCACGATGCAGGCGCTCAACGCCAACGGTAACTGGTCGGCGGCGATGACCGTCAGCAATACGGTGACGATTAATACCGCCGATGCGGGCGGTACGGCGCGAACCAATGTCCTTTCCGGTAATATTTCCGGCGGCGGCACGCTGAATGTCGCCGGTACCGGTAAACTGAGCATGAACGGCACCGTCACCGGCGGCGGTTTGGTGAATGTGCAAAACGGCGCAAAACTGGGCGGCATCGGCACGCTGGCCAATGTAGAGATTCAATCCAACGCCACCATCGCAGCAGGTAATTCGATCGGCACGATTTCTATGGAAAACCTGACGCTGGATGGCGGCGCGCATATTGAACTGGAAATCAACGCGACCAACGGCACCGCTGGCGTGAACTGGGACTGGATCAACGTAACCGGCGCAACGACGCTCAGCAACATTTCCGTCAGTTCACTCCTGACCATTGACGTCATCAACTTCGGCGGATTGCTGGGAACAACCGATCCGACTGACTCCATGAGCTGGATATTCCTGACCTCGGTGGGCGGCATCACCGGGTTTGATGCCGATGCGTTTGCGATTACCACTGCCGGACTGAGCGGCTGGACCAACGGTACCTGGTCGGTGACACAAGTGGGTAACAGTTTGCAGGTAAACTACGCGGCGATTCCTGAGCCGGCGACCGTGCTACTGTTCGGTCTCGGCGGAATCGGCGCGTGGCTGTTGCGCCGCAACAAGCTGAAATCCAGAGAAGAGGACGCTGAATAATCTTCGATCTCGGCTTTAACAAGGCGCTCCGTTCGGAGTGCCTTTTTTTGCCACGCCTGCTGTGCCGACCTTCATGCGCATTGGGGACAGGGCAGGCTGGAAGCCTGCGGTACGGAGATTGTATCGCAGGCTTCCAGCCTGCCTTGTTTCCTTCAACGTACCAAATCGACTTTGTTGATGTTTGGTTTTTATTACCGCGCCCTCTGTGTGCTACAGGACATCGTTTTCACTGTGGGTGCGGACGGCGGACGCGCCTGTACTGACAATCATGCGTATTGGGGATCAGTCGTCTCGGCAGATTTCACTTAACTCTGTCGCCGAAACTGCGCCTTCGCGCAGAATTTTTATTCCGCTTTCCCCTTCGACGTCGCTCAGGGCGGGCGAGCATTGGACAACGGTGCTTGGTTTTTTACCTGCGCATTCTCCAGCGTCCAGAAACAGCGCGACGTGATTTTTCAACGACTGGAAAGCTTCCTGAGCATTAATCGCATCCGCGCCGCCGCTTTTATTCGCGCTGGTCAGTGCAATCGGACGGCCGAAGGCACGGGCCAGCGCCAGCGGAACTTCGTGGGCCGGAACGCGGAAGCCGGTTGGCCCGTCCGGCGTATCGAGTACCAGTGTCAGCGGACCGGGCCAGTATTTTTTGGCCAGCGCCAAGCCGTGCGCACCGAAATCAGCGCCGAGCGCTTCGACCTGCTCGAGGCTGGCGGCCAGCCGCGCGATCGGTTTGCCGCGGTCACGTTCCTTAGCGGCGTAAAGTTTTTCGAGATGTGCCGGGTTGCAGGCGATGCCGTACACCGTTTCGGTCGGCACGACGACCAGTTCGCCGGCCTCTAAAAGCGCACAGGCCCGGCGAATGAGTTCCGGCTCGGGCCGTGTGGGATTTATTTGAACAAGGGTGTTCATAAATCGAATGTCGAATAATGAACAAAAAATTTCGAATTTCCAAGGGAATGCATATTGCACTTCGGCGTTCTGCGGTTCCTTGTTCGATATTCGTTATTTGTTCAGCTGTTTCTGCAAATCGGCGTTCGACTTCAGCACTTCTTTACGCATTTTCGCTTTATAGCTCACCAGCTTGCGTTTCAGTCCGGCGTCGGAAAGCGCCAGCATTTGTACGGCGAGAATCGCGGCATTGATCGCGCCTGGTTTGCCGATCGCGACGGTAGCGACCGGCACGCCCTTTGGCATCTGTACGGTCGAAAGCAGCGAATCCAGTCCGTCGAGCGCCCAGCCTGGCATCGGAATTCCAATCACTGGAAGAATCGTGTGTCCGGCGAGAACTCCGGCGAGATGCGCCGCGCCGCCGGCCGCGCCGATGATCACTTTAAATCCGTTCTTGGCGGCGTTTTCGGCGAACTCGCACGCTTCGTGCGGTGTCCGGTGCGCCGACATGACTTTCACTTCGGCTTTGATACCGAATTCTTCCAAGGTTTGGAAACAGCACTCGACCGTCTTCCAGTCACTGGAACTTCCCATCACAATTGCAACTTGCGGTTTAGCCATAATCAGCTCCTTAAACGTTTTTCAGAATATAATCCCGGCAGACACTCACCAGCGTTTGCGCATCATCAAGATCAGCACAGGCAGTTTCTTTATCAATTTTACCGGTACAATCGTAATCCGATATCTGCCGGTCTTCAAAAAGCCGTTGTAACTTGCGGGTGGTATCGGACGAGAAAACGGCTGTTTTCACAAACTCTTTATTAAACGCGCCGATAACCTGTGCGTGAGACGAAAAGGTCATCCCTTGCGATGCCAGAACGGCAGAAATCGCGTGAAACACAGCGTAATAAGCCCGTGACGAGACTTCGCCGTAAAACCCGTCCGCAAAGTCACGCCGAGCCGCCGCGAGCTTCTCCTCTGCTTTTGCAAGCATGGCGTTCAGAATATCCGGCGCAGAACGGAATCCGGTCATACGGCAACGCCTTCCTGTTCAATATTCCAGCCGATCGGGAAGCGGCGCGTCCGGCTCCATTCCTGCTCATCGTAAATAAGAGCCGCAAACAACCGATCATAGCGATTGAGCATTTCTGTTCCAGTATCTAAAACCGCATCGCGGTTTGACGGCGTTTTTTTATCGAGAACCACAAGAAGGTCATAGTCTGATTTTTCAGTGGCATCTCCACGGGCCTGGGAGCCGAAAAGAATAACGCCTTTAACGTGCGAGCCGAGCTTGGCGCGCACGAGAGAGGCGTATTCCTGAGCCAGTTGAAGAGCTGTTTTCATAACAACCGGAAAATAAGCCGGACGCGAAGTTGTGTCAATGGCGGTTAAAGCGCCCGATAGCCAATGTCTTTACGGTAAAAAGCGCCGTTCCACGAGATTTTTTTCACGGCAGCGTAGGCATTATCCACGGCGGAGCGCAGATCCTTGCCGATTCCGGTGACGCCGAGTACGCGGCCTCCGGCGGTGACGACCTTGGCATCCTTGAGCGCGGTACCGGCGTGGAAGACAACGGCATGTTCCGCTGCGGCGTCGAGACCGAAAATCTCGTCGCCTTTTTGATAGTCGCCGGGATAGCCGCCCGCCGCCATGACGACGCAGACGGACTGTTCTTTTTTCCAGCGGATCAAATCTTCGGATAGTGTGCCGTCGATACAGGCTTCGAGCGCCGGAATCATATCGCCGTCCCAGCGAGCGAGAACGGCTTGCGTTTCGGGATCGCCGAAGCGGCAGTTGAACTCGACCACGCTCGGCTGGCCGTTATGAATCATCAGCCCTGCGTAAAGCACGCCTTTGTAGGTGATGCCGCGCTTTTTCAGTTCGGCCAGCGTGCGGCTGTACACTTCGGTGCGGACAATATCGAGCACGGCCTTGGTGGCGACCGGCGCAGGCGAGTAGGCCCCCATGCCGCCGGTGTTCGGGCCGAGGTCGCCGTCGAACACGCGCTTATGATCCTGCGATGAAGCGAGCATCACGACGTGCTCGCCGTCGATCAGCGCGAGAATCGACGCTTCTTCGCCGACCAGAAAATCTTCGATTACGACGCGGCTGCCGGCGTCGCCGAACGCGCCGCCGAGCGCATCTTTGATGGCTTCTTCGGCCTGTTCGACGGTTTCGGCGACGGTTACGCCTTTACCGGCGGCGAGTCCGTCGGCCTTGATCACAATCGGCGCGCCGCGCTGGCGGACGTAGGCGCAGGCTTTGTCGGCGGCGGTGAAAACGGCGCAGGCGGCGGTCGGAACTCCGGCGGCCAGCATAATTTCCTTGGCGAACTTTTTACTGCCTTCCAGTTCGGCGGCGGCTTTGCGCGGACCGAACACGCGGAAACCGGCGGCTTCCAGCGCGTCGGCCAGACCGGCGCAGAGCGGCGCTTCGGGGCCGATTACGGTCAGGTCGGGTTTATTGGCTTTGGCCCAGGCGACGACTCCGGCGACATCCGTGGCGGAAAGGGCGAGGTTCGTGCCGAGCTGTGCGGTTCCGGCATTGCCCGGTGCGCAGAAAAGCTCCGGCTTGCGCGAATCATTCTTCAGTTTCCAGCAGAGCGCATGTTCGCGTCCGCCGTTTCCAATCACCAATACCTTCATGAGATCAGCCCTTTCGTTGCGAGGCGCATAGTTAGCCTGAAAAACTGATTTTGGACAAGCTTAGGGCTGTATTCTCTCGCGTTTTTTAATCACCGATAAGCTTGAACCGGCAGGCTGGGAGCCGAATGAACCTTGATGAACTGGCCGACGAGGTCTATATTTCCCCTGGTTTACGGCGGGGTTCTTGACTGGCTTAACTGTCAGGGGGCATTTTTTGATCGCCCAGTCCCGGTCTTTGGGGAAGAGTTTTTTCTGAATGGAGATTATTGCAAAAAACAAGCTGAAGCCGACACGTGAGAAATTAACGACTTTGAGAGTCCGTGTTCTGACGTCACGCAACAATTCGGTCATTTAAACAACCCTGTATATGATCCATCCTGTCATAGCCTTTTTTGCACTCGGCGGCGGCGAGCTTATTATTATTATGCTGGCGCTTCTTCTCCTTTTCGGCCCCAAGGATGCCCCTCGCATTCTCCGCAGTATTCAGACTGTTTTAAACAAGATGCAACGTGCAGCTGCTGACTTCCGTTACAAACTGATGTACGAAGATCTGCACCAGAATACAGACACGACCGAGCAGATCGCAGAAGAGACTCCGGCAGAAGAAAGCCCTGCCGTCGAACCACATCCGCCCCTGCCCGAACCGCCGCCTGCCTCCGAGCCGAAGTTATGAAAAATCTGCTGAAAAAATTAAAACCGAGATTTACGGATCGGGATAAGGAGCAGTCTTTTCTGACGCATCTGGAAGAGTTTCGGACCACGTTAATCCACTGCATGTCGGCACTGGCCATCACCACGATCGTTTGTATCCCGCTGGCAAAGCCCCTGCTCCACTGGTTGCAGGCCCCCTTGCTGGAAGTGGCGGCGCAAAATAACTATACTTTTTCACTGATCACCACGTCCCCCGTTGAAGGATTTATGCAGGTGGTGAAGATTGTTTTTGCAGCCGGAGTGCTTTTGAGCCTGCCTTTCATGATCTACTTTATCGCGCGGTTTATTTTCCCCGGGCTTAAGCCGAACGAGCAGAAAATGCTGGTTTACGGTGGACTGGCCGGCGCCGTTCTTTTCGCCGCGGGCGTTGCGCTTTGCTATACCATGACCCTGCCGGTAGCGGTAAAAGTGATGTTTTATTTCAATAACTATCTGGGGACGACCGCCTACTGGAAAATCGACGCGTATCTCGGATTTGTCCTACAGCTGCTCATCGGATTCGGGCTGATTTTTGAGCTGCCTCTGTTTCTATTACTGTTAGGACATCTCGGCATCATCTCCACCACTCAGATGCGTCAGTACCGTCGGCATGTCATCGTAGGAATTTTATTCATCGCGATGGCATTAACCCCCGGACCCGACGTAATCTCTCAATTACAAATGGCTATACCGCTCTACATATTGTATGAAGTGTGCATCCTCATCTTATGCCTTCGGCAACGAAGAAACGGTGAGAAGAAGAAAGGAAGTGAAGCATGAGTCTTGGAGCCCCTGAAATTATACTGATCATCTTTGTCATCCTGTTGCTGTTCGGTAGCAAAAAATTGCCGGATCTGGCCCGTTCGCTTGGGAAAAGCCTGAATGAATTCAAACGCGGACAGACGGAAGCCCCGCCCGAAAAGAAAATAGAAAAACAAGCAGAACCTGCTGATTCGGACGAAAAGAAACCGTCCTGAACACCGTAATGACCCGGCGAAAAAATTACTCTTCCCTCGCCGTGAACTCCGGCTCCTTCTCGCCAACAACAGACGTGTAAGGCAAAGACAATCCAGGAACTGTTTTAACGTAATTTGTGCCGGCAGCAGCCACCGCCTCCGCCGTTTCAGGTGCTCTAATCATTACGGTTCCCACCGACGTAGCCGGCAACGGCCGTTCGAGCAGATGCAACCCGAGAAAAACAATAAACAGTGCAACGACCCCGTAGCGCGGTTGAGCAAACATCCATCCAAAACTCTTGTCTGGAAAAAACAACAGAGACGGTGCGTTATTGGTCGTCCGGACTTCCCGCATGATGTTCTGGATATTTTTTTCGACACGATCTTCAGCCGGACACTCATAGGCCTTTAAAGCCAGCAAGCCGCTGATATCCAGGTCGCCATTCACTGTCTTTTCTTCTCCGCTCATTTCACAAACTCCGCCAGCGCTACCTGCAACTGTTTATGGGCATAAAACAGACGTGACCTGACCGTCCCCTCTGAACAGCTCATCACCTTGGCAATATTTGCGTGCGGCATTTCCTGTATATCATGCATAACGACCACGGCTCTATGCTTCTCAGACAGCGTGAGCAGTGCTTTGTTCATTTTATCCTGAAACTCTCCAAGACTCATTTTCCGCAAAACCGAGCCTTTGCTGGAAAATTCACGATACGATTCGGATGTTTTGATATCCGGATCAAATTCATCAAACGTCACGGTCTTGGAGCCGGCACGCCGCTTGCGAAAATTAATCGTACGATTCAGGGCTATGCGGTAAATCCACGTGTAAAAACCGGACTGTTCACGAAAATGTCCAAGTGCTTTCCAGGCTTTAATAAAAACTTCTTGTACCAGGTCTTCAGCATCCTCGCGACTGCTGACCATACTATAGACTAATCCGTAAACTTTTCGGTGGTAGCGCCGTGTCAGCTCTTCGTAGGCGGAAAAATCGCCAGCCTGAGAACGGTGCACCAGCTCAATATCATCCGGCTCTTGCTGAATCTGCTCTTTTTTTAAATCGGTACTCATTTTTTCCATAGTAATTGAAAAAAACAGGGGATTGTTCTTCCAATAATTCGCAACTCTTATACCGCTTCTCGAGCCGCTTGGAAAAAGAAAAGCGCCCCGAAAAACGAGGCGCTTCGCAAGTCAAAGAATATCGGACAGGACCCGCAGAACGATGAAGTTACCTTCTTTCGTCTACGGTCATTATCCGATATTCATCAGTGTTCATCCTTGAATGGCGGCCTGCGCGGCAGCCAAACGGGCAATCGGAACACGGAACGGTGAGCAACTGACGTAGTTCAGGCCTGCTTTGCAGCAGAACTTCACACTGGCCGGGTCGCCGCCATGCTCGCCGCAGATACCGCATTTGAGATCCGGACGGGTCGAGCGGCCTTTTTCCACGCCCATCTTGATAAGCTGGCCTACGCCGCGCTGGTCAAGGTGCTGGAACGGGTCACATGGCAGCAATTTCTCTTGCAGATAATCCGGAAGGAAGGAGCCGATATCGTCACGGCTGAAACCAAAGGTCATCTGCGTCAGATCGTTCGTACCAAAGCTGAAAAATTCAGCAGATTCCGCCAGTTCGTCGGCAGTCAATGCAGCACGCGGAATTTCGATCATCGTTCCGACCATATATTTCAGCTTAACGCCTTCTTTCTTGATCACTTCTTCCGCCGTTTCGCGAACGATCTTCACGAGGAAGTCGAGTTCCGCTTTGGCACCAACGAGCGGGATCATGATTTCTGGCAGCACTTTGACTTTTTTCTTCGCCTTACCGACTTTGCAGGCGGCGGCAATGATCGCCGTGGTCTGCATAACGCACAGTTCAGGATAGGTTACCGAGAGACGGCATCCGCGATGTCCAAGCATCGGATTAAACTCATGCAACTGTCTGACACGGTCAGCAACCTGTTTTGCCGGAACATTCAACCGTTTCGCCATCTCATCCTGATCTTTCGCGGTGTGCGGGACAAATTCATGCAGCGGCGGATCAAGCAGGCGAACGGTGACAGGCAGTCCGTCCATTGCTTTAAAGATTCCTTCGAAATCTTTCTGCTGCAACTTGAGCAGCTTAGCGAGAGCCTTCTTGCGACCCGCTTCGGTGTCCGCAATGATGAATTCGCGAATAGCCCAAATACGATCCCCTTCGAAGAACATGTGTTCGGTGCGGCAGAGACCGATACCTTCCGCACCGAATGCACGGGCATTCTGCGCATCTTTAGGCGTGTCGGCATTGGTGCGCACGTTAACGGCACGGAATGCGTTGGACCACTGAGAAACCTGTTCGTACATTCTGTAGATCGGGTGCTTCTTGGCCGTCGGGTTATTATCCACTACGCCGGAAACCACCGGGCTCGACTGGGTCGGAATCTGACCTTCGTAGACCATACCGGTTGAACCGTTCAGGCTGATAAAATCACCCGCTTTGTAGGCTTTCTTCCCGACCGTGACCGTGCGCTTCTTATAATCGATCTGAAGTGCGCCTGCACCGCAAATACAGCACTTGCCCCAACCGCGTGCAACAACCGCCGCGTGGGAGGTCATACCTCCGGTGGAAGTCAGTACGCCTTGCGCCGCCCACATACCGCCGACATCTTCAGGGCTGGTTTCGTGACGAACGAGGACTACTTTAGCGTTCGGATCTTTGGCGACAGCCGCTTCGGCTTCTTTTGCGTCAAAAACAATCTTACCAACGGCCGCGCCGGGGCCCGCAGGCATCGCCGTGGTGATCAGCTTGGCTTTCTTTTCTGCCTCGATATCGAAGATCGGGAAAAGCAACTGTTCGAGATCTTCACCCGAAACGGTCATCAGCGCTTCTTTTTGTGTCAAAATCTTAGGCAGAGCCTTGCCGGTGTAAACATCTTTACCGGTCGTCATTTCAACAGCCCAGCGAACGCCGGCCAATCCGGTGCGTTTTGCATTACGGGTCTGAAGCATCCAGAGCTTGCCTTCCTGCACGGTAAACTCCACGTCCTGCGGATATTTATAATGCTTTTCAAGGCGATCCATGATTTTGAGCAGGTCTGTATGGGCCTTTTTCCAGATGGCCGATTTTTCGTTCGGCATGTCATCAATATTCTTCGGCGTGCGGATACCGGCAACCACGTCTTCACCCTGAGCGTTAACAAGGTATTCACCCATCGGCTTGGAGTCCCCTGTGCCGCCGTCGCGGGTAAACGCTACGCCAGTACCGGATTCTTCGCCCATATTGCCGAACACCATCGTGCAGATATTAACGGCAGTGCCCAGCAGACCGGTCACTTTGTTGATCTGGCGGTATTTTTCAGCGCGTTCAGAATTCCAGGAACCGAATACAGCCTGAATGGACAGGTGAAGCTGCTCCATCGGATCCTGAGGGAAAGGTTTTTTAACCTTGTTCTGATAAACTTTCTTATAGATATCCACCAGCTCCTTGAGCTGTCCTGCCGTCAGGTCGGTGTCTTCTTTGGCTTTATGTTTTTTCTTCAGCTGTTCGAGTTCGACCTCAAAATGGTGGTGTTCAAGACCGGTCGTCGGGCCCATAACCACATCGCCGAACATATCGATAAAACGACGGTAACAATCCCATGCGGTACGCTCATTGCCGGTCTGCTTGATAAAGCCGAGCACTGATTTGTCGGTCAACCCGAGGTTAAGCACGGTATCCATCATACCGGGCATCGAGATCGCCGCGCCGGAACGAACGGAAACAAGCAACGGATCATTCGCATCGCCCAGCTTTTTACCAACCAGCTTTTCAAGCTTGCTCAGCGTCTTCTTGAGCTGTGCTTCCATATCTTCGGGATAACGTCCGCCACTCTTGCTGTAACAGGCGCAGGCCTCAGTTGAAATCGTGATGCCGGGTGGAACAGGAAGCCCCGCGTTTGCCATTTCCGCAAGGTTGGCTCCCTTACCGCCGAGAATGGCCTTCATGGTCTTATCGCCTTCGGTATGCTCCTTACCGAATCCATAGAAATATACATACTGCTTGTTCGCCATTGAGAATCTCCTGTTGTTCATTTGCTTATATCTACCGGATTGCAAAATCCTTCTTTTTCAAAAAAAGACGCGCCATGCTAGCAGAGCATGCGGGGGTGTCAAGGCAGGTTTCAGGCACAAAACCTATTCCGCGGAACGTTCAATGCGGCCCGCCTTATTTATTGCGGCGATCTCCTGAAGATCGGAGACTCCATCCCCATCGCTATCCGCCTTCGGATGAACGTATTCGTATGCACCGATATCAACGCGGGAATGCCGGTTATTATTCCCATCCAGCAGTCGCGGGTTCCCAATCAGGTCTTCGGCCTGCAGAACACAATTAGTGCCCGCATCAATCATGGGAGAGTCGTATGCCAGCGAGAAAACACCCTGATCCGTATTCTTAAAGCCCGGCTCCGCGCCGATATTTCCCGGCCCGCGAGCCTTAGGCATGCTGCAGCAATAGCTCATATCCACATCGAAAAAGTTATGCCCGATCATCCGCGTCTGGTTGTGATGCAAAACCGTATTTTGCGCCGACCCGAAAGCCGCTCCGCCGCCCATCACATCCGACCGGTTATGCGTCACCGTACAATTATACAACTCACTATGATGCGTGCCGCCGCCAAAAAGGTCTGCACGATTGTACTGCACCAGACAGCTGCTCAACCTCGCATTACTTGCTCCGCCGCCGGACCGCCGCGCGGTATTTTCCGTAAAAACACATCCAATGGCGCTCCCGCCATAAAGCCCTCCGCCGTACCACAACGCCGTATTACTCGACAGCACACAGTTCACCAGCACGCTGTTCGGCTCGCTCCAAACGCCGCCGCCCGAAAGTGCCGTAAACTTGTTACCCTCCGGGCCCTCCTTCATCGTCTCGCCGCCCGTAATTGTAAAACCAATCACCTGCACCCCGTTCGTCATATAAATACAGCGCGTCGCCGGACCGCCGGCAATAATTGTTTTTTCGGGACCTTCCGCACTGCGCAACGTCAGCGGCTTATCAATCACCAGCCGGGTCGCCGGTCCGGCCTGGTTATGCTGCCGACCGCCGATATCATAAATACCCGGCGCCACGACCAATTCATCGCCCGGATCAGCCAGATCAATAAACCGTTGAAGCGTATCAGGAGAATTTTCAGGCACATACGTCGTCTTCGGAACCGGAGGCATCCGCGTCACATACATGGGTTTACTTGAGGACTCGTTTGTAACGGCACAAACAGTCTCCGTGTCCGGCGAAGGAGAAACACCTTCATTCGTTTGCGAAAATGCTGTGCATACAGCCAATAGACAAATCAGACAACCGATTTTCATCTTCATACAGCCTCCACTTCCAAACGTTGGATAGTTTCTACCCGATTTTTCCGAGCCTTGGAAACCTTATTCCACATCCAGCGGGCCGCCGGGACGGTCCTGAATTACCGTATGCCGTGCATGCGCGGATGTTTCCGGCCAGTCTTCATTGTAATGCAGCCCGCGGCTTTCCTTGCGGCGCTGAGCCGAACGGACGATCAGTTCCGCGACGGCGGCAAGATTGCGCAGTTCAATCAGGTCGGCCGTGACGAGATATTCTTTATAGTAGCTGCGGATTTCCTCGCGGATGTTATGAATGCGCCGCCGGGCCCGTGTCAACCGTCGGTCGGAGCGAACAATCCCCACATAATCCCACATAACCGAGCGCACTTCGTTCCAGTCGTGCTCGACCACGATTTCTTCATTACTGGAAACCGCGTCGCCGCACTCCCAGCGCGGAATAGTAATATTCTGCACGGGATTGTTTTTCCAGGCCTTGGACGCTTCGTCCGCGCAACGGTGTCCGCAAACCAGTGCTTCGAGCAGCGAGTTGCTGGCGAGGCGGTTGGCGCCGTGCAGTCCGGTACTGGCAACTTCACCAATGGCGTAAAGCCCCGGCATCGCGGTGCGCCCGTTGACATCGGCGACCACGCCGCCGCAGGAATAGTGCGCGGCGGGCACGACCGGCACCGGCGCGCGGGCCATGTCAAAACCGTATTTCAGGCAGGCTTTGTAGAGCGTCGGAAAACGCTGCTGCAAAAAGTCGGCGTCGCGGTGCGAAATGTCGAGATAGACGAACGGATCGCCGTATTTCTTCATAACCGAGTCGATGGCACGCGCCGTGATGTCACGCGGAGCCAGCGGACCGCGTTCATCGAAATCATAAACAAATTCATGCCCGCGCCGGTCAATCAGTTTTGCCCCCTCCCCGCGCACCGCTTCGGAAATGAGGAAGGTTTTCGCGTCCGGATGATACAGGCAGGTCGGATGGAACTGAACCATCTCCATATCGCGGATCGGCAGACCGGCACGCCACGCCATCGCCACGCCATCGCCGGTGGCGACATCCGGGTTGCTGGTGTAAAGGTAAACTTTACCCAGCCCGCCGGTCGCGAGAATCGTGACGGGCGAGCGAACGGCAAGAATTTCGCCGGACGTTTTGTCGAGAAAGTAGCAGCCGACACAGCGGTTTTCTCCGCCCAGCCCGATCCAGCCGGTCGGAATCACATCAATAGCAACCAGATTTTCGGTGATCGTAATGTTTGGATCTGCTTTGGCTCGGGCCAGCAACCCCTCGCTCAGCGCCTGACCGGTAATATCGCCGGCGTGAAGCACGCGTCGGCGGGAATGTCCGCCTTCCTGACCTAAATCGTATTCGGCGGGATTATCTGAGTTGCGCTCGAAGTGAACACCCAGCGTTTCAAGTTCCGCAATTCGCTCCGGCCCGCCTTCGACGATGGCGCGCACGGCGGATTCTTCGCTGAGACCGCCCCCAGTTTGCAGTGTATCGGTAATGTGTTCAGCCATGGAATCGTCCGGATCAACCACACAGGCAATGCCACCCTGCGCATAGCGCGTGTTGCATTCGGAAGCCTCGCGCTTGGACGCCACCAGGACCTTGCCGTGCGCGCTCAGCCGCAACGCGGCGGTCAGCCCCGCCACCCCGCTGCCAATAACCAAAAAATCTGTGTCGCGTGTTTGCATAAGTTCCAATGGTTGGAAATCAAGCGGCACGTTAGCACACTTTTTCCGGTCTTTGGAAACGTAAACTCGGGACGGTTCGGCATCTGTTCCAGTAACTCAACCGCCCGTATTACAAACCGGCTCGTCGCCACCGCCTCCGGACTGTTCGTAACCGGAAAACAAAAAACCACTCTCCGCCGAAGGCAGAGAGCGGCTTTTGCACTAATCAGTGACAGCTTACTTACTGATCACTTTGATCAGGTCGAGAACCTTGCAGGAGTAACCCCACTCGTTGTCATACCAGGCAATGACTTTGACGAAGGTCTTGTCGAGCTGGATGCCCGCTTTGGAATCAAAGATCGAGGTGCAGGATTCGTGACGGAAGTCCGTCGAAACCACGTCGTCTTTGGTGTAAGCGAGAATACCTTTAAGCGCGCCTTCAGAAGCTTCCTTCATCGCCGCGCAGATTTCTTCATAGCTGGCTTCTTTAACCAGTTCGCAGGTCAGGTCGACAACCGATACGTCGGAAGTCGGCACGCGGAAGGCCATGCCAGTGAGCTTGCCTTTGAGCTGCGGAATCACCACGCCGACCGCTTTGGCTGCGCCGGTGGAAGACGGGATGATATTTTCGAGAATACCGCGGCCGCCGCGCCAGTCTTTGGCGGAAGGTCCATCAACGGTTTTCTGAGTGGCGGTGGCAGCGTGAACCGTGGTCATCAGCCCGCGTTTGATGCCGAACTTGTCGTTCAGAACCTTGGCAACCGGAGCCAGACAGTTGGTGGTGCAAGAAGCGTTAGAAACGATGGTCTGACCGGCATAGCTGTCGGTGTTAACGCCGCAAACGAACATCGGAGTGTCATCTTTAGACGGAGCAGAAAGAACAACTTTCTTCGCGCCAGCGTCGATGTGCTTCTGTGCTGTTTCTTTGGTCAAGAAGAAGCCAGTGGATTCAACAACGACTTCAGCGCCGATGTCGCCCCATTTGAGGTTCGACGGATCTTTTTCAGCTGTGATGCGGATTGCTTTGCCGTTGACGACCAATTTGCCGTCTTTCACTTCGACCGTGCCGTTGAAACGACCGTGTACGGAGTCAAACTTCAGCATATAAGCCAGATAATCTACATCCAGCAGGTCATTGATGCCGACTATTTCGATGTCTTTGCGATCAGCAGCAGCACGGAAAACCATGCGGCCGATGCGTCCGAAACCGTTAATACCAACTTTGATAGCCATTCTTCTCTCCCTTTGCTTTGCGCCCCGCGAGGGGCTGTTTTTCTATAAAATCCCGCGAACCCTACCGGAACACCCCCAGAGCGTCAATCCTTCACACCCGCAAACTTGACACCCATTCCCAAAGCCGGAAGACTGGGAAGGAAAATGGATTATTGGATGAATGGATTGTTGGATCAACGTGAGGGGAATGCCTCCGCCACCATGATTCCATCCGGTCCACGGAGGTTTTTTTATGATTAAACGCTCTTACCTGCTCACAAAAGTTATGGGAATCCCTGTACGGGCACATATTACTCTGGTGCTCCTGCTGATTTTTGTCGCCCTGAAATTCGGAATCGGTGGAATTCTTTATGCCATCGGCATATTGTTCAGCATTGCCGCTCACGAGTTGGGTCATTCGTGGGTCGCTATCCGCAAAGGATGTCACGTCCGCGAAATTATGCTGCTGCCGATCGGCGGTGTCGCCAAAATGGACAGCATCCCCTCACGTCCGATGGATGAATTTCTGGTGGCCGCCGCCGGTCCGCTGACCAGCCTTATACTGGCCGTTCTTTTTGGCTGGGCCGGACGCTTCGCGTTCCCTTTCACGTCCATGTTCTATGTAAACCTTATGCTGTGCCTCTTCAACCTGCTTCCCTCGTTCCCGATGGACGGCGGACGCATCTTCCGCGCCGTCATGACACCCAAACTCGGACGGCTCAAAGCCACGGCGCTGGCCGCACGCATCGGACGGATCATGGCCGTTGCCGGAGGAATCTTCGGCCTGATTCAGGGCAATTTCTTCCTGATTCTAATCGCCATTTTCATCTATCAGGCGGCAGGCGCAGAATACCGCGCCGTCTATTTACAACAGATGAGCCAGGAATGGTTCACCGGCGGACGACCCGCCGACATTGAAGTGAGCCCTCCGCCCTACGCGCGAAAAGCTCCGCCGTTCTGGTCTGAATGGAAAAATAAAACCAACGCCTTTTTCAACGATTTGTTTAAGAACTGGCAATGAGGCTTTTTGGAGTGCGGTCGCAAGCGAAGTGCGAAGCCGCTCTCAAAGCTCCGTCGCACTGCGTTTGCCGGAGCACTCCATATCTTATTCAATAATCGCCCGGTAAACGCCCTGCGTGTGATCAGGCTGCCGGTTCGAATAACGGAAAAAAAGATCCCAGATAATCAGAACGGCCAGAATCACCCCGGCTGTCGCCAGAATGGTCGTCCAGAACTTTTTACTGAACGCCGGGTTTTTCATTAAATGCTGAAACCGGCGGAACCCGCTGTTGCGGCTGCGACGGCGGTGTGTATTGGAAATATCCGGATTGACCGCTTCATCAAATGTTTTCCGGTGATGCCGGTGCCGCCGGCTCTTCGGCGGCTCTGGAGGTTTAGCCCAGGGTGATTCTTTCACTTCGTAAATGTCGGATGAAGCCATAGTTCCGACAGAATAATGATTCAGACCAGGTTTGACAGTGTTTTTTATCGAAAAACAGAATCTACCGCTTGATCATCAGCCACCAGAGGGCTCCGGCTGCCAGTAAAACAAGCACACCAAACCCCGTCACCACAGCCTTCCATGCGGAAGTCCCCCTGCGCCGGCTTTGATGATGGTGACGGTGATGCGGCACCACTTCACCGCCGGTAGCCCGCAGATATTCATCCCGGCGCTGAGAAACCGCCGAGTGCCTTTTTCCTCCCTGATCTGCCGGCTCTCTTGCTCCGTAAATATCAGAGGACACGACCGACCTCCTCGACCATTTTCGTAATTACACCGCGCCGGGAGTCGATAACACCGCGAGCCGCTTCGCCAAGCTGTGCGCGAACTGAAGGATTACTCAGCATCTCCTCGATAGTTTTTTCCAGAGTTTGGAAGTCAGCGACCTGCCGCAACGCTTTCGCCGCAAGAAAATCATCCATAATTGACGGGAAGTTTTCCATATTCGGCCCGACGATAACGGCTTTGCCGAAAAGCGCCGGCTCAATCGGATTCTGTCCGCCATGCTCACAGAGACTCTTGCCGACAAACACCACATCGGCTGCGGCATAGAAGCTCATCAGCTCACCCGTTGTATCCACCACCAAAACATCAGATCTCGGCAGGACGGGCGCATCTGCTTTACTGCGCAATACATATGACAGCCCTTGCGACTCAATCGCTTTGACCACTTCATCGCGACGTTCGGCATGGCGCGGAACCAGCACGAGGAAAAGGGCCGGATATTTTTCGCGCAGATTTTTATAGATTTTACAAAGAGCCTCTTCTTCACCGGGCCAGGTAGAGCCGCCGAGCAGAATGAGGGCGTTATCCGGAACCGTAATTTTATGAAGCACGGCACGGGCTTTACGGTCGGCATCGGCGGCCGGCGGCGGCAGATCATACTTGGCGGTACCGAACGTTTTCACGGTCTCAGGGCGTGCGCCCATGGCAAGAATCCGGTCCGCATCCTGCCTCCCCTGCATACAGACCGGATCAATCATGGCCAGCAGCCGCCGCGTAAAGGGACGCAACCGCATGTATCCTTTGAACGAAGAATCAGAAACACGCCCGTTAATCAACGCCACCGGAATGCCGCGCCTGTGCGCCTGCCTTACAAGGTTCGGCCAAAACTCACATTCGATCAGAATCAGTTTAAGCGGATTAATCATGTTAAACACACGGTTCATCACAACGGGCAGATCAATCGGGAAATAGATCAGCACATCGCGCGAATCAAGCTTCTGCTCCGCCAGCGTGTGACCGGTGGATGTATTCGTGCTCAGCACAAAACGGATTTCAGGATACGTTTTGCGATATTCCTCGATGAAGCGTAACGCCACAAAAAGCTCACCGACACTAACCGCGTGGATCCAAATATGCCGTGCCTCAGTCAGCCGCACCAGCGTACCGTGCCCGTAAATGCCGACGCGCTGTTCAAAATGCCGCCGATAGCCGCCGCGCCGCGCCATGCGCGTCAGAAACTTCGGCAGCAGCAGCAGAAAGCCGATGGGAAAAAGCAGGTTGTAAAAAATCCAAATCATCGGGGGAGTGTTCCGGTTCAGCCTTCAGGTTTCAAGTTTCAAGTTTCAGCTTTCACGCTCGCGGATGCGCTTCCTCATAAACTTTCTTCAATTTCTCAACCGATACATGGGTATAAATCTGGGTGGTCGACAGACTGGCGTGGCCCAGCAGTTCCTGCACACTGCGCAGATCGGCCCCGTTATCCAGCAGATGCGTGGCAAAACTGTGGCGCATCGCGTGCGGAGAAATGGATGGCTTCAGGCCGCAGTAGCCAACGTAGGTCTTCATCATGCGCTCAATCGACCGCGCCGTAAGCGGTCCGCCATGCTTGTTGAGGAAAATGACGCGCCGGGGCTCCCCTTTGATGCCGAGCGACAGCCAGATATCCTGCCGCCACGCCAAAGCATTCTGCAATGCCCGCTCAGCAGGCCGGCCCAGCGGGCAAAGCCGTTCCTTTTTGCCTTTGCCAAGTACACTGACAATACCGGAAAGAGTATCAATCCGGGATTCGGTCAGACTGACCAGCTCGCCGATACGCATGCCGGTACTGTAAAGCACTTCGAGAATCGCAGTGTCGCGCACCGGAATATATTCCTGAAACAGGCCCAACGGCTTTTCTGCTGCCGCCATAGCGTGCGGAGCCGCCAGCAGCTGCTCCACTTCATTCACCGACAAAACCGCAGGCAGATAACTGCCCTTCTTCGGCAAGTGCAGTCCGCTGAACGGATTGAGTGGAACATATTCTTCGCGCACCAGAAATTTATAGAACGACCGCAACGCCGAAAGCTTCCGGCTTGTCGTCGTCGGCTCCATTTCCAGCTTCTGGAAAAAGACGAGAAACTTGCGGGCGGAAAAGCGGTCGGCCTCTTTCCAGTTATACGGCGGCTTCGCCTCATCGCCCCATATCAGTTCAATGAACTGCCGGATATCAATTAAGTAATTGCTGACCGTATGCTCCGAGGCGTTTTTCTCCCCCTGCAGGTATTTAACAAAATGCTCTACGCAAGGGTCTATGATTGTTTTTCCAGACATTGGAAAATTCCTACCTACTTTTTCCGATAATTGGAAGCAGGCTTCCGCCGACAGCGACATCACCTCTCTCAGACCCCATCACTCCCTCAACCGAATTATCAGGATTCATCACTGTCCTTAAGATCGTTCATGCACGCCTCCCAGACCAAGTGATATTTATACAACAAGGCATCTCGGAAGCTCACATCTTCGCCGACCAACAGTTTTGACACCTCTTCTATTTCCTGCTGATAAAACCGGATATCCAGCACAGCTGGATGAATAGGCTTTGTCTCGCAAGTCCTTTTGTCAACCTTGAGAAATCGCGACCACGTACTATCAGGATCAACGGAGTGCATTTTTGCAACCAAAGATTCCAGTCGCAACATTGCCAAAGAGACCGAATCATTGTCTAAAAATAACGAGTCCTTAAGATCTCCACTCAGGGCATGTAAACTGTGATCCCGTGTGACTCGATCAAGTCTACATTCACAAGGAGGCTCACTCCGACGGCCAAGCTCGCATTCAACCAACATAAGCTTATAAATTATGCGTAGACAGTTTTTGATCAGAAGCTCCAACACATGGCGTTGAAGAAAAAAGATGGGAAGCGCATCTTCACCTTTTCCCGTAAAGCCATCAAAAAGCCGCCGAGCTGCGGTCAGGTACGCTCGATGAAAATCTGGCTGCGACATCGCCTGACTGAGCGTCAAAAGCTTACCGGAGAACTTTCTACTACATCCAATACCAACCATGTTCACCCATTTTCCTCTACAACCAGCTCTCCGATTCGGGAATTCTTTTTCGCATCCCACTATTTTATTTCAACATAAGTAGCTTCATATCGAGATTCACTACTCTTTATAAATTCGACAGCAAAAGTGCTTCTAACTTTGGCTCCAAAAGCATTTTTAGAATCAAATTCTCCGATGACGTAGTATTTATCTCCTACTTTTGCACTCTTAAGGGAGCTCATTATGAATTTTGCATTGCCGTAATCTCGCAGGTGAGATCGAACAGCCTGCATTGCTTGAAGTTTAAGGCCCGTGTCGTTGGAGCTTGGAGACGAGATTTTTTCCAAATCTGGAACCGGCTCTGCTTTCTCGATTCTCTGCAAACCAAGCCGCTCTTGATCACTATTCCTTCGGTCAGGTGTATCTGCTTCGGTAGATGCAGAAGGTTTCGTGGGTGGTACGACTAAAGCGGCGGGCTGCGGAACTATCTTTGTATTTATCTCAACACGCCCCTGATTCATGGTTATTGGACATGCGGTAAAGGTATTATTGCCAGGTATTCCCCCGACTTTATCTAGCGGATTGTTAACATCTGGATGAATTATTTTGGTGGCGCCAGCAGACAAGCCGTTCGTTATGGTGAACAGGTCTGTTGCAAGAAGCCTCTTGCGGCTTAAGTTCCACTCGCTGTCACTAAAAGACATCATCAGGTTTACTATGCTGTAATCATTTACTCCATAGTTCATGACCGTCACCCTGCCGCATACGGTATTTGACGGAAACAGAGACGGATCATAATCCGCAATGATTCTCAGACCTTTTGTCGGCTCATTCCATACAAATTGCTTCTTTGGATTGAAAAGAGTAGTGGTACACCCTGTAACAAGCACAACTGAAAGAAAAAGCAGGACGGGATTTTTACCAACACAGTTTTTATTCATGTCCAAACCGTACCCTTTCTCTGAAAAGCTAAGCAAGAAGAGAAAAGCCGAGCAAATGCGCAAGAAGGCCAATATCGTCAACCAAAACACCCACTGGAAAAGGTTCTTCTCGTACACCACGGACGATCCCGCCGAAGCCTTAGCAAAGGCGAAAGCGCTGTGCCGCAACGCAGTTGCTACTTTTTCACCTTCGGCTCAGGAAGGCCGTATTGCTCGCGGATCGTGTCGTAGCCCGGAATCTGGGTGGCGTAACGAGCCATCATTTTTTTCAACGCGGCAACCTGCTTTTCTGAAAGCGCGCCCTTGCCCGCAAACTGGGTTGAAAGTGATTCGTAGAAGTTTTGATCGTTGAATTCGCGTTTCCCTCGCATAACCGGCGGGTTCCAGGTCTGAACGGTTTTGAGCAGATCAAGCAAGGCTCCGGTCTGACCTGAATCGGCCGTCGCAGGCTTGGCCGCCATGTTGAGACTTTCTTTAATCGTTTCGAAATCGGCAATCTGATCAGAATACTTCGTCAGCACCGAATCAAGCGCGGCCAGCTGCCGCTCACTGAGATTGCGGCCACTCTGCACCTGCTGGCGCAACGATTCACAGAATTTACCGTCGTCATAGACTTTCTTGCCGACTTTGCGTGCCTCGCCGAATTTGACATTCGCCAGCAATTCCAGCTTGCGAATGGTTTCAGGAGGCGTCGCGGCAGGTTTTTCAAGCTTAAGTCCGCTCACCTGCTCACTGCCGATCTGTGCCATGTACTTGCAGGCAAGATTATGAAGCATCTGCTGTTGCCGGGTCGTGATCTGTCCGTCAGTTGCAAACTTTTCACCCACCGACTTCACCGTTTCACTGTCGGCATAGGTGCGGCGTCCGCGTTTAACCGGCGCGGCCCATTCCTTGACCTGTTCAAGCGCGGCAAGAATCGCCTGGGTTTCTTCCGGAGCGGCCATATCTTTCGCTCCCTCGAGCCACACGAGAAACTGGGTATAAAATGTCTGCATCATGTCGGCCCATTCGACGGACCCGTCTTCGATTTTATCAAGCTTCTCTTCCATCTCGGCCGTAAACTTGACATTGAAAAGCGGGTCAAGCGCACCAACGAGAAATTCGCAGACGCGCATTCCGGCTTCCGTCGGAACCATCGAGCGCTTTTCTTTGGTGACATATTCGCGCTTGTCGAGCGTCGCCAGCGTCTGCGCATACGTGCTTGGACGGCCTACGCCGTTTTCTTCCAGCGCACGAATCAGCGCCGACTCGCTATAGCGCGCTGGCGGTTTGGTGAATTTCTGTTCGCCGAGCCATTCCAGACATTCCAGTTTTTCGCCTTCGGTCAGCGGGGGAAGCTTAACCTCTTCATTTTCGTCTTCGTCGTCCTCGTTTTTCTTATCAGCGGCCATTTCGATGCCGCTGGCGCGCATGTAACCGGGGAAAACAATTTCCGAAGACGTGGCGCGAAACAGATAGACGTTGGTTCCGGCGGTTTCAATTTCCGTCGTGCGGCGGGCGATGCGCGAAGGCACCATCTGACTGGCGACAAACCGTTCCCATATCAGTTTGTAGAGCTTCTGCTCTTCCGGTTTGAGATTGGAGAGGCTCTGCGGAGTCTGCGTGACATCGGTGGGACGAATGGCTTCGTGCGCTTCCTGCGCATTGCCGCGGCTCTTGTAGAAGTTCGGCTTCTCGGGCAGATAGTCCGCGCCGTATTCCGCGGTGACGAATGCGTGACAGGCTTCCTGCGCGCTCTTGGCGATGTTGAACGAGTCGGTTCGCATGTAGGTGATCAGCCCGTTTTCGTACAAAGCCTGCGCGATGCTCATCGTACGCGCCGGAGCAAATCCGCAGAAGCTGGACGCCGCCTGCTGAAGCGAACTGGTAATGAACGGCGCGCGCGCCTTGCGCTGGATTTCTTTTTCGATGATCCGTGCGACGTGCAGTGCGCTCGCTTCGAGTTCGGCGCGAACCTGCGCCGCCTGCTCGCTGCTTTTAATTTCAACTTTTTCGCCGTTGACCTGCGCCAGCTTGACGGCAAAAGCATCACGCGGAGCCACCAGCTTGCAGACATTCGCCCCGAGCATCCAATATTCTTCGGGATTGAAATTCTTAATTTCGTTTTCGCGTTCACAGACCAGACGAAGCGCAACCGACTGTACGCGGCCCGCACTGACGCCTCCGCGAACCTGTTTCCAAAGCAGCGGACTCACCTTAAACCCGACCAGCCGGTCGAGCACGCGGCGCGCCTGCTGCGAATTGACGCGGTTCATATCCAGCTCGGTCGGATGGGAAAAGGCTTCCTTGATCGCCGATTTGGTAATTTCATTATAGGTGACACGACTGAATTTTTCAGGCGGGACAATCCCCTTAAGCAGTTCGAAAAGATGCCAGGCAATCGCCTCCCCTTCGCGGTCCGGGTCGGGGGCCAGAATCACTTCATCGCATTTTTTCGCGGCGGCCTTCAGCTCGGTAATCACTTTTGCACGACCCGTTGTATTCACATATTCCGGCTCAAAGCCTTTATCGACGTCCACGCCGAGTTTTTTCGGAGGCAGATCGCGAACATGACCCATCGAGGCTTTGACGATATAATCATCACCCAGATATTTATTGATGGTTTTCGCTTTGGCAGGAGACTCTACAATGACCAGTTTCATTTAAACCCTTTCAAACCGCGAACACAGAAGTAGGAATCAGAACAATTAAGGACAGAATAATTTTCCAAACATTGGAACTGTTCTCCCGGCCCAAACATCATTCTGTCCTTAATTATTCTGATCTGTTCTCCATTTTTAAACTTTATCCTCTAAGATCGTCAGCCAGTTCAACAATTCGCCCCGGCAGCATTTTCACCACGCGTTTCATTTCCAACCCAACCAGTAACGCACTCACTTTCGCGCTCGGAAGTCCGGCGGCGCGGGCCAGACTGTCCACATCCAACTCCTCATCCCAGAGGGCTTTAACCAGAATCTGCTCATCTTCCGATAGCGGTACTTCCGGCCGCGCCGAGGAGGCTTTTAACGGTTTCTCAAACAACCCCGGCGGCACTAAAAGTTCGAACTCTTCTAATATATCGCCGACGTTGTCGACCAATTTCGCCCCGTTTTTTATTAAATGATTGGTTCCTTTGGACGACGGACTGTCGATCCGCCCCGGAACAGCGAAGACACTCCGGCCCTGTTCCATCGCGGAATCGGAGGTGTGTAACGAGCCGCTCTTAAAGCCGGCTTCGACCACAACAACGCCCATAGAAATCCCGCTGATAATCCGGTTACGGTAAGGGAAAGTCTGGCGGTCAGCGGCCCGTCCAAGCGGATACTCGCTGATCACCGCGCCGCTTCCGGCAATCGCATCGGCCAGCTCAGCGTTTTCGGGCGGATAAAGCTGGTCAATCGCCGCGCCAAGCACCGCAATCGTGCGGCCTTTTCCTTTTAGAGCACCCTGATGGGCAACGGTATCAATGCCGCGCGCCAAACCGCTCACCACCGTAAACCCGGTTTGCGCCAGCTGGTAAGCCAGCCGGTCGGCGGTGCTCAGGCCATAACTGGTGCATTTGCGCGAGCCGACCATTCCCAGCGCGTGGCGATCCTTTGGCAGGATCTCTCCGCGCACATACAACGCCAGCGGCGGATCATGAATCGTTTTGAGCGCATCCGGATATTCGCCATCAAGCGGCGTAACAATATGGATACCAATCGCTTCAGCCCTCTCGATCTCCGCCTGCGGATCGACCTGTGAGCGTTGCGTCAAAATGGTTTCAGAAAGCTTTTCGCCAATTCCTTTAACCATCCGAAGGTCGGACTGCGCCGGATCAAAAATGGCCTGCGGCGAACCCAAAGCGTCAATCAACGCCCGCACCTTTATCGGCCCGATCCCCTCAACCATGTTCAAGGCAATATACGCTTCACGATCCGTCATGATTTAGATTTTCCTGTTCGGGACACAGTAACGGCAAAATCATGGACGGCAAAATCATTTTAAAGAAATTGTTTTACGAGGGGGGTATCCCATCCTTCGCGTCGTTGCGGTCAAAAAACCGGGTTTCAGCCCAAGGCCGCCAGCGGGACAAGTCTGCGGAACATTCCTTCTTTTGCTTCGGGTGGCGAACGGATGGTCTTCCCCGCATTGAACACGCTCACCCCTCGTGCTTATAGAGGTGCACATCGCGTTGTGGAAAAGGAATCGAAAGCCCTTCGGCATCAAATCGTTTTTTAATCGCTTCGTTCATCGAGAAGAAAACATTCCAGTAATCCTCAACCTTCACCCACGGGCGTACAGCAAAGTCGATGCTGCTTTCCGCCATCGCAGAAACGCCGACGAACGGTGCCGGGTCTTTCAATACACGATGATCTTTTGTCAGCAGATCCATCAGAACTTCCTTCGCTTTATCAATACTGTCGCCGTAACTGATGCTGACCGTTAAATCAACACGACGGGTCCCTTCAGCGGAATAGTTGGTGATATTATCGCCCATCATTTTTGAGTTCGGCACAATCACCCGTTTGTTATCCGGTGTCGTCAGTGTTGTCGTAAAAATATGAATCGCCTTTACCATACCGCTCACCCCGCCGCCATCAACGTAATCGCCGATTTTGAACGGCCGGAAAATAATAATCATCACGCCGGATGCAAAATTTGAAAGCGAACCCTGTAGCGCCAGACCGACGGCCAAGCCGGCGGCGCCCAGCACCGCAATAAATGAGGTCGTCTGCACGCCGAGCTGTCCCAGCGCCGCCAGTACCACGAAAACCATCAGCGCCGCGAAGGTCATATTGACTGTAAATGTCACCAGTACCGGGTCAACATGAGCCTTGAGCATGGCTCTCTCGAGACCGTTTTGTACCTTCCTTGCAATCCAGCGACCGATTACAAAAATCAAAATCGCCGCAACCAGTTTCAGACCGAACCGGGTCAGCATATTCTGAACTGTCGTTATCCACTCCGGCGTCGTATTAAACATCTGCTGCATACTGTTCATCGCGCTCTGTACTACATTCGTATCCATTCAGCCCCTCCTTGTTGTACTGAAAGGATATTGAGATCGGATGGCTTTGTCTTGCCTAATTTCATTGTGAAAATTGAATTACTGTACAAAAAACCCCAGCCTCACGGGAACCATGAGGCCGGGCGCATCTCCATTTAAAAAGATCAGCTGTAAACCGGACCGTAGGTCTGAAGGGATTTTGGAAAGAGCCAAAAATGGTGGAGGTGGGGGGAATCGAACCCCCGTCCGCCCAAGCGTCACAACAGCTTCTACGTGTGTAGTCTGCCTTTAAGGTCTCGCCTTCGCGACTGTCAGCAGACAGGGCCATCGCGAACGCCAGCATCCTGTTAGATTTCGCCCCGCAGCCCGTATGCCCGACGTTGGGACTATCCTGCTGTCGTCGTCTTCATCCCCTCAGCAGGTGTCAGGGGGAAGCCGTCGCGCCTTTATTTAGGCAGCGAGTGCGTACTGTTCGTTGGCACTTATTGTTTTTGCCGGAAGTTTAACGAGGCCAACCGACATCCTCGACACGCCACTGAAGCTTCAACTTAAACGTCGAAACCAGTCACCCCCGTTGTTTGAGGCATCGATATGATTGCATAACGCGAACAGAACGCAACCCCGCATTTACGGAAGTCGCACGTTGATCTGATAGAAACTGCTGAATTCAGTACGATTCACGGTATCGGTATAACTCGCCTGCGGCCAAATCATATTGGTTGCCAGCGGCTGAAAACTATTCAACAGGTTGGTCGCCCGGTATACGCCATACACCCTCCCGGTGACTGCGCTCCACCGGATTATAAATCCGCCGTTCGTCGTATCGGGCGACTCCAAGGTATCGACCTTAAAAAACGAAGCCCGATTTGTAGGATTCAACCCGGCGATATAAGCCTCCAGCACCGTATTGACGCCGTTCGACGCAAAAGCATTGGAGTCGGCGTTGGTTTTCCCGCCAAAGTATTGAAGCTCCCAGGTGTTTGGCAACCCGTCGTAATCCATATCAGGGGCCTCACGATACGCAGAAATCACAGCTCTTGTATTGCGAATCGTGCGGGCGTTGTCGCCATCCACCGCATGACCGGTCGCGTTTGTGCTGTTGCCCACATAGTAGTTCGTCGGATTAGAAAAGTATGCGACCCGCACGTACTCATTGGTTCCGTCGTTGTTCGCATCCTCATAGGTCATAACAGTGCAATAGCCCCGCTTGGGAGATGTAGCTTTCGTATCATCCCACTGCCAGCCGGCCGAATACGTATAAACACCGCCACTCGTGCCGGGCTGAACTACCTGTGTTTTCGAATGGTGACAACCCATGTTGTGGCCCCATTCATGTACCACCGTATATGACGAGCCTGCACTTTGCTGCACCCGTGCAATACAGAACGCATAATCAGGAGAACCGTTTGTTCCAGTCAGTAGCCACCCCAATCCGCCGGCGTCGTCTGTCTTTTCCAGCAGACAGACTAAATCCGCCTTATACTGATCGCGTAGCGTCTGTACTTCATCCAATGAAACATATGCATCGCCAACGGAAGTAAGGTTGGTCAAATCTCTATAAATCCCCTGCTCCGTATAGCCCACCTCTTCGCTGTGAACCAGATTCAGGTAAACTTGAGTGTCCGAGTTGGTATGCGCGGTGTTGGCGCGCTGCATCGCCCCGCCGATAACATTCTCAATTCCGTTATTCGTCGCCGCCCAGCTTTTCGCCGCCGGAGTGTAAACGATCATTACATCAATAATCGTTGATCCGGAGGGAGCCCCTGTTACCACACTCGAAGACATCACGCCCTGAGCCGAAAATGTTTCTGCGGCCGCATCGGGTACCGGCGCGATGTTCGGCTCGGCACCTTCGAGCACGTCGCTGTTGGCGCGATCAATCTCGACTGCATAATACAAACCCTCTCGGTGCTCGATAGAAAACGCTGTGCCGTCGGAAACCTCAACGGAAGCGGCCAATTCTCCGTGAAAATACGAAAGGTAAGCTATGCCCTGCCCGTCCGGTAAATGAGCCGTCATCCCGACCGCGCCGTTCGGATAGCGGGTTACGTTGCTGATTTCAGCTTTAAAAACCGCATCGTTAAACAGGGCCAGCTCGATGTGGTCGCCCGCTTTCAGAACCGGTTCCGGTGTCATCCAGGCCAGATCAGGGAAAATTTTGCGCACTCGTTTCGCGGCGGGAGTACGGCTTGTCCACGGAATATCTGTCGCCTCCCCGCCGCAAATCAGCGGGATTGACTCAGAGATGCCGTCCCCCGTCCCGGCGGGCAATACTCCGGAAGCTACAGTTTCCGAAGCGGCTTTTTCTTGCGGAGCGGCACTGCGTCGCAAAAGCAAAAACCCAACGGCGCAAACAGCCAGAATTAATAGAACTGTTTTAAAATTCTTCACTGACCAAAAGGGTACCAAATCAGCCCCGCAAATGAAACCCCCTCTGCCGACTATCTTCCCGGAAAGGCGGACTCTTCGACCTCTTTTTTATAAGCCGCCAGCGCGCGTTGAACCTGCGGCCTGAGATCGGAAAACTTTTTAACAAAACCGGGAACGTGGCCGTGACCCAATCCGAGTAGATCGGTGAAAACCAGCACCTGTCCGTCGCAATGCGCTCCCGCACCGATTCCAATGGTTGGAACTGTCAGCGCGGCGGTAAGTTTCTGCGCCAGCTCCGCCGGTACACACTCCAGCACAATGGCAAAAACGCCGGCCTGTTCGAGCGCCATGGCGTCGTCCATCAGCTTGCGGGCCGACTCATCGGTCTTCCCCTGCATTTTATAGCCGGTTTCCTTCACGCTCTGCGGGAGCAGTCCGATATGCCCGAGCACCGGAATCCCGTTGGCAACCAGCCTCTCAATCAAATCCGCCCGCATTACACCGCCTTCAATTTTTACGGCATCCGCACGGCCCTCTTTGATAAACCGTCCGGCATTCTCCAGCGCATGCTCCAGCGTTCCCTGATAAGACATAAACGGCATATCGGCAACGATCAGCGCCTCCTTCACGCCGCGCGCAACGGCCGCCGTATGGTGTACCATTTCGTCCATCGTCACCGGCAACGTCGTTTCGTAACCGAGCACTGTATTCGCCAGCGAATCGCCGACCAGCACCAGCGGAATGCCCGCCTCATCCACATAGCGTGCCGTCAGATAATCGTACGCCGTCAGCGTCGCAATCTTCCGCCCGCCCTTCATTGCCTTAATTTTTACTGCTGTCTGCTTCATCATTTACCTTTGGGGCCCTCAGGGCTTTTGGGGTCACCCTTGATTTTTGATATCTTGGTTTTCATTTCAAAAAGAATGTCTTCGCCTGCCTGATCAGCGACCCGAATGCTCCGCGAAACAGCCTCCATATTCCCATCTTTAACGAACACATCAATCCAGAAATTGCCCCCGCTGATTTCCGGCGTTACCGCTACGCTGTTACTGACATAGAAATGCCCCCGGCGATTGTCAGTTCCTGCGGCTTTGTTCACATATCCTTGTCCTTGAATGCGCAAGGTACTTCGTCAATTTTATGCTTTACCGGATATAAAACTGCGGGCATTTTAAGCGGGCTACTAAAAACTAATGGATTTAATCATCCAAACAATCAGGAGCCGCCATGATCTTCGATAACATCAAAAACCACACACTCTACCCGTTCGGCCCAGCCTGGAAAACCGCGTTCGATTTCCTGAAAACCCTTGTGCCGGACTCTGAACTCGGCAAGCGTCTGATTCAAGGTGACGTCCTGTATGCCGGCGTAGACTGCTACGAAACCAAATCCCGCGAAATTGCCAAGCTGGAGACTCACCGAAGATACGTGGATATTCAGGTGCTTCTTAGCGGCACGGAAGCGGTTGAGATTTTCCCGAAACAGGAGCTGACCGTCAGTCAGCCCTACAATCCTGAAAGGGATGTGGAGTTCTATCAGGTTCCCGCAAAACCCGCCGCGACAGTTACTCTGACCCCCGGAAAGTTTCTGGTCTTTTTTCCGGAAGACGCCCACATGCCCAGCCTGATGACCGGCAGCACTCCGCAACCGGTCAAAAAGGTGGTGATCAAAGTGGCTGTCGATCTGCTGAAGTAGCACCGCGTTATTTCTTTTGATACCACTTGCCTTCGGTGCCCTGCAGCCAGTCGCCGGGAGCGGCCTGTTCAACAATCTGCAAAGCACGGCGGGTCGCCACGGTGACAACACTGGCGCCTGACCCGCGGGCGATCTCGGCATAAACCGCTTTCCGGTCGACGTTCTCGGCATCCACCAGGGCTTTATCTGCCGCGCTTTCTTTGACAAGACCCAGTAGGCCATTGGCCTTTTCACCGATTACACCGCCCGTTTTAAGAGCACGGATTTGCGGAGCCCGCTGAATCATGCGCTCTTTTTCACCTTCGGCAGACGCAAGCGCGGCGCACGAAAGCAGCAGTACAATCATTGAGAACAATTTAAACTGTTTAGCTGTTTTTTTCATGGGATTCCTCCTTGGATTTAAATTTTACTTTTTCTGCTGGGGCTCTGCCTTGGCGGCGGCCTGATCAATGTCGCCGAAGAAATTATCCAGCTCGCGATCAATCTTGAGATTGATGTCGAGTGTGATGTGAATGGGTTTTACCTCGTGTGTCATGTCGATTCGATGTCTGGAGTAGCATCCCGTTGAGGCCAGCAGCAGTGCCAGTCCGGTCCATACCATTCGTTTACTCATGAAGATCTCCTTATCTTGCTACAGCTTTCCTTTGAACAGGCTCCACTGCTTGTTGATACCCGAAGCATAACAGAGCAACTGGTTCAGCGGAACGGTTAAATTCAGTGTGAAATTCATCGGCTGGCGAATACCGCGGCCCGGCCGTAACTCCACCTTCACATAGGAGCCGCTGCGGGAATCATATTCATAAGGCAGCACATTAACGGGCTGCCCCGCGGCTTCAATTGCTATGCGCAGATTTTCACCTTCGCTGTTGAGCGTCATCGTGATCCAGTCGTAGTTGAATGAAGCGAGCGCCGCCGTAATCAGTCCAATCTGACCTTCCTCGAGAGAGCCGGGCGGGAGAAGACTGGCGGCAACCTGCGCATCACCAAACGAAAACGTTCCGCCCCTGCCCGGTGTGGTAAACAGGAATCCGCGGTCAATACTCACCCCGGCCTTTGTCCACTGCACCGGCAGACGCCCGTTCAGCTCGCCGCCCGCCGAAAATCCGGTCAGACCGCAGGCGGCAAGCACCTGCTCCAGCGAAAGGCGGTCGCAAAAAAGCCGGGCGGAAACATTCGTGGAATCCGGCGCAAAACGTGCGCTGTACAAATTCACCCGGCCTCCGCACCAGTTGAATTCGAGGTCTTCAATAAAAACAGTCGAATCCGGATCCATCTGATAATGCATCCGAATCTGCTCAAGCTTCAGTTTGCCAATCGACAGACTGTCCGCCGTTAAACTCTGTCCCGGCTGCGAGCGCAACTCACCCGGAAACCGCATTGTGCAGGAGGTGTACAGGTTGCTGAGACTGAGACTGTGCGCTGGAACTTCAAGACTTCCGACCGCCAATGAAAGTACAGCCTCCGCACCGGACTTGCTGCCGGAAAGTTCCGCTTGAACCAGCCCGTCCGCAAGTAAATCATCCGCGCCGGGAACCAGTCCGCCCAGCTGAACCGGCGATCCGTCGGCCGCGGTTAAGGGAATCTGCACCGTACACATCCAGACCGGATTCGTCGGCAGACCGGCGACCTGCGAATTGACCGATGCGTGAAGCAATCCGTCCTGTAGCGGAATCTCTGCGGACAGTGCACCGGCGGTTCCGGTGAGGCGCGCCGTTGCGATAAACGGCCCGGCGCTTAACATACCGTAACGTATGCGGGAAAACTGCGCCGAGATATCCGTATTTAAACCGCCGCTGGAAAAACGGATGTCGCGGGCCGTGATATCAGATTCAAACGCAATCTCCGGGCCGGAAATAATCTGTCCGCGCACCAGCGGAATCCGCCGATGCATCAGCGTCCAAAGATTATAAAACGCTTCGACACGGGATACCTGCACGGTGCGTCCGCCGCCTGCATCGACCGGCAGATTACCGGCGACCAGACCGGTATAACGCAACTCAGTGAGATGCCCTGATTTTACCGGACATTCGGGCGCGGGAAACCAATGCGGCAGAACAACGCGATTCACTACCCATTTAACCGCACCCGGCAGCAGCACAAAAAACAGCAGCAGGACTCCTGTCGCGACCAGAAAATTCCGGAAATGACGTTTGGTCGATATCCTTTTGCTTTGCATATCATTCATAACTTCAGGTGGACAGGTCGGTTTCCTTTTAAATTCCATCACGGGCCGCGCCAAACGGGCCGGTCGCCGCGACGATCAAACATAGCATCCGTTTCGTCATCGCATTCTCCCGTCTTGAATATTCCTTGTGCTACCAGAACCAGTAAGCGCCGGTATGGACGGCATACCAGCCGAGCAATCCGTTGGTAAAAGCGTGGGCCAGGATGGCGGCCCAGATATCGCGGGTTTTCACCATCAGCCAGGTGAACATCAGCCCGCAGAGAAACCCCATCACCCATTCGTTATGTTCGAGCGCAAAGATCGCCGCAATGAGAATACACATCTTCGTATCCATCACGCCGATATCTTTTTTAAAGAAGGGACTGCCCTGCATCCAGCGGTAGAGAAACCCGCGGAACATAAATTCTTCAATCGCGCCAATCACCAGCGTGGTGCCGAGCATATGCGCCCAGAAAAGCGGCCAGCCAGTGGTGCGCGGATCGTAGTGATGAAGTCCGTTGGCCCCCATCTCGAGCGGTTCACGCAGTTTTCCAAAACGCATCATCTCTACAAAATAGCGTTCGTAAAACTCGCTGACCTTCGGGAAGGCGCTTTTGAAAAATTCCGACTCAAGCCCGACCCAAAAGACAAACACCAGCAGGCCGACCGCCAGAGCCAGCGGAACATTTTTGAGTTTCGGCGGCGTGTACCAGCGCCACGGCCGAAAAATAAAAAGCAAAATCAGTCCGCCGATTGTCTGATACAGGTAACGCATACCGGACGGATCGCCGAGAACCGACATCATCAAAAGCCAGACCATAAACGGAACCGTATGCGCCCAGACAGCCTTTGAATTTTCCTTATCCAGCTCGGGAGTCCAATCGGCTTTGGGGTTTGCAGACATGAGCTGAAACTAGCGGAAGAGGCTCTTTTCGGAAAGAAAAAATCTGCTGTGCTTCAGGCGGCTTTCCCCGTATTTCTCTAATTGACCACCATAATCGCCGCATTAAGCGCCCCGGCGAATGAAACCCAGAGAAAGTACGGGAGCAGCGACCACGCCGCCAAACGGCTCCGCTGACTGAACAGACCGATGCAAAGGAGAATCAGAAACCACAGCAGAATCAGCGAGGCCATCGCCCAGTCCGGACGGTGCAGGCCGAAGAAAAGCGGACTCCAGAGCGCGTTCATGAAAAGCTGCGCGCCCCAGATTGTGAACACGATGCGCCGGTCTTCAGGTCTGCCGCGTATCCATGCGAGATATCCAGCCAGCCCGATGGTGGTGTAAAGAAACGTCCAAACCGGGCCAAAGAGCCAGCTCGGCGGATTCCAAAGCGGTTTATTGAGTGCTTCATACCAGCCGCCGGTCTGCACAAACACCGCGCCGAGCGACGGCAGAAACGCGATAATAATAAACAGCAGGAACGTTCCAAGCTTCTTCATGGCGGCAGACTATATCAACACCGCAGAATCCGGAAGCTGTTTTCTTCATGCAAGGCCGGCAGGATGCCGGCGATACGTACCGCAGGCATCCTGCCTGCCTTGACCCGCCTTTGAAAGCGACACTGGCTCGACCTTGTGCTACATCCTCACGTCATGCCTATCCTCTTAAAAAACCAGACCGCCGAAGAACTGCCCGGACTGCTGAACATTTCAGCCCGTCAGGCGCGCATGATTCAAGCCGTCGTCATCCGAAAAGGCAAACTGCCGGAGGTGCAGGCCGAAATTTCTGAAAAGGCGCTGAAAATTCTCCGCACCACGACAGAGATCCCAAACCTGACCGTAGCGGATAAAGTGATTTCACCGCAGGACGGCTTCGCCAAATATCTATTTCGCGGCGACGGACCGGAACCGTTCGAAGCCGTCCGAATTCCGCTACTGCACCGCGCGGAGGATCAAAAATATATCGCCTGCGTCAGCTCGCAGGTCGGCTGTACGATGGGCTGTTCGTTCTGCTACACCGGCAAAATGGGATTCATCCGCAACCTCTCCGCGTGGGAAATGGTCGATCAGGTACTCAAAATCCGCGACGACTCGGAGCATCCGGTGCGCGGCGTGGTTTTCATGGGCATGGGCGAACCGCTCCTCAACTATGACGAAGTCATCCGCGCCGCGCGCATTCTCTCCGAACCGTGCGGCGGCGCTATCTCCGCCAAAGCCATCACCGTTTCCACCGCCGGAATCGTGCCCGCCATCCGGCGATACACGGCGGAGAAACATCCGTTCCGGCTGGTCGTTTCGCTGACTTCCGCCGATCCGCAGAAACGGCGCGAACTCATGCCAGTTGAAGGATTGCATCCGACCGCCGAACTGATGGACGCTCTGCGCGAACGCCACCAGGTCACCGGCGAACGGATCACGCTGGCATGGACGATGATTTCCGGCGTCAACACCGGCGAAGAAGATGCCAAACGGCTGGCCGAACTGACGCGCGGACTGCCGGTCAAACTCGACTTGATTGATGTGAATGATCCATCCGGAAAATATTGCCCGCCCTCACCGGAAGAATTGCACGCATTTCGCGACGCCTTACGCATGCACCTCGCCGCGCCCGTCGCCCGCCGTTACAGCGGCGGCAAGGATATTTGCGCCGCCTGCGGACTGTTGGCCGGTTTGGAATAACGGAATTCCGTCTCCCGAAACCGGCTCAAAGCGGCCTTCATAAAATCCGCTGACGGCTCTTCATGGCCATCCGCAAAGCGAATGCGGTAGGCCGATCCGCTCATGATGGATTTCGTGGCGCAAAGTTCTATAAAATCTTCTGCTGTTCTAATTTTCTGACATTGCTTGGTCCATTTGAGCTTCAGATGTTCGGCAGCCTCGGCAGGAGTATGCTCACTGCCGTTCCTGATGAACACCGCGCCATCCAGACTTCGAACCGTCTTGATCAGCATCTCGATTTCGGCGGTCGAATCGGCATAGCAACATGCAGTGATGCCTAGAAAAGTTACAACGGCAACAAATCTTTGGAGCATGAACAATCCTGTTGTCTTAAATTCGGATAAACAACCAACGCCGCGAATGTAGCCGGACGATTCGAGGGTGGCAAACTGGAAATGGGTCTGCGCGCCGGAACAATAAAGGTGGGACAGGCATCCTTGCCTGTCCATGCACAGGCTGGAAGCCTGTGCCACATTTTGGACGCATGCGGTGCGTATCGCAACTTTCCCGGCTGCCTTGGAGGGACGGGTTGCCAGTCGCTACGCTTCCTGCTTTCGCAAGCTCAAGCCTCTCTCCCTCCGGTCGAGTCCACGCCGGCCAAAAATTAATCTGGCGCGGGTGGAACCGCGCCCTCCAAATTCTGGTTGTCACCAAAAATCTGTTCGCAACCAAACTGCATCTTTTCCCTTTATTTACGCCTGTTTTGAAAATCCAGCTGATACTTGTCACCAAAAACTTGTTCCAAATCGGGCGTTTATGATCGTGACAAGAGCTTCTTAGATGACTGGTGGAACGCGATCGCCGAGCGCGTTCTGAGCGCGGACAAAAGCAGAAACCCACCCCGCCGTCCCGGCGCCCCTCCAATGGAGGGGATTTTGCCGAGTTTAGATCCCCTTCTCCGGAGGGGTGGCCAAAGGCCGGGGTGGGTTGTTCAACATTCATCGAATTCCAGCTTCAAGGTTGCGAAACGGTTCAAAACATTGGAAGCTCTCTCCCTTATGAGCACTCCATCCCTCACTCGACACTTGCCACCCGACACTCGCCACCCGTCCATCGAACTGATGAGCCCCGCGGGCTCCGAGGCGGCGCTGGCGGCGGCGATCCGTGCCGGTGCGGATTCCGTTTATTTCGGCGTCGGCAAACTGAATATGCGCGCCCGTTCCGCCGATCTGACTCCGGAAGACCTGCCGAAGATTGCGAGCCTTTGCCGCACGGCGGGCGTGAAGAGTTACCTCGCGCTGAACACGATTGTTTATGACGGCGAGATGGAGGAGATGCACGCGCTGTGCGACGCCGCCAAGGCCGCCGGAGTTTCCGCCGTGATCGCCACCGACATCGCGACGATTGAGTACGCCCGCTCAATCGGCCTGGAAGTGCATATTTCGGTGCAGGCGAACGTCACCAATTTCCAGGCGCTGGAATTTTATGCCCGCTACGCCGACACGGTGGTGCTGGCGCGCGAGCTTTCGCTGGAACAGATTTCCAGTATCTGGAAAAAGGTTCAGGAGAAAAATCTGCGCGGCCCGTCCGGCGAACTCGTACGCCTCGAACTGTTCGCCCACGGTGCGCTGTGCGTCGCCGTCAGCGGTAAGTGCTACATGAGCCTCGCGCAATACGACCATTCCGCCAACCGCGGGGCCTGCTTTCAGCCGTGCCGCCGCAGTTACCGCATTACCGACGAGGAAACCGGCGCGGAACTGGTGATCGACAATAAATATGTGATGTCACCGAAAGATATCTGCACCATCCAATATCTGGACAAAATCACCGCCGCCGGAGTTTCGGTGCTGAAGATCGAAGGGCGCGGACGTTCCGCCGATTACGTCGAAGTGACGACGCGCGTTTACCGTGAAGCGCTCGACGCGCTGTCCGCCGGAACCTACACGCCGGAAAAATTTGATCCGTGGATTGCCGAACTCGGCAAAGTTTTCAACCGCGGGTTCTGGCATGGCGGTTATTACTGCGGCACGAAACTTGGTGAATGGGCGGCCTGCGCCGATTCGCAGGCGACCGAGCAGCGCGATGAGGTCGGCATTCTCAGCAACTTTTTCGCCAAGACCAGCATCGCCGAATTTACCGTGCGCCGCCACGCGATTAAAAACGGCGACTCACTTCTGCTCGAAGGGCCGACGACCGGCGCACTGCGGTTTACCGTCGAAAATCTGCGCGTCGGCGGCGAACCGGCCGACGAAGCGCAGCCGAACGATGTCGTCACGCTCGCCCTGCCCCGCAAAGCCCGCCGTCAGGACAAGGTGTTTCTGATTTCACAACGGGCATAAACGCTTCCTCGAGAAAAGAAAACGGATTGGTTGACCTTAATTAGTTAAGATGTTAACTGTATCCTTATGAACGGAAAAACGGACGCAGTCACAGTGCAGGATTGGCTTAAACTTCCCAATCCGATTCAAGAGCCGGGCCACGAACTAATTATGACCGTAATGCTGGTGTCGCGCATGCTTAGCAATGCGGGTCGCCTGCTACTCAGAAAATCCGGGCTTACGGAAGCACAATTTAATATCCTTATGCTTTTGAAATATCAGTTTACGGACGGCGCAACTCAGGTGGGGCTTAGTCGATGTGTGCTGGTAAATCGGGCAAACGTGACGGGACTTATTGACCGCCTTGAGCGCGATAAGCTTGTGCAGAGAGGCACTCAAAATGGAGATCGGAGAATCAAGATCGTTACAATCACTCCCAAGGGGTTGAAATGCCTTCTCGTAGCCGAAGCGTCATACTTCGAAGGAATACGGAAGGTTGCAGAGTGGGTTCCCGCTACTGACCAGAAAAAAACCGGACAAACGTTGCTTCATCTTTGCAAGCTACTGAGTGGAAATATTTCCTAAAGGAGTACATGAAAACATGAGTTCTGCAATCTATGATGAAATCGGAACGGGGTACGCACGCCATCGTCGTGCAGATCAAGGAGTGTTGCACGCCCTTTTAAAAATTCTCTCACTCCCCAAAGGAAGCTGTATTGCCGAAATCGGAGCGGGCACGGGCAATTATAGCCGGGCAGTGGCCGACGAAGGGATGAAGGTCATTGCGGTGGAGCCCTCAGTTGTTATGCGCGGACAAGCGGCACCTCATGCAAACGTGCATTTTGTGGAAGGGGTGGCAGAACACCTTCCGCTGTCGGATAATTCCGTCGATGGAGTGTTCAGCATCCTTGCCTTTCATCATTTCTCTGAACCGAAAAAGGCATTGCTGGAAATGACTCGTGTGTGTCCGTGCGGCCCGATCGTGCTCTTCACATTTGATCCACGACAAATCGGAAATTCTTGGTTTACTGAATATTTCCCACGGGTTTGGGACGCTTGTTTTTCATTTTTCCCTCCACTTGAGCAGATACAGCACTCGCTTCAAAATCTAATAGACCGTCCGGTACATAATACGGTGTTTGCGCTTTCTTCGGATATGGAAGACCTGTTTGCAGGAGCCGCATGGAACCGTCCGGAGTTGTATTTGAATGAGCAGATACGGGCCGGGATATCATCGTTTGCTTTGGCTGACCCTATCGAAGTTCAAGAGGGTGTATTGCGACTCCGCGATGACTTGGACAGCGGACAGTGGGATAAGAAGCATGGTTGGCTTCGCCACAAAAAAACCTTTGATGCAGGATATCGTTTCATACATTCGCGCCCGTATGGAGTGACCGATGTCTAGTCTGACTCATCTTTGGTCGCTTGAGTTAATGATCCTTGCTTCGATTGTGCTCGCCTATCTGCTCGGATGCATCTGCTTCGCATATTATTATGTCCGTTTTAGGACAGGCTGTGATATCCGCGAGGTCGGCACCGGAAATCCCGGGGCTCGAAATGCGGGCATAGTGACCGGCCCCGCAGGGTTTATCATAACGTTAGCGGGTGATGTTTTCAAAGGAGCGCTCGCCACGGCAATTCCCGTTTATATGGGATTGGATTCGTGGGTAGCAGGTCTTTGCATGTTCCTGGTTGTGGCGGGGCACATTTACCCTGCCCAGATGGCATTCCGTGGAGGCAAGGGCGTCGCAACATTGATTGGCGCATTGCTTGTTATAGATATTCGCCTAGCCATCGGACTCGCGGCCATAACCGTGACGATGCTTCCGTTTTCATATGGGTTTACAAAATCTGGACTTGCGGGCATCGGAAGCCTGCCATTTCTGGCTATCATAATGAAACTGCCATTTGGTTATGTAGTCTCGATAGCTACCGCGACCTGCCTGATCCTGATGATTCATAAAAAAAGAGAAACTCCCGCAGCTTGTGCGCAGGATCAAACAGACCATGAGAAAACGAATTTGCCCCCGCGCCGCTATTATTTCAAACAAGCTTCGGAACCATGGGAGTTCGAGCAGATACATCGGCTTAATTATAAAACTTTCGTAGAAGAGATCCCTCAACATGAGCCATGTAAGAGGAAGTTACTCGTAGATAAGTTTCATGATGAGAACCTCTATATAATCTGTCTTGTGGAGAAAAAAGTAATCGGCATGCTGGCGTTGCGTAATAAGCGTCCGTTTTCTTTAGACGGGAAACTCAAGAATCTTGATTCGTTTCTTCCCCCGCACACGTCTCTTTGTGAAGTCCGTCTGTTGGCAGTGACAAAAGAACACCGAAATGGACGGGTGCTTCAAGGGTTACTTGGTGAAGCAACAAGATACTGTATTGATCAGGGATATGACTTGATAGTTATCTCTGGAACCACTCGGCAGACACACCTTTATCACCATCTGGGCTTCAAACCGTTTGGCCCGCTGGTAGGCTCTCCGGCAGCTCAATATCAACCGATGTACGGAACCGCCGCAGAAGTACTGCATAACACGGAGCGTGACCGCGCCAAATTAAGCGAACCGGCCATGTACATGCTCCCCGGACCCGTGAGACCCAGTACAGAAGTCCAGCAGGCACTAAATACGCTTCCAGTATCACATCGTTCTAACAAATTTGTGAAGGAGATGTGTGAGACCAAGCGGATGCTGTGTGACTTAGTGAGCGCGGACCGCGTGAGTGTCCTTTCAGGGTCGGGAACGCTTGCCAACGATGTGATCGCCGCGCAGCTTGCGTTACGCGATTCCTGCGGCCTCGTTCTCAGCAATGGAGAATTTGGGGAGCGCCTTTTAGACCATGCACACCGCGCAAATCTTCGGTTCCAAACAATAAAAAAACCGTGGGGAAGATCCTTTGACTACAACGAGGTGGACGGTCTGTTGGCAAGGAATCCAGGAGTGACTTGGGTTTGGTTTACACATTGTGAAACGTCGACAGGAATGCTCAATGATCTGACACGACTAAAAGAAATTTCACGTAAGAGACATATTTGCCTGTGCGTCGATGCAATCAGTTCGATTGGGACAATGCCCGTAGATCTTAGCTGTGTCTGCATGGCTTCGGGTGTCAGCAACAAAGGAGTAGGCGCATTCCCCGGATTGGCGTTTGTATTTGAGAGTGAAGCGCCAAGTAAACGAAGCGGGAAAATCCCGCGATATCTAGATCTCTCATGCTATGAAGGAGCTGCGGCCATTCCATACACGCTTTGCTCTAACTTGGTTTATGCATTGAAAACGGCTCTTTCTCAGCTTGATCCAAGCGCCCGGGTTAAGGACGCCAGTAAATTGTCTTTCGCACTTCGCGCCCGGTTGCGAGCGCGTGGATTTGAAATTTTGTGCGAAGACGCTCTCTCTTCTCCTGCAATTACAACCGTTCCCTTGCCGCCTTATATCAACTCCATACAGATCGGCAACAAATTGGAAAAGGAAGGCGTACTCATCAGTTACAACAGCGAGTACCTTGCCGAGAGAAATTGGATACAATTCTGCTTCATGGGATCATCCTTAAGCTTGGCAGATGTAAACCGAGCTATTGACAAGGTGTTTCTAATTACTCCGCGTTAGAGGGTCACTTGAGGTAGCAGACGACTTTCTGCTCCACGGCATCGGCTCGCAAATTGATGCCTGCTCCATCAGGAAGATCGGTCGTTTCGATGACATGCACGGCATCTGCCCATTTCTCAGCGGAAGGAACGAGGTCAAGCAGCCGGTTCCGTCCTTTGAGGAAAAATTCTTCGTTAAGGAAGTTATTTCCCTGTTTCGGGAAGAGCGCCAGATAGAGCATGTTATTTTCAACCAGTTCGTTGAGGAAGTGCGTTCCAAGCGATACGTCGGGAACCAGATGTTCATGCATGGCGACGATTTCACATAAAATATTGATGCGGTTGATGTCGTTAAAACTGACAGGAATTCCAAGCTCCGGACTGCTGGTGCCCCACCGTCCGGGGCCGAGCAGCATGACCGTGCTGTCCGCCGCGGAGGTGCGGTTGATTTCGCCGATCAGCCGTGCAACGGCGTAGCGTTCCTGCTGCGGGAGTTTTCCGTACAGCGCGGGCACGACATAAATCAGGCGGTCCACCGGAATCAGACGGCTCTGTCCGACAACCGCGCCGCGCGCTTCGATGATGCGGCTGGCCTCCGGCACTTTGATTTCCGGAAGCTTAACCGAGCCGATGCCCTGTACTTGCAGCGGACGGCACTGGACGAGGTTGATGCGGTAATTCTTTTCGTCCACGAAGTTCATGGTGAATTCGATATCGACCGGATAGTCATAAGCTTCCTGCAGAATGCGAAGAATATCGCGCATATCCTGAATAAAGGGGGTTTCCTTGAGCAGCTTGTCGAACGTGAGCATCCGGCGTTCAACCCGCCGTCCGTCGGGCAGATTGACGAAGTCGGCTGCCGCAAACATTGCCAGCGGCAAATCTTCCGGCGGGGTTTTGACGAGATCGCTGAACAGTTCAGAAATCGGCTGATTGGATTCAAGGTCGAGGCAGTCCACGCGACGCTGTGTGTATTGCAAGGTCGCTTCAAAGTTTCCTTCCGGACGTTTGTCCGGAGCATTCAGCGCGACGATGCGGGTGTGGTCATCGTCGGAGCGGTCGACGGCGCGCGTGCCGAGTCCGAAGACCAGCCGCATGACACCGGCCTTCGGATCGATTTCCGGGCTCCATGCGTATGGATTGAACGAGAAAGCAACGCCCGCCGCCTGCGGATAAAAATAATGTCCGTACGACGCGCCGGAAACCCGCATGACCAGCAGAGCCATCTGCTCATCCTTGTCGAGTGCGCCGCGGTGAGCGCGGTAGTTCAGCGCCCGCTCGCTCATGGAGCTGGCATAAATCGTTTTGACCGCAGCAAGCAGATCCTGACGGCGGCGTTCGCGCGGTCCCTGATTGGCGCAAAAGACGCTGTCATATTTTCCGGCGTAGGAGTTGCCGTAGTTGTCTTCGAGCAGCGATGATGAACGAACGATGAACGGCGACGGCCCGAAATAATCGAGCATTTCATCGAACTGCTGAAGAATATATTCCGGGAAATCACCGCGAATGATCATATGGCGGGCTTCTTCCGCACCCTCAAGGAAACGCTCCGGATCGCGCTGGTTTTGACGCACCTTCCAGATGCCGTTGCGCACAAGGAAGGTGTAGAACGCGTCCGAACCGATATAAAAGGAATCGTGTTCTTCGAGCAGTTCGACATAGCGCGGATTGGTGCGCTTGAGAATGGCACGGGCCAGCAACATCCCGACCGTCTTACCGCCGATCAGCCCCGTGCCGATCATACGCTTACGCACATCGAGAATATCTTCGAGCGTCAGGTTGCGAGCAATCAGCCGCTGCATCCCTTCGTCGCGCGAGATGATCATCCGCGCCAGCTGTTCGTACAGAATTTTCCCGCGCTCGGGAATATCCGGCCGGTAGGTTCCGGCCTTGATCATTTCGCGGGCGCGGACAAAGGCCGTTTCCCAGAAGTCGCCGCTGCTGTCGGCGCTCAGACCCGACCAGCGGGCCGAGGTGAGAATCTCCGAAATCACATTACTGGAACTGACCGCGTGAAACGTATCGTCCTCTTTGCGCCACTCATGAAGCATATTGATCGTCGGCGAATGGCGGTGCTGTGTTTTCATCGGCCGCAGATAGAGATGGCCTTTGTGGGAATAGACATCGAGGAACAGCTGTGTCGTGCGACTGATCGGGCCGATGGCGTGCTGGGTGTGATAGTTGCGGAAGAGCGCGAAGTAGGTGACGGTTTCGAGGTCGAAGAGGTAAGGACAGGTCAGCATGAAAAAATTGCCGAGCATCTGGTCGGAATACCAGTCCACCGCCAGACACGACAGGCAGTCGAAAACATAGAATCCGCCTTTGCCGACGCGGCGGATGACTGCATGAATACGGTCGATAAACGCTTCAAAGCCGATCTGCGGATCGAGTTCGTGCACTTCGGTCGCCATAAACGACGGCAGCAGCGGCTCGTGGCGGGCGAAGCGGAAATAGATCAGCACCCGGCCGTTATCCTGTGCCGCCTGAGCAAACGGCAGAACGAACGCCTGATACTCAGCGATATCATCCACCTGCCAGACGATATTATCGCCTGCCAGCACACCGCGAATTGTGTGATCCAGATCCGGAATCCCCGTACTCAACGTCGTGCTGAATGGTTTCATGATAATCTCCTGCTGACGCCCGCCGTTCTCTCATTTTTTCCGCATGTTGGAAACGATTTTTCCACCAGAGATACGGGCGTTGCCCAGACTGTATCTTGAATGCCTCGTGGACGGAAAGCACAAGATGATGGATCGACCGAAGCTGTTTACACAAATTCACACCTGAGTAATGAAATCCAAATGCACGATCGTCATTCTGGATTTATGGGCTGGTTTACTTCCTCTTCCGCAAAATCGGCCCAAGCCCAGATGCTTTTCCCATTGTTTCTAGAGCGTTTTTAGATAAACTGTAGCCGTTTATCAGTTTGTGGCGCAGGCTTCCAGCCTGTGCTTAGGCAGGCAAGGATGCCTGCCTCACAGTTTAACAGCCAAGCAATCGGCTACAGTTTTCCTGAATTTGCTCTAACAATTCCAACAAAAAAGGGAGCCGAAGCTCCCTTTCTGTTTTTGTGCTGCAGGACTTTGTTTAGATAAGACCCTGAGCGAGCATGGCATCGGCCACTTTGGTGAATCCGGCGATGTTGGCACCGGCCACATAGTTGCCTGCGCAGCCGTATTCGGCGGCTGTTTCGAAGCAGTTTTTGTGGATGTTGACCATGATGGCGTTGAGTTTTTCGTCCACTTCTTCGCGGCTCCAGCTCATGCGCATCGAGTTCTGGCTCATTTCGAGACCGGAAGTCGCCACGCCGCCGGCGTTGGCCGCTTTGCCCGGACCGTACAGAATCTTCTTGGCGAGGAACCGTTCGACCGCTTCCGGCGTGCTCGGCATATTGGCGCCTTCGCTGATCAGGAAGCAGCCGTTGTCGAGCAGGGTCTTGGCATCGTTGCCGTCAATTTCGTTCTGTGTAGCGCTCGGGAAAGCGCAGTCGCACTTGACCGACCACGGACGTTTGCCTTCAAGGAACTGTGCTTTGGTGAATTTCTTGGTGTATTCGCTGATACGGCCGCGCTGTACGTTTTTGAGGTCCATGACCCACGCCAGTTTTTCGTCATTGATACCGTCCATATCAACGATGGTACCTGCGGAGTCGGACAGTGTGACGGCTTTACCGCCGAGCTGGTTGATCTTTTCAACGGTGTACTGTGCGACGTTACCGGAACCGGAAACCGTACACACCTTGCCTTCGAGGCTGGTGCGGCGGGTCTTGAGCATTTCCTGCGCGAAGTAAGTCGCACCGTAGCCGGTGGCTTCCGGACGAATCAGTGAACCGCCCCACTTCAGCCCTTTGCCGGTGAGTACGCCGGTGAATTCGTTACGGATGCGGCGGTACTGGCCGAACATAAAACCGATTTCACGTCCGCCTACGCCGATGTCGCCGGCCGGTACGTCGGTATCCGGGCCGATATGACGTTGGAGTTCAGTCATGAACGACTGGCAGAAGCGCATGACTTCGCTGTCGGATTTGCCTTTCGGATCAAAGTCCGAGCCGCCCTTACCGCCGCCCATAGGGAGCGTGGTCAGCGCGTTTTTGAAAATCTGTTCGAAGCCGAGGAACTTTAGGATGCTGGCGTTCACGCTGGGGTGGAAGCGCAGGCCGCCTTTATACGGGCCGATGGCGCTGTTGAATTCGAAACGGAAACCGCGGTTGACCTGAACCTGGCCTTTATCGTCCTGCCACGGCACGCGGAAAATGATCTGACGTTCGGGTTCGACAACGCGGTGCAGAATTTTTGCATCGCACAGGTCTTTACGGCGGGCCATCACCGGCTCCAGCGATTCGAGCACTTCGCGCACGGCCTGCAAAAATTCCGGCTCGCCCGCGTTGCGGCGTTCGACGATATCTAATACTTCCTTAACTACACTCATTTTCATCTCCCTGTTCAGGTTTACGGTTTAATTTCTATACGGCATTATTCAGTCGTATAAATCCTGTAAGAACTTCCCCCATTTCATCGAAAACAGCCTTCCAGTCAACGGTTATTTTTAAAGCCTGAGTTGCATTAAAAATTTTATACGGCATTATTGCCGTATAAATAAAACATGCGCTGATTAAAGTCCTGTAATTGACCGAAAACACCGACCGGTGCGATGTCAGGTTATACGGCGGATTTTAAAACGCACTTTTTTTGACTGAATGGAGACAAATCCCGATGAATATCCGGAACGACAAAGCCCGCGCAGCCGTTTTGCGCGTACTCAGCGAACTCGATGGGCCGGCCGGCGCGGCGCGCATTGCCGAGCGGTTGCCCAGCATGGGCGTCCGGCTCCAGCCGCGCACCATCCGCCTGTATCTAACCGAGCTCGACCGCGACGGACTGACCGAACTGAACAGCCGCCGCAAAGGCCGCGTCATTACCGAACTGGGCCGCGCCGAACTGGAACACTCCGACGTCGTCGCCAAAGTCGGCTTCGTCCGCGGACGGATTGATACGCTCGGCTACCGGATGACCTTTCGCGGGGAAACCGGCGAAGGCACCGTCATTGCCAACTTTGCACTGGTTCCGTCGCACGACCTGTCGAGAGTCTTCGCTGAAATTAAACCGGTCTACACCAAACGGCTCGGGCTGGGCGACCGGCTGTGCCTGATCCGCGCCAACGAAACGCTCGCCGGGCGCACCATTCCCGGCGGATACGCCGCGCTCGGCACGCTGTGCAGCGTCACCGTCAACGGTGTTCTGATGGCCGAAGGTATTCCGGTCACCTCGCGCTACGGCGGACTGATCGAAATGCGGCAGGGCCGTCCGGTACGGTTTGTCGAGCTGATGGAATATTCCGGCGTAACGGTTGATCCGCTCGAAATGTTCATTCGCGCCGGTATGACGGATGTGCGTGAAAGCGCGCGCAGCGGCCACGGCATCATCACGGCCAGCTTTCGCGAAATTCCGTCGGTCGCACTCGACGATGCGCGGCGCGTCTTCGACCGTCTTCAGCGTGCCGGCATGGGAGGCATCTTACTGATCGGGCGTCCCGGTCAACCGCTACTGGACATTCCGGTGGCCGAGGGCCGCACCGGATTTATTGTCGTCGGCGGACTCAATCCGGTGGCGGCTGTGGTTGAAGCAGGAATTCCCTGCGAACTGAAATCGCTCTCCGGCCTTGAAGAATTCAGCCGCTTCAGTACCTTTGACGAAACCTTCCGGCGTTATATGGATGCGCTGAGATAGCCTTCGTATCCGTTTAGCGGACTTGAATTTTCGCGGCGACTTCTTTGGAAATGATGTAGCGGCTTTCACCTGCGGCGACCACCATGCTGGTATCGCCGGGGCGGTTCTTCATAACGTGTACCAGCGCACCGCTGAAAAGCCCCATTTCAAGCGTCTTGCGGTCACTGTTGGACAGGACCACGACATCTGCGCCCTGCGCAAAATCGCTGAGCGGATGAGCGCAGCAGATCCCCTGTCCGGCACGCCGTCCGCACCGCTGCTGCCGCCGGTTTTTAAAAAATCGTCCGAACATGATTTACCTCTGCCGGGTTCCTTTTGAAACCAGTTTAAGAGTGAAGAAAAATAAAATTCCCGTCAAAAGGATAGCGCCGGTCCACATCGCCGATTGCGCAGGATGAGCGGCAAACGTGGCGAGCTGATAAAAAAGCGTGGCGAAACTCCAGGCGAGCACCGTCAGATAGCCGACGCTGAAGGACATCCATTTCCAGCCGGTTTCCCGCTGAATGGCGGCAATGGCGGCGACGCATGGGGAGTAAATGAGTACAAAAAGCAGATAAGCGAAGGCTCCGGCTTTGCCGTCAAATGCGGTCAGCATGGCGGCGGCCGGATCGGCGCCGTTTGCTCCGTAAAAGGTGTTCAGTGTTCCGACAACCAGTTCTTTACCAAAAATGCCGGTGATGAGCCCCAGCGTAGCGGGCCAGTTGCCGGAAGTAATGCCCATGGGTTCAAACAGCGGCGTCACCGCACGACTGAAGGCACTCAGAATCGAGTTCCCGGACGTTTCATTGCCGAAACTGCCGTCCGTGCCGATAGACCAGAGCACACTCAAAACCAGCACGAGGATCAGAATAATTTTCCCGGCGCGCAGGATGAATTCCTTGAGGCGTTCCCATGTGTGATGGAAAATGGCGATGGCGCGCGGCAGGTGGTATGGCGGGAGTTCCATCACAAAGGTCGTGGCATCGCCCTTCAAAATGGTACGCCGGAAAAGAAGTCCGCTCGCTACGGCCAGCAAAATCCCTGTGAGGTAGAGCGCGAAAATGACGGCGCCTCCGGTTTCCGGAAAAAAAATGCCGGAAAAAAGCGCATAAACCGGCAGGCGGGCTCCGCACGACATAAAGGGATTCAAAAGAATGGTGAGTGTGCGATCCCGGCGATTTTCAAGGGTTCGCGCAGCCATGATACCGGGCACATTACAGCCGAAGCCGACCAGCATCGGAATGAATGCTTTACCCGGCAGGCCGATGGCCCGCAAACTCCGATCCATGACAAAGGCCGCGCGCGCCATGTAGCCAGACTCCTCCAGCAGTGAGAGACAGAGGAACATAAAGAAAATCGGCGGGATGAATGTTGCAACGGTCTGGATACCGCCGCCAAGTCCGTCGGCCAGCAGCACGTTCAGCCAGGTCGGTGCACCAAGCCCAGCGAGCCAATTGCCGAATCCATCAACCAGCCATGCGCCGAGCAGTGAATCGATCCAGCCGGTGATGGGGCCGGAAAATGTGATCGTGACCGTAAACACCGCATACATGACGGCAAGGAAAAGAGGAATGCCCAGTGGACGACTCAAAACAAGCTGATCAATCGCATCAGAAAAATTCTTACGTAATTCACCGGTGCGGCGAACCACATCCAGCGCGAGACCGTGAACAAATCCGTAACGGCCGTCGGCTATGACAATCTCGATGTCTTCGCCGATATGGGTTTCCACTTTCACAATCTCTGCCGCGAGCAGTTCATCGCAAACGCCAACGGTCAGCTCCTCGGCGACCGGATCGCGTTCAAGCAGTTTAACAGCCAGCCAGCGGGCCGGCACAGAAACCCGTTCAGCGGCAGGAGTAACCGCAGGAATCAAACCCGCCAGCACCTTTTCAACCTGCTCATCATACGTCACATTCGCGGAACTTACCCGATGTGCGGCGGCGGCTTTTGCCACGGCGGCCTGCAGGTTGTCCAGCCCCTCTTTCCGGGCCGCCACCATCGGAATAACCGGACAGTCCAAATGCCGCGCGAGATGTGCAACCTGCACTTCGATATGCCGCCGCTGCGCCAGATCCATCATATTGAGTACAACAATCAGCGGTACGCGCATTTCAAGCAGTTGAGCGGTGAGATAAAGTCCACGCTCCACATTGCGGGCATCAATAATATTCACCACCGCATCCGGTTTTTCTTTAAGGATATAGTTGCGGGCAGCATTTTCATCGGGCGATCCGGCAGAAAAAGAATAAATCCCCGGCAGATCGACCACGCAGACTTTCGCCCCGTCATACTGATACTCGCCTTCCAGGTGTTCGACCGTGACACCCGGCCAGTTACCAACCCGTCCGCGCGAGCTGGTCAGTGCATTAAACAGCGTGGTCTTCCCGCAGTTAGGATTTCCCGCCAGAGCTATGGTGAACTGTTTCATTGATCCTTAAATTAAAGCTGAAATGATACGGATGAAACCTGCGCTTGCGAGAATAAAATCTAAATAACAAGAAAAGTCATTCTCCTGCCTGATTGACATCGTAACATGGCACGATCTGACTGTGAATATAATGAGGGTGACGAACGTTCCGCCGGAATTGACAGCAGGCGGGGCGGAATAATTTCCCTGTAAAATTCCACAACCTGTTAAGTAAAAATACACCAAGATGTATTTATTCAGTATGTATATATTTCTTCAGTCAGGGAGGTTTCTATGAATGCACGCGAAAGAGTTTCAGCCGTACTGAATCGTGAAAAAACAGACCGCGTTCCGGTGGATATCTGGCTGGTTCCGGAGCTGGTTGAAAAGTTTAAAACAAAACTGGGCGTGACCGATGAGCTGGATATTTACCGTAAGCTCGACGTGGACAAAATCGTCTGGCTGGGAATCCCGTACAAAGGCATCGTCCTCAAAGATCCAAACGAACATGCCGAAGTAAACCACTGGGGCGTTAAATTTCAAAAAGTCGATGCCAACGAAAAGGCACATTACGGCGAGGTTTCATTCAATCCGCTACGGGGGCTTGATTCCATCGAACAGCTTGAGGCCTATCCGTGGCCGAATCCCGACGACTTTGATTATGCCACCGCCGCCGCAGAAGCAAAAAAACTGGCTAAAGAATTTGTCACGCTCGGACCGTGGATTTCTCTTTTCGAGGTTTACTGCCAGATGCGTTCACTGGAAGAAGCTCTCATGGATACCGTCGCCGAGCCGGAATTTCTGCACGCCGCGCTCGACAAAATCGCCTGGTCGCAGGGTGAAGTGGTGCGCCGCTTCCTTGAAGCGTCCGGCGGTGCTGTCGATATGGTTTTTATCAGCGACGACATCGGCTCACAAACGAGTTTACTGATGTCACCTGCGGCCTTCGATGAGTTTATTTTCCCGCGCCTCAAGCAGTGGTGCGGTATGGTTCATTCCTATGGCGCCAAAGTGTTCTTTCATACCGACGGAGCGGCTGAACCGCTGATCCCGCGACTGATCGAAGCCGGAATCGACGTACTCAATCCCATCCAGCATGTTTGTCCGGGCATGGACTGCAAAGAGATTAAGGCGAAATACGGTGACAAGCTCATCTTTCACGGCGGAGTTGAAAATCAGAAAATCCTGCCCTTCGGCACGCCCGAAGAAGTTGCGGCAGAAACGCGGCAATGTCTGGATGAACTCGGCCCGCAAGGTTACCTGCCCTGCTCCTGCCATTTCGCACAGGCTGACACCCCGATTGAAAATATCATGGCGCTGATTAAAACCGTTCAGCAGTACCGTCTATAAAAGAGAACGGCAGGGTTTTGCAACTTGCGTTTGCGTCTTGGCTTTCGGGCGGTCATCGTATAAAAATCTCCCGATGTTTGATTCTTCCCGGGAGGCGATTATATGAGCAGCACATTCGGAACACTTTTCAAAGTGACAACATTCGGCGAATCGCATGGCAAGGCGGTCGGCGCGGTTGTAGACGGCTGTCCTGCCAATTTGCAACTGACGGAAGCGGATATTCAGCCGCAGCTCAATCGCCGCCGGCCCGGTCAAAGCACCATTACCACCCCGCGCGATGAAGCGGATACGGTGACGATTCTTTCCGGAACAGAAAACGGCATCACGCTCGGCACGCCGGTCGCGCTTTCGGTAAACAACCGTGACCAGCGCCCCGCCGACTACGGCGATACGGCCTCCGTGCCGCGACCTTCCCATGCCGATTATACTTATCTGATGAAATATGGCGTGAGAGCTTCCAGCGGCGGCGGACGGGCCAGTGCACGAGAAACGATCGGACGCGTAGCCGCTGGCGCAATCGCCGAAAAGTGGCTCAAAAGCCGCTTCGGCCAGGTCTCTATTGTCGCCTATGTGAGTTCTGTCAGCAAAATTACAGCCCCGGATCTCACCGCCAGCCCACTGACGCGCGAGCTGGTAGATGCCAATCTGGTACGCTGTCCCGACATGGCAACGGCGCAGAAAATGATTACCGCCATTGAACAGGCCCGCGATGAAAAGGATTCACTGGGCGGAACGGTGACCTGTGTTTGCCGGGGATTCCCTGCCGGACTGGGTGAGCCGGTGTTTGATAAACTGGAGGCCATACTGGCTCAGGCGATGCTCTCAATTCCGGCAGTAAAGGGCTTTGAAATCGGCTCGGGTTTCGCCGGCACACTCATGCGCGGGTCTCAGCATAATGATATTTTTATTCAAAAGGGCGACCGACTCGGAACAAAAACGAACTACAGCGGCGGCGTGCAGGGTGGAATTACAAACGGCGAGCCCGTCATATTCCGGATTGCAATCAAACCTGTCGCGACAATCGGACAACCTCAGCAAACCATCGACCTGAGCGGCGAAGCCGTTACACTCGAAGCCAAAGGCCGCCACGATCCGTGCGTATTACCGCGCGCGATTCCTATTGTAGAGGCCATGACAGCGCTGGTGCTAACCGATGCAGCCTTGCGGCAGGAATATCGTCTGTAATGTCACTTGTTTTTCTGTATGCCGAGATTACTCTAGTTTCGTTTTACATCTCTCATCACAAAAAATTCCGGGCGCATGAAAAAAAAAGACATAGATATTCGCGATATTTATCATGAAAAACCGCTGAAGTTCGAAGAACCGACTTCCAGTTGGAGCGCGAAAGAGTCTATTGATCGCGAAATACGCCGCCGATTGATTGTTAATGCATCGGCTGTTCTGGTAACCATCCTGCTGGCCGTGCTGCTCTTGACAACTATTGTGAAAGATATTCTATATACAACCCGTCAGCAGGCGTCCGCGCGGGCGAAACCCGTTCCTTTGGCCTCTTATACACTGCCAGAGGATGAACAATGGGCTATTGAATACCGGCGGGTTGCTTCGCAGTCGGAAGCCCATGAGCCGCTTAAAACCAAGGAGTTTTCAACCAAGTGGGTGAAAAATGCCGCCTACCACTTGATTATGGGCGATCAGGCTCTCCGGCAGAACGAACTGGAGACCGCACAAAATCATCTTGAGGCGGCGATAACGGCTTTCCCTGACATGACGGGGGTTCATCGCCCGCTGGGATCCGTTTACTTAAAACAGCAGTATTTCGAAAAGGCCGTTGAACAACTGCAAAAGGCGCTGGAAGAACAGACGTCCGTTGACATACTTAATAATCTGGGCGTTGCATACATGGGTCTCCATGAATACGATCGCGCCGAAACCTATTTCAAACTGGCGGTTCAGCAGCAGCCGGAGATCGCCGGTTGCTATAAAAACCTCGCGTTATTATATCAGCAAATCAACCGTACCAATGAGGTGTCCGGCTCTTTTGAAAAATACTTTTCTCTGAATCCAAAGGATACGGCGCAGATCAAAAACTACGTTGCCTATCTCACCGCTGCTGGCCGGACCGGCGATGCAATAGATTTTCTCGAACGGCTGAACGGAGCTGATCCACTTATAGTCTATCGGCTTTTAGCCAAAACTGCGGCGCAAAATGCCGATGCAGAGCGTGCGGTCAGAGCCCTCAAGGAAACCGCGCGGCTTCTTACCCCCCGCCAAACCATCGCAGAAATGCACGATGGCGTTTTCGATAAAATAGCTCACGATGAATCGTTCGAAGATCTTTTGTACAGGCTTGAGCTGGCTGCAGTATCTATTTCCACCAATTTTGAAGCCCAGGGGAGTTCCGAAGATTAAAACGGAGATTAAAACGCGCAGATATATTTTGCTTTCCACCGATTTTTCATTACTCTACCGCGCTCGAATGATGGTGGGTGTAGCTCAGTTGGTTAGAGCGCCAGATTGTGATTCTGGATGTCGCGGGTTCAAATCCCGTCACTCACCCCATGTTCTGCCTGTATGTAGAAACCGAGGAGTCGTGCATGCATAAGAGAAAAGACGAAATCCGCGATATCTATCAGGGCAACAGTCACGACCTTGAGAAAGACTTTACCCAGCAAATCGCAAAGGAGCAGCTTGAGGCCCGCCAGCGAGACCTTCAACGCAGCCGCCTGGCCTCACTTTTTTTCGGCGCATTAGTGATCGTGCTTTCCGTGGTTCTGATTGCGGTGGTCATTCGCGACTTCCTAGGCGAACGCAAACCATCAAGAAAAATACCCACCGCCGAAAAGCCGTTTATCCCCCGTTATTCCCTGCCAACCGAGGCGCTTTGGGTCATGGATTATCAGCAGGCCGTTGCACAGGCGGAGGCCGATACAAAACCCGGCCCGAAACCCCTTTCGACTAAATGGGTTAAAAATGCCGCCTACCACATAATTATGGGACAACAGGCTTTATCCATCAATGCGGCGAATCAGGCCATGGAACACTTTCAGAAGGTGGTTGAAATCTACCCTGACATCCAAGGACTGCATCTTGCATTGGGAATGCTGTATCTCCAGCGTGAAGAGTGCGTGCTGGCGGCACAACACCTCGAAAAGGCTGTTCAGGAAGAAGAAACGTTTGATGCGGTAGCGAATCTTGGATCTGCCTATATCGGCGCGGAAGCGTATGAAAAAGCTGAAAAACATCTCAAACGTGCGCGCGAATTGCGCCCCGAAAGCCCCGTCTGTCACAAAAATCTGGCTGTGCTCTACCAGAAAATGAAACGCGACAACGAAGCCATCTATCACTTTGAAAAATACATCGATCTGCAACCAAACGATTTGGAAACAATGCAAGCCTACGCGCTTTATTTGACCAAACTCGGACGATGGAAAGAAGCGGCGGACTTCCTGACCAATCTGACAAAAGAAATCACAAATGTGGCTCCAATCTATTTTTTGCTGGCGCAGGTACAGATACAAAATGGACAGCAGGACAAAGCCATTGAGGCTTTAAAACGCGGCATTCAGCTCATTGACCCAGGCCTGGCGCTGGCATGGATGAGTCGTGATGAGTTTAATATCGTGCGCGGAACCGGTGAATTCAAATCACTGATTGACCAGCTCGAGATATCAAACGTATCACTCGACAAAAAACGGTAGCACGCTCAACGGGCCGGCGATATGCGAACGCCGCCCTTACCCACAGCCCAGTCGGACTTTTCTTTACTGCCGTTAACTTCGGTCTGTTGCGGATGAAACATGTCCTGCAGCTGACAAACCGCTCCGGCATCCGCTCGGGTACCGCTTACCACCAAAGAATGCAGCTTATTAACACCCTCTTTCTGCAAAAGCCGGATGGTGTGCATCGTACTGAACGGGCTTCCGTCCGTCATTAATACCCACTGATGTCCCGGCAATCGAAGCGCCACGGACGAATCTCCCTCGCGCAGAATTTTGATATTACGATTCCACTCCACCGAGCCGATACTCCACAGCAACGCCGACAACAGCACCAGGAGCAGTGATCCCTTCCGCCAGCGTACAGGGCCGGTGAAAAATAAAATTAACCCGGCATACCAGAGCCCGGTTACCAAAACAGACGGAGCGCGAACAGCCCGGCAGGCGCCGGGCAGTGCCGCAAGGTGCCGGACAATCCACATCAGCAGACTGATAAACAACAGGTTAGCCTGATTAAAAAGTGCCGCCGCCGCAGGCAGAAACAATACACCGCTCAGCAGAGCCAGACATCCGGCGAGCATAATCATAAAAGTCAGCGGTATAACGGCCAGATTTCCAAACAAGGCAATCGGCGAAAGGGTGTTAAAAAAGAAAGCGGTAATCGGGGCAGAAAAAAGCCATGCCGCCAGCGACGTGAGCATCAGCAATCCCGCGCTGCGCAGCATCGCCGCTACCGGATGCGGTCCGCTGAGTTGTTTGAGCGGGATATCCCAGCCGGCTAAACGGAATCCGTTGATCTGCCGCATAGCCCAGCCGTTCACCACAATAAGTCCGCATACGACAACAAAGGATAACAAGAAACCCGGATCGCCAATATTCGCAGGCTGCAACGTCAGCAATAATATAGTGGCTAATGCGATAGACGAGGAGGCGTCCGGGCGACGACCGACCAGCGATGCAATAAAAAACACCGAGGCCATTGCCAGTGCACGTAAAGCGCTCGGCTGAAGTCCGGTCGTGAAAATATACAGGAAAAGCGCAGGGAGCAGCAGCAGTCCCCATCGAGGACGGGAAACACCGATAATTTTCAATCCGGCAATAAAGATAGCGCCCAGAATCACGACATGCTGTCCGGAGATAGCAAAAATATGGAGCGTTCCGGTGCGGGTAAATATTTGATAAAGATCTGCCGGGATCGCCTGCCGATACCCCAGCAACATGGCATGAAGCAAGCGGGTCTGTTCCGGAAAGGCCTCAACACCCAAACGAAGCAATGCCGCGGCACGGCGACGAACATCATAGCAACGTCCGGCTAGTGAAGTCCCGGCTGCTTTAATTTTAAGGGCTTCCGTGCCGGAAACACTCAAAGTTCCATCCGCACCGCCGCGCGGATTTTCGTAGCTGGCATAATGGCCTTTTAACTGCCACTGCTCTCCGAAAAAAACCGGAACAGCCGGGTTTTTAAGATAAACCCGCAACACGGTCTCAGTCGGCAGACACCCTTCTTCGCAACGTACAGTCTCCGCGCGGAATAAAAAAGAAACGGTTCCGTCCGTGCTGGAAATGGACGGCTCATCTTCGATGGTTCCGGTCAGCTCCTGTTCGTTGAAATGCACTTCCGCGACCGGCAGCACGGCACGGGACAAGGCCGGCATTTCATTAATTGCACTATGCGTAGCGGCGAGCACCCCGCAGGCGATATAAATCAACAAGGCCGTCCGGAAATGCAAAACCATCCAGCAGGCGAACGCCAATAGCAAAGCGGCTAAGCTCAGCAGGAGCAGCGGCGAGCCACTGATACAGCGCTGGATATAAATACCCGCCGCGACAGACAGGGCAACTCCAACCAAAGGGCGCCGCACCTGTTGAGCCAGGATCATGGGTTATTTTCCGGACTGAATGGCGTTCAGATTGGGCTGTTTTGGGAGCTCAAGACCGCCGCCAGGCACAACAGCTGCTGCTTTTTCGGCTTCGCGACGATTGATTTCTTCAATGGCTTTACGGGTTTCAACACCCACAACACGGTCGGCAAAGGAACGGAACTCAACGGTTTCTCGAACCGAATCAAATCCGGCATCTCTCAACCACAGCGAAATGGTTGTTTCACCAAACAGGCTGGCGGCCTGCCCTAAAAAGACAACGGCTTTGCCGGCTTGAGCCAATTGCGCATAACAACGGGCAAGCATCTGATAATAGTCGGGCTGCGGATCAAGCCGAACCAGTTCGAGATAATACGGAACCGTTTTCTGGGGATCGTTCTGTGCAAAATAAATCTTTCCGCAATTTTCAAGCGCCTCGGTATTTTTCGGGTCGTTTTTCAACACCCGCTCAAACAGCGCCAGAGCGGCTTCTTGATTGCCCTGCCAAAGCTGTCCGGTGGCGGCGATGGAAAGCACCATCTGATTATTCGGCTGATCCAGGAGCAATCTCTCCGCCAGTACCAGTCCGGCTTCAACTTGGCTGCTCTCTTGCAGTGCGCGCAAGAGATTCATTTGCAAGGCTGGCTGACGGCTGTCCTGATCCAGCAGACGTATACATAAAGGAACCGCCTCAGCATAAAGCCCCTGCAACATATAAATATCAACGAGCATCTGCTGCGCCTCCCGGTTGTCCGGAGTAATACGCAAAGCCTGCCCGAGCCGCCCGGCCGCTTCGTCGTTTATGCCCCGCCGGCTTAATGATTCGGCAGAACGCAGATGCTGCTCCGTCTGCTCCCACTGCGCCAGCCGCTGTTTAATCAACGCAGCACTAACCGCCTGTGCAGAAGGCTCCGCCGCCCCAGCTGGAAGTTCTCCCGTCGTGGAGGATTTTTCCATCCGCATGGCGTTAGCTGCCCACTGCTGCTGTTTTTTCTCAGACGGTTTATCCAGGAGGCTCAACGCCCATTTCAACGCGACAAAACCTGCAACCAGAAGTACGACGATCAAAACGGTTCGGAACAGAAGAATTGCGATCGCCTTATTGCTGGCGCGATTACTGGTCTCTTCACGAATACGGGCGGGACTGTGCCGCGACGTTCGATGAGTCTGCCGCCCGCCTGAACCCGCAGAATAGTCGTCCAGCGGGGTTTCTCCGGCGTGCTGGGAATAAAAGTTATCCGCCGGGACCGACCGCGCAGTTCGCGGGCTGACCTTAGCGGTTTGAGTGTTTTTTTTACCGAATAATTTCATGATTTAACGCGTTCCGGTCTGACAACAAAACGGTTGCAGTATCGGGCGGTACGCGTAAAGTGTCAAGCGTTGCGGGTTGCTTCCGGAGCCCGTCGGGAGACGTTTTATGGAACTTTTTATTTTAACCCTTTTGGTGCTTGTCGCCCTGCTGATACTGGTTCAACTCGGCCTGGCGCTCCATGGCAGCGGACGGCAGGACACGCGGCTCGAAATGCTCACGCGCGGCCTCAATACACTCACCGAACAGATAGACGGCCGCGCCCGCAAAAGCGAAGAGGCGGTTCAGTCACAAATCGAAAAACTGATTGCCTCCAATAATCAGCGCCTGGATCAGATCAGCGAGAAAGTCGAGCAGCGGCTGGATAAAGGGTTTAAAGAAACCACCACCGTTTTCAGCGATGTGCTTAAACGCCTGGCATTGATTGATAAAGCCCAGGAAAAAATCGATAAACTCACCGAAAATGTCGTCAGTCTTCAGGACGTTCTGTCCGACAAACGCTCGCGCGGGGCCTTCGGCGAAGTACAGCTCAGCGCACTCATTTCAAATATGATGCCCGAAAACAGCTATTCTCTTCAGCACACCTTCCCGAACGGCGTGCGGGCTGACTGCGTACTGTTTCTGCCGGACCCGACCGGCACCATCTGCATTGATTCAAAATTTCCACTCGAAGGGTACCGGCGCATGACCGACCTGTCGCTGGGCGAAACCGACCGCACCGCCGCCGAACGCCAGTTCCGGCAGGACATCAAAAAACACATCAAAGACATCGCCGGTAAATATATCCTGCCCGGCACCACATCCGACGGGGCGATGATGTTTATTCCGGCGGAAGCCGTTTTTGCTGAAATTCACGGACACTATCCGGATCTCGTCGAAGAAGCACAGCGCGCGCGCGTCTGGATGACCTCGCCCACCACCATGATGGCAGTACTCACCACAGCACGCGCCGTGCTGAAAGATTCAGCCACCCGTCAGCAGGTGCATTTGATCAAAGAGCATTTGGTGGCGCTGGCGCAGGACTTCAGCCGCTTTCAGGAGCGCATGGACAAACTGGCCGCACATATCGGTCAGGCCCACAAAGACGTTGATGACGTACAAACCTCGGCCCGCAAAATCACCAGCCGCTTCGGCAAAATTGAAAAGGTTGATCTCTCAGGCGAAAGACCGGCTACGCTGGATGATTCGTCCGATTCCTGAACGCCGTTCCCGAGAAAAAAGCGGGGTCAATTGACACCAGTTCGTTAGCGATCATTTCCGCCTGTTTCAGTACCGTTTCCGTGGCCAGCAACTGCATGTCTGGCGGATAGCCGTATTGGCGAAGCAGGCGCTTAACGATGACCTTCAGCTTGGCTCGTACGTTTTCTTTAATCGTCCAGTCAATCGTGGCGTTCTCGCGGATTTTCTGAAACAGCACAACCGCAAGTTCACGCAAGGTTTCCTGCTTCATCAGCTCCCGAGCACTGTCATTGCTGGCTACCGCCGTATAGAAGGCGTATTCAAAATCACTCAGTCCGAGCTGCTTCGCTTCGCTATCCGAAGCCACAATTTCCTTACTGATCCGGATGAGCTCTTCCATCACTTCGGCGGCAGTCAGAATCTTGTTGTGATACTTTTTAATGGCGGCTTCCAGCATCTCCATCAGCGACTTGCTTTGCACCAGATTCTTTTTAGCACGGGCCTTGAGCTCTTCATTGAGCAGTTTTTTCAGCACCTCAAGCGCAACATTCTTGTGCTGATACCCTATCAGTTCGGCCAGAAACTCTTCAGACAGAATCGATATGTCCGGCTTCTTAATGCCCGCCGCATCAAAGATATCAATCACCTTTTCTGACACCAAGGCCTGATCAATCACCTGACGGATGGTGGTTTCGATCTCTTCGTTACTGCGGCCTTCGCCGGTACCGTCAAACTTAGCCAGTCGCGCCTTTACCGCCTGAAAGAATCCCACTTCGTCTTTTGCATCCATCGCCTGCTCATGGGGAATGGCAATGGCAAAGGCCAGAGAAAGCGCTGTCACTTCGTTGATATAGCGCTTCCGTCCGTCTTCCAGTCCTAAAACATGTTCTTCCGCCGCCAGAATTAGCGACAGTTTCCTGGCGGTATCGGCCTCAAAATAGTCTTCGTAGGCGAAGCCGTGGTACATGGCAGAAACCACTTCAATTTTTTCCAACATCAAGGCCACGGCCTGATCCTGCGCCAACGTCGGATCGCCCTTGCCGCCCGCATCGGAATAAAACGACAACGCTTCTTTCAGGTCTGCGGCTATTCCCAAATAGTCCACCACCAAACCGCCGGGCTTATCCATGTGTACCCGGTTGACCCGTGCGATAGCCTGCATCAGATTGTGGCCCTTCATCGGCTTGTCGATGTAGAGCGTATGCAAACCCGGAACGTCAAAGCCGGTCAGCCACATATCGCGAACAATCACCAGCTTGAGCGGGTCATCATCGTTTTTCATCCGCTCAGCCAGCGTTTTGCGTTGTTCCTTGGAGGTGTGGTGCTTGGATAAAAGCGGCCCGTCGCTAGAGCTGGCCGTCATCACCACCTTGATTACGCCCTTAGTGAGATCGTCCGAATGCCACTCCGGCCTGAGCGCTGTGATTTCTTTATAGAGTTCGGCAGCGATACGGCGCGACATACTCACGATCATACCCTTGCCGGCAAAAACCTCCTGCCGCGCCTCGAAATGGCTGATGATGTCTCTCGCAATACTTCGGGTGCGCTGTTCACTGCCGATCAGCGCCTCCATCCGCGTCCACTTGGCTTTGGCCTTCATTTCGGCTTCGCCGAAACCCTCAGCCCCAGCCCTTCTCCCAACGGGAGACGGGAAATCTTCTTCGTCCTCTCCCTCTGGGAGAGGCCCGGTGAGGGTTTCATCGAACGATGAAATAAGTTTTTTACCCTCATCACTCAGGCCCACCTTGGCCAAGCGGCTTTCGTAGAAAATCCGGACGGTCGCGCCGTCTTCCACCGCCTGGGCAATGTCGTAGATATCCACATAATTGCCGAACACCGCCGGTGTGTTCACATCGGTCTTTTCAATCGGTGTGCCGGTAAAACCAAGATAGGTGGCATTTGGCAGCGCATCGCGCAGATACTTGGCAAACCCGTACACCACCTTTTTACCGATTACCACGCCACGGGAATCTTTTTCATCGATAGTCTTGGCGCCAAAGCCGTATTGGGTGCGGTGCGCTTCATCGGCAATCACCACGATATTGGAACGGGCGGAAAGCTCTTCATACACATTGCCTTCGTCCGGCTGGAACTTTTGAATCGTCGAAAAAACCACTCCGCCCGAAGCCACCTTCAGCAGCTCCTTCAAATGGTCGCGGTTTTCTGCCTGCACCGGATCCTGCCGCAGCAACTGCCGGGATGCGGCAAAGGTATCGAACAGCTGATCGTCCAAATCGTTGCGGTCAGTAATCACCAGCACGGTCGGATTATCCAGCGCCAGCACGATCTTGCCGGTATAAAACACCATCGAAAGCGACTTACCCGAACCCTGCGTATGCCAAACCACCCCGGCTTTTTTATCGCCCTTCGGCTGATCTGTCACCGCTGGCAGTCCGTAGCTCACCGGACTCTCCTGCACACACCAATCCTCATTACGGTTTATAGCCCGCAAGGTGGAGCTCACCGCCGCATTGACGGCGTAATACTGGTGATAGGCCGCCAGCTTTTTGATGGTTGTCATGGTGGTCATACCATGGCAACCACCCTCTCTTCCGTCTCTCCCAGAGGGAGAGAAACTTGAGGCGACTCCGTCGCTACCTGCGGGAGAAAGGTTTTCGGTAATCGCTGTCAGAACTTTTTCGGGATCGTTAAGCAATTCTTCATTCCTGAATCGCAGAACTCTATTACCCAAACTGGTGAGATATTTATCCCGGATTCCGTCTTTTCTTTTTTGAGCATCCTCATCATGAACCCCGCCATCAAACTCGATAACCAGCCGTTCTGAATGGCAGTAGAAATCGACAATGTAATGCCCGATCTGATGCTGCCGTCTGAATTTTAAATCCAGCAACCGCTTGTTCCTGACCAGCTCCCAAAAGATATCCTCCGCCTCCGTCTGCTTTTCCCGCAACTCCCGCACCTTCTCAATCATCCCGGTAAAAGGTAATCCCCCGCGATAGTGATAAGACCCTCCCTTTATCCCTCCCAAAGGGAGGGAGGGTTGTGTTTGATCACCCTTCCGTTCATAAAAACTTCCCTCCCTTTGGGAGGGATTGAGGGAGGGTTGTGTTTGAACGGCCTTTCGTTCAAACACAATAAAATGGCGCAACAGATCCAGTAGCGTCGCCTTGTTCAGCATCCCGTTAATCAGCGTTTCCAGCTGACTGACCAGCGGCGAGGCTTCGTCTTTACCGTCGGCGCTTTTCCAAGCCATGAACCGCTGAAAGCCCGCCGAAAGCGCGCCGGCCTTGGCTTCCAAACCGTCGGAAATCACCACAAACGCATTACTGGCAAACAGGCTCGGAATCGTCGCTTTGTAGGTTTCGATCTGTTGGTATGCCGTCTTGATCGTGGCGTTTTCATCGGCAGCGTTTTTCAGCTCAAGCACCACCAGCGGAATCCCATTCACGAAAAGGATCAGGTCGGGCCGCTTGTTCTGGTGGTTTTCAATCACCGTAAACTGATTGGCCACCAAAAATTCGTTGTTTCCCGGACGGGCAAAATCGATCAGCCAAACCAGCTCACCGCGCTCGGTGCCATCGTGCTGACGGCTCACCTTCACCCCTTCGGTCAGCAGACGGTGGAAGGCTTCATTATTAGCCAGCAGATCGGGCGAGTGAATGCGCTGAACTTCTTTGAGCGCGGCTTGCAGCACCCCGGATGGCAGCTTGGGATTGATCCGCTTGATCGCCTGCTCCAGCCGACCGGTCAGCAACACATCGCCGTAATGCCCGCGCTCCGGACGGTCGCCATCGGGGGCAATGTCCGGCGCATAAATCGCGCTGTAGCCCAGCCGCTCAAACAGCTTAATGGCAAATTCTTCAATCGCGGATTCGGTCAGTAACTTACTCATTTATTGCGCTTCCCTGCCGAGTTCTCTTAATAATCAGCCATTTAAGAGAATCAACTATAGCCCTAAGTATTTGCATATTAACGATATGTGAAAATCAAGCATCGCGCCGCTCTCTTAAACCTCTCTTAAATTGTTCTCTTGGCTTCATTTTAAGAGACCCATTTCGGGCGAAAAGTGGTTCCGGCATTCCTTATTTTCCCGGCTACCCGCAACTCGGTAATAAGGTTGCCGACCTTGTTTCTCTTTTGCTTATCATCCATCCAATCGGGCAATTTGTTCCAAAGAAGCTCATCCATATCTTTGCGGGTCATGGAACCATGCTCACCAATCGCCTTGCAGATCAGATCGAGATAATACTGCTTATCAAAAGCTCGGTTCTTGCTGTAGGAAGCCTTTTGCCCCGTCTTTTGCGCCACCAGTTTAGCAATGTAGAAATTCGGCTTGTGCCCCTCGATCAGGCCCTTGGCCTTCAACAGGTTTTTTTCGGCATCATCCAGCGGTTGGCGCTTCTGCACTTTATCCAGCGCGATAATCTCCTGAAGCGTCAGCTTGCCGTTACCGGCCAGCAATCGCGCATAATCTATATCCAGCACTTTTCCGGTCAGCGTGACCTGAACCCGGTTGCCGGAAAGATCGTAATCGGGGAGCGGAAAGAACCGCTGCTTCTGAAACATAAACAGCTTACGGATACCGCCACCCGCCGTATCCACCATTTTAAGATTGAACATCGCCGTCGCCAGAAAACGGTTGCGATAATGCTCTTCGGGCGCATCCTCCATTACCACGCGCTGAACATTGCCCGGCACAAAACTTCCCAGATTGGTAAACGTGAGGCTGTCTTCGCGTTCAACCACATTGATTCGTCCGGCCAGCGTATAGTCCTGATGGGCAATACAGTTATTCAGCGCCTCGCGGATGGCATAAGGCTCATACTGATCCGTCTCTTCCGGAAACAGGGTGCCTTCGCGGATATAGCGGTACTTCAGATTCCTGATTTTCGCATACACTTTATCCGCCGCCAGCAATAGCGGCATTCCGAAAAGGTCATAATCGCGGTCGTTGCCCTGATGATCCTTCAACAGCCAGCGAATCTTGGCCTCCGCCGGTGACAGGAAATGCTCCGCCTCTTCTTTGCCAAGCAGCAGTACGGCCGTGCGGGTAATCTGCCCCTTGATGGTCAACTTCGCCTTGTTCAGGAAAGTCGCATCGTCCCAGCCATCCACTTCGCTGGCCTTATCCGGAAACTTGTTCTTAAAATTCTTCCGCGCCACCGCCAGCGCTTCCGCATCCAGATCGGCCAGCCCGGCACCGGACACCACGACGGCGCTCCAGTCTTCCTGCGTCGCCTGTGCGCGGATACGCTCGATCTCTTCCAGATTCAGCGGCGACAGCGCCTCGCCGTCGCGCCCGTAATAATGCCCCTCAAACGCAATCGGCAAACCCTTGGGCGCGGCAGGAATCTGGAACAGAACAACGCGCCCCTTTTCGTGCTGCACCTCATGGATTTCAATAAAAGTAATGCGGTGGCTGGTCTTGTTGGCGATTTCTTCCTTCAGGCTGTCCAGATCGGGCCGGTTAATCCGGAACTTGGTTCCGACCACCTGCCGCGCGTTGTTCACACCGAACACCAGCCAGGCGCTGGAATGGCGTTGCAGATTGGCTTCGTTGCTCAGCGCTGAAAAATATCTTCCAAGATCGGAAAAAGAAAAGGCATTCTTGGCCTCTTTAAACTCGACCGTTTCGGTCTCGGCGGGCAGATCAAGCAGGGCTTTCAGTTTTTCGGATATATTCATGCTTCGACTCCGTCTTCTACGGCTGGCTCGGCTTCCGCAAACAGGTTGTATTCGGTTTTATACGCCTTGTAATCCACATTAAACAGAATTTCGCTGGCGGGGTAGGAATAGTCGCCCATCTCGAATTCACCGTAAAGCTCATCCCACGCCTCATTAAAATCATCGGACTCTGCGTATTGGAGTCGAGCCTCTTCGGCTGTCCCGGCTTCCGCCGCCAGAACGATATCCCTGCGCTCCTCAAAAGCGCGGATCAGGAATACCGCCACCACCAAGGTGCTATCAATCAGAAATTCCCGCGTCAGCAGATCGACCTTGCTGTTGCGCTCCCGCAGCTCTTCCAGCGATTTGCCGTGCGAGGTCGGGCTGATGTCATTCCGCAAACCGCCGATCTCTTGGCCGATGTTGGCAAGAGACCGCGAAACCTGATTGACCAGATCGGTGTTTGAATAACCCAGCGCAGAAAAGGACTTTTTTAGAACATCGTTGATGGTTGGCTTGCTGCCCAACTCAACGGCCTTTACCGTGCAAATCTCTTTACCGATGGCCTCAAGCAACGCCTTCGCATTTTCCAGCGAAACGCTGAAATCCGACTCCAGATGACCTTCAATCCGCTCAACATACAGCTCAAGCCCCTGCCAGCCGCTGTATTGCGTGATCGTTGCCCGGAGCTTTTTCATCAGCAAACGACCCTCACTTCTCCGCTCATCAGCTTCGGCAACAGCGTGTCGCGCAGCTTTTCCAAGGTTCGGATTTGTTTAGCAACTGCTATCTGCTTATCCACCAGCGGTGTCATTTGGTCCGACATTACTTTCAGTTCATCCGGCGAGGGCACACCCACCATCGCGGCATCCAAATCGCCGCGCTTGATATGCCCCATCGTTGTTGCATGGCTGGATGAAATCGATATGAACTCCCTCAAATGATGCTTGCACCACATCAGGTAAAACCATTTTGGAAACTCGTCAGAGGTCACCTTAAATAGGTGCTGATTCAACACGCACGTTTCACCATCCCAAACTTTAACCATAAGCGAAGCAGACCAAGCAAAAATCACATCGCCAGCTTCGACGATGTATTCCGGTTTTATTTTGCTTGTCGCCCAATCCGAGGTTTCAGAGATACCGCCGCTTAATTCCTTGATTTTCAATACCGGTAATTTTTCTAGGGCATTTGTTGGCGGATATTTCTGACAAGCCAGCCCATTCAAGAAACTGGCAATGCTGCTTAATGGTCTTTCAACCCATCCCTCCTTAGCATCCTCAATTAACCACTGGCGGAAAAGGGTTTCGGCCAGCGCTTCGAGGGTTTTATTCTGCCGGTGCAGCAGGTCGATTTTGTCGTCCAGACTGCTCAGCACCCCCGCAATCGCTTTTTGTTCGGGAAGAGGAGGAAGATCAATCTCAATACTTTTAATCTCCTGAAAATTAATGTTTGGTTGCGCTGATTGCCCCGACATGTTGTTGATCAAATCAATCATGGGAGACTGCCTTAAGGCGTAGCCTATAAACCTTGGCAGTGCTCTTGATTTATTAAGCCTAATGATCGCAAGCGCCTGATTTGTATTTGCTGGCAACATGCTCTTCTTAACAATTCCGGTCTTTCCTAAAAAGGCTCCGGCCATTGAAAATAAAATGTCATCTTCTTGCAGTTGGGACCGCTTAAACTTTTCATGCACAGATTTGCTAATGCGAACAAACTTTAAAGCGTCTATTCTCCCGTCATAATCAACCGCATCAGATTTGATGTAATTAATTCCAACATCTAAAAATCCACCATCTTTGACTGATGGTGTAGTTCCTTTTGTTACCAATGAGGTTAATTCGCCAAGACGTGTTGGCACCCAACCGCTCGCACATCCACCCGCGCCGGACTCCCCGCCCTCTATTATTTTATCCGGCTGTTCAGACATTGGAACCTCCGAGCGGGGGATGCGCCAGAACATAACAGGTACCGCAGCCTGCTGATGTCATGGCCCCTTTGGCCCCTTTATGGCCCGTTCCTAATGTTTCCATTGTCCCCATTATGTCCTGTTTACTTGCATTTATGTCAGGCTGATTTTTTGCCGCAATGTCGGGTTCAAGACCCGGTAAAAATAGTTACAAACCGTATATCACAATGTGTTTATAAAACATGACTCCAAGCGTTAACAAATAAAATGACGGGTTTATGACGGGTTCGATTATTCCTCTTTGTCGGGTTCATGTCCCCATTATGTCCCCATTATTCCGACGCCCCTATTGTCCCCGTTTTGACCCCCCTTCCTTCGCAAAACATAATGAACTCCAGGGCCACGATCTCCGACCTGCTCCACAATATTCTTCGATTTAAGGTCTGAAAGATCACGTGTCGCTGTTTTCTTCGTTGTCCCCGTTTGTTCCTGATATTCCGGATTTGATATTTTCCCTTGAGTCTTAAGGTATTTTACAGCCTTCCTCTGCCGTTCGTTCAGGCCCAACTCATCCATCACTGCATCGGTCAGCCAGTCGCGCCATAGGGTCGTCACAAAATGCGGACCGTGCTGGACAAAACTTGGCTCCGGCAGACCGGCTTCCAGACAGTCCGCAATCATATCGGTGGTTCCTGTGCCAGCCTTCTCAACATATTTGACCCGGAACAGCGGTTCGGCAATCAACGGATTACGGGGAAGCGGCCCGTGCGGCTGACGCAACAGTTCCGGCGTCAAACCGGCCGGTAGCTCGCCGGGATTCCAGACTTCGATCCGGTCGGCAAATACAATCACCTGCACAAACCCGGGATTTCGGTAATCGCGGTGGGCGACTGCATTCACAATCGCCTCGGCAACCACAGCGCGCGGCACCTCAAAATCACCCGAAGCCTGCGCTCCGCCCGCACGTGTTCCAACGGGGCGATCCAACTTGCCCAGCACAAACTCCACCGACTCATCAATCACCTCGAACAGCCGTCCTTCATAAGGTTGCTGCGAAAGAATCGGCTTCCGCTTTTCCGTACCGGAAAAGTGGAGGCAATGAACCTGAATGTTATTGAAAAACCGCCGAGGCTCCTTTCCAAAAAGCAAAACTGCCGCATTGGTTGGCTGGTCGCACCGAAGCAGATTAAAATGCCGCAGCACCGCTGCGGGGGCACGGGAACCCTTGAGCGTCAACCGCCCTTTGGACTCGGCGGTTTCGACAAACTCCGTCACCTGATCATTGTCAATGTCCGCCAGTGTCGCCCCGGCACAAGGGCTGTCATCAAACGGCAACGTATGCAGAAGCCCTCTGGCTTCCAGGCTCGCGACCAGACTCGCATACACCTCCCGCAGCAAACTGGAGATATCGATGAACCGCCGACGTGTCAACTGGCCGCCCGCCTTGCGGATCAGCGTCACCATATCGGGGTCACGACCCGCGTCATCCTCACCTTTAACGAAAAGAAGCCGCTCGCGATGCGTGCGAGTCGCGCAATCAAACTCAAGCTCCGTCGGCGAAAGTCCCGCCTCATTTTTCCAACCGTATTGGTTTCCGAGAATGGCCAGATAGATGTCGCAGCTCTCCACCTCGGTGAGATACACATCATTCGGCGCATGATCCGCCGCAGGAAGATCCTCGAAAAGGAAAACCGAATCAATAAAACGACTCAACAGCGGATCATTCAGAATAAAATTCTTCACCGCCCGCCGTTCTTCGGCGAGTTCCTTCTGAACCGAACTGACAAATATCCGTAACTTTTTCACGTCACCACCTTCGCCAGATTCTCAGCAATCGCTTTGTTTAACGCCGCCTCTTCCAGCAACTGCGCCTCGAACTCCGCCTTGAGCGCGGTAAAGCGTTCGGCAAAGTTGAAGTCGTCTTCTTCATCCGGCAGGCCGACATAGCGTCCCGGTGTGAGCACATAGCCCAGCTCTGCAACCCGCGAAACCGGCACGGAGGCGCAAAAGCCTTTTATATCCTCATAGAGGATACCCTCACCCGGCCCTCTCCCAGCGGGAGAGGATTCACAATTCTCCGCCCTTTGGGAGGAGCTAGAGGAGGGTGACTGGCGCAGCCAGGCATGATAGGTGCCGGTAATCTGCTGAATGTCTTCCGCCGAAAGTTCGCGGGTGCGCCGGTTGATTAAATGGCCAAGGTTCCGCGCGTCGATGAACAGAATTTCATTTTTGCGCGGATGGCCGTTGCCGCGGGCGCGGTTCATAAACCAGAGCGCCGCCGGAATCTGCGTATTTAAAAACAGTTTGGCGGGCAGATTGACGATGCAGTCGATCAAGTTCCCATCCTCCACCAGCGCCTGGCGGATGACATCTTCGCCGCTGGATTTGCTGGTGAGCGCACCCTTGGACAGCACCACGCCAGCCAGTCCGGACGGTGAGAGGTGATAGATAAAGTGTTGGAGCCATGCAAAGTTGGCGTTGCCCGCAGGCGGCACGCCGTACTGCCAGCGGACATCTTTGCGCAGCAGTTCGCCGCTCCAGTCGCTGACGTTGAACGGCGGGTTGGCGATGATGAAGTCGGCCTTCAAATCCTTGTGGGCATCGTTGAGGAACGAGCCTTCGTTATTCCACTTCACCTGCGACGAATCAATGCCGCGAATCGCCAGATTCATTTTGGCCAGCCGCCACGTCGTCTGATTGCTTTCCTGTCCGTAGATGGAAAGGTCGTTGACGCGCCCCTGATGGCCTTCCACAAATTTTTCAGACTGCACAAACATGCCGCCCGATCCACAGCACGGATCGAACACGCGGCCCTTGTAGGGTTCCAGCATCGCCACCAGCAGTTCGACAATCGAGCGCGGCGTATAGAACTGTCCGCCTTGCTTGCCTTCCGCCAGCGCGAATTCGCCTAGAAAATATTCAAAGACATGCCCCAGCACGTCGGCACTGCGGGCTTTCGCGTCGCCCAGCGCGATATTGCCGACCAGATTAATCAGTCCGCCGAGACTCAGCGGATCGAGATTCTGCCGGGCGTACACTTTGGGCAACACCCCTTTAAGCGACGGGTTTTCCTTTTCGATCTCATCCATCGCCGCATCAACAAAAAGGCCGATGTCCGGCAGAGTGGCTTTACTCATCAGAAACGACCAGCGCGCCTCCTGCGGAACGAAAAAGACGTTTTCAGCTTTATACTCGTCCTTATCCTCCGGGTCGGCTCCGGACGTTTTGTCCGCCTGAAGCTTGGCAAAAAGCTCTTCGAACGAGTCGGAAATGTATTTCAGGAAGATCAGTCCCAGCACCACATGCTTGTACTCGGCGGCGTCGATATTCTTGCGCAGCTTATCGGCGGCCTTCCAAAGCTGTTTTTCCAACGGTTCTTCTTTGATCTCTTTGACTGCTTTGGGTTTGGCCATAATTTGCTCCGGACTTTCCAATGCCTGGAAATTGTTGAAGGGCATTTCTTCCAAACATTGGAAGTGTGTTTACCGGATTACCCGCTCCGCTTCCAGTCATTGGTTTAAAAAGAAACGAACCCCGAAAGGACTGAAAGAACAGATCACCGAAGAATCTCAGGCACTGCCAGAGTGTTGCGACTTAATTATGTTTCTGTTTTCCCGGCGATGAGCGTACCGAATACGACCACACGGCTGAAGCGCTGCTTAAAGTGGTTCTTTTTGCAGATACGGTCAATTTCGTCAGAAATAACTTTGCTGGAAAACTCGATAAATCTGCCGGTATTTTCACAAATCAGGTGATGGTGCCGGCCATGCCCGAAAATGTGCTCATAGTGCGCATGAACATCCTGGTCGCGAATTTTCTGCACAAACCCCGCCTCAGTCATCAGATCAAGCGTACGATAAACTGTTCCGCGACTGACATGATTCGCCCCCGAAGCCAGCTCGGCTGCGAGATCATCCGCTCTGAAGTGGTCGTGCCGCGCAAAAACCCGATCAAAAACAATGCGCCGCGCCATGGTAATTCGTGATTCTTTGGTTTTTAAAAAATCGACAAACAGAGGCCATGCCTCTTCCGCTGACGTATCCGGCGCCTCGTGGACTGAAGGTTCTTTCTGCGTGGGATTTGATCTCATGTCGCCTCTTCCGTTATTTAGACTTAATCTCTATATAATGTGTACCATAGATGGTTTTAAGAATGAAACTTAAAATAAGGATGGTATCTTGCCCCCTGCTAAACAGCAGAAACCCACAAAGGGTCTGCTACTAACTAAGGAGTATGATCATGGCTTATGTAATTTCTGACGATTGCTCAATGTGCGGTGCCTGCGAAAGCGCATGCCCGGTAGAAGCAATCAGCGCAGGTAACGGCAAATACGTTATCGACGCCGGCAGCTGCACCGATTGCGGTGCCTGTGAAGCAACCTGCCCGATGAGCGCTATCAGCGCGGCCTAAGGATAGGTTTTGCGCAATCGAGCAGGCGGCTTCCCCGCCTCCCACACCACCGTACGTGTATTTTATACTATACGGCGGTTTTGGCTACACACCAAAGAGCCGTCCCGGATTTCTGGGACGGCTCTTTAATCTGCACTCTTTTCTAGAAGTTACAGGCCAGACCGAGCGTTGCATAAAATGAACGGTCATACTCCACATCCGTCAACACTTCATCATCCAGTTGCGCAACGTAGTTGAGGGATCCCTTCACCGACCAGTTTTCCGTCAGCTTATAAGCCAGACCGAGGCTGGCAGTCGCATCATTGAACCCGTCGGCTCCGGCATCATCGATGACATAGCCCACCTTGATTCCGGCAGAGAGGGCCAGCACATCGGTCAGATCTTTGCTGTAGCCCAGTCCGCCCTGTATGTACCAATCCTGTTCAATTCCGCCATCCAATCCGTAGTTGACGGAGAGAGATGGATACAGGCCGGTTTCACCTATCGCTTTGCCGACTGTCACGCCGATTTCACGATCCGCATCAATCCCACTGCCTGGATAGGTATATTCGGTATATGTCGCACTGAGATCAACCACCTTCACCGGCAAGGCATAGGTAAGATAATAATCGATCTCGGAAAACTTATTGTTTTCCAGCGTACCGCCGTAGTCGGCGATGTCATAGTTCCCCCAGGTACCCAGCGTGACCGATCCGTACTCTTCCGGAATCGGCAACCCGGCAATAGACACCCCGGGCTGGAACACCAGTCCATTGTTATATGTAACCCCTCGGAAGATATAGGCGCTGGCAAAATCTGCCGAAGCACTCACATCCGCCGCATGAACAGCCCCTGCGGCCAAAGCCGCAACCAACATCATGATCATTCTTTTTTTCATACCCTCTGTACTCCTTTTCTTTCTTCAGTTTTGATTCCGAATACGTCTGATAGCCCCTTCCTCCATGCGAACTATCCAGCCGTATTCCATTTTCAATCCACCAACCACCACGTCTGCCACTCCGCCGATCCGCCGATCAACATTTTCATTCGTTTCCTTCCGCACTCCTCCATAACCCATGTTCTGCTGCGGAATGCATTTCGCGGTCTCTCAGACATTTACAGTATTAGCACAATACATGCCGCAAAATATTCAAGTTTTATAATTATTTTATTATAAACTACTTATAATTTTAAAATAAAATCCAATTTTGAGATAAAGAAGTATAATATTACTTTTTTGTATTATTTGTTATTATATATACTTTTTTGTTACTCATTTTTGACACACAAAGCCTCATTGAACAAAACATGGATAAGGACGTGGATAAAAATTATACTCCTTTTTTAAGTTGATTCACTCAACCAGCCTGTGTAGCTTACACCGCTCGTTTAAAAACGATAAGCCTTTGGAGAAGAAAAATGAGAATTCGCCGTTCAATGCGTAAAAAACCGCTTCGCCGTCCGACAAAAAAAGCCGGACCTAAGCGCTACCGTATAGCCCAGCAGAAAAAACGCCTGGCCGTAGCCGGTATCCCGGAAACAATCATTCGCCGGATGACCAACAAAGACATCCGTGAATCACTGATGAAAAATAACGCCTAGCGCTGTTTTTAATCGTTTTGTTTTTGTGTAATGCCCCGAAGTTTCGGGGCGTTTGCTTTTTCGGAATGAAGATGAAAAAACAGAACATTGTCTTAATAGGATTCATGGGTACCGGCAAAACCGTAACAGGCCGCGTACTGGCAGAGCGAACCGGCATGGAACTGGTCGACATGGATTCCATCATCGAACAGCGGCAGAAAAGACCAATCTCTGAAATTTTTGCAACCGATGGCGAGTCCGCCTTCCGCGTCATGGAGCGGGAGCTGGTCACAGAACTTTCGACCCGCAGCGGCCTTATTATCTCCACCGGCGGCGGCGTTGTGCTAAACCCCGACAATATCACCGACTTTGAAAAAAGCGGACTGGTTGTCTGCCTAACGGCTTCCCCGGATACGATTTTCCAACGCGTTGAAAAAGACACGACCCGGCCGCTTCTTTCCGGCGATAAAAAGGCTCAAATCAGCGCACTGCTCGAAAAACGCCGCCCTTTATATGCCGCCATCACGCATGGCATCAACACCGACGGGCTGACCGACCGGCAAACAGCCGACCGGATTCTAAAGCTGTACGCGCTTGAATCCTGTGAATGAAAAGATAAGAGTACCCCCCTTTATAAACAGGAGTCTGACTATGATGGATAAGCAAGGTGACGATCTGCAAAAAAACCAGGAGCTTGCAAAGCACGAAGTGCAGGAGGTCATGGGATTTTTAAAACGCTATGGAAAACTGATCGGCGCAGGCATTCTCGCCGCCGTAGTAATGGTTCTCGTCTCAAGAGGCTGCGCACAGCACAAAGCCACTAAACTGGCAAAAGCCGAACAGGCCTTGATGAGCGCCCGGACTTCGCAACAGCTCGAAGACGTGGTGAAAGACTACAGCTCAACACCAACCGCACCGGTCGCCCTGCTCAATCTGGCAAAAACCCTCTATAATGAAGGAAACTACGCGCAGGCCCGTACACAGTACGAACGCTTCCTGAAAAAATATAAAAACCACGAAATGAGCCCCGCCGCCGAACTGGGGCTGGCTTACTGCACCGAAGCAGACGGCGATTTTGACAGCGCAGCAACGCAGTTTGCGGCTTTCGCGCAAAAACACATCAAGAACTATCTCCAGCCTGTAGCACTCTTAAGCGTCGCACGTTGCATGGAACAGGGCGGACGAATTGCCGAAGCGCGGATTGTGCTTGAGGATTTTCTAGCTGAAAACGCTACCAGCCCGTGGGCCGGAACAGCCGATGGAACACTGAAAGCGCTCAACGACGCGGCTCAGAAAAAGTAATCCTACCGAGCATACAGCACGGTCGGTACAAATCACCCTTCGTCTTCGCTGGCGCTTTCTGCTATCAGCGCCGCGCGGGCGCTGATATACGGGCCGGGAAAAAGCTCCAGAAATTCATCTGGCTTCTTTTGGTACATTTCCCGCACACGGCGATAGCCCGAACGCGGATAGCGCAAAACATCCTCCAGCTCGAAGGTCACCGCATTCTGCACAGCAAAAAGCAGCTCGTCGCCCGTGGAATCCTGTACGTTTAGCAGGAGTTGCTTTTCGGCCGGCGGCACACGCTTCATATTCTGCGTGTGAATGGTGTATTTAATGTATTCCACCACCCGCTCCTCCATCCCTGCTTCGATGATGAAAATAAGTTCAACCAGCTCGGTGCGGGTAAACACCAGCCGGACGCGCGGCGGTTCGATATCAGGCGGCAGAACTCCGCGAAGCTCTTCCATGCTCCGGTCAAATTCATCCAGAATCTCTTCGCGAGAAACAACCGTGTCAGGCATCCAGTGAATAAGAATATTGCGGTCAGCATCGTGGTAAAGCAGCGGTTTATCGATACGGAATGAGGCCTCGCACGACGCACACTGAACCCGGTTGAGCCGGTTCTCGAACAGTGCCGTTTTCAGTTCCGGCTGCTGCGCCACATTGACTGCCTCATAAAGCTCCGCCTGCTGTTCATGCTGACACTGCGGACAGCGGATCGAGTATGTTTTGCGGGTACTCATAAAAATTCAGCTCCTTCTTCGTAATACCTGTCGGGATCTGCACTGCCCGGCAGGCCGCAAATAAAACAGTATAAACGCAAGGCCGACAAGGGCGAACTGGCGTCCCTGATAAAAATCATTTCCCGGAACCCGGCCCGGCAGCCTCCCGGTCCAAAACCTCAAACAGTCGAAAAAAATCCGTGAATTCAGAGCCGTTCGTGGTAGATTTTCCGCCCACTGATCACTGAGAACTTATAACTGAGAGCTGTAACCATGACTTCGAATCAAATCCGTCAGTCCTTCCTCGATTTCTTCAAATCGAAACAGCACACCATCGTCAAATCCGGAAGCCTGCTGCCGGATTCCCCGAACCTGCTCTTCACCAATGCGGGGATGAACCAGTTCGTACCGATCTTCCTCGGTCAGGCCAACTGCCCCTACAACCCGGGCCGCGCCGCCGACACCCAGAAGTGCATCCGCGCCGGCGGCAAGCACAACGATCTCGATGATGTCGGCCTCGATACCTACCACCACACCTTCTTCGAAATGCTCGGCAACTGGTCCTTCGGCGACTACTTCAAACAAGACGCCATCGACTGGGCGTGGGAACTGATCACCGGCGTCTGGGGCTTCCCGAAAGAACGCCTCTACGCCACCTACTTCGGCGGCGACAACAAAATGCCCGCCGACACCGAAGCCCAGAATCTCTGGCTGAAATATCTGCCTGCCGACCACGTTGTCCCCGGCAACCGCAAAGACAACTTCTGGATGATGGGCGATACCGGCCCGTGCGGCCCGTGCTCTGAATTGCACGTCGACCTGACGCCGAAAGGTGACGGCGGCGCAAAATTGGTTAACTCCGGCTCGGCACAATGCATGGAAATTTGGAACCTCGTCTTTATCCAGTTCAACGCCAACCCCGACGGAACCTTCACGCCGCTCCCGGCCAAACATGTCGATACCGGCATGGGCTTCGAGCGCGCCTGCTCTGTCATCCAGTGCACCAAAGGCTTCAAGGATTTCTCCGGAGTCATCTCCAACTATGAAACCGACGTCTTCACCCCGATCTTCCAAACTCTGGAAAAAATGAGCGGCAAAAAATACGGCAGTTCGCTGACCGACCCAACCGACATCGCCTTCCGCGTCATCGCCGACCATATCCGCTGTCTCACCTTCTCCATCGCCGACGGTATCGCTCCGTCGAACGAAGGACGCGGCTACGTCCTGCGCCGCATCCTGCGCCGCGCCGTCCGCTACGGCCGCGCCCTCGGCTTCCGCGAACCCTTCTTCTACAAACTGGCCGACACCGTCGCCGACAGTTTCGGCGACGCCTTCCCCGAACTGCGCAAAAACGCGGCCCGCGTCACCAAAACCCTCAAAGCGGAAGAAGAATCCTTCAACCGCACCCTCGACCGCGGGATTGATCTGTTTGAAGAAGTCGCCACCGCGCTCAAATCCAAAACCTTCCCGGCCAACGAAGCGTTCAAGCTCTACGACACCTACGGCTTCCCGCTTGACCTCACCGAGCTCATGGCTCGCGAACGCGGCCTGACTGTCGATGTTCCAAGCTTTGAAAAGCTGATGGACGAGCAGCGCAACCGCGCCCGCGCTGACCACGCCAAAAAGAAAACCGTCGTGACCGTCGAAAGCGAAGGCCTCGAAGTCAAACCAACCCTCTTCATCGGCTTCGACACTCTCGAAGCGGAAGCGCTGGTTGAAGCCATTACGCCTGCCGATAACGGCGAATACAGCATCGTGCTCGACAAAACCCCGTGCTACGCCGAAATGGGCGGACAGTCCGGCGACCAGGCCAGCCTGGTTTTCAGTGGTGGAAAAATGAAAATCACCGACACTCAACGGCAAGGTGAGCTCATTGTTCACGTCGCCGAATTGATCGAAGGGCGCGCGCCTCAGATCGGTGAGACTGTCAGGGTTTCCGTCGACGGCTCACGCCGTGCCGATATTCAGCGTCACCACACCGCCACGCATTTGTTCCACTGGGCGCTGCACGAAGTGGTCAGTAAAGAATCCCGCCAACGCGGCTCGCTGGTCGCGCCGGAACGGATGCGCTTCGACTTCAACTCGCCGGAAAAACTGTCCGACGAACAGATCGCGCAGATCGAAAAGCTGGTCAACGACCGGATCAAAGCCAACGAGCCGGTTTACTGGACCGAAGTTCCGTTCACCGAAGTACAGAAACAGCCCGCCATCCAGCAGTTCTTTGGTGAGAAGTATGGAGATACGGTTCGAGTGCTTCAAATGGGTGGAGCCGCAGGCTCCTTTGACGGGTTCTCGATGGAGCTGTGCGGCGGCTGTCACGTCCGCAACACCGGCGACATCGGACTCTTCAAAGTCATGCGTGAATCGGCCATCGCCGCCGGGATCCGCCGTATCGAAGCCGTCTGCGGAAAATACGCCGAACAGTTTATCGAAGAACAAAAAGCCGCCGGTGCCGCCGAAGCCGAGCGCGCCAAAGAAGTCGAACGGCAGAAACTGCTCGCCAAACAGCGCCAAGCCGAAATGCAGGCCAAAGCTCCGGCGATTGCGGAAGAACTGCTCGGCAAAGTGAAAGACGGACTGCTCATCGAAAACATGGGCGAAGCCGATGCCGAACTGCTCAGCGCCGTCATGGACACGCTTCAGCCGAAACTCACCAGCGCCGTCGTCATCCTCGGTGGAGTTTCCGACGGAAAAGTCGCCTTGGTTTGCGCCGTCACACCGGATTTAGTCAAAGCCGGAAAGAACGCCGGAAAAATCGTCGGTGCCATCGCCAAACAGTGCGGCGGCGGCGGCGGCGGAAAACCTGACCGCGCCCAGGCCGGAGGCAAACTCCCCGAAAAACTGGCTGAAGCGCTTGGGAATGCATCCAATTTAACTTAACAAACCAGCCTCCAACACGAGGTAGAAAGGAATTTAGGTACGTGATGAAATTAAAAGCCTTTTATTTGTTGAGCCTGATAGTCGCCACATTATTTCTTGCAGGCTGTGCCGCCAAAAATCTTAATGCACTTGAAGAGGCCGCACCCAATGAGGCTATCGTAGTCGCTAAAATTCGCGTTATATACAACGGCGAAGACGTGACGAAAATGAGCAGTGTTTCTTTTCCGGGCAATCCGTCCGCTGTCAGTGTTATGGACCGAGTCGTTTTAGATGAAACTGGTTATGTTTTTATTAAACGCCCCGCCGGAGAAGACTCAATCAGGGTTGTCACGCATCGGGCAGGTATAATTAGTCATGACTTCGATCCTAAAGAGCTCACCTGCCAGCTGAGTGCAAACGAAATAACTTATATTGGCGACATCACATTCGAATGGACTGGGAGTAGCGCTGGTACAGCATGGACAATAAGCCTTCTTTCGAACAACATCCTTAAACTTTGCGGCGATATCACCGTCTCTGTTGAATCGAATTTCGATGCGGCACGGGAGGCGTTTCGCGAAAAGTTTCATACTGATCGAGATATGAAAATTTCGCTGTTAGCGGTCGGTCTTGCCGCCGACAAACATAAAAAATAAAAGCGACAGTGTCCCGCAATCTAGTAATTTCCAGACACACCATGAAACCAATCGACTGCCCGTGCGGGAGCGGGAAAATGTTGCCGAGCTGTTGCGGACAGTGGCTTTCCGGAAACAAAAGTGCGCCGACGGCGAAAGCGTTGATGCGGTCGCGCTATACCGCCTACGTTTTGAAGAATGTCGATTATCTGGTGAAGACCACTCTGCCCGTGTCGCGCGAACCGAATCTGGCGGAATCAATCCGGGACTGGATAGGCCAGGTAACGTGGCAGAAGTTGCATGTGCTCAGCACAACCGCAGGCGAACGATCCGACAACGAAGGAACCGTGGAATTCATCGCCGAGTTTATCGGCCCGAACGGAACCGACCGCCACCATGAACTTTCGTTGTTCAAAAAAATCCGCGGCACCTGGTATTATGCCGCCGAACTCCGGTGATTTCCTGCAAGGCCGCCAGGATGGCGGCGATACGTACCGCTGGCATCCTTGCCGGCCTTGGCAACTGTGAAACGGTTGCGAGAAAAGGTTCTTTACTCACCTCGCACTTCGCCAACCAGCGTGAATTCGTCGCGGTCGTGAAAGAGATGACGGACGGTCAGTGTCGTACAGTGCGGACGCAGGCGTCCGTCGCCATTGCCTGGGAACTATCCGGTTCCGTTTCATCGCGGTTACATGACATGTCTGACGTACTAAAAAAGACATCCTCGCCGAAGCGGGGATGTCTTTACAGGTTCATCCTGAGGACAAAACCTAGCCGATGGCGTCACTTCCCCGCTCGCCTGTACGGATGCGGATGCATTCGTCGAGACTGTGGACGAAGATTTTGCCGTCGCCGATCTTTCCGGTACGGGCGCCTTTGATGATCGCCTCCACCGTCGGTTCGACAAACCCTTCATTGACCGCAACCTCGATGCGCACCTTTTTGAGGAGGTTCACCTCGACGTCCGCACCGCGGTAGGTCTCGTGATACCCCTTCTGCTGACCGCAGCCTAACGCGTTGGTGACAGACATCTTGTAGACCTCTTTTTCATAGAGCGCCTGTTTTACGGCATTGAGCCGGTCAGGTTGAATGTATGCAATAATCAGTTTCATTGTTTTTTCTCCTTACTCAATTAGCTGTTGGTGAAGAACTGGAATCCGGAATAAGCCTCCTGACCATGCTCGCCGATATCGAGACCCTTGAGCTCTTCTTCTTCGCTGACACGAATACCGATAGTCTTCTTCAGTATCCAGAAAATCAGCAGGGCGGCAGGAAAGCAGAAGATGCCGTAAGCTGCTACACCGATCAACTGCGTCATGAACGTGTAGTCCGGATTGGTGCTGAACAATCCAACTGCCAGCGTACCGAATACACCACCGACCAGATGCACCGACAGCGCACCGACCGGATCGTCAATTTTCAGTTTGTCAAAGAACAGCACCCCTAAAACTGCCAGAATACCGGCAACTAATCCGATGATGACCGAAGCGGCCACCGAAACCGTATCTGCACCCGCCGTGATACCTACCAGTCCAGCCAGACAGCCGTTGAGCACCATCGTAAAGTCAGGCTTCTTCTGAATAATCCACGAAGTCAGCATGGCGCCGATTGTTCCTGCCGCAGCGGCCAGCGTGGTGGTGAGCAGAACAAAAGAAACCTTGCCTGGATCCGCCGACAGCACCGAGCCGCCGTTAAATCCGAACCAGCCGAGCCACAGCATAAATACACCGATAGTCACCATGGAAAGATTGTGCCCCATGATCGGCTTCACCTTGCCATTGACATATTTCCCGATCCGCGGACCAAGTACCAGTGCACCGGCCAAAGCGCCCCAGCCGCCAACCGAGTGAACCAGGGTCGAACCGGCAAAGTCATGAAAGTTCATCTTACTCAACCAGCCGAGGCCCCAGGTCCACGAACCCACGAAGGGGTAGATCAGCATTACATAAACAGCAGTGAAGACCAGAAAAGAGCTGAGTTTAACCCGTTCAGCCACAGCACCGGAGACAATGGTCGCAGCCGTAGCAGCAAACATGGCCTGAAACAGAAAATCGGTCCAATAGGTGTAGCCGACGTTATAAGCGCTGGTGACACCGGCAGCATCCGTTCCGATTCCGAACCCGGCGAATCCAAAGACCCCTGGAATAATAAATTTCCCAGGATACATTAGATTGAACCCGACCAAGGCAAAACCCAAAATGCCGATTGCGGGAATCACGGTATTCTTAAACAGAATATTCGTAGCATTTTTCGCACGGCACAGACCGGTTTCCACCATCGCAAAACCCAGATTCATGATAAATACCAGAAAGGTAGAAACCATCATCCAAGTATTGTTGATTGTAAACATTTCGTTCGACACCTCACCATCAGCCCAAACTGGAACAACCAGCCCGGTCAGCATCAGAGCCAGCAACGGCAACAATGCTTTATTCTTTCTTTTGTACATGTAACGCCTCCCTCTTGGTTAACTTCCAAATCCGTCGCACCATGCGACTGGTCATTACGTTACTTAGCAAAAATCAGGCCATTATTTTTTATTAAAAATTAAGTACTTTATTATAAACTACTTAAGATAAAAATCGCCCGAACGAATTGGATTACAATTATGAACTTACACTGATTTTAAATACATTAATGTTATTTATGCATGTTCGATAAAGGATTCAACCTCGGAAATCCGGCTACACGCCAACATCTGCCGGGCCATGTAAATAGCCTTTTCCATGCTGACCTTACCGATCGCCTGCTGAATTTCATAGGCCCGGCGGGAGGGCAGACTCAGCTTGGTAATGCCCGCGCCGATCAGGAACGGGATCATTTTCGGGTCCATGGCGATGTCGCCGCAAATTGAAATGTCTTTGTCATGTCTTTTGGCAACCGACACAACCCGCGCGATAGCCCGCAGAATGGCCGGATGATGCGACAGATAAAGCTTCGACACCTGATCGTTAGTCCGGTCAACGGCAAGCATGTACTGAATCAGGTCGTTGGTTCCGATCGACATAAAGTCCACCTCGTGGGCGAGATCTTCAATCAGCTCCACCGCCGACGGCAATTCCACCATAATGCCGATTTTGGTATCGCGGTTATACCGGACACCGCGCTCATCCAGCTCGCGCATACTGCTGTACACCACCTCGCGCGCCTCGAGAAAATCATCCAGCGACGCAATCAGCGGGAACATAATGCGCGTATTGCCGCCTTCGCCGGCACGCAAAAAGGCGCGCAACTGTTCCGCGAAAATATCCTTATGCAGCAGCGAAAAACGGATAGCGCGCAGCCCGAGAAACGGATTGGCCTCCTCCACCTCGCCCTGATAGGAAAGAACCTTGTCGCCGCCGATATCAAGCGTACGAAAGGTCACTTCACGCCCCTCCATCGCCTCGATAATCCGGCTGTATACCCGATACTGCTCCTCCTCCGACGGAAAGGCGTTGCGGATGATAAACGGAAATTCACTGCGGTACAGCCCGACACCTTCGGTACACGCGGCGATGGCGGGCTTCAAATCGCTCAGTAAATTGATGTTGGCAAACAGATGAACGCGGGTGCCATCTGCCGTACTGGTGATGCTGCAGACCTGGGAAGAGGCCTCCAGCGCCATCATCGTCCGCTGGTGCTCAGCATACTCCCGGAGAATCTCCTGTGCCGGATTGATATAAATGGTCCCCTGATTGCCATCCACCAGCATCTCACACGATTCGCAAAACAGCTCGAACTGCTGCGGATCAATCATCACCATCGGCTTCTGCAACGAACGGCAGATGATCGCATTATGCGATGTCACCCCGCCCTGCACGATAAAGCCCTCGGCCTTTTCCGTCGCCAGTTTAAGAATATCCGACGGAAGCAGTGTGTCCGCCACAATGATCTGTCCGCTGTAATCCCCCTCAACCCGGTCGCCGCCGATCAAATTTTCAAGCAGGCGGTGTCCAAGATCTTTCAGGTCGTGAACCTTCTCCTGCAGGCGTGGATTTGAACTGGCCGAAAAGATCTCAATGTAGCGGTTGACCAGCTTCGCAATGGCGGAAGCAGGCGGCTCCCCTTTTTCGATCCGCCGGCGGATTTCGCCCGAAAACTCATCATCGGCAAGAATCAGCAGATGCGCGCTGAAAATCAGCTGTGCCACGTCCGACAGCTCTTCGTCCGCATGACGCTGAAGATCCTTGAGCTGCTGCTCTGTCCGCTCCAGCGCCAGATTAAAATCCTGAACCGTCTGCCCGTCCGGCACTCCGGACGGCAACTGAAAGGCTCCGCCCCGGCCCGAAATAATAAATGTCGCCCGGCCTTGCGCCACGCCGCCGCTGGCAGGACGGCCTTTGATCATCTTCGAAACCTCCGGCTCCGGGGGTTTCGCCTCATCGCGGCGATGCAGTTCCTGCAACAGCGTCGCGTTTTCGATCACCGAAGCCAGCTGCGCGGCGATTGCCTTCAGCGCCTGTTCATCGGTCTTGTCAAAATAGTCCGGCTCAGGGTCCTGCACCACCAGCACGCCGACACGGGTCAGCCCGCGCCGGATCGGCACGGCCAGAAAAGCCTGATATTGCTCCTCATTGATGCCGGAAATCGGCGCGAATTTCGGATTCAACGCTCCACGTCCCTCACGGATAGGCCTCAACTCTTTGAGCGATAGTCCTGCCAATCCCTGCCCCAGCCGGAGTGTGACTTTGCCAACAGCCTCTGCGATTAACCCCTGTGTCGCACGCAAGGTAAGCACCCCGGACTTATCGTCGTAGATATAAATCGAACAGACGGCCGCCTTCATGTGATAGGCCACCACGCTCACCGCCGCCTGCAAAAAATCGTCGAGGCTGCTGCTTTTTTCAAAAAGAGACGACAGCTCCGCGATATCGCAAATCATATTGACGTTTGGTTTGCCCATAAAAAAATTCCGTAAAAACCATGTAGTTTTAACCTGTTTTTACAAAGGTTGGAAGGCGATATCGCAGCCGCAGTGATATTTTTACAAGGTCTGGCAACAACCGTCTGGCAACAACAAACGCGTCCGGAATTAAAAAACAGGCGAAAGCTAATACGGGCCGGACTCTTATGGTCAGGATGATTAATTCTTGAAGTTGCGGATGGCGCTGGGCGAATGGCCGATATGTTTATGAAACTGACGTGAAAAGTAGAGCGAGTCTTCAAAGCCGACCAGCCGGGGCCGGATTGCCGCAGGCTCTGCCAAACGTGCCGCGCATGTCATCGGCGAAATCGACCGCGTTGAAAAAAGCATGGAGCTGATCCGCAAAGGAGATATCAAGGGCTTCGGACAATTTCTTTTTGAATCGCACCAAAGTTCGATTGGAAACTTTGAAAACTCCTGCCCGGAACTCGACATCGTTGTCGAAGCCGCCCAGGCGGGCGGCGCGCTTGGGGCACGACTCTCCGGCGGCGCGGGTCGGAGGTTGTGCTATCGTAATGGTTCAGAAGGCTCAGGCGCAGGCTGTGTCAGAAAAAATATCCGTCACCTGCCGCGAAAAAGGAATCACTCCGGAGTTCCTCACCGTCACACCATCCGCCGTCGCAGAGATTATCTAAGCCGCTGGCGGAACTTCAGGCGTCACAACCGGCGGCGTTTCCGTGTGACCGTTACCGTTCTTGAGCAATTCTTCAGGCGCTTTACCGGTTTTCAGAATCTCCATAACCTGTTCGCCATCGAGTGTTTCATACTTGATCAGCAGTTCAGCGATCAGTTCAAGCCGGTCACGGTGATCTTTTAAAATATTCGCGGCCGTTTCATGCGATTCTTTGAGAATGAGGTCGATCTCGGCATCAATCTTCTGCGTGATCTGCTCACTGTGTATCTCATTTCGGCTGATCTCGCGGCCAAGGAACATTTGTTCCTGACCGGAACCATAGTTGCGCGGACCGAGTGTTTCACTCATACCAAATTCACAAACCATTGCGCGGGCAATACGTGTAGCCCGTTCGATATCATTCTGCGCGCCGGTGGTGACATCGCCAAAAATCATTTCTTCAGCGGCGCGTCCGCCCATCAGGCCGATCAACATGCCCATCAGGCGTTTGCGGCCTTGTGTGTAGCGATCTTTTTCCGGCAGCTGCATCGTGGCGCCGAGTGCACGGCCGCGTGGAATAACTGTCACTTTGTGCAACGGTTCGGTCTGTTCGGTTTTCGCCAGCACAATGGCATGCCCGGCTTCGTGGTAAGCGGTCAGCTTTTTCTCTTCCGCATCAAGCATGTGACTGCGCCGCTCGCGTCCCCAGGATACTTTGTCGCGAGCTTCTTCGAAGTCGGGCAGCTCAACAGCTTCCGCACCGCGCCGTGCGGCAAGCAGCGCCGCTTCGTTGACGAGATTCATCAAGTCCGCGCCGGAAAATCCGGGCGTTCCGCGTGCTACTTTTTTGAGATCGACACCTTTGGCCAGCGTAACGCGCTTGATGTGAATATTAAGAATCTCCTCACGTCCTTTAAGATTCGGCAGATCGATGAAAACCTGCCGGTCAAAACGGCCCGGGCGCATCAATGCAGGATCAAGTACATCGGGGCGATTCGTGGCGGCGATGATGATAACGCCTTCGGCGGTATCAAAGCCGTCCATTTCGACCAATAGCGCATTGAGCGTCTGCTCGCGCTCATCGTGCCCGCCGCCCATACCGGAAAACCGGCTGCGGCCCACAGCATCGATTTCGTCGATAAAGATAATGCACGGCGCGCTCTTGCGGCCCTGTTCAAACATATCGCGCACGCGGCTGGCACCGACGCCGACAAACATTTCGACAAAGTCCGAACCGCTGATGGAGAAAAACGGCACTTCGGCCTCGCCGGCGACAGCTCTGGCGATCAGCGTTTTGCCGGTACCGGGTGAACCGGCCAGCAGAACGCCTTTCGGCATTTTGCCGCCAAGCCGCTGGAACTGTTTCGGGTTTTTCAGAAACTCGACCACTTCCTGCAACTCTTCCTTCGCCTCATCAACCCCGGCGACGTCAGCAAAAGTCGTGCGGTTTTTATCGTCACGCTGAAGCAGTTTAGCGCGGCTCTTGCCGAAACTCATCGCCCGTCCGCCCGCCATCTTCATCTGCCGGAAGAAAAAGAAATAGATGATGATAAAACCGATGATGAACGGCGCGACACTCCAGAACGCCTGCCAGAACGGCGAATGCGGGCGCACCTTAAAGGTAACATTGCTCTCCTGAAGCATTTTCAGCAGATCTTCGGTGACCACCACATCCACGCGGAACTTCTTCGGCGCGCCGGTTTTGCCGTCTACCGCCGTCAGCTCGCCCGTGATATAGTCGGTGCCTGCGGAATCGCGCACGATTTCGCAACTGATAATGCGACCTTCCTTCACCATCTGGACAAAACCGGGGTTATAGTCCATCCGCTCCTGCTGCTGCGGCTTCTGAAAAAACTGTAACGCCATCAGCACCACCGCCATCATCAAAAACCAGGCGGCAAAACCCTTCATCTGCATCGGAGCCTTCACCTGCGGCAGTTTCTTGCGGGGCGGAACGCCCTTTTCAGGTTCCGGAGACAACGGCTGATCATTCTTATTTTCCATAATTAAATCCTTTGACGGCGGAGACCCTAGCACCGGCACCCGCCTAAATCAACTTGAAGGGCGGGAGAATAGCCGCGAACCCCATGAAAAGACACAAAAACCGCGTTTTTTTTGTGCACGCAACAAACTGGATTAGGATGCGCCCAGCGCGGGCGTCGGCCTCCGTTCTATTAATGCTCCGTACGGGGACTTCGCGGATCCTCCTTGGGAGGTGCCCGGCTAAGTTTCTCACTTTTTCACACTTAATCAAAAATAAATAATTGACGGATTGTATTTGGCCGCATGAATGAAGAGAGTGCCAGAGTTTACGGAGGGAACGATGGGAAAAAGCGAAAAGAAGGGTCAGGAAAGAAGGTGATAGGGAATGGCGGCTAAGAATGGAATAAAAGGGACCCAACGTGCCGACCAACAGCGCTGGTCATGCCAACCTGTTGAATATTATGAAGTCAGAAAAAGCTTCTCGGCTAACGATCAATACCAATCAGATTGATTCCGTATAATTCAACCATTCAAAGCGGCAAGCAATCCGCGAATTTGTGCGATGTCTTTTTCAATCTGCACAACGAGAGCCTCTTTCGATGGGAACTTTTCTACCGAACGGATTTTTTTGACCAAACGGACTTCAACCTGCTGTCCATAAAGATCGCCATCAAAATCGAGCAGATAAACTTCAATCACCGGATCAGAATTATTAAATGTTTTCCGTTCGCCGATGAAAACAGCGGAAGGGAACGGAAGAGTCAAAGGTCGCGAGTCGAAGGACGAAGGTCGGGAATTGGAATTCGGACTTTTGACTTTCGACTTTTGACTTTCGACTTTTGTAAACGCGGCGTAAACGCCGGGAGCGGGAATCAACTCATTTTCAGGTTCGATGTTGGCGGTGGGAAATCCAAGTCCGCGTCCGATGCCACGCCCTTTGACAACGGTGCCGAAAATACAGAACGGTCGGCCCAGCATTTGTTCTGCCAGAGGAATGTCTCCATCGCGCACAGCCTGCCGGATGTGCGTACTGGAAACCCGTTCGCCATTAAAAATCACCGGAGGTATGGCGGTGGCCGTAATGCCATGTTCGCCGCAGAGTTTTTCCAAAGCTTGGAATTTCCCGCGCGCCTGATAACCGAAAGACCAGTCGGTGCCACAGACGATCCCGCTGAGCGTCGGTAGTTTTTTCCAAAGGCTGGAAAGAAACTGTTCCGGCTCTGTGTGTGCGAACGTTTGATCAAAAGGTATAACGATTGCCCCGTGGACCCCGAGCGCCTCAAACTGCCGCAAGCGGCAGGTCTCTACGCTGATCAGCTGCGGTGCAGTGTCCGGACTGAGTATTTTGGCGGGATGCGGACTGAATGTGAAGACCCATGCTTCGCCGCCGCGTGCTTCGGCCTGTTCAACCGCAGTAGAAATGACTTTCTGATGGCCGATGTGCACTCCATCAAAACACCCCATCGCAAGAACAACAGGCTTGCTCGTAACCGGGATTTCCAAAATGTTTCTGACCTGTTGCATTTAAATCCAGAAAACAGAGTGAGATTTTGTTCTGCTTTAAATAGCGTGAATCGGAATCATGTTTTTTTCAAGCTCGGCACGATCCCATTTGATCACATCCTCGAGTTTCCAGGCCTTGGAAAGGCTGAAGTCGCCGGATTGTGTGCGGCGCAACTGAGAAAGACAGGCTCCGCAGCCAAGTCGCTGTCCAAGATCATGGGCAATCGTACGCACATAGGTGCCTTTCGTCGATTTCACTTCAAACGTGAAGCGCGGGAGATGGAACTCGTGCAAAGCGAATTTGTAAACGTGAATAAAGCGCGGCTCGCGTTCAATTTCCTGTCCCTTGCGAGCGAGTTTATAGAGCGGAACCCCGTTCATTTTGATTGCGGAAACCATCGGCGGCATCTGCATTTGATCGCCGAGCGCTTTTTTCATTTCAATGCGAAGCTGTTCCTCAGTGATGCCGGAGGGATCTTTTTCTGAGGTAACTTCACCGTCGGTATCCTGGGAATTCGTTTCGACACCCAGCAGAATTTCGCCTTCATAGGTTTTATCGCCGCCCATGATTCTCGCAGAGAGCTGTGTTCCCCGGCCAATGAGAAGAACAACGAGTCCGGTGGCGTTCGGATCGAGTGTTCCGCCATGCCCTGTTTTATTGAGCTGAAAATGGTTCCGCACTTTGGCAACAATATCATGCGATGTCCATTCGCACGGCTTGTCGATAAGAAGAATGCCATCGGGGTCGGGCAGGAAATTTCGCTTTCTCATAATATGTCTCTCTGCGCAGTTTTTGAATCAGTGGATGAGAAAGCTTGAATATCGAATATCCAACAGGGAACCGCAGATCGCCGAAGGCAGAGGCTGACGAGAAGCGGCGGCGAACGAAGTAAAAGTCCATGCAGAGGGATCTGTGGCGTTAGACTTCATCACTCGAAATTCCTTGTTCGTTATTATTCGGTTCATCTCCTTCAGGGATATGCAACTGTGAGAGAATACCCAATACGCGGTCGCCATTTTCAATAGAGCTATCGAGCTTGAAGTGCAGCCGCGGCGTGTATTTTAGAATGACATGTTTGCTCATGCGCGACTGAATCTCTGCACGATGACGATTCAGGAAGCTGATCATTCGATCCCGCGAGTCTTCGTGTCCGAAAACGGAGATAAGGACCGTGGCGTCGTGGAGGTCGGGCGCGGTTTTAACGCCGGTAACCGTTATGGCCGCCGTATCAAAATTGCTATTGGCAAAAAGCCGAGGAATATCAACCGCGATTTCGCGTTTGAGCAGTTCGTTAACCCGGATGATGCGTGAGCTCGACATAGGAAAATAATTATAAGTTATGAATGATGAGGGATGAATGGAGCGTGTTTTTACTTATCGTTCATCACTTATCATTTATCGTTCTCTCAAAGCTTCTGGGCGATCTTTTCCACGGTATAGGCTTCGATGATGTCGCCTTCCTGGAAGTTCATAAAATTGTCTGGGCGGATACCGCACTCCTGTCCATCGCGCACTTCAGCCGCGTCGCTCTGGAAGCGTTTGAGTGAACCGATGGTGCCTTTATAGAGCACTTCATTCCCGCGTTTGATGCGAATACTGGCGCGTGAAGTCACTTTACCTTCAACCACCATACAGCCAGCCACTTTGTTGCGCTTGCCCATGTCAAAGATCGTGCGGATTTCCGCTTTCCCGAGATACGTTTCGCGCAACTCAGGATCGAGCAGTCCGCACATGGCGACCTCAACCTCTTCGAGCAGCTCATAAATGATGCTATAGAGGCGGATTTCAACGCCTTCTTTCTTGGCGGCCGCCGTGACACCGTTTTCTTTGGCCACATGGAAGCCGAGAATGATCGCGTTAGAGGCGCTGGCAAGCATAACGTCATTGGTTGTGATATTACCGACATCGCTGATCAGAATTTTCAGCTTCACCTTCTCGCTCTTAATTCCTGCAAGCGAGTGCGTGATAGCTTCGACAGAACCCTGCACGTCACATTTTACAATGACGTTAAGTTCTTTGACTTCATTGGCGCCGATCTTCGAAAACAGATCATCCAGCGAAACTTTTCCGCGCGAAGTCTGGTTGAGATCTGCGGATTTGAGATCAGCCAGCAGTGTTTCTGAAAGCTGTCTGGCTTCGGCCGCATTGGCACATACGGAGAACTCATCCCCTGCACCGGGAACACCGGTAAGGCCGAGACATTTAACGGCACACGACGGGCCAGCCGTACGAACCTGTTTGCCCTGATCGTTGATCAGCGCTTTGATACGTCCGCACTGAGCACCGCAAATAACATTATCACCGACTTTTAGCGTACCGTCGCGAACAAGCAACGTGGCGGTCGGACCCATGCCGGGCTCCATTTGCGCTTCAATGACGAAGCCAGTGGCCCGCTTATGCGCATTGGCGCGGAGTTCCAGCATTTCAGCGTCGAGCGATATCCGTTCAAGCAGCGCATCAAGGCCAGCACCGGTGGCGGCACTGACTGGAATACAGCCGACCGATCCACCCCAGTCCTCAACCATTACGCCGTGCTCATTAAGCTGCTGCTTGATGCGGTCCGGATGAGTCCCCGGCAGATCCATCTTGTTCATGGCGACGATAATACAAACTCCGGCAGCTTTAGCGTGCTTAATAGCTTCGATAGTCTGCGGCATAACTCCGTCATCAGCGGCGACAACAAGCACCGCAATATCCGTAACGTTTGCTCCGCGAGCGCGCATAGCGGTGAAAGCGGCATGACCGGGCGTATCAAGGAAGGTAATTTGCCGAGCATCCATATCGACCGTATAAGCGCCGATATGCTGCGTAATGCCACCCGATTCACCGGCAACCACTTTCGTGTTGCGAATGCGATCAAGCAGTGAGGTTTTGCCGTGGTCGACATGCCCCATAAAAGTGACAATCGGCGGGCGGATTTCAAGATCTTCAGGCCGGTCTTTCTCGACCGGTGCAACGGGCTTGCGCGAGGTTTCCTCAACCGGCTTGGGTTGCGGCTTATCTTTTTTCTTCAGTTCGACCACAAACCCATGTTTTTCGCCGATTTGTTTAGCGATTTTGATATCGATATCCTGATTGATCGACGCAAAAATGTTCATCTTCATCAATTCCGCGATGAGATGATTGGGCTTTACGGCCATTTTTTCAGCCAGCTCTTTAACGGCAATCTGCGGCTTGGCAAAAGAAAGAATGAGAGAAACCTCTTCAACAGGCTCTTCTTCCACTGCCTTAACCGGCACCGGTTCAGCCTCTTTCGGAACGTCTGGTTTTGGGGAAACTTCAACAGGAGTATTTTTAGCAGCCTTGGCTGCACGGGCTGCTTCAATGGAAGCGAAGCCGAGTTCGTCGCAAACAATCACAACCTCCTTGTCGGCAAGGAGACTCTGCCCGTCTTCCGCCTTGATATCCACATCGCTGAGGATTTCAAGCAGTTCTTCGACGGTTACATCTAAATCAGCGGCTAGTTCGTGGACTCTCATTCTTTGATTTCACCATGTTTTGCCGTGTAGGCTTTTTCCGCAGCGCTCCAGAGAGCCTGCGCCTGTTCAGGAGTAACGTCCTCGATTTCTTCGAGGTCGGATAGATCGGCGGCCATAATGCCTTCGACAGACAGGAATCCGGCGTAAACCAGCTTTTCAGCCCATTCTTCGCCGATGCCTTCGACCGCAGCCAATGTATGGACAGCAGCGGCTACGCGCTCTTCAAAATTCATGGCTTCTTCATCCTTCTGGATGTCCACGCGCCAGCCAATCAGCTTGGACGTGAGCCGGGCATTTTGACCGCGCTTCCCGATAGCCAGCGACAATTGGTCTGCATCAACCGTGACCGTGACCGTGTGGGTCGGCTCATCAACAGCGACTGTTTTCAGTTTAGCAGGGGCCAGCGCGTTGACGACAAGCGTTTTAATATCGTCACTCCATCGGACAATATCGATTTTTTCGCCATTCAGCTCGCGGACGATATTTTTGACGCGCATGCCGCGGATACCGACACAGGCGCCGACAGGATCAACGCGCTCATCGTGCGAAATAACCGCCACTTTACTGCGGCAACCTGCCTCGCGAGCTATACCGCGAATTTCCATGGTACCGTCGGCAATTTCAGATACTTCCATCTCAAAAAGCCGGCGAACGAAGTCCGGATGACTGCGGGAAAGGAGAATTTCCGGCCCCGACTCCCGATCCTTAATAGAAGCAATGTACGCACGAATGCGCTCACCCACTTCATACTCCTCGGTCGGAACACGTTCTTTGGATGGCATTACGCCTTCGGCGCCGTGGTCGAGCTCAATAACTACAGTGCTTCGCTCGAAGCGGCGCACTGTGCCGGTAACAATCTCTCCGGTACGATTCTTGTAATCATCAAAAATCCGGCTCTTTTCGGCCTGACGGATGCGTTGCAGGATGGTCTGCTTAGCAGTTTGAGCGGCAATACGTCCGAAATTGCGCGGTGTAGATTCAATTTCGATCATTTCGTCGAGTTGCGCGGAAGGATTGGTTCGACGGGCTTCAGCCAGACTGACCTCGCTGTAACGATTGTTGACCGATATAACCACTTTTTTACGCGCAAAGGCTTTGATATCAAGGGTTTCCCTGCTTATCTCAACGCGCAGATCTTCAGCGTCAGCCACACTTTTACTGGCCGCATTTTGCAAAGCAGATTCTATTGCTCCGATGATGGTTTCGCGATCAACTCCACGCTCGCGTTCCATATATTCCACAACGGCACTCAGTTCGCTGTTCATCGTCCCCTCCCGATTTCAAAAAGCCAAAAAAACAAAGCCCTGGAGCAAAAAAGAGCGGACCGGGGGCCCACTCTCTTCCAGAGACCAACTTCAAAGCAAGCAGTCTACGCTTCCAACTAGGGTTGGGTCAAGGGGTTTTTAAATCAGGACAGTCAGGACATTCGCCCATTTCTTGATACGACCCGATTCCTCTTCATCACAGATCGCTGGAAACGCGCATCCCATTTGCAGGTCATGTCTGACGCACAAAAAGCCGCTTCGAAACGTCGAAACGGCTTTTTTTGCACTGTTTGAAAATTTTATTTTGTCTTTTTCGGGACGATCATCATAAAGATGTTACGCCCCATCAGACGCGGAGCCTGTTCGATGGTCGCTATCTCAGCACAATCGACGATGATTTTTTTCATCAGCTCGAACCCGAGTTCGCGATGGGCGTTCTCACGTCCACGGAACATAAGGGATACTTTCACGCGGTCGCCGCCATCGATAAAGTCATGGGTGTGACGGAGCTTAGTCTGATAGTCGTGGTCACCGATATTGACGTGAAATTTAACCTCTTTGAGCTTGGCTGCAACCTGTTTCTTCTTCTGCTCTTTTTTCTTCTTCTCCTGCTCAAACTTGAACTTGCCGTGGTCCATAATGCGGCAGACGGGAGGTGTGGTGGTGCCGGAGATTTCTACAAGATCAAGACCTGTCTCGTGGGCACGGATCAGTGCCTGACGGGTCGGTATGATTCCCATTTGCTCGCCGTTTTCGTCGATACAACGAATTTCTGGCACGCGGATCATGTTGTTCATTCGTGGACCGAACTCTCTGCGCGGTCTCTCTTTGTAATTCGGATTAGCGATAACTCCCCCCTCTGGTTCCTTGGTTAAACTAGGCCCTACTTTGCACAGCCTTTTTCACTTTTTCAACAAAATCAGCCAATGTCATGCTCTCCTGTGCGCCGCTACGATCACGGACAGCAAGAGTTCCACTCTCAATTTCTTTGGCGCCGAGCACCAACATGTACGGCACTTTATCCATCTGTGCCGCACGGATTTTTGCGCCGATCTTGCCGGATTTACGGTCAACCGTGGCACGAATATCCTGCTGACGAAGTTGCGTAACCAACTCGGCGGCATACGTCGTCTGATCCTCGGAGAGCGGCAGCACCCGGACCTGTTCAGGTGCCAGCCAGGCCGGGAAGGCTCCGCTGTAGTGCTCGACCAGAATGCCGAAGAACCGCTCGATACTGCCGAAAAGCGCACGATGTACCATGTAGGGCCGATGCGGTTTACCATCCTCACCGATATAGCTGAGGTCAAAACGGTCCGGCAGGTTGAAATCGAACTGAATGGTGCTCATCTGCCACTCGCGGCCGATAGCATCCTTGATTTTGAGGTCGATTTTCGGGCCGTAAAACGCGCCGCCGCCTTCATCGACTTCATAAGGAAGTCCCGACGCCTTGAGCGCGGATTCGAGCGAGGCCGTCGCCTGCTCCCAGCGGGCCGGATCTCCGACGGCTTTTTCGGGCCGCGTGGAAAGGTAGGCGGTGATGCTTTCGAAGCCAAAGGTTTTCCAGATAAAGGTCGAGAAGCGCAGGACTTCCTTGATTTCGTCTTCGATCTGTTCCGGCGTGCAGAAAATATGCGCATCGTCCTGCGTGAACCCGCGGACGCGAAGCAGTCCATGAAGTACACCGGCCTTTTCGTAGCGGTACACCGTGCCCAGTTCAGCCCAGCGCAACGGCAGGTCGCGGTAGGAACGGATGTCGGTTTTGTAGATATTAATGTGGAACGGACAGTTCATCGGCTTGACGTAGTAGTCCGACTTGTCGATTTCCATCGGGGCGTACATGCCTTCTTTGTAGAAATCGAGATGGCCGGAGGTCTGCCAGAGGTTGGCTTTGCCGACGTGCGGGGTGTAAAGCAGTTCGTAACCGTTGCGGAAATGTTCCTGCCTCCAGAATTCTTCGATCAGCGAGCGGATACGCGCACCTTTGGGGTGCCAGTGGATCAACCCCGGACCGACTTCTTCGTGCACGCTGAACAGATCAAGCTCTTTACCGAGCTTACGGTGATCGCGCAGTTTAGCCTCTTCGAGCTGTTTGAGGTACAGGCCAAGTTGCTTATCGTTGGTGAAAGCCGTTCCGTTGATGCGCTGAAGCATCGGATTGGTTTCTTTGCCGCGGTAGTATGAACCGGCGAGCGTCAGCAGCTTGAACGCGCGGATCTGGCCGGTGCGTTCGAGGTGCGGGCCGCGGCAGAGATCAAAAAACGTTCCGCACTTGTAAAAGCTGATCGCTTCGCCTTCCGGAATGTCGGCCAGCCGTTCGAGTTTATATTTCTGTCCCGCCAGCATTTTGACTGCTTCGGCGCGGCTGACTTCGATCCGCTCAAATGGCAGGTCTTCGGCGACAATCTTCGCCATCTCCGCTTCAATCAGCAGCAGATCCTCCGGCGTCAGGCGCTGAGTCAGATCAAAGTCGTAATAGAAGCCGTCATCGGTCGAAGGGCCGATATCGAGCAGGACGTTTCCGTAAAGGCGGCAGACGGCGGCGGCCATGACATGGGCCGTGCTGTGCCGAAGCGTTTCAAGTTGAAGGTCGTTTTTCATAAATAAGGCGCGAACTGTACCTTTGCAGACTGGGGTGTGTCAACTAACGGAAACCTGCGGTTTTGGCTTTGCCCCGGGGGTGGAAGACCGTATGGTATGCGCCCGTTTTACATTATAGGAGAAAACATGGCCGCCCTGACTGAAGAACAGCTGCTCAAAACCCTCGAAGCCGAAACCATTCCCTGCGCCGATCTGCTTGAACAATTCGATGCACTCTGCGCCGACGGTAAAGATGTCCGCGCCATTGAATGGGCCGAACTGCTTAAAGACACCCTCATCGATCGTAAACTGCTCGATGACGCCGTTGCCGCCTACGAATGGCTTGCTCTCAAACAGGGCACGTCGCCGGCCATCGCGCAAAAAGAGTTGCTGCACATTCTCAGCACCAGCCGCAAAGAACAGAAATTCATTGAGCCTGCTTTTGAAAAAGCCTCTTCCACGGAAGAGGCTTTTTCACGCCTGAAACATCTGCGGGCGATGAATACCGGGATGCTCTGCTATAACAAAACCTGGGGCTTCGGCATTATCAACCTGGTGGATCCCTTCTACCAGAAGGTCGAAGTGGCCTTCGAAAAGAAAGGCGATCACGAACTCGCGTTTTCTTATGCCGCCAATTCACTTGAAGTGCTCACCGACGACCACTTGATGGCTATCCGCCACAACAAGCCCGAAGAATTCATTCAGCTGTTGAAAACAAATCCGGCTGAAATTATCCGTATTACGCTGCGCAGCTACGGCCCGCTTTCTCTGAATCTGATTCAGGATCATCTCGTACCCGACCTGATCGCCACGGAAGCCGAATGGAAAAAATTCTGGGATGCGGCACGGAAAGACCTCAAAAACGACCCGCTCATCGAAGTCCCCGCCAAACGCACCGAGCCGCTGCGCCTGCGCCGTAAAGCCAAAGCGTACGATCAGTCCTGGTTTGAAAAATTCAAAAACGAGCGCGACATGCCTGCCGTTTTCCAAAACTTGGAAGAAATCCTGACGCAAAAGTTCCAGACATTGGAACCCTACATGAACGAGGCCGTTGCCAACCGTCTGGCCTTCGCTGTCAAAGGCGGATCACTCAATCAGCCGGGCTGGATCGCACAGGCGCTGGTTTATGCCGAACAGATCGGCGTCGACCCCGAAGGTGTAGACTGCGCTGCAGAACTGACCAAACTGGCCCGGCGCACCGACCTGCCCGCCCTGCTCGAAGAACTGCCTTCCCGCTTCATGCAGGCATTCATCAGCCGGCTCTTCACCGCTTCCGAAACCGCCCGGAGTTTTCTGCTTCGCCGTCTGCCGGAATTCGGCACCACCGCACTGAATGAAACCGTCGACGCGCTCATCCGCAACGGCGCTGAAACGGAGCTGGCCGAACAGATCCGCGACACCATCCGCCGCCGCGCATGCAGTCCCGCGCTATTGCTCTGGATTCTGCGTAATGAAGAACGCGCCGCCGGCTGGCAGCTCACCAACAAGGCCGACCTCGCACTCCAAACGATTGAACTCATCGAACAGGAACATGGCGGCGCAGCGTTGCGCGCACAGAACCAGCTCCGTGAACAGATCGAGAACACCGAATCGCTCAAAAGCATTCTCGCTGCCATGAGCGACTCGCAACGACGCGACTTCATGCGGCGCATCAGCGAATCCCCCGCATGGAGCAAACTCGACCGGCAATCGCTGCAGGCCAAAGTAATCAAACTCTGCCCCGACCTGCATGAAGTCGTTCTGCGCAAAAACAATGCCGCGCCGAAAGAGAAGAAACAGCGTATCACCTCCAAACGCAGCTATCAGGCTCGTAAAGACCAGTTCGAACACATCATCAAAAAAGAGATTCCGGAAAACTCAAAAGAAATCGAACTGGCCCGCAGCTACGGCGACCTGCGCGAAAACTCCGAATTCAAATTTGCGAAGGAAAAACAACGTCTGCTCGGCCTGCAGGCCGAGGAACTGCAAAAAGCGCTCGACGAAGTCAAACCGACCGATTTTAAGGACTTCCCGCACAACATCGTCGGCATTGCCACCGGCGTCGAAATCATCTACGCCGACGGAAATCGCGAGACCTACTACATTCTCGGTGAATGGGACCAAGACGAAACCCTGCACATCATCTCCTCCCAGACCGGCATGGCAAACGCACTTTCAGGCGCAAAAGCCGGAGACCGGGTTAAAGTACCAACCGCCAGCGGCGAAGCCGTTGAAGTTGAGGTTGCTGCTGTAAAACCGCTTTCCGATGAAATCAGAAACTGGCTCAACGGATAACTATGAATCAGGCAAACGAATTAATCCGGTATGGATTCGACGTTGTCATGATGACAACGTTTGTTCTGTCAGCGGCTTATTTTCTGCTCACCGTCATTACGCTCATACTGCGCCGCCGCACCGTTTTGGCGGAACAGAATAATCCCGCCGAATTCCCGCGCATCACCGTCCAGATCCCCACCTATAACGAACTGGCCGCATTAAACTGTGCGGCGCGCTGCCTGGCCTTTGATTATCCCGAAGACCGGCTCCAGATCCTGATCGGTGACGACAGCAACAAGCCGGAAATCTCCGCGCAGATCAACGCCTTTGCCGCTGAACGTCCCCGGGTAAAAGTTTGCCGGCGCGGAAACAATGCCGGCTTCAAGCCCGGAAACCTCAACCACATGCTTGAACAGACCACCGGCGACTTCATCCTGATTCTCGATTCCGACTTTCTCCCCGAACGGGATTTTCTGCGCCGGCTGGTGCAACCCGTCATCAAAGACCCTTCGCTGGCGGGTGTGCAGGCCGCCTGGCGCATCGCCAATGTTCACCAGAACCACACCACACTAATGGGCGCGGGCATTATCAATGTCATTCACGTTGTCATTCTTCCCTTCATCAAACGGTTTGCCCATACCGGCGTTTTCTGCGGTTCCGGCGAACTGGTCCGTAAAGACCTGCTCATTGAAAACGGCGGCTGGACGCCCGGTGCACTCACCGAAGATGTAGACTATTCCCTGCGCGTCATCGCCGCCGGTAAACACATCGTCTATCTCGAAGACCTGCATTGCGTCTGCGAAGTTCCTCACACCCCGCGCGACCTCTTCCGCCAGCAAATGCGCTGGGCCTACGGCGTTATGCGCGCCTTCATGAATCACGGACGCAATCTGCTGCTCTCACGACTGACCCGTACCCGCACCAAATTCGCCGCAATCTGTTTTGGCGGAGGCTACGTCATGGTCACCTGTTTCATCCTCACCACGCTGTTCGGCATACTGAACATTGCCAGCGCCTGGGGCATCGAACCGGTCGGCGGACCGTACACCTTTACCGACCTGCTCATGGATACAACCAGCAGCTTTCTGCTCACGTGCGGTATGCTCATTTCCAGCCTCTGCGCCAGCTTCGTTGCAGGATTCAGCCTGCGCAACGTCGGCAAGCTCGTGCTGGCCTCGCTAAGCATCGGCTTTGTGTTAGTATTCTTTGTCGGCAAAGGACTCTTCAAAGCGGCCGTTGGCCTGCCCATGCAATGGTTTATGGTCCGCAAAAACGGCAACGTCGTCGCGGCGGCTTAAGGAATACCATCCATTCAACCCCCAGCTTTTGATGGATAGCACTCTCATACGGAATCAATTTGATTGGTATTGATCAGATTAAAACAAGAAATGTTCTACCACCCGCTTCGCTAGAGAAACCTCCGAGGAGTTCAGAGGATAAAGGCAAGGGTTGGAATAAACGATGGCCAGAGGTTCTCTGCCTTACTCCGAAGTCTGCTCTAGCGAAGCGGGTGGTGAAAAAAATACTCATTAAGTTAATTTCGTATCATTCATTCGATGAATGCTCTCCGTCAAAATCGGCGGTCCCAACACAATATTTCAGAGACTTTAAAAAAAATGCCAGTTGCAAAACACGCCCGGCCAATCTAGCCTCCGAAAAATCGTTGATGGATAATACTATGGACACAGAAAACATGAAAACATCGAACATACTTATAGCTGGAATTCTGTGCGTTGCGACGAGTGGCTGTTCATTTCTTGACTACACCCACGTTCGTTACAAAACCGATCCAGAACTGGCGATGTATAAGGGATCTCCTCATGGAGAGATGGAAAAGCTTTATAAAGCTTACATTGAAGAAACGATAGAAAAATACGGAAGCCGAGAGAGGGCATCCGCTATTGCGGCTCAAGATGGGTGGACGCATATTTCAACGCCCCTTCCAGAGGACAAATATATCCTGAATGCGGACGTAGATTTGGCTATGCGTTCATTTAATGGGGCCTGGCTTCTTTGGGAAAACAACTATGAAGCCTATTGGGGGTTTGGCGTTTGCGCATCCATACGAGGATATCCGGATGAGGCAAGGAAGTACTTCGATGGAGCTGTGGGCCTGAATCCGAACAATGCGAACCTTCTGCTTAATGCTGCACAAAATTATACAATCCTTGGCGCTAAAGGAGATGTCCAGACGCTTGACAAAGCTATTGCGCTCTACAATAAAGCGTTGAATCTTGCACCTGATGACTCAGTAAAAAAGGACGCATACTCCAACTGGGCGTTTACTCTGTATTACAAAGGTGACTATGCCTCTGCATGGGACAAGGTGAAACTAGCCGAACAAGCCGGATGGAAATGTCCTGAACATGATTTTCTGGAAGCACTAAGTAAGCAAATGCCGAGACCAAAATAAAACTTGTCCAACCACCCGCCTGCACTCTATCGCTTGCTCCGCCCGCTCAGAGTGACGCGAAACGTTGCCTTCGTCCAAGTATGGCCGTCCGCCGCTTCGCGTCGTTCAACCATACGTTGGACCATCAACGGCTTGCCTGCCGCGAGCAAGCTCGCTACAGTCAATCCGTCGCTGGTCAACGCGCCATTGGGATAAGATAAATGTTTAGCTTTGAAATATTAAAAATCGGATTTCTTGCTTCTTACGTGCTTGGCCTCGGAAGTGTTCTTTTGTTCCTGCTTCGAGTGCGCCCAGAAATGAAAAAAGACAAGATGGCAATAACATGGAGCGGTGTCTTTTGCCCGCCACTTCTTTTTATTGATCTAGCAAGGGTTACTGCGTTACGCAAAAAGACAGGTCGGGACGTTCCAAAACCCATCAAGACAGCAACATTCATGCTGGCAGGATCACTCAGCATCTTGATGTTAACAATCGCCTTATCTTTGATTCCAATGCTTTCTCCAGAAGCGAAAGAAAGAGAAAAAAATCGAATTACGGAAAAGCTTAAGCAAACAGAGACGCAAACGCTTCAATCAAAAGAGTTGAATAAAAACAATCCCAACCAGAGCACGCACTCTATCACCGCCTCCGGCGGTTCAGAGTGATGCAAACGTTATAAAACCCCGCCCGGATCGACCTTCAGGCTATACGTTTGAAATTTTCCAATCGTTGGAAAATCGCCGAGGCCGATAGCGCAGTCGCCGAGGCCGGAGCCGGAAATTTTTGCCGGTATTTTCGCCGACCGGAAGCTGCCGATGATTTCGGCCAGCAAGGCATTACAAAGGCCCATCTCTTCCATAAGAAATTGATTTTCAACCAATTTCTTTCCGAGGGATTGAAAATCAGAAACAACCTCGCCGACGGAGGCATCCATCCGGTCGAAGATCCGTTCGAAATAATCGGGATTCAGGGCGCGGCGTTCTTCAACAAGGCGGATGACATCAGCAGTTTTCATTTTGGAGCCTGAGTAAACCGCCGTTAACGGAAAGTAGAACGAGCGTCCCGCTTGTTTTTCACCTTTGGTGGAGCTGCCGGAGGCAGAAAGCAAGCGGGACGCTTGCTCTACGTTTTGGACATCAGCACCCACTTGTTGAATTTCCAACGGGTCGGCGCGGTAGGCCACGACACCGCCGAAAACACTCGCCGCCACGTCTGCGCCGGAACCGCGTCCCTGAACGCGATGAATCGTCGCCAGACTGCGTTTAAAAAGTTCATTCAAAAATATCGGGTCGAAAGAACCCACCCCGCCCTGCGGGCACCCCTCCAACGGAGGGGAATTTAAAAGATCCCCTCCACAGGAGGGGTGGCCGGAGTAAAACGACGGACGGGGTGGGTTGTGATAAAACCCTATCAGTGCGGCATGGGTGGCGACCGTAACGGCGGCGGACGAGCCAAAGCCGATGTCGCTCGAAAATTCTGATTCGATCTTCAGTTCAATTCCCTGCTCCAGCGGATACTGCTTTACCGCATCCAGTACAAAACGGAAGTCAGGATGATCCTTCAGATTGTCGAGCGGCGCTTCATAGACTCCAAGGTCGGAAACGATCCGTAGAACCGGCGTGCTAACGGGAGTCAGTGAAACGGTGATTCGTTTATTGATGGCACAAACCAGTGCTCGACGTCCATGAAGCACGGCGTGTTCGCCCAGCAACATGAGTGAACCAGGTGCCGAGACTTGTATGCGGTGTTGCTTCATAGCGTCAGGATTATGATCAGAATAATTATGGACAGAATGATTAGTAGAGATTCAGGGTGACAAGCGTTATGAAAATTATTCTGTCCATAATTATTCTGATTTCAGGTTCCCATTAGACAATTCTCGTTCCCAGCGGGTCGCCGCGGACGGGCGAAACTTTGTAGCCGTATTTGGCGGCCAGCGCAACGGGCATAAAGTCGGCCAGCACGAGAACCACGCCGCCGTTCTGTCCGCGGATTGCGCCCGCGCCGCAGATTTTGGCGGCACCGCCAGCGGTTTCCACATCGTCAATAAACTGCCGGACCTTTTGCGGTACAACGCCGATGCGGCAGAGCAGCCGGTGGTTTTCACGGAGCAGAGAGCGCATCAGTTCGCTGTTATTTTCGCGCACCGCTTTTTCGACTTCGTTCGTGACTGCTTCAAAGTCATTCCATATCAGGTCATTCTGAAACTGCTCTTTAACCTGCACGACACACTCGCCGGTGGTTGTTTCAGGCGTGCCGGTTTCAACAAGATACATTTTCATGCGCGGCAGCGGTACGGAGCGGGCCGAACCGTTTTGAAAGGCGGCGCATCCGCCATACAGCGAAATATAGGAATCCACGCCGCTGGGGTGACCATGCTGGAGTTTTTCAGCTTCCAGACTGAATTCGTAATACCACTCGGGTTTGAAATCGACGCGCAGATAGTGGCCGAGAGCCCGCAGCTCGCTGAGTACCGCTGCCGCCGAGGATCCCATGCCGCTGCCGACCGGAATGCTGGATTTCAGTTTTATGACGATACCGCGATCCAGCTGGCGATGCAGCCCGTCGAGCACGGTGATGAACCCGAACTTGAAGAGATCAACCGGCTTGTGCAGCACATCGCGAATGCCCATCTTACCTTCAAGAAACAAATGATAGTTATTCAGCGCGCGGCGTTTAAAATCCTGAAGTGCCAGCATAGTGAATGAGTCGCGCTCGCTGATATCCTGCATTTCAAATGAGATGCGTCCGTCGTCGGAATCCTCAATAGTGGCCGTGACACTGCGATCAATGGCCATCGCCACCGCCGGTTTTCCGTAAACTACGGAATGCTCGCCGCTTAAAATCAGTTTACCTGGGGAAATGGCTTTCATTCAGCTGTATTCAATCAGATTCGGGCCTTCGCGTAAATGCGCTTATGATCCTGCATTCCGGCAAAACGAAACGGGCCGGTACGATACTGCGGAAAAGTGTGACCGCCGCCGTCGGTCGGAATGCCGTAGTGATAAATATCTTCGTACTGTTGAAAGGTCAGCTCCGTGCGCCCGGCGAGCATCTGCTGATGCGCTTCTGTGAACAGCGAGCCGCGATAGTCTTTCTGTACAACACCGCTGAAAAATTCGCCGACGCAACCGGAGCCATAGCTATAGAATCCGATACGCCTGCCGGCTAAATCTTCCACCGCATGGTCGAGCAGCGAACAAAGCCCGACATACAGCGAAGCCGAATAACAGTTGCCCGCGCTCCGGCTGTAAATGAGCGATTCGCCGATAACGTTCTGCGTTTCCTCGTCTGAAAGTCCCTTCGCCAGTTTCTGGTGCGCCTTTTCAGCCATACGGGTGAACGGAATGTGGTAACAAAAGCGGGCAAAGTCACTCAGAGAACGTCCGCTCTCTTCCGCATACTGCTTCCACGACTCCAGCAGCGCTTTGATATAAACCATCGTCGAATACTTGCCGTCGACCAGCGCCTCCGAAAGATAGTTGGGCCGCCAGAAATCCATCACGTCGTCCGCATAAAACCCGGCTTCGGGGTCGATAACAAGCAGACGGGGACTGGCGGAAACAATGAAAGCGACCGCGCCGCAACCTTGTGTCGATTCACCGGGACTGCCGAGGGCGTAGCGGGCGACATCGGAAGCGAGCACCAGCACTTTACTCTTCGGCTTCATGGCAACCAGGCCCATTGCCAACCGCAACGCGGCGGTCGCGCTATAGCAGGCCTGTTTCAACTCCACCACACGGCAGCGCTCCGGCAGACCCAGCAATCCGTGTACAAACATACCAGCGGCCTTGGACTGATCGATTCCGCTCTCTGTCGCAAACAGCACCGCCTCAACACCTTCCAGTCCGCCCTGCTCCTTCAGGCGGAATGCCGCGTTGGAGGCCATTGTGACAACATCTTCGTCCGGCGGCGGAATTCCCATCTTTTCCTGTCCGATGCCGACGTAAAATTTATCCGGCTCCACACCACGCGCAGCCGCCAGTGTTTTCAAATCGAGAAAATACTGCGACGTATAAAAACTGATTCGTTCTATGCCAAGTTTCATTGCGCGATAATTTGCGCTGATTGGCATTTAGCGTCAAGCGACCTTTACAGCGGGCGGCACAACATTCCGCTGTTCCTTCGGCGCGGGTTTCATTTATACTTCAGCCGTTCTGAACCGGAGGCTCCATGATGAAAAAACAAAACTCACCTTATCTCTGCCATATCTTCGTCTGCTCAAATATCCGCGAAAACAATCCGTCCAATCCCGGTTGCGGTGCAAAAGGCGGCGACCGGTTGAAGGATAAGTTAAAGGAATCAGCGAATGCACGCGGATGGAACGGCAAGGTGCGCATTTCAAGCTCCGGATGTCTCGGCCTTTGTGCTCAGGGTCCGAATGTACTTCTTTATCCGCAGGGCATCTGGTTTTCAGACGTTACTGAAACGGATATCGAGACCATTCTGGAAACGGCCGGGCAGTTTATCAGCTAAAGCCTGCCCGCACTGTGGGGCCTGAAGGGCTTGCGAAAAGCATCGTCAAAATCGTAGCCGTTGGCGAAATCGGCGCGATTGTCTTTTTCGGTTTTCCCGAGCAATCCCGTTTCGACCATGTTGAAAACGATCTCTCCAACATCTTCGGTCCGCTTGATACCCCACCCGTTAAGAACGGTTTTGGTCATCGGGCCGAATTCCGTCAGCGCGAATTCTCTGATGCCATCGAGCAATTCCTGCCCGCTGACATGCCGAGGTTTTTCGAGTCGACGCACCGTATAGTCAAGACCCGCACGGACAAACGCATAGGCCTCGACGGTATAGCGCGTGTCGCGGGCCAGAATGCCGTCCAGCAGTTTTTCAGCATTCGGCGTTTTCATCAGACCAGCCCCTCGCGGATTTTTGCAGCAACCTTTTCCACTTCAGCCGGGCTGTCGTATTTTTTTGCATCCCAGTTCCAGCGGTGCCCATCGTCCGCAAAACGGGGAATAACATGAAAATGGATATGCGGCACAACCTGTCCCGCCGCCGCGCCGTTATTTTGAATAATATTAACACCCTCCGCGCCGAGTCCTTTGATTTGCGCAGCAGCAATCCGTTTGCAAACGGACATCAGTCCGGACAGCACCTCATCGGGTGTTTCGGTTACGGGATCGTAGCAGATTTTTGGAACAACCAGTGTATGACCCTTGATAATCGGGCCGATATCCATGAACGCAAGGATGCCGTCATCTTCATAAACGATGGTCGCCGGAATTTCACGGTTAATTATTTTTTGGAAAATGTTCATGGACGTACTGTAACGATCTCCTGTGGTTTTTCCAATATGGAATCAAACAGATGATTCCCGGTTTTCATTACCGCGCCCGCCGGACGCCACAAAAAATCCTTCTCACTGCGGGTACGGGCGCTGGCCGCTCCTGTACCGAATATCCTGCGGAGTTGATGCCATAAAGAAGCCGCTCCGTTTCCGGAGCGGCTTTCGTTTCCAACCTTTGGACCTGTTACCTGGCCTTCGAGGCGTACTCTTTGATGAGTGCCGCGCCGATGACGTCGCGCTGAATCTGGTTGGTACCTTCGTAGATCTGAAGGATCTTGGCGTCGCGCATCATCTTTTCAGCCGGATATTCTTTCATGAATCCGTAGCCGCCGAAGACCTGCAGTGCATCGGTGGTAACAGACATGGCAACATCGCCAGCGTAGCATTTGCACATAGCGGATATTTTAGAAACATCCTTTTCGCCACCGTCAATCGTGTTACAGGCGGCGTAGGTGATGGCGCGGGCTGTCTCAACCTTCATTGCCATGTCGGCCAGCATCCACTGTAAGCCCTGGTTAGCGATGATCGGCTTGCCGAACTGATGGCGAACGCGGGCATAATTGACCGCTTCGTCCAATGCACCTTGCGCGAGACCAACGCCCTGCGCGGCAATACCCGGCCGGGAAATGTCGAAGGTCTTCATGGCGAGCAGGAATCCCATACCTTCTTTAGCAATGAGGTTTTCTGCTGGGACTTCGCAGTCCTGGAAGATGAGCTCGCGGGTGGCGGAAGCACGGATACCGAGTTTGTCTTCCTTCTTGCCGAAGCTGAAGCCGGGCATGCCTTTTTCAACAATGAAGCAGGAAACGCCGCGGGCGCCTTTGGCTTTATTGGTGACAGCCAGAATGGTGTACGTGTCGGCTTCGCCGCCGTTGGTGATCCATTGCTTAGTGCCATTGAGAATATATTTGTCGCCTTTTTTGACAGCGGTCGTGGCAATACCGCCTGCATCAGAACCGGCATTCGGTTCGGTCAATCCGAAGGCGGCCCATTTTTCACCGGTGGCGAGCGGAGAAAGATATTTTTTCTTCTGCTCTTCAGAACCGCCGATGATAATCGGGTCAGCGCCGAGGGCATTGGCGGCGTACGATACAGAAACGCCAATGCAATATTTGCTGAGGGTTTCAACGGCGACGCAGAAACCAAGATGTCCCACGCCCATTCCGCCGTATGCCTCATCGATGTAAAGACCCATCATGTCCATCTTGCCAAGCTCCTTGAGCAAGTCCGAAGGAAAGATGCCTTTTTCGTCCAACTCAGCACGAACCGGTACTACACGTTCTTTGCCGAATTCATCGAGCATGGCTCGGATTTCGAGTTGCTCTTCCGTCAGTCCATAATTGATTTCGCCCATACTGTTCTCCTTAGTTGATCCCCTATTCCATGCTCCCTAAATAGCGTTCAGCCTCCAGCGCGGCCATACAGCCCGAACCGGCCGCCGTGACGGCCTGCCGGTAAACCGGATCCTGTACATCACCCGCCGCAAACACACCGTCGATATTCGTGCGGGTGTTTTTGGTGATCAGATAACCGGCGTGATCCACATCAAGCTGGTCGGCAAACGGTTTCGTGTTCGGCTTGTGGCCGATGGCGACAAAAAGCCCGTTCACCGGCAGTTCAGAAACCGCATTGGTTTTGATATTACGGATTCTCAGCCCGGTCACTTCTTTTTTGGCAACATCCAGCACTTCATCAATGACCGAATCCCAAATCACTTCAACCTTCGGATGAGCCAGCAGGCGGTCCACCATGATCTGCGATGCGCGAAACTGGTTGCGGCGGTGAATGACGGTGATTTTGGAGGCAAAGTGCGTGAGGAAGAGCGCATCTTCCATGGCGGTATCGCCCCCGCCGACCACGGCGACAGGAACATCGCGATAAAACGCACCGTCGCAGGTGGCGCATCCGGAAACGCCGCGTCCGATTAATTTCTGTTCGGATTCGATGCCGAGATACTGAGCACTCGCACCCGTGGCAATGATGATGGTTTTTGCTTCAATCTTCTCGCCGTCACTCAGTGTAATACTGTGCGGCTGGCAAGTGAGACAAGTCGAAACCACTTCGCCGGACTTAAACCGTGTGCCGAAGCGTTCGGCCTGTTTGCGGGTGATATCCATCAGCTCGGAACCGGAAATTCCTTCAGGAAACCCGGGGAAGTTTTCAATTTCAGTCGTTGTCGTCAGCTGCCCGCCGGGCTGAAAGCCTTCGATCACCAGCGGATTCAGGTTGGCACGCGCCGTATAAACAGCGGCGGTTAAACCGGCCGGTCCCGTTCCAATAATGACGACATTTTCCAAGGTTGTAATTCCTGTTTTTACGAAATTTTTCGAACCGTATAAACGCCCGGCTCTTCGCGCACATGAAAGCCGATGGGATTCTTCTTCGGCTCCGGCGGAATCATCAGCTCGTGAATCGCCTCAAATACGGCACGAAACTGTTCGTCGTACTTCGCCTCCAGCTCCGCCAGCTTGCGCGACAGTTCTTCGCTGGACTCCAGCATCCGGCGCATTTTAACAAATGTTCGCATCACTGCGATGTTAACCTCGACAGCTCGCGGGCTTCTGAGAACACCAGAAAGCATGGCAACGCCCTGCTCAGTGAATACCAGCGGGTTTGAAGTAGAGTGCTTAAGTGTCCGGAACCGGTCACAGATTGTGACCAGTTCTTGAGTTTCGTCATTGGACAGTCTGAATACGAAATCGGATGGGAAGCGATCTGTATTTCGTTTTACTGCCTGGTTCAGGGCTTTCGTTTCCACGCCATACAACGCGGCCAGATCGCGATCCAGCATCACTTTATGCCCCCGAATCAAGTAAATCGACTGCTCAACCCGCTCGACCGGAATTATGGAGGCATCTTCACTCATGGGTTCTAACTTCTCAGCGCATTAATCTGCTTGGTAAATTCCGGCACAATCTGATGCAGGTCACCAACCAGACCGAAGTCGGCCACGTCAAAAATCGGCGCGTCGCGATCTTTATTAATGGCGATAATGAGGTCGGCGCTTTGCATACCGGCCAGATGCTGGATGGCTCCGGAGATACCACAGGCAATGTAAACCAGAGGACAAACGGTTTTACCGGTCTGCCCAACCTGGTGGTGATGCGAAATCCAGCCGGCATCAACAGTAGCGCGCGAGGCGCCCACCGCGCCGCCGAGGGCTCCAGCCAGCCCTTCAACCACCTTGAAGTTTTCCGGCGCGCCGATGCCGCGTCCACCAGAAACGATATATTCGGCGGCTTTAAGGTCGACGGTGTTGACTTCTTCGACAACGCTTTCAACCCGTTTCATGCGCTCTTTGACACCGGAAAGGTCAATTTTCACGTCGACGACTTCACCCGTTTCGTGCTCGCTGACGCGCTCTTTTTTGAAAACGTTGGAACGGACGGTCGACATCTGAGGCCGATGATCGGGGCAGATGATGGTGGCCATGATATTGCCGCCGAAAGCCGGACGTGTCTGAAGCAGGCACTGGCGTTCGGTGTCAAAATCGAGCTCGGTGCAATCGGCCGTGAGACCGGCCCAGCCCATGACGGCGACAGTCGGCGCGAGGCTGCGACCGATGGTGCTGGCTCCGTAGAGGACAATTTCCGGATTATTCGCCTTGATCAAATCGGCCATGACTTTGGAGAAATAGTCGTTCTGATATGTGTCCAGCTTGGGATCTTCGACGTTGTATATTTTCTTTGCGCCGTAATTAAACAGCTCCTGATGCATCGGCTTGCCGCCAGCCGAGGCCAGCACGGCGCAAAGGGTGAAGCCCGATTTGGCTGCCAGTTTGCGGCCTTCGGACAGCAATTCGAAAACCACACCGGCCAGCTTGCCGTTTTCCTGTTCCGCGTAAACCCAGATTTCTTTATTGGTGCTCATAGGACCTTCTTCTCCCGCAGTTTAAAAATAAGTTCTTTGACCATATCCGCCGGTTCACCGGAAAGGATTTCCTTGTTGAGCTTCACCGGCGGAGCAAAAACCTTGTTCACCTTGGTCGGAGAACCGGCCAGACCGATTTTGCCTTCTTCGGGTTGAAGCTGCTCAACGCCCCAGACCGGGATCTCGGCTTTTTTGGCAGCCATTTTTTTCTTAAGCGACGGCATGCGCAAAGAATTTGCCTCTTTAACCACCGTCAGCGCGGCCGGTTTTTCGACATCCCAGACGTTATACCCGTGATCCGTTACCTGTTGAACGCGAAAGCCGGTTTCGGTTACTTCGCATGATTTGGCATAGGTGATCATCGGTACGCCGTAGAAATGGGCAACGCCCGGGCCGACCTGCGCGGTATCGCCGTCAATCGCCTGCTTGCCAAAGAGGATCAAGTCAACCGGCTCGACCAGCTTCTTGAGCGCCAGCGTAATGGTGTAGGACGTGGCCCAGGTATCCGCGCCGCCGAATTTGCGGTCGGAAATCAGGATCGCATCATCCGCGCCATGGGAAAGTGCCGTACGAAGCGCCTCTTCCGCCTGCGGGGGCCCCATGGAAATGACGGTGATCTTGCCGCCGTGTTTATCTTTGAGTTGTAACGCCATTTCCAGCGCGTTTTCATCAAAAGGGTTAATAATACTCGGAACCCCGGCGCGATTGAGGCGATTGGTCTCGCGATCAATCGTGACCTTATCCGAATCCGGAACCTGTTTAATACAGACTACTATATGCATGAACATTCCTTTCCGTGGGAAAATAGGCATCGGTTATAAGGATAGAAGCTCATTATCTCAAGCCGAAACACCCGATTTATCGGTTGCCGCCCTTTCGCGAATGCTCTATTTTGTTCCAGTTGAAAATACGGGGAAATAACCGCTAACCGAAAATAAAGAGATCCACTATGGAAAAATCACTGTTTTTTGCAACTCTCGCCCTCACCGCTGCCCTGCTATCGGGCTGCATGACAACTAAACCAGCCCCGGTTGTCACACCCGAGCCTGAAGTACCTGCTGCTTCTGCACCGGTTACAACAGAGCAAATCCCCGTGCCGATGACGCCGTCATCGCTCCCGGAAGAAATGCAAAAACTGTCCACCGAACTGGTTGAAGCTGGCGGGTTGGCCGCGGTCGGCGCTGGAGAATCAAAAAGTCTCGAGCTGGCGCTCAACAAAGCCAAAGTAAACGGACGCAAGGAACTCGCACAACGGCTGGAGGCCCGCCTCACTGTTCTGGAGAACGCCTTCTCAGAAGAAACCGGCATCCCCTTCGACTCACTCTTCCTGTCGGGATTCAATAATGCCAAAAAGGCGCTCACAGGACAGATCAGCGGAAGTATCGCACAGACACTGAAATATGAAGCCACAGGACACACCTTTACGGCCTACGCGATCATGGTGCTCGACCCTAAATTCATCGTCGACCAGCTCGCCAATGAAAAAGAGCTCTACGACCGCCTGCAAAAAACGAAAGCGTTCGAAGCGCTCAATCAGGAAGCCAATGCCTTCGCCGCGTTCAAAGCCACGCAGAAATAGGGTTGGGGAGACACCCTCGTTATTCTTTATTGGTCACTCGGAAGCTTCAAAAACTGATCACCGCGCTCGCTGATAACTATTAACCCGCACAATCACCGCAAAAGGCGGCGGCGGAACGGTCATAGGTTGCTTCGCCTTCTTTTGAGAAAAAGCATCCGGGAATCTGTCCTTTAGCGCGGTGATACGCTACGCATTCGCAACACAGTCCTCTTTTCGCACAACTGTAGGTGCAACTGCAGGCCGCCAGATTCTTTTCTTTGTTCGGACAGGTCATGATTTTTCCCCTGCAAAACATGAATGATTCAGCATTCATCAATTATCGTTAATCGTTCTCTCTACTTGCCGAGAATTTCTTCAATGGCCTCAACCAGCGCCATGATCTGTTCGTTTGTTCCGACCGTAATGCGCAAATAGTCGCGCGTGCGGTCGCCATCAAACCAACGAATGAAGATATTACGATCGCGAAGGGCTTCGAAAATTTTCTGCGCGCCGGGTTTGGGCGGCTTCACCCAGATAAAGTTGGCTTCGGACGGATATACTTTAAACCCGATATCCGCGAGCTCTCTGGCGGCCAGCTCCCGCGTTCCTTTGACAGCCGCTGTGATCGCTTCCATCGTGCCTTCATCAAGCAAAGCGACACGTGCCAGCTCCTGCGTCAACCGGCTGACATTGTAGGAATCTTTGATCTTATGCAGTGCATCAATCAGCGGTTTCGCGCCGATGCAATAGCCGAAGCGGATACCCGCCAGCGCATAGGATTTCGAAAGCGTACGCGCCACCAGCACGTTGTCGTATTTCGTCGCGAATTCCATGCAGCTCTCGCGGGAGAAATCGACATAGGCTTCATCAATCACCACCACGCCGGGAAAGGTTTTAATGAACGCTTCAACCTTGGCTTTCGGAAACAGCATACCCGTTGGCGCGTTGGGATTGGTCAGAAAGAAAACCGACGCTTTATAACCTTTCGGCATCTTCCATTCGAAATTATCATCCAGAGTCACCGGCTTCGTTGCGATTTGCTCAATCTGAGCGAGTACCGGATAGAGCGAATAGGACGGATCAAAATAACCGACCGAGCCGTCGCGCTCCGAAAATGCGCGAATGCAAAGCGCCAGAATTTCGTCTGAACCGTTACCGGCGAAAATATTACCAATTCCGACCTCATGCTTTTCGGCAATCACCTTGCGCACTTCGGTGCAAAGCGGATCGGGATACTTCGCCAGTTCGGCGATATCAATCTCGTTCAGAATATCGCGCACCTCCGGCGAGCAAAGCCACGGATTTTCATTCGTGTTCAGCTTAACAATGCCCTCGCCCTTCGGCTGTTCGCCCGGAACGTAGCCGCTCATCGCTTCCACAGATTTTCTGATCAGATTGCTCATTTGATTTCCTTAACGGGTTCATCACCCTTACCCCCGTCTGCGGGGAAAAGCCGAAATGGTGGGCCCGCTCGGACTTGAACCGAGGACCAAGAGATTATGAGTCTCCTGCTCTGACCAACTGAGCTACGGGCCCGAAAGAGGCAGGAAGATAATCTGCTCTCTGTTTTGAGGCAAGCACTTATCCCCCGCGTTTAACCGCCGACTCCAAAGCCTGGAAAATCTATTTTCGCTCAGGATTCTGTATGCCGTACCGGAAGAGATAGTTCAGCCCGCTGGTTTTGATGGCGTAAACCGTTCAAGCCTTTGCCCCAACTCACCCCTTCGAAAAGCCTTTCTGCTGTGCAACGGATCTTATGGGTTCGCACTATGGCCCCGAAGAAATCTTTTCAAAGCCAGCAGACTGAAAAAAAATGCCGAAGGCTTTAACCCCTTCGGCATTCGTTATTCGACGTTCAGTGTTCTGCGCTTCTACACCCCTTTGCGGCTGATGCGCAGCATTTCGCCGGTGGTGTAGTTGTGCTTCACGACATGTCCCGGCAGCGGCAGAATGCGCTGGTGGATCGCGTCGACCATCCAGTCGGGCTGCGGATAGTAATCCGTTTCCATTTCAGCGGCTGGCGAGATCCAGTTCTTCGCGCCAATAACCACCGGCGGAGCGTCGAGGTGATCGAAGCAGAGCTGGGTGATATTGGCGGCAATGTTGTGCAGTGCACTTCCACGTTCGACGGAATCGGACGCCAGTACAACACGGCCGGTTTTCTTCACCGACGCGACGATCTTGTCGTAGTTGAGCGGATTAACGAAACGCAGGTCGATCACTTCGGCGTCCAGACCGTACTTGGCCTTCAGCACATCCGCCGCTTTGATGCCGGTGTAAAGCACCGGCCCGACGGTGATGATCGTGAGATCTTTCCCTTCGCGACGGACGGCAGGTTCGCCTTCCGGCGTTTCGTAGTAACCTTCCGGCACGCCGCCCTTCTCGAACATTTCGCCGATACCGTAGGTCTTCTGCGATTCAAAGAAGATGACGGGGTCGGTGCCAGCCAGCGCCAGGTTGAGCATTCCCTTCGCATCGTACGTCGTTGCAGGATAGTAAACTTTCAGACCGGGAATATGATTGACCATCGCGGCCCAGTCCTGCGAGTGCTGTGCGCCGTACTTGTTACCAACGGAGATGCGCAAAACCAGCGGCATCTTGAGAATACCCGCCGACATGGACTGCCATTTAGAAATCTGGTTGAAGATTTCGTCACCGGCGCGGCCCATGAAGTCGCAGTACATCAGCTCAACGCAGACGCGTCCGCCGCTCAGCGCGTAACCGCAGGCGGAACCGACGATGGCGCCTTCGGAGATCGGCGAGTTAAACAGACGGTGATACGGAATGGCCTCGGTCAACCCGTTATAACAGGCGAATGCTCCACCCCAGTCACGGTTTTCTTCACCGTACGCAATCATCGTCGGGTCGGTGTAGAAGCGGTGCAGCATGGCTTCAAAAATACCGTCGCGATAGGTGTAGAGCCGGTTGGCGCCAATCGGTTTTCCATCCGCATCAAACGCATAACGGGCCTTACCAGCCAGCTTCTTCACGCGCGGATTTTCTTCCATCGTCATCAGTACATCCGGCTTGCGGTCGTCGAATTTTTCGACCTTTTTGTTGGAGTACATCACCCCTTCGATGATGTTGATGTCGGTGTACGGCGAAACGGTTTTATCGGTCGCCAGCTTGAGCGTCCTGGTGATCTTAGCAACAACCTTTGCTTTCAGCGCGGCGGCTTCGTCGGCGGTCAGTGCACCATTGCTGATGAGATATTCACCGAACAGTTTCACGCAGTCATTGGCTTCCCACGCTTCGATCTCTTCTTTCGAGCGGTAGGACGAAGCATCGGACGGTGAGTGGCCGGAGATGCGGTAGGTAACAACGTCGAGCAACGCTGGGCCTTTGCCTTCGAGCAGAATATTTTTCTGCCGCTCGGTGGCGTCAGCAACGGCCAGCGGATTGTAACCATCCACACGCTCGGCGTGCATCTGTTCCGGATTAATACCTGCACCGATGCGGGCAACCATACCGTAACCCATCGTTTCACCGGCAGTCTGTCCGCCCATACCGTAGTGGTTGTTCATGATATTAAACAACACCGGCGGGGCACCGAATTCTTTGTCCCACAGTTTGCGGTACTGGTCCATCGCGGCCATCCAGAAACCTTCCCAGACCGGGCCGCAACCGAGCGAAGCGTCGCCGATGTTGGCAATCACAATGCCGGGCTTGCGGTTGATCAGCTTGAAAAGAGCCGAACCGACGGAAATATCGCCGGAGCCGCCGACCAGTGCGTTATTCGGCATCGAGCCGAACGGAATGAAAAACGCGTGCATCGAACCGCCGAGCCCCTTATTGAAACCATTCTGCCGGGCGAAAATTTCGGCCAGCGTTCCGTAGAGCACGAAATCTTCGGCGAGATCCTTAACGCTCTTCTGTGAGCCGTCCTTGACTGGCTTGACGGTGGCACCGTCGAAAAACTCATCCATGATTTTGGTGAGCTGTGCATCGTCGAGCTGATAAACCGCCGAGAGACACTTGGCGAGAATTTCACCATGCGAGCGGTGTGAGCCGAAGATATAGTCTTCCGTGGTAAGGTGAACCGCCTGACCGACAGCGGCGGCTTCCTGACCGATCGAAAGATGCGCCGGACCTGGATGGTTGTATTCGACACCCGAATAGGAACCCTGCACCTTGATTTGGTTGAGCATGGTTTCGAATTCACGGACGACGAGCATGTCGTAATACATCTTTTTGAGACGCTCGACGCCGTACTTTTTCACTTCCTTCTTGTAGTCCGGCTTGTACTGATTGACCGGGATCGGCTTGAAGGTAATTTCGCCCGCTTTGCGGACTTCTTTGGGACATACATTTTGAATCTTCGGCATTTTCTTTCTCCTTTTTAAAATTCAACTTTTACAGTGAAAACATTACATCCCGCATAACTTCTCCGACCGTCGGATGCGGGAAAACAATCTCCTGAATATCTTTTATCCGCAGCTCGGCTTCGATCATCACCGCCGCGCCGTAAATCATTTCTGAACAGCCTGCACCCACCATATGGACGCCGAGCAGCACGTCGGTGTCCGCGTCCTTGATGACCTTAACGGAGCCGGGACCGCGCTTGCCGTTTTCGGCAAGGAAACGTCCGCTCATCGTCAGCGGCAACGAGGCGGTTTTGACTTTATGTCCGGCCGCCTGAGCCTGTTCCTCGGTGTAACCGCACCCCGCGACTTCAGGCATAGAATAAACCGCCCACGGAATCGCGTTCATACGGAAACGGTCGCGACATCCGCAGATCGTGTTGAGTGCCACTTCGCCCATACGGGTCGCCGAGTGCGCCAGCTGCGATTTACCGGTCACATCGCCGATTGCGTAGACGTTCGGCAGATTCGTGCGCTGCTGCTCATCCACTTTGATGCCGCGGCGGTCGAAGTCGAGTCCGGCTTCTTCGAAACCCATGTTTCCAAGGTTCGGAACGCGGCCGACCGACATCAGCACAAGGTCAGCCTGAATGGATTTCGCTTCGCCCTTGGCGTTCGTATACTTCACTTCGTGACCGTCAATCGCCGTAACCTTGCAACCAAGGTTAAATTCCACTTTGCCCTTAAGCGCCTTACGGAACTCCTTAGCCTGCTCGCGATCCATGAAAGGAATAATTTCTTCAAGCATTTCAATGACGTCGACTTTGACGCCGAGACTGCTGAAGAAGCTGGCAAACTCAATGCCGATCACGCCGCCGCCGATAACCGTCAGCGTTTTGGGCATCTTGTCGATGCTCAGAATTTCCGTGCTGGTCATCACATGCGGCTGTTTCGCGCCGGGAATCGGCGGAACAAACGGCGACGAACCGGTGGCGATCACCACGTCGGTTCCTTCATAAACTTTGTCGCCGACCTGCACCTTGCGCGGGCCGAGAAACTTCGCTTCGCCGTTCACGACCGTGACCTTGTTTTTCTTCATCATGAAGGCGATGCCTGCACGGAGCGTATCAATCACTTCATTTTTCCAGGCCATCGCCTTGGTCAGATCAAACTTCACTTCACCGGTCGTTACACCGAATTCCGGTGCTTCCTTGGCGTGAACATAATGCTTGGCGGAGTTAAGCAGTGTCTTGGTCGGAATACAGCCCCAGTTCAGACACACACCGCCAAGATACTGTTTCTCAATCAGCAGAACTTTTTTACCGAGATGTCCGGCCCGCTCGGCCATGACATAACCGCCGGGTCCCGCGCCGATGATGATAATATCGAATTCAGCTCCAGCTGAATTCAAAGGAGTCAGGGAGAGGGGAACAGGAGTCAGCTTTTTTACTTCAATCTTCGGGGCCGCAACAGGAGCACTGACTACTGTCTCCTGACTCTTGACCCCTGCTGTTGCGGGGCGAAGCGCCGAAACATCCTCTCCCAATGCACCGATGGCGGCGATAACTTTGAGAACAGGCACGTCCGCGCCTGCTTCATAAAAAACTCCGATAACTGTTCCGGCAGCCGGAGCAGGAACTTCAAACGTGGCTTTATCGGTCTCGACTTCGCACAGAGCCTGACCTTCAGCAACTTGATCACCCTCTTTTACCTTCCAGCCAACAATGATACAGGACTCAACGGATTGTCCCTGTCGCGGCATTAAAACTTCTGTAGCCATAATAACTCCTTAATTCGTAACGAGTAATACGTAATTGATTCTGACTCCTCAGCGCACCAGTAAAACGTCAAATGCAGCCAGATTCTGGCGTAAGGCCGCGAGGAACTTCGACGCCGGAGCGCCGTCAGCCGCACAGTGGTCAAACGTCAGTGAAAGTCCGATGTGCGGAATAAATTCCACGCCGCCGTCTTTCTTCATAACCGGCTTCGGCTGAACCGAGCAGACGCCCAGAATACCGACTTCCGGCGCATTGAGTACCGGCGTAAAACTTTCAATACCCATCGCGCCGAGATTGGTGACAGTAAAGGTTCCGCCTTTCAGCTCATCCGGTTCGATGGTGCCTTTAATACAAGCGGCTCCAAGCCGTTTGGCTTCTGCGGAAATCTGCTTGAGCGTCAGGCGGTTGGCAAACCGGATCACTGGAACCATTAACCCGCGAGGCGTATCGACCGCAAAGCCGAGATGTACATCGCTGAATTGCATGATTTTACTGACGAGCCAGTGGGCGTTGAGTTCAGGGAAATCCACCAGCGTGCGGACCGTGGCAAACAGTACGACATCGTTGAGCGTGATTCCGCCGACACCGACCGCTTCAGGCGCCGCTTTGCAGCGGGCGCGGAAATCGAGCATGGTGCGCGCATCGGCCGACGTGTTCATGGTCAGCTGGGCCGTATTTTGCAACGAGGCCAACATGCGCCCGGCAACCACTTTTCGTACGCCCTTGACCGCGATCTCTGTGGTCTCACCGGGGAAATCGAGCGCCTTGAGCGCGGCGGCAATATTCTGCGGAGCCACTTCGGAAAGGTCAGCCGCCAGTACGCGTCCGCCAATGCCAGTGCCGGTGTTTGGAACGGACAAACCGCCCGCAACCGCTTTGGCTTTCGCCGCCGGAGAAAGAACCGCTTTGCCGTCCAGTGCGGCTTTCACGTCGCGCTCAATCACCCGGCCGTCAGGACCGGAGCCGGCGAGCATCGAAACGTCGATGCCTTTTGCAGAAGCCAGATTTTTTGCTCTCGGCGAAGCACCGGTCGGGCCGGAATCACGAACATCGAATGACGAACAGGGAACCGCAGAAGGAGTACTCTTAACTTCTGTATTCGAAATTCCTTGTTCGATATTTTGCGGTTTCGCGCCTTCGGCCGCAGGCCGCAGGCCGGAAACGTCTTCTCCCGGTGCGCCGATGGCGGCGATGATTTTCAGAACGGGCACATCTGCGCCGTCCGGATAAAAAACTCCGAGAACCGTTCCTGCGGCCAGCGCCGGAACCTCAAAGGTGGCTTTGTCGGTTTCAACTTCGCACAGTGCCTGACCTTCGGCAACCGTGTCGCCTTCTTTCACTTTCCAGCCTGTAATAATACACGATTCGACCGATTGACCCTGCCGGGGCATTAAAATTTCCGTTGCCATAGAATACGCTCCTTATAGTTCCGCTTTGTAAATACTCACACCTGCTTCGCGCAGGTCCTTCTCAAATTCAATGCTTAATCCTGCATCCGTAATCAGTCCATCCACGCCATCAAAGGGCAGAATGCGCGCAAACCCCGGCTTGCCGAACTTACCGGAATCGCAAATGGCATAAACCTGCTTGGCCTGCTGAGCCATTTTACGAACCAGGTCAGCACTTTCCACCAGATGAGCGGTCAAACCATGCTTAACCGATGCCCCATCGACTCCAATAAATGCTTTGGAAACAAAAACCTGATCCAGCGACTGGATCGCCAGCGGACCGACCAGCCCTTCTTCGGAGGGGCGGAATTCTCCGCCGACCAAGGTGACGCGCAGTTGCGGATTGGTACGGGCGTAGGTCAGCAACAGCGTGTTGTTGGTGACAATGTGTACATTGCGGCGGCCCAGCAGATACTTAGCAATCAGCGCCGTAGTGGTACCGGCAGAAATAATAACCGTATCGCCGTCCTGAATCTTTTCGGCGGCAATCTTAGCAATCGCCATCTTGCGGTCTTTATCCTGCCGCATCCGTTCCAGAATCTGCGGATGAAAAGCAGGCATAGCACCGCCGTGAGTACGCACAATAAAACCCTCTTCTTCCAATGCACCGAGGTCGGTGCGGATCGTGACCACGCTAACGCCAAGCACCTGCGCGAGTGTCGAAACACTCACGCTGCTATCTTCGGTAAGCATATCGAGAATGGCTTTTTTGCGATCAGAAAAAGATGAAGTCATTGAATTCGTCTTTCTTTTTACTATCCAATATCTTTCTTTTACCAATCTAAGCCGCTTCTATTCAATGTTTTTTTTCTTTTTATTTATGGCAGAGTGCTCGGTTCTACAAGGCAGGCAGGATGCCTGCAATACGTACCGCAGGCATCTTGCCTGCCACGGAAGTTACTTTGGAAAAATAATTAGAGGCGAACGCCGACCACGATACGATCAAGTCCGGCCAGATCTTTTTTAATCTCAACCTGTTTAAAACCATGATGTTCCAATAATTCTGAAACAGCTAATCCTTGATCATAACCGATTTCAATAAACAGTCCGCCGCCCGGTTTCAAAACCCGCGCCGCCTGTTTAACCAGCATACGAATCAGATCAAGACCGTCTGCTCCGCCATCCAGCGCCAGCTTCGGCTCAAAATCGCGTACCGATGGGTCCAGCGTTTTACAAACATCGGAAAGAATGTACGGCGGATTCGAGACCACGATGTCGAGCGAAGCCTCTCCAAAGCCATCAAGCAGGTTATTTTCCAACGTTTGGAAGCGTTCGCCGAATCCCAGCCGCTTTGCATTCTCCCTCGCCAGCGACAACGCGTCCGGCAAAATATCAACGCCGGTCACCTCAGCGTTCGGAAGTTCGTGTAAAAGCGCCAAACTGATGCACCCCGTCCCCGTTCCAATGTCCGCGATCTTAAACGACTTTCGACCTTCGACCTTCGACTTTAAGACCTCCTCTACGAGGAGTTCCGTTTCGGGGCGCGGAATCAGCGCGCGGCGGTCGCAGCGGATTTCCAAACCCCGGAAGTCAACGTGGCCGATAATATATTGGATCGGCTCGCCCTGCTCCGCGCGAACGATCAACTTTTCCAGGCCTGCCTGCTGTTCCGGCGTGATGGTTTTGAAATAGATTTCCAGCAGCTTGCAACCCATCACATGCGCAGCAAGTTCTTCGACCGCCCGCTTCGCGTTTCCGCTCCCCGCCGCCGCCAGCCGCTTTTCCAATGTTTGGAGAATTTTCATGTTTGCTCCGTTTAAAGCATATCAAGCGGGCTTTGGACAGCGTTGAGGTCTTTGCTCATTACATGCGTATAGATTTCGGTGGTCTTCACATCCGCATGACCCATCAGCTCCTGCACCTGACGAATGTTTACCCCGTTTTCGAGCAGATGCGTTGCAAAACTGTGCCGCAACGTATGCACCGTCACCCGCTTCAGGAGGCTCGCCTTGCGCACCGCCTCCTTCACCGCCTTCTGAAACCCCGACTCCATCACATGGTGCCGCATCGTCTTACCGGAACGCGGATCAACTGACCGGTTCTTGGACGGAAAAACATACTGCCAGCCCGTCTCCCGGCAGGCGTTCGGATATTTCCGCGCCAGCGCTTCCGGAATATAAACCTCGCCGAACCCTTCGCGAAGATCGGCCTCATGCAGCGCCGCCACCCGCCCGACATGGTCGGCCAGCAGCGGACGCACCGCCTCAGGCAGCACCACGGTGCGATCCTTCCCGCCTTTGCCGTCTCGTATAAACACGCGACCCCGCCCGAAATCGACATCTTGAATCCGCAACCGGATGCACTCCATCAGCCGCAACCCGCAACCATAGGTCAATTGCGCCATCAGCCGGTGGGTCCCCGCCATGGCATTAAGCACTCGTAGCACTTCACCCTGAGTCATCACCGTTGGCGGTTTGCGATACCGCTTGCTGCGCACCGGCGCAATCTCTCCGAGATCAATATCCAACACATCGCGATATAAAAACACGATGGCATTCAGCGCCTGCCTCTGAGTGGCAGCGGCCACACCCGTTTTCTCAGCTAGATAGCTCAAAAACCGCTCAATTTCCGGCGCCCCCATTTTGGAGGGATGCTGCTTCATCTCGTAAAAAGCCAGATAGCGTTTGATCCACTCGCAATAGGTCTGCTCGGTGCGATAGGCATAGTGATAATAGCGTAAGGTCTCGCGAATTTGCTCTGTAAGCTTACGGGTTGGATCGGGCTTAAACTTCTTCTTGTTTTCCACAAAAACCTCGCTAATGTTTGCATATCTGGAACAGATTCGAGTTTTAGGCCAAAAGTGGAAATTTGACCAGCCGATTTTCCAGTTTAAACATTAAATACCGGCGTACTATAGAAAAGTTGTCCAGCCTATAGAGTTTATACACGGACTTTTTCTATATAACGCCAATGTTGGAATGTGAAAATATGAGAAAAACAAACCTCCTTCTCTTCGCATTGGTTGTTACCTTCTCGACGTTGGCAGATATGCCACCACCACCACCGTCCGATCTTGAAGTGTGGTCCGAAAATGAGAAATACGTTGCCACGTTAAAATATGAAGAGAACAAGACCTCCATATTCCGAGTTTCACCGGATGGGTCACGGGAGAAGATGTGGGAGATGGATGGGTGGTTTCGATGGACCCAACTTTCAAATGATGGAGAGTATTTGGCTATTCCATACCGAGGAGCAAATTTGATTCCAGTCGACTACGATAAAGAAGAAATCATGCTCACGCTCGTTCAACGAGGACAGATCACTACGACTATCAGACTCGTCGATCTAATCGAAAAGTTTTCAAATCTTCGGAGAACTGTATCGCATTATAGCTGGGGAAGCTATGTCGGGTTCAATGAGGAGAATGAGTTTGTAATCGATACTGTCGAGAACAACCGCTTTCTGGTGCCGCCCAAAGACGGAGAAGTTGAAAAAAAGATGACGCCAACGCAGGTATGGAAAACGGCGCAATACAACTGGGCCTTTTGGCTCAGCCACTGTTCGGGAATTTTAGGTATTATTTTACTTTCTCTCATTACGATTCGAATAAAGGATAATGTAAAACGAGTTGTTGGCTATGCGATAATATTGAGTTTGATGGCAATACTCATAACCGGCCTGACGATCCGATCTGCTCATGTTAAATGGACGGCTATATGGGCTTCAGTGGAAATGAGATATGAGAAGCAGGCGGCAGTCAGCCTCCAGAAAGAAAGCAAAGCGTTCTCCCCTATAATTTGTGGGGTGACAACTTTTATGTATCTAGGGTTGGGTGCCATTACTATTTTAGTAGTTCGAAAAAAAAGAAATTCCAACCACCATTAAGCCCTTTTGAGTAAAGCAAAAAAATCCCCCGCTCCGATCTTTT
>CAYNOR010000002.1:0-2817 GCA_964398915.1 uncultured Verrucomicrobiota bacterium
GCGGCTGGTTTTCGTCATGCTATATTACGGTTTCTCAATCGTGAAACGCTCTAGACTGGTTGATAGCTGTTTTCCCTTTTGCTTTTTCCGGATGAGATAGTACATTCTGAGTCGTTCACTTTGAGGACAGAACCATGAATAAGACAGAGGCACTTCGCATTTTAAAGCAGTTCCAGAAAGAGTTCGGCCTTCGGTACGGGATTCTCTCTCTGGGTATCTTTGGTTCGCTGGCCAGAGATGCTTCATCTGAGGCGAGTGATGTGGATGTGGTTGTGCGTCTGAAAGAGCCCAATCTTTTCACCTTGTCCAGAATCCGAATAGAGCTGGAGGAGCGATTAAACCGGCATGTGGATATTGTCAGCTACCGTGAGCGAATGAATCCATTCTTAAAAGAACGCATACAGCAAGAGGTCTGTTATGTCTGACCCTCAACTGGTCATCGAAATTCCCGTTTTGGAACAGATGCTTGCAGACGTTCGTTCTGCGGGAAAAAAAATGAGCAGCCGCGCCATTTTGTAGTGCGGCGGCAAGTGCAACGCGACGCCGCTTTTAAGTCTCTCTCCGTGCATTGGGACTCCTTCTGGTGGAACGCGACCACCGGGCGCGTTTTGAGTGAGAAGCGTGCCTGGTGATCACGCTCCACCAAAGAAATCTGCGGCAATGCCGCCTCGACTTTCAGACCCTTGACCCATAAAATTTCGACTCATAAAAAAGAACTCAGAAGCGGAAACCGTCATGAAACCGAAAGTGTATATCGAGACCAGTGTGATCAGCTACCTGACTGCCAGAGCAAGCCGGGATGTCGTTGTTGCGGGCCATCAGCAGGCCACGCAGGAATTTTGGAGACATTTGGGAGTTCGCTTTGCGCCGTTTGTTTCCGCTTTGGTGATTAAAGAAGCAGCGCAAGGTGATTTGTCTTTGGCTGCTAAGCGGTTGTTTGCCATACAGGAATTTCAAATTATTAAAAACAGCGATGCTGCCGAAGCACTTGCGCGGGAAATCATACAGCGAAGAGGTATCCCCGAGTCATATCCGGAAGATGCCCTGCATATTGCACTGGCGGCTATGGACGGGATGGATTTTCTGGTTACTTGGAATTTTTCACACATCAACAATGCATTTACCCGAATGTTGATCCGGCAGATTGTTGAAAATGCAGGGTATGTCTGCCCTGAACTGGTATCGCCGGAAGAGTTGCTTGGAGAAAAAGAATGAAAGATCCAATTGTAGAAGAAATCCGCAAATGCCGCATGGAACACACACAGAGGTTTGGTGGGGATTTACATCGCATTTGCGAAGACCTTCGTAAGGAAGAAGAAAAATACCCGGATCGGCTGGTTCACTTTGGTCCGAAAATGCTGTCCGACCGAAAACGTATGTGCGTCGCGGAAGAGCCGGGGGAGGAATATAAAACGAAGCCAAATCCATAGAATTTCGGCAAAATCATGGATGGTAAAGTTATTTTTAAAGAGTAGAGTTCTCTTTGAATAAAATCATGAGTGCTTTTAGGTACAATTTTGAATGGGATCCTGCAAAGGCTTCATCGAATCGCGATAAGCATGGTATTTCGTTTGATGAGGCGGCGACAGTCTTCCGTGACGCCCGTATGATTTCCATTTTTGACAGGCATCACAGTCAAGCGGAAGATCGCTGGATATCGCTTGGCCTCTCTGAACTTGTCAGGCCGCTGGTCGTATGTCATACCTTTCGGGAGATTGATGAGGAAACTTCAGTAATACGTATTTTTTCGGCGAGGAAAGCAACCAAAACTGAGGTGCGGCAATATGAAGAATGAATATGATTTTTCGGGAGGAGAACGCGGCCGGTTTTTTAAGCCGGATGCGGAAATTAATCTGCCTGTTTATTTGAACGCCGATGTGTTTGCTTTTGTGCAGAATATCGCGAAGAAGAAAAACAGTGATGTCTCGGTGGTCGTCAACCAGTTGATTCATTCGGACATGCAAATTGCTGAATGCGTCGCAGAAAAACCGGCGGAATATAAGTCGAAGCCGGAGGAGTGAGTGAAGATTTAGGTGCAGAATGATGAAAAAAGCGTTCTAACCCTTTGGCCGCCGTCCCAACTTCATGTTAATCAGAATGATTGAGGACAAAATAATTTTTACAACCCCATGCAGGTGTATTGGTTAATAATCCTGTCCATAATTATTCTGATCTCTTTTCTTAGGTCGATCCGTGCGGGATTGTCGGTCGGATGGATTTTATAAACAGTCTGGGTAGCACAGACATCTCGACTTTCAGACTTTTGACCATGGACGTTTTGTCAGCTGAAAACCGGCTCTTTCGGTCAGAAATCGAACAGGTCTTTCAGCGGGACACTGAGGGCTTTGGCGATGCGGGCGCAACCTTCGATGGAAGGGGAATGGACACCGCGCTCAACAAAACTGATGAATTCGACGGAGTAATCCGCCTTTTCTGCCAGCTTTTCCTGCGTGAACCCTTTGGCTTTTCGCAGTTCAGTAATCCGTTGACCTAAACGTTTTTTAATCACGCAGTCATACTGCGTTTTTCACTCATATTTTATCCACGTAGCCATACTACGTTTTTGCGACTTTTAAATGTGGGCGATTTACTACGCATTTTTATTTGGATTAGCAAAGAGATTATGGTAATTGGAAGTGGTGCGGAGTAAGACGGACAATAAGGCGAGGTTTCTGTGAAAGGGTCTCTTATAAAAAGCGGGAAAGTTAGTTTGGCGCTATTTGCATTTCTACTATTAACCGGAGGTCAGATTCTAGCGGTACAACCCGACCTGCAGCCGCAAAGCGTCAGCTTGAGTTCGAGTTCGGTAGTTGCGGG
>CAYNOR010000002.1:2917-269327 GCA_964398915.1 uncultured Verrucomicrobiota bacterium
GAGTGAAAGCAACTATCAAAACGATTACGCCCGCTCACCGGCGCTCACGGTCAACGTAGTGGCGGCGAAACCCGACCTGCAGCCGCAAAGCGTCAGCTTGAGTTCGAGTTCGGTAGTTGCGGGCGGAGCCGTGACTGTAACCTTTAATATGAACAACCTCGGAAGCGGCAGCGCTATCGCCACTACGACGCGGTTACGGTTGAACCAGTCTTCAAGTGGAACCACCTTGAGCGATATATCGCTGGGCGATGTCAGTACCCCGGCGATTGCGGCATATGGAGTGGCGTCTGGTCTTAATAAATCCGTTACCATACCTCCGGGCACAGCGGCAGGGACTTACTACATCTGGGCTGTGGCGGATAACGGTGGTGTGTTGAGTGAAAGCAACTATCAAAACGATTACGCCCGCTCACCGGCGCTCACGGTCAACATATCTAGCACATTCTTTCTCTCTTTCCCAATTTCTGGTTTGTCGTATGATGTCGCTAACATATCTTCGGTGTTTGATCATGCAATGACTGGTGCCAACCAACCAGGGACAAGCGTGATGGCTTTTACAGGTGAGCAAGGCACAATTAAAGACCCCGCTTGGCACACAGATAATGGGTATGGGCTTTTGTATGGATATACAAAAGATGGTGGTAGTTTTGTCATCAACGGACATTATACCGGTGGTGGTGGGGTAAGACTCGACTATGAGGGGCACACGGGATACGACTTTCCGTACTCCCATTCGAATGAGGTAGTTGCAGCAGCAGGAGGAACTCTTCATAAAGTTACTAACGCCTACAACACGATTTATATCGATCATCAGAATGGGTATTTCACCTACTACTTACATATGTATCCTGCCGATACATCTGGTTTAGTAGATGGTCAAACCGTCACGAGAGGACAGCATCTTGGATATTGCGGAAGTCAGGGTGCAAAAGGAGAACATCTTCACTTCACAGTTATGAATGGTGTTGATCGTGTCGATCCATACGGCTGGAGCGGTTCTGGCGAGGATCCTTATTACACTCACTTTGGCGTGCGTAACGAATTTCTATGGAGTGCAAGCGGGAATCCAGCACCCTCAATCAGCAGCGTGAGTCCGAATCCGATCACGTATGACGCAGCAAACGGTTACCAGACGCTAATCATTAACGGAGCCAACTTCGTGAACAAGCCGACGGTGACACTGACGTGGACGGTGGCACCACTGCCGCCAGCGGGCGGCTACATTGTGCCCGCCGCACAAGTGACCTTCATCAGTAGCAGCCAGTTGAGCATCTCGATCAAACTTGGAAAGGCTGTGGACAATTGGACGGTCAAAGTGACCAATCCCGACAATAAGTTCTCAAGTGCGGTGGGCTTTCAGGTAGTGAGCCCAGTTCCAAGTACGCCAACGAATCCGAACCCAGCGAACGGGGCGGTTTTGGGGGTTCAGCCGACAGTTTTCGATTGGGCTGATACCAGCGGAGCATCGAAATATGATGTTTACTTGAAAGTCGGAAGCGGAGCGTCTGCTAAGGTCGGTACTGATCTTCCCTCAAGCCAGTGGTCGCCGATCCAGAGTTATGCTGGATCATCATTTTCTTGGTACGTAGTGGCGAAAAACGGATCCAACAGCACGACAGGGCCCTCATGGAGTTACACTGTTAATACTGCTCAAACTCAATTTCAAGTTGGAAGTCGCGTAATGGCCGTGGGAAATGTTCTTGTCAGAAACGCACCGCCAGATTTGAGTCGGAAATCTGGAAGTGATAAAAACTATGATCAATGCGACGGCGTACATGGCACAATAGTTAGTGAGCCAATGACCGGAACGACACCGGATACCGGGCATTACGATACGTGGCGACAAATAGACTGGGATTCAGGAATTGATGGATGGTGTGCATCATCCGTGCTTACTAACGCACCCTTGTCAGGTGATATCTCTCAGCCTAATCTCTCAAGTAGTTTCTACACGAGTGCAAACATATTCTGGCAGGCTGGACAGGCTCCAGTTGCGTCGGCTCCACCGAACTGTCAACTTGGTAGTGCCCTCGGTAATTGCACTTGGTATGCACACGGGCGTTTGCGCGAATTAGGATACGACACAACACAGCTGAGCTTGCTCAATACCAATGCTTGTAAATGGAACGCACAAGCAACAACCGGCGGCATACTTGTTGACAGTATTCCTACAGTTGGATCGATTGCGCAGATAAGTAGCGGGGCAGGACATGTCGCTGTCGTTGAGAGTGTGAATGCCGATGAAACCGTCACGCTTACCGAGTCAGCGTTTATCAGCAATACCCCGTTACCGAACGCTCCTTGGAATTTTTTGTGGCGGCATCGCACTGTGTCAAAGACCGGCTGGAATTTCATTCATATTTCAAAAAGTGGGATACCATCCCTTTCTGTATCCCCAGCTACCCAGCCCGTATCTGCAAGTTCTGGGAGTACATCGTTCAGCATAGCGAATGTCGGCGGCGGGGTCATGAGCTATTCAGCGAGTGCTCCCAACGTTGCTTGGCTCCACATAACATCAGGACAAAGTGGCGGGAATAGCGGGACAATCTCGGTTTCGTATGACGCAAACGCCGGAGCACAAAGGTCAGGAACAATCGTTGTAACATCCGGCGGGACGGCAGGAACATCGAAGACGCTCACCGTGTCGCAACTTGCTGGCACTGGTCTAGGGGAACCAGCATCATTAGGCGTTGTTTTTGATAAAACCTATAATTTTGATGATGGGAATCATTTTAATAATCGTCCTAAACCCATTGATTCAATTGTTATTCACACTACGGAAGGTCCATCCGCAGCGAGTGGAATAAAGACCCTATTTGATCGGAATCTCAGCGCACATTATGTGATAGATATTAACGGGGATATCTACCAGCTTGTCGATTTATCCAAGCGCGCCTGGCATGCGACGTATTACAATGATAATTCAATCGGTATTGAGATGGCCGGATTCGCCAGCAGTGCTACAACGTGGAACACTCAAAACATGGCGGCTCTGGCAAATTTGGTGGCCTATCTTTCCGCGAAATATAATATAAAAATAATACATCCATCTGGAGACGCTTGTTCATATCCGGACACGTGGTTTACCGAAACCGGTCTGGTTGGGCATTCGCAGGTTCAGCCCAGCCCAGCCTATCCGAAGACGGTTAACGGAGATCTTTACGCAGACAAGTATGACCCAGGGGTCAATTTCCCGTGGACGACATTTGTTGCAGCTGTTCAGTCTAAGAGTTCATCGGATGCAACCCCGCCTTCTATTAGCTCATTTTCAGTTACGCCATCTTTGGCAACGGCGGGCGATAATATAAACATTGGCTATACAACATCTGATTCTGGTGGCGCTGGATTAAAACAAGTGGTTTTGCGCCGCACATCGGGCGATGGCTCAAAGAATGACCTTGGATGGCATGATATACAGACAGCTACGATTGCGGGTAATGGTCCGATAAGCGGAAGCTTTACAGATGTGCCTATCGACCTTGGAACGTATCGGTATGGTATAGCCGTATTTGACAAAGTAAATAATAGCGTGGATGAGCGACAAGCGGGAAAAGGCCCTCTTAGCGCAGAGGTTCGTGCTGCTGGAAAGGCAATCTCTGTAAATGGCAATTTGGTAATGGGTAGCGTGCAGGTTGGTGTAACTGCATATAAGATGCTGACGCTTTCCAATTTGGGAGCCTTGCCCGTATTTGTAAGCAGTATTGATTATTCATCGGGTTCTGGCCTTAGCGGATCATTTAGCGGAAGTCTTCCCGCTGGGGCTTCGACTAATGTGCCTGTCACATTTGCACCAACTGCGACGGCAGATTACAGCGGTACTGTGACCGTCCATTCGGATGCTGGAACAGGCACTAATGCCGTCGTTGCCTCAGGGTCTGGCGTTTCCTGTTCCACTCCGACCAGAGTTATAAATCTTAGCGGTGATTTATCCTTTGGAACTGTGCCCTCTGGAACAACAGTACAAAGAACGCTGACTATTTCTAACACCGGAAATACTTCTCTGTTAATTAATGGCATCGAATATCCGATGGGATTCAGTGGATTCTTTAGCGGAAGTATCGCCGCCGGTGCGTCAACCAACGTAACCGTGACATTTGCTCCGACAGCAGGAACGTCTTACAATGGCCCTGTGGTGATCAATAGTGATATGACAAGCGGCGCTAACACGATCAATGCCTTTGGTTCAGGAATAGTACCTCCGACGAATCAATATTATATGCTGACGGTCATAAGCGGTAGCAGTGGCAATTCGTATACAAACGGACAACAAATAACGATTGTGGCAAATGCTTTGGCCGGGAGAACCTTTGACCGGTGGACTGGATCGATTCAATACGTGGCGAACATCACCTCCGCAACGACCACCGTAACGATGCCTGCACAGGCCATTACTGTGACGGCGACGTATAAAACTATCTATTACGCTCTGACTGTGATCGGCGGAGCCGGCAGCGGCGCCTGCACCAACGGCCAGAAGGTGACAATTACCGCGACGGTTCCTGTCGGCTGTAAATTCGACCATTGGAACGATGACAACACGAATGCTTCACGGATTATCACCATGCCAGCCAGTCCGGTTGTTTACACCGCCAGCTTCAAAGACATTCAAAACCCGGTCTTAAAGCTCAGCTCTCCGCTGACCGGAGTGCGCCTAACCAGCCCTGCCGTAACCGTGACCGGTAAGGCAACCGACAACAGCGGTGCGGCAGATGTTTTAATTCAACTCAATGGCAGCAGTTGGACGACCAATAATGCACTGCTGCGCACGACCAACTGGATCGCCAGCCTGACTCTGCAGCCAGGCAGTAACTCGGTAAAAGTCTGCGCCCGTGATACCATGGGGAACAGTTCGGCGACCAACACACTGAATTTAACTTATGTTGTTTGTGGCACACTGACCATCCAGACGAATGGAGTAGGGACAGTAACCCGTTCTCCGACCGGTACGCCTGAAGTCAATAAGACCTACACACTGACTGCCGCTGCAGGAACCGGCTCTGTTTTCTCGAACTGGACGGGGGCGGTGAATAATCCGACAAATAAAGTGACCACTTTCACTATGACTTCGAACATGACAATCAGAGCGAATTTCACGGATACCGCGAAGCCGACGGTGGCGATCAGCTCTCCGACGGCTGGGCAGCGGGTTGTGACCAACGGTCTGGTTGTGGCCAAAGGCACAGCGCTGGATAACAAGGGCGTGACGGCGGTCTGGGTGCAGTTGAACTCCAACGGCTGGATGCAGGCGGTTGGCACCAACAGCTGGACGGCGGCGCTGGACGTGGTGCCCGGCCCGAATACGATCCGTGCGTACAGCGAGGATGCGATGGGTAACCACTCCTTGACCTCTGCGCCAGTGAGTTTCAGCTATGTGGTGGCCGGTCATCTAATCCTTGGGACCAACGGACTGGGTACAATCACCCGTTCACCGGCGAGTGCGCCGGAAGTGGGGGTGACCTATACGCTGACGGCAGCGCCCGCGGCGGGCTACGGGTTTACGAACTGGACCGGGGACGCGGTGAACAATCCGACCAATAAGGTCGTGACCTTTATCATGACCTCGAACAAGACAGTGACAGCGAACTTCATGGATATCGCGAAGCCGACGGTGGCGATCAGCTCTCCGACGGCTGGGCAGCGGGTTGTGACCAACGGTCTGGTTGTGGCCAAAGGCACAGCGCTGGATAACAAGGGCGTGACGGCGGTCTGGGTGCAGTTGAACTCCAACGGCTGGATGCAGGCGGTTGGCACCAACAGCTGGACGGCGGCGCTGGACGTGGTGCCCGGCCCGAATACGATCCGTGCGTACAGCGAGGATGCGATGGGTAACCACTCCTTGACCTCTGCGCCAGTGAGTTTCAGCTATGTGGTGGCCGGTCATCTAATCCTTGGGACCAACGGACTGGGTACAATCACCCGTTCACCGGCGAGTGCGCCGGAAGTGGGGGTGACCTATACGCTGACGGCAGCGCCCGCGGCGGGCTACGGGTTTACGAACTGGACCGGGGACGCGGTGAACAATCCGACCAATAAGGTCGTGACCTTTATCATGACCTCGAACAAGACAGTGACAGCGAATTTCACGGATACCGCGAAGCCGACGGTGGCGATCAGCTCTCCGACGGCTGGGCAGCGGGTTGTGACCAACGGTCTGGTTGTGGCCAAAGGCACAGCGCTGGATAACAAGGGCGTGACGGCGGTCTGGGTGCAGTTGAACTCCAACGGCTGGATGCAGGCGGTTGGCACCAACAGCTGGACGGCGGCGCTGGACGTGGTGCCCGGCCCGAATACGATCCGTGCGTACAGCGAGGATGCGATGGGTAACCACTCCTTGACCTCTGCGCCAGTGAGTTTCAGCTATGTGGTGGCCGGTCATCTAATCCTTGGGACCAACGGACTGGGTACAATCACCCGTTCACCGGCGAGTGCGCCGGAAGTGGGGGTGACCTATACGCTGACGGCAGCGCCCGCGGCGGGCTACGGGTTTACGAACTGGACCGGGGACGCGGTGAACAATCCGACCAATAAGGTCGTGACCTTTATCATGACCTCGAACAAGACAGTGACAGCGAACTTCATGGATATCGCGAAGCCGACGGTGGCGATCACGTTGCCAACAGCCAATCTGCGGATTACGAATACGAATCCGGTTTATACGGTAAAGGGCACGGCAACTGACAATAGTGCGGTGGCAGCAGTAAAGGTACGGTTAAACAGCGGGGACTGGACGAATGCCGTCACAACAAACGCATGGAAGAACTGGAGTGTTCCGGTGACGCTGACCGGAGGAACCAATACGATCCGCGCCTACAGCATAGACACCGGAGGAAACAATTCATCGACATCCAGTGTGGTCTGCACCTATGTGATGACGGTGCCGACGTTTGAATACAACGGTCATATCTACAAGCTTGTCACCGCGGACAAGGCCACCTGGACTGCCGCCAAAGCGGCCGCGGCGGCCTCCGTGCTGAACGGAATGACGGGGCATCTCGCCGTCATCGAAACGCCGGCAGAAAACGCGGCGATATTTGAAGCGCTCAATCCGTCGAGCAATTCATCCGTCAATATAGCGATGCCCAGAGCCGCCTACACCCACCCCGACAGCGGTGCACGCGGGATCTGGATCGGGGCGTCCGATAGTGCCGCGTCTGTACCCGGCGCTTCTGAAGGTAAATTTTTCTGGATCGGACGCGGAATGATCGCCGCCCAGAATTTCTGGACGGGCGGCCAAAACGGATCGGCAGTTCCCGAAAACTTTGAGAACTGGGGCCTTGGCATGAGCGTCGTCGAACCGGACAACTGGAACGGACGGCAGCATGCAGTCGCCATGCAGATTGACGACTGGCTGTTCGGTACGGCCGGACAATGGAATGATCTGGACGGAAATCAACCTCAGGCCTACCTGATCGAATACGATCGGGACGAGGCAGACATCCGCGCCGTCTATGCAGAAATGAAGCGCGCCCATGAGCAGCATGATTCAACAGCCCTCGAGACGCTTTTCTCTTTTGATTATTACGTCCATCAAGGGAAACTTTTTTCCGATTGGTATTCCGATCCTGCGTTCATTGAGTCGTTCAAAACCTTCGCCTTCAATATTACCCGCATTACAATCTTCGGAAATAACGCCAAAGTATCCGGGTCGGTCTCTGTTGTTTTTAATGATGGATCTTCCGCCCTTGTCTCGGAACCTGACGTGGCAGGCAACTCTCCCGGATTCGGTCATTTATGGAAAACGACGAATAGCTGGCAGGTGGTCGGAGATCAGAAGCTTGCCATGACCAGTTTAATAACCAGCCATCAAGCTAATCCCGGTAATGAGCAATATTCTTTATGGATGCTAACCAAAAGTTCGATAGCGATCAGTAGCGTTAGTGTCAGCGGCCCCGGCTTGCCGGAGACCGCTCTTGTTCAAGATCCGTATTCCGGTGAGTTCTCTGCGGAGAGCTCGGCGTTACCCACCAATCCCGTGCCGGCTGTAGGATCAACGTATTCGTTTCTCATCCAATTTGCTGACGGGTTCCAGGAAACATATCAGGAGACCATTAAATCATGGGTTCCAAAGGCCCCCGCCATCACGCTGACCGGAGGCGATGGGTCCGTGACTGTTCACTGGAGTAATATCAGCGGGTCTGTCCCCGGCGCTGACCACTATCTTGTAAGGGTAATGGGCGATAGCGCCAACTGGGCAATGGATTATCTTCCTCTCTCGCGCACTTCTGCTGTTTTCAACGAAGACGGACGGGCGCAAGGGTCGCTGATAGGCGGGCAGAACTATTACGCCCAGATATTCATCTTCAATAAAAACGGTGATTACGCACATCAGTGGGTTAGTTTTACCATGCCGTCTACGGCGCCCCAAATGTCTGCCTGCAGCGGCTCACTCGTACTGTCCGGATCGTCTGATCTGAGTACTTCCAGTACGGTAACATCGGGAGATCTCGGCGGCTCGGCATGTCTTACCAATACGAGTTCCCCTTCATCTCTTTCTCTAAATACCCGGCAGGCCGCGATCACGGTGGACGGTACCGTTGAAGACTGGGCGAACATTCCACGCATGTTGTTCGCCTATCCGGTTGCCGGAACTTCCGTAACACAGGAAGTTGCAAAGGCGCTGGATGGCAACAACATCGCCCTGCTGTTGAGCGGATGTCCGTTCAGTACCTCCGACACCGTTCTGGTCTATTTCAAACTTCGCCTGAGCTATGGCGACGGGGACGACCGCCACTCAGTTGATCTGTGGACAAGCGGTTCCGTTCTTTACGGAATGGTTGACGGGCAAGTGATTGCCGGCCTTGAAGCGATTCTGCTGAACGGCGTACTGGAAGTCAAAATCCCTGTCGAGCAGGTGCCGTCGCAAGTGACTATCGAAGAAGTCGGCTGCGGAATGGATATTGGCACCGGTGCATTAACGGAACTGTTTAAATATACGTTTTGAATTAGCCAGTTTGAATATTTGACAAGCCGTCTGAAAAAGGTATTCTTTGCCGCTCGTTGAGAAAAAAGATTTTTTAGGAGACTAATCATGACAATGCATTCCAGTTTGAAAAATGCCGCTAAAATCCAGATCCGCCGCAATGTTTTGAAGCGTTTTGAACGCGTCGATCAGCTTAAGGCTGAAGGCCGTTGGAAAGATGGCGATCGTGGTTTCGGTCTGGTTAAGACCAAACCGACTGAGTAAGCCTGTTGACTTTATTTGGGTAAGGCCCCGGTATTGCCGGGGCTTTTTTATTTTAACCGCTGATGGACGCCAATGGGCGCGAATGGGAATTCCTTTTCTGAATCATTAGCGTATATTCGCGTTAATTCGCGGTTGGTAATAATGATTAGATTACAAAAATATCTGGCGGAGTGCGGGGTGGCGAGCCGCCGCGCCTGCGAAAAGCTCATCACAGATGGATTGGTTGCGATTGATGGCGTGATTGTGACGGAACTCGGCACTAAGGTTGATCCGGCTGTCCAGAAGGTCACCTGTGATGGCAAGCCGGTACAGCTGGATCAAAAGGTCTGGATTATGCTCAATAAGCCGGTCGGGGTGATCTGCACGTCCGATGACCCCGAAGGCCGCGAGCGGGTGATTGATATGTTTTCTGATTTGCCGGGCCGTGTTTATACGGTCGGTCGTCTCGATGTCATGAGCGAAGGGCTTTTGCTTGTTACGAACGACGGGGATCTGGCGCACCGTTTGATGCATCCGCGCCACCATATTGAGAAAAAGTATCAGGTTTGGGTTGATCGCGAGCTGACACCGGAAGAAATCGACCGGATGCTCAAAGGACTTAATTGTCGTGGCGAGAGTTTACGCGCGCTCCGCGTGGAGCCGTTGCGGCGTACGCCTGAGGACAAAATCGGCTACACGCTGACGCTTGGAGAAGGACGTAATCGTCACATTCGGCGCATGATGGAGGCTCTTGATTGCAAGGTGGTGCGCCTCGTGCGTGTTTCGGTCGGTCCGCTTCGTCTTGAAAAACTCCGTACCGGCGAACACCGGAATCTGGAGGCGTGGGAAGTTGAAAAGCTGAAAAAAGCTGTAGGGCTCTAAGAGAGTGATGAATTATAAATTCTGAATGATAAATGTCAGAAAAATCGCTCTCCAAAATTATCACTTAGCATTTATCGGTCATCATTCCTCAAAGCACTTTCAGAGTGCTTTGAAAGGCAATGCCGCTTCCTTTAATGCTGGCGGGCGAGCCGAGTACGGAGGTAACGGCTTTTTTCATACTGAGAACGTTCGCAAACTTTTTAAAATCTTCTGCTGTGGTGTAAAGTAGTTCATTTCGCAAACTTTGCCGTTTTTCATCCGTCTGACCGGTCAGGTAGCGGAGCATGTCGGTGTACCCTTTGGCATCGGGCAGCAGATACGTATCGATTCCGCCGATGGCTCCGATGAGTGCACGGGTGAGTTCGTCTTCGTCGAGCTGAAGGTTTTTTAGAAACCCGGCGGTTTGTCCGTAGGCTTCGAGTGTTGCGGCAAGATTCGGGTCACGGTAGGAGGCGAAGGCGAGGACGCCGCAGTTGGGATCAAATCCGCACATAGCACCGTAGGCGCCGCCCTGTACGCGGATTTTTTCCCATAGCCATGCGGTGCGCAGATACTTGGTGATGACGAGCGAGGAGCCGTCCATTTTGTAACCGTTTTCGAACAGGTTGATGGCTAGTCCGACATAGTTGACGCGTGAGGGAATCAGCAGGGCTTCCGACTTGGACAGCGCGGCGTCGAATTTCCAGGGGTTGGAAGACGTGTTTTTAGCCTTTGGAAACTCCGTGAGAAATTTTTCCAGCGTTTGAAAAACCGGAGTACGGTCTTTTCCATCGGCGGTGATGTTGATGACGAGTCCGCCGATGATCAGTTTTTGCAGAATACCTTCGAGCCGGGCGACGGTGCCGGGCCAGTCTTCTTTCATTTTTTTCTGCATGGCACGGTGGAAGAAAAGGGCGTCAACGCCGCTCATCATTTCGGCGGCACGGTGGGCTTCATGGTAGTGCGTCTTAAGCCGTGACATGACGGCAGAGTGTCCGCTGGGCACCAGTGAGCTTTCCATTTCAGCTTTCTGTTCCAGAAGTACTTCGCGGAAGCGCTTGCGGTTGTTGAAGGCTGGTGCAAAGAGGATGTCGTGCAGGATGTCAAAAAGATCGCCGGTTTGTCCGCTCATGCATTTGCCGCGCAGGAAGAGGTGTGCGGCGCTGGTGGGCGAGTTTTCCAGTGCGGCAAGGAACGGGCAGGCGTGGAGTCCGCCGGTTCTTTGTGCGATACGGCGTGACAGTGAGGCGAAATCTTCTTTCTGTGTACCCATTTCGAGGAGCATGCTGCCGAGCAGAGAAACCCACGGAAGATCTTCAGCGTCCAGCGTGTGGAGGTCGAATCCGATATCAACATAAACGATGCCGCCGGTGAAAATTTCGTGGAAAAGGACGGTGGCGTTTTCACGCTGTTCGATGGCGCGCGGGATGGTGCGGATTTTGTGATCGAGGTCGGTCCGTTTGAGCAGAGGGAGTGTTTTGATCGCTTCGGGCGTATCGGGTGTTTTCTGCATGTCGAGCAGCCGGGATGCGGCATCGACGGTACGGACCAGTTCATCCGGATGCATAGCGGTACGGACGGCCAGCAGGCGGGTTTTTTCTTCGGCTTCGTCGCGGGCGGCTTTTCCTGCATCGGGAATCAGGCGGACCGTGGCGCGGTGCGGGTTTTTCAGTAAAAGGTTTTCAATGAGTTCTTCGAAGTAGCGCGGGTTGGCGGCGATTTTACTCTTCAGTTCGGCAAGCGGATATTCGTAGGCGGCGAGGCCGAGCGGATCCCAGCCGTAGAGCCAGGTTTCCAGCATGTTGAGCATGACGGAAAGTCCTTGCGGGAAACTGCCCTGATTGTTTTCGCGCAGGTCGAACTCAAACGAGTTCATCGCGGCTTCGATGTCGCCGCGATCAATCCCTTCCTTAGCCAGTTTTTCCAGAGTCTGGAAAATCAACGCTTCGACTTTTTCGAGATTTTGAATTTCCACGCCTTTCATACCGATAGACCAGGCGGGCTGGCGCAGGTTGGTTTCGAGGCCAAAGCCGGCAAGGTCTTCGCCGAGGTCTGATTCGATGAGTACCTTGCGCAGGGGTGATCCGGAGTTTCCGGTGAGAATCTGGTCGAGGATGATGAGTGCAAAATGGAGGATGCCGTCGGGGAGGGCCCAGTTGACCGTGAGAAAAGCCTTGGTTTCCTCGCTGACGGCATAGGTTTCTTCTATGGTTATCGGCTGGGTGAACGGCTTTTGCAGCGGAATCGAAGAGTCCGGCGGATTTTTCAATGGTTGGAAGCCGTCGAGATATTCACCGAGAATTTTCAGGCGGCGTTCCGGATTATCGTTGCCGTAAAAGAAAATGCGGGCGTTGGAGGGATGGTAGTGGGTTTCGTGGAACTTGCGGAAATCCTGATAGGTGAGCGTCGGAATTTTTGCCGGATTGCCGCCGGAGTCGAGACCGTAGGTGGTGTCGGGAAACAGAACCTGCTGGGAGCGTTCGAGCAGAATGTTATCGGGGGATGAATAGGCCCCCTTCATTTCATTGTAAACGACCCCCTTGCAGGTGAGCGGAGCCTCAAGGTTTTCGAGTTCGTAGTGCCAGCCTTCCTGCCGGAAGAAGGCCGGAGTAATACGCGGAAAGAAAACGGCGTCGAGGTAGACATCGACCAGATTATAAAAATCCTGCTCGTTCTGGCTGGCGACCGGATAGACGGTTTTGTCGGGGTAGGTCATCGCATTGAGGAAGGTTTGCAGCGAGCCTTTCAATAACTGGACAAACGGATCTTTGAGCGGATATTTTCTTGAGCCGCACAGAACCGTGTGTTCGAGGATGTGAGCAACCCCGGTGGAATCGGCGGGCGGGGTGCGAAAGGTGATGCCGAACGCTTTGTTGTTGTGCGTGTTTTCGACAGAGATGATTTCTGCGCCGGTCGGTTCGTGGCGGTACTCCTTGACCGTGCCGTTGAACTCTCTGACGAACTGTTCCCGGATGAGTTTAAAGTTGTTCATAATTAAAGCGGGACAGGATAGTGAGACAACGTGCTGCAATCAATGCTAATCACGGTTTATGAGCCGCTGGATTCCCCGTATGCATAATACAAGGATCACTGCACCGGCCATTCCCGTGGTGTCTACACGTAAATCGCTCAGTGCGGCGGCACGGTCAGCTGTAATGAATTGCAGCACTTCGGTCGCGGCGGCGAAAAGCACGAGCCCCGTGAACACCGTGAAGGAGTGACGCACGATGAGCGGCGCAGTGATCCATGACAGAGCGCATAGAAACGCCAGCAGACTAAAGAGTGCAAAGTGTCCGGCCAGATGAGCCTGATCTACGACTGTTCCTGCCAGGCCGATCAGCAGAGGTTCTTCGTTCGGGTTAACCGGTTTGGATTCCGGCGGCGCTGTTTCGGTTCCGGACACTTTAATCGCCACAGGTTTTTGTACAGGCGGGTTGATCTGACGGATGGTTGTTTTTATGAATTTAGAGGTTTTTTCTATTCCGCTGTCGAGGATCTCGCCAGGCAGTAAAATTCCCGCAAGAATAATCAGCGTCGTGGCGGTGATCAGCAACCCGTAACGGCGGGTCCATGGACGCAAGACAAATAGACAGACGCTGAAGGATGTCATCCAGAGGGTGCCGAAAAATAGTTTCCACCATGATGTGGCAAGGCTTTCGCGGACGGGGATGATCGACAGGTCGTCAACCTGAAAAACACCGGCGATGCCGTCATTTATGACGTGAAAGCGGGCGTCAACCGTGTTTTTTGGAACCGGAAAAAAATCTTTGTAGTATTGCCAGTCAGCATCTTTGGAAATGTCGGCGACACCGTGATGCAGGCTGTACAGGCTTTTACCGTTGGTACTGCGATAGTAGAAAACGGCTTTGGGAACGTTATAGTTTTTTCTGCCCTGGACCACTCCGTGCGCCGCAGCCCTCAGTGATACACGGAAGGCGGGTATATTGGTCAGGTTGTACACAGTGAAGCGCAGAGTACCGGTCCGGTTGGATGTGGTTGTCAGCACAACGCCCGGCGACCCGTTGAATCCGCCGTCCGGCACCAGTCGGGTTAAATCGCTCCAGCCGCCGAATACGTTAGTGGCATCGGGTGAACTGAAGCTGCCGTCCGGAATGAGTTCAGAGCCGATCGGCTGCCATGGTTCGTAGCGAGTAAAGAACAAGGCCATTAAGCCGACGGTCAGAACCGCGAAGACGCTTGCGAAAAGGTTTCGTTTTGAGGTTTTTTCAAACATTACTAATAATCTCTCAAAAGTTTCTTTCCAGCGGAAGTTTTATACGGGAAATTCATCGGCTGTATGAAAACCTATTTAGACGAATATAAAGCCTTCATTTTTGATCTCGACGGAACGTTGATCAATTCCGAGAAATACCATGCCGACGGATTTTCGCATGCAGTGGAGACCTTGAGCGGATACCAGTTAACACCTGCCGAACGACGCGAGTTTTTCGAGGGACACACGAACATATTTACGCCTATTCTTGCGGCGCGGCACGGGCTGGATCTTGATCCGGTTGCTGTGCTTGCTCATAAGCGTGAGCATGTGGAACGGAATTTTATAGCTGAAGTACTGCCCGGTGCTGACGGGTTTATCGAAAAGTGGCGGAAATGTATGCGACTGGCTCTGGCCAGTAATTCGCCGGGGCATTTTGTGAAGAGAGCCTTAGTCGATGCCAATATGATCGATGTGTTTGAATCGGTTGTTACCTCCGATGATGTGACGCGGCGTAAACCCGCCCCGGAAATGTATGAGCTGACACTGAAAAATCTGAATTTGAGACCGGATGATGTGATGGTTTTTGAAGACAGTCCGGCGGGCGTGGCTGCGGCGCAGGCGGCGGGCTGTGCTGTGGTGATGATTGAAAATGGTGCGGGACGGATTGTTGAAGGCGTTCCGCGATACACATGGAAGGAGCTGAAGCAGTTTTGAAAACGACACCCTTGCATAAAGAACACATAGCCCTTGGCGCACGGATGGCTGAATTCGGTGGCTGGGATATGCCGATTCAGTACGATGGCATTCTGGCTGAGCACGAACATACCCGCACCGGCACAGGCCTGTTTGATATCTGTCACATGGGCGAGTTCGAGCTGACCGGACCGACCGCCGTCGCCGATCTCGAACGCCTGCTGACAATAAAGGTTTCCACGCTGGCCGTCGGTCAGTGCCGCTACGGCTTCATGCTCAACGAACAGGGCGGTGTCATTGACGACCTGACCTGCTACCGCCTCGGCGAAACGCGCTACATGCTCGTCGTCAATGCCGCCACGCTGGATGGTGACGCGGCATGGATTCAGAAGCACCTTTCGCCGCAAACGGTTTTTACCGATCTTTCCGACGGCATGGCCAAGCTTGACGTGCAAGGCCCGACTGCGCGTGCTGAAATCGAAGCAGTCATCGGCAAAAAACTTCCGGACCTCGGATATTTCAAAGCCGAACCTTTCCAATGCCTGGAAACGACCCTGTTTGTTAGTCGCACCGGCTATACCGGCGATTGGGGCTATGAACTTTACTTTCCGGCGAGCGATGCCGTCCGTATCTGGCGTGCCCTACTTGCCAACCCGAATATCAAACCTGTCGGCCTGGGTGCACGGGATACGCTGCGGCTCGAAATGGGCTATTCTCTTTACGGCCACGAACTTTCGCTCGACCGCACACCGGTTGCCACCAGTCGCGGCGCTTTCATCCGCAAAGCGGGCGGGTTTATCGGTGAAGCGGCGGTTCAGTGCGATCTGGCAAATCCGCAGGAATTTCTGGTCGCGCTGGAATTCGACAGCAAACGCGCCGCCCGTTCTCACGACAAAGTATTTTTCCAGGGTGTGGAAACCGGTATGGTCACCAGTGGATCGGTTTCTCCAAGCCTTGGAAAAGCGGTCGCGCTGGCGTTTGTGAAAGCGAATTCCGCCGCCGCTGGCAATATCCTTGAAGTCGAAATCCGCGGAAAAATGTTTCCCGCCAAAACGGTTGAGCTGCCGTTTTATAAAAAAGGAACTGCCCGTGGTTAGAGCATTTATTTTTGATATGGACGGCGTTTTATGCGATTCCGAAACGCTTATGGCCGCCGCCGCCTGCCGGATGTTCAAGGAACGCTACGACGTAACCGTAACGGCGCACGACTTCGAACCGTTCGTTGGAACGGGTGAAGACCGCTATCTGGGCGGTGTTGCTGATAAAATCGGCATAAAGCTGACCCTGCCGGCGGACAAGGAAGAGGCCTACCGGATTTACGGAGAAATCGCCCGCGACGAAATTCAGGCGATAAACGGTGTGATTGATTTTCTGAAATCATCGCACGTCAGGGGACTCCGGCTGGCCGTGGCCACCAGCGCCGACCCGATTAAAATGGAGATCAATCTGGAAGCGATCGGCGCAGACGAAAGCCTCTTTTCCGCCCGGGTGACCGGCGATCAGATTGAGCATAAAAAACCGGCCCCCGATATTTTTCTGCGGGCCGCTCAGATGCTCAGGGTCACTCCGGATGAATGCATCGTCTTCGAAGATGCAGTGAATGGCGTTCAGGCAGCCAAGGCCGCCGGAATGCGCTGTGTTGGAATCACTTCCAGCTTTTCTGCTGAAGTCCTTCTGGCAAACGGAGCCGACTGGACAGCGCCGGATTTCAATTTGCTCCCGCCGGAATTTATTAAGATTGCCTCCCTATGAAACCACAACTTTTAATTTTTGATCTGGATGGAACACTGGCCGATACCCGTGCCGATCTGGCAACCGCTATTAACCTGATGCGGGCGCATTACGGACAGTCGCCGCTCAGTGTGGAAAAAATCGAAAGCTATGTCGGTGAAGGCATCCGTAAACTGGTGGAACGCGCTTTACAGGGCACGGACATAAACATTGATGAGGCACTGGCTCTTGACAAAAAGTTGTATGCCGAACACATGCTCGACGAAACGGTTCTTTATCCCGGTGTTGCTGACGGGTTGAAAAAACTGGCTGCCGCCGGGCATAAGCTGGCCGTGCTCACCAACAAGCCGGGCGATCCGGCGCGGGCGATTTTAAATCACCTCGGCGTGGGCGGACTGTTTTTTCGCATCATCGGCGGCGGAGACCTGCCGAAACTTAAACCCGCACCGGACGGCATTTTCGCCCTGATGAAAGAATCCGGCACGCAACCGGAAGATATCTGGATGCTCGGCGATCATCATACCGATCTGGAAGTTGCTCATAACGCGGGCGTCAAAAGCGGCTTTGTGACTTACGGTATCGGCCATCCCGGAAAATTTACCGCCGATCAGGTCTGGAACGGTTTCGGGGAACTGGTAGAGTTCTTTCTATGAATTACGGGATACGCAATACGGAGTACGGCAACATGAGCAACACCGAAGGACTGAAACTGCTGAAGAAGGGCGAAAAGCACTATCCGAAGAAGCCGGATGCGTCGATTCTGGAAACCTTCAAAAACTCCAATCCGCAACGCGACTACTGGATCACCTTTGAAACCTCCGAATTCACCTCACTCTGTCCGATCACCGGTCAGCCCGACTTCGCGACCATCAAAATTGAATACATTCCCAACAAGCTCTGCGTGGAAAGCAAGTCGCTCAAGCTGTTTCTCTTCTCGTTCCGCAACGAAGGCTCGTTCTACGAAGATGTCACCAACCGCATCTTCACCGACCTGACGGCCGTCTGTAAACCGCGCCGCCTGATCGTCACCGGTGACTTCACCGCCCGCGGCGGCATCCGCTCCAGCGTTCGCGTGGATTCGGCGGAGTCTTAGTCTGGAGTGCGGCGGAAAGTGTAACGCGACGCCGTTCTAAAAAGCTCCGTCGCACTCTGTTTGCCGGAGCACTCCAAAGGCTTTGGTGAGCGCATACGATTAATCGCACAGAGATCTCTTCAATCCTTCCGGAATCTTTCCATTACAGCGCGTTCCAGAGCGGGACGTCGAGAAATTCAGCCACTATCTGCGCGTCGGCGATGAGCTTTTTCCGGTTGCCGTGGTCAACGAGATTGAGGCGCTGGCCGTCTTCGAGCACCAGATTCAGCTCGTAACTGGTGTACGAACTTTTGCTTCCGCTGCAGTGTTCTGAAATCAACTGCAACGCATGGATATTTTTGATTTCAGCGTAAACTTTCAGCTCGCTGATGTTGAAAACTTCGCGCGGCGATTTTCGGCCTTTCCAGACAGCCTTTTCTTCTTTATCGATGATGATCGGAGCGATCCCGTTGCGAATAAGCGCAACGCCGATCAGCATAAAGACCAAGCCGATCCCCATCGGCATGATAGCAATCAGGCCTGCCGAAAGAACACGACTTTTAACGGCAAAGCCTACCGGAACAATAAAGGCGCAGGCTCCCATAAATACGAAAAACGCACCGAACATCAGCAGTCCGGCGGTCGGACGGAACTCCATCCGGTATGGATGAACCGCTATGAGCCGGTGGGTTTGAAAATTAGCGCCGCCGTTACAGACGGGGTTCCATCCGGTCCGGAGTGCGGCAGGGTCGTTCAGTACCGCCGGATCAAACGGAGCTTTTTTGGCACACAGGGCGGACAGTTTCTCGAATAACTGTTTCAGCATAGCGGCCTTTCCGGTTTATCCCCGATAGATGCATCCGGAGGTTTCGGTTTCTTTGATAACGATTTTGGAGAGCAGGGGAAGCTGAGGTTTCAGTTTTTTCCAGATCCAGACGCTCATGTTCTCGCTGGTCGGATTTTCCAGTCCTTCAATTTCGTTCAGGATGGCGTGGTCGAGCTGCTTCAAAATCGGTTCGCACGCTTTGGCTAGGTCGCCGAAGTCCATGACGAAGCCGGTCTTCGGGTCAACCGGGCCGCACAGATAAACTTCAACCTCAAAGCCGTGACCGTGCATCGCCGAGCATTTATGGGTCGGCGGAACGCCGGTCAGGCGGTGAGCGGCATCGAAACGCAGGGTTTTATAAATTTCCATTTCAGGCATAAGGGCTCCTTATTAACGATAAGTGATAAGTTATTAATGATGAACACAGATGCAGTCCGGATTCATCGTTTATCATTCATCCTTTATAATTTCTCGGGTCTTTCGTTCCGGCTTCTTTAAATCCCTTGAGGCGCAGGCGGCAGGAATCGCAGGTTCCGCAGGCTTTGCCGTCAGCCGCCGGGTCGTAACAGCTGGACGTTACGCTGTAGTCCACGCCCAATTCCAGCCCCTTTTGAATGATCTGCGCTTTGGTCAGATAAATCAGCGGCGTGTGAACGGTCAGCTTTCCCGAACCGGTCACGCCCGCCTTGGTGGCGAGGTTGGCCATGGCTTCGAACGCGGCGATAAATTCAGGACGGCAGTCGGGGTAGCCACTGTAGTCGAGCGCGTTGACGCCGATGAAAATGTCGAAACTGCCGAGTACTTCGGCCCATGCCAGCGCGTAGGAGAGGAAAACGGTGTTGCGCGCCGGAACGTAGGTGACCGGAATTTCGTCCGGCATGCCCGCCTGATGCGGTACAGCGATGTTCAGGTCGGTCAGCGCAGATCCGCCGAATGCGCCGAGGTCGATGGTGACGGTACGATGCTCTTTAACGCCCAGCGTTTTCGCAACTTTCGCCGCGCATTCCAGCTCGACGGCGTGGCGCTGGCCGTACCGGAAGGACAGGGCGTAACAGTCGTACCCCTGATCCTTGGCGATCGCCAGAACAGTCGCCGAGTCCAGTCCACCGCTCAGCAATACCACAGCCTTTTTTTTCTTCTCTTGCATCAATCCATCAATCCCGTATTTCATCATTCCAGTCTACAACAGCCCCATCATCTTGTGACACTGCGGAATCACACGGACGCTGCGTCCGAGTGCGACGGCCATCTGCGACTGCCATGTCAGTACCTGTTTCGCTGTCGGCACACGATTGGTCTTGGAGGCGGCGGTCATGGGTTGCAGAACCACGGCGGCCTGCGAGCCGGATGTGCGGATAATTTCTGCCGCCTGCGCGAGATCGGTGCTGGAGGTGTCCGCGCTGACAACCAGCTTGATGGTCGCGCCGATCTCTTCGCGTTCAATACGGTCCAGAAACGCCCGGTGCATTTCCCATGCCTCCGGCTCGCCGGTGACGCTGGGAAGCTTGATGTCCATCAGAACGTGGTCAACCCATTCCGTCACCTTCGCGAACGGTTCGGGCAGGTCGCCGCTGGTTTCTAGGTGAACCGGCAGATTCAGTTGCTTACGGGCCTCCGGCAGGAAAGCCTCCAGAAAGTCGGCCTGCAGGAGAGGCTCGCCGCCGGTGATGAACAGATCGTCGTGAGCCGATTCCGGGCAGTTCAGTCCGGCCAGCAGATTTAGCAGATATTCAGGAGAAAGCGGGTTGGGAACGGACTCAAACCGGCCGCTGCCCGGCTCGCGCTCGATGGAAACCGCGTCGGTGCGTTCAACTGGCGTATCACAGTAAAGGCAGTTGCGGTGGCATTCGCAGAACCGCACAAAAAGCTGCCGGCGGCCGATATTGACCCCTTCGCCCTGTGCCGAGCTGAATATCTCGCTCACAAAAGCGGAAAGCTGTTTTTTCTGGCTCATACGTGTATTCCCTGAATCGGTGCACGTTATATCAGCAATGGCTGGTGGATGGAATAATGGATTCGAGGATTGTTGGATGATTGAGTCTTCAATACGATTCAGCACTTTATTACTTTTCAATAATCCGTTAATCCTGCATTCCATTAATCCAGTCCTATGAAAGTTGACTTATTTGATTTTGAACTGCCTCAGCGCTTTATCGCGGACCGCCCGGCCAGTCCGCGCGATTCCGCGCGTCTGCTCGACCTGACCGGCGATAACTTTGCCGACCGTATCGTCCGCGACCTGTCGGACCTGCTTCAGCCGGGCGACCTGTTGATCGGCAATAACACCAAGGTGATTCCGGCGCGGCTCGACGGACTGCGCGGCGAGGTGAAGATTGAGGTTACCTTGCATATGCGGGCCGATGACAACGCCTGGTTTGCTTTTGCCAAACCCGGTAAGCGTCTCAAAGAAGGCGTCCGGATTGACTTTGCTGACGGCTTTTATGCCGACGTTGTTGAAAAGCGCGACGGCGGCGAAATCCTTCTGCGCTTCAGTTGCGGCGGAGAACAGCTTTTCCAATGTCTGGAAAAGTACGGACGGATGCCGCTGCCACCCTATATTCAGCGTAAACGTGATGATGAACTGACCGCCAGCGACCGCGAAAACTACCAGACTGTATTCGCCGAAAAAGAAGGTGCCGTCGCCGCGCCGACCGCCGGACTGCACTTTACGCCGGAACTTTTCCGGGCATTGGAAAAGCGCGGAGTTGCGTTTGACACCGTTACACTTCATGTCGGTGCCGGAACGTTTCTGCCGGTCAAAGTCGATGACACCGAAGATCACAAAATGCACGCGGAGTGGGGGACGGTCTCTCAGGAAACGGTGGATAAAATCAATGCAACCCGCATGGCGGACGGACGGATTGTCGCCATCGGAACCACCTCGCTGCGTCTGCTGGAAAGCGCCTCAACCGCGCCGGGAATAATTCATCCGTTTGCCGGAGAAACCGGCATTTTTATCACCCCCGGCTATCAGTTTAAAATGGTCGACCTGCTGATGACCAACTTCCACCTGCCGCGTTCGACTCTCTTCATGCTTGTTTCCGCCTTTGCCGGGCTTGACCGGATGCACGCGGCCTACGAACACGCCATGCAGCACGGCTACCGGTTTTATTCGTACGGCGATGCCTGTCTGCTTAAACGGTGATCCATGCCGGTCTGCGGCTTCGCGGGGAATCTTTTATTGAATGCAGGCGACGATGGAGCCGTCGTAGGCGGCTTTGACGGCTGAGCCGGGCGGGACGGTGAGGAAATCCGCGCTGTTCCAGTCGCCGTTGACCAGTTTGCGGATGAGAGTCCTGTCGCCGGGAACGGTTTCAAAACTCCAGCCGCGTTCATCGGCTTTCTGCCGCGCTGTCTGCTCCATGTCCGGAGGTTCGACACCCATCGGAATCCAGGCAAAGTTGCTGTAGTTACGGGTTCCCTGACAGAGCGTTTCGTAGAGATACTCGGCATTGTCTTCGCCGTACTGTTCAATCATGTCCTGCAGCGTCAGATTCATGCCGAGCTGCGCCTGTACGGAAAGGTCGGCCAGATCGCCGGAGGTTTCGCCGCGCTCAAGCCAGCCGCTGGTGAGGAAGTAGGTGCCCGGATGCGTGTCAAAATATTCGCGGTAGCGGTCGCGTCCGCCGAGGAACAGCGTGATGCAGTCATGCGCCCGCGGCAGAATCAGCGGACAGTTGCGGGCGCGGACGCCGACCAGTCCGTTATTGCAGAGTCCGTAGCCGAGCAGAATGGCGTCGTAGGTTCCGTCCACGGCGTCGATGGCTTCCTGCATTTTCACCGGCATCTGGCCCGGCGGCAGGTCGTGCAGTCCTTTCGGCAGAAAGGTGATGTCGACGCGGTGCGGGCTGACGGCGACCGCCGCGCACATTTCGCGGTAAAAAATCTCACAGCTGAGCAGTTTCAGGTTCATAACATAAATTAATCTCCTCGCAAAGGCGCAGAGATCGCAGAGTTTATTTCAGTTCAAATTACCTTTGCGTTCTTCGCGTCTCTGCGAGGAATGATCTCTTAGTTTCTTTGAGATGGTGTCCATGGCGAGGCGGGCGGTGGAGAAGGCGGCCTGTAAATTATAGCCGCCGCTCGGGCCGTCGATGTCGAGGATTTCCCCGGCGAAGAAAAGCCCCGGCACTTTTTTCGATTCCATGGTGCGCGAATCGACTTCGTTGAGCGCGATGCCGCCGACGGTGACCATGGCTTCTTTGAGCGGGCGAACGCGCAGCGGGTTGAGCGTCCAGCGTTTACCATTCATATCGACTTCGAAGCTGTAGTTTTTGAGGTCGCGCCGCGCGATGATCCGGCTGGCGTTGGTGACCGCCGGTCCGCCGATACCGTATTTTTCGATTTCCAGAAAGCCTTCGGTGACGGCAACGGCTTTGCCGCCGACCATGATTTTCAGCGTGACGTTCGGAATACTGCGCATCGGATTGGCGGCGATCCACGCGGGAGGCATATCGAATCCGGCGAGGCCGGGGCGGTACGGCGTAACTTTATGTCCAAGTACGGCGGCCATTTTCTGTCCGTCGCCGACGGAGCCGGTTTTCGGATAGCTGACGCCGCCGGTGGCGAGCAGGAGCGCGCGCGAGGTGAGTTCAACGCTGTCGGTTTTGACGAGCCATTCGCCGGTTTGCAACGGGGTGATTCTATGCACGGCGCTGTTGAGCATGATGCCGATGTTGTATTTTGCCAGCAGGTCGGTGAAGAGGTGGTGGACGTCGGATGCTTTTTCGCTGGCCGGATAAACCCGCTTGTCGCGCTGCATTTTGGTGACGAGTCCGTTTTTATGGCACCACTCGCGCAGGGCGGACGGCGGGAAGGCGGTTAGCGCCGGTTCGAGGAACGGGGCAACCGGTTCGCCGAAGTCGGCCAGCATTTCTCTGACGGGCAGGGCGGAGGTGATGTTGCAGCGGTTGTTGCCGCACATCAGCAGTTTACGCCCCGGCTTCGGGCAGCGTTCGAGAATGACGGTGCGGATTTTACGTTCGCCCGCGTTGACGCCGGCCATAAAGCCCGCCGCCCCGCCGCCGATAATGATGAGGTCTGTTGAGGTGTTGTTCATATTAAAATTCCAGCCCGGAATATCTGTAAGAGATGATCAAAATAATTAAGGACAGAATGATTTCCAAAATATTAGAAGATTCCTTTGTATAGAATTATTTTGTCCTTAATTATTCTGATCATGGTCTCTTTTTACTTCCGATTACTCCGTATGGGAGGCTTCCGCCAGTTGGGTTAGTTTTTGGAGGGCGGCACCGGAGTCGATGGATTCGGCAGCGAGTTGAATTCCTTCCGGCGGAGTCTTGGCTTTTCCTCCCGCCATCATGGCGAAAGCGGCGTTGAGCAAAACGATGTCGCGCTTCGGGCCTTTTTCTTCACCGGCGAGAATCGCCCGGACGATCCTGGCGTTTTCCGCCGGACCGCCGCCTGTGATATCGGCGGTGCGGGCCGGAGCGAATCCAAGTCCGGCGGGCTGGATTTCGTAGGTTTCCAGTTTGCCGCGGCGGATTTCAGTGACGAGGGTTGTGGTGGTCGTGGTGATTTCGTCGAGCCCGTCATTGCCGCGGACGACAAACAGATAGCTGGCACCAAGCTGGGCGCAGGCGTCGGCGATGACCGGAACCAGTTCGGCAGAGAAAACTCCGAGCACTCCATTTTTGACCCCGGCCGGATTGCAGAGCGGGCCGAGAATGTTGAAAAGGCTCCAGAAACCCAGTTCCTTGCGCGGTGCGGCGGCATATTTCATCGCCGGATGCAGGGTCGGCGCAAACAGGAACGCAATGCCGATTTTATTGAGGCATTCCTCCATTTTCTGCGGGCTGTACTGGAGGTTAATACCGAGTTCAGAAAGGACGTTGGCGGCGCCGCACTTACTGGACACGCCGTAACTTCCGTGTTTGGCGACGGTAACACCCGCTCCGGCGGCGACAAATGCCGCTGCGGTGGAAATATTGAAGGTGTGCGCGCCGTCGCCGCCGGTGCCGACGATATCCACGGCGTTCGGGTCGTCACAGCGGATTTTGACCATGTTTTCGCGCATGGCCTGCGCGGCGCCGGCGATGATTTCCGGCGTCTCCCCGTGCATCCGGACGGCGGTGATAAACCCGCCGATTTGTGCAGGAGTCGCTTCGCCCCGCATAATCCCCATGATGGCTTGATACGCCTCGTCACGGGATAGGGTTTTGCCTTCTATCAGGGCTTTTATGGCGGCTTTGATCATGGGGTACCTCCGGTGACGGGTGTCGGGTGTCGGGGTGCAGGGGGTGCGTGTCGAGTGTCGCGAGGGTTATCAGCTTTCAGTGTTTGAATCGATTTGGTCAATCTTGCGATAATCCGGTCGGCAAGCTCAACCCGTTTATCAATAGTCTCTTGTGGCAGCCAGTGTTTCAGGCGTTTGTATCGTCCGAGCGTTTCACGGGCTGACCCGCGTGAAATATCCAGAAACCGGATGTATTCGGTGCGACTGATTCGTCCAAATCCCTCGTCAATGTTCGCAGAAATAGAGTCGGCACTGCCGATCTGTTGGCTGATCAGCCGGTAGCACTGGGGATCCTGCTGCAGAACGGCCATGTCCTTTACGACAAGGTCGAAAAGCTCAAGGGCGTCCTGATAAGGGCCAAAATCTTCGACACGGTTCCGATTCATAGCTTTCCTCTTACACGCGACACCCGACACCCGACACGTTCCACTCTCTCATCGTTGCGCGGTTGACACACTACTGGAGCATGCCTACTCTGTCGAAATTATTTTAGGAGAAGCCGTTTATGTCTATTTCACCGTTTGCCTGTACCAGTCCTGATGACGAAAAAGCGATGCTCGCCTCAATCGGCGCGAAGAGTTTTGATGATCTTTTCGCCCACATTCCGGCGGAATTTCAGTCGGATGAATTCAACCTGCCGGACGGTCTCTCCGAAATGGAGATGATGCAGCAGATCCGTACGATTGCCCGAAAAAACTCGTCCGATCTGACCAACTTCTGCGGCGCCGGATTTTACGACCACTTTATTCCCGCCGCCGTCAACTCTCTCACCTCGCGCGGCGAGTTTTTCACCGCCTACACGCCGTACCAGCCGGAGGCGGCTCAGGGAACCTTACAGGCGATGTTTGAATACCAGACCGCCATCACGCGCCTGACGAACATGGAAGTTTCCAACGCGTCGCTCTACGACGGCGGCACCGCGCTGTTCGAAGGCATGATGATGGCGCTGCGCATCACCAAGCGCAACCGCGTGCTGGTCGATGAAGGGGTCAGCCCGATTTATCGCACCATGCTCCGCAGTTATACCCGCAACTTGAAAATCGAATACCGCGAAGTTCCGATGAGCGGCGGATTGGCCGACCGCGCCGCTTTCGCCAAGCAGCTCGACAGCACCGTCGGCGCGGTGCTGCTGCAGAACCCGAACTTCTTCGGCTGTCTCGACGATCTGACCGATGTGATCGCTCAGACACATAATGCCAGTGCGATCGCGGTCGTGTCGGCTTATCCGATTTCGCTCGGTGTCGTCAAAACACCCGGCGAAATGGACGCTGACATTGTCACCGGCGACGGCCAGAGCCTCGGCCTGCCGCTCTCGTTCGGCGGACCGTACCTCGGCTTTATGTCGACGAAGAAAAAATATGTCCGCAACATGCCGGGACGTATCGTCGGTGCGACGAAAGACGGGCAGGGACGGCGTGGCTATGTGCTGACGTTGCAGGCGCGTGAACAGCATATCCGCCGTGAAAAAGCTGCATCCAACATCTGCACCAATATGCAGCTCTGCGCGCTTCGCTCGGTCATTTATCTTTCGCTGCTCGGTAAGCACGGTTTCGCCGATGTCGCCCGCCAGTGCATGGATCGCGCCGGTTATGCGTGGACGCGCCTCAAAGCGATCAAAGGGGTCGAGCCGCTGTATGACCGTCCGTTCTTCAACGAGTTCGCGCTGAAACTGCCGAAAGACGCGGGAGAAGTCGTCAGCGACTTGATCAGCGAAGGCATCGCCGCCGGATTCCCCGCCGGACGTTATTATCAGGGGATGGAAAACGTTCTGCTCGTCGCCTGTACAGAGAAACGGACGAAGAAGGAAATTGATATTCTGGCCGCGAAATTGGAATCCGTTTTGTAGGGATGTTTTACAAAATCATGGACAGCAAAATCATTTTTATGGGCGAATAGAAAGTGGAATAGGCTTCCAGCCTGTTCATTATAAGTGGCCGCGAAGAAGGAACGCAGAGAACGCAAGGGAAAGAATTTTGACAGGATAACTGGATCGACAGGATGAGGAGTTCCAAGGGTTGGAAAAGAAACGAACCGCGAATGGACGCGAATCGCCGCGAATAAGAAAGTGGAATAGGCTTCCAGCCTGTTCATGCACCGCAAGAGTTTAGACAGAATAATTATTGGCAGAATGATGGGGCGAGAAATTTGGAGGAGAAAGTGATGACTGAATCAACACAGGAACTGGCGAGCCGCTGGCAACGGCTGTGGGGGTCGCTGATCGATGCGCTCATCGGAGTTGCGGTTGTTTTTCCGGCGATGTGGTTTTTCGGTGTGTTGCAACAAATGTACAGGGGCGGGGCGCTGTCTCTCGAACAACGGATTGTCTGGTTTGTGTCCGGCACGGTCGTGTTTATCGTTATTCAGGGACATCTCTTGGGAAAATATGGCCAGACGATTGGCAAGAGGATGGTCGGTACGCGCATTATTTCCTGTGAGGATGGCCGCATCCTGCCGTTTTGGACGGTCTTTCCCTTGCGCTATCTCCCTGTTTCATTGGTTTCTCAGATTCCGGTTGCCGGACAGTGGTTGAGTCTGGTGGATGCCCTTTTTATCTTTCGGAAAGACAAGCGTTGCATTCACGATCTGATTGCCGGAACCAAGGTTGTAAAAGCGGATTCATCTTCTGAAAATCATGCTGAAACAAAAGATGATGAATTTTATGATGAAGTTGCAAAAGAACTTGAGACCAACAACTTGGTTTCCGGCGTTTGGACTCGCGCTTTCGCCGAAGCCGATGGTGATGCGAATCGCACGAAAGCGATCTATATCAAATTGCGGGTTGAAGCTCTGTTGTCGCAAAAAAAGAAGCAGAGATATGAGGGTGTTCGAGTTGAGCGAGAACGACGACAATCTGAAAAAAAGAAGAATCAGCGTTTAGTAGTTAAACGATTAGTTTTTGGGTCTTTGACTATAACATTATCGCTCTTAGCCTGTTTTTTCGGTCTTGGGGCGATAGGTTGTTTTATAAGTGGTGGCCGTTGCGAATGGGGCATGCCGAGATTAATGTCGATCATTGCGCATTATGTGACAAGTTGTTCCATAGCTCGTGAGTCCGCGTATTTTACTGGCTCTGTAGTTGGCGTGATAGCTTTTTTATTAGGGATTGCTGCGTGGAATTTAAACAGGACGGGGAAGGGCGGAAGGGCGGGATCAGTCCGATAATTTAATAATTGGAATTCCAAGGCTTTGAAAAATTGCAGTCAAAAGTTCCAAGGTTTGGAAAAAATGAGGAGTTTGATTTGCGTTCATTCGCGTGAATTTGCGGTTGAAAAAGACGCAGTACGGAATATGGAGTAAAAATTTATGAAACTGATTTATGAATTGAGTTCAAAAGGACGGGGCGGAGTGAGAATTCCGGAAGACCGTATTTCCGAACACGATATCATCAGTGAAAACCTGCTGCGCGCGGCACCGGCCGAGCTACCGGAGGTTTCTGAGAGCGAAGTGGTGCGGCATTACACCAAACTGTCGCGCCTGAATTATTCGGTCGATACGCACTTTTATCCGCTCGGCTCCTGTACGATGAAGCATAATCCGCGCGCCTGCGAAGCCGCCGCGTCGCTTCCCGACCTGTGCGAAACTCATCCGCTCTGGCCGCAGTTGCGTCATGGCGGACTGCTAACGCAAGGCTCGCTTCAGATTCTTTATTCACTGGAGCGGATGCTGTCAGAAATCACCGGTCTGGCCGAGTTCACGCTTCAGCCGATGGCCGGTTCGCACGGCGAGCTGACGGCGGTGATGATGATGGCGGCCTATCACCGCGACCGCGGCAATAAGAAGACGCACATTATTATCCCCGACTCGGCACACGGAACCAATCCGGCTAGCGCGGCGCTCGGCGGCTACGCCGTGGTGACGATTCCGTCCGACGCCAGCGGCGACATGGATATTGATCTGTTCAAAGCGGCGCTGAACGACGAAACCGCCGGTGTGATGCTAACGTTGCCCAGTACGCTCGGCGTATTTAATCCAAAGGTGAAGGAAATCATCAAGGCGGTTCATGCGGTGGACGGCCTGATGTATTACGACGGCGCGAACTTTAACGCCATTATGGGGCGCATCAAACCCGGCGAACTCGGCTTCGATATCTGCCACTTGAATCTGCACAAGTCGTTTTCAACGCCGCACGGCGGCGGCGGCCCCGGTACCGGGCCTGTCGGCGTCTGTGAAAAACTGCGGCCGTATCTGCCGATTTCGCGCGTAGCGAAAACCAAAGACGGAACCTACACGCTCGATTACGAGTTCCCGAAGAGCATCGGCTATATCGCGCCGTTCTACGGCAACTTCGCCATTCTCGTCCGCGCCTACGCTTACCTGCTGATGCTGGGCCGTGACGGACTGCGCGCCACCAGTGACCGCGCCGTGCTTAACGCCAACTATGTGCAGGAAAAACTGCGTCCGTATTTTGCGGCGGTCACCAAAGGTCGTTGCATGCACGAATGCGTATTCAGCGGCAAGACGCTGGGCGAGGGCGTCCATACGCTTGACCTTGCGAAAGCGCTACTTGACCGCGGTTATCATGCGCCGACGATCTACTTCCCGCTCAACGTGCCGGAAGCGATCATGATCGAGCCGACGGAAACCGAGACACGTGAAACGCTCGATCAGTTCTGCAAGGACATGATCGAGATTTTTGAACTTTCCAAAACCGATCCGGATGCGGTGCATGCCGCGCCGGTCACCACGCCGGTCGGCCGTCTCGACGAAGTCGCCGCTGCGAAAAATATGATCCTCACGTGTGTGGAGTAATGGAGCAGGATAGTTTGATCAGAATAATTAAGGACAGAATGATTACAGTGCGGTTCGGATTCTGGAGTTTTTAGAATTATTCTGTCCGTAATTATTCTGATTTGATTTTCTGGGGGAAATGGAGGCAAGCATGGTTAAGCATATTGTTGTTTGGACGATGAAGCCGGAGACAACGGTTGAACAGAAAATGGAAATGAAAGACCGGCTGGAAGCGCTGGCTGAAAAAAATTCCGAACTGCTTAAAATTGAAGTCGGGATCGACACCGGCAGCGGAACGATGTCGCTTTATTCGGAATTCGCTGCGGAAGACGATTTGATCGCTTATCAGATGCATCCGGATCATCAGGCGGTTGTCGGTTTCGTGAAGCCGCTCGTGGCGGCACGTTCGGTCTGTGACTATGAGTGCTGAAATCACCAGCGTACAAAATGAGCGGGTGAAGCGGATCATAAAGCTTCAGCGCAAGGCTTCCGCGCGCCGTGAAGAAGGTCTGACGGTGATTGAAGGTGCGCGCGAGGTCTCCCGTGCCATTGAAAACGGCTGGCAGCCGGTTGAGCTGTGGTTCTGTCCTGAACTTGGCACTGAAAGACCGGGAGATGGAGAATATTTTCAATGCTCCCGCGCGGTATTTGAAAAAATTTCCTACAGGGAAGGGCCGGATGGCGTACTGGCGGTCGGCCCGCTGGTCGGCAAAACGCTCGCTGAGTTGAAGCTGTCGGAAAATCCTTTGATTCTGGTCGCTGAGGGTTTGGAGAAGCCGGGAAATCTTGGCGCGCTGTTGCGCACGGCCGACGGCGCGGGCGCGGATGCCGTGATCGTTTGTGATTCGGCGACTGATCTGAATAATCCGAACGTTATCCGCGCCAGCATTGGAACGCTTTTCTATCTGCCGGTCGCTGAGGCGACGTCGGAGGAGACCATTGCCTTCCTGAAAGCGAAAGGCATAAAAATCCTTTCCGCTGTGCCGGAGGCCGAAGCGGTTTATACCGGTGTCGACATGACCGGGCCGGTTGCGATTGTTGTCGGTGCGGAAGACAAAGGCCTTTCCGGACAGTGGACCCGAGCGCAGCGAGAGAGGCCCCGCGATTGCGGGGCAGTGACCAAAGGGAACGGCAAAAATGTTGCGGATCTGAACGTAAAAATTCCGATGCTTGGGAAAAACGACTCGCTGAATGTGTCGGTTTCAGCGGCCATTTTGCTTTATGAAGCGGTTCGGCAGAGAAAATAAATCTTTCCCCTTGCAACTGAGCTGAAAACCTATACCTTCACCACTTCGCAATAACTGCGGGGTGGAGCAGTCTGGTAGCTCGTCAGGCTCATAACCTGAAGGCCGTTGGTTCAAATCCAACCCCCGCTACCAACTTAGAAGGCCAGTCGAATGACTGGCCTTTTCAATTTCCGGGGTGGGATGCAGAACCTTGGTTCACCACCCGCGAAGCGGGTAGAGGCTGTCGTTCGACAGCGCCCGCAGGGCCGAGGCCGCAGGTCGAAGCAAATCCAACCCCCGCTACCAACTTTGAAGGCCGGAACGTGAGTTCCGGTCTTTTTTGTTACTTGCAAAAAATCCGTGCTATCTGCGCGGTCTATGGTAAAACTTCCGCCATGAAAACGCTCAAAATCCTCGTTCTGAACGGCCCGAATCTTAATCTGCTCGGTACGCGCGAGCCGGAGTTTTACGGCACTGAAACGCTCGAATCGATTGCCAAGGATATGAATGCCTGTGCAGAAAAGCTGGGCGGCGTGGAGCTTGAATTCCGTCAGAGTAATTCAGAGAGCGACCTGATCACATGGGTTGGTGCATCCAGAAAGGTTTTTGACGGCATCATCATTAATCCGGCTGCTTACACGCATACCAGTCTGGGATTGGGCGATGCGATCAAGGCGGTTGCAAAGGAAGTTCCGGCTGTTGAGGTTCATTTGAGCAATACTCACGCCCGTGAGGAAATCCGTCATAAAAGTCTGATCGCAGCCGGATGCGTCGGGCAGATTATGGGCTTTAAGGGCTATGGGTATATTCTCGCCCTGCAGGCATTGGTTAAACAGTTGCGTTAATGGGTTTTAAACCAACTGCGAGAAGAAGTTGTTAAGTACCAATTCGGCGGGCAGGTTGCGGTCAAACTGCTGTCCCATTTCTTCTACTGCGGCGATACGCCGCAAGGCGTCGGCTCTCGTGCAGAGCATGGCCTGTTTGGTGAGCGGTTCGATGTCGTCCTGAAAGTATAAAAGGCTTTCATCCTGCTCCATGACTTTCAGCAGTACATCGCGCTGCCAGCTGAGCAGGGTGCGGAGAATTTCAGTACGGGCTTCAATTAATCGGGCGGTCGACCGGGCAGCCAGCAGATCTTTGGCTTCTTTAGACGGCAAGTCCTCCGGCAGTCGTTCAGATTCTTCCGCTTCGAACTCTTTTTTAAGTTCGTCGAGCAGGTTGAGCAGACGGGCGGCAAACAGGCCGGCCTCCGGAACGCTCGCCGGCGGCAGTTCGCACAGGATGTCTAGCAGGGGGTCTTTCCAATGCCTGGAAATTTCTTCGTCTTCATCGGCGAGAGCAATGCGCTGGCAGCGTGATGAAATAGTAGGCAGAAGGGCTTGCGGTTCGTCGGTGACCAGAATCAGTACTGTTTTTGCAGACGGTTCTTCCAGTGTTTTTAGCAGTGCATTAGCTGCCTGATCGGTCATGCGGTCGGCACATAGAATGACTCCGGCCTTCCACCCGCCCGCGAATGATGTTTGTGAGAACTGCCGGATCAGATCGAGGATTTCGTCGATGACAATTTGCCGGCTTTTGCTTTGCGGTTCCATCCAGATCACATCGGGGTGGGTCCGGGTTTTTATTTGGCTGTGATTGTTGAAAATCAGACCGAGCAGCTGTTCGGTAAAACGAAGCGCGGCACCGTGCGGTGCGCCTTGCAAGAGGAGAGCGTGCGCCAGCTGGCCGTTCTGCCAGCCTTTCTGAATGCCGTTCCAGGCCTCGTTGAATTGGTTAGAACTCATAATTCAGATTTCGCTCAAAATAATTTTCCGACCGCGTTCCAGATGTCGGATGCGACGGTGTCGGATTGCTGTGCAGCGTTAATGATACGGAAACGTTCCGGCGCCTGTCCGGCCAGTTTCAGATAACCTGCACGCACCCGTTCGTGAAAGGAGCGTTCTTCCTGCTCAAAGCGGTCAGCCGATTCACCGCGTGCAAGATAGCGTTGTGCAATGCGCTCGAAACCGGCGGCGACGTCCAGATCGAGGAGCAGGGTGAGATCCGGTGAAAGACCGTTGACGGTGAAACGATTAATCGACTGAATTTCTTCAACCGGCAGTCCGCGTCCGTACCCCTGATAGGCGGTGGTGGAGTCCATAAAGCGGTCGCAGATTACCCAAATACCTTTTTCAAGATTCGGACGAATGACTTTTTCAACCAGCTGGTTGCGGCTGGCTTCAAAAAGCAGCAGTTCAGCGCGTTCGCACGGTGACTCGCCGGCCTGATTATGCTGGAGGATGTTACGAATGGCTTCGCCGAGTGCTGTACCGCCCGGCTCGCGGGTGTAGACGGCTTCAATACCGCGTTCAGCAAGCCGCTGGATCAGTGTTTTTGCCTGTGTCGATTTTCCAGAACCTTCCGGTCCTTCCAAGGTTATAAATTTTCCGCGCATAGTGTGGAGACGTTAGCCGCGCCGGAGCCGAAATGCAACGCTGTTGCTTTCAATGATTGGAAAAACGGAGTAGGGTTCCGCGCATGAAAAAGCTGATCAGAACCGTTTTTGGATTTATGGCGCTGGTGGCGGTTATTTTTGTTGCCGGAACTTTGTTTTACGGGACAAAGACGGTTCATGATCTGCTGGGCGAAAATAAAAAGCTTAAGCAGTCGCTCGCGACGCTCACGCATGAAGATCAGATCGGTTACGCCAAAGTGATCCGGCAGGAAACCCGGGACGGGAAATTTTATACTGTAGTCCGGTTCGTGGAAACCGCCCGTGATGATCAGCTCAAGAAGGTCCTCGAAAAGGAATATGAAATCGAAGGAGACACGGTTCATTTCGATGCACTGATCGTTACTTTTTCTGATCAGGCGGTTATGGACGGCAAGGAGCGTTCATTGTATTTGTGGCGACGTGTTTACGGTGAAAATATGCCACCAGCAGAGGGTTTTGCGATAGAAGAAGAGGGTGTAACACCTGTTCGTTATGCGGACTTGCTCAGGCGTCTGCATCTGTCAGAACAAAAATTGTTCTGGTCGGCTATATGGGATCTTGCGAATGAACCGGAAGCCCTGCAACGGCACAGCATTAAGGCTGTTTACGGCAATGCGGTGTATAAAAAACTGCGCCCCGGCCTGATTTATGTTTTTAAAATCAGCGCCGGGGGTCACGTCTATCCTGAAACCGTTCCCGACCTGTAGCCGGGACGGTTTTTCAGAAACAACGGGTTATCTGTTTTTCTTTTTTTCCAGCTTGGCCAGTTTCTTTTCCTTCGGAGTTTTTGATGGTTTCTTTTTGGTTTCTTTTTTTTGATCTTGTCCTTTTGACATGTTCTTTCCTCTTTTCTTTCCGGTTAGTTTTGAAACTTAAGGCCGTGCATGTTCGGCATCATACGCTTTAATTTTTGTGAGCACTTCTGCTTCGGCCTCGTCGTACATTTCGCGAATCAGTTCATCATGGAATTCATAGACCCGGTCGGCGAAATCGGTGACTGCCAGCCGGTCAAAAAGACGTTCTTTGGCAACCTGTATGTCTTTGCCGTAAATGTGGAACGAGTCCGCCTGCCAGTTCAGACGCCCCAGTTTGACCGTTTTTCCGGTTCTGGCGGCGACGGCATCGGCGATGACCTCCTGACTGAAGAGGGTGAAGCCGAACATGTTCATAAAATTGGCGCCCCATGCGTCGTTGCTGCGGAAACGGATGTTTGTGTTAAGCCACCATGTACCGTCGTCGTCTTCGACGATGCGGTACCAGATTGATTGAAGGCAGGGCGGGTCATAGCATTCCATGTCGAGATTCGGCATCCAGGTGATTGCCTGCGCCTGACGGGTGAAGGGTTGTTTTGACAGTTTGTTGACGATTTCTTCGAGCTGTTTGATTTTGAACGGACCGGCCTCGATGCTTTTGCCGCCGCTGAGTTCTTTCCAGACACCGTAGTCGGCGAGACGCCCGTGGTAGGTATATTCCCAGCGGGTATCCCCGGGGTCGTTCATATTTTTAACCCAATGGTCTTTGAATCCCTTGAGCTCCATCACGTATTCCCGCAGGTCGGCGATACCGCCCGGAAACGCCTTATGAATCATCGGATCCTTCATGGGATCGAGGATTGTAATATTCATGGTACAGTCGAGGCTGAGCGGATCGTCCGGTTTGTCATATTGTGTTTTAAAGCGGGTTCCGCGGGTAAAGAGCGCGATTAAAGCTTTTTCGTACGCCTCAGCCAGTGTTTCAGCTTCGACACAGAGTACCGGTATATTTTTAGGCATTGTCTTCTCCTGTTAACTGTTAAACGGTTTGTAAAGCAGATCGTAGGTGGCCGTGAGGCTTTCGGGCATAACGCGCGGACCGCCGAGTACCGGCATAAAGTTAGTATCACCGTTCCAGCGGGGAACAATGTGCTGATGCAGGTGGTCCCTGAGACCGGCGCCGGCCGCTTCACCGAGGTTGATCCCTATGTTGAACCCTTGCGGTGACATGACTTCGCGCAGCACGGCCGCGGTACGGGAGGTCAGGGCTGCCATTTCCAGATTTTCTTCCGGAGCGAGGTCTTCAAGTGCGGCGGTGTGACGGTAAGGGGCAACCATGATGTGTCCACTGTTGTACGGATACCGGTTCATCACAACGGCGCAGGACTTTCCGCGGAAAAGCAGGAGATTTTCGCGGTCATCTTTTCCGGCGAAGATATCGCAGAGAAAACAGGCACCGGTTTTTTCGCTATGGATATATTCAATGCGCCATGGAGCCCAGAGCGGTCGATTCATAAGAACCTCGGTGGATTACTGGAGTACAGGATAGATGGAGGGGTGGGTGCGGGGATAAAGACCGAGAGAACTGCGGCAGACGTACAAAGGCTAAAGCTGGTTTTATTGATTTTCATTTTCCAACTAATCCACTGATCCGGCAATCCACTCTTCCATGTGGCTTTCGATTATGATTAAAATGACGGGGTAACGCAAATAAGGAATTCATCCAGTGGCTGTAAAACTGATACATGGAACGGACGAGTATCTGGTGAGCTGCAATGCTCGGAAGATCGTTAACACCCTGTGCCCTGAAAAAGAGCAGACTCTGGGTCTGGAAACCATCAACGGGGATGTGAAAACCATTGATGAAGCGGTCACGGCCCTTAAAACCTGCATCGGTGCGCTGCGTACAGTCGGGCTGTTTGGCGGGCAGAAAACAGTCTGGTTCAGTGATGTATCGATTTTCAAAGATGCGGTCATCAGTAAAAATGCGACGGTCAAAGAACTGCTTGGAAAACTGACCGAGGATATCAAGAAAGGTCTGCCGGACTCCCAGAATCTGGTTATTTCGGCACCCGGAGTGGATCGTCGCTCGGCCTTTTATAAAGTCTGCGAAACGGCCGGCGCTGTAGAAGCCTATGATCTTCCGGAGCAGGACTATAAAAAGAAGCCGGTCATTCGGGAACGGGCGCAGTCATTGTTCGCGCAGGCGAAATGCCGGATTGGTGAAGGCGCACTTGACCTCTTTCTTGAAAAAGTCGGCACCGATACCCGTCAGCTCGTTATGGAAGTTGAAAAACTGATAACCTATATCGGCGACCGGAAAGAAATTACGGTGGAAGATGTAAAAGCCATCACGTCATCAACCGCCGAAGCGATTGCGTGGGATTTTACCGATGCGCTCGGTGAACGTAAGCTGAATGTCGCGCTGCGCATTCTCCGTCAGCTCTTCTTTCAGGGCGAAGCGCCCATTGGACTCATGTTTGCAATAGAGAAGCACTATCAGAAACTTATGCAATACCGGTCTTATCTGGATCAGGGCTGGCTGCGGCTGACCGGCAGGCGCGGGGCAGACGCCATTCAGTGGGGCAGTGATCCGGAAATGGATAAACTGTTCGCACAGCTTGGTTCCGATCCGCGCGATATGCACTGGTTTCCCACTTCAAAAATTGCTGAACAGGCAAAAAACTACAGTGCCGATGAACTGCATCGCAGTCAGAAAAGGTTGCTCAAAACGCACGAACAGCTCGTTTCCAGCGGTGTTCCTCCGGAATTAATCCTTGAAATGCTCGTTATCAAATTAATCGGAAAAGTATGAGTATCAACGGCAATCTTGAAGCAGTCGAAACGCGGATCGCCGCCGCCTGTGAAAAATCCGGAAGGCGGCGTTCGGACGTAAAGTTGGTTGCCGTTTCGAAAACCAAACCCGTTGAAGCCGTCATGGAAGCCGCCGGGGCGGGACAGATTCTTTTCGGTGAAAACCGTGTGCAGGAAGCGCAGAATAAAATACCGCTCTGTCCGGGAAATTTGCAGTGGCATTTAATTGGACATTTACAAAGCAACAAAGCACGGATCGCAGCTTCCGGAATATTCCGTATGATCCATTCTGTGGATTCTGAACGGCTGATGCGCCTGCTGGATGAATACGCCGCAGTGCCGCTTCCCGTGCTGATTCAGGTCAACGTGTCGGGCGAAGGATCTAAAGAAGGCTGTACTCCGCAAGAGGCGTCCGCGCTGATTGAAGCAGCCAACCAGTGCGGCAAGGTCGAGGTTCACGGCCTGATGACGATTCCCCCGTTCACGCCGGATCCGGCAAAAGCCCGCCTCCATTTTCTCAATCTCCGGAAACTCCGTGACCGGCTCCAGCAGGAAACCGGTACACCTCTACCGGAGCTTTCTATGGGCATGTCGCATGATTTCGAAATCGCTATTGAGGAGGGCGCGACGTTTATTCGCGTGGGGTCGGATATTTTTGGTGAACGAAAGTGATGGAGTGCTAGTATTCAGTGCATCATAAATATTCGTATTAAAATCACAGAAACCAGAATAGGATTATGACCGCAAAGTCGCTAAGACGCTAAGAAAGAAAACCCCAACATCAACCCTTTGCTTCTTTGCGTCTTCGCGGTCAACTTTTTTACGTTAAGGGGATTAGAGGGTGGAGTAATGGAGGATCTCTCATGATTATGGAATCAAAAGTGGTATTTGTAGGCGCCGGTAATATGGCAGAGGCTATTGTTAGCGGTATGGTCGCGGGCGGGTTCTGCGCTCCTGAAAAAATCATTATGACGGATGTCCGCCCGGAGCGTCTGGCAGAACTTGAAAAAGAGTATGGCGTTTCGACATCGACCGATAACCGTGTTGTAAAAAATGCCGAAATCGTTGTGCTGGCTGTAAAACCGCAAATGATGAGCGAGGTTCTTGCCGGAATTGCACCGGTTTTACGGTCTGAAACACTGGTCATCAGCATTGCCGCCGGTATCCCTGCTGGAAAGATTGAAGCGGCCCTTGGCGGAAAACGCCGTGTGGTTCGCGTTATGCCCAACACACCGGCACTGGTCGGGCAGGGTGCTTCGGCGATTGCCGCCGGCGCTCTGGCCGATGAAGCCGACCTCGAAGTAACGGAAGCCATTCTGGGATGCGTCGGGTTGACGGTGCGTGTCAACGAGAGCGATCTGGATGCTGTGACTGCGTTGAGCGGTTCCGGACCGGCCTATGTTTTTTATCTGCTGGAAGGCATGCTCGCCGCCGCACAAAAAATGGGGCTTGATCAAGAGACGGCCCGGAAGCTGGCGCTGAAGACCGTCGAAGGGGCGGCGCGGCTTATGGCAGACTCCGGCGAAGCCGCTGATGTTTTGCGCGCTAAAGTAACCTCCAAAGGAGGAACAACCGAGGCCGCCATCCGGTCACTGGACGGCGAGGGTGTTAAAGAAAAAATCGTTCAGGCGCTGATGGCTGCACAAAAGCGGTCAATCGAATTGTCGCGAGGGTAGAACGCTCTACCCGGAATGAGTCAGAAGAGAATAAAAAAAACAGACCCCGGCTTCCCAACAATTGGTAAACTTTTGCGGGGTCTGTTTTTGCCCGCCAGCTTAGGCTGGTGTTACATTGGCGGCTTGAGGACCTTTAGCACCCTGGGTTACTTCCATGGTTACTTTTTGGCCTTCTTCCAATGTCTTACGACCACTGCCGTTGATGGCGGTGTGGTGGACGAAAACATCTTTGCCGCCGTCTTCTGCAATGAAGCCAAAACCTTTTTCGGCGTTGAACCACTTAACTGTACCATTTACTACTGAACCCATACTTTACCTCTTTACTCACTGCACCAGTTTTTGACTGGCGTTACTAAACCCCTGCTTCACTGTGAAGCAGAGCAAAATTATTCGGTCAAGAGGACTCGCGCACCCTGACCGGAAACAGGTTTCTAGTCCAACTGACGCAGAACACAAGGCTTATTTTCCAATATCAAGCAGTATGCCAATTCTTTTCAGTGCCAAAACCGGGCTTGCGAAACCGCGGTTTATTCTTCCGGAAGAAAAGGTTCGGTGGTTAATGTGCCGCCTTTTTTCACCAGCTTTTCGATCTTTTGTTCCACTTCATTCAGTTTACCGGAACACAGCGTTACCAGCTTTGAGCCTTCCTCAAAGTGCTTGATCATCTGTTCGAGGGAAAGATCCCCGCTTTCCATTTCATCGACAATGGCTTCAAGCCGTGCGAGCGATTTTTCAAAATCTACTGTTTTTTCGGCCATAATCAGGACTCCTTCTTTTTGACTTCTGAAATGAATGAACCTTTTGCCAGACGGGTTTTCAGTGCATCGCCGGTCTTGAGTTGCTCAATATCCCGCACGACGGTTCCATCGGCCTTCAGTGTCAGGCTGTAGCCGCGATTCAACACGGACAGCGGATTAAGTGCGCGCAACTGAACTTCGAGCCGACGCAGGTTTTGTTTCCGCTCCGCCTGCGCGCTTTCCAGCCGGTGAGTCATGGTTTGCAGCAGACCCGGAAGCCTCTGGCGTTGAACCGACACAGCGTTTTTCAGCTCATGGGTCAGGCGCAGGGCCGATTCGTCGATGCGCTGCTGCCGCTGTTGCAGTCCAGAACGTAAAGCTTGCGACATGGCTTGCCGGAACCCCGGAATTTTTTCCCGTAGAACCAGTGCACGGTTTTTTAATGATCCGCTGAGCCGTACCGATAGACGTGCAATCTGTGTTTCCAGCTCGGTTTTCACCGGTACGGCCAGTTCGGCGGCGGCGGAGGGTGTCGGCGCGCGTACATCGGCGACAAAGTCACTAATGGTAAAATCAATTTCGTGCCCGACCGCCGAGATCACCGGAATCCGTGAGGCCGCAATGGCGCGTGCGACAACCTCTTCGTTGAATGCCCAGAGATCTTCGATACTTCCGCCACCGCGCCCGACGATTAGGAGATCAATTGGTTTTTCTAACGTGGAACAGGCTTCCAGCCTGTTTATCTGCACGATGGCCGTCCTGTTTGACTGCGTAAAGTAATTTGTTTCCTGCGATTTGGACAGGCTGGAAGCCTGTCCCACGTTGTTCAAAAACTCAATGGCGGCCGCGATGCTTTTGGCCGCGCCGTCGCCTTGTACGGTGACCGGCGCGAGTAGAATTTCAATGTTTGGAAAACGGCGTGTCAGCACGTTAATAATGTCACGGATCGCTGCGCCGGTCGGGGAGGTGACCACGCCGATTTTCTGCGGAAGCATCGGCAGCGGCTTTTTGCGGGATTCGTCAAAAAGTCCTTCGGCGGCTAGTTTGGCCTTCAATTTTTCAAACTGCTCCTGAAGGGATCCTTTACCTGCTTCTTCCATTTTTTTTGCGAGGAGCTGATAGCTTCCTCGTGGTTCATACAGGCTGGCCTGTGCGAGCAGACGCACCTTGAGTCCGTCTTTCGGCACGAAAAGCACGGAAGCGTTATTCTGTTTGAACATCGCACAGGAAACAGCCGCGGCCTCATCCTTGAGTGTGAAATACCAGTGACCGCTGGCCTGATGTATCATGCGGGAAATTTCGCCTTCGACCCAGACTTCGCCGATGCCGTTTTCAAGCGTAAAGCGTGCGGCTCGGTTCAGTTCGGCGACGCTGTAGATTTTTCGTCTATCATCCATTTTATTTTCTTAAACTCAATCTGTTCTGTCTGGAGAAAAGATCAAAACAAGTAAGGATAAATGATTTTGATCAAATGGTATAACTTATGCCCGTTCACGGATGCGTTCGATGCTTCTGGCTTTGCCGGTTCGCACGTCGATATCCACGATAACCCCTTCAAGTGCCGGGTCGTTTTTTGCCGCATCAAACTTTTGCGGCATGCCGGTAATAAAGCGCTGAACGACCGGCTCGACTTCGCGTCCGATGACCGAGTCTTTCGGGCCGGTCATGCCGAGGTCGGTGATGTAGGCTGTTCCTTTCGGCAGAATGGTTTCGTCCGAGGTCTGGACGTGAGTATGCGTGCCGACCACGGCAGTGACCCGTCCGTCGAGGTAGCGGCCCAGTGCAATTTTTTCCGAAGTCGCTTCGGCATGGAAATCAACCAGGATCGTTTTGGTCTGCGCCATACCGATCAGCCGGTCGGCGGTGCGGAAAGGGCAGTCAGCCGGATCCATGAAGACGCGTCCGATCAGGGAAATAATGCAAACCGGGCCTTCGTCTGTTTCAATTGTGGTCATACCCCGCCCGGCAGCGGTCGGCGGAAAGTTGGCGGGACGGATCAGTCGCGGCTCAGTGGCAAGCAGGGCCGTGAGTGTTTTATCATCCCAGGCATGGTCACCGAGTGTTAATACGGCGGCACCGGAGGCCATGATGGCTTCAGCGATTGAGGGAGAGGGGCCCCGTCCGCCGGCGGCATTTTCGGCATTGGCGATTACAAGGTCGATTCGGCCTTGGTCACGAAGGCTTTTCGTGACGCGCTGGAACACCTGTCGGCCTGTACTTCCGACCATATCGCCTGTAAAGAGAATTTTCATTAACACACCTTGCCATAAGGGAGCTTTCGGATCACTTTCTTTTTTTGTTTTGCAACAATCTACTCGCCAAGACCGGATGGATTTACGAATGTTTAGCCATGAGCTTTCCTAAAACCTTCTACCGCTGGCGACCCCATCCGTGGCACGGACTTGAAATTGGCGAAAACGCCCCCGATGTGGTTAATGCCTATATCGAAATGACACCGTTTGACTCGGTGAAGTACGAGGTGGATAAAACAACTGGGTATCTGCGGGTAGACCGTCCGCAGCTGACGTCCTCCATGCCGCCGACCCTGTACGGCTTTATTCCGAAAACCTACTGCGGTGCGCGGGTTCAAAAACTCTCTCCCACTGCAGAGCATGGCGACGGCGACCCGCTGGATATCTGTGTCATCACCGAGCGTCCGATTAATCGCGGCGAAGTCATTCTGCATGCCCGCGTCATCGGCGGGGTGCAAATGATCGACCACGGCGAGGCCGACGATAAAATTATCGCCGTCCTGCACGAAGATCAGTTCTGGTCGCATGTGAACAGTGTTGATCAGGTTCGGCAGGTTTTGCTCGACCGCCTGCGCCACTATTTTGAAACCTACAAACGGCCCGCCGGCGGCGAAGCCGATGTGCAGGTGATTGAAATTTACGGCGCGGACCATGCAAAAAAGGTGATTCAGGCGGCGCAGGCCGACTATGACGAAACCTACGGCGGCTGAGGCATGGATGACCGGTTAACCAAGCTCGAAGTGCTCTTTTCCGAGCAGAGCCGGATGCTGGAAGATCTCAGTGCTGAAATGTATCAGCAGCAGCAGGACGTTATCCGGCTGAAACTTCAGATCCAGAAACTGGAAGAAAAACTGGCCGCTTCCACAGAACCGAATACCATCGGCGGTCATGAACGCCCGCCGCATTACTGATTAGCTATTTCGTCCGGCAGGTACATTTCCCAAGTATTACTGCATTTCATGCAATGCGCAAAAGCCCGTTTCTCCGTTTTCACCATTCGTGCAGCTATGTGTCTGTCTACCGCCGCCAGAGTCATAAGATAAGTTAATCCTGCCGGAGAGTTTTTTTCTGGTCCGCCGATGTAATAATCTTCATTTTGTGCGCGAACGCAGTTTTTGGAATGGCAGAAGATGCATTCCAGCTTTTCGTCGAGCGGACCGTAATCTTCTTCGGCTTCGAGTTTTTTGAGTTCTTCCGGCGGCAGGGCGTCTCGCCGCTGTTTTTCTCCAGCGGCCCAGATGAAAATCCCAGCAGGGAACAGAATCAGAAAAGATAAGCAACCCATGTTCATATCGCGGAGCATAACCGGATTTTTTCGGATATTGGAAGTTCCAAAAGTGGGATAGGCTTCCAGCCTGTCTGAACAGGCAGGATGCCTGTTCTACGTTATTTTTTCACAAACGAGCAGCGCCCTGGCGTTTTGTGGGAGAAGATCAACTCGAAGTCGGACACTTCATCGTCGGCGGGGATAAAGGGTTCGGTTTCTTCGAAGCGGTTGTCGTCTTTGATCAGTTTGTAGATCTGCTCAAAATAGGGAAGATGGTCGGTCGAGGCGTGAATTTTTCCGCCCGGCTTCAGTGTGCGGGCGATGGCATCCATGAACAGTTCGTTGAAGATGCGGTTGTGGTGGTGTTTACCCTTAGGCCAAGGATCGGGGTAGAAAATATAGTACGTGTCCACGCTTTGCGGCGGAACGAGGTATGTGACGGTGTAGTAGCCGTCCAGTCGCAGAACACGCAGGTTGAGCAAATTCGCCCGCAACGCCTTCCGGTTAATCCGCTTGATGCGGTTCAGCATCCGGTCGACTCCCAGAATATTAATTCCCTGAAACTTGCGCGCCCTGGCCAGCAGGAAACGGCCTTTGCCGCAGCCGAGGTCGATTTCCAGCGGGTGTTCCGGGTGATCAAAGCAGGCCGCGAAATTGATCGGGTTAAGCCACTGTTCTGGATAAATGCGCAAAGTGGGGTTCATACCACTTTCATCTTTCATACTTCATCCTTCATATTTCTCTTAGAACGGAATGAAGTTGGTTTTAGGTGTTATTTTTTTGACGACCGCTGCCAGCAGTTTGGACACCGCTTCGAGATCATCAAGACTCAGCAGCTCACATGGGCTGTGCATGTAGCGCAACGGGATGCTGATCAGAGCGGTGGCCACGCCGGCACGGTTGAGCTGAATCGCGTTGGCATCGGTTCCGGTACCGCGGGCTTCCGCCACAATCTGAATCGGAATATTTTCCTCTTTAGCGGTTTTAACGATTAATTCGAACAGTTTCGGGTTGATGTTCGGTCCGCGGGCAACGACGGGGCCGCCGCCGATTTCCACTTTGCCCTCCTGATTTACAACGCTTCCAAGGTTTGGGTGATCCGTGGCAAAGGTGACGTCCACGGCGATGCCGACTGCCGGTTCGATGCCGAAGGCTGCGGTGCGTGCACCGCGCAGACCGATTTCCTCCTGAACGGTTGCCACGGCGTGTACTTCACATTGCGTAGTCATTTTTGTCAGCAGCCGGGCTGTCTCCAGAATGGCAAAAGCTCCGGCGCGGTCGTCGAAAGCGCGTCCGACCGCACGGTTATTTTCCAGTTCCTCAAAGCCGTATTGAATGACCAGCGGATCGCCGATGCTGACCAGCTTTTCGGCCTCGGCTTTGGTTTTCACCCCGATATCGACCCAGAGATCTTTGATCTCAGAAACTTTTTTGCGCTGTTCGGCCTCCTGCAAATGGATGGCGATTTTTCCGATTACCCCGCTGATTTTTTTGCCGTTATTGCCGATAATGTGTACTCGCTGGCCCTGAGCAATCTGTGAATCCCAGCCGCCGACCGGTGAAATCCACAGAAACCCTTTATCGTCGATGTGCGAGATCAGAAACCCGATTTCATCGTAATGGCCGGCCAGCATCACTTTCAGCCTGCCGCCTTTGTTCACAACGGCATGGGAATTGCCGTGCACGTCCGTTTCCACCCGGTCGGCAAAGGTTTTGGCATAGTCCTTCCAGACCGCTGCGGCGCAGTTTTCGTAGCCGGACGGGCTGATGGCATTGATCATATCTGTGAGAAATTTCTTCGAATTTTTATTCATAGGGGTTCCTTAATGTGGTCGCCATTGTTTCAATGTTTTGAACTTTTACAACCGAATTTTGTGAGGATTCGAAAAGTGTCCGCTTGCCCCGCCGGAACGGCCTGTCTATAGTGCCTGACTTTCGGAGAAAAACATGGCTGATGTAACCCATATGGATGTTTCCTATATCGCACACCTAGCGCGAATCCACCTCGCGGACGGAGAAGCAGAGTTGTTCCAAGGACAGCTTGATCAGGTGCTTACCTATGTTGAGCAACTGGGTGAACTCGACGTATCGAACGTCGAGCCGACGGCGCATGCTATGGCTTTGGTCAATGTGCTCCGCGACGATACACCGCGTCCGTCGCTCGACCATGATGCTGTGATTGCCAACGCCCCCGCCGCCCGCGACGGGCAGATTCTTGTCCCCAAAATTATGGAATAACCATGCTCAACCTTAATGCCAAAACAATTTCGGAACTCGCGGATCTGCTGGAGCAGGGGAAATGTACCTCGGTGGAGATCGTTAACGATGTGCTGTCCGCGATTGATGCCCGCGACGGGAAAATCAACGCTTACCTGACGATAGATCGGGTCACCGCAATCGCGCAGGCCGAAGCGGCTGATCAAGCCCGTGCCGCCGGGAAGAAGGGCTCGTTGCTCGGCATTCCGCTGGCGATCAAAGACCTGCTCAACGTCAAAGGGCAGCCATGCACCTGTTCGTCAAAAATTCTCGAAGGCTACACCGCGCCGTACGACGCCACCGCCATCGCTAAACTGCGTGAAGCGGGTGCGGTTTTCCTCGGTCGCGTCAATATGGATGAATTTGCAATGGGCTCCAGCACCGAAAGCTCGGCATTTAAAAAGACGCGCAACCCCTGGAATACCGACCACGTACCCGGAGGGTCTTCCGGCGGTTCCGCCGCCAGTGTTGCGGCTGACGAAGCGGTCGCGGCCCTTGGTTCCGACACGGGCGGTTCGATTCGTCAGCCCGCCGCCTTCTGCGGATGTGTCGGCCTCAAACCGACTTACGGTATAATTTCGCGTTACGGCCTGACCGCTTTTGCCTCGTCGCTTGATCAGATCGGCCCGATCACCAAGACGGTCAAAGATTCCGCGATTCTGCTCGCGGCAATGGCAGGAAAAGATCCGATGGATTCCACTTCGATTGATCTGCCCGTGCCGGACTTTGCCAAAGATTTAACCGATGATCACAGCCTAAAAGGGATGCGGCTTGGTCTGCCGAAGGAATATTTTGTTGAAGGGATGGATCCCGAAGTGGAGAAAGCAGTTCGTGATGCGGTGGCTCATTGCAAAAAACTCGGTGCGGAAATTGTCGAAGTCAGCCTGCCGCATTCGAAATATGCCATTGCGGTTTATTACATCATCGCCACCGCCGAAGCCTCGGCAAATCTGGCCCGCTTCGACGGAATTCGCTACGGCCTGCGCAAAGACGGTGAGGACCCGATTGAACTCTACGGAAAAACCCGTGCTGCCGGTTTTGGCCCTGAAGTGAAGCGCCGTATTATTCTCGGCACGTATGTTCTGTCCAGCGGCTACTACGACGCTTATTACCTGCGCGCCCAGAAGGTACGCACGCTCATCCGCAACGATTTCACCGAAGCGTTCAAACAGTGCGATGCGATTCTCGCGCCAGTCACACCGACACCCGCCTACCGGATCGGCGAAAAGACCAGCGATCCGCTCAAGATGTATCTCGATGACATTCTCACCACACCGGTCAATCTGGCGGGCATCTGCGGGCTGAGCGTGCCGTGCGGCTTTTCCAGTGCAGGTCTGCCGATCGGGCTCCAAATTCTAGGCGATTCGTTTATGGAGGAGAGCATCCTCAAAGTCGGCCACGCTTACGAGCAAACGACCGCCTGGCACACACGCCGCCCGGTATTATAGAAAAATTCATTTGCGTACGGGAGCTGTACTGTCACGAATGATAAGTTCGCCGCGCATCCATGGATTCTCCTGATCGGGGGCTTAAAATTCAAGTTACCGAATGTGTCATAGTTCGGCAGAACAATGACCGCTACACCGGTCCGTCCCGAAGGACTTTTCCGTTTCGATAGGAGGTGGGCGGCTGGCCGATGGCTTTACGGAAGGCACGGGAGAAGTTGTGGATGCTGGTGAAGCCGAGCCGGTCCGCAACCTCGGAGATGCTCAGATCGGAGTAGATCAGGAAATCACAGGCCGTGCGCATTTTGGTGCGGGTGTGCGCCTCGCGCGGACTGCATCCGGCATGTTCGTGAAACAGCTTGCGGAAATAGGTCTGACTGAGTCCGTGCTGCCGTGCGAGCTGCTCGAGGCTGAGTTTTTCGTGGCCGCGCCGCTGAATAGTTTGCATGGCATTTTCCATGGCGAGTGTCTGACGGGCGGTAAGGGAAGAGTCGGGGTGACCGTCGATCAGGTGGCCGATGAGCTGGCTGACTTGTCCGGAGAGACTTAGCCCGGAGCTTTGGCGGCGTGTGAATTCGAGCACGATCCGTCGCAAGGATTCGGTGACGAAGGCCGGATTCCCGCCCTGTAGTTTTCCGCGCCAGCTTCCAAGGATAGGGTCCTGTACCGGCGGATGCATCCGTTCCGGCCATTGGGAGAGGTTGGTGGTGCCACCCGGGAAATTGGCGCTCCAGTGGCTGCGGTCAGGATCATAGAATAGATCAAAGTGAATGTATTGCAGGGTGGTGCCCGGGGCATCGCCGCGCATTTCGTGCAAGGTGTCCGGCGGAATCCAGATCAGATCCCCGGATGCAACATCAAAGGTCTTCTCTGCAACGGTAAACTGTCCGGTGCCTTCGATGAAATGAACCAGCAGGAAGTCGAACAGCTTGCGGGGTCCCAGCTGCCAGGTGGAGCGGAAGAGCTCTTTAGCTTCGCGCACATAGGGACACAGCGTGCGAATCCGCTGTTGCTCTGCTGGCGGCGGCGGAGTGTGCAAAAGTTGTCCTGGAATTTTCATTGCGTTGAAAATGATACATTTTTAATTACTAATGCTAAATACAAAACAATTATTTTTATATAAAAAGGTGAAAATGACAAACTGGAGACCGTGATGAAACCTTTTCAGCCGAATGCTCAACACCTGATTGACGCTGCCTTGAACCGGGAAGCCGCCCGCCTGCCGCTCTACGAGCACGGCTTTGATTTTGGCGTGATTGAGAAGGTAACCGGCGAGCCGGTTGTTCCGTTGCTGGCCGCCACGCACACCGATCACGTCGAAGCCTATCGTCGCATTGCCCGGTGCGGCATTCAACTCGGCTATGACTGTATCCCGTTTGAACGCAATATCTGCCGCATGATTCAGAACGGGCAGGGGTTGATGGGCCACGCCCCTGCGATTATTCATACGCTGGAGGATGTCGAAAATTACCCGTGGGCAAGCAAGCTGCCGGAATATATCCGCCGCTTCGAGTCGGACTATGACGCGTTGCGCGAAGCGCTACCGGAGGGGATGAAGGCGGTCGGCGGCGTCGGTAATGGCCTGCTGGAAACCATTCAGGATTTTGTTCCTTTTCAGCAGTTGGCCTTCCTGCAGGTGGACGAGCCGGAGGCCTATGAACGGCTCTGGGGGAAAATCGGTGACTTGATGGTGGAGTTGTGGAGTTGGGTGCTGAAAAATTATGCCGACTGTTTCGCCGTCTGCCGCTTCGGCGATGACCTTGGGTTCCGTTCCTCGACGCTGATTCAACCGGATGAAATCCGTAAGCATATTGTTCCGCAGTACAAGCGGGTGATTGATCTCGTACATTTACACGGCAAGCCGTTTTTGCTCCATTCCTGCGGAAAAATCTACGACGTGATGGACGATCTGATTGCGGCGGGCATTGATGCCAAGCACTCCAACGAAGATGCCATCGATACCTTTGATGTCTGGGTTGGAAAATATGGCGACCGGATCGGCAACTTTGGCGGGATTGAAATGAACATCATGACGCTCAATACACCGGAGGAAGTTAAAGCGTATGTGCGCAAACTGCTGCCGAAGATTGAAGGACACGGCGGTATCGCCATCGGGACGGGGAATCAGATTTCGTCCTATACGGAACCGGCCAATTGGATTGCTATGACCGATGCTGTCCGTGAATGGCGGGGCGAGTAACTGCGTTACGGCACAGGTTTTGCTTCCGGTTAAAACAGCGGAACGCAGGCGGTTTCTGGAATCCAGGATTCGGATTCATCTGTCATACGGGCGTGAATCCAGCCGTTACGCACATCCAATATCTGGAACTCGGTTGCTTCGTGCAACAGCGTGTCGTACGCCGCATCGTAGGCGTAGCCCGGTCCGAGACGCGCTTCGGTTGACTCAATCACCACGCCTTCCAAGGGTTGAAAAACAGACTGAAGCAGAGATGTTGCCGGGATCAGCGCGAGGATGCTTAAAACGATCCATCCCCGACGTGGAATGGTTTTTCCGAGAACGCGGGTCATTAAAAATATTGCCCAGCCGGTCAGATAAATCAGCGTCAGTAACCCGCCGCGAATTGCCGGACTCCAGCGGTTGAACTGTTTCCAAATCACGACAACTTTTGATGCCGGAATTTCCATGACATGGAAACGGTCAACACGCTGGGCGCGGATGAAGGCAATGCTTTCGCGCGTCTGCCGGTTAAACGGATTGCGCCGTTCGGCGGCGAGGTAGTTGGCAAGTGCCCGTCCGTTTTCACCGGCAAAAAACCAGCTGTTGCCAGCGTTGACGAACTGTTCCTGCGGCTCGAAGCCGAGTGCCGCTTCGGTGAAGAGCGGCTCGGCCTCGTCCGGTTTGTCGGTACGCATCTGCATGGCTTGTTCAAACAATTCGTCCGGCGTTGCGGCGTTGCTGTCAAAACCCTTGAGCAGGCAGATCAGTACTAAAACGAGCCGGACTGTTTTTTCAATCTGCCGGACCAGTTGGCCGGCGGACGGTGCCTCACGCGGCGGCGTACCCTTCGGGGCGTAGTATTTTGTGTCCTCTTTTGCAAAACGCTCGCCGGCATCGCGTAGCAGCTTCGGAGCCGCGTTCTGTTTTTTAAGTTCACGTTCAACGGTTTCGAAGGTGAGCGTTTCGACATTCAGGTTGAAGCGGTCGGCCAGATAGTTTTTCCATGCAGATTCTTCGTTCAGTTTGACGGTACGGCGAAAGTTCCGGGCGGCGCGAACGGCGCGGGCGTAGGCCGGATCGGTGCGACAGCGGTCAAGCCGGCGGAGCCACGGGCGAAGTATCATCCAGATTAGCGGCGGCAACAGCCAAAAGGCCCATGCGTTGTGTGCCAGCCATTCAAACGGTTGATGTGTACTCATATTCAGTCTGCTTTCTTTCCAGTTACCCCGAATCCCGGTGTATGCGGTTTTCGGCTTCTGATTTTCGCCGGTGTACGGCTGGTAGATGGTTTGTTGGCCGTCGGGATCGACACGGATGTTCAGCGGCTCTGTACGGATGATTCGATAGGATTTTTTTTCAGGATCAAACCGTTGCAGCGTGAGTGCAGGAACAGAGGTGATGCCGCTGCGCAGCGGGCGGACAACAAAGGTGAAAGTGCGGGCATCCGGTGTGGCGGTCTCATGCAGCGGACGTGAGGTGATCTGGAATTCCGGACCGATTCCCTCGAGTACCGCGGTGGGCAGGGATTTAATCTGTTCGCCGAAAGCCAGGTCGTTCAGCGAAACGGTCAGTAATACCGGCTGTCCGACAACGGTTTCAGCAGGCTGAATGGAAGCCCCGGCCGTGCAGGTTCCGATGATGCCGCTGTAACGCACAGTGCGACCCTCTTCCGGCAGGGCCTGCACGGTAATTTCCGGTACGGTCGCAGAGAGATGGATGCGCTCAAACCGGTCGCTTTTTTCGGGCACGTTGAAAAAGTGGTTGTCGAAATAGCTGGGGTACTGGCTTGCGGCGCGGCGGGTTTCCATCAGCGCACAGCTCAGTCGGACTGGTGCGGTCCGGAAGAGACCGGCGCGGCGCGGCACCAATTTGCAGGCAAAGGTCAGATACTCTCCGGCGGCATGGGTGCTTTTTGCGGCGATGATCCGTTGATTATTTACCGGCAGACCGATCCGCTCATTTTCAGGCACGCCGGGGTCAAGCGGATAAACTTCCCAGTCCGGATTGTTCAGAATCGGCAGCTCCAGCACCAGCTCGTTGCAGCGCGTAAACGGGACTTTACTGCTCCATGTCACGGCCATTTCCACAGGCTGATCGACATACAAGTTGGTTGAGCTGAGTGCGACGACCAAGTCCATCTCATCGGCATGGCGCGGCGCGGCAACCGAGAGCCGTAGCGGCGGAGTCAAAGCGGTTTCGTTGGACGTTTTTATAACGACCGGAGGCACGGTCAGTATGCCGGGTTGCTCGGCGATCATTTCGATGCGGAAACGGTTCGCCGGTTTTCCGGATTGGACGACCGGCGTCACTCCGATCATGGAAAAGCCGCCTCTGGACGGAATTTCCGGAGGTTCGATATCGCCGCTGGCCTCAAGCAACAGGGTAAACGGCTCATAGACGAACAGGCTCGCAGCTTCCGGCTTCAGACTGACAGTCAGTTCGGCTCGTGCTGAAAGCAGTAGCATCAGCCAGATGGCAGTAACCGGCATCTGACTTCTGACCGCTGATCGCTGACTCCTGATTCTCACCAGTTCTTCTCCACATTGGCACCGGCGCGGCCGGCTTTCTGCTGCGCCCGTTGCTCCATATTGGCGGATTCTTCGGTTAGAATTTCTTCGGCGGTGTAATTCGGCACCGGCAGAGATTGGTTTTCGAGCGCGGTCCTGAAGTTCCGTGAACTCATCGGCATGGAATGGTCACCCAGTCTGTCTGATTCAGACATTTCCGCATTGTCATTGAAATCCCATTGCGACTGATCGCTGTCCTGCGCGTCCCGATCTGAACTGTTGCCTTTGTTCTGATCGGCCAGCAGCGCAAGCGCCTCCTGCATACGGCGCGTCGCGGTGAGAAGCGACGAATTAACCTGCGGCCAGTTCACAGTATCGGGCGACAGATTAAGGCCGGCGGTCTGTTGAGATTCTCTCGCCGACACCAGCTTCTCTGCGACCTGATCTATTTCTGTCGGCGGAGGGGTGTTACCTTTGCCGTACGCCGTCAGCAGTATTTTTTGAATCACCGACTGGATATCCTGAATGACACCAAGAACCTTGCCGGTACCGTTGCCGACAGCTGTTTGTTCTGCAAGACCGGATGCCGCCAGCGAAGTGCTTTCTTCCGGTGTTGCAGGCGGACTTTTTTTCAGGAGTTGCTGACTTTGCTGTGAGAGCGTGTTTTCCCGCTGGGTCAGCAACTTCAGTTCTTCAATTGCCGCTTTGAGTTTCGCCTGCAATTCTTCTTCGGCATTTTTCTGATCTTTCACCGCCTGTTCAACCGTGTGCATCTGTGCGCTCACTCCGGCAATCTGCTTTGCGGCCTGTTCGTTGCCGGGCAGAATCATCGCGGCGCGCAGAAACGCCTGCCGGGCATCCCGCAGAACCGGCAGTGCTGCGCACGGATCATTTACGACAGCCGGTTGCGCCTGTGCCCACAATGTACGACCTGATTCAATTTGCTCTGCGAAATCGACTTCCAGCGTTTGAACAGACGGCGTGCACCCCGCGATTACAAGCGCTGTCAGCAAGGTGAAAACTCGTTTATTCAACGGTAAAACAAGCAGAAACAGCGCCAGCGCAATCAGCCACGGGAAGCCTTCGGTGTAAACGGTCTGGCCGGCTTCATCGGAGGGGATTCCTTCCGTATCGGTCAGCATCTTCCGGTAGATTGCTGTCAGCTCGAACGGCCGGGGGCCTGCCGGATAATACGTGACATTCGGACTTTCAGCGGCCAGCTGTGTGAGCTTGGCTTCATCAAGGCGTGTAATCACGTCTGCGCCTTTGTACTGCATCCATGCATTGGTTTTTGACGCATCGGGAATCCGTGCACCAGCCACCGGATCGCCAATGCCGACGATCAACACCCGCGCTCCGCATTCGCGCAGTTGCTGTGCGGTTTTTTCGATATGACTGAGGTAGTCTTCGCCGTCGGTGAACACAATCAGATCCTGACGGCCTTTTTCAGATTCTTTCAGAGCCACATCAATGGCTTTTTCAATGGCCGATTGAACGGAGGTGCTGCCGACATCGGCGTCGGACGGCTGGGCACGTTCGAGCATGTAGCGGACAAAGTTATGGTCGAGCGTGAGTGGAACGCGGATCGAAGCGGATCCCGCAAAAGTAATCAGTCCGATCCGCTGTCCGCGGAGGTGCTCAAGGCTTTCAAAAAGTGCAATTTTGGCGGTATCGAGGCGGGACGGGAACACGTCAGCGGCCAGCATACTGCGGGAAATATCGAGTGCGATGACCAGATCGCGACCCTTCATTCCTGCCGGACCGGGATGTGGATTCCACGCGGGTTGTGCCAGTGCCAGAATCAGCGCCGCGAACGAGCCCAGTCGTAAAGCGACGTTTTTTTTGACTCCTTTGGAAAAGAAGCTGCGATTCCCTCGCAATTTTTCAGCGGCTTCATTCTGCAACCGTTGTGCACGGATCAGAAGGCTTCCAAGGATTGGAAGAATCAGCAACAGGATCAGCATGGCCGGAGTTTTCAGGATCATGGCCCCGTCTCCGTGGTAATTCGTAAAACAGTAGCGCTCAAAACCTGTTCCAGCAGAAGCATGAGCAGGGCGGGGAGTGCAAAAAAGGCAAAAATATTCCGGTATTCGGTATAGGGCAGCGTGGTGTTTTTGATCTCACTTTTTTCGAGCTGGTTGATGGTTTCGTAGGCTTCCGTCAGTGCCCCGGCATCGTAAATCTTCCAGAACCCGCCGCCGGTTGCTTCGCTGATGGTTTTGAGCAGTTGCTCCGCTTCAGTCAGCTCGTTGCGGGTTTCGCCGGTGTCGCCGAGGCTGATGGCATAGAGCCGGATATTCCATTTTTTTGCCAGTCCGGCGGCTTCCTGCGGCAGATGCAGCCCGCAGTTGTTTTCGCCGTCGGTCAACAGAATGATGGTTTTGCTTTGAATCTGTGCGACGGGATCATTGGCGGAAATTTCTTTATCGGTGCGCCAGTCATTCATCCGGTCGAGATGTGCGCAGGCCAGCATCAGCGCATCGCCGTAGGCTGTACCGTCTTCGTTGGGGCGGTCCTGAATCTTCACTTCATGAATCAGCTGGATCAGCGCGCTGTGGCCGAACGTGAGCGGGCTGAGTGTATCAGCATAGCGCGCGAACGTGATCAGCCCGATCAGATCATCGGAACGGTTCCCGATGAAAGCCTCGACCACTTTTTTGGAAGCCTCCATGCGGGTCGTCTTTTCTCCTGCGCTGCCGGTGATAGTGCGATCCATGCTGCTGGAAATATCAATCAGCATTTCGATGGCAATGCCTTGGCGGATTTCTTCGCTGACGGGCCGTTCGGTGCGCGGCCCGGCCAGTGCAATGATCAGCAGAGCGAACGCAGCAGCGTGCAGCGGGCGCAGCGCCTTCAGCCATTTCACCCGTCGCGGCTGTGCCGCGCCGCGCCAGCCAGCCAGACTTGAAATGACCACGGCATTCAGCCGCCGTTTACGCAGAAAGAGTAGTGCCAGCGGCAGAAACAGCAGTGCCCATGGAACGGAAAAATTCATTGGAATTTCTCCTTTGTTGGCGGCGGTGCGGGCTCGACAGCATCAACGGTGATTCCAATTGCTGGAAATAAGTGAGGTGCACCGTCGATTTCGGCGGTCAGATTCGTTAGTACGGTTTGTCCGGCTTCAATGCCTTGCCAGATTACTATCCGTTTTTGGACAAACGTGCCGGTCTGTGTCCGGCGTACCGGGATTTTTTCGACCACCATCATGACAAGATTGGAGGTTTCCGGAATCCGCATCCGAACCGGCGTCACGGTTGACGTTTCCACGCTCAGTTCGACGCGCAACGGCTCGCCCGGCACGCCGTGCAGCGCGTGCGGCTCAATCGTCAGCACCGGCTCGCCCGCCAGAGCGTTGACAGAAAAAAACATCCATAGGATGAATTTCCAATCATCCATTATTTCATCATTCCATTCTGGAATATTCCGGTTAAACGCCCCTTGAGTTTCGAGCCGTCGACCTGAACGGCATCGAGCAACAGCTTTTCTTCACCGCGTTTGGCGACGGTGCTGAACCAGGCTGTGGAAAGGCCGTCGCGGCTTTCGGCATGAACGAGCAGGGAGTCGGCTTCTGCGGCGCTATCCATCGCGCGGGCAGTGGCCTCGGCAATGTGGATGAAGGCATAGCCGTCACGCTCTCGGAGCATTTTTTTCAGTTCAAAAATCATGTTGTCTTTATCCATTCCACCGATTGGAACCACCTCCATAATTCCGTCGTCATTGAAGAGGAAGAAAATTTCGATATGCGTTCCCGAAATAAGAAACTGCCGCCGCGCTTCGGTGTTCAGCATTTCGATCCACTGTTTCAGTGAGCCCTGTTTATCCTGTTTATTCCATTCCGGTGCGGTCATACATTCCTTTCATCCAGTAATCCATCAATCCACTCTTCCATTTTCCCACCCGTTCCTCATCCGCCGGTTTCGTCGGCGGTGCGACGCAGGCGGTTACGGAAGAAAAGGGTTAAAACTTCAGCGCAGTTTTCCTGCGAGTTGAGTTCGATCAAATCTGCTCCAACGGCGTCCAGCTCGGTTTTAAGTGCAGCGCGTTGTGCTGCAAACGAGCGGCTGTAGTCGTCCTGATGGTCGCGGTTCAGGTCGCACAGCATGGTTTCGCCGGTTTCGGAATCAGCTACGGCAACCAGCCCGCAGACGGGTGGCGCGATTTCCTGCCGGTCGTTAACGGCGACCGCAATCAGATCCTGCCGGAAACTGACCGGGCCAAGATACTCGCGGTGGGTGTCGAACAGGAAGTCGGAAATCAGGAAGATCAGGCTGCGCCGACGGGCGAGGTGAGCCAGTGCGTCGAGTGCGGGTTGCGGATTGGTGACGGTGCCTTGCGGTTCGACTTTCAGCAGATCATGGAGCAGGCGCATGGCGTGCAGATTGCCTTTGCGTGGCGGAACGACCTGTTCGATGCGGTCGGAAAACAGAATCAGGCCGGTGCGGTCGTTATTGCGTGTGGCGGAGAGCGTCAGCAGGGCGGTGATTTCGTGGATAGCATCCCACTTGGTGCGCTCTTCGTGCCCGGTACGGCAGGAGGCAGAGGTGTCCACCAGAAACCAGACGACCAGTTCGCGCTCTTCGATGTAGCGCTTGATATGCGGATGGCCGGTGCGGGCGGTGACGTTCCAGTCGATCGTGCGGATGTCGTCGCCCGGCTCGTAAGGACGGATTTCATCAAAATCCATGCCGCGGCCCTTGAATACGCTGCGGTATTCACCGGCGAGCAGATGCTCGACCGGATAGCGGGTTTGCAGCTGGAGCTGGCGAAGCTTTTTGTCCATATCAGCGGGCATTGGAAACCTCAAAGTATGAAAGATGAAATCGGAATGATTTGATTAAAAATATAGGGGTAACCCTTTTTCATAGTTCATCTCTCATATTTCATCCTTCAGTAACCGGAACGTTTGCCGCGATTTGATCGAGCAGCGCATCGGAGTTAAGACCTTCGGCTTCGGCGCGATAGCTGATGGCGATGCGATGGCGGACGACATCGTGCAACATGGCTTTTACATCGTCGGGCACTACGAATGCACCGCCGCGCACCAAGGCATGTCCCCGGGCGGCTAGTGCGAGATAGATCGAGGCGCGCGGCGAGGCACCGAACCGGATATAGGGTTTCAGTTCCGGCAGTCCGCAGGTGGACGGATCGCGGGTGGCGGCGACGAGACGCAGGATGTAGCACTCGATCTTTTCGTCGAGGTAGATTTCGTCGACCAGTTTACGCAGTTCAAGGATGTCGGTCAGCGAAGCGACCGGTTTCACGGCAGTTTTCGGCGCGGTCTTCGCCATGCGTTTCAGAATGGCGTGCTCTTCGTCCATGGTGGGATAGCTGACAATCAGCTTAAACATGAAACGGTCAATCTGCGCCTCGGGCAGGGCATAGGTGCCTTCCTGTTCAATCGGGTTCTGGGTAGCCAGTACCATGAAAGGTTCCGGCAGTTTATGCGTTTCATTTCCGAGTGTCACCTGATGTTCCTGCATGGCTTCGAGCAACGCGCTCTGCACTTTGGCGGGGGAGCGGTTGATTTCGTCGGCGAGTACCAGATTAGCGAAGATCGGCCCTTTACGGGTTTCGAACGTACCGCTTTCCGGACGGTAAATCTGCGTACCGATCAGGTCGCCGGGCAGCAGGTCGGGGGTGAACTGGATCCGGCTGAACTTTGCGTCGAGTGCACCGGCCAGCGAATTGACCATCATGGTTTTGGCAATGCCGGGAACTCCTTCGAGCAGAACGTGCCCGTTGCAGAGCAGGGCGGTAAGCATTTTTTCAACCAGATCCTGCTGGCCGACAATCACCTGCGAAATCGCTTCGCGGATACGTTGAAGCTGTTCATTCAAGGCTGAAATTCTTTGCTGCATGGGTTCTCCCTTAAAGTTGGGTAACTGTAACGGCATCCCCGTTTGAATTGAAGGGCGAATTATGGATAAAGTTTTCTTCGCACACCGGCTCTATTTCTGTTAACTTCGCCGCCTTTAAATACTAGGAGTTGATATGTCTTCCAGAAAATCGTTGAAATTTATACCAGTGATTCTTTCGCTATTTTCCGCGGCGATCTTTGCACAGGCTGCTACGCCCGCAAAAGCAGGAACAGTAAAGAAGCAGGTTGCCGCTCCGGCAACAGCAGTTCCGGCAAGAGCTACGCTGAATGTTATTTCCCGCGATCCGTATTATGGAGCCGTGGTGATTGATGCGGCTACTGGTGCCATTCTGCATGAAGATCACGCTTCGGCAGTGGCCTATCCGGCCAGCATGGTTAAGCTGATGAATCTGTTCCTGATTTGGGACGATGTAAAAGCCGGAACACTTAAGCTGGATGAACTGGTAACGGTGACACGCGAAGTATCACAAATCGGAGGCCGGCAGGTTTGGCTGAAGGAGAATGAAGTTTTTCCGCTCGAAGAACTCATTTATGCAATGATGATTCATTCAGCCAATGATGCGGCCGCAGCGCTGGCGATTCGTGCATCCGGGACCAAAGAAGCCCATGCGGTACGAATGACCTCTAAGGCGCGCGAGCTCGGTTTGCGCAATACCGTTTTTCATACCGTGCATGGGTTGCCGCCCGGTGCGGGGCAGGAGGTCGACACAACGTCCGCTCTGGATATGGCCCTGCTGTCAAAAGCGCTTCTGGAAAAGCATCCGGAAACGTTGAAGTACACGTCGATTGCAACACGTCCGTTCCGCGATGGCAATCCGGTGCAGTTGACGAGTTCCAATAAACTGCTCGAAAAGGTGCCCGGTTGTGACGGGTTAAAAACCGGTTATTTTTACGCAGGCGGTTTTTCCATTGCGGCCACTGCACAACGTGACGGACGGCGGGTGATCGCTGTGGTGTTAGGCAGTAAGGATAAAAATGTGCGCGATGCCAAAGCGGCCGAGTTGATTGAAAAAGGGTTTGCACGGCTTCCGCCGTTGCCGCCGCCGGTTGTTGAACCGGTTGCAGAGCCCGCGCCGGTCGTGCCGCAGGCAGAAAACAACGCAGGCAGCTTTATGCCGGTTGTCGTGATTCTGGTTGTTATTGCGGTGGTCGCTGCCGTGATCATGATCCGGCGGCGCAAAAAGTAATTAGCTGCCGAGTATCGGGTAACCGACCAGCGTCATCAGACGTTTTATAAGTGCCTGCATACGTGTGCCGCTTTCATACGCCAGATCAAGCAGGTCTTTTTGAATGGTTTGTCTGGCGTGGCGTTGGGCGGCTTCAATCGATACATTGACGACGGTGAGCGGTTGCAGTAATGCCAGGGTGAGTTTGGAAACCTCTACCATCAACTCCTCACGATTCAAATATTCGGCGTGATCTTCTGAGGTGACCGGATGACGCTTGCGCATTTCATACTGTGCTTCGAGCTCTTGAACACGTTGCTCTACTCCGTCTGCATAGGTTTCAAATCCGTTTCGCGCGGCGCCAACTGCATGTTGAGCTTCTGCCGGGTCGCCACCTGTAATTTGCATCAGATTTTCAAGGTTTTCGAGAACAACGGCAAGGGCGCTCAGGTTCAGGTTGTTGTCTATGCCGGGCCCGTTGAATTTTTCCGGTGCCGCTACTCCGGCTTTAACGATTAACCGCTGCCAGTCTTCAGTCGGGATGTCTGACGATTCCAGTCGCTCGCTTGATTTTTCTGTTCCATGTTTTTTGATGCTTTCGATCATTTTGAATTCTGCTTTATCCAGCTTGCGGCGTTGATCGAAATACTGAGCAGTTAACAGTTCGAATTGCTGTTCTTCTTCCATTTCGCTGACAGCGTCGAAAATACGTCGATCGATTTCAGGATGTTGAGCACCGAGTACAGCATGGACTTTATCCAGTACATTTTTTTCGAGGAGCATCATTGCTTTGGTCAGATTGGTTTTGCCTCGCGGGGACTGGAATTCAGTTTCTCTGCGCAGGCTCCCGTAGGTGCGGCGCAGGCACCCGATAACGATGTCAGCAAGCGATTCTCCATCTTGTGCAATACCAGCAGATTGCCGGACGGCGGCCGCTTCCATGATCATTTGACCGAGCCGTTCCGGATCCGAGAGGATATTTTTAATATTTTCAGCGGTTTCTTCTCCACCCACTTCACCTTTTAGAAAGGCTACGATCTGGTTGATTTTTGCGGCCGGAATTTCATTAACGCATGAATCAGGCAATCTGTCGGAACCTTTCCCTCCGCCTTCCTTGCCGGTTGTTTGTTCCCCGTCGCGCAGCGCAACGTACCGGACATCAGCCAGTTCAATATGATCAAGGCCGGCGGTAGAAAGAATATCTTTAAGTTGCGATTCTCCGGGGATGCAGAGTGCATTAAGCAGTTTTTTCAGTTCATTTCTGGTGAGCCCTTTGTTCAGCGCAAGGTGAGAAACCTTCATGGCGGCGAGTCGCTTTTCGAGCGTGCGAACCGGGATGTCGCGGGCGATTACCGGTTGGTCATCAATGGTGAGTGTGCCGTTGAATGTACCGATGGAAATAGATTTCCGATTTTGCAGTGCGGTATACAAATCTTCGAATGTTTTGTCTACGATCAGTTCCACCGAGGGATGTCCCATGCCGTAAACGGATACCGTCCCCAACCCTCTTCCTAAAGAAATCAATACAGAGCGGAGCTCTTCAGGAATTTCTTTGCCATGTGCGTGAGGAAGGACATCAACAGTTCGTTGCATAATGTGCGATACTCCTTGTTTTGAACACGCAGTTTAATGGCATCGTCTTATGCTTGATAGTGCAAAAATAAAAAAGCTCACCCGTAAGGTGAGCTTTTCACTGTTCATGTCGGGGTTATCCCTACATTTGTTTGGCGATATTATAGATGTGGTCTGCAGTAAACCCGAACTCTTTGGCCAAGGTTCCGGCCGGCGCAGATGCACCGAAATGATTGATGCCGATCATACGCCCCTGTGCTCCGATATATTTTTCCCAGCCTTGGGTTGCACCGGCTTCAACCGACAGGCGGCGGGTACATTCCGGAGGGAAAACAGATGTCTTGTATGCAACATCCTGCGCTTCGAACAGTTCCCAGCTCGGGAAGCTGACGACGCGAACGGCTTTGCCTTCGGCGGCCAGTTTTTTTCCGGCCTCGAGAGCAATGGATACTTCTGAACCACTTGCCATGATCAAAAGATCGTGTCCGCTCGCAGCATTTTCCCAGAGGACATAGGCGCCGTTTTTGAGGTTGCAGGCGCAGGCCAGTTCTTTGCGGTTGAAAACCGGCAGATTCTGGCGTGTCAGCAGCAACGCGGTCGGGCCGGTTTTATTTTCGAGTGCCGTAATCCATGCACACTTGGTTTCAGTTGCGTCGGATGGGCGAATAACCGTGACGTTCGGTGTAATACGCAGACTCATCAGTGTTTCGATCGGCTGATGGGTCGGACCGTCCTCACCGACATAGAAGCTGTCATGCGTGTACACGTAGATAACCGGAAGATTCATCAGCGCCGCTACGCGGGTCGTTGGGCGGACATAGTCGGCAAATACCAGGAAGGTGGCCCCGTAGATACGGAACCCGCCATGAACCTGAATGCCGTTCATGATGGCACCCATGCCCAGTTCGCGCACACCGAAGTGAAAATTGCGACCCTTGAAGTTTTTCCTGCTGATATCACCGAGGTCTTTCAGGTAGGTATTATTGCTTGGTGCAAGGTCGGCCGACCCGCCGACGAGGTACGGAATTGCTTTCGCCAGATCCTGCAACACCTTGCCGGAAGCTGAGCGTGTAGCGATCGACGTTCCGACCTCGAAGTCGGCGATTTTTTTGGCGAGATTGGCCGGCAGTTCGCCGCTGAGCGCGGCTTTCCACTCTGCCGCTTTTTTCGGTTTGGCTTGTTCAAACGCGGCAAAGGTTTTGTTCCACCCTGCTTCGATTGAGGCATTTTTCTTCGCGACAGCGGCGAAGGCGGCGCGAACTTCTTCCGGCACAAAGAATTTTTCCGGCGAGATGCCCAGTGCGGCTTTGGAGAGTTTTACTTCTTCTTCACCGAGCGGTGCGCCGTGGCAATCGTGCGAACCAGCTTTGTTCGGTGAACCGAATCCGATGGTGGTGTTGCAGATGATGACGGACGGTTTTTTAGTTTGCGCCTGTGCAGCTTTGGTTGCGGCGGCGATTTCATCGGTGTTGTGCCCGTTGATTTCCTGAACGTGCCAGCCGTAAGACTGCATGCGTTTCTTCACATCATCCGTATAGGTAATATGTGTTTCACCTTCGATGCTGATGAAGTTTTGATCATAAAACAAAATCAATTTACCGAGGCCGAGATTTCCAGCCATTGAAAACACCTCGTTCGAGATGCCTTCCATGAATTCGCCTTCGCTGGCGATGACGTAGGTGTAGTGATCAACCAGCTTATATTCTTTGCTGTTGAACTTTTTAGCAAGCATCTGTTCGGCGATCGCCATACCAACGGCATTGCCGCACCCCTGACCAAGCGGACCGGTGGTGGTTTCTACGCCGACGGTGTGACCGTATTCCGGATGGCCGGGAGTTTTGCTGCCCCACTGCCGGAATTTTTTGAGCTCTTCGAGCGGCAGGGGATATCCGGCGAGATGCAACAGACTGTAGATCAGCATGGAGCCGTGGCCGGCAGAAAGAACGAAGCGGTCGCGATCGGCCCACTGAGGATTCTGCGGGCTGTGCTTAAGAAATTGGGTCCAAAGAACAGCGGCAACATCGGCCATACCCATTGGCATCCCGGGGTGCCCTGAATTGGCAGCTTGTACGCCATCCATTGAAAGTCCTCGAATTGTATTGGCAATCAATTTGATATCCATATTTTCTCCTTTTGGTCGTTTTCTATCTCGTTAACCTGATAAAATCATGTGCAACTTAGCGAAAAACGGCTCTGATGACTAATGTGAAGTGAATGAATTTTAAAGCGAAAGATAACCGAAAGCCGAACCGCCTGCGGGTGGTTTCTATTTGGAAGGTGACATTATGAAAGCAGGTGAAAAAAAACGACAAAATATCTGGTGTTGGAAAATATGATTGATTTGCATTCACACTCTATTTTTTCCGACGGCTCCAGCACCCCTGAAGAACTCGTGGCGCTGGCAGAGCAGGGCGGACTTACCGCGCTGGCGCTGACCGATCACGACACCGCTGACGGCCTGCCGCGTTTTATGGCGGCGGGATCCTGTTCGTCGGTACAGACCATTAGCGGCATTGAACTCAGCGCAGAATTGGGCGAAACCACGCTGCACATCCTCGGGTATCTGTTTAATCCGGCGCATACCGAATTAAGGATCGTGCTTGAATGGGTGCGGGAAGGGCGTACCGAGCGGAACGTCCAAATCTTGGAAAAACTCAACCGGCTCGGCTACAATCTGACCCATGATGATGTTCGCAAGCATGCCGGCGATGAGTTGATCGGTCGTCCGCATTTTGCCGCCGCGCTCATTGAAAAAGGCCACTTCAAACACAAAGACAAAATTTTTCAACAGTTACTCGGAAAAGGCAAAGCGGCCTATGTTGATCGCCGCCGGCTTTCACCTGAGGCCTGCGTTGAATTAATTTGCCGGGCGGGTGGTGTACCGGTGATTGCTCATCCGGGTCAGATGAAACTCACCACGCGCACCTTGCGCCGTCTCGTCAAAAAACTGAAAGGGCATGGACTGGGCGGACTTGAAGTCTGGCATCCGACGCATCAGCCGCACCAGGTTGCAGCCTTTCTGCGTATCTGTGAAGATTTCGACATGGTTGCTACCGGCGGCTCCGACTTTCATGGCACACTGACGCCGGACTTATCGCTTGGTCGCGGCTTCGGCGATCTCGATGTTCCGGAAACTGTACTGGATGTTCTGCGCAAACGATCAACCTTTGGTTGAGTGATGACAAAATGGTCTTTTGTTTTTTTTCAAAAGCAACGACCAAAAGGGAGTAGCAACCCTTGGAGGAATCCGGTAGATTCTCCGGCTCAATCCCATCCGAAGGCTTTCCATTGATGTGGACATTGTAACGCAGGCATCCCCGGAGGAACTGTTCGCGTTTTTGGAACCAATCGGAACAAAGAACCCGTTTTCCGGTTATCAGCACGATTCGGTACGCGACAAAGATTTACCGCCGAAAAAGCATTTCAAGGTTTTCTATCCGTCGGCCATTGAATCCAAGAATGACCATATCCTGTTGGATGTTCTTTTTGAGAAAGAACCTTCTTCGCGTTGTGATCTTGTGCCGATCCTCACGCCGTTTATCGAACCGGAACGGGAGGTGGTGGTTTTCGTTCCTACAATGAACAGCCTGCTTGGAGACAAACTCACCGCGTTTGCCCCGAAAACGATCGGTATCCCATATTACTCGGAGCCCAGCCACATAGAGCGGAAGACTGATATTGTTAAGCAGCTGTTTGATGTGGGCGCTCTGTTTGATTCCGCCACCGATTTGCAGGAAGTGGCCGAGGTCTATGAAACCATTCATGGCAAACAACTGGGTTATCGCGATGCGACCTTTACCATGGCTGACACACTGAATGACACTATGACGACCGGGTTCCAATATAGTCAGCTTGATCTGCGCGGCGGGACAGAGACGCCGGAGGGGTTAGAGTGATCGGACATGAATTTAAACTGGGGAGTCTATGAGTAAAAAAGAGCCCATCATGGAAAATCCGTTTTACGCGGAGATCATGCATAAAATTGAAACTCTGATTCACAAGTCCTTTCTCGAAGACCATCGCTTGATGTAGGCCGGAAGATTTCCTGCTTCTTTCTCCACATGTTCTCAAATGATTTTGTAAAACTTTCTTTTGGAAAAATCGGACGTAGTTTTCCAATGTTTGGAAACCATTCGCGTCAATTCGCGTGCATTGCCGCTTCGCTGCCGTCGCTTTCAGCGCCAGCCTCTGCCTTCGGCGGTCGCGGTTCAATGTTCGAATCAATGACTTGAACCCGCGCGCCGATCTGTTCAAACTGCCGCCTTTTCCGGAAGAACCAAACGCCTATGAAAGTTGTCATTGCAGAAAAACCGTCCGTCGCCCGCGAAATCGCGGCGGTACTTAATATTACCGGGAAAAAGAGCGGCTATATCGAAGGGCGCGGCTGTGCCATCACCTGGGCGTTCGGCCATCTCGTCACTTTGCAGGAACCGGGCGAGTACGATCCTGCACTGAAACGCTGGTCGCTCGAGTCGCTTCCGTTTATCCCGGATGAATTTAAGCTCAAACTGATCGATAATCGTGGCGTGGACGAACAGTTCCGGGTGATTAAAACGCTGTGCGAGCAGGCCGAAGAAATCGTCTGCGCGACCGATGCCGGGCGGGAAGGGGAGCTCATCTTCCGCTACATTCTTGCGCTGAGCGGCTGCGAGCAGAAACCGATCCGCCGCCTCTGGCTTAATTCATTGACGCCCGATGCCATTAAAGATGCGTTCAAGAATTTGAAGGACGGCCATGAGTACGATGCACTCTACGCCGCTGCCCGCTGCCGCAGTGAGTCCGACTGGATTGTCGGCCTCAATGCCACGCGCTATTACACCGTCCGGCACGGACGTTTCGGCGGCGGTACCGATCGCGTACTCTGGAGTATCGGCCGCGTGCAGACGCCGGTGCTGGCGATGATTGTAAAGCGCGATGATGAGATTGATCAGTTCCGCTCGCAACCGTTCTGGGAGCTGACAACGTTGTATCGCGCGGTGGTATTTAAATACACCGGTAAGCGTTTTGAGAAGCCGGAGCTGGCACAAGTGCTGCTTCAAAAAATAACCGGTCAACCGTTTGAAATTACCGGCATTGACGGCAAAGAGAAAAAGGAACCGCCGCCGCAGCTTTTCGACCTCACCACGCTTCAGCGCGAAGTGAATAAGTCACACGGGCTTTCGGCCGCCGACACGCTGGCCGCTACCCAGAATCTGTACGAATCCAAGCTCGTCACGTATCCGCGAACCGATTCGCGCTATCTCAATAATGACATGAAGCCGCGAATTCCGCAGATTCTGGAGCAGCTGAAAGCCACTCGTGCCGAACAGATTGCGCCGCTCAACCTTGCCAAACTGCCGTTCACCAGCCGGATCATTGATGACAAAAAAGTGACCGATCACCACGCCATCATTCCCACTGGCGTTGAGCCGCGCAGTCTTGGCGCCAATGAACAGCTGGTCTACGACGCGATCACCACGCAGTTCATCGCCGCCTTTTATCCGGCCTGTCTGAAGCAACTCACCACGGCAGACGGCATCAGCCGGGAGGTTCCGTTTCAGGCGAAAGGAACGCAGGTTATTAAACCCGGCTGGACGGTTCTTTTCCCGAAAAAGAAAAAGCCAGCGGATGAGGAAGATGAGCAGACTTTGCCCGCGTTTGAAAAGGGTGAAACCGGTTCGCACGAACCGGTACTCCGTGAAGGGAAAACTAATCCGCCTAAACACTTCACCGAAAACTCCCTGCTTGGCGCGATGGAAGCCGCCGGAAAATCTGTCGAGGATGATGCCTTGCGCGAAGCGCTTAAAGAACGCGGTATCGGAACTCCGGCGACCCGTGCGGCTATTATTGAAACACTGCTTTCACGGAATTATATCCAGCGAGAAAAAAAGCTTCTGCTGGCCACGGATATGGGCCGCTGTCTGATTGCACTGATTCGCGACCCGTTGCTCAAGTCGCCTGAAATGACCGGCGAATGGGAAGGAAAACTCAAACAGATCGAACGCGGGCAGCTGGCCGACGCTGAATTCATGGCCGGGATTTGCGGCTACATCCGCGGGCTGATTCAAAACAGCTCGAACGGACGGATTGATACAGCGCACATGGGAAACTGCCCACTGTGCGGTAAACCGGTTATCAAAGGAAAAACCGCCTACGGATGTTCCGGCTGGAAAGAGGGTTGCGTCTTTGTTCTCAATCCTGAGTACAAAGGATTGTCACTTACCGCCAGCCAGATTCAGGGTTTACTGCAACTGCGCATTCTGCCGTACTCGGTACAGATCGAAGGCGAGCCGCGCCTGCTCATTCTCTCCACACAGGGTGGAGTCATGGATTTGCAGTTACCCTCTGCCGAACGGCAGAAAAAAGAGATAAGGTCGTAATCGTCTCTATTGATTTTCGTCATCAGGCAAAAGACGCTGCAGGGCAGGTGAATTACTTTTGTTGTCGGGCAGGGCCGGTGGATTCCCGGATGATGAGCTGCCCGCTGAGGATTGTTTTTGATCCGCCAGCAACGCTGGTTTTATCGAGAACCTTCGCGACGGCATTGATTGCCATTTGGCGGAGCGACTGGGAAATCGTGGTAAGTGACACCGGTAGGAATTCAGCAATCGGGATATTGTCGACGCCGACGAATGAAATATCAGCCGGGATTTTCAGTCCGGCTTCTGTAGTTGCACGCATGGCGCCGATGGCCAGCAGATCGTTCATGCAGACAAAGGCGGTGGGGATATCTTTGCGGGGGTGGCTTTTTAGAAGGGTTTTGAAGGCCGTGTGCGAATCCGTGAGGGTCGGCTTGCATTGCACAAGAAAGGGTTCGGGACTTTCCAGTTTATATTTTTTAAGGGCCTGCTTGAACTGGGCGATGCGCGGAGCGGCTTTCTGATGACTGGCGAGCTCATGAAGGATGAAGCCGATTTTTTTATGGCCCAGAGATGCCAGATGCTCAAAGGCGGCGTTTACGCTCTCGTTCAGATCGACCTGAATAAAACTCAACGGCGACCCTTTAGGGGGTTCGCCCAGGACAACAACGGGCGTGCCGGTAGCCGCAAGCGGTTCAAGGTGTGTCTTGAATATTTCTGGATTGATCGGGTTGATGATGACGCCGTCGATTTGCCGGTTGGTGATTTTATTCAGACAGAGTTGTTCCCGTTTGAAATCAAGCCGAGTGTCTTCGATAATCAAATCGTAATCCCGCTTGATCACTTCGGTTTCAATTTCCGTTACCAGCGCCGAGTAGAATGGATTTTGGAGGTCGGGGATAATCAGTCCGATGGTGTTGGTTTTTCCAAGGCTGAGACCGCGGGCGATGCGGTTCGGGGTATAGCCCAGTTTTTCGGCGGCGTCGCGGACTCGCTGTTTCGTTTCCTCGGAAGCCCAGGAGTCTTTACGGGAGTTCAGGATGCTGGAGGCCGTGTTGATGGCGACCCCGGCGGCTTTTGCGACATCTTTGAGTTTTACGGCCATAAAAGTCCTTTACAGATTACGCCGCAACTCTTTCTTTTCGAAACGGTTGCGTAAAGATTTTTTTTATTAATCGCAATAAAAGTTGACCAAGGAATCGGTTCCTGTTTCAATTAGTACAAGGAATGAAGGATCCGGTTCCCCTTCGCGAGACCGGTTGACGTGACTACAAATCAGGCGGGCAAAATGGTATGAAAAAGTTGAAAATTTCCAAAGATGACTACTTTGATAAGGTGATGGGTTGCTGGATCGGGAAAAACGCCGGGGGAACGCTCGGGACTCCGGTGGAAAAGATGTGGGGTGAAAAAGAACCCTTTGCGCTGGACTACTATCTGGAAATCCATGAGGGCGGTATGCCCAATGACGACCTTGAGCTGCAACTGATCTGGATGACGCTGCTGGAAGAGCGCGGGCCGGATATTACTTGCAAGGATTTTGCGGACTATTGGATCGATAGCATCTATTACAATCCGGATGAGTACGGCTATTGCAAAACATCGCTTCGCCTTGGGCTCCCGGCTCCGGTATCGGGCTGGTATAACAATCCTTGCAGGGATTGCATGGGCTGTCCGATCCGTTCAGAAATATGGGCCTGCATCGCACCCGGACAGCCAGATGTCGCCGCGCATTATGCCTGGCACGATGCCGTAGTGGATCACGCGATGGGCGAATCGGTGTATGGCGAAATGTTCAATGCAACGATGCAGTCGATGGCCTTTTTCTGTTCGGATTTCAAATTGCTGGTGGACTTTGGTTTGTCGGCTATTCCGGCTGAATGCAAAACGGCGCAGACCATTCGGCTGGCGATGAAATGCCATGCCGACGGGATGACTTGGCTGGAGGCTCGAAATGCGGTGATGAATTTTGCCTTCCATCCCAATGCGCAGTATTCCCCTGTGAACTTGGGTTTCCAGACGTTAGGCTGGCTCTACGGGGAAGATTTCGGTGATATCCTTTGCAAAGCGGTAAACTGCGGATGGGACACCGACTGCACGGCGGCGACGATCGGCGCATTGTATGGAATTATCCATGGCGCAAGCGCGTTGCCTGAAAAATGGACGAACCCGCTGGGTCACACGCTCGCCACCAGCGAGCCTCGCGGATGGATTCGGACAAATTCTTATCCGCGCACGGTGGAAGAATTCACCGAACGTTGCTTTGCCATGGCCGGGCGTATTTCCGAAAAGTTTGGAAACCGAATTTCTTTCGGACAGGATTCGGATTCGTTGACGAGCGCCGATGAACTCAACGCCTGCTGTGATTACGAAAAGATTGGGCGGATTTATGAGCGCCGTCAGGACGGGGCGGAATATCAGGTGGGTCCGTTCCGTGTGCAGGTTGCCTATCCCGAGCAGCCAGTGATTGCGGTGGAGAATCCGACCACAGTGGATCTGGAAATCAACAGCCAAAGTTTGGCGGATTCCCAAATTGTCCTATCCGTAGTTCTTCCGGATGGGTTCGCTGTTGAGAGCCTACCTGAGACTGTGGTGTTGAATGCCAAGGGACAGATCCGTTGCAGTTTCACCGTCTCCGTGAAGGATCCACGCTATATTTATAAAATGAACAGCGTGTACATCAAGCTGGACGCAACGGATCGACCCTGTCTAGAAATGATTCCGGTGACTCTGGCTGGGGCGCGCCGTTATCTGATCGCGCCGTCTCCCGATGAATCGGCGGACTGGCAGCCGGTCAGCTTTAAGGGGGATGATCTGACGGTTGAGAGCCTGTTCAAGGGTCTTTCCGGAACGGTATATCTGAAACACTTTATCTATATTCCTGTTGCCGAGAAAGATGCTACGATCGGCGTGCCGACGAACGGACGGATGAAGCTGTGGCTGGATGGGGCAAAGATCCATGAGACGGGCAAACAGGTGGCATTTCGTCCGAGCCTTCGGGATGATGAAAGCAACTATATCCGCCTGCCGCTCGAAAAAGGATGGCATGAGATTTTGATTGAGCTTGCGCGGGGCGAAGAGCCGCTTTTAGCAAATCTTGTGATGTCGCATGGCGCACTTCAACATGGATGGAACGATCCGGAACGGACTTGGCTGAAAGATGAAGTCCCTGCTGGATTTAAAGGCGGGCAGTAAAAAGATCGAATTTTTGAACTGGGAGATATTGCAATGAGAAAAAATATTTCTTTGATCGCGTTAATGGCCGGGAGCTGTGCGGGAAGCTTTGCCAGCCGGGCTTCTGATAAACCAAACATCATCGTTATTCTTACGGATGATTGGGGGCGAGCGGACTTGGGTCTCTATGGGACGCTTGACGATGTGAAGACGCCTCATCTCGACCAGTTGGCCAAAGATGGAGTTTTGTTTACCGACGGATATATCACGTCTCCACAGTGTGCGCCATCCCGCGCAGGGTTATTAACCGGGCGCTATCAACAGCGTTTCGGGTTTGACTGCATCGGGCTGGGACCGCTGCCGCTGGAAGAAATCACGATCGCTGACCGGTTGCAAAAGGCCGGCTATGTAACTGGCATGGCGGGCAAATGGCACATGGAGCCGACGGCCCCGGATTTAAAGTGGGCTCTTGAAAAACACCCCGAGCTGGTCAAAAATAATAAAATTGTCAGCCTGCCCTTTGAAAAAATGGCACCTTATTTTCCCGGAGCCCGCGGTTTCCAAGAGTTCTATTGTGGAAATAAAAGTCCTTATTACTCCAACTTTGACTTGAGCGGGCAGGATATATCGCCTCCAAAATGGCAGACAACAGAAGAATTTCGTGTCGATGTGAAGACAAAAGCGACGCTGGCTTTTATTGACCGGAATAAACAGCGGCCATTCTTTTTCTATCTGGCGTATTTCGCGCCGCATGTTCCGCTCGAGGCTCCGCAAAATTACCTCGATCGTTTCCCCGGTGAAATGCCGGAACGGCGGCGTTATGCATTAGCCATGATGTCGGCAGTGGATGATGGCGTGGGCCGTATTGTTGATTCGCTGGCGAAAGCCGGGCTGACGGAAAATACACTAATTGTGTTTGCCAGCGACAACGGCGCGCCGATCGGTGCCCATTTGTCGGGCGGGGTGATGGAGGATGTTCTTCCAGCAACTAAAGGAGGTCCGGAGTGGGACGGTTCGCGAAACGATCCGTTTTGCGGAGAAAAGGGAATGCTTTCCGATGGCGGCACTCGCGTGCCGTTCATCGCGGCGTGGCCGGGAACGATTCCTGCCGGACAGCGCTTTACCGATCCGGTTATCACTCTGGATATTGCCGCCACCGCCAATGCGATTGCCGGATTGCCCGATGACCCGAAGCTGGACGGGGTTAATCTCATTCCCTATCTGACCGGCCAGAAGTCCGGAGCGCCGCACGAAGATCTCTATTGGAAGTTTTGGAATCAGGCGGCGATCCGTTCCGGAGATTGGAAATTTATTCAGGCGGGGAATCGTGGTCAGTTACTGTTTAACCTCAAAGAGGATCCAGAAGAGAAAAACAACCTGATTTCTGCGTATCCCGAAAAAGCGAAAGAACTTCGGCAAAAACTGAGTATCTGGGCGGATCAAATGACGCCTGCCGGTCTACCGAGTGGAGGCGGAAACGATCAGGAAGAAAAGTGGTATAAATATTATTTCGATAAGGAATTACAATAAACTTTTTCCGGGGCGGTTTAAAAAAGGACCAAATGAAGAGAATTTTTACATGGATGGGAGTGTTTCTATTGCTGGGAACTTCGGTATCAGCCAAGGATGTTTTTCCGACGGATCCGAAATGGGCTGTCGCCAATGGTGATGCCGCAGCATTTCAGCCGACTGATGAGCTTCTTCGGTTGGACGCACAGGCGTCATTGCCCGGCGTGACGGTTAAGACGCGCGACTTTAAGGTGGATGCCCTGCAACATTACCGATTCGCCGTGCAAGTCCACCGACTTAAGGGCGATATGCCGTTCCGGTTGAACCTTCAGTGGATTAGCAAGGACGGCCGGTACTTGCACGAAGAATACAATTTGATGGGCAATCTGATCGGAACCGATTGGGAACCTTACACAATTGAAGCAATCGCTCCAGAGCAGGCGGGTTTTGCCCGAGTTTCTATTACGCTGCCTGGCGGATGGGGCGCGGAATTTAAAAAGTTCCAATGTTTGGAAATTGATCCGGTCGGCCTGCGAGTTGCGGCCGATCTCTACGCGGCTCAGGCGCAGGAAGGTGAATGGCCGCTGATTGTCCGAATTGAAAATCGCGGGGATACCGTTTTGCGATCTGCGGAGGTTCAAATTGAATTGCCGGAGGGTGTTCACACTAAGGACGAGATGAATTTCCGGATAGGGCGGCTGGCTTATGAGGGCGTTGAACGGCGGGAATTACATCTGTTTGGCCTTCCGGTAGATATGACCGCAAAGATCCGTTGCAAGATCTCCGCGACCGTTGGCAGTGAGCGGGTGGCAATTATTTCTGAAACCCCGGTCTTCATTACACAGGCGAAAGAGATAGCAACGACAGCAGCACAGCTGCCGGAACCAGTTTTGCCTGCGAGCGATCTTCGACTGGGTTGTTTCTATTTCCCGGTCATGCTGGACTGGAACCGGAATAACTGGGGGGTTCGCCCGGTTGATTATCTGGAGCCGTTACTCGGCTATTACGACGAGGCTCGTCCTGAGGTTGCCGACTGGCATATTTACTGGGCGGTGACGCATGGAATCCAGTTTTTTGTTTTTGACTGGTACTGGAATCAGGGGATGGATTTCCTGAACGATGCTCTGGACAAAGGGTTTTTGCAGAGCCGGTTCAAAGATAAAATGAAATTCTGCATCGACTGGTGCTCCGAGGGGCACGGCATCGCCTACAAAATGGAAGACATGTCCACCCCGTCGATGCTCGGATTCATGAAGGTGCTCTGTGACCGCTATTTTATCCACGATAATTATCTGAGAGTCGACGGCAAGCCGGTTGTTTTCCTGCACACCCCGACCAAGCTGATCAATACACAAGGCGGCTGGGAAGGATGCCGCAAGGTTCTTGATGAAATGAGAGCGCTGGCGCGGTCGTATGGTCACAAGGGCGTTTACTTCGTTGCGGTGCTCAGCAACACACCCTATTTGCACGATTTTCAGAAGGGAGGCTTTGATGCGACTGCGCCGTATGCGTATGGCTTCCGCGATGTGAAACAGACGAAGGATGAGCGAGGAATTATGATTTCGTATGAGGCAACCGTTCCGCGACACGACGAAAGCTTTGGAACCGCTCAGAAGGAGGCTCATGCACGCGGATTGGACTATATTCCGACGGCGTGGGTCGGTTGGGATGATTACGCACGCAGTCGAACCACATCGGCACGTACGCCAGGCAACACACCCGCCGTTTTCCGGCATATGCTTGAAATGCTTCCGAACTATGTAGAGAAAGATCACAAACTGGCACTGATTGAGGCGTGGAATGAATGGGGTGAAGGCGGTGAAATTGAGCCGGGCATACAGTACCGGTTCGGACGGCTCAGCGCGGTGCGCGATGTGCTGACCCATGCGCGCGGACCGTATGATGTATTTGTCCCGACAGCCGCAGAGGTGACGCGGTTTGATACCACTGTAACCCATGATGATTTGTATGAGCTGTACGAAAAGCGGTACGGTGCGCAGTTTGATTTTTCAAAAGGTCTGACACTGGATTTTGAGCAGGGAAGGCAGAGTCTTTATCTGCGGCCGATCGGTGATGTGCGGAATTTGGAAATGACTAACGGATTGGAACGTGCCGAGATCCTCACAGCGGATGCCGGATTTATCAGTCCGCCGTATCTTGGGCTGTCCGCTGCTTCAGTAGACGGTCTGAAAATCCGGATGAAAGTGAATGCCGGTTTAACAGCTCGGCTATATTGGATTACGGATGAGATTTTCGAGTGGTCCGAGGCGTGTGCTACACATTTCCCGGTAACTGCAGACAGTGAATTTCACGACTATATCTTGACGTTAGAAGGTGCGCCCGGCTGGAAAGGCTCGGTGCGCCAGTTCCGTTTTCACCCGTCTGATGCGCCCGGGGCAGTCGAGATCGATAAGTTTCAGACTTTTGCGGAAGAATAGCCCGGGGAGGGTGCCGGCGGTTTTGTAGAGAGCTGGTTGTTTGATGAAGAAAGGGAGACGAGATGAAAAAAAATGGTTGCTTAGTATGTTGTCTGCTCTGTGTCGGGCATCTTCTGGCAGGGCCGGAAGTTGTAAACGGAAGTTTTGAAGCCCAGCAGTTTCGGAAGTTCGGTGGGTATGTAGAGATCAATGGGCCGATTGAGGGGTGGGAGAGCGTGGGGAAGGTCGGGTTAAACCCGTGGTTGAAAAGCGGGGTGGAAACCAGCGAAATGGCAAATAACGGTATCGCTCCGGATGGAAAGCAGGTTTTGTTTATTCAGGACGGAGGCGGTATTTCGCAACGGGTCAAAGGGTTTGAGTCCGGGAAAAAATATCAAATTGTTTTTTATGCAAACAGCCGTGTAACCCACATAAAGGAGATTCCTAAGCTATTGGTAAGCGTAGACGGGAAAATCCTGTTTGATGAGACCCCGATTCCTCCAGCCGAGGGGAAAGGAATATTTACAAAGCCATATCCGAAATATGTGTCCAAACCTTTTGAGGCACCATCAAGAGATGTTGCAAAAATCGAGTTTGTCATGCCGAAAATGCAGGCAACAGCGATCCTGTTGGACGCAATTACGATAGAAGAGGTGTAATGAGGGCTGTTGCAATGTTAAATTGCGGGATGAAAAACAAGAATGATTTGATGGGAGCCTCGGATACTTGAACATCGTAGAAGCGTAAAATGAAGGGAATGGTAATGAAAAATAATTGTCGGATTCTATTGTTAATGCTTTGTTTGGGCGTGGTCACGGGCGCAGGTCAGGCTCTGGCCGATTCGTTTGCGGATAATTTTAACCGTGCGAATGTAGCAAATACGTCGAACGGCGCTGACCTGAAGCAATCTATCTGCTCGGCGATTTCGGTGTGCGGTTGGATGGAGCCGTTCGTAAAATTGTTCCAATGATCGGAAAGCTGGGGGTCGGCGATATCTGTACGCAGGGCTTACCGTTTTATTCCGGTTCCGTTACATACAAAGTACCGTTGCCGGACGGTGTGAACCGTCTCCGGCTTCCGGAGATCGGCGGAGCCTGTGCCAAAATAAATGGACAGATTCTCGGCTGGGATCCGTTTGAGGCCGATATTTTTGACTGCAGGAACCAAGTTGATATAGAAGTCATTCTAACCCGTCGCAATACCTTTGGTCCTCTACATGATGTACTTGATCCGCGCGGATGGATTTGCCCGCAGCATTTTGTAACAGAAAATTCCGAATATTGCGGAAACCCGATGCTGATTCCGTCCGGATTATTACAGTCGCCAGCGGTGGCAACCGGCTGTTGAACATCAAGAATAATTTTTAAACCGCTGGGATCAGCCGTTCTTTGATTCGTCATCGCTGTCTTTGCTGTTGCGCAGCAGTTCCTGCACGGCGTCTATGGCGTTTCCCGCCGTCTGGACCACGGCATCAATGGCGCTTTCTGCGGATTGCATGACAATATCCCGGGTTTTTTCAATGGAAGAAATTATAACCCCGTTGAAACCGTAAATATCACGCGCCATTCTCAGCGGATTGGCAATAAAGATATGCGAGAGGGCTTTTACAACCGTCATATCCGTTTCGACACTCTTCAGTTTTTTCGCCAGCGGCAACGCCACAAACCAGATCAAGCTCGCGTGCAGAATGAGCAGCAGATGCAAATAGCTGAATGCCGTGCCGTGATAGAGGGGCAACTGCACCGGATGGAGTTCCATAAGGTCCTTGATCCAACCCGCGATCAGCGGCGCGGTGGCGGAGACGGTACCAATCAAAAACCAGTGCATGGCCATGGCAATGGTTCGTCCGTCACGCGGAACGATGGAGGTGAGCATATTGAGTTGATACATGCCAACCGCCGTATAAACACTACCCGCCAGCAGGGAGTTGCAGACAATGAGAAACACAAAGCGAGGGAAGGTGCAGTCTCCCAGAAAGGGGAAGACCAGAGTGATTGATGAGGAATCAAGGAAGAACCAAACCAGGTGAAACAGGGGCGCCAGCAACATCATCACAATGCCGAAGGTGCGGATTCCGGCGCGCTGGATCAGTCGTCCGGTATAAAAACTGGTTCCGATGGCACCGAGCAGTCCGGCCATTTGAATGGCGGAAAGGTGGCTGTAAAGCGCATGGAAATTCTGTTTCAAATAGACCATGGTGAACGGTCCGATCAGGCCCGCTCCAAAAAACCAGACGCACATAATCAGAGTAAAATAACGGAAATTACTGTTTTTCAGCGGACGGATGAGCCGTTCGATCAGGCTCATGCCGGCCGGTGCCGGAGAGGCCGCCGGTTCCGGTACGCGCAGGTGAATGACACCTTCCAATACACCGAAAATAGTTCCAAAAAGCAGTATGATACCAAAGCCGGTAAAGTTTCCTCGTGGAAAAATGTCAAGGAACCAGCCCGCCGCACCAAGTGTGGCCAGCATAATTGCTGTACACACCCCTTGGCGGACATTCCAGAACCGGCTACGTAAGTGATCTGGAATCAGGTCGGCCATCCAGCTCCACCAGGATGAAGCGCTACTTTGAATCAATAAAGCGCTGATGCCAACCGTCACCAGCGTTCCGGTAATGATTGCGTGCGGACTGCCTTTCCAGAACAGAATCATTGCGGCAGGCAGCAGCCAGATCAGTCGTGCCAGCAGGACGGTTATAAACCAGAATGGTTTGCGATGGATCAGTCGGTCCGCCACCAGCGAGGCGGGAATTTGAATCAGCATTGCTGCCTGATTCAGCATGGAGATCATTCCAATCATCACGCCGGTTGCACCCAGTGCTTCCATCATCATAATCAGCGGCAGACCTTGCACGATAACGCACCAGATAACGCCGAGACTGGAGGCTAAAATATTGATGCGTAATCCGGTGCGGATCTGCTGTTCGGTAAATTCAGGGTTTGTGTTTTGCTGGCTCATTTTCGGGCTGATTTTATTTTTCCAGTTTGCGGTTCCAGGCGACGATACATTCATCAATGGTCAGTTCATAGCGCTGATTACAGAACTGACAATGGATGGTTACCGGTTCTTTTTTCTGTACGAGTTCCATCCGTTCTGGAATGGGCAGTGTGCGGACAACGGCTTCCATCTTTTCGTGGTTGCACGAACAGAGAAATCGAGGCGTCGGGCCGGTTTCCGTATGAATGCCGGTTAAACCGGATTCCCCGGCGGCCAGAACGTGAGTCAGCATTTCGCAATCGGCCGTGCGGCTGAGCAGATCACGGAAAGCGGGTTCTTCCATACGCCGCCGGATACGGTCGAACCGCTCCAAATCGGTTCCCGGCAGAGATTGAATCATCCAGCCCTGACAGAGGCGAACCGGTTTTTCGGGGTCGGGATTAAAGCCGATCATCGCATTGAGACCGGTTTCAACCTGATCGCTGATGCAAAAGTAGTACGCCAGATCTTTGGCGACATCGTGCAGGGAAATCGGTGCAGTACCTGAGTTGAGGATTTTTCCGTCCTGTGAAGTGACAACCTGCAGGTCGCCGATATCGCCGTACAGTTTTTCCGGATTGTCATCTTCGAGATTCAGCTGGGCCGGTGAAATAAATCCGCGGACGGTACCGTCCTGTCCGGCATCGACCAGAACAGTCCGCAACAGGCCTTTATATTTCCAGCAGACATTCAGACGCTGACGGTCCGGTAAAACTGCCGCGCTCAACAGCGCGCCGGTCAGCGCCCGGCCTAAAATGTGGGCCGCCGCAGGGTCGCAATTATGCTTCAGCACAATTTCATTTACGCTCTGGGTCGTTACCGCGTAGGTGAATGCAATATCGAGTCCTTTAAAATGTCCTTTGATCAGCAGATCTTCCACGGTAGTTTCCTTTTCAGGTTCTGGAGTCGAGAGGGTAGGCGAGCCGTTCGCAATCGGCAAGCTTCCAGCTGTTGGAAAACAAAAATATGGGCGAATCAGTCGAAATTTATACGGACGGTGCGTGCAAGGGAAATCCCGGGCCGGGCGGCTATGGTGTGGTGCTCCTGTCCGGCGGACGCCGGAAGGAGCTTTCCGGCGGATTCCGTAAAACCACGAACAACCGCATGGAACTGCTGGCCTGCATCGAAGGGCTGCGTTCTTTGAAACGTTCATGCACAGTCGAGCTGACCAGTGATTCAAGATATGTGGTAGATGCGATGACCAAGGGTTGGGCTGCGCGCTGGCGTTCCAAAGGCTGGAAACTTTCTCCATCCAGGCAGGCTAAAAACTCCGATCTATGGGCATTACTTCTCGATTTATGCAGTAAACATAAGGTCAGTTTTAAGTGGGTGGAAGGTCACAGCGGTCATCCTGAAAATGAATGTTGTGACGTACTGGCCGTGGCGGCGTCGCAATTGAAGGACCTGCCTGCCGATACGGCTTTTGAGAATCCGACGCAACCGGATGATCTTTTCAGCCATTTCATGATTTGACTCTGCGCCGGTTCTCCGTATCCTGCCGCGCATGAATTTTGAACGAAAAAGCGGAATTTTACTCCACATTACCTCGCTGCCTGGGCGCTGGGGAATGGGCGAACTCGGCCCGCAGGCGCGTGCTTTCGGCGAATTCCTTGCCGCCGCCGGTCAAAAGCTCTGGCAGATTCTGCCGACCGGACCGGTCGGTTATGGTTATTCACCGTATTCATCGCTTTCGGCCCTTGCGGGAAACCACTTATTGATCAGTTTTGATGAGTTGATCGACGAAGGACTGCTTTCGCGCCGCAATCTGGTTAATTTCCCGGTGTTTGATTCACACCGGATTGATTTCCCCGCGGTCATCGAAGCGCGTGAAAAAGTTCTTTTCCGTGCAGCCGGACGGTTTAAGCCGGCCAAAGATTTCCGGATGTTCTGCGAGCAGGAACGTTACTGGCTGGATGATTACGCGCTGTTTATGGCCATCCGTGAGTCGCAGCAAAACCGCCCGTGGACTGAATGGCCGGATGGACTGCGCGATCGCGATTTCCATGCTCTGGAAAAGTCGCGGAAGAAACTGGCGAAGCGCATTCGCTGTCACGAAGTACTGCAATATCTGTTTTCCAAACATTGGAAAAAAACAGCGGAATTTTTCCAGAGCCTTAAAATTTCTATTATTGGCGACATCCCGATTTTTGTGGCAGGTGATTCGGCTGATGTGTGGGCGAATCGCGAGCTGTTTTTTCTGAATGCTGACGGATCGCCGACCGTAGTGGCGGGCGTTCCGCCGGATTATTTTTCAGCAACCGGACAGCGCTGGGGAAATCCGCTCTACGACTGGGCCGCGCACCGTGAAACAGGCTTTGCGTGGTGGACGAAGCGGTTACGCCGCATATTTGGAATGACCGACATCGTGCGCATTGATCATTTCCGCGGCTTCGAAGACTACTGGGAAATACCGGCCAGTGAGCCGACCGCGATAAAAGGCCGCTGGGTGAAGGGGCCGGGGCTTGAGCTTTTCCAGACCGTAGAGAAAAATCTCCGGCGTCTTCCAGCGTTCGGAAAGCAGTACCGGCTGGATGAACATGTGATTGCTGAGAATCTCGGAGTCATCACGGATGATGTGGAAGCCCTGCGCGAAGCGTGCGGTTTTCCCGGTATGTGGGTGCTTCAGTTCCGTTTCGGCACGGAGGATTTACGCCGTGCGGGCTATTATCCGGAAGGGGTCGAAAAAAACTGGGTCGTTTATACGGGCACCCATGATAACGACACGACGCAAAGCTGGTTGAGTCAGCAGAGTGAATCCGGATTGCAGTACGTCCGGAATTATTTAAAAATAGATGGTACAGTAACCTGCCGCGATCTGGCCGGTCTGGCGATGCGTTCACCCGCTAAATGGGCGATACTGCCGTTGCAAGACGTGCTGGGGCTGGACGGCACGGCCCGGATGAATATGCCGGGTACGACGCAGGGGAATTGGGGTTGGCGCTATACGGAAGATATGATAACCACGGAGACAAGTCAGTGGTTCAAGGAGGCGGTGTTTGCCGCGAAGAGATAGTGAATAATGCGTGACGAGTGATGCGCATAAAGGAGTTTGATTTATGGATACAGCGACAGTTACAACCGTGGTGCAGCAGGTAACGGAAACAAACAGTTTCTGGGATTTTCTTCTGATGACACTGCTGATACTGACCGGGTTTCTGGCCGGACGGTTTATGAAATATTTTTGTGAACAGGCCGTTCGGAAAACCCCGCTGGGTCAGAACAGTCTGCACCGGACAGCACTGGAGCTGGCGGCGCGAACAACGACTTTTCCGGCATCGGTGGTCGGTATTTGTCTGGCATTGCGTCTGTTGGCGGTCAATAGCTCCCTGCGCGGCGATGTGACGGCGGTTCTGATTACCATCGCGGTGACGTATGTCGTTTACCAGATGGTCGAACTTTCCGGCTGGTGGGTGCGGCATGTGCGGGCAAAAACCCGTACGGCACTGGACGATATGATGGAGCCCGTGGTGCGCAAAACATTGCGTACCCTTGTTGTAATTCTTGGTCTGGTTCAAGTGGCTCAGCAATTGAGTGACAAGCCGATCACGTCGATTCTTGCCGGCCTCGGTGTCGGCGGTCTGGCTGTCGCGCTGGCCGCGCAGGATACGATTAAAAACTTTTTCGGCTCGCTGGTTATTTTTGCGGACCGGCCATTCCAGCTGGGCGATAGCGTTAACGTGGACGGTACCGATGGCACGGTGGAAGAAGTCGGTATGCGTTCGACACGCCTGCGTACGGTCGATGGTCATTTGGTGACAATTCCTAATGGCGAACTGGCCAATAAAACGATTCGCAACATCACCCGCCGGCCTTACATTAAACGCGTCATTAACTTTGCCATTGCCTGTGATGCGACGCCGGAAGAGATGGAACGGGCGGTCGCGATTCTTAAAGAGGAACTGGGTCGTGCAAATGAAAAAATGCATCCGGACATGCCGCCGCGTGTTCATTTCAACGAATTCACTGCGGCCGCACTGAATATACAGGTGATCTATTGGTTTGCCCCGCCGAATTACTGGTCATTCATGGAATTTGATCAGACCTTCAATCTGGCTGTACTCCGCCGGTTTACTGGCGAGGGAATCGAATTGGCTTTCCCCGGCAGAGTTCCGCGGATCAGTGATTCAAACCGGGTTGGTTGATTCCCGTTTTGGTGAGAATGCTGGTGCCGGATTTCCCCCCGGAAAAATCCACCAGATCCGTGACGATCTTAATGGTTTCATCGAGGATAGGGTCTTCCTTGTCAGCCTTTTTGCTGTCCAGCGGTTCGTCCTGAAGTTTATCGAGTTCCTTTTCGGCAGCGATTTCTACAACGCGGTCGGCAAGCTTCAGAGAGACTTCCGGATTATTCATCCGTTTCTGAATGCGATCGCGCTGGGCAAGAAAGGGTGTAAAGGCCGGATTCCCTGCCATGCGTGATTCAGATTTGATGCGCAATTCGGGAATAGCTGCTTTGACCGGTTCAGTCCATAGCCGGTAATAGGCACTACGCACCTGCGACCACGGTAAAGCCTTTGGTAAAAATTCTTCGCCGATTTCAAGCGCATCATAAAGCGAAGGCAGTACGATGTCGGGCGCAACACCTTTCAGCTGTGTTGAGCCGCCCGAGATGCGGTAGAAACTGGCTGTGGTGACCTTGAGCGAGCCAAGATCCTCCGTGAGTTTGGAAAGAGGATAGACGGTTTGCACGGTGCCTTTGCCGTGCGTTTTACTGTCGCCGACAATGACAGCGCGACTGTAATCCTGCAACGCTGCGGCGACAATTTCAGAGGCCGACGCACTGAGTCGGTTGACCAGCACCACCAGCGGGCCGCTATAAACCGTATCGGGATCTCCGTCAGGCAAAACGGACACGCCATACTGTTCGCGCACCTGCACGATGGGGCCGATGGGAATAAAAAGTCCGGCAATGTCGATGGCTTCCGTAAGCGAACCGCCGCCGTCATTGCGCAGATCAAGAATGACACCGTCAACGCGATTGGTTGAAAATTCCTTGAGGATGCGGCGAACATCGGTGGAGGCGCGGCGTGCATCGTCGTTACCTTTGCGGGAGCCTTCAAAGTCCGCATAAAATTCGGGCAGGGTGAGCACGCCGACACGATACGGTACGCCGTTGGTTTCAGTAATTTCGCGTACAGTTCCTTTGGCGGCCTGTGCCTCCAGTTTTACTTCGGCACGGATCAGATCGATGGTTTTGGTGCGTGAGCCGGTGGTATCATCAGCTGGGATGACAGTCAGAACGACCTTAGTTCCTTTTTCACCGCGAATGATGCGTACGGCTTTACTGAGCGGCCAGTAGAGAATGCTCACCGGATCTTTATCACCTTGCGCCACGGCGATGATTTTGTCGCCCGGTATAAGCCGTCCGTCCTGTTCGGCCGGACCGCCTGCGATTAATTTTTCAATTTTGGCTGTGCCGTCTTCGCTGCGGAGCGTTGCGCCGATGCCGACGAGCGAAAGACTCATATTAATATCGAAATCCTCCACACCGCGCGGAGAGAGATAGTCGCTGTGAGGATCATAGCTATGGGTGAAAGCACTGAGATAGCGTTCAAGAATCGTTTCGCGGTCGAAGTTGTTTTCGATGAGTAACTGAAACTGTTTATAGCGCTCGCGGACGAAATCAACCGGTTTGAGCGCCTCAATGCCTTTGGCTTCGGCGACGACATTCGTTCCGTCGGGGTTCGTCTCTTTTTTACCGGCTTCAATGGTAGCGATGCGGGCGACGTAATCATTTTTAACTTTTTTACGCCAGAGGTCATCCCATTCCGCTTCGTCAGCTGGCCACGGTGCTGTATCGCGCTTCCAGCGGTAGGTTTCGTCTTGATCAAGATCAAAGCCCTGATCGAGCAACCGGTTGGCATAGGCCACACGGTTGAGGACCCGTTCCTTGAAGCGCTCAAATACAGTATGTGCAAAGTCGGTCTTCCCGGCTTTAACCATGGCGGAAAGATTCGTGCCTTGCTGCTGGAGTTCCACGATGTCGGTGGCGAGGAAAAAGGAGTGGTCGTAATCGAGCGCATCGATGTAAAGCATCAGGGCATTGGTAGCGATGGTGTTGTTGAACTCATCCCGATTGAGATGAATATGCGGCATACGATCCGCCACCCGTGAGGCAATTCGCTCAACGGGCAGTGAATCCTGCGGCGGCGCATTGGTTGCGGAAGTAATCGCAGAAGCATCCGGCTTCCCGCATCCGGCCAAGGCAGCAACGAGCAGCAGTAGATAGAACGGTTGTTTGCGCATAGCGGGTCATTTGTATCATAAATGCCCACTGGAACAAGCATGTGTTATCTACTTTACCGCATTTTTGGGTTTATCCGTTTGCCTTCAGCCGTTACTCTACGGCTGGTTTTAACCGGAGAAATTCAATGCTTACAAAACGTTCTGAATGGAAAACCCTTTCCAGCCATTGGGAAACAGTTAAATCAAAGCACCTGCGCGAGCTGTTTGCCGTCGATCCGCAGCGCGCGGAAGCCTTTTCGCTGACCGCCTGTAACCTGCTTCTGGATTATTCCAAGAACCGCATCACCGCCGAAACAATGAGTCTGCTGGTCGAACTGGCCGAGGCGACGGAACTCCGGTCAAAGATTGAAGCGATGTTTACCGGCGAAAAGATCAACCGTACCGAAGACCGTGCAGTGCTCCATACGGCCTTGCGCGCTCCGCGCGGAACGAAGGTGCTGGTGGACGGTGAGGATGTGATGCCCGGAATTCACGACGTGCTTGACCGCATGGAAGATTTTTCGAACCGCATCCGTTCCGGTGCGTGGAAGGGTTACACCGGCAAACCGATCAAAAACATCGTCAATATCGGTATCGGCGGCTCCGACCTCGGCCCCGTTATGGCCTATGAAGCACTCAAACCGTATTCTCAGCGCAACCTGAATCTCCGCTTCGTTTCCAACGTGGACGGGACACATATCGCCGAGGCCGTGCGCGATCTGAACGCCGATGAAACCCTGTTCATCGTGGCTTCCAAAACCTTCACGACTCAGGAAACCATGACGAATGCCGAAACGGCGAGGACGTGGTTTCTGGCCGCACTGAAGGATAAAGCCGCTGTGGCCAAACATTTTGTGGCACTTTCCACCAACGCCGCTGAAGTTTCAAAGTTCGGAATCGATACGGCGAATATGTTCGGGTTCTGGGACTGGGTTGGCGGACGTTATTCGCTTTGCTCCGCCATCGGCCTGCCGGTTATGATTGCGATCGGTCCGGGAAACTTCCGCAAAATGCTGGCGGGTTTCCATGCGATGGATTGCCACTTCCGCACCGCGCCGTTTGAGAAAAACATGCCGGTGGTCCTCGCGCTGCTCGGCATCTGGTACAACAACTTCTTCGATGCCGCCACGCAGGCAATTCTTCCGTACGACCAGTATATGAGCCGTTTCGCCGCCTACTTCCAACAGGGCGATATGGAGTCGAACGGGAAAACCACGACGCAGGACGGCAAGCGCGTCAAATGGCAGACCGGTCCGGTCATCTGGGGCGAGCCCGGCACCAACGGCCAGCATGCCTTTTATCAGTTGATTCATCAGGGCACCAAACTGATCCCGTGCGACTTTATCGGCTTCGCCAAATCGCAGAATCCGCTCGGCGACCACCACGCTAAACTCATGGCCAACTTCTTTGCACAGACCGAGGCTCTGGCATTCGGGAAAACCGCTGAAGAACTGAAGGCAGAGAAGACACCGGCGGAACTGATTCCTCACAAAACCTTTGAAGGCAACCGCCCGACCAACACCATCATGGCAGAAAAACTGACGCCGGAAGTGCTTGGACAGCTTATCGCTCTTTACGAACAGAAAATTTTCGTACAGGGAATGATCTGGGATGTATTCTCCTTCGACCAGTGGGGCGTACAGCTTGGCAAAGTACTCGCTTCTGCCATTCTGCCGGAGTTGCAGGGCAACTCTGAACTCAAGCACGACAGCTCCACCAACCGACTGATCGAATACTTCCGTAAAAACAGGTAGCCGAATACGTCTCCTTGTTTTTAATTCTGCTTGCGAGCCCTGTCAGCCGGATGAAGATATCCGGTAAACCGTTCTGGAACGGAACGGAATTCCCGGCCGTATTTCTTTGAAATACTGGTATCTAGTTTATAAAATATTAAAGAATTTCTTGAATAGATATATCCGAGAAAGTAGTTTCCTGAGAAATTTGCAAACAAGCAGGAAGCTGGATGTATCTATGAACAGTGGTTTAGCTAAGAGGGCCGTATTATGCTGGCTGTCCATTGCGGTGGGTTGCTTGTTTATATTACTGACTGTTTATGGTGACGATCTACTGGTCAGCGGAGAATCTTGCAGCACCGGTTTGAGTGTTGTTGTGCATGCCCCCGGCGGGTTTACTGACCGTGTTGAGCTTTATTCTTGTTCTGATCTGATTGCCGGCGACTGGCGCATAGCGACACAAGATCTGCGGCCTCTGGATGGCAGCCCCGCCCGGTGGCATACCGAATCAAGCGGCACTGTTTTTTTTCGTGCGGGGAATATGGATGCAGATAGCGATGGTGACGGTCTGCCGGACGCCCGCGAACAGTTTGTTAGTAAAACCAATCCGAATGAGCCGGACAGTGACAGAGATGGCATGCCTGACGGGTGGGAAGTTTTACAGGGGCTTGATCCCCACGATATCAGGGATGCGGTCGGTGATGCTGACAATGACGGGTTCCCGAATATTATTGAATGTAAACGAAGCAGCGAACCATTTGATCTGTCAAACGTGCCCTCAGGAATTGTCGAAATCATTTCCGATGAAGGGAATTTTGCGGATCAGATAGCCACAGCAATTCATGATTCGGACGGATGCGCAATCGTCAGACTTGGTGCAGGAGTACATCGTGTCCCAGCTGGAGTTGGTGTAACATTTTGTGATGCAACGGTTATGGTTCTTGGGGACGGTAATGCAGTAATTGATTGTGAGGCGAGCGGCCGAGCTTTTTCAATTGAACGCAGCATGCTGATTCTTTCAGGGGTGATTATTCAAGGCGGATCAGCACCTGAAGATGAAAACTTAGCGGGTGGAGGTGCTGTTTATGCAGTGGATTCAAGCGTACTTTTGCGGAATAGCGTGTTGCTGAATAATAGAGCGATCATTGGCGGATCAATTCACCTGCGGCAGTCAATAGCATGGTTATTTAATTCAACGCTGACTTGCAATACAGCAATAGAAGGATCGGAGATTTACACTGATTCTGGCAGCCGGGTTTATGCGCGAAATTCTATTCTACATGATGAAAATTCAGGGCATTCTTTTCAGGATGACGGCAGTGGTGAGTGGGATATAGCATATTCGTGTACAAAGGCTCCGTGGCTTGGCGAAGGTAATATTACCGATAATCCGGGTTTAATTCCATATTCATGGCGATTGGCATCGCCGGGTTCTCCAGTGTATGCGGCGGGTCAGAAAACAACCGCAACGCCGACGGACATCGATGGGGAATTGCGCGGGATCCTCGTTGAAATGGGCGCCGATGACTGGAACGACTCGGATCAGGATGGACTGCCGGACTGGTGGGAAATCTTGCATTTTGGCAGTCCGGCAACACCCATCGCAGGTGACACTTCGGCTGACGATGGCGATGGACGGTTCACGTATGGTGAAAAATTTCGGATGGGATTGGATCCTTTTGCTGCCGACACGGATGGAGACAGTTTACCAGACTATGATGAAATTAACAGTATCCGGACAGATCCTCTGAAAAACGATACGGATATGGACGGAATTCCCGACGGTCAGGATTCGAGCCCGTTATCCGCGTTCGAGATTGAGGTCAATTATCCAGTGACTAATTCGGTTGTTGATTCTGAATTCATAACGCTCACAGGATCTGTGAAGTATAGCGGGATTCTGAACGAGGTTTTCGTTAATCAGTTGCAGCTGGATGCAGAGGATATCGTCGCGGTTTCTTCGAACATCAGTGCTTTCAATTCTCCAGTTACATTTTTTTCAAATGGAAAGTCATTTATCGATGTCACAGTGCGTGGAACGTTGATCTCAACTGGAGAGGAAAAATATTCTACAGTTCGCATTCCTGTTGAAGTGGGTGCTTTCGCATCGAAGTTGATCATTACCACCCCTGTGGATCATCAAATCGCTACTTCCCGAAGTTTACGGGTACAGGTGCTCTCGGATGGCCAAAGCATCGTGTCAGTTAATGGGGAAACTGCATCAAGGGATGGTTTTATGCATTATGCGTGGATCGTTTTGGATCCCGGCGTGAATGAAATTGTCGCCATTTCAGTTGATCCATTAGGACGGGAAATCACGAATACCGTTAGCATTACATGCAATGTGCCGGAGGGCACCGGGGTTGATCCGGTTGCTGACCGCGATCAGGATGGAGTGTTGGACGCAGAAGACCCGGAGCCGGACAATCCCTCCGTAAATTCTTCGCTAAGAATAGATTTCCCAGTTAACGGAGAAAGAGAGGTCTTGTGATGAAGATTGCGGGAATTGTGTTGGCTGTTTTTCTGTCGGGATGGACTGCAACATGGGGCGTTGGTCCTTCCGGGAAGGATTTGACAATTTTTTATTCGGATAATTTGTCGGATAAAGAGTGGATTTTAGATTTATGTCTGGCGAAATTGGATTGGGGTGGGGGCGGACTTACCACGGAGGATCTCGGTAATATACTCCAAATGCTGGAAACGGGGGACCCTCTGTGTTCTCCGGATGAGGCACGAACTTTACTGCGAGGACTGAGCCCTCTGGTTTATGACGCGACGACACTGCAAGCCATTGTTCCTATAGAAAGGGCGGGGCGTATTCTTGGAAGGTGCGGACATACACGGTATTACGGCTCATCTTTATATAATATTATTTATCGCAAGAAGTTAAGATTGATGCAGGTTGCGCAATGAAGAACAGCTCAGTTGCAATTTTATGTGTTTTGTTGTGCGGTCTACTGTCGGCAGAGCAGGTGTCTTATTTAAATACTCCGGTCAGCGGACAGGTAGCTCCATATTCCGCCGTTCGAATCGAAACCGTAAGTTTAAATGGGGTGCTGGGCTGTGCCAGTCGGAAAATCATTCTTTCGGATAAGAATGGCCGCTACCAAGCTGCAGTTCCGTCTTTTCCGGGGTCGAACATAATTCGGGTTGACTGTAATGGCGTGAGCAAAAGCCATACGATTGAAAAGTTTTTTGCTACCAGCTATCTTAGCACTGAGTTGTGCTGGGGGAGAAATGGCGCAGCAGATTATGATTTGCACATAAATGACATAAATTTTCGTTTTAAAACCAATTATTGGGGATATTTGGATAAGGATGTCAAATTTGGATCGGGAGATTGCCGTGAGAAAATTATTTCCCCTGGTCTTCCCGCCGGTATCTATGAAATTGGAGTTCACTGCTATGCAGCCAATTATACGGATTCATGGCCATATGCTTGGGATGTTTGGTTGAGTGCGGGTGCAGTTGGTCAGTTTTTTAAGCCGGTGAGATCTAAGGTGAGATCCGGGGAGTCTTTCTGGCGTCTGTGTGTGCTGGCAGTTAACGCCGAAGATGAGGCCGTCTTGTATGGGGTTGACTTGAATAAACGCAGAGTCGTTTCACGAATCGCACAGATATCGTTGCCGGGTGTCTTGTATAATTTTATGACGGACAATGGACTTCGTGATTCAATGGAAAGTGATATTAACGACAGTCGGCACCGACTTAAAAATTTCCGCATGACCGGTCCATCTGAAAACGGAACAGAAATCCTTTTTCCTGGCCAAAGTGCACAGTTCAAGCTCTTGGCTGACTATTCAATTGATGCAGAAAATGTGCAATGTGGCCGGGAAGTCTATGCCGGATTTTTCGTAACCAGTCCAGATTCAGAAGATGACGGGGCGTATATTGATACATTCGGAGTTCTCTCTGTGACGAAAACGGGGCGCTATCGTGTGCGGGGACCTGTTGCGGCAGGGGAATGTCCGGATGAAAACATGAGTCGAGACACTTCATTCTGTGATGTCTTGGTGTTGCCTCGTCCGAAATTAGCCTTAGATTTTGATCACAACGGAACTATATCTGACCAAGAAATTGATCGGGCTGAAGTTATGTATGCAGGCTGGCTTGAGGCAAACCAGTGCGAAGATCTGGAGTATGACCCGCATTGCACCTCAACATTACTTTTAGTTAACGATGATGATGACAACGGTAATAACCTTGCGGATTATTGTGACTTAGATCCGGTGGAAAACGAAAACGATTTATTAGTTTTTTCCATTCCGTTGGAACAGACCGGATATCCAGTAGAAGTCAAATTAAGTGCCTCCTCCTTAGATGGTGGTGAAATTCGAATCTGGACTGATTCTCAAAAAGAAGCTTCTCAGATTACTCTTCCGAAAACGTGGAATCTTGCCGATGGCGCTCTTTCGAATTCCCTTTTTTATATTGAAGGCCTTGTATCCGGTACTGTCGCGCTGAAACTTGAATATTCGGGCCTCGCCGGAGTTGAAATGAATCGGGAATACATTTTGAACGTTGCTAAAATAGATATGATTCCTGACTGGAATCATGACCGTAAGATCAATGACCAAGATAAAAATAAAGCAACTAGCGTTGAGCCGTTCCGATTTTGGATCAATGACGACAACGACAACGGGGATATATCCGAGGGTGATAGTGATGTTCCGGGACAGGGTGGCTGGTTTAGCTCGGCAAATTATGAAGATGATTTGGTGAATGGGCGCAGCGATCTCAGTGATTTTTTCCCCGTTTGGCTGGACTTGAGTACGGCTTTAAATATTTTGCCGCCGAACCGCACGGTTCAATACCGGCTGAAGCAGGCTGATGACGCGCTGAAGTTTGTTTACACTGATCTGCCGCGCGATTTTGCGGGAGACTATCTCATCCGCGATATCGGTTATTGTGGTCCTGATTTTAATCAGAATGTTAACGTTGCGGACACCATTCAAATTACTGCCGAAGGTGTTGCGCTGAGCACCGATTTCCTTAATCGGATTATCGCCAACACGAATAAAGGGGTTCTTCTCATGGAAGCGACTAAAGCATCAACGGCCCCGCTGGTGCTCGAACTTTGGCAGAACGACTGCAAAGTGTGGGAAACCAGCCTCGCCTTGAGCCTCTCCGGTGTTGAGGATATGTATTATAAATGGATTAATCTAAGACATGTAACGGGTGGAAGTGAAGACAGGCCAACCGATACGCGTGCGCAGATATCTAATTATTCTGATGATCTTAAACACCTTGTTTTTGTCCATGGCTTCAATGTGTCTGAAAAGCAGGCACGCGGATGGAATGCAGAAATGTTCAAACGGCTCTACTGGTCGGGCTCCCGGGCCCTGTTTACAGCGGTTATTTGGCAGGGGGATGAGTCGGGGGTCGTCGATCCATTGTATCAGAAAAACGTGAATAACGCATTTTTGACCGCGCCGTATCTCGCACAATCTGTAAATACTTTCGATGGTGAAAAAAATGTGATGGCGCACAGCCTTGGAAACATGGTCGTATCCAGCGCAATTCAGGATGATAGTTTGAATGTAAGCTCCTACAGCATGTTGGGTGCGGCGGTTGCCACAGAGTGTTACGACCCAGGGACGTTCAATGCGGCCACGAACAATAATCCGATGTTGCATGTGGATTGGCGCTCATATCAGCCCAAAACTTGGGCGAGCAAGTGGCATGAACTGTTTTCGGCACCAGATTGCCGCGCAAAACTGACTTGGCAAAACAGATTCCCGGCGATTTTACCCAAGGCGTACAATTTTTATTCCTCCGAAGATGAAGTATTCGAAATCTATACCAATGTATTGGATGTGCTTACCGGTGTGGATCTCGATTTCACCTTTGCCTTTTTGGACGACACCGAACATTACTCATGGCATAAACAAGAGATGTTTAAGGGGTTGAACGGCTCCCTAGTTCATTCGCTTGGAGCAACCGACTGGGCCGGGTGGGGTTTTAATAATAATATCCTTGGATTCCGCGTATATTCGTCGGGAGAAGCCAATGTCGTCTCAAATGAAGTGCTTATTGCCGAGCCGGTTTTTCGTAAAAATCCAGACGACATTTTTTCAGCTTCGATTGATTCTAGTATCGTCAACGAAGTTCTCGCCAAAGGCGTTCCGGTCTTATCGTATGCGACGGGGGTAACGAATCTCTTTTCTCTTCCTGCTAGTCGTAATTACAATATGGTTTCCGAGAAACCTGTATTATGGCCGCGCGATCACGAAACGTATGGAAAGCGCTGGCTGCACAGCGACATCAAAGATGTTGCCTATCCGTATGTTTATAGAACATTTGGGCAGATTGTTGAGAAAGGGAAATTACAATGAACCGTGCGATCATTTGCTGGGGGTTGGCTGTATTCATGGGTGGCTGTTTTGAATGCCGGGGCGAATCCATTAAACGTGGTTCTCATGAGCATGTTATGGCTTGGGGAAAAGGCGCACAAACGCGGTTTGTTTTTCGAGTCGTGGATGCGGATGGGCTGCCCGTGGAGAACGCCAGTATTCAGGCCAGTTTTGGTGAAAAATGGGGCGGTTGGAATAAAGGTGCAACCGACAGTAATGGTGTTTTCGCTGTGGAGGGGATATCTGCGGGCGAGATGATTTACAATATTCGGAAGCAAAACTACTATGATACGGATAGTGGATATAAATGGGGCGGTGCCGATGAAATCATAATTGAAGATGGGAAATGGTTGCCGTGGGGCGTAACCAACTCAGTTATTTTGAAGAAAATCAGAAATCCAGTGGCGATGTGTGTAAAGCATGTCGAGTCCAAATTGCCGGCGCTGAATCAACCCTGCTCATATGACTTTAAAATTGGTGATTGGGTTGCTCCTTTCGGGAAAGGCGAAATAGAAGATGTCGTATTTCTGGTTACAAAGAAGAGAATTTCGACATGGACTGATTTCGACGGAGCCCTTTCTGTGTGTTTTAAAAATAAATCTGATGGATTCCGCGAAAGGGACAAAGAGAGCGCAACAGGATCATTGTTCGCATGGTCATACGAAACGCCGACAAACGGATATTTTCAAAACTTGAGCATCAATATCGGTTATGTGCCGGGACAGCAATACTACGAGACGAATCAGAGTAGTGCTTGTTATTTTAGGACGAGATCTGTTACCAACAATCACGGAGAAGTAGTGTCTGCAAACTACGGTAAAATAATAGGATCCATTGTTTTCGATGTGCGAGACACTCCGACTGCATTTGTCAAATTCACCTATTACTTCAATCCAATTATGAACGACCGGAACATCGAGTTTGATCCGGAAAAGAATCTGTTCGGTGGGCGTGACCGTTTTGCTCCCTGATTCTACTTTTGAGGTTTTAAGATGAAGGGTATAGCCCATTTTATTTCCGGCGTGGCGGCAGCTTCTTTTTGTCCGTGGGCCGTCGAGGCCGCGCAAGCCGGGAACCCCGCCTTTTTTATTCTTGGCGCAGTGGCCGGAATTCTGCCCGATACGATTGATTTTAAGTTTTACCGTTTTTTTTATCGGTATGACGTTTCTGTTTATCCGGACTCAAATAAACTCGATCCGCAATCGGTGGCTGATGCAATCGCCGCCGCAGTGTCCTCGGCCGCTCATGGCGAGCCGGTTCGTCTAAAGCTATCCACAATTAAACTGGGGGCCGACAACTGGCGGCAGTATCGCGTTCAAATTGATTCTGATGCAGGTGAGGTTCGCGTGCAGTTCGGCCCTGTCGTCAGCACGGGGCAGACGCCGCAATCAAATACACTGCCGGTGAACCGCCCGGTGGCCGTTGCAAAATTTTCAGTTCCAGTCAGGCAAAGCTATGATTCGGTTTACACGGTCGATATTTTTGACGGGCCCGGGTTTCTCTTTAAGTGCTGTGAAAGCGGCGTGGTAGAGGTCGATTTTCTTCCGTGGCACCGTAACTGGTCGCATTCTTTTACTTTCGCCGCGTTGCTGGCAGGATTAGCTTCTCTTTGGACGTGGCAGGCGGGTGCCGTAGTCTTTGGTGCGTATGCCATTCACATTGTTGAAGATCAGCTGGGCCATATGGGGGCTAATCTGTTCTTTCCATTTACAAAAAACCGGTCGTCAGGTCTTAAAATGATGCATTCCGGCGACGCTTTTCCAAACTTCGGATGCGTCTGGCTTTGCTGTCTGCTTATTTTCTGGAACTTGTACGCCGCAATTCCCGAACCGCTCTATCACTTCAGCTTTATTCGCCTGATTCTTTACGCCCTGATCATCCCGTTCGCGGTTTTCGGGGCCGCACGCTGGTTTCTCATCCGTGCCGATAAGGGGCATCCCGAAACCACTGGTGTCGAATGGGATGTTTAATTCATAAATTTTGATAGGAAACGGTGCAGCCTGTTTTTCATTGTTTTGAAAATGAAAAGACTGACTGATTGCAGGGCTGATTCTTTTCCGTTACGTTTGGCACCACTTGAGACCTTTAATGATGAGTACTATGTTTACATGAATGTGCCGCATCCAATTCCGTATCAGGGGAGCAAACGCAATCTGGCAAATGCTATTCTGCGGTATTTCCCTTCTAAGGTGGACGTATTGCATGAACCTTTTGCCGGTTCTGCGGCCATCTCCCTTGCCGCTGCCGCGAATAAACATGCCAAGGCATTTCACATAAACGATTTGAATAAGCCTCTGATTGATTTGTGGCGGGTCATAATAAACACTCCGGATAAGCTAGCGCGGGAATACGAAGCGCTTTGGCATGAGCAGCATAATGATCCGGCAGGTTTTTACAAAAAAATCAGGGATGAGTTTAATCTGACGGGCCGTCCGGACTGCTTTCTTTACATTCTAGCCCGCTGTGTCAAAGCATCCGTTCGGTACAATGCCAGAGGAGAATTCAACCAGAGTCCCGATAACCGCCGCCGGGGAACGACACCGGCAACGATGCGTAACCAGATTTTTGGAGCCTCATTTCTCTTGAAGGACAAAACGAAATTTTCTTCAAAAAACTACCGCGATGTTGTTGCTCAGGCATCCGCAGGCGATCTAGTTTACATGGATCCTCCATATCAGGGTGTCAGTGGCAACAGAGATTCCCGCTATCTGGCGGGCATTCAGTTTTGCGAGTTTGTCGAAGTTCTTGAGAAACTGAATGCTCGGGGTATCAGGTATATTGTGAGTTATGACGGTCGGACCGGCGATAAGGTGTATGGCGTAAAACTTCCTGACTATCTGGAATTGACCCACATGGAACTGAATGCCGGGCGTTCGACCCAGGCCACGCTGCTCGGGCGGGATGACGCAACGGTCGAGTCGCTATATCTCTCTCCTGCGCTGGCGGATGAACTGATAAAACCGAAAATGATTTACCACTTCACGAAGAGCGAACAGATGTGTCTTTTGGAGACCCGAGAATGACAAAGCCGAAGTTGCCGAAGGAGTTTGTGAAGCGGTGTAAGCAGGTTACTGCAAAGCGTGCCAGAACAGTCATTGATCACATTCTGAAGCATGGCTTTATCACGACCGAAGAACTGAAGGATAAATACGGGTATAACCATCCGCCCCGCGCTGTGCGCGATGTGAAGGAAAACGGAATCCCAATCGAGATGTTCCGTGTGGCGGGTGGAGACGGGCGAAAAATCGCCGCCTATCGCTTTGGTGATCCCTCAAAATCACGATTTGGGAAACAGACCGGGCGAACTGTCCTTACAAAAGAACTCAAACAGGCTCTTATTGATACATACGGCCCGCGTTGCTCAATCTATCTGGAGCCATGCGACGCGCGGGAATTGCAGGTTGATCACCGCATACCCTTTGAAGTGATCGGGGATTCGGCGGGCATCAAGCTAGCCCCCGCTGAATTTATGCTTCTTTGCGGATCGGCGAACCGGGCGAAGTCATGGTCGTGCGAGCATTGCGCCAACTGGCTTGAACAAAAGAGTGCCGACATTTGCCGTAACTGTTACTGGGCCTATCCTGATGATTACACGCACATCGCCATGCGGGCGGCCCGCCGGATGGACATTATGTGGACCGGCGCAGAGGTCGAAGTTTATGACCGGCTGAAAAAGAAAACCGAGGAACTTCAGCAGGACATGCCAGCTTATGTGAAGAAGATCATAGAAAAGAATCTCTAAGGCAAAACTCCGATAGACAACTGTAGGATGAGATCATTCGGTCGCGGGGACTATCGTCGGCTACTTTGTTTGTTGATTTGGCTTACATAATTTTGTTTTGCATTCGGATTGAATTTTATCATTCCCTTTACAGTATCCTTTGAAGTCCGGTAGGTGTGAAATGGTTTAGCGTCACCCAGCAACAACCTGAAACAGTGCCAAGTGATTTGAAAGAATACATCCTCATTATGGACTTGAGTAAATTTAGGACACCCAGATGGGGGATTGAAAAGAAACTGGTATGGGTTTGATTGAAGATCTATGGGATCAAAAGCCAGTTCTTTCCGCTTTATGTAGATCATCTGCGGCGAGTCAGTATTCAGCTTCTTTTTGATCCCTTTCTCTTTAATCTGTGAGACCGAGTATCCGCCCGATGTGGTTTTTATACCCCAAACTGCTCCCATTTCTTTGTTGTTTTGGTCAAGGAATCGCGTTGTCGCGCTCACATCAACCGGTTCAGTATTACCAATGCGACACCAAGCGTGATCACTATCATCATTCAGTGAAGATACTTTTTTTCCATCGGGCAATACTATTACAAAGTCTCCGAGTACGACTTGAGCCGGAAGCCCCATGATCCACGCGAGGGAAAATAAATGTATTGCGTGTTCTCGACAGAACCACCCGAGATCGCTACCCCCGTGAGCATAAAATGGAGGTTCTGTGTAGATGTGGTTCAGCTCGCTCCGAACGACCGAACAAATTTTTTCTTCAAGATTCATTTTATTGCGACGTTAGGAGGTGTCTAAAATTGATCATAGGACTCGGTCTTTTTTGGCTCACTTGATTTGTTGGAGCCAAATTCTTCAATGAATATATCCATGGCCTTTTGTTTTTCTTCTGGCAACACATCCCACCACTGATGAATTGGGTGTTCCCAGATTTGATTTTCTTCTGCAAGAAGCATGGAGAGAGTTCTGTCTTTCCTCAATTCGTATGTGTATCTAAAGGACGAACTCGGATAATCCTTTATTTCATGAACCTTTTTAAGCTTTGGGTACATAAAGACCGAATGGCTACAGGAGGGGCACTGCCCGTCATTGTTTTCCAAATGGGTTACAGCCCCGCTCCAATTGCAGTGCTGGCATTTTATTGAATGTGGATTTCTTTTAACTATTGTAAAGTAGGCAACCGTTCCGAGAGTAATGCCAATGAGGGGGGTTATCCAGAAAGGGAATCCTAGAAAAAATAGTATTGGAATGCTTACCAGCGTTGTCGCCACGAAAATGCTGACGGATAGTCGTCGAGGATGCTTTGTCCAAATTTTATTCATATGCTCTGTTTTTTGATGAGTGACCGTCATTTTTCTCGGCGGTTCGAAACTAATTATTTTTTTCAGCAAGCCTACTGAAATAGCCTTTAAACTGGTTCATTTGCACATTGAACGATTGAAGCATGGTTTCGAATATACTAGCGACTTGAGCGTAATATTTTAATTTTTCTTCATCTGATTTTCTTTGTGCTTCTAACTGTTGCCTAAGCAATTTTTTTTGAAATCCGTATGTAAGATGGGCTATGATCCATGATCCAAGTAACGAACCAAGGATAATGCCACCAACACCAGAGAAGAAAACTTCGTAAGACATAAGCTGGAACCTTTCAGTTGTATGCTGCGCAATAATTATTTTTTATCAGCTTAATGTGGAGATGATGATCCGTCAATGGAGAGGCTAGGCGCATTCAGGCGAAGTATCCGCTCCACATTGAAAACCATTTTTCCAGTGCTTGGAAAACTCAGTTGATCAAAACGGATTTGCCGGTTCCTTTTTCGACGCGGCCGATGATGATGGCTTTTTCGCCGGCGTTCCGGATGGCGGCCAGCGCGGTATTTGCGTCGTCCGGGCGGACGAAGAGCACAAAGCCGATGCCCATGTTGAAGACGCGGTACATTTCTTCGTGGTCGACGTTACCTTCTTTTTCGATGAAATCGTAGATGGCGGGCGTTTTCCATGTCGAGCGGTCGAAGACGGCATCGACGGTTTTCGGCAGTACGCGCGGAACATTGTCCACCAGTCCGCCTCCGGTGATGTGAGCCATGCCGCGCACGGTGGTTTTGTTCATGAGTGCAACGACCGGCTTCAAGTAGCTTTTATGGATGGCGAGCAGAACCTTTTCGAAGGTGACTTTGGTGCCGGGAACGAGGTCGCTCAGTTTTTTACCGGCTTTTTCAAAAATGACTTTACGGGCAAGTGAGTAGCCGTTGGTCTGGAGACCGGTGGAGGGCAGGCCGATGATGACGTCGCCTTTGCGGATGGTTTTGCCGGTGATGAGTTTTTTCTTTTCAACCTGACCGACGATGGTGCCGACGAGGTCGTATTCGCCTTGCGGATAAAGTCCGGGCATTTCGGCAGTTTCGCCGCCGAGCAGCGCGCAACCGTTTTCGCGGCAGGCTTTGCAGAATCCGGCAATGACGTCTTCGAAAACTTTGCCGGAGAGGGCGGCGGTACCGAGGTAGTCGAGGAAGAAGAGCGGGGTGGCACCTTGGACGAGGATGTCGTTGACGCAGTGGTTGACCAGATCCTGTCCGACCGTGGTGTGTTTGCCGGCCATGTGGGCGACTTTGAGTTTGGTGCCGACGCCGTCAGCGCTGGCTACGAGCATAAATTCTTTACCGGGTGACTGGAAAAGACCCCCGAAGGAGCCGATTTCACTCATAACCCCTTTGGTATTGGTGGATTTGACGTTCTTTTTGATCCGCTGAAGGGAGTTCATCATGACGTCGATATCGACGCCAGCCTCTGCATACGCGCTTTTTTTATTTGCCATGGGTTTCTCCGTTTAAAAGGACGCACAATGTAACATGGCGGGCGTTATGGACAATAGAAAAAGGGGCAAGTCAGTTGTTTTTTGAGCCCTTTATGGCTACTATGCAAACTCCTGATATGAAATATCGCATGACATCATTTTTTCGAAGCCTGACGTTTGTGCTTCCGGCGGTGCTTACCATCGTGGTGAGTATTGTTCTTTTTACTATTGCAGGGGTGCTCATTGTTCAGGAAAAAAAAGCGGCCGAAAGTGATATCCAGCGCAATATGGATCAAAAGCTTTCTCTTACTAAAATTGCGCTGAAAGAGCCGGTTGCCGAACGAAATGAAGAATCCATTGGGCATTTTCTTGAATATCTGCTCGATGACCGCGACATTGTTTTTGCCGGACTGACGGCGGGTGATCCGGAAAAACCGGAGATTCAAATCGATAAAGTGCGCCATGGGTTCGGCTGGGTAGCCCACCGTGATGAAGTGGCTCAAAGCCGCTTTATTCAAGGGACAACACTGATTCCTTTTTCTGACGGACGCACCGCAGAAATCCGGCTGGTGGCTTCCAACCGGAATGTTTGGGAGGCGCTGGGCCAGCAGGTCCTTATTATTATTGTGATCACCATGCTGGTGGTTATCAGTCTTTCAATCGCCACCTTTATGCTGACTCATCGGTTGATCTTTATGCCGGTGCAGGAGCTTTCTGTCGCAGCTGAAGAAATTGCTCTGGGAAAGCTGGAGAAAAAGGTGCCGGTAAGCCGGTTAAACGAAATCGGAGGGTTGGCCCAGCAGATGGATGCAATGCGCCAGTCCCTGAAAAAAGTGATCGGCGATCTTGACCGGTCCAAGTCGCGACTGGAACAACGCGTCGAAGAGCGTACGCGCGATCTGCTGGAAGCCAAGGAAGCCGCCGAAGTAGCAAATCGGGCAAAAAGCGAGTTTCTGGCTAATATGAGCCATGAATTGCGTACCCCGATGAACGGTGTGATTGGAATGACGGATATTCTGCTGGAGACCGATCTCGCAGAGGATCAGAAGCGTGCCGCCGAGACTATTCAGTTTTCCGCCTATTCATTGCTGACGATCCTGAATGACATACTTGATTTTTCAAAAATCGAAGCCGGCCGTCTGGAATTAGAAAAACGGCCGTTTTATCTACAGCGCGTTATTGAAACCGTTAGGGAGATTTTTATGCCCGATGCGCTTTCAAAAGGGCTGAAACTGGAATTTCTTTATCCGGAGGATATATCGTCCTGTCTGATTGGTGACGAAGTCCGTATCCGGCAGGTGCTGACGAACCTGGTAGGCAACGCAATTAAGTTCACCAGTCAAGGCGGCGTTTTTGTCGATGTGAAGAAAATTGCCCAGTCAGCCACAGCCGCCACCCTGCGTGTCAGCGTGCGCGATACGGGGGTCGGAATCACGCCGGAGCAGCAGAAAATTATTTTCGAAAAGTTCACTCAGGCCGATCTTTCGACTACGCGCAAATTCGGAGGGACAGGTCTCGGGCTTTCAATTTCCAAGCAGTTAATTGAAATGATGGGCGGGCGTATCGGGGTGCACAGCGAGCTGAATACCGGCTCGACTTTCTATTTTGTGGTGACCCTGCCGCTTTCAAATGAATGTGCGATGGATCGCGACCTTGTTATCCCGGTATCTCGGCAAATTAAGGCGCGTGTATTGCTGGCTGAGGATAATCAGGTTAATCAGCTCGTTGCCCGCAAAATTCTGGCCAGTCTTGGTGTTGAAGTGGAGGTTGTCGAGAATGGTCAGCTCGCACTTGAAAAAATCAGGACCGGTACCTTTGATGCAGTGTTTCTTGACTGTCAAATGCCGGTTATGGATGGATATACTGCTGCGCGGGAAATCCGTAAGCTTGGCGGTGCTGCCGTAAAATTGCCCCTTATTGCTATGACGGCCCATGCGATGACAGGAGATCGTGAAAAGTGTATCGACGCGGGCATGGATGAATATATTGCCAAGCCGGTTAAAAAAGAATCGATTGCAGAGGTTCTTACCCGTGTTCTCGCCTGAGTTTTTTTAACGGATGATTTTCAGAACGAATTTGCCAATGTTTGTAAAAATGCGCTTTTCAACAGGAGGTTCAGGACGTAGAACCATTTTTGCTTTTAAAACTGAAGGAGAACGCGAGTGACAGAAAATGGGAAATGGTCGTCCGTGCAGGCAACGGAACTTTACGGCGTCGACAGCTGGGGCGCGGGGTATTTCAGCATTTCAGAAAAAGGCGAGGTGGCTGTTCATCCAGACGGGCCTGGCGGAGCGTCAGTCAGTCTTATGGATGTGGCGTGCGGTATTCAGGAACGCGGCTTCGACCTGCCGGTGCTGGTTCGGTTGAGTGATATTCTTGACGCGCGCATCAAGCAGCTTCACGAATGTTTTTCGAAAGCAATTACTGAGTACAATTATCAGGGGTGTTATCGCGGTGTTTATCCGATCAAAGTCAATCAGCAGCAGCAGGTTGTCGAGGAGATCTGTGTCTTCGGCGCCCGGTATCATCATGGACTGGAGGCGGGAAGCAAAGCTGAGTTGATCGCGGCGATGTCTTTCCTGCAAGATCCCGAAGCCTATTTGATTTGCAATGGGTATAAGGATGAAGAGTTCATTGACCTCGGACTGTATGCACTCAAGATGGGTATCCGTTGCGTGTTTGTGATCGAAATGCCGTCCGAGCTGGAACTGATTCTCGAACGCTCCAAGGTGCTGGGTGTAAGGCCGATTCTCGGCATTCGCATGAAACTTTCCACACAGGCAAGCGGCCATTGGACCGAATCGGGCGGCGAACGCAGTGTTTTCGGTCTCAATACGGCGCAAGTGATTGATGTGGTTGACCGTCTTCGCAGGGAAAACATGCTCGATTGCATGAAACTTCTGCATTTTCACCTCGGCTCGCAGATTCCGAATATCCGGGACATCCGTGAGTCGGTCAAAGAGGGCTGCCGCATTTATACCGGATTGGTGGGGGAAGGTGCCGCGATGGGGGTGCTTGATCTTGGCGGCGGCCTGGCAGTGGATTACGACGGTTCGCACACCAATTTCACCAGCAGTTGCAACTACACCACGGCTGAGTATTGTTCCGCACTGGTTGAAGAAGTGATGAGTATCCTCGATGAAGCCGGCGTGGCCCATCCGGATATCATCACCGAATCCGGCCGGGCAACGGTGGCCTATTATTCAATTCTGCTTTTCAATGTACTGGATGTCAGCCGGTTCGAAACCCATGCACTGCCTGAAAAGATGCCGGAAGATTCGCATGAACTGCTTACCAATCTGATGGGCGCTTATCAGGCCCTCACTGCCAAAAATGTGCAGGAGTGCTATCACGATGCCGTTTATTACCGCGATGAGATTCACGAGCTTTTCAAGCGCGGCGGCATTACCTTGCGTGACCGTGCGCTGGCCGGGCAGATTTACTGGCATATTCTCACCCGCATTGCCGGGCTGATTCGCGGCATGCGTTATGTGCCTGATGAGTTCGAACATCTTACCAACGCACTCGCCGACGTCTATTACGGCAACTTTAGCCTTTTCCAGTCGTTGCCTGACTCGTGGGCGATTGATCAGCTCTTCCCTATCATGCCGATTCACCGCCTGGATGAAAAACCGACACAGGAGGCGATTCTCGCCGATATTACCTGCGACTGTGACGGGAAAATTGATCGCTTTATTGATCTGCGTGACGTTAAACGCACACTGCCTTTGCATACCCTGAAAGACAACGAAGACTACATCCTTGGTGTATTTCTGGTCGGGGCCTATCAGGAAACTCTGGGCGACCTGCATAATCTGCTCGGCGATACCAATGTGGTCAGTGTTCGTATTGATGCCGACGGACAGGTTCATTATGCCCGCGAAATTGAAGGCGACTCGGTTGCCGACGTGCTTACGTACGTTGAGTATGAGCCGAAAGAAATGGTCCGGCGTGTGCGTGAAATGTCCGAACAGGCGGTTAAAGTCGGACGCATGACGGCTAAAGAGCGGCGGGCTGTTATGGATGCGTACGAAAATGGCCTGCGCGGCTACACCTACTTTGAGAGAGAAAATTAAGGTAGAGACGATTCGCCGAACCGCTCGCAGACACTTGGCGAACGGATTCTACCCAAAGAGAAAAATATGGGAAAAGTACTGATCATCGGGGCAGGGGGCGTAAGCGGCGTTGTTGTGCATAAGTGTGCGCAACATCCGGAGGTGTTCAGTGAAATCGTACTGGCCAGCCGTACCAAATCCAAATGTGATCTCATTGCCGCGCAGTTGAAACGTCCTGTTAAAACCGCACAGATTGATGCCGATAATGTGCCGGAACTCGTCATGCTGATTAAAAATGAAAAGCCAGACCTCATTCTCAACGTCGCTTTGCCGTACCAGGATTTGCATATCATGGATGCCTGCCTTGAAACCGGCGTCAATTATTTGGACACCGCTAATTATGAACCGCAAGACACCGCCAGGTTTGAATACAAATGGCAGTGGGCCTATCAGGAACGATTCAAAAAGGCGGGTATCATGGCGCTGCTCGGCTCCGGGTTTGATCCCGGTGTTACCAGTGTCTTTTGCACCTATATTCAGAAACATTATCTCGATGAGATTCACACCATCGACATCATCGATGTTAATGCCGGTGATCATGGCTATCCGTTTGCCACTAATTTCAACCCGGAAATTAACATCCGCGAAGTAACCGCAAACGGACGTTACTGGGAAAACGGCCGGTGGAAGGAAACCGCGCCGCTGTCGGTCAAACAGTCGTTCAACGTTCCGGAAAAAATCGGCAACATCAATCTCTATCTGATGTATCACGAAGAACTGGAGTCGTTGGCAAAATATATTCCGCACCTGAAACGCGCCCGCTTTTGGATGAGCTTTGGTGACAGTTATCTCAAACATCTTGAAGTTCTTATCAATGTCGGCATGACCCGTATCGATGAAGTGGAATTCAACGGACATAAAATCATTCCGTTGCAGTTTCTGCGGACATTGCTACCGGATCCGGCCAGCCTTGGGTCGCGCACCAAAGGTAAAACGTGGATTGGCTGTCAGGTGACGGGCATCAAGGATGGTAAACCGAAAACTGTCGTCATCTACAACAGTTGCGACCACCAGAAATGCTATGCTGAAGTACAGTCACAGGCCATTTCATACACCACCGGTGTACCTGCCATGATTGGCGCAAAGCTCATGATGAGCGGCATTTGGAAAGGGCATGGGGTTTTCAATATAGAACAACTGGATCCTGACCCCTTCATGGAGCACCTCAATACCTGCGGCCTGCCCTGGAAAGTGGTTGAGCAGGAGATCGTTAATCTGGAATATGAATCTGCGTCATCAGTCGGTTGCGATGAAGACTCAGGAAGAGGCTGAGCAGGCGATATCCAGACGGCGAATCAAACCGCAGGATTGCCTAAATCATTTAAGACAGAAAAAGAATGCATATCTCAGCTTAAATCGGTTGTCAATGCATGGAGCGCGATTCGGTTGTCGGGGAAATTCGACGGATGCATGATGAGCAGTCTGCTGAAGAGGTATTGATCAAAGCGGCCGGGTCAGCGGGGTTTAATTTGGCGGAGAAGGATTTGCTGAGAAAGAACGATGAACGCAAAGCAATGGTAGCCTGGTTATTGGCAAAGCGAACCGCAGTCAGGCAGGAATGGATTGCGGAGCGGCTGGGTAACGCCGGAATATCATGGGCGCGCGGGGACAATGTTGGTGCTGCGGCATCACTTCTCGCAACCGCTACGATAATTCCAAGCGCAGCCCTTACAAAGAGGGCGAATCAACTGGGCAAAACAGAAGTTTCTACAGGACTCCGCTTTGCCCGAGGCAGATAAGGAAAAATAAAAAACTCCCAACCGCTTGGCTGGGAGTGACTTAAGGTGGTGGGCGGTACAAGACTCGAACTTGTGACCTCTTCCATGTCAAGGAAGCGCTCTAACCAACTGAGCTAATCGCCCGAAAAGTGAACGGGAAAAGTATAGAACTCGCTGCGGTGTGTCAACCTGCAGAAATGCTTTTTATTTAGATGCGCGCAAGGTTGAGAAAAAACGGTCTTCATAGCGTTCAAACAGGCCGTTCCGCTTTAGCAGATCGGCAAGGTCGGGTATTTTTGAGGCATTTCGCGCGGCCTCCAGAAACGCCTGCTCAATTTGATGGTAAAGCTGTGTCTTCCGGTCTCGCTGCTGTTGCCGGATATCTTGAATATTGCCGGACATGGAGTGTTGTACCAGTTCGACCATCAGTTTGAGCAGGCAGACTTCCCACGGACGATCTACGCCGACCAGCACGGCACCCAATGGGTCATTGCGTCCGGCGGCTTCTTTTTTTACGCGTTCGACAACGGTTTCTAACGGATCGCTCAGAATATAGTCGTTGACCTCTTGCTTTTGTACCTTGAAGCCATACTTTAAAATCTGCATTTCCTGTGCATTTTTGTGGAGCCATGATGCGTAGTTGCGAGCCTCATAGCCAAAGCCTTCCAGCATCATTTCATCGATCGATTGTGGCGTAATAATTTCAGGCCGGAAGGCTTTCAGCTTTCCTTCACGCACGCGCACTTTGTTGACAGAATCCATCAATTCCGTCACTAGCTGGTAATTAACCATCGTTGTGCCGAACGTTTCTAGACGTTTTTCGGGCACCGATATTACTTCGGTGTTATTTACTGCATACCAAAAATCAAACTGTGGATTATTTTCCATATGTCTTCAGTGTAGCAGATTTTTTCCTGTTTCGAACTAGATACTTAAAAATAAACCCTAAAAAGAAGTCTAAAGCGCGCATTCATGGAAGCATAGAATCAGTCGGTCAAGCCGGTCAGGGATGTCTGTCCCAAAGCCTTTGCCTGTCTGGGAAATGTTGTGCCGAGGCTTGAGTTTACATGTCTGCCCGCTAAACTCCGCCGGATATGAAAATTATACTCTGCATCGGAATCGGCGGGTTCTTTGGCGCGATTGCGCGCCACGGGATGACGGTCGGAATTCAGCATTGGGTAGGCGGGCGGGCGGGCGATTTTCCTGTCGGTACGCTGGCGGTCAATCTGCTGGGCTGTCTGGTGCTGGGTTTTGTTGGTCATCTGCTGAGCGAGCGCTTTGAGCTGGCGGCGGAAATCCGTTTTGCGCTGACGGTCGGGTTTGTCGGTGCGTTTACCACTTTTTCAACCTATGCTTATGAAACGCTGGCGATGGCCCGTGAGGGTGAGCAGTTTTTTGCCTGGCTTAATCTGCTGGCCAGTAACGCGCTGGGTATTCTGGCTGTATGGGGCGGGTACCGGCTTGGCGGGCTGGTTTAACGTAATTCGCAACAGATTACGTGTCACGCATAGCTTGAATTCAATCGGCATTCTGGAATAATCACCGGTCAGTTTTGAGAGGAGTTCCATGGAAAATTTTACACCGAGAGCACAACGCGTTCTGCATTTGGCCCGCAAGGAAGCCGAGCAGTTCAATCATAACTATGTCGGTACGGAGCATATTCTGCTCGGTCTTGTTGCGCTGGGCAGCGGTGTGGCCGTCAGTGCGCTTCAGTCGCTTGGCGTGGATTTGCAAGGGTTGCGGATGGAAGTCGAAAAGGCGGTTGGAACCGGAGCCGATACCAAAACGGCTGGAAATATTCCGTTTACTCCGCGTGCCAAAAAAGTGCTGGCGCTGGCGACCAGCGAAGCCCGCTCGCTCAATCACAGCTATGTCGGTACCGAGCATATTCTGCTCGGTCTGCTTCGCGAAGGGGAGGGGATCGCCGCCCGCGTTCTGGAAAACATGGGTGTAGATCTCGAAGAGGCTCGTGAAGAAATTATGGCCATGCTTGACCCGGACTATGACGGTTCTATGGAAGTTAATGAGGAAGACACTCCGGCTTACGGAGCACAGCCGAAGGCTGCCGCCGAAGGACAAACCATCAAAACGCCTGCACTCAATGCGTTCGGGCGCGATCTCACCGAAATGGCGAAAAAGGGTGAGCTTGACCCCGTGATCGGGCGGCACAATGAAATTGAACGAGTCATTCAGATTCTTTGCCGGCGCACGAAAAATAATCCGGTGCTGCTTGGCGAAGCAGGTGTCGGTAAAACCGCTATCGCGGAAGGGCTCGCGCAGTCGATTGCCGACGGTACGGTTCCTCAGCTGCTGGCCGACAAAAAAGTGGTGACGCTCGATCTCGCGCTGATGGTGGCCGGCACCAAATATCGCGGACAGTTTGAAGAACGGATCAAGGCGGTTATGGATGAGATCCGTAAGACAAAGAATGTTCTGCTTTTTCTGGATGAAATGCACACCATCGTCGGTGCCGGTTCAGCCGAAGGAACGATGGATGCGGCCAATATTATCAAACCCGCGCTTTCACGCGGCGAGTTACAGTGTATCGGTGCCACGACGCTTAATGAATACCGCAAGTCGATTGAGAAAGACGCCGCGCTGGAACGCCGGTTTCAGACGGTCATAGTCAAAGAACCGACCATTGAGGAGACCGTTTTGATTCTTAAAGGGCTGCGTCCGAAATATGAAGAGCATCATCATACGAAGATCAGTGATGCCGCACTGGAGTGCGCCGCCAAACTTTCGGCGCGGTATCTGCCGGATCGTTTTCTTCCCGATAAGGCCATTGACCTGATTGACGAAGCGGGCGCGCGCAGTCATATCGCCAATATGGTTAAGCCGCCGGAGTTTCAGGAAATCCGGCAGCGGATGCTGGAATCCCAGCATAAAAAAGATACGGCGATCCGTGAACAGAAGTTCGAAGAAGCCGCCGCCATGCGGGATGCCGAGCGCAAAGCAAAAGAGGAATTTGATGCGGCAATGAAAACGTGGGAAGCCTCTCGACAGGAAAATCTCACGCAGGTTGATGAGGAGGAAATCCGCATCATCGTTTCCAAATGGACCGGTGTGCCGGTCGATAAAATGGGCGAACAGGCACTCGCTAAACTGCTTAAGATGGAAGCAGAGATTGAAAAGAGTGTGGTGGGTCAGAACGAGGCAGTTTCGGCAATTTCCCGTGCGTTGCGCCGGTCGCGTGCTGAGCTGAAAGATCCCCGCAGGCCGATCGGCTCGTTTGCCTTTCTCGGTCCGACCGGCGTCGGTAAGACGATGTTGGCGAAAGAACTGGCGCGTTTTATGTTCGATGATCCGGATGCGCTGATCCAGATCGACATGTCGGAATACATGGAGAAATTTTCCGCCTCGCGTCTGGTCGGTTCGCCGCCCGGCTATGTCGGCCACGAAGAAGGCGGACAGCTTACTGAACGGGTGCGCCGCCGTCCGTATTCCGTTGTGCTGTTTGACGAAGTGGAAAAAGCCCATCCGGATGTGATGCACATGCTGCTGCAGATTCTTGAGGAAGGCCGTCTGACCGACAGCCTTGGGCGCAGTGTGGACTTTCGTAATACGATTGTCATAATGACGTCAAATGTCGGCGCCACGCATACGTCCAAGGCCGGGCTCGGTTTTTCGCCGATCAGCGAGCAGAACGACTACGACAAATTGAAAAGCGTTATGATGGCGGCCTGTAAAGAAACGTTTAAGCCGGAACTGGTTAACCGTCTGGACGATATCATCGTCTTTCGCCAGCTCAGTGAGAGGGATATTGAAGTTATTCTTGATCTCGAAATTGCGCGGGTTCAGGAACGTGTTGCGGCCCGTAAAATTGCGATTACACTGTCTGCCGAAGCCAAACAGTTTCTCATCAAGAAGGGGTTTGATAAGGCGTATGGGGCTCGCCAACTTCGCCGTGCGGTTGAACGTCAGATTGAGGACCCGCTGGCCGAAGCCATTCTGCGAGGGGAAGTGGTCAGCGATAAACCCGTCGCTGTCGGTATGGACGGAGAGAAGCTTAGTTTTATTCAAACCTGATGTTGCCAACCGCTTGAGAACGGAGGTCAGGAACGCGAGACATACCGGTTAAGGACAGATTGCAATTCTTCGCGGTGAATCGGTTTAGCGAGATAGTCGTTCATGCCTGCCTGAATAAATTTTTCACGGTCGCCTTTCATGGCATGTGCGGTGAGTGCAATAACAGGGATGGTTTTATTGCACTGCCTGATAACGACGGTTGCCTGCAGGCCGTCCATTACGGGCATCTGAATATCCATGAAGATGATATCGTAAACCGGGCGTTGTTTTAAAGGGGCGGTCAGTTGAAGCTTTTCCACGGCATCCTTGCCATTCTCGGCGAGGTCAATTAAACAACCCTCTTTTTCGAGCATTTTTGTAACGACGCGCTGGTTCAGTTTATTATCTTCGACCAGTAATACTGTCGGTGAGCGGGTAAGGGTATAGATTGCAGCGGCCGCTTCGGTTTCGCCGGGCGATTGATCCTCACCGGCGGGTTTGTCCAGCGGTACAGTAATGGTGAAGGAGAAAGCCGCGCCGCAGTCCGGTTCGCTGGTAACGGTCAGGTTGCCTCCCATTTTTTCAACGATCCGGCGCGAAATGGCCAGACCCAGTCCAGTGCCGCCGTATTTGCGTGTATGGGAGCCGTCGGCCTGAGTAAATTCGAGAAAAATAATTTTCTGTGCTTCTGGAGTGATGCCGATACCGGTGTCCTGGACATGGAATTTGAGGGTGCAGTCAACGTCAGTTTTTCGGATGCAGTGTGCGGAAACCCGGACGTGGCCTTTGTGGGTAAATTTAATGGCATTGGCCATTAGATTGATCAGTATCTGTCTCAGACAGCATTCATCGCACCGGACGGCTTTCGGAATGTCCGGGGCCATGTCGATATAAAGATCCAGCCCTTTGGCGTGAACGGTTTGTGTAAAGAATTTTTGCAGTTCATTGAGCAGGTCGGGGATACAGACTGATTCGTTTTTCAGTTCAAATTTTCCCAGCTCGATACGGGAGATGTCCAGAATATCATTGATAATCGACATTAGATTTTCGGCCGAAGTGGAAATGGTCTGGAGGTAGTCCAGCTGTTCCGTTGTCATGTCTGTGTCTTCCATGAGTTGCGCCATGCCGATGATGCCGTTCATCGGGGTGCGGATTTCATGGGACATATTGGCTAGAAATTCACTTTTGCTCCGGCTGGCATTTTCGGCAGCAACTTTGGCCACTTCAAGTTCAGCCCGCAGACGGGCATCTTCAATTTGACGCTCTTCAAGTTGCTGGATCATGTGGTTAATCCCGTTTTCCATCAGTCCAAGTTCGTCGAGGGACTCAATTTTATTAATCCGGGTTTTATAGTTTCCTGTGGCGACTTTTCGCAGGCATTGAACGGCCGCTCTGATTCGGGGCAGGGTCAATCGCCGGACTAAAAAGGCCCCTACAGCTGTGGTCAGCAGTACACAGATCAATCCACCGATAAAGAAGGTGGCGGCCACTTTTTGTTTTTCCGTCACAGAGCGTCCGGTATCGATTTTAAGGTGCAGTTCGCCCAGATAGTTGCCGTCGACGAATAATGGTGTAGAGATGTATAAATATTTCAGACCATTCATTTCGCGCTGGATATGCAGGTTTTCTTCCATCACAGCCTGATTGGTATTCAGATTTCCTGCGCAGTTACTGAAGGTTCCTTCCTGTTCGGGATTGGTGCAGTAATGCACGCGGTGATCGCGTCGACATACGGAGGCACAAACCACACTTTCACCGATGAGATGCGAAAGTGCCTGCCGGTCTCTGGCGGTGTGGTAGGGGAGGATTTGCTGATTCATGAGGCGTCCGGGAATTCGCGCCTGCATGCAAAGTTGTTCATCAATTTGTTTGGAGAAAAGTTGTGTGCAGTAAATGCCCAGCCCGGTAAAGCTCATGGAGGTGATTATAAAAATAGCCAGGCCCAGTTTAAGTGCCAGTGAGGTAACTGATTTTTTCATTTCTGTAGTTCCTTGAACCGGAGGTATGCTTCTGCGGATGTCAGCGCGTTATTAAGCAATGGATAGAGACTCTCAAATACCGAACTGATCGAATCATTTCTTTCAAGTGAAAAAACATCAGGCTTGAGTTCTCGTCCCAGTGATAGTTTTCTCTGATATTCAGCGAAGATATCCTGACCATATTCCGGATCATACAGATTGCCGGCGATTCCGGTTGGATTCTTGGTATAACGGATCCATTTCTCAGCAATTTCCGGCCGGCTCCAAAACCGGATCAGCTGAATAGCGGCCTCCCGGGCTGGACTGTTTTTCATAACGGCCCACACCGGCATGAATCCCCCTGCATAAAACTGTTGTTTTTTGAAGCCGGGCATTTGTGCCAGACGCATTTTTTGGAGCAGGTGAGGCATATCCTTCTGTAACGCATTGTAGCGCCATGTCGGTTCGCTCACAAAAAGGGCCTTATTCTCCATTAACAGAGTCGCCGCATCCTGCCACGTATCATTCGGGTTGCTGTACAGCAAGGGGGATCGTTTGCCGAGGGTTTCGAAGGTTTCTAGTACCTGCTTGATGGCCGAATCGGTCTTTTCCGGGCTGGTTTCCGTCTCTGCCGAAAGAAACATATTGTAGGCCAGCCTGGGAAATGAGCCCGATGATTTGAAATCGGCAAAAACGGAGATTGGAGCAACGGCAGTTCGATTGTATTCATTCACGCGCCGGGCATAGTCCAGCAGATCATCGACAGTCATTTCCTCTTCACAGATTTTTAAGCCCAACGTATCCGCAACTTCTGTGTTGTACCACATTGCATAGAAGAACCCTTCGATGTAGGGACCGGTTAGAATATTGCCGGTTTGCCTGCAATAGTTGGAATCTTTCGTAATAAACGGTTTTTGTGTTTCTGCGAATCCGGGCACCTTTGAAAAATCGACTAAATATTTCTGTCCCCAGTCCGGGTCTTCCAACAGGGCTGCTACTGTTTGGTAGATGGAGATATCCAGCCAGATGACATCCCAAGTGATTGTTCCTGAGCGGATCATGTCAGCTATAAAAATAGCAGACGTATCCCGCGTTTTAGAGGGGAACATATCGGCAGCAAATGCAAACTGCACCTGAATGTTCTGATTTTTGAATGTAAAATCGTCTAAAACATCGCGTACCAGTTTTTCGCGAAGCCCTTCACCTTTCCAATGACCCATCCAGTGCAGTATCGTTACAGGATTTGTCTGAATTGAACCGCACGGATCAGAACCTGAAGCGGCTCCTGCGATGAGGGCAAAACCGATCACTCGTCTTAATATTTTACATATTTGTAACGTGGACATGCATGGCGTTCTACGAAAACATTACAACGCGTTCAAGGTTATTAGCAAACAGTGATCAAGTATTTCAAAAAAATAAGTTGAGTGGGAAATCATACTGTTTTCACCGGTCGCTCTTTCTCCTTTGTTTCTTGTGCTCCCTTCTGTAAATTGTACAACTTCCGAATTATGGAAAGTCTGCCGATGAAAACGATTGCGATAATGGGAACGGGATTGATGGGGTCGTCGCTGGGTCTTGCGCTGAAGAAGCGCGGGGTGCCGGTGCGTATCCATGCTTATGCGCGCCGAAACGAAACCCGTATGAGCGCAATGGAACGAGGCGTGGCCGATGCCGTCTTTGATACTCCGGAAGAGGCGGTTCGCGAAGCTGATCTGGTTGTCCTGTGTGTTCCGGTTTTAACAATTCCTGAACTGGCGAAAGACTGCCTCGCAGGGTTGAAAAAGGGAGCCATTGTCACCGATGTGGGGAGTACGAAAGCCTGTTTGAATGAATTGATGGCCGGGGTGCTGGCCGGGACCGGCGTTGAATTTATCGGTTCACACCCGATTTGTGGCTCAGAACAACAGGGTATTGAAGCAGGTAATGCTGACTTGTATGCCGGTGCGATGACCGTGGTTACACCGCATGCGCTGGCGGATGAAGGCTCCGTTGCAGAGGTTTCTGGCCTTTGGAAAAGCGCGGGCTCGCTGGTGACGGTGATGGATGCTGCAGCACACGATTATATTCTGGCTGAAACAAGTCATCTACCGCATGTGGTTGCAGCGGCGTTGGCGCTTTCGGCTGGTGATAACGGTCTGTTTTGCGGAAGCGGGTTTCGCGACACGACCCGTATTGCCGAAGGATCCCCGCAGGTCTGGAGCGATATTGTCCGCACGAATGCACCTGCGCTTAAAACGGCACTTAAAAATTTCTGTCAAAATCTGAATCAACTGGCGGTGCTGGTTGACTCCGGTGACGGCGAAAAGCTGTCTAACTGGTTTGCCGCCGCCCGTGATAAACGCAAGGAGTTGCTCCGCTGATGCATTCAAAAATGGTTTATCCTGTTTCAAAATTCGGCGGCGAGTTGCGTGTTCCCGGTGATAAGAGCGTTTCACAACGCATTGCTATGCTGGCCGCATTGGCGAAAGGCACGTCGGAAGTCCACGGTTTTTTGCATGGCGAAGATGCTATCAGCACACTCGGAGCCATGTGTTCGCTGGGAGCCTCGGCCCGGTTTGAAGGCGATGTGCTTAAGATCGCGGGCACGGGTGGAAAATTCAAGGAGCCTGCCAATCCGTTGGATATGGGTAATTCAGGTACCGGTACCCGCTTGCTGGCCGGATTACTGGCCGGACAGAATATGACGGTGACCCTGACTGGTGATGCGTCGCTTTCGCGCCGCCCGATGGGGCGTATTAAAAAACCGCTGGAGCTGATGGGTGCACAGATTGAGCTGACGGGGGAGAAGGAAACTTTACCTATAACCATTACGGGTACGCCGCTGCGCGGAATCCGGTATGAGCTGCCGATGGCCTCGGCGCAGGTCAAATCCTGTATCCTGCTGGCCGGTCTTTTTGCCGAAGGCAAAACGACGGTGATTGAGCCCCGTCCGACTCGCGATCATACAGAAAAACTTTTCCAGATATTGGGAATCCCTCTGCACGTCGACGGGCTGGAGATCAGTTTGAACGGGTTTGGCCCGAAGGGTCCGCAGATTACTGCACGCAAATTGACGGTGCCGGGCGATTTTTCCAGCGCGGCGTTCTGGATTGCCGCCGTAGCGGCACGACCGGGGGCAGAATTGATTGTACGCGGCGTCGGACTGAATCCCCGGCGCACGGCGTTACTGAGCGTATTGAGAAGAATGGGTGCGCTGATTGAAGTCGAAGTTGCGGAAGAGCAGGGTGATCCGATCGGCACGGTGTTTGTGCGCGGGGCGCTGTTGCACGGTACGGAAATCGGTGGAGATGAAATTCCGAATTTGATTGATGAATTACCCATGCTGGCGGTAACGGGTGCGCTGGCAAAGGGCGCGACTGTGATCCGCGATGCGGAGGAACTGCGCGTGAAGGAGTCTGATCGTATTGCTGTAACGGCAGGACATTTGCGGGCGTTCGGTGTCGAAGTGAAAGAACATGCGGACGGCATGACCGTATACGGCCTGGCAAAACTGCATGCGCCGGCGGAGCCTTTGCCGTCGCACGGCGATCACCGCATTACGATGTCAATGGCTATGCTGGCGACATTTGCAAACGCTCCGGTTAAATTAGAGCAGGTCGAATGTGTGGCGACGTCTTATCCGGATTTTTGGAGTCATTTAGAACAGCTGGGCGGAAAGGTTGAATGAGCAGACAACGAATTATAGCAATTGACGGGCCGGCGGCTTCAGGGAAGTCCACCGTCGCGCGCGAAGTAGCGAAGAGATTGAACTGCATCTATGTAGATTCCGGTTCGTTTTACCGCGGCGTGACATGGAAGATGATTCAGGAAGGTGTGAATACTAAGAATCCGCTGCTGGTGCTGCCGGTTCTGCTGAAGTCAACGTGGGCGTTTGAAATCCGCGATCGGGCGGTCGTTTTTACGATTGATGGGGTAGAACCCGGCGAGGCGTTGCGCGGTAAGGATGTCCGTGAAGCGGTTTCGGATATTGCGGCGATGCCTGCGGTGCGTACCTTCGTGGTGAGCCATTTACGTAAGCTGAAAAAGCTGGGGTCGCTGGCGATGGAAGGCCGTGACATCAGTTCTGTGGTGTTTCCGAAGACTCCGTACAAATTTTATCTGGATGCAAATCCTGAAGAAAGGGCGAAACGCCGCCATGCGGAACTGGTTGCCGCAGGTGAAACTGAAAAAGCTCAGGAGGTGCTGGAGTCTCTTCAGCGCCGCGATGAAAAGGATTCTTCGCGCAAGACTGCCCCATTGAAAATCGCTACCGGGGCTTATGTTATTGATACGTCGGGTCATCCGATCGAAGAGGTGACCCGGATTCTGATGAATCGTATTACAGAGCTCGAAAAGCCGCGCAGCGATAAGATGATCAACCCGATCTGGTACAGCATTACCTGTAATTTTTTTCTGATCTGTCTGCGGCTCAAGAACCGGATTAAATTCTACGGACTGCAGAATGTACCTAGAACCGGCGGAGTGATTATCGCCTCGAACCACGCCAGTTACATCGATCCTCCGGCGGTTGGCGCCTGCACCTACCGGACGCGAATGACTCATTTCATGGCCCGTGATACGCTGTTTAAAAAAGGATTCATGAACTGGTTTTTACATAAGGTCGGCGTGATTCCGCTGGATCGCGACAAGGGCGATATAAAGGCGATGAAAACGGCCATTGCGCTGTTAAAGAATGGAGCTTCTGTGGCGCTGTTCCCTGAAGGAACCCGTTCGGTTGACGGAACCCTTCAGCCGCCGAAACCGGGAATCGGTTTTTTGGTTGCCAAGGGCAATTCTCCGGTGGTGCCTGTTTATATCCACGGCTCTTACGAGGCTTGGTCTAAGCACAGCGATGGATGGAAACCCAATCCAGTCTCGGTGCTCTTCGGAAACCTGATCACGCAGGAAGAAATCCGCGGGCTGGGCGAAGGACGTGAGGCCTACGAGTTGATCGGCGAACTGATTATGAAACGTATTGCTATGTTGAAAGAAAACTTTGAGAAGGGATTGATTCATGAGTAAACAGGTGAAAACAGCAATTTCCCCGACGCGGGAAGAAAATTATCCGGAATGGTATCAGCAGGTGGTACGTTCGGCAGAACTGGCAGAAAACAGTGATGTGCGTGGCTGTATGGTGATCAAGCCGTGGGGCTACGCGCTGTGGGAAAATATCCGTACGGCACTGGATGGCTATTTTAAGGCAACAGGTCATGTAAACGCCTATTTTCCTTTATTCATCCCTTTAAGTTATTTGGAGAAAGAGGCGGAGCATGTCGAAGGGTTTGCCAAGGAGTGCGCAGTGGTAACGCATCACCGGCTGGAAGCGGGCCCCAACGGCAAATTGATTCCTGCCGGCGAACTCGAAGAGCCGCTGGTGGTGCGTCCGACGTCCGAAACCATTATCGGCGCGACCTACGCGAAATGGGTTCAGAGCTACCGCGACCTGCCGATTCTGATTAATCAGTGGGCCAATGTGGTGCGTTGGGAAATGCGCACACGGCTGTTTCTGCGCACAACCGAGTTTCTCTGGCAGGAAGGCCATACCGTCCACGAAACAAAAGAAGAAGCGTGGGAAGAAACGGTCAAAATGCTGAATGTCTATAAACAGTTTGCCGAAGAATATATGGCGATGCCCGTGCTGATCGGTGAAAAAACCGCCGGCGAGCGGTTTCCCGGCGCGGTAAACACACTTTGTATTGAAGCATTAATGCAGGATTGCAAAGCCTTGCAGGCCGGAACGAGCCATTTTCTTGGCCAGAATTTTGCAAAAGCCTCTGGTATTCAGTTTCAGTCCCGCGAAGGCAAACTGGAAACAGCCTGGACGACGTCGTGGGGTGTTTCGACCCGTTTGATCGGCGGGATGATTATGACGCACGCGGACGACGACGGCATGGTGATGCCGCCACGGCTGGCTCCGTCGCATATTGTGATTTTGCCGATTATCCGTAAGGAGGAGGAACGGGATAAAATCATGCAGTATTGCAATGAAACAGCCGCTATGTTCCGTACACAGAATTATGCCGGACGGCCGGTTGAAGTCGTTGTCGACGGACGTGATATCAATGCGGGAGAGAAGGGGTGGCAATGGGTTAAAAAAGGCATTCCGCTTCGTGTGGAGATCGGTCCTCGTGACATGGAAAACGGCGCTGTCTATGTGGCGCGACGCGATAAAAGTGCAAAAGAGAAATACGGACAGAGTCGCGCCGAGTTCGCCGCCGCGATTGCGGACGTACTTGCTGACATACAGAAAAATCTTTTCGACCGTGCTTGTGCATTCCGTACTGCGAATACGCGTGAGATTGACAGCTGGGATGAATTTACCGCGTTCTTTAAAGAAGGTCGCGGCGGTCTGGCTCTGGCACATTGGGACGGCACTGCAGAAACGGAACAGAAAATTAACGATGAATTATCTGTGACTATCCGGTGTATTCCGTTTGACTTCGAAAAAAGCGGCGCAGGGAAATGTGTTGTCAGCGGGAACCCGAGCAAGGGTCGCGTAGTTTTCGCAAAAAGTTATTAATTACTGAAAAGGAACATGCTATGGCAAAAGGCCGATTCAATATTAAAGGGACTAAGGATTTTATTGTCGCCGCTGTGTTTTGCGGTTTTCTTTGTGTTTGGTCTATCCGTGACGCATGGTTTCCAACTGAGAAGGTGCTGAAAAAACATCCTCGCGAGATTGCAGTATCGTTTAAAATACCCGGCGTGGTGAAACACGTTTCAGTCCAACCGGGTGATGAAATTAAGGGTAAAGTCGTGCTGGCCACTCTTTACGATGACGCCTATCACGCGAAGGTCAAAGAAGCTGAAGCAGCTTTTGATGCCGCTAAAACAATTAAAGATCCGGAAACAGAAAAAAAACTGGCAGTGCTCCTGAAGGCTCGTGAAACCCTTGAAGACTGTACACTCGAAAATACTGATGTTACGTGGAAGACGACGCATGGGGACGAGCCGTTGCGCGGTGTCGTGGTGCGAGTTTTGGCAGAGCCTGCCACCCAGCTTGAAGCGGGCGCTCCAGTACTTACGATTGCTCCGGTTGATACATTTTACATATTTAACAAAACACTGGCTATACTGATGTTTATGGGAATGATCGGTTCGTTGATTTTTCACCGGATTGCTTCGCGATGAGCGAAAACATTTAGGATAGGGCTTGACCCTGTGCGGCGCGGAACTAAGATGGGTATTCAATCTTGAGTTGTAACCTGTTACAACCAAGTCAATTCGAATGGAGCGGGGTGCAATATGACAAAAAGAGATTTAGTAGTTCGAATCGCCGATGAGACCGGCCTTATCCAGCAGGATGTCGCCGCTATTCTTCAAAAGTCTCTGGACTATATTGTTGAATCGCTCAACAAAGGTGAGACTGTTGAATTCCGTAATTTCGGTGTGTTCGAAATTAACATTCGCAAAGCGCGTGTCGGTCGTAATCCTAACAAGCCTGAAGACGTTGTTGTAATTCCTGAACGCCGTGTCGTTAAGTTCAAGCCCGGCAAGATCATGAAACAGCAGATCACCGGCATCTAAAACTATGGCTTCCTCCTCGCACCAGCCCATTCAGGGTATGTCAGATATTGCCTCTCCGGACATTGCTCTGTGGCAGATGATTGAAAAACGAGCGCGCGAAATTTTCGCGCGTTATCGTTTTTTAGAAGTGCGCACCCCGGTTCTTGAAAAACTTGAACTCTTTACCCATTCGCTGGGGGATACCACGGACGTGGTAACCAAAGAGATGTACACTTTGGAAGATCGCGGCGGGCGCCGGTTTGCCCTGCGTCCTGAAGGAACTGCCGGTGCGATTCGCTATGTTGCCTCCGGCGGTGAAGAGACTGCCAATGCCCGCATTTTTTATATGGGGCCGATGTTTCGTTGCGAACGCCCGCAGGCCGGACGTAAACGTCAATTTCATCAGATTGGACTGGAAGCGGTTGGCGCACCCAATCCGCTTGCTGATGCTGAAGTAATTGCGTTGCAAGTACACTTGCTCGCCGCTTGGGGTTTGGACGGCGCTACGATTCGTCTGAATACCATCGGCCTGCCTGACGACCGGGCGGCGGTTCTTGCAGGACTGCGCGAAGCCATTCGCCCGCGGCTGCATGAACTTCCGGAAGAGGCTCAACAGCGCTTCGAAACCAATGTGTTGCGTCTGCTCGACTCCAAAGATCCATTGGTGCAGAAAATTATCGCTGAGGTTCCTCCGGTTATTGAATTTATGAGCGACAGTTCGCGTGCGTATCTCAATACCGTTATCGAAACGCTCAAAAAACTGGAGATCAATGTGGAAGTCGATGCCTCGCTTGTGCGCGGCCTTGACTATTACGTTCATACGGTATGGGAAGTGGTGCATGGCGGCCTTGGTGCTCAAAATGCGCTGGCCGGCGGCGGGCGCTACCGTATTGATGTCAGCGGACGCGCAATCGACGGGGTCGGCTTTGCGATGGGTGTCGAACGCGTGATTGCGGCACTCGAAGCTACCGGCGTAACAGCCGCGCAGTTTTTGCCGCCTCCGCCGGTTTTCATTGTCTCGCTTGGTGAAGCGGCGTTGAACGAAAACCTGCTTCTGTTGCAGATGCTTCGTCATCGCGGTATCGCCTGCGAAATGGAACTTTCTCCCCGTAAGGTTCAGGCCCAGATGCGGCGTGCCGACAAAGCGGGAGCACGGACCGTGATTATTCGCGGGGACACAGAGCTCGAAAAAGGAACCTTTGTTGTTAAAAATATGGCGGATGGATCGCAGAGTGAAGTCGAACTGCCTGAGTTGATGAAAATTTTAATTAAACATGGAATCTGATTATGCACAAATTTCGTACACACACCTGCGGACAGCTTCGCAAAGAAAACGTTGGACAGACCGTACGGCTCTCCGGATGGGTCAATACCATCCGCGACCACGGCGGCGTCCTGTTCATCGACTTGCGCGATCACTACGGCATCACACAGATCGTGATCAGCCCGGATAAAGCATTCTACAAGGACATTGAACACTGGCGCGTGGAAAGCGTCCTTTGTTTCACCGGAAATGTTGTCGCCCGTGACGCCTCTGCTGTGAATCCGAAACTTACCACCGGCGAAATCGAACTGGTCGCCGAAACCATGGAAGTGCTCGGCGAAGCAGAGGTGATTCCATTTCAGGTCAGCAAGGAAGAGGAATGCTCCGAGGCTCTGCGTTTGAAGTATCGCTTCCTCGATCTTCGCCGCAAGAGTCTCCATGATAATATCGTTTTGCGCTCCAAAGTCATTTCCCGCATTCGCGAACTGATGACCGGTATGGGGTTCCTTGAATACCAGACCCCGATTCTTACCAGTTCGTCGCCTGAAGGCGCACGCGACTATCTTGTGCCAAGCCGTGTGCATCCCGGTAAATTCTACGCACTGCCGCAGGCTCCGCAGCAGTTCAAGCAGCTCTTGATGGTTTCCGGCTTTGATCGCTACTTCCAGATTGCTCCCTGCTTCCGCGACGAAGACGCCCGCGCCGACCGTTCGCCCGGCGAGTTCTACCAGCTCGATATGGAGCTGAGTTTCGCCACGCAGGATGACGTCTTCGCAGTGAATGAAAAACTGTTTGCGACGATTTTTAACGAGTTCAGCACGAAGAAAGTGGATGGCATTCCGTTTATTCGCATTCCGTACCGCGAAGCGATGGATAAGTACGGGTCCGACAAACCCGATCTGCGTAATCCGCTGATCATGCAGGACGCCAGCGGAATTTTCCGTACTTGCGGCTTTAAAGCATTTGCCGGTGTCGTGGAGAAGGGCGGCGTGGTCAAAACCATCGCCGTAAAGGGATGTGCCGGACAGCCGCGTAAATTTTTCGACGACATGGTCGCTTTTGCACAGTCCGTCGGCGCCAAAGGTCTTGGCTATATCAGCTGGGTTGAAGGCGAAGCCAAAGGTCCGATCGCCAAATTCCTCAGCGTGGATGAGCTCTCACAACTTAAGGTGCTCGGCGGCGCGGGCGACGGTGACACGATGTTCTTCATTGCGGACACGCTCAAGGGTGCACAGAGCATCAGCGGCGCGGTTCGTACTGAACTCGGCGTCCGTCTTGATCTGCTTGAAAAAGATGTTTTCCGGTTCTGCTGGATCGTCGACTTTCCGATGTTTGAACTCGATGACGAAGGTAAAGTGGCGTTCAGTCACAATCCGTTCTCGATGCCGCAAGGCGGAATGGATGCATTGCTGAACAAAGATCCTCTCGACGTGCTGGCTTTCCAGTACGACATCGTCTGCAACGGTACCGAACTCTCTTCCGGCGCGGTTCGCAACCACAGTCCGGAATTGATGATCAAGGCGTTTGAAATCGCCGGCTACGGCAAAGAAGTAGTCGAATCCAAATTCCCGGCGCTCTACCGCGCATTCAAGTACGGTGCGCCGCCGCATGCCGGTATTGCTCCCGGTGTGGACCGTATGGTGATGCTGTTGGCCGACGAGCCGAACATCCGCGAAGTCATTGCCTTCCCGATGAACCAGAAAGCCGAAGACCTGCTGATGGGTGCGCCGGGCGAAGTGGAACTCAAGCAACTGCGCGAACTGCATATCAAACTTAATTTGCCCGCGAAACAGGAAAAAACAGGCGAATAATTTTAAGCCGGCCGTGCCTCGTGAGGGAAAACAGATATGGAATTCTTCAAGATTCCGGGTCGCGCGGGAGAGTGATGGTAAAGGTGGTGCCTTTACCGGGAGAGCTTTTGACGGTAATGCTTCCGTGGTGCGCCTGAATGATGGTTCGGGCTAAACTGAGCCCCAGCCCGTTGCCTTGCGTGGAACGGCTTTTTTCACTGCGGTAAAAGCGCTCGAAAATGCGTTCCGTTTCTTCGGGTATGATCCCGATACCTGTATCGGAGATCGCGATTTGAAGCAGGTTCCCGTGCGTATAAGCCGTAACGGTTATTTCCCCGTCCGAAGTGTACTTAATGGCATTGTCGAGCAGGTTTGCAATTGTGCGCTGTATGCGCATTTTATCGCCAGACAGGACGAGAGTATCCGGCGGGAGGTTCGCCACAATCTTGAGGTGCTTTTCTTCGGCGACCGGCAAGAACAGATCCACTGCATTTTTCAGAATAGCCGTCAGATCAACCGGTGACCGGCTTATTTCAAGGAGACCTGATTCAGCCTGGGCGATCTCGAGTGTGGTGTTGATCATTTGCGTGAGTCGTTCGCTTTCCTCAATCATTATCAGTCCCATTTCCCGATATGCTTCGATCTCTTGAGGTCCGGTGAGTGTTGTTTCGGCTACGCCGCGCATTCGGGTGATGGGACTGCGCAGGTCGTGTGCCGCATTATCAGAAACCTCCTTGATTTCGCGAACGAGGGATTCAATACGGATGAGCATTTCATTAAAGGCCTCGGCCAGTTCATCAATTTCGCGGCCTTCGTTGTTGAAGGAAACCTGCTGCCTGAGCCGGCCTTTGTAGATATGGGAAACGGCCTGTGTGACACGGCGGACGCCGGACATGGCGCGCCGGGCAATCAGCCATCCTGATAGCGTACTCAGAGCAAACATGATCACGGAGAAAGCAATGAAGATGTTGCGGAATTTCCGGCGGAATATGTTGTTTGATTTAAGATTCACACCGAACTGTACAATGTTTTCGTCAAAAGTCCGGCTGGCGACCATGTGGGCATTGTAAGGACTGTTTCGATCATAGAGTGTAAAAAATACGGTTTCGTTTGCGGCGGGCACCGGAACGGCAGCCAGTTCGTTTTGTATTCCATCCCACCCGCTGACATCGGAGGACGCGAGAATCGTGCAGGCCGGAGATACAAACCGGAAAAATACTTTTTTGAGACCGTCGGCTTTAGACTCCCGGTCAAATTCTTCCTGAAGACCGGCGAGTCCTTTTTCAGTATAGATTAATTTCAGTTCAATGATTTCGTTTTCCAGGTCGTGTTCGACACGGCGACTGATGTTCTGGTCCAGTTTGATTGATAACAGCGTGTAGGCGGCGATAGAGAACAGCGTGCAGATCAGCCCGTACCAGAGCGTTAAACGTGAAACGACACTGCGCGAGCGATGCCTGATTTTATTCGAGTACATAACCCATTCCCCGGATGGTATGGATCAGTTTTTTTTCGGCATCGCGGTCAATTTTATCACGCAATTTGCAAATACGAGCCTCGACTACGTTGGTTTGCGGATCAAAGTTGTAATCCCAGACGTGTTCCATAATCATGGTTTTTGAAATGACCCGTCCGGTATTGCGCATCAGATATTCCAGCAGTGAAAATTCTTTAGGCTGCAATTCGATCTCTTTTCCGGCCCGGTAAACTTTTCGACGGACCATATCCATGCGCAGGTCAGCAATCGCAAGTGCCGTGGGATCCGTCTGTGTTGTCGCACGCCGCAATAATGCTTGAATCCGGGCCAGCAGTTCCGAAAAGGCAAACGGTTTCATGAGGTAGTCATCGGCTCCGACATGAAGTCCTTTTACACGGTCTTCAACTGATGAACGGGCACTGAGTACGATAATCGGGGTTGTAAAATTGTTCTGCCGCAACCGCTCAATCAGGGCAAACCCATCCAGTTTAGGCAGCATGATATCTATCACTGCCGCATCGAATGAATTTTGAAGTGCGACATGCAACCCTTCTTCGCCGTCGGCCGCGCGGTCGACGGCAAATCCTTCCTGCTGCAATCCCTTGACGATGAAGGATGCTATTCGCGAATCATCTTCGACAAGCAGTATTCTCATAGACCGGTTTCTTTCTCTACAGAATGAGGCGGCTGCCCCCACAGTACGACTGTTTTACCTCTATATTTCTGCCGCCAGTCAATCATGGCGTTTTCTGGTATCACAGTTTCTTCTGAGCAGCTTATCAGTAATGCCGATGAAAAACAATACGAGCGTGCGAGGTGGGATTCCTGATTATATGCAATCAAACTGAGGGATTTTTTCAATAAGACCTTTTTCATGAAGAATCGTCGCAACGCGCAAAAAGTTTTTATTGATATACGGCAAAAGCTTACGATTGCGTTTTGGGTTAAATCCATTTTTCATCAACTCCGCTAGCACCATTTCGGGTGGGATCTTATCGACCAGTAAGCGGTAAAACGCGATTACACCGCCGGTGCGTTGAACTCCAGCGGCACAGTGGATTAATACCGGGCGACCTTGTTTTTCGGCGAGAATGACAGCCGCAACGGCTTCTGCGTACAGATTTACATCACCGGTGCCGCTGCCGCGAAGTGTAAATCGTTGCAATTCAATGCCAAGCTGCGCAGCAGCAGCTTTTTCTGCAACCTGACTTGGATTTCTCGGATTATTTCCGGTGAGATCGACAATAACTTTAATTTTGTGGCTGGCCAAAGTTCGTCGCACAAGCCTTGCCGCAATGCGGCCGCTTCGGTAAATACGGTGTTTTTTTACAACAGCCCAGCGCTTTGGAATCAGCCGGTTTTTTAGGACTTTTTCCCATATCAGTATGGATGACGCGATCAAAGCAACCGTAAGCAGAATCGTCAGCACGCTTCCGTCAGTGCTTTCACCGGCAATCCATTGCACGATAAAACGGATTGAAAAAACCGCCTGAGCAAAAAAACCTAAAATCATCCAGAAATTCACGGGTAACCTCTCTTTCAGTCAGTACGCCGGATATACTGGAGGAAAGGAGATTACCGCAGTGTGCTGTGAAAATTACCGTTTGGTAATCTCTGCCGATTCCTGCCGGTTGCGCAGGATGATTTTGGCGGGAGCGCAAAGATAAGGATCACGGTACGGAATGCTCCGGCGCTCATCCGTTTTTCCAATCTCTGGAAAACCGATAAGTGTCGTTTTGTTTTTCGCTGCAATGGTGCCGTTACCCATCTGATGCCCAGGGTTTGTTTCGCCGGTTTTAAACCCCGCTTCGCGCATTGCGCCGCGGACGGGCAGGGCGGAAGCATAAGTCAGTAGCACGCCGTCCGGTTTCATCACGCGATAGAGCTGCTGGAAAAATTCCACCGTCCAGAGTTCCGGACAGTGCTGGCTGGAGAACGGATCGTGGAAGACGATGTCGAACGACGCACTTTCCAAGCTCTGAATCAGCCAGCGGGCATCGCCCCAGAGGAGGGACAGTGTGGCATGTGGCAGGTGGAAGGTGGCAGTGCTCAAGAGTTGCTCTAAGACATTTCTCCACTTCACAGGATCGGTTTCCAAGGGTTGAAAAAACTGCGCTGCGGCGCGAACAACCCGTTTGTCCATTTCTAGAGCGGTGATATCAAGCTTGTGCTCTGCACCTGCCGCTGCACAGAGAGCTGCCAGCGAGTTGTTGCCGAGGCCGAAGCAGACATCCAGCAGTTTGATGTTTGATGTCTGGAGTTTGCGGTTCAGACCGGAAGGAACGACGAATTTCTGCTGTGCCTCCAGCCGGGCGCCGGTTTTTGTGTGGTAGTGCTCTTTCCAATCAGTGGAAAAGAAGGTCACACTGCCGTCGGCAGTGGCGATTGGAGTGAAGGAGTTTTGGAGTGGTGGAGTTTTTGATTTTCCAGTACTCCCGTACTCCCGTACTCCCTTCGTCAAATCGCCTTGGCGAATTTGACGACAAGTCATCTGCTGAATGACGTAATCGAAGAATTGTCCTTTTTCAAGATGCCAGTGCGGAGCGACCAGTTCATCGTCCGGTGTATCGGTTGAAATCCGCATCACCGGAAGTTCCGCCGGAATCCGTCGCAGGAAGTCCATCAGCGCCTCGGCATATTCCCAGTGGTTTAATACCGGCGGAGGATTTATTTCCAGCCCGGTTCCCTTCATGACATGCAGATTATGAATTTTGATCCCGGCAATCGGGAGGTTGGCCAGTTCGTTCGCTGTGCGGTTCCAGTCCTTGGAAATCTCGCCCGGCAGACCGATGATGACATGCGGTGCAACGTAAATGCCGCGCTCTGCCAGCGCGATAATAGCTTGTTTGCTGCATTCCCAGTCGTGGCCGCGGTTAATTTGTTTCAGTGTTGCGTCATTGGTTGTCTGTACACCTAGCTCGACCCAAACTTCTACCTTTTGTTTCAGTGCTTCCAGAAACCGGAGCGCCTCTTCCGGCAGACAATCGGGGCGTGTTCCAATGCTGATGGCTTCGAACCGATAATTTTCCAGACATTGGAGAATTAATTTTTGCTGCTCGGGATTGGTCAGGTCGGCGGTGAACGCCTGAATGTACAGCATCAGTTTCTGAGCTTTATAGCGTCGCTTCGAAAATTTGATCGCCGCTTCAATCTGCTCAATCGGACTTTCCTGCCGCTGAGTCTGCTGGGCTTTGGAGCCGTTTTCAGAGCAGAACTCACAGCGGCCATGCGGACAGGACGAAGCCAGTTGGACAGGAACCCGGAACAGCGCGTCGCCGTACCGGTCGATCATCCACTGCTTGTACTGAACGAACGGTGTCATTCGGTTATTTCTTGATCGCGATCTTTGGAACCAGTTCGGCGATTTGGTCGAGTTTTACAACGCCCGGTTCAATGTTCATGGCATTGGATGTTCCGCAGGCGAGACCGAAGACAAACGACTCAACCAGCGAATGACCTTTGGCCAGTGCGCAGGTTGTTCCGGCGCTGACTGAGTCGCCGCTTCCGATCGGATTAACCGCTTTAATCACAGGCACGGTGAATGAACAGGCGTTGCCGGGTTCAAAAAGAAAGGCCCGTGCCTTGCCCTGCGTAATGCCGACAGCGCCGGCGCCGAGCGACATCAGTTCTTCGGCCAGTTCTTCAATCGGGGCTTTGCTTTTGAATGTATTGCGCAGTTCTTCGGCATTAATTTTCACCACGGCGGGGCGGTGTTCAAGCGTGGCAAGCAACGGCGGACCGTAGCTGTCGATCAAAACCTTTTTGCCGTCGGTCAGCGAAAGCAGTTCGGCATAAATATCCTGAGGTGCGTGCGGCGGAAGGTTGCCGGAAAAGATGATGCGGTCAAAATCGCTTTGGATTTTGGCAAATGTTTTGATGACAGTTTTCCACTCAGTTGAAGACAGCGGCGGGGAGTTTTCAACCAGCTCGGTACATCCATCGTGATCATCGGAAAGAAGCGTCTGGCAAATACGGGTTTCAGCTTTGGTTTCGATCAGATTGAAGGGAATCTGTTCCTGACTCAGCAGATTGCGCAGTGTATCGCCGTTGGCACCGCCCGCAGAACTGAGCAGCAGCGGATCGGCTCCGAGAAGTTTGAGTACCCGGGCGGTATTCGTTGCCTTGCCGCTGGCGGCAACGGATACCTTGCGGGCGCGGTTTACCTCATACGGACGGAACGAGGCATATTCAATGGTGCGCTGAAGCGCCGGAAAAAATCCACAGCAGAGTATTTTCATGGGGAGAAGATAGGCACAAAGGCACAAAGATGCAAAGGCGAATAGAATCAGGGTCGGCTTATTGATTTGGTTCTGTTATGAGTGACCGGATGAAACGGGAAATGGTTTTTGAAGTGCCTGAATCGGCGGATGGAACAGCGGTGGCTGATTTCCTGGCCGCGCGCTTTTCCTATCAGGATCGGGCAGGCTGGTGCGAGCGCATCACAGCCGGAGCCGTGACGGTTAACGGCCAGCCGTGTGCTTCTGAATCGTTGTTAAAAACCGGCGACCGGCTGGCCTATGAGCCGGATAACCGTCCGGAGCCGCCCGTTGATTTCAATATCGGCATTATTTCGGACGACGACGATCTTCTACTGGTCAACAAAAGCGGCAATCTTCCGTGCCATCCGGGTGGACGCTATTTCAACCATACGCTTTGGGCTTGGCTCAAGAAGGAGCGGGGGCTGGATGATTTCACATTCGTCAACCGCATCGACCGCGAAACCTCCGGACTTGTTGTCATCGCGAAAAATTTTTCGGCGTCTGAGAACTGCCGCAAACAGTTTTCCGGCCGCAAAGTCGTGAAGCGCTACAAAATGCTGGTCGAGTCGTCTGACTTTCCGGTGGAACTGGAAACCTCCGGATGGTTGGTAGCCGATACGGAATCCACCATTCGTAAAAAGCGGAAGTTTATTTCCGGCGGATCGTCCGGTGCGCCGCCGTCCGCCGATGCCGAATGGGCGGAAACAAAATTCCGGCTGATTAAACAGTATGGCGAGATCGCGCTGATCGAAGCGGAGCCGCATACCGGAAGATTGCACCAAATCCGCGCCACGCTGCTGGCGCTGGGAACTCCAATTGTCGGCGACAAACTCTACGGCGTGGACGAAACCCTTTTCCTGCGCTTCTGCAAAGACACGCTGACCGATGCCGACCGTACACGGTTACGTATGAATCGTCAGGCTCTCCACGCTTCCGGACTCAGCTTCCGCCATCCAAAGTTTGGACGACCGGTCACCATCGACCTTAATCTTCCCGACGATATGCAGCGAAAAATTTTCTCGCTTTGAAAAACTCTTTGTAATTAATTGTTACATTGAGGGGAGAGCATGCCGCCGGAGTTCAAAAAAAGCATGTCGCAGAAACTGCGGATGGAGGGTCGAGACTATTCGCGACCCGGCTGGTATTTTGTCACGTTGGGTGCCGACTATCACCGCCACTTCTTCGGCGCGGTCAAGGAGGGCAAAATGTGCCCCAATGCGCTCGGTAAACTGGTTGAACGGTTCTGGGGCGAGATTCCGCAACACTACTCCCATATCCGGCTCGGGGCCTGGCAGCTCATGCCGAACCATTTCCACGGAATTGTGCGCATTCTCCGGCCCGGCGCGGCCGGGCTGGGCGAGGTGCTCAACCTCTTCAAAGGCTCGGTCACCCGCGAAACGCGCCGTGCCGGCCTTGTGCAACCTGTAATCTCTCACCATGGTGAGAAAGAACAGAAAGTCCCCGGCAAGGTGTGGGCTCCCAATTATTACGATGTGATTTGCTTTGATGCCGAAGAGCTGGCGGTTCGCGAAAATTATGTGCGGGCCAATCCGCGCCGCTGGGCTTTGCGCGATGTCCCTCAGGGCAGGGTAAAGCAGAGCTGCTTTAAGGGTAATAAGGCGCTGCTTAACGATTGCGGTCCGCGCCGCGTTCTGCGCGTCTCGCGGCGTGCGTCCGAAGCGGAGGTTTCCTCGCTGAAAAACGAATTGGCCTCCTTCGACGGATTGGTTTGCAGTACCTTTTTTTCGCCCGGCGAACGCACCTGCCTGAAAACCCTTCTCACCGCCTCCGCCCGCATTATCTGGGTTCAGCCGATGTCCATGCCCGAACAGATTCCCGTGGACTGGACGGACGCCTTCCTTGAAAACCGCGCGCTCTGGTTATCCGCCTTTCCCGACGATCAGCCCGAAGCCACCCGCAAAAGCTGCCAGCTCGCCAACCGCTGGATTGAACAGTTCTGCCAACCTGCCAAAAAATGAACACGCTGAAGGGTACCCGTTGCCCGCCCCGCAGTTTCCAAGCATTGGAAAATCATTCGCGTTGATTCGCGTAATTCGCGGTTAAAACTTCCTCAACGCCTTGATGCGTTCAAGGACGGGTGGGTGGGAGTATTCGAGGAAAACCTTGAGCGGGTGGGGCGTGAGGTTGGAGAGGTTATCCACCGAGAGTTTTTTCAGGGCGTTGATCATTTCGCCGGGCTGTTTGGTGGTTTCGGCGGCGAAGGCGTCGGCTTCGTATTCGTGCTTCCGTGAGAGGATATTGCCGAGCAGTCCGAGGATCATGCTGATCGGCGCGTAGAGGAAGCCGAAGAAGATGATACCGGCGTAGAGCGGCGTGCCTTCAATTCCGAACGCGGCGTAGAGTCCCTGTTTGGTGATGAAGAGCGAGAGGATGAAGAACATCAGTAGGGATGACGCCAGCGAGATGATGATTCCTTTTTTGATGTGGCCCTTTTTGCAGTGTCCGATTTCGTGCGCCAGCACGCCGACCAGTTCGCCGGTGGTGTGTTTTTCGATCAGGGTGTCGAAGAGGGCGATTCGTTTGGTTTTTCCGAAGCCGGTGAAGTAGGCGTTGGATTTGGTGGAACGCTTGGAGCCGTCAATTTTGAAGATGCCGCTGAGGGTGTATTTCTGGGCGGCGGCGAATTCCTGAATCTTTGTTTTCAGTTCGCCGTCTTCCAGCGGGGTGAATTTGTTGAAGAGCGGCAGGATGACGACCGGCGCGATGAACATGATGAAAAGCTGGATGACGGCCAGCGCACCCCACGCCCAGAGCCAGGCGCTTGCGACGGCACTGAAAATCCAGAGGATCAGCGCGAAGATCGGCGCGCCGAGCAGGACGGTGAGTAGCAGTCCTTTAAGGATATCGACGACAAAGGTTTTCGGGGTGGTTTTGTTGAAGCCGTAGCGTTCTTCAATGACGAAGGTGTCGTAGATGCTGAACGGAAGGCCGACCAGCTGTCCGAGCAGAACGAGGATTCCGCCGAAGACGAGTCCCTGAACGATCATGCTGTCCGGGGCTGCGGTCTGAGCGATGCCGTTAATCCACTTGAACCCGCCAAGCAGGATGAAGGCGATGGTAAGCGGAAGCATGATTCCGGCCTGAATCTGGCCGAAACGGGTGTTTTCACGCAGGTAGCGCTGAGATTTGGCATATTTTTCGGCGTCGTATATACCCTGAAACTCTGCCGGTATTTCCGTGGAAACATTCCGGACGTTGAGGGTTTCGACGATCAGTGACAGGAGCCAGTTGAAAACCAGCAGAGCGAGGATGAAAATTAGGTAACCATTCATAGGACTATCCTTAAGAAAATGGATCAGAATAATTATGGACAGAACAATTCTCGACCGGCACTACCCAGCAGTAAATTATTCTGTCCATAATTATTCTGATCATGTTTTACGGGCCATTTTTGATTGATGAAACAGGAACAGAAAATATACCCTGCATAGCTATGAGTAAAACATTGTTTGACAAGATTTGGGATGCACACGTCGTCAAGGAGCTGGGTAACGGCGAGGTGCTGCTGTACATCGACCGCCATCTGGTACATGAGGTGACCAGTCCGCAGGCCTTTGAAGGTCTCCGTCTGGCCGGCCGTAAGGTGCGTTGTCCGGAACGGACTTTCGCCACAATGGATCATAATGTTCCGACCGACGAAAACCGGATGAACATTACCGATCCGATCGCCAAGGCTCAGGTCGATGCACTGACGGATAACTGTGCGGAAACCCGTGTTACGCTGTTTCCGCTGGGCGATGACCGTCAGGGCGTGATTCATATTATCGGCCCGGAGCAGGGGATTGTTCTTCCCGGCATGACGGTGGTTTGCGGCGATTCACACACCGCGACGCACGGCGCGTTCGGTTCAATCGCGTTCGGTATCGGCACTTCCGAAGTGGAACATGTGCTGGCGACGCAGACGTTGCGCCAGAAGAAACCGAAAAACTATAAGGTCGAATTTGCCGGTAAACTGCAAAAGGGTGTGACGGCCAAGGATATGGTGCTGAAGATGATCGGTATCATCGGCACGGCGGGCGGCACCGGCTGCGCGTTTGAATTCTGCGGCGAGACGATCCGTGCGCTTTCCATGGAAGGCCGGCTGACAATCTGCAATATGGCCATTGAAGGCGGCGCGCGTGCCGGTCTGGTTGCGCCGGATGAAGTGACATTTAATTACATCCGCTCCGGCAACCGCGTCTATGCTCCGAAAGGCGCAGAACTGGAAAAAGCGATTGAGGAATGGAAAAAACTGACGACCGACGACGGCGCGAAATTTGATCATGTGCTGACGATTGACGTGAGCGATCTGGCTCCGCAAGTAACGTGGGGAACCAGTCCCGGCATGGTGACCGATGTGACGGGAAAAGTTCCGGCGCTGGATGCTGTTCCGGAATACAGTCCGGCAGACGTGCGCGCCGCACTGAATTACATGGGTCTTGAACCCGGCATGAAGATGACCGACATCAGGATCGACACAGTATTTATCGGCAGCTGCACCAACGGACGTATTGAAGACCTGCGCGAGGCTGCCCAGATGATTAAAGGAAAAAAGGTTGCCAAGAGCGTGCGTATGATTGTGGTGCCGGGTTCGGAGGCTGTGCGTTATGCCGCCGAAAAAGAGCGGCTCGACCGCGTGTTTGTTGAAGCGGGTGCCGAGTGGCGCTATGCCGGTTGCAGTATGTGTCTGGCGATGAATCCGGACAAACTGAAGGATAAGGAGCGTTGCGCTTCGACCTCCAACCGTAACTTTGAAGGGCGTCAGGGCAAGGGCGGACGTACGCATCTGGTCAGTCCGGCGATGGCTGCTGCGGCCGCAGTGGCAGGTCACTTCGTAGACATTCGGGAGATTTAATCATGGAAAAGTTTAAAACATTTACAGGTGTGGTCGCCGGCGTTGACCGGGCGAATATTGATACGGACGCGATTATTCCAAAGGAATATCTGAAGTCGATCAAGCGGACCGGTTTCGGCGCGGCGCTGTTTTCGGACTGGCGCTACAACAACGACGGTTCGGATAATCCCGACTTCGTGCTGAATAAGCCGGCTTACAAAAACGCGCAGGTGCTGGTGGCGCGCAATAACTTCGGCTGCGGATCGAGCCGCGAACACGCCGTCTGGGCGGTGGCGCAGTTTGGATTTAAAGTGGTAATCGCTTCACGCGAAGGGGATATTCCGGCGTTTGCCGATATTTTCCGTGGCAACTGCGGCAAGAACGGATTGCTGACGATCGAAATGACCGCTGCACAGGTGGATTCAATTTTCCAAACTTTGGAAAAAGAACCGGGCGTGAAAGCAACCGTTGATTTGGAAAAGCAAAAAGTTACCGTTCATGCAGCGGCCGGCGATCAGATATATGCCTTTGATGTTGATCCGGTGCTGAAAAACAAGCTGGTGAACGGACTGGACGATATCGGTCTGACCCTTCAGTATGCTGGCGACATTGCGGCGTATGAATCGCGGCACTGAAACCGGGAGCGGGCTTATGCAGAACCAGCGGGTGTTGCTTCCCCTGATCGGCGTTATTACGCTGGTGATGGTCGGATTTGTTCTGAAGACTGCGCAGGCGGTGATTCTGCCGCTGGTGATTGCATGGCTTCTTTCCTATATTCTCGCGCCGCCAGTCAATTTTCTGGCGCGGCACCGCGTTCCGCCAGCACCGGCGGTTGCTGTAGTGATGATTCTTCTGTTCGGCTTTTTCTATCTGACCGGACTCTTTCTTTATACCCGTGCGATGGTGTTCGTGAACGAGTATCCGAAATATGCCGACCAGTTCACGCAAATCACCGCCGCCATTTCGGGGCGTTACACCATGCCGTCCTGGCTGTCGTTCGGTGAAATCGACTGGAAACATCAAATTGGCCAGCGACTGATCTCATTTTCGGGATCATTCATTACATTTACCGGCAATCTCGCCATGGTGCTGGTGTTTCTGATTTTCATGCTGCTTGGGAAACCATATTTTGAAGGCAAAGTTCAGCGTGCGTTTCCGACTGAACAGGGTAAGCGGATTGCAACCGTCACCGCATCCATCGCCAGCCAGATCAGCCGTTATCTTTACGTGAAGCTGATTCTCAGCACAGTTTCCAGCGTGCTGGTCTGGATCGTACTGGTAATCGGCAAGTCCGACTTCGCGCTGACCTGGGCTGTTCTGGCGTTTCTGTTCAGTTTTATTCCAAGCATCGGAATTGTTGTTGCTTCGGTTCCACCAATTCTGTTGGCGCTCGTTCAGTTTTATCCCAACATCTGGCCAGCTGTCTGGATCGCGACCGCACTGCTTGTGATCCATCAGATCATCGGCGGACTGCTCGAGCCGAAAGTCATGGGGGATAAACTCAATCTCAGCCCGATGGTTATCCTTCTCTCACTGGTGTTCTGGGGCTGGCTGTGGGGCATCACCGGCGCGCTGTTGGCTGTACCCATCGCCGCCGCTATAAAAATTGTCTGTGAAAATATCGAAATGCTTAAACCGGTTGCTGTGCTGATGGGTGCAGATACGCATCCTCCTGAGACGGTTTGATTTTGGAGAACACTCATGAAACTCCCTGATATCCTTTCTTTTCCCGATGTGAAGCTGCGCATCCATGATGCGCTGGCCGAGGATCTGGGTCCCAAAAAGCTGGATGCAACTTCGTTTGCACTGGTTCCGCCGGGCGAAACCGCCGAGGCGCATCTGGTTGCGAGGCATGAGTGTATTCTCGCGGGCGGACCTGTAGCAACCGAGGTATTCCGCCAGATGGACGCTTCGCTGGAAATCACGCAGAAGAAAAAGGACGGAGCAAAACTTAAGCCCGGCGATGTGGTGCTGACCGTTTCAGGCTCTGCCCGTTCGATCCTGGTGGCTGAACGCACCGCGCTGAATTTTGTTCAGCGGATGACCGGAATTGCCACGATGACCCGCCGCTATGTCGAGGAAGCCGATAATCCGGAAGTTCTTATTCTCGATACGCGCAAAACCACGCCGACACTGAGAACGTTTGAAAAATACTCGGTCGTCTGCGGTGGCGGAACCAACCACCGCTACGGCCTGTTTGACCGTGTGCTGATTAAAGACAATCATCTGGCGCACTGGGCGCGTGAAGGCGGTGACCTTGCCGGATCAATCCGAGCGACCCGCACTAAATATCCCGACCTGCTGGTTGAAGTGGAGGTGGATACAATCCATCAATTGAAAGTAATTCTTCCGGCGAAGCCCGACTGGGTGCTTCTCGACAATATGTCGCTGGACGAATTACGCGAATGCGTAAAACTCTGCGCCGGCATTTGCAAAACGGAGGCCTCAGGCGGTGTGACGTTAAAAACCATCCGCGAAATTGCGCAGACCGGCGTGAATGCCATTTCGGTCGGCGCATTGACCCACTCTGCGCCTTCCTGTGATCTTGCTCTTGATTTCGTATGACAACATCAAGAAATTCAAAATCCTAAACTCGAAATCCTAAACAATGATCAAATTTAAAAAGTTTAAATTTTTGAAACATTGGAAAATTGTTTCGTGCTTCGGATTTAGAAATTTGAATTTCCAGCCAAAGGCGGTTTTATGAAACCGTCTTTGGTTGTGGACATCGGCAACACCAGCACCTCGCTGGCGGTGGCGCGTGGACTGAAGCTGTCCGGTATTCAGCGGACACCGTCAACGGAACCGGCGCTCAAACTGCGTACCGTTCCGAAACGCGCGGTGATTGCCTCCGTCAAACCGGGTGTCAATGAACGCTGGGAAAAGTTTCTCAAACAACAGGGTGTTAAAGACATCCTGTGGGTGAACCACACAGTTAATCTGGGGATACCAGTTTCTTATCCGAAGCCGGAAACAATCGGTGCCGACCGCCTGGCCAATGCCTGCGAAGCTGCAGCGGACTACGGAATGCCTGTTGTTGTCTGCGACTTCGGCACGGCGCTGACCTTTGATATCGTCACAAAGATCGAAGGCTATATTGGCGGAATTATTTGCCCCGGACTGCCGCTGATGTTTGATTATCTGGCCGAAAAGACAGAACTGCTGCCGCATATCAAACCGGTTAAGACGACGCATGTTGTCGGCAAAAGCACGGAAGAGGCGATGCGCATCGGTGCGCACCTCGGCTACCTCGGCATGGTGAAAGAGATTCTGGCACAGCTGCGGAAAGAACTGGGGCATCATACGAAGGTTTGCGCAACCGGCGGATTTGCAAAATGGGTGTTTGAAGGCTGGGATCACCCGGTTCCGGTTGATCCGCAACTGACGCTGAAAGGCCTCGCCCGTATCGCAACATTCAACTGATTTCGTGTTTACTGTGTTCAAACCGGGCCATGATGTAATACGCGCAAGGTACGACAAGCAGGGTGAACACGGTTGAAACAAAAACTCCTCCGATGATTGCCAGAGCCATCGGCTGACGGGTTTCCGATCCGGCTCCAATCCCCAGTGCGATGGGTCCTGCTGCGGCAATCGTTGCGATAGATGTCATCAGAATCGGCCGTAATCTGACCGGCGCAGCCGTGATGACGGCTTCCTTTAGCGACAGGCCTTCCGCGCGTTTCCTGTTCATGAACTCCACCAGAAGAATGGAATTTTTCTTTACCACGCCCATCAAAAGAATAATGCCGATGGCACTGTAGAGATTTAGCGACTGATTGGTGTACCACAGCGTCACCAGCGCACCGGTAATGCTGAACGGCAGAGCCAGCAGGACGGTAAACGGGTGGATAAAGCTGTTGAACTGTGAAGCCAGAACCATGTAGGCGACCACGATGCCCAGCAGGAAAGCAATCCAGAGTCCGCTGCCTGATTCGCTGAAAGTTTTTGCACCGCCTTCCAGATTGAAGGTATAGCCGGGCGGAAGATTTTCTTTTGAAATTTTCTCTGCCGCTTGCAGCGCTGCGGCCTGCGAGGCGCTGGCGGCCAGATTGGCGGTCACCGAGATAGCTCGCTGGCGGTTGACGCGGTTGATGCTTTGCAGGGTTGAGACATTCTCGACACGCACCACATTACTCAGCGGAATAAGTTCCCCGTACGAGTTACGGACTGTCAGCAGTTTCACATCGTCCCCGGTCAGCCGCTCTTCAGGCGACAGGCGCAGCCGGATATCATAGCGGCGTCCGTCACGGGTGAATTTGCCCTGCCGGATGCCGCCCATGGCTGCATTGACGGTTCGTCCGATATCTTCCATGGTGACACCGCGTGCTGCGGCGGCCCGCCGGTCAGGTATGACTCTGACTTCAGGCATGCCGGTGCGAAAGCTGTTATCCAGATCAACGACAAGGCTGGTTTTCTGAAGTTCGGTCATGATTTTCTGAACGGAAGCATCCAGAACGGCATAGTCGGGGCCGGTAACGTTAAATTCAATCGGCTGACTGCGGCGGGCTGTCAGACCGCGCGCCGACATGTCCTGAAAGGAGATTTTCAATCCTTTGATATTCGCAAGATCCTTGCGGAACTCATTCATTAGATCGGCCTGACTTTTACTGCGCTGATTTCTCTCGATCAGTGTAAGTCCCATCGTCGCTTGATTCGGTGTGCCGCCGCCACCGCCGACCATGGTGTAGGAGCGCAGAATTTCGGGGCGTTTCTTAAAATATGCTTCCACTTCCCGCACCTTCGAGTCGGTCATAGCGAGCGATGAACCAACCGGCGCGCGGAGGCTGACCGACATGAACGACTGATCCTGCGCCGGGACAAACTCGCGGCGAAGAGTTTTCCCTAACTGCAGAGAATAAGCAAAAACAGCCAGCGCGCCGACTAATACAAGCCAGCGGCATTTCAGGACGAAAGGAAGAATCCATCCGTAAGCACGGTTCAACAGCGTGAATACCGCGCCGGAACTGCGTTCTAACCAGCTTTTCTTGCGATGCGACATCATGACCGAGAGCCGCATCGGGGTGAGCGTGATGGCTTCCAGCAGCGACAGTGCCACGGCTGCCGTCATGGTTACGCCGAACTGGAAAAAGAAACGGCCGATGACGCCGGACATGAAAGCTACCGGAAGAAAGATTGCGATGACGGCCGCCGTTGTCGCCACGGCCGCGAAAATAATTTCGCGCGCGCCGTCTTCAGCAGCTGTAACTTTATCTTTTCCCATTTCGAAATGCCGGACAATGTTCTCCAGTACCATAATCGAATCGTCCACGACGATACCGATGGCCAGTGCTAGACCCAGCAGTGTAAACGTGTTGAGCGTGAATCCTGAAAAATACAGAACAATGAATGTGCCGATAATGGAAGTCGGGATGGAAAGGATGATATTGAAGCCCGAACTCCATGTTCCGAGGAACAGAAAGCAGATCAAGGCGGTCAGAATGGCGGAGGTTATCAGTTCGTGTTCGGTGGCCTTTACGGCTTCTTCGACGGGGCGGGTCAGATCCACATTAACCTGGAGTTTCATGCCGGCCGGCAGTGACTGCTGGATGGCCGCCATTTTCTCCCTGACCAGACGGCCGATTTCAACCTCATTGGCTCCGCGCTGTTTGCTGATTCCAATAGACAATCCCGGCTCGCCAGAGATCCGTACAACGCGCCGTATATCGTTCAGGCCGTCTTCCACCCGGCATAGATCTTTCAGCCGAATGGTCACATCGTAAATCGGTTGGCCGCCGCGGTGCGTAACCGGAATATCGGCGACCTGTTCGAGCGTAAGACCTTCGCCCATAATCCGGAGATTCATTTCCTGCTGCGGGTTTTCAATGTATCCGGCGGCCAGCTCGGAATGTTCCTGCTCAACGGCCTGCTTAATATCGAGAATGGTCAGTTCATATTCCTGAAGTTTTTTTGTATCCACCCAGAGGCGCAGGTTCCGTTCAGCAAATCCGGAGAGGGCGACTTCTCCGACGCCGGGAATGACCTGCAGCTGATCTAAAAGGAACGTCTCAACATAATCCACCATCTCGCGCGGTGTTTGTGTTCCGGATATTCCGAGCCGCATCACCGGCTCACCTTCGGTTGTGTTTTTCTGAATAATCGGCGGATTTACATTCAGCGGCAGGCGCAGTTCAGCCAGTGCTCCCTGGACTTCCTGTAAAGCGGCGTCAATATCGCGGCTGAGTTCAAATTCCAGCGAGACCGTGGCCGACCCCTGCCGGATACTTGAGCGGATTTCTTTCAGGCCATCCACGGAAATAACGAGCTGTTCGATTTTGTCTACCAGCTCAGCTTCCATGATCTCGGGGGCGGCGCCTTCCCATGCCGTGCGGATTTCGAGGATCGGAAAATCAATATCCGGCATCTGGCTGATACCCATCCGGTTTACACTGATGGATCCGAAAACGATCAGCCCGAACATTATCATCCAGGCGAAGACCGGGCGGCGGATGGATAGATCGGACAGTGTCATGGCGAAACCTTTCCGGCTGCAATGTGCAGATGAACCATACCGGCGCGCAGCTGATTCGCCAGTGCCGCCTCACGCCGCCGCAACTCCCAATGCTGAACTGTGGCCGACAGTACATCGAGGTTGCTCACGCGACCCAGATCATAGTCCTTCTGCAACAGTGCCAGCGTATCAGATGAAATGGTTATGGCTGACTGAAGCTCTGACCACTGTTTCAGTTCGTAAAATAAGGATTGGTAATTTTGTTTTACATCCCGTTCCGAAGACCGTTGCAGCTCCGCCAGCCGCAGTTCACTGATCCGGAGCTGCTCGCTTGCTTCGGCGATACGCGCCACACGACGCCCATGGTCGAATAACGGAATTTCAAGACTGAGAACAATGTCCCATTCGTTTTGAGACTTCGGATCACGGTAAACATAGTTGTTCGCATCTAAAGTCACTTTGGGTGAGCGATCCGCTCTGGCCGCATCCATATCGTACCGTGCTGCATCCACCATGGCCTCACCCGACCTGATGTCGGAACGGTCTGTTGCCGCCGCAAGATATTTGTCGATTTCGCCGATGGCGGGCAGGGGTGTATGGTCAACGACTTGGAGGCTGGATGCAGGCTGTCCGGTTATGAACGCCAGCAGTTCCAGCGATGCGGCATAGAACTGGTTCAGCTGTTCAATCGTTATGCGAACATTGGCCATCTGGTTTGACGTTGTCAGCAGATCGGACTGTTTTGAGCGCCCGAGTTTTATCCGGCGTTCCAGTTCTTCAGCCCGGATTCCCAGAGATTTAAGCTGTTCCAGCGCCGCTACCCGCTGATCCTGAAATGACCGGACCTGATAGAAAACATCCGCGACATCCTCATAAAGCATCAGACGGGCCTGTTCCGCATCGTGAGACCGGGCGATGCTGTTTGCCTGTCTGGCACTGGCATTACGGGCGTTACGAAATCCGTCAAACACTGTCCAGCTTGCGCCGACACCGGCCCGGCGGGTGTCATTATCGACTCCTCGAATAAATTTTGAATCACCTTTGGCGCTTACTTCCGGCCACATGGTTCCAACGGCTTGACGGTAAACAGCCTCGGCCTGACGCCACTCCGCAAGACTGATTTGAAGCGACTCGCTTTTCGCCAACGCCAGTTCGTATGCTGACGTGAGGTTGATTTCTGCTGCCGATGATACCGACGCAATCAAAAGAAAACATAGTCCTGCAGCCGCTGAAAACCGGTTTTTGTTCGGGAGCCAATTCATGCATTACAGCATCCCACAGTCAGCAGAGAATATTCAATTACCAATGTGCAACGATCCCGACCACCAGACCGGATGATCCGCACCAATCTGACGGCATCTTTACTGTTTCCCGCGAACCGGCCATACGTAGAAACTAAGTGCAATAGAGTAGTCGCTCACATAGCCGTAATTCAGATTTACGTACCAAGCAAAACCTGTGTTGCCTGCGTGGGGCGTGCTGGACCAGTAGTGACTGTTCCGCACGTCTAAAAACGGATGTTTATCCGGTAGTGACGGGGATTTGTGTGTGCTATCCATCAGACTTATCAGCTCTGTGCGCGAAGGCAGCCTCCAGTCGGAATGGCCAGCATAAACCAGATCGTCACAAAAATTGACAGCATTGCTCCACACCATTGTTCCGGAGTTGCCTGGAATTGAATGCGGTGCCTGCACCCATTCCAATCCCGTATGGGTGTCCAGTACCGTTCCGTCACCGTGATCCGTGAAACGGGTCAGGGCTGATTTACTTGATTCAAGTTCGGCGACACCCCCTGTCGTCTGGTAACCGACGGTTCGCTCTGAAGTGGCCACCGGGCAAGACGACGACGCACTTTGTGCATGTCCGTCATCTGCTGTTATGGTGACGGTCAAGGCTGAGAAATCCTCTGGATGGGTTTCTCCGGCATCCCATGTTATCTTTGAATTCCTTTCACTTGAACGGTTTGTGCTGGCCTCCCCCGTAAACGCGAAAGCAGATATCACGCGTCCGCCGTCCTTGAAGCTGACTGATACATTGACTCGACCGGTGTCTGAATTGGAAACAGCATACCAGACATCCACCAGCTTTGTGTCCGGCTGCTGCGAGGCTCTCATGTTTGAAATGATTAACGGTGCGGCATTTGCTGTTACAGCAGCCGCCAGAAATACTCCTATATATTTTCTCATATTCGCGCTCCTTTGCGCACCGCATTCTGATGAGGTGAAAAATGCCTTTGCGGAGAAAAAAAAGCAAGAACGACGATGGTCTCCAGTGCCGCTGGCTAAACTTTCCGCAACAGCAGCCAGAGGAAGAACGGGCCGCCGAGCAGCGAGGTGATGAGTCCGGCCGGCATTTCGACCGGAGCGAGCAGCGTACGTGCCAGTCCGTCGCAGATAACCATAAACGCGCCGCCGAGCAGAATGACCGCCGGGAAAAGTTTCCGGTGATCGGAACCGATCAGCTGACGGCACAGGTGCGGAACCATGAGGCCGACAAACGCGATGGGACCGCAAAAAGCGACTGCTGCACCGGTCATCAGCGAGGCAGAGAAGAACAGCAGTTTTTTTGTACGGTCAACATTTACGCCACGTGCGCAGGCAAGTTCCTCACCAATCAGCAGGAGATTCATTTCGCGCGTCAGTAGAGCGGTGATAATCAGGCCGATTGCCGTAAAAACTGTCAGATTGACCGGTGTGGCAAAACCCACCACTGAAAATCCGCCCATCAGCCAGCGGATCATGCGGAAGGTTTCGCCGGGGTCACTGAAATACTGCATCAGCAGAATCAGGCTGGAAAAGAAAAGATTCACCGCAATACCAGCCAGTAAAAGTGTCGCGGATGAAAAACCGCTCTTGATGCGTGCCAGACCGTAGACCAGCGCGACGGTTCCGAACGCGCCGAAGAAGCCAGCGATGGAAGCTCCGGCAACACCGGCAAAAAGCAGCGGAGCGCCGAAACGCATCCATAGCGTGGCACCGAGTGCCGCGCCGCCGGAAACGCCGAGGGTATCCGGCGTCGCCAGTGGATTGCGGAAGAGCGCCTGAAAAATCATTCCGCTTGATGCCAGTGCGATGCCGGCTAAGAACGCTGTCAGAACGCGCGGAATCCGCAGTTTCATTAAAATTTCGCGACCCATCGGATCGTGCAGCACATCGGTGCTTCCGATCATTGGAAACACGATGAGTGCCGCGAGGCACAGCAGAATCAGGATGGTGAATTTAAATTTCATGATCGATCAGAATAATTAGGGACAGAATGATTTGAATTGCGGATGGAGGAGAGCTGGACTTGCGAACGATTTAAATTTATCCAATATAGGGTTTCAAGGTTCGTACAATCCAGAAACCGTTGCAAATGTGAGCCGTAAGTCCGGATCCCGTTTTTTATGGATGAAATACAAAACGTTTCGCTTTCAGAAAGGAGCGGGATTTTTTGTGTGCCGAGCAATACGTTTTCTTTTTTGATCTCGATCGGCTGCAGAACGGCTTCCTGTCCACCAAAAAAATGACAGATTCCTTCTTTGTAAAGGGCGGTGTTCAGGAAAGCGCCCCAATCGGCCAGAAGTCCAAGCAGTATTGATTTTAAACGCTGCGCGGTCTTGGATTCATTTTTCCAAGAGGTATCGGTCATCGAAATATTGTTTCGATCCGCAGGAGTGAGTGTGGTTGATACAAACTCATGTTCAACCGATGGCGGGCGGAAGTTGATGATTTTTCCGTGTTTAACGTCACTCAAGAGGAGGTAGTCGAGCGTTTGTATCCGGTAATCTGAGACGATTGCGGCGGCGGTTTTTAATTCATAAATGGCACCATGATTCAGTAGCAGATCAATAAAAAGTTCTTTTTTGAATGTTTGGTGCGTCAGGCAGATTTTAACTTCGCTTGAGGTTTCAATTCCGTTGTGTTGGCAGAGTCGAACCAGTTCATTTTGATAAATTTTTTCATCATAAAACCGGCCCATTTGATTATGGACGTCAAAAGCCAGCCGCATGACCTGAAAGTCCAGATCATGAAATTCCTGTTCGGAAAGGGCATTGATTGGCTGTTCTACTTGTACCGGCATAAATAATTCTGTCCTCAATTATTCTGATTTAATTTTACGATTCGGACGCCGGGGCGAGAGTTTCTTTGCGGATGAAGGCTGTTTCAAAAAGGGTTTCAAGCGGTGCGGGCTGAATCAGATCCTGCGGTGTGCCGGTGAAGAGGGTCCGCCCGGCTTTTAAGGCGACAATGCGGTCGCTCCAGTATCCGGCGCTGTTGAGGTCGTGGTTGACGGCCAGAATGGTGGCGTTGCACTCGATATTGATTTTTTTTAACAATTTCATCACCTCCGACTGGTGCCGCCAGTCAAGAAAGGTAGCCGGTTCGTCAAGCAGCATCACCGGTGCTTCCTGAGCCAGAGCGGCGGCGATGTACACTTTCTGCCGTTCACCGCCGGAAAGAGTGCGAAGCGTACGGCTTTTAAATTGTGCTGTACCTGTTATGTCCATCGCCCTTTCGACTGCGTCTTCATCTTGTTGTTGTGCAGGGGAGAGGGCGGATAAATACGGATAACGGCCCATCATGACAAAGTCGTAAACGGTGAGCGGAAATTCGATATCATGCGTTTGCGGCACATAGCTGACCTGCCGTGCCAGCGCACGGCTGTCATGTCCGTAGCACTCGATCCCGCTGATTTTAGCGGAGCCTTTGTACGGATACATGCCAAGCAGGCAGCGTAGCAGCGTCGTCTTGCCCGCACCGTTCGGCCCGATGATGGAGACGTATTCTCCCCGTGCGATGTCGAACGAAACGCCGCGAAGAATCGGTGCTCCGTTCAGTTCAAGTGCAAGGTCGTTAATCTGGATGGCAGATTTCATGAGATTAGGCAGAATGATTTTCAGGCAGAATCATGAAGACAGGAGAGTCCAATATGGTTTTTGTCGAAGTTGATCCAGAGCAACTCATGCCACTGGGATACGCGTAGATATTTTTGGAGATTATTTTGGAGGTTATTCTTTTTCGAGCTTAGACCCGAAATGTGGAGGGCTGTGTCTGATGACAGGGCAATAAAGCGCTGACATTCGCTCTCCAGCGGAAGCCCGAGAAAGTGGCAAAGAGCTTCTTTGTAGAGAGTAGTGGACAGGTAGGCACCCCAGTCATCCAGCAATGACTTTAGAATAGATGGAATATCTTGAGCTTTTGGTTCTTTTGGATTCCATTTAGAAGTTTCGAGAGAATATTTGGCTCGATCATTTACCGTTAGTGATGTCGAAATAAAACGCCACTCCAGCGAGTCGGGTCCGAAGTTTATAATTTTCCCGTGTTGGCAATTTGTGAGGAAAAGATAGTTCAGGGTTTGAGCTTCATGGTTTTTTGCAATGGCGGCTACGGTTTTCAACTCGTAAATGCCTCTGTTAATCAAGAGGTCTATAAAATAATTTTTAGTGAAACTATTATGGGTGAAAGAAACGTGAACCTCTTCGAATACTTCCAGCCCAATGTCCGTACATTTTGATGCAAGCTTTTGGCGGTATTCCGGTTCATCCCACAGATTACCCATTTCATTATGGAGAGCAAATGCCTGTCCCATAACCTGATAGTCAACCGCATGGAATTCATCCTGCGACAACGGCAACGGTTGTTGTGCATATTTTATAGTCATCATTCTGCCTCAAAATTATTCTGCCTAATAGCCGCTACAAAGTCTTCCAGAAGCAAAACAAATCGGGGGCCGGGAATAAAGGCGTAACTGTTGGTCATCGGCACCGCACGGTACGGTGCCCAGTCATTGGCGGCATTTTTTCCAAGATTCGGTGAAATGTCTATGATGACATCTGGACGCATCACGGTGAGGCCTTCGGGCGAGATTTCAGGATATTTTGCGATCGATTCTCCACAGGCGTTGACCCCGCCGGCCCGTTCAATCAGCTCGTCGAAAAAGGTTCCTTTGCCGGCGATATACATTCGGCTCAGACGCTCATCGTGTCCGACGCAAACCAGCACGCGTTTTCCGCTGTTTGTCCGGACAGCAGAACTGTCAGTCAGCTGTTTTTCCAGAGACTGGAAAAGTTTTTGTGCGGCGGTTTCTGCGCCGCAGGCTTTGCCAATGGTAAGAATGGACTGCATGATTTCGCTGATGTGTTCGTGAGCTACGCCCAGAAATGGAATCCCAAGCTGCTTGAGCTGCGCGGCAATATCTTTCTGCGTTTCAAGTCCGACAACCAGGTCGGGCTGGAGGGCAACGATCATTTCCCAGTTTGGATCGTAGGTTCCGCCGACGGATGGCTTCTGTGCCGCTTCCGGCGGGTACGTGGTGTAGCTGCTGACTCCGACGACTGCATTGCTCAAGCCGAGTGCATAGAGGATTTCAGCCGTGTTGGGTGAGATTGCCGCAATGCGCAGTCCCTGATGCAGAGTCGGAGCATGCTGTTCGCCGCAACCTGCAAGGAGCAGGGCAATCAGGCATAGAATTGAAGTCCGGTGTGGCATCGTTATGGTTCCTGAAAAAGCAGGCGGTAGAAGTTTTTGGATAAATCCGCCGGTACTTGTATGTTGAGTTCCTGCGCAACCTGCCCCGAATTAGTTACAGACCGGCTGGAGACCAGTTGGGGAACCACGTTACTCCATGTGCCGGTGAGCGTTTCTGTTTTTTGCAGAACGGCCCGTCCGTAAGCCTGCCGGTTCACACGGAAGTTCAGTTGAAACGCTGGCTCACCATACGCATTGACCGCTTTACGCAGATTAAAGCGCGGAATATCGGTGCTGTTTGTCGGGCTGGTACCCATGATGTATTCCTGAAAGTTTTTTGCTCCGTCACCGTCCGAATCGAGCTGGGCGTTCACAGTAAGGTTCCGGTTGGTACTCCATTGTGCGAAGGTCTTGGGAGCATTTGCCGCTCCCGCAGAAACAATGCTGAAAATGATCCGGACATCGTCAGCGGGCGCATAGTCAGCGTTGCCGCCCTGCCAGGCACGCAGTTCAACCGCCCCGAAGGTCTGATTACCGATGGTCATAATCAGATTGTTTGAATTGATCACCGTATTGCTTGGCCCGCTCAAAACTTCCATGCTGACTGGCAAGCCGCTGTCGGCGGAGGCGCGAAGCTGCCATGTGTTGGTTCCGGGAATCTGGTTGGGGATCGGCTCGACATAAATATGCTGGATTTTCTGACCGACATAAAACGATTGGGTTACCGGAACTGCCGGCGCATCGGTTGCGTTGCCGATTTGTTGCGCCTGAATAACAATTTGTCCGGTTCCGGTGAAAGTCAGCCGGTTACTGCTGATGGTCGCATTTCCTTCAAGGAGGGTGTAGCTGACCGGCAGACCGCTACTGGCTGTCGCATTCAACGTCAGTGATCCAGTCGAAAGTTTCTGATTGAGAATAGAATTAAATGTGAGTGTTTGAGATGTCCGGTTATCCACCGCCTGATTGATGACTCCCACGGCTTCCAAATCAAAACCGCCTGATCCGAATGTAGGCGTTGGATCGTAAATTTGATAATTAGAGGCATCCTTTGCACTTCCATCACCAATGATATCAATGATTCGTACATAGCGGATATTGTTAAGGTCGAGGTAGGGAAAACTGTTCGTAAAATTCGCGTTGTAGACCGTGCTGGTATAAATGGTCCCGGGAACCGGGGAGAGCAGGGATGCATAGGTTTCTGTCAGTTCATGCAGATCAAAAGGGGTGCCGTAACCCTGTTCGTATTTACTGGCGAGACCATAAATCAGTGTAGTGTCATGTCCTGCGTAACCGCCGACACTGCTTGTCCCAGCGTAGAAATTTGGGAACCGCACAAAATTGATGCCGTCTGATGAGACTTCGACCCAAGCCAGTTCCAAAAATGTGTCGTCATTGCCGTTTTCGAATACAGCGAAGTCAAATCCAGAGCCGTCTACAATGGGTTTGGAAAAGGTTAGAGTGATCCTTCCTCCATTACCTAGGCAGACAATGTCGTATGTGTCGCTGGTTGCGTTGCCTAAGGCCTTTTGAGGCGTTTTCCATATGTCATCAACCCCCGTTCCATAGGAAATCTGCGTATAACCATCCGCCCATCCGGTAAACAGAGGGCTGTCTTTGTAAATGGCCGTTGTTGTATTTGAGCCTGGTATTCCGGGAAACGGATATTCGATTGTCGTCCCGGATAAGGTAAGTCCAAATGTCGAATTTAGCAGTCCGGTTAAAAAGAACAGTGTTGAAGTAATAGTTGTTTTCATCAGAACTCCAATGTGGCTCCAGCGTAAAAGGAACGTCCCTGTCCGGGATAATATTGATCAGTATACGCGCTACTTACGTATTGTTTATCGGCGAGATTGTCGATTTTTGCAAAAAGCGTAACGTGTTTTCCGATGGTTAGATCTGCCCGCAGACCGAAAGTCCCGCAGGAATTTATTTGGCGGGAGTTGTTATCAAAATCACCGCCTTGAAATTGATCGGAAAGCCATGTGTGTGTGCCTGTGATACGCAGTCTTTTTACCGGTTTAAACCAGACCGCCGTAGTATTCTGCATTTCAGGGACCAGCGGAACGGTGTTTCCATCGTTCGGCCCGCCATCGAAAGTTGCCTTGACCAGAGACAGCATGGTGGACGCTCCGTAAATTTCCTTGTCATATGCGAGTTCTAAATCAGAGCCGAGATGTTCAGTTGCGCCAAGATTCATATTCAGTTTTTTTATAGGATCATAACCAATTTCATTATCGAGCTTCAGATAGAAAAGAGTCGCGGACGCGTTCCAAAATCCGGAATGGTATTTTGCTCCGGTTTCAACGTTGTTTCCGGCTTCCGGTTCGAGTTTTTCGTTTAACGGATCAGACAGAGCGAACCCTTGATATGATGCGGTTTCATCGAGTGATGGATAACGGTAAACACGATCGTAACCGATCCAGGTGCTAAATTGATCTGTCGGCTGCCAATTGAGTGATATTTCCTGTGCCCAGCCGCTCTTCTGAACGATCCCATCAAATGATTTTCCTGTATTGAGTGAAGGTGGATGAAAAATCCCAAAGCGATCAAAAAAACCTTTCGTGTAATGTTTGTTTACACCCTTGGTTTGGGCCGTTTCATAACGTGCACCACCGCTTATTGAAAGTGTTTCCGCCAGAGATTTTTGAGCAAAGAGGAAAGGGCCTGCTGTAACGCGACTGAGCTGCGCATCGTTAAAAGTCGCCCCTTGGTCGCCATGAAAGTCGAGTGTGTCATAAAACAGGTCAACGCCGCCGCTGACAAAATTCTTTTCGTCACCGATGCGGGTTTGCGGCGAAAAGGAATAACCGCGCTGTTCGTTGATTCCGATATTTCCGCCCATTTCTGAGTAGATATTGCGTGCGTTAAATCCGCCGTTTACCTGAACGGTTCCCCATTCGCGTTCACCTTCCCACAGGAGCGTGGTCAGCAGGTTGGTTGTGCTGGCAAAGTCGTTCGGTTTCACCGATTGAGTCGGGTCGTCACGATACTGGGCGTAGGATAGGGGGCCGGGAAGCTGGAGATAGTTTTCACCAATGGATGTTTTCAGCGTGATGGTGTCGGAATCACCGAGCAGGCTGCCGAGCGACAGGTTTGCGTTTTTGGCCCATGAGAGCGAGTTGTCGCGGAATCCATCGTCGCGCTGATAGTTTGCTCCGGCCGTATAAAACAGATTGGATGATGATCCTGAGTAGAATGTGTTGAACTCATGAAACCCGAAGCTTCCGGCGGAGGCTTTGAGTTTAATCTTTTCAGCTCCGCCTTTTTTGGTGGTGATTTTGATTACGCCGGAAAGAGCGTGGTCGCCGTATAAAACACTTTGTCCGCCGCGGATTACTTCAATGGACTGAATATTTTCCAGTGGCAGCTGCTGCCAGTCCATCAGACCCATATCGGCGCGGTTCATTTTTTGCCCATCGACAATGACCAGCACGCGCTGCCCGCTGTTTTCGCCAAAGCCGCGCATGGAAAGTTCGCCGGTATTTCCTTTGCCGTTGGATGAGCGGACGTGAATATTGGCTTCCTGCTGCAGAATTTCCGGAACACTTTGCACGTGAGCCTGCTCAATTTTCTTTGAGTCGATAACCGTGACATCTGCGGGAACTTCCAGATCCTGATTATCGAAGCGCCATGCGCGGACAATAATCGGGTCGGCTTGATAGGGTTGATTGACCTCTGTTTCTGCCGTTAATAATAACGGCAAAAGAAGCCCGCCGGTCATTAGAAAATGGTTCAAAGCCTTCATATAGGTTGTGAAAGGCCGAACGGAATGACTGCACTTGCGAATACAGCCATTCCGGTTTTTCCGGGCTAGCGAATGCCGTAGCTGGCGCGCAGACGGCGGTAACCGGTGATACCCAGCCCGCCAATCATAATCAGCAAGACGCTGGCAGGCTCAGGAACAGCCTGCATGTCGTCAATCGCGAAATAGGACGGGGTGTTCATACCTAAACCACCGGTGTCAGAAGAACTCAATGAGAATTTCAATGAGCTGACATCGCTTCCCAATCCGCTCAGGTCGACAAAAGTCCAGTCGTTAAGAATGTAGTCTTGTCCGTTATCAGCAAATCGGTAGTCCGCCAGATAGAAATCAACACTTCCTAAGCTGCTGCTACCGGCATCGAACCCCTGAACCGTCAGCTTAAACCAATCTTCGTCATTTCCGGAAACGCCCCCGAACTTTTTAGAAAAACTACTTCCGGTCAGCATATCCAGCGCGGCGTAAGTCGTATTGTTGACGTAGAATCCGTTAACTGCAACTGCCGATGCGAACGAGACGGTGGGATTGATTCCGTTCCATGCATCGATATAGCCGATGCCGTACACACCGGAACCGGAACGATCTTTTCCGTCCCCGTAAACCGCAAACTGATTGCCGAAGCCGGCGGTTGTCGTGTCGTTTACATCTGAGTAGGTGAATCCGCCCCAGGCGGTGCCCCCCCAGCCGTCGTCGACAATATCCAGATTGAACGTCATGCCGGCATCCGTCCAAGCCTGATTGCCAACTTCGGTTGGACGGTAGTAGTGGTTTACTCCGGTGTCTTTGGAGTCAAGGGTTGCTGTGGCGGCGGCCGCATAGCCAGCGGCGGCGAGTACTGCGCAGAGCGCGATCTTCTTCTTCATCTATACCTTTCTGCCCCTTACGCGGAGGCGGGTTTTGGTTTTGGCAGAAAGGCGGTATTCCGACTCTAACGGTTGCGCGACAGCGGCTGGTTCTCACAGCACTTTCCCTGCGCTTTCTGCATCAGGGGCGGAAGATAGACAGAAGAGAGGTTGCGGTCAAGCTGATGCGTTACGAATTTTGGGCACCGGGTTTTCCTGAGTGGTAAAGGCGGCGATAGCGGGCAGGGGTTATACCCATCTGCTTCCGGAACTGTTTAATAAAGTAGCTCTGATCGCCGAAGCCGGTTTCATACGCGATGTCGGTACAGTTCAGATCGCTTTGTTCGAGGAGCCGCTGAGCTTCCTGAACGCGCAGCTGGTGAACATGCTGCAACACCGTTTTGCCGGTTACTTCCTTAACGAGATGGGCGATCCGGAATGTGCTGAGTCCGGTTTCTTTTGAAAGCATTTCAAGCGTGATGCTGTCGTGAAAATTTTCACCGAGCCAGCTGAGGATTTGCGCAACGGTGTCGTTGGTTCGGCTGTGCCCGTAGATGTAGATATTACGCATGAAATCGTCGAGAGCGTCCGCGACGACATTCGAGAGAATTTCAAAATCGCTCGCATCAATAATGGCGCTCATCCAGGCATGATTTTTTTCGATAAGCGTGCTCATGTGCGGACTGTCTTCCAGCGCACTGCGCACCAGATAGCCCATCATTTCGATGACGTGCGCTTTGATGAGGCGGATGTCAGCCGTGTGCGAGAAGAGGGCCCCAAGTGTTTTGTTGAGTTCCCGTCGTGCGCCTTTCTGGTCGCCGGCTTTCATCAGCGACAGCAAGGTGCGTTCTTCATCAATCAGACTGCGATCGCGCGAGCCCTGCTTGCGCCGGTGGATTTCCTCAGCGATCTGCCGCTGGCGCAGTGCTTTTTTCCGGTTTTCACTGAGCAGCAGCATGTCCCAGTTCAATTCACAGCAAGTCAGTGCAAATAAAAATTCGGCGGCCTTTTGCGGACGGTCTTGAGGCCACACCGGCAGAGACCGGATATATTGCTCCGCTGTTTTCCGCGGGCATCCGGCTGTGGCTAAATGATTGATCGATTCCAATTGATCATACGGATCATGCTCGGTCATGACGGCTCCACCGGACAGTCCGCCGAAGACCTCGTTGTCTTTGGCCAGCGGAATGATCCAGCTGATCACGTTTGGAATCAGAAAAAAAATGTACGGCTCGCCCCAGCGTATGCTTTCAGTGAGCCCGTAAGCCCGCGAATTGACCAGTACGGACAAATTGGTTATGGCATCTTTTTTGTCCGGGCAGTGTCCGTCAGACGTAATTTCATGGATTGTCAGATCATATGAGCTACGGTAGCTTTTTTGGATTCGTTTAATTACATCGGCAGGCAATATAGCCATAGTTTTTTCTCCGCAAAATGGCATTTTTATAGATCAAAAATAAAAAAAAATAGTCCTTTCGGCAAGATCATTATATTTTGCATTTAAAAATCCCTATTTTCTTTACGCAATTACAGTAAAGTGGGAAACATTAACTTAACTAAAGGAGTTGTCATGGCACGGAATGAAGAACTGTTTAATGCAATTATGAAGGGCAAACGTAAAGATGTTGCCGCTCTGGTTCAGGCAGAAATTGCTGCTGGTTCGAATGTAGGCTCAATCCTGATGGAATCGATGATCCCGGCGATGCGCGAAATCGGTGCACGTTTCACGCGCAATGAAGTGTATGTCCCGGAAATGCTGATTGCCGCCCGCGCCATGCAGGCCGGTTTGGATATTATTAATCCTCTGCTCTCCAAGAGCGGTCATGAGCCGCTGGGCAAAGTTGCCATCGGTACGGTCAAAGGTGACTTGCACGACATCGGCAAAAACCTGGTTGCCATGATGGTGAAGGGTGCAGGTTACGAAGTGATGGATCTCGGCGTAGACTGCGACGTTGCAAAATATGATGAAGCGGTTAACAACGGGGCCCAGGTTATCATGCTCAGCGCATTGCTCACCACCACCATGCCTTACATGAAAGAAGTTGTTTCTCACTTTAAGGCCAAAAACTCCAAAGTTAAAATCCTCATCGGCGGCGCTCCTGTTACTCAGGAATACGCTGACGAAATCGGTGCGGACGGCTATTCCAGCGATGCCAATCAGGCGGTCGCTTCAGTCGAAAAAGCGCTGGCGTAAACACCGTTTACATCACGGATTGAAAACGCTCCGGAAGTTCCGGAGCGTTTTTTATTTGTCCGGATGAGCCGGCTGGAGGCCGGCGTACGTACTGCTTTCGTTCCGAAAATCCTTCATTCCATTTATCCATGCTTCGTCATCTCCATCTTAAGGTCTTCGGCGATGGTGGCGAACTGTTCGAGGGCCGCTTCGAGGTCGGCGGTGATGTCGGCGGCGATGATTTCCGGGGCGGGCAGATTGGCGGATTCTTCGAGCGCGTCGTCTTTCAGCCAGAAAATGTCGAGGTTCACCTTGTCGCGCTTGGTCAGCTCTTCATAGGTGAAGGCCTTGAACCGTTCGCTTTCTTTACGATCAAATCGGTTAAGGGTGGAAGCGGCGTCCCGCCGCTTTTCTTTTTTTGAATCAAGCGGCGGGACGCCGCTTCCACTTTGTCCAAAATAACAATTCACGAAGTCGTCGAGGTCGCTCCGTTTGAGCGTGTTTTCCTTGAGCGTGAAGTGCAGGTTGGTACGCAGGTCATAAATCCAGAGTTTGGAAGTCCACGGCTTTTCCTGTGCCGGGTTGCGGTCGAAGAACAGGCCAAGCCGCAAGGCCCTGCTTTTGTTCTCGCGGGGTATTGTCGCGCTATCCGGCAAGATCGTTTTAAAAAGTCAGCCATTTTTCTATCCGTTTCAACGGTGAGCCCTTATGGTATCCCGCACTATGGGCATCATTTTCAAATCAAACGGACAGCAGGGTGCAACAGGAACCCGCAAGGATGTTCCGCTTTCAACACTGGCCGCCGAAGCCGGGTTCCCTCTGAATATGCAATGCGGCGGGCAGGGTGCCTGTAAGGGCTGTCTTGTTAAACTCGGGCCGGGCCGATACCGGATCGGCGATACGGAAACCGTGGTCGGTGCAAGTGAGACACTCGAAGCCCGCGCCTGCAAAACGGTGCTGCTCGGCGATCAGGCGGAAATCGAAATTCCGCCGCGTTCGTTGCTGAAAATCGGCTCCTGTTCTTCTGCCGATTTTTATGCCACCCGCAAAAACCTTTTCCAAGGTTCGAAAAAAACTCAAGACCGGCTGGGTATCGCGGTGGACATTGGTACGACGACGGTCGCGGCGATTCTTGTTGAACTGTCCAGCGGGAAAATTTTAGCCCGTGAATCGGCCTATAACCGGCAGATTGAACTGGCCGACAATATTGCCTCGCGTATTGCTCTCTGCTGTGAAGATGAAAAGCTGAAGAGGCTTCAGCATCTGATTATCAAAGAAACGCTGGTTCCAATGTTCGGAAAACTCGCAGTTCAAGGTTCCCGGAGTTTGGAGCAGGTAACGGATATTGTTTTGTCTGCAAATACGGTGATGAGTCATCTGGCACTCGGACTTTCCGCTCTGAGTATTGGTACGATCCCGTTTGAGCCGCTGACCAAGGTGTTCAGTGACCACTCCGCGCCGGAAATCGGATTGACCAACTGTCCCAATGCCCGCGTGCGTACCGTTCCGGCTATCGCCGGGTATGTCGGCGGCGACCTTGTTTCCGATCTTTATATCGCTGAACCGGATTCATCACAGCTCGAACTGATTGTCGATATCGGCACCAACGGCGAAATTATTTTAAACGATCACGGTAAACTGACGGCTACCGCGACTGCCGCCGGTCCGGCATTTGAAGGAGCTGGTCTGCTGCACGGCTGCCGCGCTGATATTGGCGTGATTGAAAAAATTATCTGTCAGCCCGATGATTCAATTGACGTTGAAACCATCGGCGGGAACCCGGCGACCGGTTTGTGCGGCAGTGCGGCCGTTGACTTTATGGCATCGGCCTGGCGCACCGGTTTGTTAAATGATATGGGCCGGTTTGATCTGGCCCGGCTTCGTGCGGCGGGCCGGCTGGTCGATCTCGAATATCATGGTATCAAGAGTAATTCCTGTCTGATTGTGTCTAAAGAACAATCGGGCCTGAACGAGCCGATACTCATTACCGAGTTCGATGTTTCACAGATTTTGAAAGCTAAAGCGGCTGTGTATGCCGGCATCCGCACGCTGCTGGAACGCAGCGGACACAAGATCGGCGAGGTGGACAGACTGGTGCTGGCCGGCGGATTCGCCGCGCATTTAAGAATTCCCCATGCGATCACCATCGGTCTGCTGCCGGAAATGCCGCTTGAGAAATACGATGTGGTCGGCAACGGCTCGCTGGCCGGTGCTTATGCTGCACTGGGTGCAGGCGACGTTTGGGAGGAATTGCACCGGATTGCAAAAGTGCCGGATAGTTGTCACCTCGCAGAGACGAATGAATTTGAAAACCGCTTTGTTGATGCTCTGGCGCTTCCGAACCTTGACCCCGATGAATTTCCCGAGACGCAGGCGGAAAAAAATGTTTACTATACGGCAACGGAGTGTTTGGGTTTTGAATCGTAACTAAAAGGAGATAGCTATGTGTAATGGAATGACAGAACTGGATATTCCCTTCGAAAAGCGCGAGCTGATGGCGTTTTTGTGCGGATTGGAATCGATTGACGCCCGTCTGAAAGAGACACTCACGGCGGAAGAGCTGGCCGCAGTTACCGGAACGCGGGAACTGCTGCAGGAACTGATTGCCGGCATGCTTAGCGGGAATCATCACCATCACGACCACTGTTGCGATCATTCACATGCCCACGACCACACGCATCCCCACAAGCATTAATGGGCTGATCGTTCGGCAATTGAAACCACATCTCTCATGAGGTGTGGTTTTTTTTGTAGCAACATCAGTCCATTAAAAGAGCGGCAAAATGGATTTTGCAGATATTTTCGGCAAGATTGTCATATTTATCGGCTTGATGCCACTATTTCAAAAAACCATCGGCCTGTATCATGAGCGGCGCTCGAAGGGGTTGTAACCAGTTGATGTTACGAATGTAATAAAAATAACACCGATGGTTCTGAGGGTCCCGCTCAAGCGAATACACTGACCGGTAAACTTATATAAGGGGATTCAATGGCTAAGCAGAAAATTGTTGATGCAGTGAAAAGCGGTAAAGTGCTGATCTCAGATGGCGCGTGGGGAACATTCCTTCAGAAAAAAGGGCTGAAGCCCGGTGAGTGCCCCGAATTGTGGGCTGTTGAACGTCCGGCAGATGTGAAAGAAATCGCGCAGGCTTATTTCGCCGCCGGTGCCGATATGGTGGAGAGCGATACGTTTGGCGGAACCTGCTTCAAGCTGGAACATTTCGGACTGAAAAATCGCGTGGCGGAAATCAATCAGGCCGCAGCCAGACTTTCTGCTGAAGCGGCCGCTGAAGCCGGCGGCACCAAATGGGTGATTGCCTCTGTCGGTCCGACCGGCAAGATGCTAGTAATGGAAGAAGTGACTGAAGAAGAGATTTACAATTGCTTCAAGGAACAAGTGGTTGCTCTGGCCAAAGGCGGAGCAGATGCCATTTGCATTGAGACGATGAGCGATATCGAAGAAGCCGCGCTGGCCGTCAAAGCGGTGAAAGAGAACACCTCTTGCGAAGCGATTGCCACGTTTACGTTCGCCCTTACCGTCAATGGTGACTATCGCACGATGATGGGCGTTTCGCCCGAGCAGGCGGCGGAAGCTATGATAGACGCTGGCGCGGATATTATCGGCACAAACTGCGGCAATGGGATCGAGCGCATGATCGAAATTGTTAAAGCCATGCGCACCGTTGCACCAACGATTCCGATTCTGGTTCATGCCAACGCCGGTCTGCCGAAAAATGTAAACGGCGTAGACACGTTCCCGGAAACTCCGGAAATGATGGCGGCGCAGGTTCATGGACTGGTCGCAGCAGGTGCGAACATTATCGGCGGGTGCTGCGGAACAACTCCGGCGCACATCAAAGCAATGAAAGACGCGGTTAAGGCATAACGTAGGGGAGAAACAATTATGGCGATTAAAACTAAATTTTTAGGTTCAGCAATCGGCTCCATGCCGTTTTCAGATGTGGAGCATGCCATTGATGTGTCATTGAGCAAGTTGGATTGCCCGATCTGGCCCCAGCTGTCTTTCTTCGGACTGAAGGAACAGATGGAAATCCAGTACTCGGAAGGCATCCCGCGCGCGGTGATTGATGAAGTCAAAGGCCGTATGTCATTCGATACCACCGGCGATTATTCCGATGAGTTCGCTGTTTTTTATGATGCATACATGACGGCGATGGATCCGGACAGCGGCACAGGCGATTGTTCGTCGATGGCGATCTCAGAAGGGTTTTCGCACGGTATTTATGCACTCGAAAAACGGCTCAAAGCGATGGGCAAAAAGCTCCCTTGGCTCAAAGTTCAAACGACCGGGCCGATCAGTTTTGCGCTGACACTCGTGGACGAAAACAAACGTGCACTCTGGTATAATGAAGAATTCCGTGACGTGATCATCAAATCCATGGCCATGAAATGCCGCTGGCAGATTCAGAAATTTAGACCGTATGCTGAAAATATCATCTGCTTCATCGATGAGCCGATCCTTTCGGCCTTCGGCAGTTCAACGTATGTTTCCGTCAGCCGCGACGAAGTGGTCGCCGCGCTGAACGAGTGCGTTGAAGCCGTGCATATGGATGGCGGACTGGCCGGCACCCATTGCTGCGGCAACACGGAGTGGAGCATTCTCGTCGATGCCGGTGTCGATATCGTCAACTTCGACGCTTTCGAATTCGGCGAAACGGTCGCGATGTATGCCGATTCCATGAAAGAACATCTCGGCCGCGGCGGTCTGCTGGCCTGGGGCGTTGTGCCGACTTCGCCCGCAATTCGCGAACAGACCTGCGAAAGCCTCTGTGCTCAGCTTGAAAAAGTGATGGATAATCTGGCTGCCACCGGCATCAGCAAGCAGACCATTGTTGAACAGGCCATTATCACCCCGTCCTGCGGAACCGGTTCGATGGCTGAGGCGGATGCCGAAAAGGTATTCGAAATGGTCAAGCAGGTTTCTGCGGCGATGAAGAAGAAATACGGCTTCTAAGATACAGTCAAAGGTCGCGGGTCAAAAAGTCAAACGTCGAATCATTTGCTGAGCGACTTTAGACTTTCGACCTTAAGACCTTTAGACATGAACATATGAAACTGGCGATTACAGGAAAAGGCGGGGTGGGAAAATCCACACTCGCCGCCATGCTGACCCTTCTGCTGACACGCAAGGGAGTAAAGGTGCTGGCGCTGGATGCCGACCCGGATGCCAATCTGGCCGGGTCGCTCGGCATTTCTCTGGAAGAGCAGAAGAGTATTGTTCCGATTGCCGAACAAACCCGACTGATTGAAGAGCGGACCGGTGCACAAGTCCGGCGCTACGGACAGATGTTTAAGCTCAATCCGACTGTAGACGATATTGCCGGCAGCTATGGTTTCAATAAAGACGGCTATACGCTGCTGGTGCTGGGCGCGGTGGATCGCGGCGGCGGCGGTTGCGGCTGTCCGGAAGGGGTGCTGATCCGGGCTCTGGTTTCCGACATGGTGCTTAACAAGAGTGAAGCCTTGATCATGGACATGGAGGCCGGTGTTGAGCATCTGGGACGTGCCACGGCCCGCGGCGTCGATTGCATGCTGATTGTGGTGGAACCGGGGCAGCGTTCAGTGGATTGCGCAAAACGGATTATTCGCATGGCCCACGAAATCGGCCTTCGTAACGTGCAGATGGTGGCCAATAAAGTGGCTTCGGCGGATGAAGAGGCGTTTATTCGTCAGGCGCTTCCTGAGTTGCCGTTACTGGGCGTTGTTCCGTTTGATAAATCGTTCGGCGAAGCGGATCGCAAGGGCTGTGCGCCGCTTGATTTGCTGTCGCCGGCACTGGAAGCCGCCTTTTCCTCGATTTTGTGCCGCATTGAAGAAGGAGTAAAATCATGACTGATGTTCAACATGAAAAATTTGCCAGACTGATGGGCGAAATTGAAACTCTGGAAGCGCAAGTGGACAAACTGGAAACGTCCGGTGTCGATCCGGCGAAGTTTAAAACACTGCTTGAAGAATTGGCTGAAGCGCGCAAAAAACTTGCGCGCCTGAGTGACGGTTGCGGTCCGGGAAGGACTCCCGGTTCTTAAATTTGAAACGAACTGGTATGAGTTATTTAATCGGCATAAGCGGCAAGGGCGGAGTTGGTAAAACAACTCTTTCGGCTCTTATTGTCCGCAGGCTGATTGCCCGCGGCAAAAAGCCGGTGCTGGCAGTGGATGCTGACCCGAACACCTGTCTGGACAGCAATCTGGGCGTGAAGGCAGAACGGACAATCGGACGGGTTCGTGAGGATGCCCGGCAGGAAGCTGCCAAAGGACTGGGTGCAGGAATTTCAAAACAGCAGCTGCTTGAAATGAAAATTTCCGAAAGTCTGGTTGAGGCGCCCGATTTTGATCTGATTGCGATGGGCCGGTCCGAAGGGCCCGGTTGCTACTGTTATGCGAATAATGTGCTTAAACAGGCCATTCACACGATTTCAAATGAATATCCGTATGTCGTGCTGGATAACGAAGCCGGGATGGAAAACCTTTCACGGCGCATTGTACAGCGGGTTGATCTGCTGGTGATGGTTGCTGATCCGTCGCGTCGCGGACTGGATACGCTGAAGCGGCTGCACGAAGTAACGGGTGAGATGGAAATCAAGTACGGCAAGCTGGCGCTCGTTGTCAACCGGATGCGGCGCGATGAGCTGCCGGACTATGCGTTGACACTCAAGCACGAGACGGGTGCTGATTTTCTGATTGGTATTCCGGACAATCCGGAATTAGCTGAATTTGGTGAAGGCGGAAAAAATCTGGCGGAGGTTCCGGCTGAAAATCCAGTCGTTAAGTGTATTGACGGACTGCTGGATGCCGCAGGACTTTAAATGATCAGGATCTTAAATAATCAATAACGACGGCAGGAGCAAATTATGATAAAAACACCTGAAAATCCTCATCAGCGCGTGGCTGACAAGGCCTCGCATGAGGTAATTGCAAAAGCGATGGCAGAAGGAGTGGATACCTGTTTTACCCGCTTCGACCAGCAGGGCAAACAGTGTAAATTCGGCGTCGAAGGCGTCTGCTGTAAAATCTGTCACATGGGTCCGTGCAAAATCACGCCCCGTTCGCCGCTTGGCGTTTGCGGTGCGAATGCGGATACGATTGTTGCGCGCAACTTTCTGCGCGAAGTGGTCGGCGGCGCGGCGGCTCACTCCGACCATGCCCGTCATCTGGTGCTGCGCCTGAAAGCGATCGGCGAAGGCAAAGGCGGCGATTATAAAGTTACCGACGAAAAAGCCCTTAAACGTTCTTGCACCGAACACGGAATTCCAACTGAGAACCGGACGACTCAGGAACTCGCACTGGATCTGGCCATGCTGTTTTTAGGAGAATTTACTTCGCAGGAAGAAACGCTGAAGAGTCTCAAGCTGGCTCCGGTGAAACAGCAGACCGCATGGGAAAAGGCCGGCGTGGCTCCCAAGGGTATTGACCGCATGTGCGTCGAGTCCATGCACCGCACGCACATCGGTGTGGATCATGATTATCGCAATCTGCTTAAGCAGGCGTTTCGCACGGCACTGGCCGACGGCTGGGGCGGTTCGCGAATCGGCACGATGGTGTCCGACATTCTGTTCGGTACGCCAACCCCGATCCGCAGTCAGGCTAATCTCGGCGTGCTCTCTGCTAAAAAGGTAAACGTGATTGTTCACGGTCATGAACCGGCATTGTCCGATATGCTGGCCGCCGCCGCCAATGATCCTGAAATCGTCGCTTATGCCAAGGCCGCCGGTGCGGAGGGTGTTCAGCTGGCCGGACTCTGCTGCACCGCGAATGAAATTCTAATGCGTCGCGGTGTGCCCGTGGCCGGAAACTTCCATCAGCAGGAGCTTGCGATCATCACCGGCGCTGTTGAAATGATGGTGGTGGACGTACAGTGCGTGATGCCCAGCTTGCCGACTGTGGCGAGTCATTATCACACGGAAATTATTTCGACGACCAACATTGCTAAAACCATCGGCGCGACACATATGCCGTTTGAGGCCGATAAAGCCTACGAATCTGCAAAAATCATGCTTAAGCGCGCTGTGGATCTGTTCAAAAAACGTGATCCCGCCAAAGTGGCTATCCCGACCGATAAGAACCCGCTGGTGGCCGGGTTCAGTGTTGAGGCCATCAAGTACATGCTGGGCGGTTCGTTCCGTCCTTCGTTCCGTCCGCTGAATGACGCGATCATTTCCGGACGCATCCGCGGAGTTTGCGGTATCGTGGGTTGTAACAATCCCAAGACCGACGCCGACTCCTATATCAACGCGCTCAGCCGGGAGCTGATCAAGCGCAATGTGCTGCTGCTCCAAACCGGTTGCGCTGCGCAGGCCTCCGCCAAAAGCGGATGTATGACCCCCGAAACGGCACTGGAGCAGGCAGGCGCCGGTCTTCGCGAAGTTTGCGAAACCGTGGGTATTCCGCCAATCCTGCACATGGGAAGTTGTGTAGACAACGGGCGCATTCTGGAAGCGGCCACCGAAATCTGTTTCGAAGGCGGACTCGGTGACGATTTGAGCAAATTGCCGGCCGTCGGCGTAGCACCGGAATGGATGAGCGAGAAGGCGATCACAATCGGTTGTTACTTCGTGGCCTCCGGTTGCGACGTTATCCTGGGTCTGCCATTTCATACATCCGGTTCCGCCAATGTAACGAAGTTCCTTCAGGAAGAATCGAAGGAACTTTTCGGCGCGGCCTTCTATGAAATTTCAGACCCGATGGTTGCAGCGGACAAGGTTTGTGAACTGATTGAAGAGGCCCGCGAAAATCTTGGGATTAACAAAAAAGCTGAACGTAAACTTCTGGATATGAAAGATCGGAGAGCACTCAATGTCTAAATTCATTTGTTGCAGCGCCATTGACGGGGCGATCGAATGGGTCGCCAAAGCGGAAACCAAACTGGATGAGGCGATTAAGGCTAAGGGAATCGATTTCCCGGTTGCCCTGCCGGACACCGCGTATTATCTGCCGGTGATTTATTCATTTACGGGTGAAAAAGTGGAAACATTGGCCGATATGCGCCGGGTGCTTAATCTGGCTAAAAAATATCTGCCGGCTCGCCCAACCGATAAAGTTTGGCTGCCGTATCTCGGTGCGACGCTGGATGCCGGTGCAGCCACGCTGTTTGCCTGCGAAATTATTGAAGCCTGCAAATACATCATTGGCCCGAATCCGGTAGACGGAATTTATCTAGGTGCGGCCAACGACGTGATTATGCGTGAGCGCGGCGTTGAATTCGTAGACGGCAGTGCGCCGGGATTTGCAGCGATTACCGGTCTGGCCCCGACCAATGCTATTGCTGTGAAAATCGCCAAGGATCTTCAACAGAAGAATATTTACGTTTTTATGGGCGGCGGCGTGGGCGGAAAAACATTTGCCGATCAGCTGGCTGAAGAAGGTGTTCAGCTCGGATGGGAAACCCGTCTGGTTCCGTTCGGCAAAGATGTTTCGTCGCTGATTTATGCACTTGGCTTTGCCAACCGTGCGGCGCTGGCGTTCGGCGGTGTTAAGCCGGGCGATTTTACCGCGAACCTGAAGTACAACAAAGACCGCATCTTCGCGTTCGTATTAGCGTTCGGTGAAGTGACCAGTGACAAATACGCGGCGGCGGCCGGCGCCATTAACTACGGATTCCCGGTTATTGCTGACACCGATATTCCCGAAATTCTGCCAACCGGCGTTTGTACCTACGAACATGTGGTGGCCAATGTTAAACCGGAGGATATGGTTGAGCGTGCACTCGAAATTCGCGGTTGCAAAATCAAAATCACCCACGTTCCGGTGCCGGTAGCTTACGGACCTGCCTTCGAAGGTGAACGAATCCGCAAGCAGGATGTTCACGCTGAATTTGGTGGTAATCTGACGACCGCGTTTGAATTTGTGACTTCGGTCGAGATGGATCAGATTAACGACGGTGACATTGAAATCATCGGTCCGGATATTGACACCGTTCCGGCCGGAACGGCTATGCCGCTGGCCATCTGGGTCGAAGTGGCCGGACGCAAGATGCAATCTGATTTCGAGCCGATTCTTGAGCGCCAGATTCACCATCTGGTGAACGGTGCTGAAGGCATCTGGCACATGGGACAGCGCGATATCGTCTGGACCCGTGTTTCCAAAGAAGGCTTCAAAAAAGGGCTGCGTCTGAAACATTACGGCGAAATTCTTCACGCGAAACTGCTGTCGGAATATCCGGCGATTGTGGATAAAGTGAAGGTTACTTTGGTCACCGACCCCGACGAAGTGGAACGTCGCGTCAAAGTTGCCCGGAAAGTTTATGACGAGCGTAACCGCCGTCTTGAGGCAATGACCGATGAGTCTGTCGAAACGTTCTACTCCTGTCTGCTCTGCCAGTCCTTTGCGCCGGATCACGTGTGTATTATCACGCCCGAGCGTCTCGGTCTTTGCGGAGCCTACAACTGGCTCGATGGTAAGGCCGCGTATGAAATTGACGAGACCGGTCCGAATCAGCCTGTCAAGAAGGGCGAGTGCCTTGATCCGGTGAAAGGAATCTGGGGCGGAATTAACGAATACGTCTATTCCAACAGTCATAAGAACATCGAAACCTTCTGCGCGTATTCCATCATGGATCGTCCGATGACCAGCTGCGGCTGTTTTGAAGCGATCTGCGCGTATGTTCCGGAGTTGAACGGCGTGATGGTTGTGAACCGCGAGTTTCAGGGTGAGACTCCGGTCGGCATGACCTTCTCGACGCTCGCCGGTAACGTCGGCGGCGGTCAGCAGACTCCCGGGTTCATGGGTTGCGGTAAGGTGTTTCTGACATCCCGCAAATTCCTCGGTGCGGAAGGCGGCTTTAAGCGTCTTGTCTGGATGCCGAAGGAACTCAAAGAGCTGTTGAAAGACGATCTGAACAAACGCTTTGCAGAGCAGGGGGCCCCGAATCTGATGGATCAGATTGCGGATGAAACGATTGCCACCGATGCGGCAGCAATCCGTGCGCACATGGAAAAGGTCGGTCATCCGGCAGTGTCGATGGATGACATGGCTAACTACGCACAGTCGGCTGAAACCGAAGTTAAACAGGAAAAAGTCGCAGTTACTGCTCCGGTAACGAAGGCATCCGCAGTAGCACCGGTTTCCGGGGCCGTGCTGGACGCCTCGGCAATCGAAGCGCTTAAGAAGTCAATTCTGGCTGAAGTCCGTGCAGGTTTGACTCAGGATATCGTGCGCGACATTATCGGCACGCTGAGTTCAAAATTCCTCGGGGAAACTCCGGCTGCAGTCGCTGTAAAACCGGTTATTGAAACGTCTGAGGTTAAAGTCTCAGCGGCAGAACGCCTGAACAAGGTGTCGTCTTTCCAGATTCGGAAAGAAAAGGCGGATGCACCGATATGGGAAGTTAAGCTCGGTGCAACGAAAGCCGAAGGCGGAACCCGTACGGTGACCCACAAGATCGGCGGGGCGTCGGCAATGCCTTTCCACTTCTGGGAAGGTGCAATGCCGAACCGTCCGCTGGTGGCGATGGAAGTCTATGATTTGGTCAGCGCCAAATACCCTTCCATATTGCGTAACATCTACGGCAGTCTGCTGGATAACCCTGCGGAAATGGCCAAGGTGCTGGTCGATAAATACGGTGCTGACGTCATCAGTGTCCGTCTTGAAGGAACCCATCCTGAAAAAGGTAACCGGAGCGTTGAAGATTCTGTCAAACTGGTCAAACAGGTGCTGAGTGCCGTCGGCGTTCCGCTGATTATCACCGGACACAGTCACTTCGAGAAAAACAATGAAGTACTCAAAGCGGTGGCGCAGGCTTGCGCGGGTGAAAATCTGTTGTTGAACTGGGTTGAACAGGACAATTACCGGACGATTGCCGGCGCGGCGATGGCCTACGGTCACACGCTCGTAGCTCAGAGCCCGATTGACGTCAACATCGGTAAGCAGCTGAATATTCTGCTGACCAACATGGATCTGAAGAAAGAGCAGATTGTGATGGATCCGATGACCGGTGCTATCGGCTACGGCATCGAGTACACGTACTCCGTGATGGAGCGCATCCGGCAGACGGCACTTGGCGGCGATAAGCTGCTGTGCGCGCCGATGATTGTTTCACCCGGCCAGGAGTGCATTAAGATCAAGGAATACAAGGCGACTGAAAAAGAATTCCCGCTTTGGGGCGACCTTACCAAGCGGGCAGCGGCCTGGGAACTGAACACGGCGATCAATCTGCTTTATGCCGGTGCGGATGTAATAATTATGTACAATCCGGATGCGGCGATGGCGGCAAAACGTACAATCAGCAAATTGATGTCCAACTGAACAGGAGCATGTGATCAGAATGATTAAGGACAGAATAATTCATAAACAGAGCGATTTTCCAATGGTTGGAAAAATCATTCTGTCCGTAATTATTCTGATCCCTTTCTTTTCCATTCGCGGTCATTAGTGTCCATTCGCGGTTAAAATCAACTATTTAAGGAGAATGATCATGGCAAAACTGACAGGTTTACAAATACAGAAACTGCTTCCGAAAACGAACTGCAAGGAGTGCGGATCAAATACGTGTCTTGCGTTCGCGATGAAATTAGCTGCACAAAAAGCGGAGCTTTCAGAATGTCCTTACGCTTCCGATGAAGCGAAACAGATTCTGGGTGCCGCCAGCGAGCCGCCGGTGAAGAAAATTCAAATCGGTACGGACAGAACCTTTTCACTGGGAGATGAAACGGTTCTTTACCGTCACGAAAAAACCTTCGTGAACCAAACGGCGCTGGCAATCAATGTCAACGATACCGATGCGGTAGCAGATATTGATGCAACGCTCCAGTCTGTTAAGACATACGAACTGGATCGCGTCGGTGAATTGCTGTCCATTGATGCAGTATGCGTTACGTGCAAGTCCGGCAACGCGGCAACGTTCGCTAAGCTTTGCAAAAAAGCCAACGAGGTCACTGGGCGTCCGCTGGTGATCAACAGTACGGATGTTGCGCAACTGACGGCCGCGGCTGAGGCCGTAAACGGCTCACGCAGTATCCTGGCTTCTGCAACGCCGGAAACGGCGGATGTGCTTGTAAAAGTAGCCGCCGGCAACGGTCATGCACTGGCGGTTACCGCGCCGGACCTTGATGCGTTAGTCGCGCTGACTGCAAAAATCAAAGAGGGCGGGTTTAATGATCTGATTCTTCAATATCAGACGCATTCGCTTTCCGAACTGTTCCAGACCAATTCGATAGCCCGGCGGGCGGCACTGAAAGATAGCTATAAACCGCTTGGATATCCGACACTGCACATTGTGCCTAAGTCCGATATGCTTGAAGAAAGTGTTATCGCAGTGAACGAGATTTCAAAATACGGCGGCGTGTGTGTACTGCCGTCCTTTGACCCGGCGCAGCTGGTTCCGATGATGAGCTTGCGGCAAAATATGTATACCGATCCGCAGAAGCCGATTCAGGTCGAACCGAAACTTTATGAGATCGGCGAGCCGACGAAAGATTCTCCGGTATTTGTCACCACGAACTTCTCGCTGACCTATTTCATCGTTTCCGGCGAAATTGAAAACAGCGGTCTGAATGCCTGGCTGGTGATTCCTGAATGCGAAGGCATGAGCGTGCTGACCGCCTGGGCGGCCGGTAAGTTTTCCGGCGCGGCGATTGCCAAATTCTGTAAGTCTATTGATCTGGATGGACGGGTTAACACGCGTGAAATTGTTATTCCAGGTTATGTGGCGCAGATCAGCGGCGAGTTGCAGGAATGCATGCCGGGATGGAAAGTCGTGGTTGGAACGCAGGAAGCCAGCGACATGGAAAGTTGGGTTAAAGCGACATATTCTCATCATTTAAAATAAGTCAGGCGGGCTAAAATGCCGGTTATCACCTTCCAGCCGTCGGGGAAAAGCGTTACGGTCGCAACCGGTTCCAGTTTGCTGGAATGTGCCCGGTTGGCCGAGGTATCTGTCGATGCGCCTTGCGGAGGGAAGGGCACCTGCGGGAAGTGTATGGTGCGGGTTATTGCCGGATCGGTTGATTCGCAAAGTCTGGGGGCACTTTCGCAGGAGCTGGTGGCAGATGGCTATGTACTGGCTTGTAAAACAAAAGTTTTAAGCGATGACCTGATTGTCGAAACTCCGCAGAGAACCGGTTGGGATGGCGGAAAGTTTGTTGAATCGCTGGAAGAGGAATGTCTTATCCGCCGGGAGCTGCTGCCGGATAAGTGGGAGTTTGATCCGCTGGCTGTCAAATGGTTGATTGAGGTGCCTCCGGCCGGTCTGGAGGACGGACTTTCTGATTTTGACCGGTTCACACGCGCCCTTCAGCATGAGTGGGGACAATATGATGTTGTCTGCTCCGTTAATGTGCTGAGAGGGCTGGCCGATACATTGAGACTTGATAACGGGCGGGTGACGGTCTCGCTGGTGCGGGACGGTAATCAAATTCATGTGCTGCGTGTTGAACCGAGCGACGGAACAGTCCGGAATTATGGAATTGCCGTGGATATCGGAACAACTACCGTGGCGGTTCAGCTCGTTTCGCTGGAAGTCGGTAAAATCATTGCCACACACTCGAACTATAACGATCAGATATCCTGCGGATTGGATGTAATCAGCCGCATCAATTATGCCCGGCAGCCTGAACGCCGCGCCGAACTCCGTACGCGTGTTCTGAAAACAGTTAATGGACTGATCAAAAAAGCGGCTGGCGCACACGATGTGTCGCCGTCGGAAATTTGCAATGCGGTGATTTCCGGTAATACGACCATGCTGCACCTGCTGCTTGGACTGAATCCTGAATACATTCGGTTGGAGCCTTATACGCCGACGATCATGAAATCGCTTCATCTGACCGCCGCAGAAGTCGGCATTGAAATCAATCCCGATTCATGGGTCTGCCTTTCTCCATGCGTTGGCAGTTATGTCGGCGGCGACATCACAGCCGGACTGCTTTGCACCGATCTGGCAACGGACAGCGCGGACGTGAATCTTTTCATTGATATCGGAACGAACGGCGAAATCGTGGTGGGTAATTGCGACTTCCTGATGGCTTGTGCCTGCTCAGCCGGTCCGGCATTTGAAGGCGGCGGCATTGAGTGCGGTATGCGTGCCGCATTGGGTGCTATTGAGCGTGTTGAAGTTGATCCCGCTACGGGCGTCTGCCGTAAATGGACGGTCGGCGATACGAAACCGGTTGGCATTTGCGGCTCCGGAATGATTGCACTGCTGGCTGATCTTTTTCTGACCGGTTGGATCGATTCCGCCGGGAAAATAAACCGAGAAAAGCCGTCGCCGGTCATTGAAATAGCCGGGCGCAATGCATTTTATATCTTGGCGACGGCGGAGGAAAGCGGCACGGGTAAGGCGTTGCGGATCAATGAAAGCGATATTGAAAATATAATCCGTACTAAGGCCGCGATTTACTCGGCCTGTGCCCTGATGCTGAAGCAGGTCAGCATGACATTCGATGATCTGACCTGTATCTATATTGCCGGAGGATTCGGTCGTTTTCTGGATTTAGATAAAGCGACAGTCCTCGGACTGATTCCCGACCTGCCGCGTGAAAAATTTAAATATATAGGGAATGCATCGCTCATGGGTTCCTACATGACGCTGGTTTCCCGTGATTACTATCAGCGGCAGATCGAACTGGCCAACCGCATGACGTATATCGAACTCAGCACCGATCCGGCGTATATGGATCAGTACACTGCCGCGCTGTTTCTGCCGCATACGGATGCGGCGCTATTTCCCACGGTTCGCCCGATTAAGAAATAACCGTAGAGATTGGCAATCGGGTCGATAATTCGGTAGAAACCTTCCACCCGAGACTATTGTTGAGAGAGGCCGTCCTGTCCGACGGCAATGGAACGCAGTGGAATGGCAATCTTTGGAACTATACGACAGGAACCTGATGCTGACGGATTATCATGCGAAATATTTTGCCTATGAACTGACGCGCAGGTGTCCGTCGGACAGTGTGGAGCGGATTGCTTCCACGCTGATGGATTCTCAGGTTGATTTAAATCCCCATCAGGTGGATGCCGCGCTGTTTGCGTTCCGTTCTCCACTTTCCAAAGGAGCTTTACTGGCCGACGAGGTGGGTCTCGGGAAAACGATTGAAGCCGGGATTGTGCTCGCGCAGAAGTGGGCGGAGCGAAAGAGAAAGATTCTGCTGGTTTTGCCATCCAGCCTCCGGAAGCAGTGGTACCAGGAGCTTCAGGATAAATTTTATCTTCCGTCGCGGATTCTGGAGTCAGGGAGCTTTAACAAAGCCGTGAAACAGGGCGTAGCGAATCCGTTTGAGGCCGATGAAATCGTGATTTGCTCTTATCCATTTGCCCGCAATAAAGCGGAATTTCTCCGCAAAGTGCCGTGGGACTTGGTGGTGATGGATGAAGCGCACCGGCTTCGGAATGTTTATAAACCGGGCAACAAGATTGCAAACGAATTGAAGAAAGCGCTGGAGCACGCTCCGAAGCTTTTGCTGACCGCGACCCCGTTGCAGAACTCACTGCTCGAACTCTACGGGCTGGTTAGTTTTATTGACGAACACGTCTTCGGCGACCTGAAGAGCTACAAAGCGCAATTTTCCCGTCTGACTGGCGATGATGCCTTCGATGATCTGAAAAAACGGTTGGAGCCGGTTTGCAAGCGGACTCTTCGGCGACAGGTGCAGCCCTATATCAAATACACGGAACGGCAAGCTTACACGCAGGACTTCATCCCGACCCCGGACGAGCAGGTGCTGTACGACATGGTTTCGGATTACCTGTGCCGTCCGAACCTGATGGCCCTCCCGGCCAGCCAGCGCAGTCTGATGACTCTCATCATGCGCAAGCTACTGGCATCCTCCACCTTTGCCATTGCCGGAGCGCTCGACTCACTGGCCAACAAGCTGGAACGGATGCTGAAGGAAGACGCCAGACTCATCGCAAAATCCGCCGGAGAAATCGAAGAGGATTTTGAAACCTACGAAGAATACATGGATGAAGCGGATGAGCCGGAAGATGAAGAGGCTTCCGTCTCGCTGACTCCGGACGAAAAACTGGCCATTCAGCTTGAGATTCAGGACTTACGCAGCTTCTACGAATTGGCGATGCAGATCACACAGAACGCCAAAGGGGAAGCTCTTCTTCAGGCGTTGGAAGCTGGGTTTTCCATGGCTCGTGGGCTGGGGGGCGCGGAGAAGGCGATTATCTTTACCGAATCCCGTCGCACACAAAACTATGTTCTCCAGCTACTTTCGGAAAATGGGTGCGACGGAAAGATTGTCCTGTTCAACGGCACCAACAGCGACCCGATTGCCAAACAGATTTACTCCGACTGGAAGGCCCGCAACGAAGGCACGGATAAAATAAGTGGCTCGCGTACTGCCGACACCCGTGCCGCGCTGGTGGAACACTTCCGGAATAACGCACAAATCATGATCGCCACCGAAGCGGCGGCAGAAGGGATCAATCTTCAGTTCTGCTCTTTGGTGGTCAACTATGACCTCCCGTGGAACCCGCAGCGCATTGAGCAGCGCATCGGGCGTTGTCACCGCTACGGCCAGAAACACGACGTGGTCGTGGTCAATTTCCTCAACCGCAACAACGCCGCCGATCAGCGTGTGTTTGAGCTTCTCTCCGAAAAATTCCAGCTCTTCAAAGGAGTATTCGGGGCATCCGACGAAGTACTCGGCGCGATTGAATCCGGCGTCGATTTTGAAAAACGGATTGTTGAGATTTATCAGTCCTGCCGCACACCGGAACAGATTAAGGACGCTTTCGACCTCTTGCAGGCGGAGATGGGCGGAGAGATTGACGAAAGCCTCAAAAGCACCCGCCAGAAATTGCTGGAGCACTTCGATACCGAAGTGGCTGAAAAACTGAAGGTGTACGACGCGCAGAGTAAAGAGGCGCTCAGCCGCTACGAAGCTCTACTTTGGCGGATGACCCGGCATCTGTTGGCTGGACAGGCCGAGTTTGATGACGAGAAGCTCTGCTTCAAACACAAAAAATAAACCTATTGCCTGAAATCCGGCGTCAAAGTCAGAGAGCTGGCAGCCGGACATCAATACCGGCTGAACCACCCATTGGCGCAGAAGCTGATCAAAGAAGCCAAAGAGCAGGAGCTGGCTCCGGTTGAAATCACCTTCGACTACACCGGTAGCGGCAAGAACATCAGCATTCTGAAGTCGTTGGTTGGGAAGAGCGGAACGCTGACTGCACAGCACTTTTCGGTCAGTGCTCTGGAAGCGGAGGACTATATTCTGTTTGGGGCGTGCATGGATAACGGAAAGGAACTGGATGACGACCAGTGCCGTCGTTTGTTCGACCTGCCCGGGGAAACCGGTTCAAGAGCTATTCAGAAGAGCCAGCAAAGCACAAAAATTCTGGAGAAAAAGCAGAAGGCCTTACTGGGGGAAATTTCAGAGCGTAACGCGGTCTTTTTTGATGAGGAAATGGAAAAGCTCGAAAAGTGGGCCGAGGATCGCCGCGTTACCCTCAAGACGGTGCTGAAAGAACAGGATGAGCTGATAAAAGAGCTTAAAAAAGAGGCGCGCCGGGCGCATAGTCTGCCGGACAAATTGGGATTGCAGAAAAAAATCCGCGACTTGCAGAAAAAACGGGATGAAGCTTGGCGCAGTTATGATGACGCCGCCCGGACGATTGAAGAGCAGAAAGATGAATTGATCGACAAAGTGGAAAAGCAGCTGAAATGTAATACCTTCAGCAAAGAAATTTTTACGGTGGCATGGAATATCAAGTAGGAATCGGGTTATGGGAAAACCATTAAGCGCTAAGGATCAGTGGGTTGTTAATGTTTTGGCAGCCTCTGAGAACGAACATTTAGATTTTAAGCGGATTGGCAATGTAAGTAGCGTTGTTAAGACGGCTTGTTCTTTAGCAAACGGAGACGGCGGCTTTATTGTTCTTGGAGTTGGCGATCAAAAACAGGGAACCGGAGAAGCGCGTCTTTTTGGTACGGAAGAGAATCCGGAAGCTCTTGGCGAAATTAAAAGAGCCTTCCTAGATCAGATTGTTCCTCCGCTTGCCCCGCCGGAAATCGAATCTCCCGCCTATCAAGATATCTCCATAGAAAAAAGTGACGGTTCCGTGGTCACCGTGGTTATCATACGCATTGAAAAAAGCAGCACGGTTCACTCAACCAACAATACAACCTATCTGCGGTCAGGCAGTCAGAACCGTCAAATTGGAGCCCAGGAAATTCATCGTCTTTGCCTGCGGCGTGGCGTGGAGTCGGTGGTAAGCCAGCCGGTTGATGTTCCGGTTGAACTGCTTGAAACCGAGTGGTGGCAGGAATATGCCAAACAAAGAAAGTTGACCCGCCCGTTTGCAGATGCCGCAAAGCACCTTGGTCTGGTCATTCTGGATAAAGAGAAGTGGAAGCCGACAGTCGGGGCAGTTTTACTTTTTGCTGAAGAACCCAACGGCCTGCTCAAAAGAAAATGTGCGATTCGTATTTTCCATTATCGTGGGCATGAAGTGGAATATGGTGCCGATCCGAACCTGTTACATCCGCCCGTCACCGTTACCGGCCCGATCTTAAAACAGATTCGGGAAGCGGTTGCTGCCGTTGGTCGGGAGCTGGACAGCGGCATTCAGCGAACGGCGCAGGGATTTGAATTAAAGCAACAATATCCCCGTCAGGTGGTGCAAGAGGCAATTACCAATGCGGTACTGCACCGCGATTATTATGTGTCTGGAGACATTCACATCCGGATCTTTACCAACCGTATTGAAGTGGAAAGCCCGGGACTCTTTCCGGGGGCGATCACTCCTCAGAACATCGGGGTCGCAGGGAGCAAGCCTCGGAATCCAATGCTTACGGATCATGTCCGTGAATTTCCAAACCCGCCGAACCTCGATGCCGGGGAGGGCGTTCGGATGATGCGGAACACCATGAGCCGAATGGGTCTTTATCCTCCTGTTTTTACAGAGGTCACTGAAAAAAACAAAGAGGCTGTTCTGGTTCGGATATCCAACGAAGCAAAGCTGTCAGAGTGGGAGCTGATTAAGGACTATCTGGAAAGGCACGAATCCATCAGCAACAAGGAATTGAGAACCATATTGAACCTCCCGGATACTGAGAAATACAAAGCCTCCCGCTTCTTGACTGGGTGGGTGGAGTCCGGTCATTTGCGAATCCAGAATCCAGAAGCTGGAACACGGAGCAGGAAATATGTTCTCGGAAGCTCAAAGGATTTGGTTGCAAGCCCGCTTGCAATCAATGGGAGTGAAAGCTTTATCTCATTGATTGGCAAAGGATTGTGGAATACGTTGCTTGCAGCAGAAGAGGCAAAGAGGAAGAAACCGGCCGTTGCGGCGCGACCGGCGCAGGCTTTGAAGGGAACGAAACAATGAGTAAACCGGAACCGATGGAACTGACTTCGCAGAAGATCACGGAAGAGCAGAAGGCCAAACTGCGGCAGCTCTTTCCTGAGGTGTTCACGGAAGGAAAGGTTGATTTTGACCGGCTGAAGCTGACGCTGGGTGAAGAGGCCGACGACGGCGTCGAGCGCTACGGCATGAGCTGGCCGGGCAAACGCGACTGCTTCAAAGTCATTCAACAGCCCTCCGCCGGAACGCTCAAACCCTGCAAGGCGGAATCGGTCAACTTTGACGGTACCGAAAATCTGTTTATTGAAGGCGATAATCTGGAAGCGCTGAAGCTGCTGCAGAAGAGCTATTACGGCAAGGTCAAGATGATCTACATCGACCCGCCCTACAACACCGGCAAGGAGTTCATCTATCCCGACAACTTTAAGGAAAACCTCGACACCTACCTCGAATACACCGGGCAGACGGATGAGAGTGGAAAGAAATTTTCCACCAACACCGAGTCCGAAGGACGCTTCCACTCCAAATGGCTCAACATGATGTATCCGCGCCTCTTCCTCGCCCGCAACCTGCTCCGCGACGATGGCGTCATTTTTATCTCCATTGACGAAAATGAAGTTTCCAACCTTCGTAAACTCTGCGACGAGATGTTCGGGGAGGAAAACTATTGCGGGGAAATCATTTGGAAGAACAGCAGCAAAAACGATCAGGACTACATATCGATTCAGCACGAATATATTCTGGCCTACGTCAAAGACAAAACCTCAAACAAGGGCCTCTGGCAGGAAAAAAAAGAAGGACTGGATCAGATTTACGATGCGTTCACTGGGTTCCGAGCCAAGCACGGGAACGATTGGAAGGCGATCCATCAAGCGGCGCTGGAATGGTATAAGCAATTCCCTCTATCTCACCCGATCAGTGCCAGTAAGCATTACAGCTGGATGGATGAACAAGGCGTGTACTTCCCTGCTGATATTTCCGGCCCGAATTTTGGGCAGTATAGGTTCGATGTATTGCATCCGGAAACGAAGCAGGTTTGCAAAGAGCCTGCCAGCGGATGGCGATATCCGGAAGAGACGATGCGTAAACGAATCACTGACAAACTGGTTCATTTTGGTGATGATCACACCACGGTTCCCTGCAATAAGACCTATCTAAAAGAAACGGAGTTCCAAAGCCTTTGCAGCATCAAATTTCAAGACAGCCGAGCTGCGTCAAACAGGCTGGCGGCACTCTTTGGGGTGAAGCTGTTCACAAACCCGAAGGATGAAATCCTTTTGAAGGATATGTTTAAAGCTGTCGGCGTAAAGGGCGACGATATCGTTTTGGACTTCTTTGCAGGTTCCGGGACAACATTTCAGGCCGTCATGGAGCTGAACCACGAGCAAGGAAGTCTGTGTAGGTCGATTTTGGTGCAGTTGCCGGAAGACCTGCGTGTGATGGAGAAGACGGCCACTGGCTCCTCAAAAAAGGCCGTGGAAAATGCCATAAAGTACCTTAACGAGCTGGGATTGCCGGAAAATATTAGTGAGATTGGAAAACAGCGAGCTCGTTTGTTTATTCAAAAGTTGGAAACCGAAGCGAAGAACCCAGAGAGCGACCTGTTCGATACTCCGGCAGTCGATAAAAAACCGGCTGCGAAACCCGGCTTCAAGGTGTTCAAGCTGGATCGATCAAACTTCAAGGCGTGGCAGGCGGAGGCGGCGGACGGTATCACCGCCGAGGCAATTGCCAAACAGCTGGAGCTGGGTGTTGATCACCTTGATCCGAAAAGCACGCCGGACGATATTCTGTATGAACTGCTGATGAAGTCCGGGTTTGAGCTGACCGCGAAGGTCGAAACGCTGAAGCTGGCCGACAAAACCGTCTATTCCATCGCGGGCGGCGCGTTGCTGATCTGCCTGGAGCCTGCGCTGACCAAAGAGGTGATTACGGCGATGGCGAAGCTGTCACCGGCGCGGGTGCTTTGCCTCGACCGCGGCTTTGCCGGGAACGACCAGCTCAAAACCAACGCCGTGCAGATTATGAAATCCCACGAGGTTGAAGATTTCCGGACGGTGTAAAAGGAGAAAAAGTAATGAGTGATATTAAGACGACCAGAACGCAGGATATTAATGAGTTTCTCTCATGGCATAAACGGGGGGAGCTTCTGCTTTCACCAAAGTATCAGCGAAACTCTGTTTGGAATCAGAATGCAAAGTCGTACTTAATCGACACTATTCTTGAGGGATTGCCGGTTCCTCCTATTTTTATACAGCAAAAAATTGATGTGTCCGCCGGAAAAACTTTCCGTGAGGTTATTGATGGACAGCAACGACTTCGCACAATACTCGATTACGTAGACGATAAGTTTCCTATCTTAAAATCGCATAATAAAGATTATGGAGACCTCCTCTATAGTCAGCTCCCATATCCTGTAAAAGAAAAGATCTTAGGATTCGAGCTATCTGTTGAGGTAATCAAAACAACAGACGACGCAGTGATCTACGATATGTTTGCTCGTTTAAATACAAACAGTATGACGCTTAACAGGCAAGAGCTTCGGAATGCTCAGTACTGGGGGTTGTTCAAGGTGTTTGTATACGGAATGACAAAACGTCTTAAGGATTTATTTATCAATCTGGGAACTTTTACCGTTCAACAATTTGCTCGAATGCAGGATGCTGAACTGGTGTCCGGACTGGCGATGCTCACGATAGATGGCGTACTTACGGAGACCCCTACGGTTATTAACTCTTACTATAAAAAATATGACGATAAGTTTGAGACTCTTGACATTATTGAAGACCAACTTATGGCAGTGACGGCTGTAATAGGTGAATTGATAGATGATCATGACTTCCAAACACGGTTTTTCCATCGTAAAGTAGCATTTTACACTTTGTACGCATTTCTTTCACACCAGATGTTTGGTCTTCCGGCCTGTGAATTAAGTCGCATCGATCAGTTGTCCGCAGATGCTATTCTCGGTAACACTGGGAAACTTAAGAATATTCTCACAGAGTTCGAATCCTATCTGGAGCGAGCACAGGCTCCAGCGGATCAGCAAACACTTGATGAAGAGGCTCAGATTCGTTTTTCAAAATTCCTCGATTATCATAAGTCTCGAACAACCAGCGCAAAGGAACGCCGCCTTCGTATTCAGTTTTTGAACGACTTTGTTGCAGAGCGAATGTAATGGACTCCCTCGATCAATTTAGAAACGAAGTTGAGTTCTGGAAGGCTGGCGCTGAAGGGCGCCGCTATGATCTTGCGTTTCTAAAAATTTACGTGAAATACGAAGTATTCTTGTCGGAGTTGTTGCAGCTCTATGCGCTGGGGAAGAAATCTCCCGGTGCGTTTACCGGCAAAACCTACGTTTATCTGCGCACCGCATTTGAGCTGAACAAGGCCTATCGGAACGGGTTTGTTGTGACAGAAATTAATGCCCGCCCCGGCATGGAGTTTGTACGTTTCGCCAATGGCGTTCGGATGCGTTTGGGCGAGGAACAGGGCGGCAACCGTTCGGACGTGGTTAAGCGGCAGATTCGTGAAACGATCCGGGCGCATTTTGAGAAAGAGGAGCAGGTTCAGGGCATGGGAATCAAAGTGCTTTCTTTGTTCTTCCTCGACCGGGTCGAAAACTACCGGATTCACACCAAGGACGGGCATACGCCGGGACCTTACGCCAAATGGTTTGAGGAGATTTATCTCGAAGAGGCTCAACGCTATCAGACAACGTTGTTCCCGAAGGGGATTTCGGCGGTACCCGAGCTCCACAACGGCTATTTTTCCAAGGATAGGAAGGGCGTTGAAAAGAATACGACCGGCAGCACGCAGGACGACGAGGATACCTACAGCCTGATTATGAGAGACAAACAGCGGTTGCTGAGCCTCGACACCCCGCTGAAGTTCATTTTTTCCCATTCGGCTCTGCGTGAAGGCTGGGACAACCCGAATGTTTTCCAAATCTGCACCCTGAACGAAACGGTTTCGACATTGAAGAAACGACAGGAAATCGGGCGCGGACTCCGTCTGCCGGTCAACCAGAACGGTGAACGGGTCTTTGACGACTACGTCAATAATCTGGTGGTCATCGCGAACGAGAGCTATCAGGAGTTCGTTGCTAAATTACAGAAAGAGTTCGAGGAGGATTGCGGCGTGGTCTTTGGACGGCTTCCACGGGAAGCGTTTGCCGGGCTTCTGTTTGATCTGGACGGTGCCGAGGCAAGTGTCAGCAGAGAAATGTCTGATTCCATTTGGGAACATCTGAAGACAGGCGGCTGGATTGCAGACGACGGATTTATTCTGGACTCGTTCGGACGGGCTGTAGAGTCACACACGTTTGGCCTTCCAGCGGAGTTTAAAGACGCGACGCTCGACGTGATTAAGACGGTCGAACGGTATCAGCTTAAATCCCATATTGATAACTATCACAATAAAGTTCGGGCCAAGGTGAATGAAAAGGTTCTGCTTGATCCAGAGTTTGAACGGTTCTGGAACACAATCAATACCCGCACGATTTACAGCGTGACCTATGAAACCGCTGACCTGATTGGAAAAGCGTCTGCCGCAATTGCCAAAATGGAGCCGGTTCTTCCGCCCAGATTGCGCTCCAATCTGGTTGATATTGGTATCGAAGCTGGTGGTGTTTCCGCGAATCTGGTGCGTACGCCGCAGGTGGAATACGGCACTCATGCAACACGTCTTCCTGATGTTTTGTCCTACATTCAAAGCAAGGTGGAGCTGACCCGCAGCACCATCTCCGCCATTCTCAAAAAATCTGGGCGTCTCGCAGACTTTCCTGCAAACCCCCAAGCCTTCATGGATGCTTGTGTAAAACAGATTCGTGATATTCTGCACCGGCTGGTTATTGAGGGCATTCAATACGAGAAGCTCGACGCCGTGTCTTATGAAATGTCCCGATTCAGAGAAGACGAACATAAGCTGGAGTTCGCAAAAGACCGGGTTGTTCCGACCGGAAAATCAGTTTACGATTACATCCTGTACGACTCCGGCGTGGAGCGTAAGTTCGCCGAAGATCTCGAAGCATTGAGAGACATCAAATACTTCATCAAGTTGCCCTCATGGTTCAAGGTGCCGACGCCGATTGGAAACTACAACCCGGACTGGGCGATCCTCAAAAAGAACGGCCAGATTGTCTATATGATCCGTGAAACCAAATCGACGAAAGACAAACTCAAATTACGCCTGCCGGAAACGGATAAAATAGCCTGCGGGCAGCAGCACTTTTTAGCCATCGGGGTGGATTATGCTGTTGAGGACGGTTCGTTAGAAAGCATAACAGGGTAATGACATGATCGAAGCTTGGAAATATCTTCTCATTCCGCATGATGCCGTCATGCTGAGCATGAGTGTTTCGGGTCTGGCCGCGAAATGTATTGGATTCAGCATTAGGAGTTGACCATGTCAAAACAGGATGCGCACGCTGAGGTAATCCGCATGGCGGTTGCCAAATTGAAAACAGTTGATCTGCCGGCGCGCTGCGCGGCCCTGAAACTTCCGGCTCCAGTTGACGGGCGCCTCAACCTGCGGGCATTCGGCACTGATTTTCTGCTGACTGCCGACACCTTTGAACTGATGGTGAGTAAAACCGGTGCGCCCGCCAAGGAAGCCGACCGCATTCTGATTCTCCATCTGCTGCTGTGCGAGTCGCCGCTGAGTCCATCCGATGAACTGATTACCTTTAGGGATTTTCCTGGCGGAGCATTTTATCTGGAGCCGTTCCTTTCCCGCACGGTCAGGCCGCTGGTCAAACGCTATGGAAACCGGCTGGATGACTTGAAAGCCGCCATGAACCGCTTCGATTTCCAGTCCTTGGAGCATGGTGATTTCAGCGCCCGGATTCATGCTGTCGGTTGTTTGTATGTCACGCTGATTTATCGACTCGGCGATGATGAGTTTCCGGCGGAAGCCGAACTTTTTTTTAATGCGCCGGTCAAACGTGTTTTCTGTGCCGATGATGCCTCTGTGCTGGCCGGACGCATTTGCTTTGGGTTGTTTTGACCATAATTATTTTGATCCAGAAATTGGAAAATCTTCATGAAACTCATCGTCATCAGTGGATTTCTGGGCAGCGGCAAAACCACCTTGCTGCTTACGCTGGCAAAAACCTTCAGCGGACAGGGCCGTAAGGTTGCTATCATCGAAAACGAAGTTGGAAAAACCGGCGTGGACGGTGAATTGCTGAAAGCGGAAGGGCTGTCCGTCCGGGAAATTTATTCCGGTTGCGTCTGTTGCAGTCTCCGTCACGATTTGATTCACACGTTGCTCGAACTGGAACGGGAGGTGAAGCCGGATATCGTTTTCTTAGAACCATCCGGTGTCGCCGGTCCGAAGCAGATTCAACATTGTCTGTGCGGATATAGCGGTGAGATTGAGAAGACTGTTATGGTTGCGGTGGTCGACGCAGAGCGGTTGCCGGCGATCCGTGATTTTTCGATTCCACTGGTTCACGATGGAATCGAAATCGCCGATCTGGTGGCTGTCAATAAAGCTGACAGGGTCTCTCCGGAACAGCTTACGGAGCTTCAGCGGCGCCTGCTGGAAGTCAATCCGTCCGCAGAGTTGATCTGTATCTCGGCACAGCAGGGGACAAATGTCGATCAGCTGATTGGAAAAATCACCGCTCTTACTGCTCAGGGTGAAATAGAAAAACCGGTCGTTGTTCTATCCGCTGAAAATGATCTGCCCAAGGCTTCTATTTTTGCTTCGTCTGTGACCGTGGAATCCCCGAACGTTGACGCGATCCATCTGATTGGGCATTTTCTGCAGCAGCTGGCGCAACAGTTAAAACCTGTCAATGGCATTTTAATAGGACACCTTAAGGCCGTTGTTAAAACCGAGCCGATTGGTTATGCCGTATTCAGTGTAACCCATCACGATCAGTCGCCGACGCAGAGCGGCCGATTGCCCGCCGGTCCGGTCGAAAAGCTGACTCTGACGGTGAATGCAATTGTCTATGGCATGAGTGAAGGTCCGTTCAGACGTCTTTGTCTGGCTCAATTCAGAGCGTTGGTCAAAAAACTCGAGGAGAAATAATATGCCGCGCTGCCCCGGGCAGGATATGCGCTACTGGACAGCTAAAGATATTTTTGATGTCTGCTGTCCGTATTGCGACAATTCCATTGAATTCTGGAAAGATGAACCGCTCCGCCTCTGTCGTGTCTGCCAAAAAGAAGTGCGCAACCCGCGCATTGATCTTGGTTGCGCTAAGTGGTGTAAATTCGGAAGTCAATGTTTAGGGCGGTCTGCGGACGAACAACTGGCCGCCGCGCCGGTTATTGAAAAACTTAAAGCGCAGCTTAAAACACAGATGGAAAGTCAGCCGCAACAGTATGAAATGGCGATGGAAATTTACCGGATTGCCAATCTGCTGCTGACCTCGGAAGGCGGGGATCCGTGCCGCGTTAAAACCGGCGCATTACTGGTTGCGCTGTTGCAAAACGAAAGACAACCCCTTGATGTTGCGCGTCAGATGCTTCAGTCCACGATTCTGCCTGTGGAAGAGCAGGCGTCTGTTTGTCATCTTCTGACACAGGTTTTAGCCTCTGAGAAGACTCATTCATTGGATGCCGCTGTAGTCAGCGATGCCTTGGTTCTTGCCGGGGCGGATTTCAAAGCAAAACCTGAATCGATAGGGCTGATTACCGCCGGCGCTAAAATGATCTATGCATTGCAATTTAGCAAAAAAGCAACAAAGTCATATTTATAGGCTGCTTTTAGCTTATTTATCCGATGTTAAGACAAGATCGTCATATTTTAATTAAATGCGTTCTATCCCGTACGGGTATCAGCAAGTAGGCTGTACGCATTGAATTTTAGGATTTTGAACGAATAACCGGAGATAAAATTATGACTGGAAAAGAACTGCTTCTGAATGCGCTTAAGGGCAAAAAAACTTCTCGTCCAGCCTGGCTGCCCTTTGTTGGGTGCCATGGAGGATTTCTGATTGGTAAAACCGCAACGGACTATCTGCAGTCAGCCGACCTGCTGGTCGCCGGCCTTAAGAAGGCCAAAGAGCTCTACAAGCCGGACGGATTGCCGGTGATGTTCGATTTGCAGGTGGAAGCCGAAATTCTCGGTTGCCGACTGCACTGGGCTGATGAAGTTCCTCCCGCTGTGGTCAGCCACCCGCTGGCTGAGGGAAAAAAGGTCACTGATCTGCCGGAACTCGATGAAACAAAAGGACGTTTCCCGATTGTCGTTCAGGCCTTGGAAACGCTGAAAAATGAAATCGGTTCTGATACGGCGCTCTACGGTCTGATCTGTGGCCCGTTTACGCTGGCGCTGCATCTGCTCGGAAATGAAATTTTTCTCGATATGTACGATGACGAAGATAAGGTGCTCGCCGTCATTGATTATTGCGCCGAAGTTTGTATCAGGTCGGCGGATATTTATCTCAAACATGGTGCCGATGTAATCGCTGTCGTTGATCCAATGACCAGCCAGATTTCTCCGGATCATTTTGCACAATTCGTCACGCCGGCTATGAATAGGGTGTACGATCACATCCGCAAGGCCGGAGGATTATCATCTATTTTCGTTTGCGGCGATGTAACCCGCAATCTGGAAGTCATGGTGAAAACCACGGCGGATTGCATTTCGGTAGATGAGCAGATTGACATGGCAAAACTGCGCCAGCTTTGTTCTGACGAAAACAAATCATTTGGCGGAAATATCAAATTGACCGCTGTGCTGTTGTTAGGCGATGAGGATGATGCAAAAATGGAAACACTCGATATCATGGCAAAGAGTGGCTCCAAAGGTTTCATTCTGGCGCCGGGATGCGATCTGCCGTATGCCGTGCCGGTTAAAAATCTTCAGGCTGTTGCCGACATGGTGCACGATGAATACAAGCGCGAATCGGCAAAAACGCTGACTGCCAAAAAAGCAGATGCTTTTGATGACATCAAACTGCCCAACTACAAATCAGCCAACACCGTGCTGATTGATGTGATTACACTCGATTCAACGTCCTGCGCGCCGTGTCAGTACATGATGGAAGCTGTGCAGAAGGCTGCGGAAGCCGCCAGTCCGATTTGCTACATCAATGAGCACAAGATTAAAGTGCGCACCGGTATCGGCATGATGGTTAAGCTCGGTGTCAAAAATCTGCCGACGATCTGTATCAACGGCGAAGTTAAATTTGCCTCGATCATTCCGGATCAGAAAACACTGGTCGCAGCGATTGAAGAGGCAGCAGGGAAGTAAAGAGAGAGAGTCGAAGGTCTGAAGGTCACAGGTCGAATGTCAGTTTAAACCTTGGACTTTCGACTTTCAGACTTTTGACAAAAGGGGTTCATGATGCTTCCGATCTGTCTGGTTACGGGATTCCTTGGAACAGGAAAGACGACATTTTTAAAAAATATTGTCGCCCAGAACCGCGACCGAAAGATTGTCTATTTGATCAATGAATTTTCGGCACACGATGTCGATGGAGCCATCGTATCTGCGGAAAATCCGAATGTGGTCTCCATTCCCGGCGGAAGCATTTTTTGCAAATGTCTGGTTACTGAGTTTATCGGCCAGCTTAAAAAGGTTGCCGGGCATTGGCCGGATGCTGCCGGCGTAGTGATTGAAGCGAGCGGTATGGCTAATCCCAAAGTGATGGAGCAGATGCTGGACGAAACAGGACTGAGTAACCAGTACCGACTGGCAACGGTTGTCAGCGTGATTGACCCGAACAGTTTTCTTAAACTGCGGCACACCTTGCCGAATATCATTTCGCAGATCGAAGCCTCGGATGTTGTGCTGATCAACAAAGCGGATCGCAATGCGCCGGAAAAAATTGCGGAAGCCGACACGCTTGTGCGTGAAATCAATCCCTCGGCGGAACGGATTCAGACGGTTCGCTGTGAAACGGAAATTGATCTGTTTGCTGAACATGCGCCGCGCGGATTGCATGGCGAATACGCTAAATGCCGTGATCCCAATTATGCCACGTTTGTTACGGAACAGCCATTCAATGGAACCACGCTGGCCGCGTTTGTTCTGGCGCATGCCGGTGATATTTATCGCATTAAAGGCACACTCGCCGGTGAGTTTTTTGATTACTCAACGGCTGGCATTATCCGGACACCGCAATCCGGTACCATTTCAAAATTGGTCTGGATTGTTAAAGGCGGTGCGGAAGAAAAAATAACCAGCATACTTCAGACGCTTTAATCTGTTCTATCCGCAACAGCCGCCCTCACCGCAACAGGCATCTCCGCCGCGTAAAATCCCGCTGAGAATTCCGCTGGCACAGCCGACTCCGGTTTTTACGCGAAGTGCCTGTATGGGACAGTTTTTCGCGCAGGCGCCGCACTCCATGCAGGCATCAAGATCAGCAATTCGCGCTTTTCCGTTTTCCAGAGTAAAAACATCGTGCGGACAGACCTCGATGCATTGTCCGCATCCGATGCATGTTTCAACATCCAGTTTCAGTGTCGCGACATTTTTGAGATAATTCATTGCAGGCCTCCAAGCACGATGAAGATTATTCCGGCAAGCAGTGCCGATAGTTGAAGCGGAATGGCAAATTTCATTTCCTTTTTTACACCAGACATCGAGGTGTAGGTGGAGGTCCCTGTGAAGTTGAGCGCCATGAACGATACAATAGCGGTCAGCAATTGAGAAAGCTCTGCCGGGCAGCCACGGAAGGAGAATAGGAACCAGTACACCGCCGGTCAGCCAGCCGGTGAAAACAAGTCCGAAGGCGCGCGGAGCCGCAGCGAAGCTGAATCCGGTACAGGAGATGGCGTCGAACAGTGTGAGTAAAACAGCCAGTCCGAGAGCCTGTTTGAACCAAATCACCAGTTCAACGGGAATGACAGCGATCCGATCACGCATACCAAAGCGGACACGGCGCATTTCCGGTGTGGTTTTGAAATTGGCGGAGAGAAAGGCCGGAATATCTTCAGCACGCACCGGGCCGTAGATGACTTGAAAGCCGCATCGCTTCTGTACTTCCTGTGCCGAAACACCGGGTGCGCCGAGCTGCGGAACAATCAGTTTATTATGCGAGACGACCCGGAAAATTTCGGTTTCTTCGACCCTCTTGACAATTTCGTCCGTACTGAAAGTTCCTTTGCCTGCGGCACACCAGACATTGATACCTTTGGTGTCGAGCACCAGAATCCAGCCGTCAATGCCGCCCAGTTCGCGCCGCAGATAATCAAAGGTGAGTTTATAATTGGCCGTGACGAATACCGGCGACTCAGGTGTCGGTGCGCCAACGGCGTAGAGGCCGGGCGAAATGCTGTAGTCCATGCGTCCGATGGCGAAACGAACCTTGAGCGCGCCCAGTTCATCGTGAAGCATCAGCCGGGTTCCAATCTCTGGAACTTTTCCGGCCGGCGTTTCAACGCTTCCGGTAAGCCAGTGTTCCCGGTTTTTCTTACAGCAACAATCCATTATTCCGATCTTTGAAACCAGTTTTGCGTGCGCAGACAGATCTTGACCAGCCATAGCATCACCGGAACTTCGATGAGTACGCCGACTACCGTGGCCAGCGCCGCGCCTGAAGAAAGTCCGAACAGCATAGTTGCTGTGGCGATGGCGACTTCGAAGTGATTCGATGCACCGATCATTGCGGCGGGTGCTGCATCGATGTAAGGCAGTTTAAGCCATTTTGCCCATCCATAACCCAGCCAGAAAATCAGCATCGTCTGAAGAAAAAGCGGAATGGCAATCCAAAGAATGGTCAATGGATTATTCAGGATTGTTTCGCCTTTGAAGCTGAACAGCAGGACCAGTGTGGTCAGTAGGGCGATGATCGTTATGGGAGTCAGAAAATGCAGAAACTTGCCGGTAAACCATTGTTCGCCTTTGGTTTTGATAATCCATTTCCGGGACAGATAGCCGCACACCAGCGGCAGAGCGACGTAGATCGCGATGGATAACAGCAGTGCCTGCCACGGAACCGGAAGCTTGCCGACGCCCAGCAGGAATCCGCCGAGCACGCCGTATAGCACCAGCATAGACAGCGAGTTAATGGCTACCATGATCAGCGTCAGCCCGTCGTTGCCGCGTGCCAGATAACCCCAGACCAGCACCATGGCCGTACAGGGAGCAATTCCGAGCAGGATGCACCCGGCAAAGTAGCTACGCCACAGCGGGACCTGAAGCATTTTAATCCCTTCGTTCAGTACAACAGTTCCCGCGCCGTGAACCGCGCCGACCGGCAGATCCAGTCCGAAAGGCATTTTGACCAGATCAACGGCTTCTGTGCCAATGAAGCTGCGGAAGAGAACGCCGAGAAAGAGCAGGGCGATGCCGTACATGGTAAACGGCTTGATTGCCCAGTTTACAAACAGAGTCAGCCAGACCGGTTTCCCGCTTTTACCGGCCTTGACGACCGAGGCGAAGTCGATTTTCACCATGATCGGATACATCATGAAAAACAGACAGATGGCTATCGGAATGGAAACAACCGGTGCACCATTTACAAAGATGGCCATGCCATCCAGCGTTTTTGCCACGCCCGGGGCAAGTTTACCAAGAACAATACCGCCCGCAATGCAAAGCCCGACCCAGACCGTCAGATAGCGTTCAAAATTGTTCGTCAGTTTCCGGTCATTGGGATTTTTCATTATGCGCCTTTCTGTTTTTTCAGCCAGTCAGTCAGTTTGATTTCCATTCCATCACGTATATCGCGAAATGCCTCAAGCGCATCCGTTGGCACCGTTGCCTGTACAGAGGCCGGGTCGCTCATCGGCCAACGCATCACACTTCAAGTGCCATCGGAACCAGCGACGGGCAGTCCGCCTCTGATTCTTTACAGACGATCAGGATGTAATCAAAAATTTCTTTTCCGGTGTAAAGGTCGATGCTCTTGGGAGTTTGTGCCGAGATGTCGATTCCGCGTTCTTCCATCACGGTATAAACCAGCGGATGGATCGGTCGCGGATGAAGTCCGGCACTGTACACGTCGAACCGGTCGACGGCTATGCGGCGCAACAGGGCTTCGCCCATCTGACTCCGGCAGGAATTATGCTTGCAGAAAAACAGAACTTTTTTCTTTTTCATGACAAATCTCCAGGCAGTTTTTCAATAAAGGCTTTGATTTCATCCCGCACACGGCGGTAACAGTTTAATTGAGAGTTTTCATCCACGCCCTTCGCCGCCAGTTCACGGGCGAGTTTTGGCGGGTCGTCAAATCCAACATGAATGACTTTTGCTTTTCCGGGAAAAAGCGGGCAGTGCTCATTCGCGTGGCCGCAGACGGTGATGACGTAATCGAATGGGATGTGAAGAAGATCAGCGACGTTTTCAGATTTGTGTCCGGAAATATCCACACCCGCCTCGGCCATCACTTTAACAGCGTTCAGATTGAGTCCATGGGTTTCGATACCCGCCGACCAGGATTCGATCAGATCGCTCTTCAGAGCGTTCGCCCAGCCCTCGGCCATTTGGCTCCGGCAGGAATTTCCGGTGCAAAGAAAGAGTATTTTCAGTTTTCTCATGATCAGTTCCTTTTAATCCGTTGTGTAAACCAGATAGAGCCCGCCCATCAGTACCAGCAGTCCGCAGATTTTTTTAAGGATGATTGAGCCTTTGGATTTCTCGCTCCAGTTCAGATAATGCTGAACCACTTCGGTGAACGTTCCAGCCAGCACAATGACCGCGCAGTGGCCGATGCCGTAAAGAAAAAGCAGACTTCCGGCATACACCGGTTGTTCTGAACCCGCTTTAAAAACAATGCCAAGCAGCGGAGCCATGAAGGCGAAGGTGCAGGGGCCGAGAGCAATGCCGAAAAACAATCCGAGTATGAAAGCGGCCAGCGCGCCGCGCTGTTTTATTTTAACCTGACCGAGACCGCTTCCAGGTATTGGAATCACACCCAGCAAGTGCAGGCCGACAACAAAGAAGATGAGCGCGATAAAATAATTCGCAGACGATCCAAGGTCGCCCATGATTCGTCCGGCGGCAGCGGTCAGTCCACCGATGGCGGCGATAGTGACCAGAATGCCGGTTGAAAAAAGCAGTGAAATCAAAAACGCTCGTTTGGTTGAAATACGACCCTGCTCATCAATAAAACCGACAATCAGCGGAATCGATGCGAGGTGGCAAGGGCTAAGCAGAATACTCAGAATGCCCCAGATGAACGCCGCGCTCAGTGCGATCAGCGGTGCGCTTTCCATCGCGCGCGTTAGATTCGTGAACAGAGTTTCCATAAAAATTCTTTTCTACCAAGGAATACTCGGATTACACGGAAATGGAAGACCCGATCCGGTTTCTGTGTATTCGGTGTGTTCCGTGGTTCAATTACAGTTTAATTCCCAGTTCTTTCCACTTGGCGAGAATGTCTTCTTTGGCGAAGAAGCCCTCATGCCGGAACAGTTCCTTCCCTTCGGCATCGTAAAAAATCTGCGTCGGGATCATCCGGATGCCGTACTGCTCGCCGGCCTGTTTGTTTTCCCAAACGTCAATGAATACGACCTCCAGCTTTCCGGCATAGGTTGTTTTCAGTTCATCTAGGACTGAGGTCATCATCTTGCAAGAAGTACATTTACCGGCACCCAGATCGAGCAGGCGGGGCAGGGGTTTCTGCGCAGGAGCTTCACAGACTGCCGTATCGGTCGGCGGACAAACGCCGCCAGCGCAGACAAAGCCTTGCCGTTTTTTGTGTTCCACAATGAAGACAACTGCACCGATCAGGGCGATCACGATGAGCAACTTATGCCATTTGTTCATTTGAGTAGTCCTTTTATTTCTTCGACTGAAAGCAGTTTTCCAACGGATTTGACGGTGCCGTCCACCGCCAGTGCCGGAGTCATCATCACGCCGAATTTCATAATATTGTTAATCTGCGTAACTTTTTCGATCTCGGCATCGAGTCCGAGAGCCTTTACGGCCTCTTCGGCGTGCTGTGTGAGCTGTTTGCATTTCGGACATCCTGTACCCAGAATTTGAATTTTCATTTTGTGGTCTCCTGTGTTTCTTTCATGCGGCTTTCGGCAAACTCATCCATGTGCTTGTCGCCGGAAGCCCGTATGTCTTTGGCCAGTTGAATAATCCCTTGGATCTGTTCGTCAGGGATTCCAAGTTTTTGAGCCTGCTTGAAATGATATGTAAAGCACGGCTGACATTTTCCTGCCACAGCGGCGGCAATCGCCGCAAGTTCTCTGGTTTGTTCGTCCATAAGTTGAATTCTCCTAGGGAAGCATTCCAAAAAGCATTCCTGAAATTGTAGCCATGACGATCACGAGCGAAACAAACACCACGGTCTTTTTTGTACCAAGTATGGTGCGAATGACGAGCATGCTCGGCAGGCTTAGTGCCGGGCCGGCCAGCAGTAACGCGAGTGCCGGGCCTTTGCCCATGCCGCTTCCGATCAGTCCTTGAAGGATCGGCACCTCGGTGAGCGTGGCAAAATACATGAAGGCTCCGGCGAACGAGGCAATAAAGTTGGCGCGCAGCGAATTTCCGCCAACCGCTGTAGCGACCCACTCAGATGGAATGAGTCCTTCATAGCCGACGCGTCCGAGCAACGCCCCGGCCACCAGCACGCCGATCAGCAGTAGCGGCAGGATCTGTTTGGCAAAACCCCAAGACGATAAAAACCATTCGCCTGCTTCGCCTTTGTCCGTGCTGGTAAACGCCGATAGACCGATTGCACCGGCGGCAAACGCCACCATCGGTTGTTCGGGGAATACAATGGCCAGCGCGGTGACGGGTAGGGCGGTCAGTGCAACTTTCCACCATTTGATTCCGAACCACAGCACCAGCATCAAGCCCAGTGCCGATGCGAAAACAGCGGTGACCGTCCATTTAGCGGAAAAGATCGCCGCCCAAAGCCCGGTTTCTATGTCCGGTTTACCCCAGTTGGCAAAAACCAGAATGCCGACCATCGAGGCGAAATAGAGGCCATTCTGCCAGAGAGGACGTTTAACCTCTTCCTCCGGCATCAGCAGTTGCGCTGCCGCCTTTTCCTGCTCTTCTTTACGGAAAATCAAATGCATCAGCAGGCCGATGATCACGCTGAACGCCACCGCGCCGACGGCGCGGGCGATGCCGAGCTGTGCACCCAGTACGCGGGCGGTCAGAGCGATGGCGAGAATATTGATGGCCGGGCCGGAATAGAGAAAAGCGGATGCCGGTCCGAGACCCGCGCCCATGCGGTAAATGCCTGCGAAGAGCGGCAGCACCGTGCAGGAGCAGACCGCCAGAATGGTTCCGGACACGGCAGCCACACCGTAGGCCAGTACTTTATTGGCTTTGGCACCGAGATATTTCATCACCGAGGCCTGACTGACAAAAACCGCAATGGCTCCGGCGATAAAAAAAGCGGGGATCAGGCAAAGCAGGACGTGCTCGCGCGCGTACCATTTCACCAGATGAAACGATTCGAGGATGGCGTTGTCAAATCGCGCCGACCCGACCGGCAGATAAAAACAGCCGAGGAACACCGCAACAATCACCGCCAGCTTTTTCCATTCAGTTTTCCAATTCATTATTTTCCTTTTCCTCTTACCAACTCATCCGGCGCGTGCCGGTACAGGGTTGCAGCAACTCGTCCACGGCATGTTGAGGACAGGCAGGTTTACACTTTAGACATCCCGAGCACTGGTAAAAATCGATCCACGGCTTGTCCTGAACACTTTCGCGGATGATGGCATTCCGGTCACACGTCGCGATAACAGCACACTCCGGACAGTTAATGCATAGATCAGGCTTGATGATGGCACGCTTCATATTACCCATTCAAAGTTTTAGGCGGTGATTTCTTCCAACTCCCATTATTCTGCCCTTAATTATTCTGATAAAATTCTTCACTTTATGGCTTTGGTTGCGGCCATACGCTCTCAATGTTTGCATGAGGTAATTTTTACCAGGGCTTTGCGGTCGGCTTTGATACCGGAGTCGGTTTGCAGTTCGGTTTCCAACCATTGGAAAAGCGGGGCAGGGAACGTATCGGTCAGCCGGTAATGAACCCATCGTCCGGCTTTGCGGCTTTGAACCAGACCGGAGCGGATCAGCAGTCCCATGTGGCGGGAGGCCGTGGCACCGGTCACTTCAAGGAGTTCAATGATGTGGCAGGCGCAGAGTTCTTCATGATTCATCAGCGCCGCAACCACCCGGAGACGGTTTCGGTCGGAAAGAGCTTTCATGGCGTTCAGTGGTTTATTCATGCCGCCTTTATACTTAGTCGTTTGGCTAAGTGTCAAACTGTTTGTCGGGAAGTTTTTCCAACGAATGACAAAAAGCAGCGAATGGGTACAAGGTGGAGCACGATCTCCGAGCGTGCTTACTTGTCCGCCGCCGGAGGGAAACGCGCCCGACCCTCTTCGGTGAACTCGGAACAGGCGGTCGCGTTCCACCAAAACCTGCCTCTTTCCGTCCTTTTCATTGACGCGCAATAAGTTGACGACTAGGCTGGCGGGTAAAATTACCGTTTGCAGAGAACTTTAAGGATAAATCATGAAAGCCACCGAAGCCAAACTCCTCGATTTTCTAAAGAAATCGCCCCAGTTCGTTATCCCCATCTATCAACGCACCTATTCGTGGACGGAGAAGGAATGTCGTCAGCTTTGGGACGACATCGTGCGGTGCGGAAGCAGCGACAAAATCGCCGTGCATTTCGTCGGCTCAATTGTCTATGTGGAAAGTGGTCTGTCCCAAGTAACGCATCAGGCCCCACTTTTGGTCATCGACGGGCAGCAACGCCTCACCTCGGTATCGTTGTTGCTGGCGGCACTGGCCAAGGCTGTGGGCGACACAGAACCCTTCGATGGCTTTTCGCAGCGGAAGATTAAAAATTACTATTTGCTCAACCCAGAAGAAGTCGGCGAGAGACATTTTAAACTGTTGCTCTCGCAGACAGATAAGTCATCGCTCACAGCAATCGTTGGGGACGAGGAGGAACCGCACCAGCCGTCGTTGCGCATCACGGGAAACTACGGGATGTTTGAGAGTTGGATCAAAGAGGAGAAAGTGGATCTTGCGGCACTGTGCAAGGGTCTGGCAAAGCTGGTGGTGGTGGACATCGCTCTGACTCGCGACCAAGACAATCCGCAACTTATTTTCGAGAGTATGAACTCGACGGGCAAGGAGTTGAGTCAGGCAGATCTCATCCGAAACTTCATACTGATGGGGCTAGAGCCGGTGCTGCAAACACGGCTTTACGAGCAGTTCTGGCGACCGATGGAGCTGGATTTTGGACAGGAAGCCTACGGCACGCACTTCGATGGTTTCATGCGACATTATTTGACGGTGATGACTGGCGATATCCCAAATATCAATGCGGTTTACGATGCCTTTAAGAGCCATGCACGAATTTCGCGATCCAACTTTGCGGACGACAAGAGTCATATTGAAAGCCTCGTTCGCGAAATCCGCGACTACGCTCGCCATTTCTGCGCTATGGCACTGGGTAGCGAACCGGATACCGACCTCAAGCTTGCTTTTCATGATCTGCGAGAATTGAAAGTGGACGTGGCCTATCCGTTCCTTCTGGAGCTGTATCATGACTACAAAGCCGAACTGCTCTCGAAGTCTGACTTGTTGTTGAGCGTGCGGCTTATTGAGGCGTATGTATTCCGCCGCGCCATCTGTGCTATTCCCACGAACTCGATGAACAAAACGTTTTCGACGTTCACCAAAGCACTAAAGAAGGATCGTTATTTTGAAAGCATTCAGGCGCACTTTCTTGGGTTGCCATCCTACCGCCGCTTCCCATCCGATGACGAGTTCCGCCGCGATATGCAGACGCGCGATCTCTACAATTTTCGTAGTCGAAGCTACTGGCTGCGCCGTCTGGAAAATTATGGGCGTAAAGAGCGCGTGGCGGTGGATGAATACACGATCGAGCACATTCTCCCTCAGAACGAAAATCTTTCAGCCAAGTGGCTCGACGCACTGGGAACTGACTGGCAGCGTATTCAACAAACGTGGTTGCATACGCTCGGTAATCTCACGCTCACCGCCTATAACAGCGACTACAGCGACCGTGCCTTTATTGAAAAGCGCGACATGCCGGACGCTCCAGAAAAAGGGTTAAAGCAAAGTCCTCTCAAGCTGAATCAAGGGCTGGGTAGTCTGGAGACATGGAACGAGGAGACCATCAAAGCCCGCGCCAGCAAATTTGCCGAAATCGGAGTTGGCGTTTGGCCCTCACCGAAGCTTCAACAAGATATTCTGGATGCCTACCGACCTAAAGATGAAGGGGATACAGAATACACCATCGCCGATCATCCAAATCTACTCACGCCGACTATGGGTACACTATTCGATGCGTTCCGAAAAGCGGTGCTCGCACTCGACCCGTGTGTGAACGAGGAATTTCTCAAGCTTTATGTCGCCTTCAAGGCCGAGACCAACTTTGTGGATGTCGTTCCACAAGCCAAGCGGTTGCGCATCTCGCTCAACATGCGCTATACCGAGATAAATGATCCAAAGGGGCTTTGTAAGGATGTCACAGGTATTGGCCGGTGGGGGAACGGTGACGTAGAAATCGGGCTCTCAACTCTTGATGAGTTGCCATATGTCCTCGGGCTGGTCCGTCAATCACTTGAACTGCAACTTGGAAATGGCGGTGAGATATGACATCGGTGAAGTTGTAGGAGCCTGCCGTGGAAAAGGATAACAAACTGCAAATCCGCAACAGCACCGCCGAGATCATGATTTTTACCCGGCAGACGGGCGAGGATGTAAAAGAATAGCCATGAACGAATCAAAACAACCGCAATCCAGCATCATTCTCTACCAGACAGAGGATGGTCGTACCCGCATCCAGTGTCGGTTTGAAGATGAAACGGTGTGGCTGACACAAAAGCTGATGGCCGACCTTTTTCAAATCGGCGTGGGCACAGTGAATCACCATTTGAAAGCCATTTTTGCCGAGGGTGAGCTTCAGCCGGAGGCAACTATTCGACGTTATCGAATAGTTCAAAACGAGGGCATCCGCCAAATCGCCCGCGAGGTGGAGCACTATCATCTGAATGCCATCTTAGCCGTAGGCTACCGCGTGCGCAGCCATCGCGGCACGCAGTTCCGGCAATGGGCGACGGCGCGCTTGAGCGAGTATTTGGTGAAGGGCTTCACCATGGACGATGAGCGGTTGAAGAATCCGCCCGGCAAAGGGCAGAAAGATTACTTCGACGAGCAATTGGAGCGCATTCGCGACATCCGCTCATCGGAGCGGCGTTTTTATCAGAAGGTGCTGGATATTTATGCGACGAGCGTGGATTACACGCCTAACACGGAGATGTCGCAGCAGTTTTTCGCCACGGTGCAGAACAAGATGCACTGGGCGGCTCATGGTCAGACCGCAGCGGAAGTGATCCATGCGCGGGTGGATGCCGCCCTGCCGTTCATGGGCCTGAAGACGACACGGCCCGGCGGCATCATTCGCAAAGAGGATGTGGCCATCGCCAAGAATTATCTCGATGCAGAGGAACTCGGCACACTGAACCGAATCGTGAACGCCTACATCGAGTTTGCCGAGTTGAGAGCCTTGCAACGCAAGGTGATGACGATGCGGGATTGGATCACGAAGCTGGATGAGTTCTTAAAGCTCTCCGAGCACGAATTGCTGAACCACGCAGGAAGAATTTCAGCCGAGCAGGCGAAGATGAAGGCAGAACTGGAGTATGATAGCTACCGCAAGTTAGCGGATGCGCAGCCCCGCCCGGTGGATGCCGATTTCGATATGGCCGTGAAGCAACTGCCGAAGCCAACGGCGAAACCTCGAAAAAAGAAGCAACTATAATAACGTCCGCCTCACGTTCATTGCCTGCTTAAACTGACAGAATCAGATTGCCCTAACAGCGGGTCGCCGCCTACAGTCTCCGCTCTATTTTTTACCCCGGATGACTGCTATGAGTTTTGAACAGGAAATTGCTAAACGACGGACGATTGCGATTATTTCGCATCCGGACGCCGGGAAAACGACGCTGACTGAAAAGCTGCTGCTTTATGGTGGTGCTCTTCAGTTGGCTGGTTCGGTGACGGCACGTAAAACGCAGCGGGCGACAACGTCCGACTGGATGGAGCTGGAGCGCCAGCGCGGCATTTCGGTTACTTCAACCGTACTTCAATTTGAGTACCGCGGATGCTGTGTGAATCTGCTGGACACGCCCGGCCATCGCGATTTTTCTGAAGATACTTATCGCGTGCTGATGGCAGTCGATTCGGTTGTGATGGTGATCGACGCGGCGAAGGGGATCGAAAGCCAGACGCGCAAGCTGTTTGAAATCTGCCGGATGCGCGGCATCCCGATTTTCACGTTCATGAACAAACTGGATCGTCCGTCCCGGAACGCGCTGACGCTGATGGATGAGCTGGAGCAGACCCTGCAACTGCGGGTTTGCGCGATGAACTGGCCGCTTGGCAACGGTCCTGATTTTCAGGGCGTTTATGATCGGCAGACAAAGCAGGCACACTTTTTCGAGCGTACCGCGCATGGCGCCTATCGCGCACCGGTAGCATTGCATTCGGTGACAGATTCGCAGGTGCGCGACCGGATGCCCGCCGAAGTTTATAATGAGTTAACGAATGAATTGGAAATGCTTGATACGGCCGGTGAGGTGTTCAATCTGCCGGAAGTGCAGGCTGGCGAGCTCAGTCCGGTTTTTTTCGGCAGTGCTATTAATAATTTCGGGGTTCAGCTGATGCTGGATGCAATTGTCGATTATGCGCCTGCACCGCAGCCGCGCCCGTCTGGCACGGAAAAAATCCTGCCGGAGAATCCGAAGTTTTCCGGCTTCATCTTTAAGATTCAGTCGAACATGGATCCGAATCACCGTGACCAGATTGCTTTCCTGAGAATCTGTTCAGGCTGCTTCACCCGCGACATGCGTGTAACTCATTCGCGAACCGGCGAACTGGTACGGCTTTCCAGCTCACACCGGGTTTTCGCCCGTGAGCGCGAGACGGTTGATACGGCTTATCCGGGCGATGTGATTGGTTTGGTGGGACATGCCGGCTTTGGCATCGGCGATACGCTGACGGAAGATCCGTCGATTTTGTACCATGAAATGCCGCAGTTTGCGCCGGAGTGCTTTGCGATGCTCTATAATCCAGTTCCCGCGCAATACAAACGCTTTCAGGCGGGGGTGAAACATCTGCTGCAGGAGGGCGCATTGCAATCGTTCCGGTTTTCCGATCCGGCGCAGAATGTGCCGTTGCTGGGTGCGGTAGGCGTACTGCAGTTCGAAGTGTTTAAGTACCGGTTGGAGCATGAATACGGCGCGGTTGCACGGCTTGAACCGGCCCCATATAAGTTTTTCCGCTGGGTGGATGAGTCCGCCGGGGCGGCTTCCGTGGTAACGGAATCCATGCTGCCTCCCAGCTGCAAGCTGGCTTTGGACTCTTCAGATCGCAAAGTGGTACTGTTTGATTCCGAATGGATTCTAAAATTCTTCTGCGAACGCAATCCGGAAGTGCGCCTGCTCAGCCTGCCTGTTTCCCTGAACGTTTCGCAGTGATTCTTTTCATTCACCGGAAAATAGATGATTCCACGAACATTCGCATGGTTTCGGCTTGACCGGTTTTGTTTAAACGCGCAATTATGAAGCACTTAATGAGATTTTTACCTTTTGAACTAAAACAGGAAACGACGCTATGTTAAACCGTCTGATGGGTCTTTTCTCCAGCGACATTGGCATTGACCTTGGTACCGCTAACACACTGGTTTATGTCCGCGACCGCGGAATTGTCCTTCGCGAGCCCTCCGTGGTAGCCGTGCAGGCCGGTACGAACCGTGTGCTCGCCGTCGGTGACGAAGCTAAACGCATGCTGGGCCGCACACCGGGAAGCATTACCGCCATCCGTCCGATGAAGGGCGGTGTAATTGCCGATTTTGAAATTACCGAAGCGATGCTGAGGTATTTTATACAGAAGGTGCATAATCGTCGCCGCATGGTGCGTCCGCGCGTGGTCGTGGCCGTTCCAAGCGGTATCACAGAAGTTGAAAAACGCGCCGTAAAGGATTCTGCAATCCATGCCGGCGCGAGGGATGTGTTTTTAATTGAAGAACCGATGGCTGCTGCGATCGGTGTGGGACTGCCGGTTCAGGAACCGGCCGGCAATATGATTGTCGATATTGGCGGTGGCACGACAGAAGTCGCGCTGATCTCATTGGCCGGTATTGTCTTCAGTCGCAGCGTGCGCATTGGGGGGGACGACATGGATGAGGCGATCATCCAGTATCTGAAACGGGAATATAATCTGCTTATTGGTGAGCGAACCGCAGAAGACATTAAGATTTCAATCGGTTCAGCTATGCTGATAGGCGAAGAGACAACTATGGAAGTGAAGGGCCGTGACCAGGTTGCAGGCCTGCCGAAAACGCTGGTTATCAGTTCAGAAGAAGTCCGAAGTGCGCTCAAGGATCCGGTTTCCGGCATCGTTGAGGCTGTGCGTGTAACACTGGATCGCTGTCCGCCGGAACTGTCTGCCGACCTGGTCGACCGCGGAATGGTTCTTGCCGGCGGCGGCGCATTATTGCGCGGGCTCGATAAACTGATTGCTGATAACACCGGCCTGCCGGTACACATTGCCGACGATCCGCTCAGCGCAGTGGCTGAGGGTACCGGTGTGGTGCTGCACGAAATCAACTTTCTACGTAAACTCTCTGAAGCCCGCGCAAGGTAATTGCGCGAGTTCCTGTTTTTTTTCGTCCCTCCGTGTTCTGAAGGAACCGGAACGGGTATATGTTTGTACAGAGAAGCTTTTTTAAATGGGTTGCGGCAGTGATAGCATTGCTGCTCCTGTTCAATCTGCCGGGCGGTTGCACTGCCCGTTTCAAAGGCATTTTCAAAGACACCATTACCCCGATACAGCAGCTTGCTTTAAAAACAACCCAAAGCCTTAAAGAGGGTGCGGATACGGTGCGTGGTTTCGGTGGAATGATGGCTGAAAACCGCCGTCTTTCTGAAGAATTAATTTATCTGCAGGCCCGGCTGGTGCAATTAGAAAATCTTGAACAGGAAAACCGTCACCTGCAGGATCAGCTCGATTTCTATGGGCGGCAGAAACATGCGCTTATTCCCTGTCAGGTGATTGCCCGCACGATTAACGGGTGGTGGCAGAGCGTGCGGCTCGATAAGGGCAGGGCGCAAGGCATTGAGGCCAACCGGGCGGTTATTTCCCCTGATGGGTTGATCGGACGGACCGATGAGGTTTCCGTGAATACCGCTGAAGTCCTGTTGCTTTCGGATCCGGCATGCAAGGTTTCTGTTCGTGTGCGTCGAACCGGTTCATTCGGTCTGGTCACAGGACGCGGAGTAAACGCGCAGGGATATCCTGTCGCCCGTATGCAGTTCATTCATAAAGATGCGCCGGTACGCGCCGGCGACACCGTCGTAACGTCCGGACTGGGTGGTGTTTTTCCTAAAGACATCCTGATCGGATATATTGAAAATGTCGGCATGGAAGAGGCCGGCCTTTATCAGTATGCGGACATTATTCCGAAGGCGGTAACCGAACTGATGGATGCAGTTTTTGTAACCGATGCAGAGGAAAATTCGGAGGCAGAGGAATGAGTAAACGCTCAATTACCTTGCTGCTGGCAGTTGGTGCAATTCTGCAGACGATGCTTCCATCCTGGACTGCATTCGGTTCGTTGGAGGCACCGTTAATAACCGGTCTTGTCATTTTTATTTCCCTGCATACAGACCGGTCACGAACGTTGTATGCAGCGGTACTGGCCGGACTGCTGCACGATGCTTTCTGTCCTGCACCGATGGGGTTATCAATTCCTTTCTTCACTATTCTGGCAGCGGGAATCAATTGGATTCGCGATGAAGTATTCGGCGATATGCCAGCCACCTATGCCGTGCTCGGCGCCGGTGCCGTCATTTTAGAGACGCTTTACTATGCACTGATTTTCAAGTTAAGCGGGCTGCGGCCAATATCCGGTGGACTACTCATGCTGCGACTGGCCGGAGGGCTGATGGCTGGTGTGGTGGTCGTTCCTCTACTGGCGCTGATCGTTCTGCAACTGCCATCTTTTATAGGGCGTCACCGGAGTCGTTTTATATGATGCGCCTCCGTCAAGCCGACCGCTTTTTTACGCTGCGCATCTATCTGCTTGCGGGCGCGATGATTATTGCCTTTCTGGTCCTCGGGGTTTTCCTTTGGCGATTACAGGTGGCCAAGGTTTTACAATTTGAAAATCGTCAGCAGATTCAAAGTTTGCGCCGCGTACGCTTGCCGGGTATTCGTGGAAAAATTTATGACCGCAACGGGCTTTGTATTGCCGACAATCGTCCATTGTATTCGATTGCTCTGTTTCTGGAAGATGTCCGCCGTGCCGGCCCTTGGTCACGAACAATCGACTGTGCGATGGAGACGGTTGAACGAGTATCTAAAGTAACAGGATTAACGCCGGTAATTGACCGTAACAGCGTCTGGAAACATATCCGATTGCGTTTACCATTACCTCTGGTTCTCTGGAACGACATCAGCCCGTTGCAGATTGCGCGGCTGGCAGAACGCGGCGGCGATATTCCGGGTGTCGATATTTATACACAAGCCACCCGGACATATCCGTACAGTCCCTATACATCGCACTTGCTCGGTTATGTCGGGCGGGCCGATTCCAATGCGATGAAGGAGGAGGGAAGTTATTCTTATTATCTGCCGGAAATGACGGGCAGGGCAGGTCTTGAAAAACTTTTTGATCCATTTCTGCGAGGCGAAGCAGGCGGCATGCTGGTGCAAATTGATGTTTCCGGGTATCGGCACGGTGAACTGGCCCGTCGCGCACCGAAAGCGGGCGGCGACCTGCGTCTGACTCTCGACATGGAGGTACAGCTTTTAGCCCATAAAGCGCTCGGCACACATCGTGGTGCGGTGGTCGTCCTTGATCCAAATAACGGCGATGTGTTAGCCATGCTCAGTGCGCCCAGTTTTGATGCCAACGGATTTGTGCCGTATATCAACATGGCGGATTGGAAAGCACTGAGTGAGGATCGGAATAAGCCGTTGTTAAACCGTGCCGTGGCGGGGGTCTATCCGCCTGGCAGCATTTTCAAACCGTTGGTCGGACTGGCGGCGGCTACTGCCAATCCGAATGCCGCTCATACCGTTTATGACAGTCCTTCCGTGTTTCATATCGGCAGTCGCACGGTGCACACCACGGGGCATGGTGAAGTGGATATGCGTGATGCATTGAAATTTTCTGCCAATGTTTATTTTTTCAAAACGGCACTGGCATGCGGTCCCGATTCGATTATTGAACAGGCCCTGGCGGCAGGCCTCGGTCAAAAAACCGGCGTAGAAGTTGAATTTGAACGCGGCGGGATTGTGCCGGACAAAAAATGGCAAGAGGATAATAAGACCGGCTGGTCCGATGGTGATACTTGTAATCTTGCCATAGGGCAGGGGTATGTTGCTGTCACTCCGATACAAATGGCAATGGTCACAGCAACAATCGCCAACGGCGGATATTTATACCGACCCAGAATGGTTCAGGCATATCGCCCGCCGGGGGCAACTGATTATGTTTTGAATCCCGGCCAGCGTATCGGGAAAATGAGCTGGTCAGAAACTGCATTGGCAGTTGTGCATAATGGAATGCATGATGTCATTATGGCAAAAGACGGCACGGGGCGCCGTGCAGCTGTGGAAGGCTTTAATTTTGCAGGGAAAACCGGCACCGCCGAATATGGCATCAAGAGCGAAGGCAGTAAGCACACTTGGATGATTGCTTTTGCGCCGTTTGATAATCCGCAGTATGCCGTAGCCATGCTTGTTGAAGATGGCGACTCCGGCGGTCAAACCGTTGGTCCCTGCATGAAAGTGCTCATGGAAGGGCTCTATGAAAAAATGAAACGGGAAGGGGGGCACTCATGACCAGTCTCCTCCGTCGTTTCGATTGGATGATGTTCAGTGCAATCGTGACACTGCTCGCATTGAGTTGCTTATTTATTTACAGTGCAGACAATCGTGATGCCGATCATGTGCTCGGCGGACTCGCCAACCGTCAAATGATATGGGCTTTTGTCGGCCTGGGTTGTTATGGCCTGATGGCGGCCTTTGATTACCGCAAACTTAACGGCCTGCACTGGTGGATTTATCTGGCCGCGCTGATTTCTTTGGTGCTGGTATTGTTTATCGGCATGTCAATTTATGGAGCACACCGCTGGTTCAGTTTCGGCAGCATCACCGTGCAACCCTCAGAGTTTGCTAAACTGGCCGTCATTTTCACACTGGCCGCCCGGTTGGGAGACCCTGCGACCGATATAGAACGCTTTAAAACATTTATTGCGGTGTTTTTGCTGGCAGGTATTCCTTTTCTGCTGATTGCAATAGAACCCGATCTCGGCAGCGCGATGATGCTGGTTCCGATTGTTGTGCTGTTGCTTTTTTGCGCGGGAATCCCGTTGCGTCCGCTGTTGCTCCTCATGGGCACAGGCGTAATGCTGATTCTTGTTCTGGTTGTCTGGCTCCTGTTCTTTCCGGAAAGCTGTCCCCTCGAGGATTACCAGAAAAGCCGTATTCTAGTTTATCTTAACATCAATCAGGATCCGCTGGGTGCGGGCTGGAACAAACTGCAGTCACAGATTGCAGTGGGTTCAGGTGGCTGGTTCGGGAAAGGCTATTTGAAAGGAACACAGAATATTCTCGGCTTTTTGCCGCAAACTGTAGCACCGACTGATTTTATTTATTCCGTGGTAGCTGAAGAAACAGGCTTTGCCGGCAGTTCGCTGTTGCTGGTGTTGTATACGATAGTGGTGGTGCGCTGTATGCGTGCAGCCGTGATCGCCCGGGACTTATTCGGGCGCTTGCTGGCGGCGGGTATCAGTGTGCTGATTTTTTCACATGTTTTTATAAATATAGCGATGACCATAGGCCTTATGCCGATTACCGGTGTGCCGTTGCCTCTGATGAGTTACGGAGGAACCTTTATGGTGAGTACCATGACAGCGCTCGGACTGGTACAAAGTGTTTGCCTGCGTCGTCGCATTTAAAATGAAAGAAAGGAGCATTCATGCTCAGTATAAGTGCAATTAAAGAAAAGTTGAAAATAGGGAGCCGCAAAAAGAAAGAGATTCTTATCAATATAGAACCTCTCGAAACCCGCGTGGCGGTGCTTGATGAACGGAGACTCGACAATTTTCACATCGAACGGGCAGAGGAAAGCCGGTTGGTCGGAAGTATTTTCAAAGGTAAAATTCAAAACCTGGAAGATGGACTGCAGGCTGCTTTTGTCGACATCGGTATGCAGAAAAATGCCTTCATTCATTACTGGGACATGATTCCGGAAGATGCCGCACGGTTGGAAGAACAGGAAGGAAGCCGCAATAACGTTCGCAGACGCCGTAAATTTTCGCCGGGTGAAATGAGTAAAAAGTTTCCGATCGGTTCGGAAATTGTCGTTCAGGTTACCAAGGACGCTATCGGCACCAAGGGTCCCCGTGTTACAGCTAATCTGAGCGTTCCCGGTCGCTATCTTGTGATGATGCCCGGCACAGGGCTCAAAGGCATCTCGAAAAAAATCGGTGACAGCAAGGAGCGTGTTCGACTCAAAAAGATACTGGCCCGGTTGCCAATTCCGGACACCATCGGCATCATTGTGCGCACCGCCGGTTCAGGCACTCGTAAAACCAGCTTTGCCCGCGATGCCCGTACGCTGATTGAAATCTGGAAAGAAATCGACAGCGGCATGCGGGAAAAACAGGCGCCGTGTGTTCTTTATCAGGAACCCAATCTGGCCGAACGCGTTGTGCGCGATTATCTCACCGAAGACATCGATCGTGTCTATGTAGACGACCGTGAGGCTTACGAAATGATTCGGAAAATGATCGCGAAGTATTCCCGCCGGGCACGCAATTGGGTTCAGCTTTACGCAGGAGAAGAGCCTATCTTTGATTACTTCGAAGTCGAAAAACAGATTGAATCGGTTTTCCGTCGCAAAGTGTGGCTTAAATCCGGAGCTTACTTGATTTTCGACGAAACCGAAGCGCTTGTTGCTGTTGATGTCAATACGGGACGTCACAAAGGGGGAAAAACCGCCGAAGAATCTATTCTGTCTGTTAACACGGAGGCTGCCGAAGAAGTGGCCCGGCAACTTCGTTTGCGAAATGTCGGCGGGTTAGTGGTGATCGACTTCATTGATATGAAAAGCAAACGCGATCAGAACATTGTCTATAAAACGATCAAAGATGCGTTGCGTGAAGACCGTGCTCGAACAAATGTTCTGCCTATCTCACAGCTCGGATTACTTGAGATGACCCGCCAGCGCTATGAAGAAAGCATTTACACGACCACCTATGTTGAATGTGATTATTGTGCGGGCCGTGGTCGCGTAAAATCGGCACTCACCATGAGTGTTGAACTTCAGCGACGACTTTCCGCTGCGTTGCGTAAAGATCGGAAGGGGATCCATTCCATGAAAGTTACGGTTAACCCAACCGTACTGAACCGACTGAGGCATGAAGACGAACAAACCCTGATTGACATGGAGAAAAAATTCCAAGGTCATCTCACCTTTGTTTCTGATCCGCACATGCACATGGAGGCATTTATCATCACAAACGAACAGACACATCAAATTGTCTACTCCAGTATCGATAGTGAGAAATAAAGCTGTCGCTCGCTGAGCGGTTTAAATGGAGAGAAGAGCGCCCGTTTCGGGCGCTTTTTTTTATTTAAGGCATTATGGAAAAAGTTCGGAAACGGCTCCATTGAACAGGCGCGGCAGGGCCTGAGTCGCCAGAATCAAATCACGTAATATTTTTTACTGTCTGGAGTGGATTGAGGGTCGCAGCAAGGATCTGGCAGTAGGCCTATTTGAAAAATATCCACATTCGCATGTGTCGTTGTTGATAACTAAGTACTAGGAGTGACTTATCGACAGGAAACCCACCAAACACAACATATGGTACACCTTACTACCACTAATTAGACATAAGATATATTATGCGACGTTGTCAAAAACATTCAGTAAAACCGATGTTTTTACACGGTCAACCGCCTTGTTTAGACGAAATCCTATTTTCATTACAGGCCTATTTCAGTCAAAAAAAACTCCCGGCAGCCGGTCGCTAAAGCGGGAAACAATCGAATTTCTCATTGTGCCGCCGCGTTCCGGTGCCGGGTTAAATCGTTATTCAGGGGCCGAGATCTCCACGCCGGGTGGAACCCACATCAACCCGGTATCTGTCCAAACATCGGAACCGCGAAGGTATTGCAGCCGATCACTCCAAAGGCCGGACGGCCCGACGCGGTACAGGGTTTCAGGGTTAAACGTCGATTCCGGCTTTTTTGCGAAGTTCGCGCACCCGCTTACGAGCGCGGCGCAAACCATCAGGATTGGCAGGATGTTCAGTGTTTTCACGTTCAGCAGCTTTCCTTTTGTCGCGCCGATCCAGAATCAAACCGACCAGCCCGATCACCAAAGTAACGATGATTGAGCTGACGGTGCCAATGCCGTTCATTTTTGTGCTGAATCCTTGGCAAAGACCAATCCGACGCAAGCGATAGCCGCCGGAATTATGATTTGCCAGTTGGCTACCGTTTCAGGGTTGCCGTCTAACATCGCCTGCCCCTGCATCGCTGCAAGGCTTAAAAGGCCCAGCAGAGCCGCCGCCGTTGTTTTCCAGTTTTTCATTCGTGTTCCTTTCCGCATTTCGTATGCAGTGATTTGTCCAACAGGTGAGTCATAAAAAGGTTCAAATTGTCCCTGATGCAGTTGAGTTGCCAGACCCCTACAGCGCCCATGAACGCCATGCAAACAAGCACTATAGATTCGACGCTCATTTTTTAAGTTTCCGGATAAGCACAACAGCAAGAATCACACCGCCGATTATTGCCGGCCAGCGAAGTATGTCCCATGTAGAAGGCCCACCGTCTGGCGTGTTTGAATCGAGCGCAATTTGACCTTCGGCATTTGAATATAAAACCCAGCGCGGCTGAGTTTTGCCGCCGCTCGCGAAGTTGGCATCTGTATAAACATAAACGTCCCCGTTTGCGAGGGTTTCCTTGTCGCCAATTTTAGCCATCATGCCGCCCGCCTTGCCTTTGAAGATACTTTTGCCAGCTTCGGCAGCATTACGTAAGCCGTGGCCACCAGCCCCAGCACAAGGGCTAGTTTCAGCCCGGCACCCATGCCGGAAAAGTAGCCCCCTACCCCGCTCCAAAAAGAATCTTTACGCGCAGCACCAAGCCCCGCAATCGTTGCGCTCTCAAAGGTGTTCCCCTTGAGGCTATTTAACAGGGCGTTGCGTTGCTCAATCGGCAGAGAAACGTACTGATCCCATGTCAGCCCGGTTGCCCGGCTAATGGCCGCGCGTTTTTCTAGCGGCGAGAGATAGTCAAAATTTGAGGGAAGGCTCAAAGCGTCACCCCCCACCGCTGAAACTGTTCAATCAGGTCTTTAGCCATTTCTTCCGCTTTCGCGATGTCTGTTTTTGCCACGTTGCGGATGATCCTTATCCGACCGTGAAGATAGTTTTCCGGAGCGGTTTTATGCCGGGTGATACGGTGCAGCATATGCGCTTCAAAGTCCGCCAGCCGGTTCAGGTTGTCAGCAAGTGAGGTCGATATAGGCTGAACGCTAAGCTGAATTACACTAAGCTGCTGAACAGACAATTCAACGGACGGGGAAACGTCCTGAGCCTGAGCTGTGGACACTAAAAGAAAAAATGCTACCAGAAAGCGACGCATTATAGCCCTTTCAGCTTTAGCAGTTCGCCTTTCACTTTAGACAGTGCCGCGGAAGAATGTTCGTTAAGTTCCACGTTTTTCAGAACGAGTTCGTAAAAGGCAATGCACTGCTCTTTTGTTGCGACCGTTGTGTCGAATTTCTGCCAATACAGAGGCAGCATCCAGTTAAAGCCGTGAAGACGGACTAGAAGCTCATTGCAAAGTTCACCCCTTGGAATACTTCCGACCTTTAGCCTCAAATACACGTTTTCGCTAAGGTTCGATGAAACGCTTTCAATAAATGCCAGTCTGTTTTCTTTTGGCATCGACGAGACGGCTACGAAGTAGCAGCTATTTGTTTCGGCCTGAGTTGTCGCGATCGGCAGCAGGGCCAATACGGCAGCAGCGTCACCCTTTAAGGCGTTCAGTTGGTTGTTATAACTTAATTCGCCCGGCTCTTGAGCCCCGCAAATAAACGCAAAAAATACTACCACACCAACAAACACGTTTTTCATCACAGTCTTCATATCTCCTATTCTCCTTTTTTTAATTAATTAACGCGCCAGCAACCGGCACAACATCCACCCATTCCACGTCACAATTGAACCAAACGGGGTTGCCGCTAAGGTCCCGGTAGAAATCAACCCCGTTAGATAGCACGCACATCCATTTAATGTTTGGGTTCCCCGGTTTCATCCAGTGAACCCATTCAGGTTTTTTTGATGGGTAAAATTCGACAGCGACGGCATTGTTTTCCGATGACTCCATGACAGAACCGGACAGGCTAACAACCGGCAGCGGCTGGTAAACTGGGGCTGGCTGGCTGTATAGTCCGCTGGTAAAACTGAAAAACGTGTCATTATCTTGACCAGTGTCAGCATCATAGGATTGAAGCTCCCACGTTATACCGTCGCTCGAATAATAATAGGCCTGCCTCTTTCCATCAGTGGAATACCACTGATAGTTTGGGAACCCTTCAGGCCCGATGCCGTTAAAAGGAGCCTCAATGCCGTATAGTTCGTACCGCGGGAGCCGAACGGATGCCGGGTGCATTACAAGTAATACCTCGGGGTCATTCCAGTCTACGGCCGTCATCACCAAATTCGTGACTGGATATAAATGATTTTCAATCCTTTTCACGTTATCAGGCCAAGGCAGCGAAACATTCTGATAAAAGACCGTCCCGTCTGTGTCCAGGTTGGGGTGTTCAACGCCTCCAGAGCTTGAAAATATATAAACGATTGGATCTGAATTCGTTGATGCCTGATCAATGGCTTTTATTACAAAGTCGCAATATTTCAGCGAGGCCAGCGAATTTCTGACCGATGTCAACCCTTCAAATATCGGCGGCTCAACATGCGGAATTAAAATTCTAGGCTGAGTTTTATACGGTACGTTAAATATCCCGGACTGACCAAATGCCGCCCCGGTAAAAAGTACCGAAAGAATGAGCAACTTTTTCATTATGCAATCTTCAGAATATTGACAACGGAAACAGTTGTCGGCCCTGTTTCTGCTTTGAAACAGACCGCGCCCCAGCAGTTGATTACCGCCGCGCCATCGGGATATATAACAAGACCGCGCTTGGTTGCGGGATCTGTACTCGCATCACCGTGGAAACGACCTTGTTGCGGGCCGCGATGTAATAACTTTGAATTTCAGTCCACACGACCATGCCAAGCACGACCGGCAGAACGATCCAGAACCATTTCGTAAGCGTCTTCTTCATCTTTCCCCTTCTCCTTTTGTTTTTCGGCCCGGATGCACCATGCAGCCGAAAGCCAAACGGGTATTTACATGGGATAATTGTTTCACGAAAAAAGGCCGCACGGAAAATTCCGTGTATTTTTATGAGCAAAAAAAAGCAACCCATTCCTAGGGAACGAGTTGCTACAGACGTTTTTTTTTAGCGCGCGGAAAATTCCGCGATTATATGGCTAACTGGAGCTTTTCGCAGACGAATGAGTTGAGACTCTTATGGCTTCGTTTTGCCTGAATTGATAGTTCACGATGAAGTTCCGGCGTTGCCCTGATAATCAAATTTCCAGAATAGGGCCGCGCCGGTTCAATATGCTCTTTTTTGCAAAAATCAAGATAGACGTCCACAGACCCAATAAAGGCTTTTTTTAGTTGAGAAACAGTTTTTCCCTGAAAGGTTATTACATGGGCAACATTGATTACCTCGCCGTGAAAAATACCAGCTTCATCATCATACTCTGCGTGTCCAACAAATCCCTTATATTGCATCATGGCTTAACTCCCGCGCTTAACAAAAACCTTCTAAATGACTTCAATGCACCCTTGTCTGTTTCTTTTCGCGGGTGTGGCCGGTGAAATACCGCCGGAACGCCATTCAATTTAAAAACCACACGCGACCCCGACCCTTCTTTTATCTCTCCACCCAGCCCCGCAACCAGACTTTCTACGTCCTTCCACAAAACATTTGATCGAACAGGGTTTTCAAAAACACTATCTACTGTCTTTTTATGCTTCGAGTTCATAGTATCACTTTCTGATAGCACTGCAACTTGTTTTTACAAGGCTACCACGGCACATAGACCTGCGCAAGTCGGCCATCATTCGCCGTGCATAATCAGGCGTTGAGTTAATTAGCTCTGCAACATCCGCCGGTTCCCAGCTTTCGCCGTCAACGATTGCCATCAGAATTTTAAACTTATCCACCGCCTTTTTAGCCACGACTCAAACCCTCCGAAAGCGTTCACCGATCATTTCCCATGACTTCCCGTAATGCGCCGCATCGTAAACGCCTTCACGCATGATGAAGCACCCTTGACGCATCGTTTCAGAGGCGGTTTGAAGGAATTCATCCCCGTAAGAGTCCGCCAATATCTGCGCATCGTCTGGACGCTGTTTGAATGAAATGCAGTTGTCGCAGGCATTGCGGACGTTCGGCGGCACCATCTTTGCCCGTTGCACCTGAACAAACACTTCCACGCCGTATGCCGGCCATTGATTCAGCATCACGCGCAATTCATTCGGGTTGCTTTGCTGAAAGTCCGCTGCTTCATCAATCATGATGATGCACGGCCTGTCATTCCGTACCCGATCCGCGTACTCAAAGAAAGACAGCGCAGCCATTGAAACGAAGTTGACCAGCGGTTTGACTCCCAAAAGCTCTGCCTCTTTCGGTGTCCAGTAGAGAACCGGAACGCCTTTTGCCCGGTAACGCTCCGCAAGGCCGCGCATCAGCATCCCTTTTCCGCTCCTAGGCATACCGCAAACCAAATAATTTCCTTTATGCAGCATCGAGAGCCCCCTTCCCTGCTTCATTCGCTGGCTTTGACGATGTTCGCCGCTCTTTCCACCGCTTCAACAGGCCAAATAGCCCGCCGCCCGCGTCAAACCGATCCCCACCCTCGACAGTTACGATGTCAGTTGCAAAGATGTGAGCCAGTACGATCCACGGCGCAACGGCCATTAACCCGCCCGGAACCTGCCGTTCATAGTTGAGCAGTCCGTTTACAATGCGCGGGCGGCGGTGTTTATCCCATCCACGAATAAATTTCCCGCCGCGAACGATGTACCCGGTACCGGCGTACAAGTCCGCAATACATTCCGCGTTTGTTCGACTGATTGATTCATTCACCTGAACCGCTGCCTGTGCTTCGCAAACGTCTTGCGGCGTTTCCGGCTCTTTCGGAAGCAGCTTCAACAAAGGATCAAGAATCAGACGCACCGGATTTTCTTCGCCGGGTGTCAGCATCTTGACTTTTCCCCGCGCATTGAAGTCCGGGGAGCCGTCCGCCTTCACTTTGTGGATCGAAGGATCAAACGACCGGCCCTTATGATCCTGAATATGAGCGTAATCCTTCGGGTCAACGCGCAGAACCTTTGCCTTTCCTGCTTCATTCGGTGCTTCATTCGGTGAAGCAGTCCGTGATTCATTCCGTGCTTCATTCTGCCTGAATGAAGCTGATTCAGCGGCGTTTTTGCGTGCTTCAATAAGCACTGGTTCAGCTTGAGGAGGTGCGGAAGCAATACGGTCAAGAAGTGCAGCCCCGCTTTCCACTGTGGCGGAATCAAGTCCGACAGCATCCGGTTTAATTGGTTAGATTGGTTCATTCATTCATTCACTCCGGTTTTTCCAATGCTTGGAAGTTTCAGTTCCAAGCATTGGAAGGTTTTTAATTAAAACGGTATGCCTCCGCCTTCATGCTGCGCCGGTGCATCTGCGTCGGTCGGTTCCGGTTTGCCGGGCGCACGGTGCAGGAATTCGACCCGGTTCGCCCGGATCGTTACCTTCGAGCGTTTTTCCTTTTGTTCGGTTTCCAACTGGTCAAGCTGCAAAGAGCCTTCCACGATCACCGGCGATCCCTTGCCCATGTATTCCGCAAGGCTTTCAGCCTGCTTTCCCCATACGGTAAATTCAAAGAAATGCACTTTTTCCCGAATTTCACAGGCGGCGTTTTTGAAGCGTTCATTCAACGCTATTCCACAATCGCAAACGGCCAAGCCTGACGGCGTGTGTCTTAGTTCCGGTTCGCGTGTGAGATTTCCCTTAATTGCTACTATGTTCATTGCTTATCTTTCTGTTTTTGCGTTCCGCCATTTCCTCAAGTTCCCGATCTATGGCGTTGTAGTCAGGAACTACCGGCATTTTCCACCGGCCCGATTGTGCCGCCGTTGCGCGTAGCATTTGAGCGCACCAACGGCCAAAGCCTTCATAATTTTCAAAACTGTATTTCACAGGGGCCGCCGTTTCTTTCCACGGTATGGAATAGCCCCTGTTCGCCGCCGCCGCTTCCAATACGCCAAGGGCCTGTTTCAGCAGCGTTTCTACATCCGCCTTGTCTGGGTCGATCTGGATCAACGGCTCCGGTTTGGAAAACTGTTCCATGAATACGGTTTGAACGAATTTCCAATATTCGGAAGTTTCATTTAATTCGCTGTGCTTTTCGTGCGGACGGCGTTTTAAAAACCGGAACCAGCGGGCCGTGCCTTCCACGCCGGTCAAATAGCCAAGAATGTCCCGCGCATACCACATCAGCGAATCAAAGTCCGTAACGCCGTATTCTTTCAACCAGTCCCGCCGACATTGGAATTCAACGCGAACAGCTCTTTCCGGTTCAACGCCGTTCCAGCGTTTTTCAATCATATGCTGATACTTAGCCGGGGCACCCCGCAAAGCGGACGCTTGCATTTCCGCCAACTTATCGTAAATGCGCAGCACGATAGGCCCAGAGCCGAAATAAAGGGAAACCCCGTTTGACTGGTCGGGATGGTGCCGGTTTGCCCGACAAGCCCAGCGGCGGCGCAAATAGGCGTGATGAAAGGTTGCCATGTCAAATCCGGGGAAATCCGCACAGAAATCGGCCCGTGAGACACTTTCTTTATGTATGGCGCATCCGAACCCCTCCAGAAGCCCCCGCGCCGCCTTGTAGGCTTCCACGGCCCCGCCCGGATAAACAAGACAGCGTTCGCCGCTGATCTCGATTTTCACGTTTGGCCAGTCGCCGGAATATTTCGGGGAGTCGGCAATCAGCAGCACGCAGTCCGCCCGTTCGATTTTATATTTGCAGTATTTCACGCCGCCGATCTTGCCGCCGCCCGGGTGAATTTTACCAAGGCCGTCCGGCAGTTCTTGCGCTTCACCAGCCTCTTGCGCCCGTTCGTGATATTCAGCCAGCATCAGCCCCAAGTCGAACCGCGCTGGGACTGAATCTTGCAGCTTTAAATTTTTACCGGGGAAAGCCTCTTCGAATTCGCGCTTTTCCTGTTCGCTAACCGCCTGACCTTTCCAAAGTTTCCATTCGACTTGATAATTCAATGTTAACGCGTCCAGTCCTGCCCAATATTGGGGTGTTACGGGGTTTAGACCCCCCATGTTATACAGGTTGGGGGGAGAACCGGACGGAGAACGGCCTACAATGGCATCAAAACGCCTCCCGGCATCAAGTGCCGTTTGAACATCTTCAAACGTTTTGATGCAGCCCTCATCGGCTATGCTCAAATCAGGCGGTGAGTTTTAGTACGAACTTTCGCCTTGGCGCATTTGAGTTACTGTTGCGACCAAAGAACGATGGCACATCCATCACTCCGGTTTTGTGCTGGAAAATCGAAGAAGCTGGTCGCCGGACCGCGCTATCCACGATCCCAGGAAAGTTCTCTTTCCATTATTCGTCATTCGTCATGACTGCAGAATCCGATCGGGGTTTTCCCTCTCTGGAAAAACAAACAGTCACAAAATACGAGGGTTAATTTTTGAGCGAACCAGCACGGGATAATATCTTTTTTAGTGGCTGGTTTCCGCAAATCCGGCGCGGTCAAATGGCCAGCAGACAAAGAATGCCGGGCCAAGTATCTGCCGGCGATTTACGGCGCCAAAATAACGTCCATCTAAACTGCTTTCGGTATTGTCGCCAAAGAAAAGATATTCATCGTTGGCTGTTGTAATCGAGTCGCCAGGTTTTGCAATCAGCGGTGTCGGCGGTGTTGGATGGGCAAACTGGTAACCTTTATAATTCTCAGTATTGAAAATTTTATCGAAGCGGGGATCGGTCGGTTTTTCACCGTTTACGAGTAAAAGTTTTGGCGCGACCGAAATAGTTTCGTTAGGTAATCCAACCATGCGCTTGATGTAATAAGCGTCCTTACGAACCTGCGGATGGGACAGTTCCCTGGTGTCGAATACTGCGATATCTCCCCTCTTCGGACGGATAAAATTATATTTGAAGCGATTAACCAGAATGTAGTCGCCGCTTTTAATTAAACTTCCAGCAAGAACATCACCTTTATTGATTGGTTTCCCAATGAGCGATAACAGACGTTCTCTGTTTTCCATTATAAGATTTGCCGGAATTTTGTGTGGAACATCATTGATATGAAGTGTGTAGTACGTTCTGCCTTCATTGGTTTGCAAATCCAGTCCGGTGACTTTGCCAAAATTACTTGTGGTTTTTAAATATCCACTGGTTTTTGCCCGTACCGTTTGTTGCCGTTCTCCGAATAAAATTATATTGGCAATACGAGCAACCAGATTGTCACTGGGAATCGTTGGTTCTTGCTGAACGGTGATGCCATACAGCGTTGGTTGCATCGAGCCGGTCGGAATTTTAAATGGTTGAAAGAAATAGGCTCGAATCGCCATGGCCGCGGCAATCGCAACAAAAAGCACTTCGACGTTTTCACGCACTTTGGCATGCTTTTTCGGCGGCGCCACTTTTTCACAGGCTTTAATAACGGCTTCGCCCGCGGATTCCATCAGCTCCCCTGCCCCGCTCTTGCGCGCTTCACGGGCAGCGGCTTCCAATCGGTTTAACTGCGCAAGGTTTTCCGGATCAGCGATGTCTTCATGCATATGCCGAACGTGCTTGGCATAGTGTAGAACTTCCTTGAGTTCTTTGCGCGTCTGACGGATTTTAAAAAATTTCATGGTTAAGCATGGAATGTTGGAATTCTGGAATTTTGGAACATTGGGAAATAAAACCCCATCATTCCACCACCCCTCTACTCCATCATTCCAATCTCCTTATTCTTGTTTCGTTTTGAGCACCGCGATGAACGCTTCTTGAGGAATATTTACCTTACCAATGCTCTTCATTTTCTTTTTGCCTTCTTTTTGGCGCTCGAGCAGTTTTCGTTTGCGGGAAATATCACCGCCATAGCACTTGGCCGTTACATCCTTACGGTAGGCTTGAATAGTTTCGCGAGCGATGATTTTCCCGCCGAGCGCGGCCTGAATGGCGACAGAAAAGGCCTGTTTGGGAATGACATCTTTGAGCGATTCGCACATCTGACGTCCACGCGGAACTGCTTTAGACCGGTGAACAATAGACGAAAAAGCGTCAACGGGCTCACTGTGGATCAGGATATCCATTTTAACCAAATCAGACAACCGGTAGTCAGCATATTCATAATCCATCGAGGCGTAGCCCCGGCTAAGACTCTTGAGACGGTCATAGAAATCGATTAGCACTTCATTAAGCGGCAGATCACACGTGAGCATGACACGCATGGCATCAATTGAATCGGTGTGTGTTATTTCCCCGCGTTTTTCCATGACCAGCTTCATCATTTCACCCAGACAAACGGTTGGAGTGATAATGGTGGCCTTAATAAAAGGCTCTTCCATCGTTTCAATCACGGTTGGATCCGGCAGGTAGGTTGGGTTGTCGATTTCACGTACTTCACCGCTTTTCAGATTAATACGGTAAACAACATTCGGGTAGGAAGCGATGATATCGAGGTCGAATTCGCGACGCAGTCGCTCCTGTACAATCTCCATGTGGAGCAACCCGAGGAATCCGCAACGAAAACCAAATCCAAGCGCCACAGAAGATTCCGACTGATACGAGAAGGCTGCGTCATTTAGACGCAGTTTATCGAGGCTCTTGCCGAGTTTTTCATAATCACTGGTTTCAATCGGATATATCCCGGCAAAAACCATCGGATGGATTTCCTTAAAACCCGGCAAGGCATTCGAGGCTGGATTGCGCACCGTCGTGAGGGTATCACCGATTTGAATTTCTGCGGAATCCTTGATATTGGCTATTACATAGCCGACCGAGCCTTCGGTCAGTTCCTTGCGCACTGCCATGTTCGGGGTAAAAACGCCGACCTCTTTAATTTCATACTCAAGTCCGGTACTCATCATGCGCACTTTTTCACCGGCCTTGAGGTGTCCGCTGAAAAGCCGCATATACACTACCACACCGCGAAAGGCGTCGTATTTTGAGTCAAAAACAAGCCCGCGCACAGCATCATCTGCTGCCGGTTTTGGCGGAGGAATGCGTTCTACAACGGCCTCAAGTAGTTCGGCGACACCTTTGCCTGACTTGGCACTGACCTCCAAACAGTTCGTTGCATCAATAGCAAGCAACTCTTCGATTTGACGCGCAACCAGTTCAGGCTGGGCATTAGGCAATTCAACTTTGTTCAAAACGGGCACAACCGTCAGATTATGCTCTGCGGCCAGAAAGGCATTAGAGACCGTTTGTGCTTCGACGCCTTGCGCTGCATCCACCACCAGAATGGCTCCTTCACACGCCTGAAGACTACGGGATACTTCGTAGGAAAAATCCACGTGTCCGGGGGTGTCGATTAAATTGAACGTGTAACACTGCCCGTTTTTAGCGGTGTACTTCATCGTTACCGGATGCGCTTTAATGGTAATACCGCGCTCGCGCTCTAAGTCCATTGCGTCGAGCACCTGCTCTTTCATCTTGCGATCTTCGATTGTGCCGGTCAGCTGAAGAATGCGATCGGCCAGTGTCGATTTGCCATGGTCGATGTGTGCGATGATGGAAAAATTACGAATTCTGGAAAGGTCAGTCATAATATAAATCGTTCAAATCGTTAAATTCGTTAAACCGTCCCGGAGGGACTCGTTGAAATCGTTACCCTTTTCAGCTTAATCTGCAACCCGTGCACCATAGACCGCTTCGGCACTTGCACGCATCTGCGCCACAGCGGCGGCCATATCCGCCGCTTTAAACAATGAGGTTCCGGCCACAAACAGATTGGCACCATGCGCCGCCGCCGGTTTAACAGTTTCCTGATCAATGCCGCCATCAATAGAAATCAACAGATCAGGGTATCGACGGCGGATTTCAGCGACTTTGGCTTCGGCGGCGTTAATATATTTTTGTCCGCCAAATCCGGGATTAACCGACATGATAAGAACTTCATCCACCAGTCCTTTTCCCAGACACTGGAAAATAGTCTCAACCGGTGTCGGCGGATTCACCGTGATTCCGGCTTTGCAACCGAGATCGCGGATTTTCCGGAGAGTGTCTTCCACATCGCATTCCGCCTCAATGTGGATCAGAATTGTATCTGAACCGGCTTTAGCGAAGGCTTTGATGTGATTTTGCGGACGCAAAAGCATCAGGTGAACGTCCAGTGGTAAATTCGTTACGCTGTTTGCCATAGCAACCACAGCCGGTCCCATGCTGATATTCGGCACGAAAACGCCATCCATTACATCCACATGAATCTGGTCGGCCCCTGCCCTCTCACATTGGCGGATGGCGGCTTCCAGATTTCCCATATCGGCCGCCAGAATAGACGGCATAATTTCAATTTTCAGCATATTCTTCCCTGTAAAAACGTGAGCAAGGAAGCTACCTAACCCAGTATAAAAAAGCAAGAAGAGCGGGGGTTATTCGCTGGTATGCAAAAAAACCCGCCCGGAAACTCGGGGCGGGTTTTTAACGGCTAACCGCTGGTGTGCTACCATCCTACAACAGGACGAGTGCTGGCCTTGCGAATTTCCTGTTCATCCGCCCATACAATTTCGCCGCTCTTGATATCCTTCAGGATCATAGAAAATTTATAGTATTGATCTGTCGTACGCCCTGTTGTGTTTTTAATTTCAGATAGTGCGCCGGTCAAATACATATCCAGCGCAGTCTGCTGTCCGGCTTTCACCGCCTTTGACGGATCAACCAGACCCAGCTGATTTTCCTGATTCATGCGTTCAACATCAACGGCTGCAGTTCCGGTTGACGAACGGTCCACAAACCGGAATGTCCCGGAACGGAGAAGTTGCATGCGGACTGACTCGGTGAGACTGGCCATATCGATATGCTGTGTCGTACGGTTTTGCATTGGTTCAACATCCAGCACCGGACGCCGATTGCTGACGAACTCTTTTACACCGGGAGCAACAAGGAGTGATTCCACCATTTTTTCAACGGTCCGCCGGATATCCTGCGGCTCAATTTTAGTTGTCGCCGCCGTACGATCAAGCGGCACTTCCTGAACCCGGGTTCGGCACCCGCTCAACACAGCAACACAGCACAGCAGACAGATCGGCAAAACTGATTTTTTCATATATATTATTCCTTTCAATTATTCAGCCTGAGATGTTTCACGAATACGCACCTTGGAAGAAACTGCTGCTGGTGAATTGGCAACACCGGTTACCGTCACCTCATCGCGTCCTTCAATAATCAGATTACGATACGTTTTAGTTTGGGGATCTAGCTCCATACCGTTGGCATCAAACCAGCAGATGCGATAATCCACACGGAGCCGTTTACTGCGATCAGATACCAGCGTGATATGAACCCGTTTGAGACCGTTAACCTCATCATAGGTTGTTTTCGTTACATCCACACGATGTGCCAAACGAGCATTTTCCGCGATAATAGACGATGAGCCAGTCAAATGATCTGTTTTAACGGTGGTTCCGGAAGTATTTCTGCAGCCCGTCAGGCCGGTTGCGCCGGAGGCCAGAATGGCGGCGGCGATCATGTATTTTGATATTTTCATAGTGAGGTCTCCTTGCTTCCTTCGCTGGTTACTGAATCAACTGCCGGGTTTGTAGAATCCTGTGCGCCGAAAGAACCCAGTATTCCGTTTGTCCAAAATGGATTATTAAACTGCTGATAGGTCGGTGGCAATCCTTTACCTGATAATGAGGCGGTCGCGGAGACAGCGATGCCCCCGGTGTCGGCAATCCAAATCAGACGGGTTTCACCTTCAGAGACTGTCATGGGAAATGTTAACGTCGCCCCGCTCACCGAACTGCGGCATTCCAATGTATGTGCACCAGGCGAAATTGATCCGCGGTACAGATGGGTCACCATTGGAATGGAATACCATGCCCGGGTGTCTGCCGTGGTAGCCAGTGAGGATGCTGCATTGATCGCCATCATGCCGATTTTCACGAAGTCGTCATTTTGATTATTGGCCGCCTGCTGCATAGCCACTTTGGTTATGGCCCGTGTCACATTACGTACAACCACGCCCGGGATTTTATCTTTCAGGTCGCGATAAGCCAGCGATTGAAGATAAACGGCAGGTTCAGTGACACCGAGTTCCGTTCCGCTGTCTGAAATAGCAAGAGGTACAGGTGTATAGGCGGAATCGTTGTAAACGGCGAAGTCGGCCGCTACCAGTGTGATTGCACCGCGAAAATCAGGAATCGGAATTGGAATTTTAACTGCCTGACGTTGCGAGATTAGAGACTCCTCGTAAAGCACCACAACTTCGGTCGATCCACGCGTCAGATTTTTTACATCCATATTATGTTGAAGGACCAGATCGACGAACGACTGCCGGTCCTGAGTCTGCAGCAGGCGGAGAAAATCTTTAAGAATACATGCATTCCCAGGGGTCAGTTCCCACGCTTTGCGGTAGCAGAGAGATGCATTGGCATTATCGCCCTGCTTTTCAAAAACCAGCCCGCAAAAATACCAGACCATACCGTTCTCATACGCGCTACGCGTCCGTTCCAGTGCAGGCCCCATGACTTCCATTTTCGATTGAACAGTCTCCATCACCTTGGCATTGGCTTCCGCCCGTTTTTGATCTGTCTCTTCCTGCGCGCCTGCTACTTCTTTCGAATATTTTTCAGCGATCGCATCCTGCGCAAAAACCGTCCGGCGCATTTCGACCGCCGCGCCGCCCGGGTCGCCGCTGAACAGGTAATTCAGCGTTTGGTAATGAAGCAGCTGGATGAGTTCATACGGTGAAATCTCGTATTTACGCACCGTATCATCCGCAATCGTTGAAGCAGCGACAGTTGCGCCAACCGACCCGACCCGGATAGCCGGCCCGGTTTCGGTTTCCTCAAGAATTTTATCAATAGCTGCTGCAAAATTGGTCCGGCTGGCTGCAAAGTCACCGGCCAGCATTTTTATGCGCCCGGTCTCAAGATACCCTAGATCTTTGCTGAACACACCGTGTTTCAGCTTTTCGGACCATTGTAATGCTGCGGCTGTATCGCCGGTTTTAAGCTGTGCAATGGCCGTACAGGCATTTTTACTGTGCGTAGCACAACCGGCCGTCAGCAAGGCAATTCCGGCGAGAAAAAATCCAAAAGTAAGAGATGGCCTCATTCGCGATCACTGTCCGACGGCGTTAATCAGCCCTTCCTGACGGAGCTCGTTTTTCTCGAGATTGATCTCGCTGCCTTTGCTGCCGACGGAGACATCACGCCACGCCGCCGTGTCGAAATTAACTTTCACTCCTTTCAGAGCCATGGCCTCGGCATAATCTTTAGCAATCTGAGCTCTCAGTCTTTCCAATGATTGGAACTTCTGCAGTCCCGCATCGGAAAGCTCTAAAGCCACCTTAAAGTTGCTGCCGTTCTGAATCGTGACGGTCTGTTGCCAGTCCTTCATCCAGGCACGCTTTACACGCAACTGATGCAGTCCCGGAGCAACCTGGAAGGTTCCCGGTGAAGAACCGACGGTTGCACCGTCAATCTCAACCGTAGCACCGCCGACGACGCGGCGCATTTCATCAAGCAAATCGTTCGGTGCACGCGCACCGGCTTCCAGACCCTGAATCAGCTCGTCAATCGTTGTGCTAACCGTAAAACTGACCATCTGGACTGAAGCGGCTTCAATACGACGCCATGATTTGGCTTTATCGGCAATTTTTGCACCGGTCTCACTCGCCCAGACATCCAGCAGATCATTGTAATAAACGCTGGCGTCGGTGCCGGCTGCATTTTCCGCCGTAGCTGGAATCTTACGCGTCCAGTTGTCGCCATAAACAGAGGATCCTTGCACCGCTTCACTAACTTTAACTGTCATGCGAAGTGTGAAGCTCATCATCTGTTTGCCACCCACCATAAGCGCCGCGCGGTCAGCAGAAATGATCGAAGCCACCATAATGTAATCCGCACCCAGCATCTGACCCACACGAACCGTCGAGCCACCAGTGAAAACGCCGTCAATCAGTCCAGCGCGCTCTTCCGCCGTCGTTACTTTAAACCGATTAAAACTAGAGGCAATTTCCGCCTGATCCATGACAATCATCCCTGCCCCGGCCAGTTCAGCGGAGATACGGTCGCGAACGCCGTCAACCATATCGTCCATACCGGCGACTTTGGTCTGGTTCTTCACAAAAATAGCAATCTTCGGATTAGGCACTGATACCAGTGTCGCTTCACGAACGGCATTTACTGAAACAACTTTCATATCGGGATTAGCTGCTTGAACCTGATCTTTGAAAGCCTGCAGCTCTGCGGAATTTGCGGGATTAACCGGTTGTGAAACTGTGGCGGCATTCTGAGCAAACGTTACAGCACCAGTCAGGCAGACAGCGGCAATAATAGTTTTTTTGATATTCATAAGTCTCCTTATAGATTAGAAGAAGCAGTTGAAGATAGGCAGGAACGAAAGATCATTATTTTGAATTACGTTAACGACACCAACCTGAAAGCCCCTCATGAGCCGGGTATTATTGATCAGCCCGATCTGAATGCCGGACATATCATCGGCACCATTATAGAGACCAATCTGAAAGGCTGACGCCTTATCAGCAACATTCACCAGTCCAACTTGAAGCCCTGTAAATCTCTTTCCGACTGTATTCACCAAACCAACAGCCAGACCTGTTTCATCCCCGGTAGCGCAATTCACCAGACCGATATCCAGCCCGGTTAAATTCCTGCACTTACCGTAAAGTAGATCGATTCGAAGACCGCCGACATCCCACTCCTCAGAAGGAACCTGAGCCGGATTAAAGAGACTGAACATAACAGGCGTCATAGAAACCGGTTCTTCAGCGGAAATTTTTTGAACACCGGCGACCAGTGCCAACGCGACAATCATCATTAACCACATATTTCTCATGCTGTTCCTCCTGATTTATGCAGGCATTCGTCGCCTGAATTTCGAGCGCATTCTGAGAATATGAGCCTTTAAAAACAAGAAGAAACCATGGGTATCCAGTGAATATTGGAATTGATGAATACTGAAAGATTCGGCTGAACTGAAACCTATTGCTCCGGCATTTAAATATTGAGGGTTCGGGAAAATTAACAATGGCCACCAGAAACACGAAAAGGCACAAAACAAACATTCGCCCGAAATCTTCTTTGTGATTTCTTGTGTTTTTCGTGGCAAACAAGACTACATGCCCTCTACCCTCCGTTACCCTTTGCGGCCTTCTGTAGAGATACGAGTTCAGTTGATTCATTGAGAGAAGTTCGGGTTTCAATTTGCCAGCAGCAAAAAGCTCAACTAAACTGCGCGCAAAGAAGGGAGAGTCAAACCAACTCCCTAAAGGAGGATCCATGAAAAAAGCATTAGGGTTACTCGCCATTGCAGCCCTGTTCACAGGCTGTGCCACTCAAACACCGTTAGGATTCATTCTGACTGATAACACACTGCCCTTGCAGGTTGGCGATGCCTCTGCGAAATCAACTAAGGTAGGAACAGCCACCAGTCAGTCCTACCTGATGATGATCGCCGTGGGCGACAGCAGTATTAATACGGCTGCTAAAAACGGCGGGATCACCAAAATCAATCATGTGGACTGGCAGGTGAAAAACATTCTAGGCTTCATAGGCGAATACACCACCACCGTTTACGGCGAATAAGCCTAGTTGACTCTCGGAAAAGCCGCTCCGGAATCCGGAGCGGCTTTTTTTGATTTCCGAAACTTACGAGCGATCAAGTTAGATCGTATTGTCCGTTTGCAGGCATCCAATTCTAAATCTCAGAAATATAAACGTCCCTCTAGTCGCAATTCGGTATCTGATTCCTCGCCAATTATGATTTCTTTGACGTATTGGATGGCAATACTCATTTGTTTCGTAACGGCAATAGAGTAACCGGTGGACAAATCAAAGCGGAGACAATCTGGGTCAACGCTATTAATCTGATATCTTCCTTTAAAAAAGGCCCGTGCATTCCAAGGCAAATCTGTAACAAAGCCACTGGAAGGCCCAATACCCAGCCAAGTATCTCCCTGAAGTGTTCTTGTTTGGAGATCAACTTCTCCCATGCCATAAATAAGTGTTCGTTCAAAAAGTGCGTAAGTGTACCCCAGTCCGCATTCAGTTGCGCAATTCCACTTGCTAGATGACAGGGACTCATCGTAGTAGATCGTACTAACTTTCAACCTATGGGAAAGTGGCGCATACAGTGCGTCACACGGACTCAGGGCTTCCATGTCAAAAAGGCATAGTTCCCACTTTGCAATGTCGCCGGTCGTATCGATAAGCACTTCTGTCGCCATGAGTTGGAGCTGAACTGCCGGATCCATCGCCTCAGATGGATCAAGGAAATCGTGGTATGCCGGACGAATCCCTGCAAGCCAATAGAACGTATCATTACGAGAGGCCACGCCTGTCGATAATCGTGATGGGAGGTGTGCCGTCTCTGGATATGGTGGAGCGGCAGGAATCACTTCTGGTCGCTGTTCAGACGGCACACTTGGAACTGCGCGAAAGAGCTCTCCCATTATTCGTCGATGCTCTTCGGTTGGTATCTTGCCCGTGGCGACCCGGATCTGTGCGAGTGACATGGCGACATCCAGCATGGTCGTCTGTGTGATGGAGTTTGTGACCCTCCGCACGTGCATCGGATCTTCTTCTCCATATGCCATAGCCTTCGCTGCAATCAGCTCTTGATTCGATAGTGTCTGTGCCTTGATTCGCATGGTCGTCAGTACAGACGGTTGATAACGGATGCTTTTAACAAGCCCCTGTTCTTGCACTTGACAAACCACATCCAAAGGAAGAATGAAAGGTCGGCGGCCGAGTGCATGTGAACAGATGCCGGGACGAGCTATATCCAGGAGAGCCAAAACGCCGTACGAGCAGTTCTCGTCCAAAAAATAATAACGGCTATATATCTGATTCATCTCCCATACATGTTGAAAAATACGTTCAACTTCGTTTGGCGTCAGGGCAAGTTCATACTCCCATATGTCGCGACACTCTATAGAACTGTATTCCTTTAACTTCTCGGTATAGGGGAGTGTTGTAAAGCATGCTTTAAATCCACCAGCAAGGCCAAGGATTGGGTAAAGTACCCCGCCAGACTTATCAATCAACGCTGCGTAACTGACGGCTGGAGCCAGTAGCGGACTTTGGTCGGAGTGAACAAAAATCAGAAAAACATGTCCAAACGCACTATTCATCCCATTGGCCATCGGTGCTGGGAAACCTAAAATAATTCGTGTCGGACGCGCCTCAGCAAGTAGTTTTTCGTAATTTGTATCGTGAAAGTTTGGAAGTTCATCTTCCGACAAGGCACCACGCTCTCGTAGCCATGCCAAACGGGCAACGAATCGACTTGTTGCGTGTTCTTCAATATTCGTGCGCGGGGCAAAAAACGCTCTGATTGTCGCCTCAAGCTCCGCTTTAGGATCTGTTTCCCCTCGGCCTGATAGAAAAAAATGAGGGTCGTCGACGGTACTCTTCCAATCATTTCCGTTGCGCCGATAGTGCCCGAGGGTTAACCACATAGGATCATCGTAGAGTCGCAACTCTCTAGCCTTCTGAATAACATGATCGCTTATGGTGAGAGCGTCTGCGACGGCGACCGGCCGCGACAATGCTACGATCGCAAGAGTGATGACCAGCCTCGCGAAGAATAAACGGTATCCATTGTATGGTGTCCTTGTTGATACCATTGATGTGTCTTGTCTCTCAAAATTATTTACCCGTAACCACTCGCGCGATTACGGGTAAATTATTCAATCTTCTACAGAAACATCGACCAAACCTAACGTGGAAACTCAAGTTCGATAGCTCTACCTAGTTCCACGGGGTCATCATACTTGATGTAAAGAGGCTTTATCTTTGCAACAGCATTTTCACGATTCGAAGCCGGAATCTCCATTAAATCAAATAGGGCAGTCAGGTGGTCGCCGCTTCCCTTTGATAGCTCAAGAACCAAAGCGTCATAATTGGTCGCCACAAAGCGGACAATCTTTGATTTGTGTTTCTGCTGTTCTACATCAGTTTTTTGCGCTGGCGTAGTTCCTTCTAACTGTGGAAGCGTTACTAGGTGCGAGTCTGGCCAATACATAACAGATTTATTGTTATTCATGTCGACAAGAAAACCTGTAGTTGAGCACCAGCCGCTTAAAAGATTACCAAAAATCCAAAGATTGTATTTTGATGTGAAAACGACAGTCGTATCTTCATAGCCTTCTTTTTTCAGAACGACTGCCGGCGGTGGACGACGTCTCTGAACTAGAATATTACAAGGCGTTGTCCCCCTTTTGACCCCATCAATATAAACATCTGCTTTAGTCGGTTGGCTATTGAACACAAGTTGTTGGTCTGACTTTGCGACAATAGAGGCGCATCCTGTGAATAACGCGATTAACGCAAGGGAAAAACACAACAATGTGGAGTTGAGTAAACTGCGAAACGTCATATCCATCCTCCTGTTAATTTATGATACATGTCAAACTGTGTTCTATCAAAACCGTGTTCTTTTTCAAATCTGTCGCCGTGCATACTACACTTGTTCACATCATTGCAAATCCTTTTCATCTTTTGTCACTTCCTTGTATTGATTCTCTGCTGTGTTTTTTATCTTTTGGAGTCTGAAAATCTAATAATCTAACATGCAAAGAAAGAGATCGTGACTGTGGGTGCCGGATCGAAAGGGTAGGTATTTCACATTTGACTCACGGAGATATTGATGGTGATGTCCAGCAGAATCAAGAAGATCATATTAGAATGGGTTCTATGAAAGGGTTCCTTATGAAAAGCGGGAAAGTCAGTTTAGCGATTTTTGCATTTCTACTGCTGACGGGGGGGGAGGCTTTCTCGGCTTTTTCGGTTGGTAATCACGTTCAGGTCGCAAACGCTCCCAAAAATGTTCGAGCTACCCCGGCCACGAATGGGGTCGTCAACGGAATAAGAATAGATAACGGCGACTTGGGTACGGTGCTCAGTGGTCCGACAACAAACAATGGCTACACTTGGTACTACGTCAACTTTGATTCTGATCCTGATGGTTGGATTATCGAAAGCGGATTGGCATCGGCACAGGCGAAATGCGATCTGACTTTTTCAGGAACTCCATACGTCAGCCCGAGTCCAGTTCAGGCCGGTAATAACATTTCGGTCGTCTATACGGTAAAAAATGTTGGGGCGGGAAATGCAGCAGGATCCACTACTAAAATACAGATTAAAACATCAGGAGGGACTTCGTCGGGTATTCCTGACCAGCCTTTTTCTGAGCCAGCTCTTTCTTCAGGGGCCTCTGCTCCTCAATCACGGAATATTCCAATATCCTCTCTATCATCCGGTAATTATACGGCCTACATAATATTAGATAGTGGCAATTTAATTGGACAGAGTGACACCTCTCCTTCCAGCGATGAGCGTGGTATAAACTTTGCAATCAGCGCGGCTTCGACGGTAACGCTAACGCTTTACGTCCACGACGGGAGCGCGAGCGGTTCGTTGCTGGTCGGTGCGCGGGTGACAGGCTCAGATGGGGCGGGATCGAGTTTCGATCAGACTACCGGTACCGGCGGTTACGTCACAATTACAGGCACACCGGGTACATGGAGTTTTGTTGTCTCGAAGAGTGGATATGCGCAGAAGAGTTGGTCTCAGAGTATCACAATTACCAGCCAGAAAGATGCCTACCTGATTGCTAGTGCGCAAGCGCCGACGATTACGACGACGAGTCCGTTATCGGCGGGAACAACGGGGAATTACTACAGCCAGACGCTGGCGGCGAGCGGTGGCACAACGCCGTACAGCTGGTCATATTCAGGGAGTCTGCCGTCTGGACTGACGTTAAACAGTAGTGGAGTCATCAGCGGGACGCCAAGCATGGCAGGGCCGGCGAGCTTTACTATCAAGGTCGCAGGGAATGACGGCCCGTTCTCGACAGCGACTTTTAGTTTGACGATCAATGCAGCACAGACCTCTACACCGTCTATTAGCAGTCTTTTTCCAAGTCAAATTAAAGCTGATCCAGCGAATGCATATCAAAGTGTGACCATTAATGGGGCGAACTTTGTAAGCAAGCCATCAATTCTAGTGACGTGGACAAATCCATCGCTGGGATCTGCAACACTTCTTTCATCAAACGTCACTTTTGTCAGCAGTTCACAACTGGCCATTTCTATTAGACTTGGTCAGGTGGCCGACAGCTGGACGATTAAAGTGTCAAACCCGGATGGAAAGACATCCGATGTCCAGAGGCTACAGGTGCTGGCTCCTTATACCGATACATATCCACACCCAAGTGAAAACTTTAACAATCCTGACGAATGGAATTTTTATTTCCGGGAGTGTACCTCTTACGTCGCATGGCGGATTAATTGCGATGCGTGTACTACTGCATCTCCCTGGTTTTTCAGTAATCGGATGGCCGGCGAACATTGGGGGAACGCAAGCAACTGGAATGAAAATGCAGTTTTACTTGGATATACGGTTGATAATATTCCTGAACGTGGCGCCATTGCACAATGGGACAGTGGTGTGGGTCATGTAGCATATGTTGAAGACGTTAATCCGGACGGGTCAATCAATGTATCGGAATACAATAAACACCTTGATCATAATTACGGATACCGATGTAACATAGCCGCAACCGCTATTGACCACTACATACATGTTAAATATTCAACAACTCTGCTTCCGCCGTCAGTCAACGGCCCAGGGACTTCCACTGATACCGGATATACGTTAGCGAGTCTAACACCGCAGTTCTCTTGGAACGGAGTTGCGGGAATAACAACATACGGCCTGTATATTAGTAAGTCCCCGTATGGATCAACGAATCTGGTTTACAGCAACACAGCGATTTCGGGGTCGGCAACGGTATTCACATTGCCCGCTGGCATTTTGACTAACGGTGCAAAATATCGTTGGCTTATGACGAGTTGGGCCAATGGCAAAGAAAGCGGTAACTCGGCAACCAACTATTTCCAGACACCGTCGCAGATCGCCACTTACACGGCAAGCTACAACGCCAACGGGGCGACCAGCGGGACGGTTCCGGCGTCGCAGACAAAGACCAACGGGATAGCGCTGACCTTGCGGGCGAACAGCGGCAATCTCGCGAAGACCGGTTACGCCTTCGCTGGCTGGAACACCGCCGCGAACGGTTTGGGAACGGATTACGCTGCGGGGGCCAGTTATACCGTCAACGCGACCGTCACGCTGTACGCCAAGTGGACGGCATCAGGCGCGGTGTCCCCCTTGATAAGCATTGTGAGTCCGAACCCGATCACGTATAACGCAACCAACGGTTACCAGACAGTGACGATTAGCGGAGCAAATTTCGTTGATAAACCAACGGTGACACTGACGTGGACAATGGAACCGCTGCCGCCAGCAGGCGGCTACATTGTGCCCTCCACACAGGTGACCTTTATCAGTAGCAGCCAGTTAAGTATTTCGATCAGGTTGGGAGCGGTGGCTGACAACTGGACGGTTAAAGTGACCAATCCTGACGGTAAGTTTTCAAATATGGCGGGGCTTCAGGTGGTGGCATCCGGAGGTGGCGGAACTGTCGATTATCCTGAAGCAACTTGGATACCGGCCGGTACAGGTCACTTCACTACAGCCTCTCGCGGACCGACTGATGTGAAAAGCATCATTATTCATACTACCGAAGATTCCTCTTATGGTGCGGCTATTGCGTGGTTTCAGAATCCTACTGGCGACACAAGTGCACATTACATTGTTCAGCGGAATGGTAGTGTCGTTCAGATGGTTCGAGAAAAAGATATTGCGCATCATGCAGGAACCCTTGGAATCTCAGCAAGTTGGATTTGGAATCAATATACGATTGGAATTGAGATCGAGCGATTGGCGAATGCTACAGAAGTCATAACGAGTGCACAGTATAGTTCGGTCAAAAACCTTGTTGATTCGATAAGAACCCGATTTAATGTACCCTTTGTTTTCCCTGTTGAAACACCCATTTCATCACCATCTGTTCTTATGGATGGAATAATGGGGCATGGTAAATCGGTAGTTAATGGTATTGATCCTGTAAAGTGGGATTGGGTTTATTTTCAAGGTTTGTATGCGAGTGGCCCTCCCGAGATGGATGTGCAGGGGAATTCGATTTCGATTGCGGATGGCGATACCACGCCGAGCATATCAGACCACACAGATTTTGGTTCGGTACTGGTGAATGGCGAGACGGTGGTGCGGACGTTTACGATTCGCAATCCCGGTAGCGGCGCACTCAATCTAACTGGAAGTCCGAAGGTGGCGATGAGCGGGACGCATGCGGCTGAGTTTGTGGTGACGGCGCAACCAATCTCGCCGGTTTCTGCAGTGAGCGGCACGACGACATTTCAAGTGACGTTTGACCCGGCCGGAACAGGAACGCGCAGTGCAACCTTGAGTATCGCCAATAATGACAGTAACGAAAACCCATATAATTTTGCAATTCAAGGAACGGGGGCGGGTTCTTTAGCCGATGCGGTAGACCAGCCCAGCTTGACTTTTAGCACCTCGGGGAGTCTGCCTTGGAATGCGCAAACAATAACGACCCGTGATGGGAGCGATGCGGTCAAGAGCGGTGCGATTACAAATAGTCAGACTTCCGTTATGCAAACCACCATCTCCGGTCCGGGAACGTTAAGTTTTTGGTGGAAGGTATCTTCTGAAAGGGACTGGGATTGTCTGACCTTTTACATCAATGAGGTTGAGCAGGAAGGGAAAATTAGTGGCGAAGTAAACTGGCAACAGAAGAGTTACACACTGACATCCGAAAGCCACACTCTAAAATGGGTTTATTCTAAAGACTTTTCAGCGAGCGTTGGCAGTGATTGCGGATGGGTGGATCAGTTAACTCTTTCCCGAGCGGTAGTTTCAACGGTAACCTTTGACTCTCAGGGTGGAACGGCACCGAGTCCATCATTTATAAGCGTAACGAACGGTGCGACTTATGGGTCGCTACCCACGACAACGCGGACAGGCTATACGTTTGGCGGCTGGTACACTGGCCCGAATGGGACGGGGTTTCAAGTGACTTCCGGAACGGCTGTTACGATCACGACAGGCCAGATTTTGTACGCTAAATGGGCAGGAAATGCTTACATAGTAACGTTTGACGCACAGGGCGGAACGGCTAGTCAATCATCCAAGATTGTGACGACCGGCTCAACGTACGGAACGCTGGCGACTACTGCGCGTTCGGGATACACGTTTGGCGGCTGGTACACTGGGCAAAATGGAGCGGGTACCCCGATTTCTTCTGGAACGGCTGTGGCGCTCGAGACCAGCCAGATATTGTACGCAAAGTGGGTAGGAAATAACTATACGGTGACGTTCGACGCACAGGGGGGAACAACTCCGAGTTCGTCATCTAAGATCGTGGTAGTCGGCTCAACGTACGGGCCGCTGGCAAATACGTCGCGTGCGGGATACACGTTCGGAGGCTGGCATACAGGTCCGAATGGAACAGGAACAGAAGTGACTTCTGAAATGGTTGTAGAGATCACGACCGCCCAAATGGTGTACGCTAAGTGGATAGGCAGTAGCCACACGGTGTCGTTTGATGCGATGGGAGGAACAACACCGAGTCCATCATCCAAGATCGTGACGGTTGGCTCAACTTACGGAACGTTGGCAACCACGTCGCGCTCTGGATACACGTTTGGAGGCTGGTACACAGGCCCCAATGGAACCGGGAATTCGATTGCTTCTGGAACGGCTGTGACGTTCGGGACCAGCCAGATATTGTACGCAAAGTGGATAGGCATAAGCTATACGGTGACATTCGACGCGCAGGGAGGAACGGTTTCCAGTCCGACAGCCAAGAGCGTTATATATGGATCAACCTATGGAACCATGGCAAACACAATACGCACAGGATTCACTTTCGGTGGATGGTGGACGGGTGTAAGCGGGACAGGGGCTGAGGTGACATTTGCAACACCGGTCTCAATTGCGACTGCGCAGACGCTGTACGCAAAGTGGACTATTGCCCTTTACACATTGACCGTTGCTGATGGAGCCGGAGGCGCTGTTACCTGCACAAATGGTCAACAGCTGGTGATTACAGCAGGTGTTCCAGCAGTTGGGATGACCTTTAATCGCTGGATCGGTTATGTTGAATATGTTGCGAACGTTACTTCTGCAATGACCACTGTAACCATGCCTGCGCAAGATATTATGCTGATCGCGACTTACAAAGCGGCACACTATAAACTGACAGTTGTTGGCGGAACTGGTAGTGGGTTGTGCACTAATGGACAGAAGGTGATAATCAGGGCGACAGTTCCGGTTGGTATGAAGTTTAGAGAGTGGAATGATGGGAATACAAATACTTCGCGTATTATTATCATGCCGCCAGAGTCGGTCACTTACACAGCGAACTTCACGGATAACACGAAGCCGACGGTGACGATCAAGACCCCGACGGCGTTGCAGAAGGTCTTTGGGACAAACGGCAACTTTACAGTGACCGGAACGGCGACCGACAACCTCGCCTTGAGCAATGTGATGGTGAAGGTTAACAGCGGATCGTTTGCTCCTGCCGGTACGACCACCAATGTCTGGAAGAACTGGAGTCGGGCAGTGACATTGACTCTCGGAACCAACACGATCGCAGCCTATAGCGTGGATACGACAGGCAATCATTCTTTAACCTCCACGGTGAAGTGTGTTTATACTGAGACAGGCTCACTGAACATTACTACGAACGGCCCCGGTAAAGTAACGGTCGCCCCGACAGGTCCCTTGCTGCTGGGTAAGACCTACACCTTGACGGCTGCGGCCAACGCGGGCGCAGTCTTTTCGAACTGGACCGGCTATGTAAACAGTACCGGCAAGGTGGTTACGGTAACGCTGACTGCCGCAAACAAAACTGTGACGGTCAGAGCAAACTTCACCGATACCACTAAGCCAACGGTGGTCATCACTTATCCGGCCAATAACTCAAAAGTTATGACGAATGGCACAGTTTTCATTCGCGGGACGGCGGCTGACAACGGCGTTTTGAAAGAAGTTAAATATCAGCTCCGTACCGGATCGTGGACAAATGCGATATCGACCAATATCTTCAAAGCCTGGACGGCTCCGTATGTTCCGGTTGCCGGGTTGAACACCTCCAAGGTGTACAGCGTGGATATGCAGGGCAACAGCTCGGCAACTTCAACCGTGGTGTTTACGTACATTCCGGGTGCGCTCTTGACGGTGCAAACCAATCTGCCATCGAGAGGAACCATTACTCCTTCCTTAAACGGAAAGGTGCTGCAAATCGGTTCGACCAATACCATGACGGCCGCAGCGAAAGCCGGATACGTATTCACCAACTGGACTTACGGTGTCGGCGGATCGGTTGTGACGAACGGGAAGGCTGTAAAGTTCGTGATGCGGACCAATCTGGTGCTGACGGCTAACTTCAACCTGACGCCTCTCAAAGATGCAGCGGCCGATGTGCCAGCCGCTCCGCAGACCATCGTGGTGGATGGTTCTTCCAAGGATTGGACGGATATCCCGCGTTCTGCATTCAGTTATTCTTCCAGAACGCAGGAAGTAGCGGTGGCGCTAGACGGAAACAATATTGCTCTGCTGTTAAACGGCTGTCCGTTCAGCACCTCCGACACCGTGCTGGTTTATTTCAAACTGCGCCTGACCTACGGCACGGCTGACAATCGTCATACGGTTGATTTGTGGACCAGCGGTTCAGTCCTTTACGGAATGGTTGACGGACAAGCCATTACCGGCCTTGAAGCGGCCATGTTGAGCGGTGTATTGGAGGTCAAATTCCCGGTTGAGCAGGCGCCGTCACAGGTGACCATCGAAGAAGTAGGCTGCGGGATGGATCTCGGTAACGGATCTCTGACAGAACTGTTCAAGTTTTTCCTGCCCGGCAGTCAAAAACATTAATAATCGACCCGCCAGAGAAAGAGACCGAGCGGTTTAACAGTCGGCACTTCATTGGTGCGTACGCCCGATTTTAAAACCCGTTGAGCGACTTCCGGTGTCAGTTCACCAATGCCAATTCGCAGAAGAAATCCAGCGATGCTGCGTACCATTTTGTAGAGGAAGCCTTCACCAACGACACAAATGGTCACATCCCCTTCCCGCGTTCGGCTGACAGTCACTTTTGTAATGGTCTTGATTGTACCCTCAATTTCGCGCTTCGGATTGGCGGTGAAGGCAGCAAAATCGTGTTTGCCAATGAGTTGTTCTGCCGCCTTGTGCATGGCTTTAATATCCAGCTTGCGCCGTTCATGCAGGCGGTAGAGCCGCAACTCCGGCGGAACGGCGTGGCCGTTCCAGATGAAGTAGCGGTATTCCTTGCTGACGGCGTCGTAGCGGGCGTTGAAATCCGAACGGACGCTTTCAAATTTCATTATGCGGATATCATAATCGAGTTGAGCATTCAGCCCGTTCATGAATCGACCTGTGTCTACCGGCTCCTTCAGATCAAAATGAGCCACCTGCCCTTTGGCATGAACTCCGGCATCCGTTCGTCCGGAATGATGAATGCGGATGGGGTGTCCAACGAGATGTTCAATCGCACGTTCCACTTCGCCTTGCACGGTTTTCTTGCCGGGCTGCACCTGCCAGCCGGCATAATTCGTGCCGTCGTAGGCAATGGTCATTTTATAGCGCTGTGTCATGGGCGATATATTTAACAGAATGCGGCACAGACGGCGAAAAGATTTACCAGTGGATTGTTCTCACTGCACCGCAGGACGAATATCGCGGATATTGAGCTGAAGATTGGTGCGTCCGTTCCAGACGTTTTCCTGCAATGTGAAAGCGATATCAATCAATCCGGCAGGCAATTTTTCAGCCATGTTGAAACCGATCGCTTCGTACCGTGTTTTCCCGTCGGAAAGCGTCAGTTTGAGATGTTTTTCCTTAAGGATGCGACTATCAACCGGCTTCACTCCGCAAACCGCCCACACCGGTTCGGGATTATCCTGTCCGAACGGTCCGGTTCGCTTGAGGCCGTCCATCAGCGATTCATTGATTTCTGCAAGCGTGACCATGCGATCTACTTCAAGCACGGGCCTCAAGTCAGCCGATTGAAGCTGTGCAATCGCGGCTTCATTGAAACGGATTTTAAACGCTTCAAGATGATGTGCTTCGACTTCCAATCCGGCAGCCATAGCGTGTCCGCCAAACTGTTTCAACAGACTCGAACAGATGTTGAGTCCATCAAGAATGTTAAACGCATCAATGCTGCGGCAGGAACCGCGTCCGCGTCCGCCATCCATACCGATTACGGCGACGGGACGGCCGTAGCGCGCCACGAGCCGTGATGCCACAATTCCGATTACACCGGTATGCCAGCCTTCACGGGCGATCACCAGGCCAAAGTGTTTTGTCTCATCGAAATAGGCATCAATTTCTTCAATGGCATCACGGACAATATCTTTTTCGATGGCCTGCCGCTCGCGGTTGGCATTGTCTAGTAATTGAGCCAGTTCATCAGCATGTGCCGGCAAATCAGTAAGAAGCAGTTCAAGTGCGGCGTCGGCACGCCCTACCCGCCCGGCGGCATTAATACGCGGCCCGAGGGCAAATCCGGCATGCCACGTTTCGACCGTACCTGCCATACCGGACAATTTCTTGAGTGCATTCCAACCGGCCCAGCAGGAGATTTCCAACGATTGGAACCCGGCACGCACCAGCACCCGGTTTTCACCAAGCAGCGGCACCATATCTGTGACGGTGGCAACGGCGACAAAATCGAGATATTTTTTAAGATCAATGGAAGCCGAGATGATGCAATTCCTGTCGCGGCCATGCTTGATCAGTGCATGACAGAGTTTAAAGGCAACTCCCGCGCCAGCCAGAATACGACCCGGGTGTCCGGGCTTCAGCTTCGGGTTCACAACGGCAACGGCGTGTGCAAGTTGCGCATCCGGTTCATGGTGGTCGGTGATCACTACGTCCACACCAACCTCGCGGGCCTTATCAACGGACTCAACCGAGTTAGTGCCGCAATCAACCGTGACAATCAGAGACGGCTTATGTTCTGCGATACATGCAGTCAGTGCTTCCGTCGACAGTCCGTACCCGTCATCAAAACGGCTGGGGATGTAGGCCGAAACATTTGCTCCGAGTTCCCGCAAAACGCGCACCAGCAGAACTGTACTGCAAACTCCATCCACATCGTAATCGCCGAAGACGGTTATTTTTTCACCGGCATCCAGTGCACGGCGGATACGTGCGGCGGCTTTATCCATATCCGGCAACTCAAAAGGATCACGGAGCGTGGAGAGCGCCGGATTCATAAACAGCTCGGCCTCGGCAGCGGTTTTGCAACCGCGTTGAGCAAGCAGTGCCGCCAACGGCCTAGGCAGCCTTTCCACAGTTTGGAAAAGCTGCTCGGCCAGCGTTTCATCGCACGGTTTGATTTTCCAAAGCTTGGACATATTTAAAAAAACAGCGCCCCGAAACTTCGGGACGCTGTCCGCTTTCACCTGCTATATTTTTCAGGCTTTTTCTTTTTTGTGCCACAACAAGGCCACCGGAGTGGCGATGTAGACTGAAGAGAATGTTCCAACTGCAATTCCGATGAAAAGAACCAGCGCGAAATCACGGATATCGCCACCGCCGAACATCCACAACGAAATGATGGTTAACTGCGTTGAAACGCCGGTTAATAAGGTGCGGCTCAGTGTCCGATTGATACTGAGGTTAGCCACATCAACATACGGCTTGCCATGCGATGACCGGAGGTCTTCACGAATACGGTCAAAAACCACAATCGTATCATTCACCGAATAACCGATGATGGTCAGTAATGCGGCAACAGTGGTCAGACTAAGCTGACGACCGAAGAGACAGTAGATGCCGATGGTGATAATCACGTCGTGTACCACGGCAACAACAGCGCCGGTCGCAAACCCGAATTCAAACCGGAAGGCTAAATAAATAATGATCCCAATCAGTGAAAGAAACAGAGCAATCATGCCGCTTTTCTTCAATTCGACACCGATCTGAGGGCCTACGATATTGGACTGCAAATTGTGGTAGCCGTTTTTACCGAATGCAGATTCAATCATGCGGATAACTTCATCACCGTTCTGGCCGGCCACTTTGACTTCCAGCGTTTCAGCACCTTTGGATGTCGGATCCATATCACTCTGGTACTGGATACGGGCATCACGTATGCCGGCCTGATTAAGAGCCGACCGCACTGCATCAGACGGTTGTTTTTCATTGAAAGCGAAAGTAACAGACGTTCCGCCGGTAAAATCGACACCGAAATTATCCGCCCCCTTCTTGAGGAAAACCGCCCATGTGGCGATGATTATAACGACCGAAACGCCGATAACGAAATTGCGTTTCCCGAGGAAGTCAAAATTCGGGCTCTTGAAAACCTGCATCATCTTGATCGTTTTCAAATTCAGCTTGTCCGCCAGCAGATTAAGAATCAAGCGGGTGAAAACAAGTACCACGATCATGCTGACAATGATACCGGCTGTCAGTGTGACTGCAAACCCGCGCACAGGGCCTGAACCCTGCCAGAAAAGAATAACAGCGGTCAGCAGCGTGGTAAGATTTGAATCAAAAATCGCGCTGAATGCTTTGTCGTAACCGGCAGAAATAGCACTGCGCAATGACTTACCAACCTCCAGTTCTTCACGCATGCGCTCATAGATCAGAACGTTGGCATCCACCGCCATTCCGATTGTGAGCGCGATACCGGCAATACCGGGCATCGTCAGCACAGGCAGTCCGGCCATCGCTCCCGAACCGGCTGTAAAAAGACTAAGTATGCCGGAAGAAAACCACATGCCAAACGGCAGTAGAATCATCACCAGCAGCAGCGACACATTCGCCACCATCCCAGCCAGAAAATAGTAGCCTGCCATGAAAATAAATACTCCGATACCTCCGTAAATACTGGCACGTATACCACGGTCGATTGAGTCTTTACCAAGCGACGGATCAACCGTGCGTTCTTCAATGATGGTCACCGGCGCTGGAAGTGCGCCGGCGCGCAGTACATTCACAAGACGCGTGCATTCATCGACAGTAAATGAGCCGGTGATCTGGGCGTTACCGCTGTAAATTGCGTCCTGAATTGTCGGTGCTGAATACAGTTTACCGTCAAGAATGATGGCCAGACGGCGACCCGTTTCGCTATTCAGATTATTTTCACCGCGCGGTGCATAGGCGGCCGTGACTTTACCAAACCGCTCTGCACCGGCCTTATTGAAAGAAAGTCCTATGTACGGCCGATTGATCTGATCGTAGTCAACGCGGGCATCTTTGAGCGCGGAACCAGTGAGCTGTTTGCGCACTTCAATATAAGTCGGCCTGTAAACGGTCGAACCGTCGCGCAACGTTTCTTTCTCCAGCATAAACTCAGCAGCGCGTTTGGCCCCGAAGCGTTTCAGGTCCTCCCAGAATGCGCGATCCATTGCCTTATCTTCAACGGCTTTACGATCACGCACATAATACTGTTCATTGCCAACCCGTACTATGCTGAAGCCAGACGGAGCCAGCCCCGCAGAAAACAGTTCGTTGACCCATGCATCGCTTTCGGCATGCACCAGACGGAATTCAAGAAAGGCGACACTCAGGATAGAATTTTTGGCTTCGGTTCGTTTGTTCACGTCCACACCGGGCAGGCGGATCACAATGCGGTTATCAAGCAGCGGATAGATTTCCGGCTCGGCGATACCGAGTCCGTCTACGCGGCTGCGAATGACTTCCAATGCCACGCCCTGTGTTTTTTTAACTGCCTCTTGGACCGCGGATTCAAGTGCGCCGTCTTCCAGCTTGGCATCACCCTCTAAAATCTGTTTACGGACTTCATTTTGATCCACTTCCACGGTAAAGCTTGTTCCGCCCTTAAGGTCGAGTCCAAGCTTCACCTTCTCCTTGAACGGTGTTACTAACGCCAGTGACCACACGGTTAATGCGATCAGTAACAGCCACTTCCACATCACGTTTCTGTTCATAGTCGGATTCCTGTTAAAAATTAAATCAAGCGTCCTGCAGCCTCTCTACCGCTGACAGCCCTGCTGAGGCGGAAAAAGAAAAGACAACCAGTTCACTGTTTGTTTAAGCTTTTGCTTCAGAAGGGAGTTCACCCTTCTCATCTAAAACCTGCGAAACAGCGCTCTTGAGCACTTCGATCTTCGTTTTTTCAGCAATGCACACGATCAGGGTCTTTTCCTTCACGTTGGCAATTTCACCGATGATGCCGCTGGTGAGCAGTACGCGGTCGCCGGATTTAACTGCGTTAATCAGGGTTCTGCGTTCTTTTTCGCGACGGCGCTGCGGACGGATCATTACGAAATAAAAGATGGCGACCATAAAGACCATCCAGCCGATAGTGAAAACCGGTGAAGATTGTCCCTGCGTACCGTTTGCGCCCGGAGGCGGAGCCATAGCGATTGTCTGTGAAAACATACTTTTCTCCCTTACGTTATCCCAAAAAACACGAAGGTGGACATGCTAGAGTCCACCTTCGTCCTTGGCAAGCTTGAATCCCTCTGTTTAGTTATTCCCTGTCAAATCGTCGTAAAAAGCCGCCATGGCCGCCATGTAATACGGCCCCAGCCAGATAAACCCGATTCCGAAAGTCAAAATGCAAAGCAATTGCCAGCCGATAAACCGGATCCAGAGCAATCCCATCCGGCCATAATTGCCTTTCATCAGCTCAATACTGCGACGGATTGCCTGCAGGGCACGCAAAGACGGAACGTCGGCCACCGCATACAAAGCAAGTCCGTAGCGCATTTGTAAAATAAGCATGAACAATGCATAGCTGAGAAACATAACTGCTTCCAGGGCGATAATGGCCGGCAACGGGCTGGTTTTCATAAAGAAAAATACAGGAATCGCCAGCAGAATAAACGGTACCGCCCAGGCTAAACAAATCAGACCGATCAACAGATACGTGCAAAGTGCTACGCCGAAGCAGTTAAACCCGGCAAACAAAAGACTGAACGGGTTGTTTTGCTTCCGCACAGTGGCCAGAAAATACATGGTTATACCGACTGTCAGCGGCGCGGAAAAAATAATTTGCAGTAACGGGCCAATGAGATGCAGCAGACTAACCCCTACCAATAAAATCAAATAAGCGGCCAGTACAGCGATGGATTTCCCCCAATTACCGGAAAGCCGCTCCCGGGCGACGGCAGTCAGCTCACAAACAGGTGTCGTACTTTTCATACTGTCTCCTTATAACAGCCATGGAATGATGGAATAACGGATTGATGGATTGTTGAAAATAAAAACCGGCATCTCTCATCACATCAGCCGATCCCTCCCATATATTCCAATCATCCTTTAATTCACTATTCTGCACCCCGAAGAGCTTTATCAATATCCGGCACGGCGGAAAGCAGTTTTTGTGTATAAGAATGCTGCGGATCGTCACAAACCTGATTGGACGTGCCGATTTCGACGATTTCGCCTTTGAACATAACGGCAATACGGTCGCTCATTTCTCGCACAACGGCCAGATCGTGACCGATGAAAAGGTAGGCCAAACCGCGTTCGCGCTGAATTTTTTTTAACAGCTGAATAATGTCTGCCTGCACTGAGACATCGAGCGCCGAGACAGGCTCGTCAGCTATGAGTAGCTTCGGTTCCAGTGCAAGTGCGCGGGCAATACCGATCCGCTGGCGTTGTCCACCGCTAAATTCATGAGGATAGCGACTCAGCCAGTCGGGATTCAGGCCGACATCTTCAAACAGTGCGGCAACCCGTTCGCGCCGGGCGCTGCATGAAGCCCCCATCCGGTGGACATAAAGGACTTCTTCAATGGCTGAACCAACGCTCATGCGCGGATTGAGTGAGCCGAACGGATCCTGAAAAACCATTTGCGCCTGCCGGCGAAACTGTTTAAGCGCCGAGCCCTTCAGCGCCGTTACATTGCGCCCTTCAAACAACACTCTGCCCGCAGCAATCGGCTCCAAGGACAGAATGGCACGCCCAAGTGAACTTTTACCGCAACCGCTTTCACCGACCAGCCCAAGTGTTTCGCCCGCCGCCAGTGTAAAGCTGACGCTGCGTACCGCTTCAAGTTCGCCGTAGCGAACACTCACTTTTTCAACCTGTAGCAATTCATTCATTTTTTATGGAGTCTCGGAACGGCTTTGAGCAGTTTTTTTGTGTAGTCATGCTGCGGTGTGCACAGGACGGTTCGGGTTACTCCGGATTCAACCACTCTGCCCTTGTTCATTACATAAATACGGTCGGCGATATTGGCGACAATGCCAAGATTGTGCGTGATCAGGAGAATGGAAAGTCCTCGCTTTTCACGCAGTTCAACGAGCAGGTCGAGGATTTGTTTTTGAACGGTAACATCAAGTGCCGTGGTCGGTTCATCAGCAATAAGCAGCTCGGGGTTGCAGGCAAGCGCCATGGCAATCATAGCGCGTTGCTGCATTCCACCGGAAAGTTGGTGCGGGTAAGCTTCTGCTGTGCGTACCGGGTCAGGCAGTCCAACATCAGTAAGCAGCTTTTTGACCTCCGTTTTGACGTTAACGCCTTTGCGATGCAGACGGATGGCCTCGCCGATCTGCCAGCCAATCGTATAGACAGGATTGAGCGAAGTTGCCGGTTCCTGAAAAATATACGCGATACGTGCGCCGCGGAGTTTCCGGAGTTCGGACGGTTTAAGCTTCAAGGGTTCCACATCCTGAAAAACGATCTTCCCGCCAACGATCCGCCCTGCCGGTTCAGGCACTAATCGGGCCAGTGCAAGCGCGCTGATGCTTTTGCCGCTACCGCTTTCACCGACTAAGGCGATAATTTCTCCGGAAAAAATTTGAAAATTCACACCGTCCACAGCCCGAACGGGATTCGTGATGGAACCAAAATGGACGGAGAGGTCCTGAACAGCAACGAGTGGCTTGTTAAAAATTTCTGTCATTAAACAACCGTTTGTAATGCGTGATTTTTAAACGACCATATCTGCTCTTCTTCTTACACATCACCGGGTACGCATTATTTCATCTCATCCGGTGAATAAACAGTGGACTCGCCAAGCCGAATACAAGGAGAGGCAGACACCCTCCAAGAAAGGCGGGAATGATTTCCTGCTTGCCGAGCGCCTGAGCAATGAGTTGGAGAATATAGAAACCGAAAAACAGGCTCATGGCGACCATGATCCCGGCAAAGGTTCCGCGACGTCCGGTGTGTGCACCGATCGGCACACCGATCAGCGCAACGATGAGACAGGTAAAGGGTGCGGACAGCCGACTGTAATAATCCACCATTAAACGCGCCCGGGTATTGCTGGAAATGTCTTTTTTTGAGCGCAGATAATGGCGCATTTCATGTGACGAGAGATATTCAGGATCTTTGATCTCGGCCATAAACGTCTGCGGAGTTTCGCGTAAATCACGCATTTCTTTTTGTAAAACGATTTCAGGCGGCCCGGCAAGGTCACCGTTTTCCTTATAGGACTGAATCGTGAGGTCCATAAACCACCAGCGGCCATCGAGCCAGAGAGCCCTTTCGGCATGGTATTTTATTTCATCTGAACCGTCAGCACGCTGTTTGATCAGCTCAACGTTGTACATTGAGTAATCCCGTGTATCCAGTTTTTGAACCATCCAGACATGGCTGCGGTTTTTGAGCGCCAGCGTGCGGGCAAAATAAATTTCATTATTACGGCCGGCCCGCTGGAATTTAAGAAATTTTTCAGCACGCCAGGCCGCATTGGGAACTATTTTTTCATTAATGAACGCTGTAAACAGGCTGGCTGCCAAGCCGACTCCGATAAAAGGAATGACAATGCGGTAGATACTGACTCCGCCGGCACGCATGGCGGTGATTTCGCTGTAGCGGGTGAGGCGGGAAAGGCTGTAGAGCATGGCCAACAGTAGACAAACGGGCAAAATACGTACCGTGATGGGTGGCAAAACCTGACTGTAGTAGTAGAGTATTTCTAATGGACGGACGTTGTTTTCTAGAAAATCGCTGAAATTATCGAATAGATCGTTAATGATGAAAAGAAGCGTAAAGCTGAGCAGACAGTACAGCAACGGAACAAGCAGGCTTTTCAAAAGGTATCGAGTAAGAATTTTCATAAGATTTGACATACCCTAGCGGGTTCGGTTCCTCCCCGCAAGTTTGGAAGCGACCTTAACACATAACAAGTAATGCGTAACAGCGGCTTAGGAAATACGTATCACGCTCGCTTGAAGAATGTGGATAAATAACCAATACTGTCGTCATTAGAACGGAGACCCATTATGTCTACCCTCGAAGTCCACATCGAAGATCCAGTGACTTTCATAATTTCCGGTGCAACGGGCGACCTGACCCGGCGAAAACTGATACCTGCGCTGTATACCCTCTTTAAAGACGGGGCATTGACAAAAGATTTTGTCATCGTCGGTTTTGCCCGGCGTGACTACGATAACCTGAGTTTCTGCAAACTGATGGAAGAATCCTTGCGCGAGCACAGCCGGACACCCGTGGATGAAACGTCACTTAAGGCATTCTGCCGCCACCTGTGCTATCACCGAGGAAACCTCTCTGATCCGGCGGCTTACGCCGGACTGAAAGAAAAATTTGATAAGGGAACCCTGCCGGCCAATCGCCTTTTTTACCTCTCCATAACACCGGATCTGATCGACACTACTATCAACAATCTCCAAACCGCCGGACTGATTACACCGCCGCATTCCAAGCCCTGGACGCGGGTCGTCGTGGAAAAACCGTTCGGACGCGATCTTCACGGCGCGAAAATACTGAACCGGGCCCTGCTTAATCATCTGGATGAAACGCAGATTTATCGCATTGACCACTACCTAGGCAAAGAAACAGTACAGAACATTCTTTCATTCCGCTTTGCCAACACCATTTTTGAACCGGTCTTCAATCGTGCCTATGTAGATCATATTCAGATCACCGCAGCCGAAACGGTCGGCATGGAAAGCGGACGTGGCGCATTCTACGACGAATACGGCGCCTTGCGTGATATGGTGGTTAATCACCTCTTCCAGTTGCTTTGTCTGGTAACGATGGAACCGCCGGATGGTCTGGATGCGCGCTCCATTCGCAATGAAAAAATGAAGATACTGCATGCTCTGCATTTATCCGGTTCAACAAAACACCATCCGTCCGTATGTTTCGGGCAGTACGGCGGGAGCGGGAAAACCATCGCCTTCCGTGAAGAAGACCGGGTGGATCCAGCTTCAAAAACCGAGACGTTCGCCGCGCTGAGAATGGAAATTAATAACTGGCGCTGGGCGGGCGTGCCGATCTATTTGCGCACGGGCAAGCGGCTGGCGAAAAAAACGACAGAAATTGCCGTGCAGTTCAAAACACCGCCCCTCGCACTCTTCCAGCATGTCGCCTGTACGGGCGATGTTTGCGATCTGACGGGCGTAAAACCCAATATCCTGACATTCCGTATTCAGCCCGACGAAGGAATTTTTTTGCAGGTATCGGCCAAGCGTCCGAGCATGCAACTGGTAGTCGAAAGTGTGAATATGGATTTTTCCTATGCTGGTAAATGGGCTAGAAGTTTACCCGAGGCCTACGAACGGCTGTTACTTGACGCATTGCGCGGCGATTCCACGCTGTTCACCCGCTCCGACGAAGTTGAGGCAGAGTGGGAAGTCGTCGACGCCATTGTTGCCGGCGCAGCCGAAACCAAACCGGTTATCTATGCGCCCGGCTCGTGGGGTCCGGCTGAGGCCGACGCCATCCTACTCGATTACAATGGCTGGAAAAACGATTAGCCATAATCCGTAATCTATAATGCGTAATTAAGAATCATGAAAACAAAACTTATCTATGTAACAACTGCAGGCGCTGATGAAGCGATCGGCATTGCGGAGACCGTCGTGACAGAGCGGCTGGCGGCATGTGCCAATATTCTTAACGGTGCCATTTCAATTTTTCACTGGGAAGAAAAGTTACGCAGGGAAACCGAAGCCGTGTTGATTCTGAAAACAACGGAAGAAAAAACCAGTTCGTTGACCGCTCGAATTAAAGAACTCCACTCGTATGAGTGTCCCTGCATTGTCGTTCTGCCGATTGAAGGCGGGAACTCTGAATTTCTGAAATGGATTGAGTGCAACGTTCCCTCAGCATGAAGCGGCAGTCACAAAAACGCACCTGTCCCTTTTAAACCTAACTATTGGTGCGGAAGTTCGACAATAGAGAGCCAGAAGTTTTCGATCACTTTGACCACCTCAATGAAACGATTCAGATCAATGGGTTTGCGGACGTAGCAATTTGCATACATTTGATAGGCCTTAGCTACATCATCTTCGTCGGCAGAAGTGGTGAGGATCACAACAGGAATCGATCGTAATTTTTCGTCCGTTTTAATTTCGGTCAGCACTTCGCGGCCATCTTTTTTCGGCAAATTCAAATCGAGAAGAATTAAATCAGGACGCGGAGCATCTTTATATCCGTTAATTTTGCGAAGAAACTGCATTGCTTCAACTCCGTCTTTTGTTACATGCAGATTGTTGCGGATTTTATTCTCCTTAAGCGCTTCCTGCGTAAGCCGCACATCGCCGGGGTTATCCTCAACCAACAATATTTCGATCGCTCTGAATACTGCCATGGCTACTTGTCTCCTTTTTTGGGAAGCGTAAACCAGAAAACACTTCCCTTTCTGAGTTCGGACTCTACACCCGTTCTGCCACCGTGTCTCTCAATAATTCGCCTGCAAATCGCCAGTCCGATCCCGGTTCCGGGATACTCAGCCCTGCTGTGCAACCGTTGAAAAATCTTAAAAATCCGCTCCTGATGTTCCGGTTCAACCCCAATACCGTTATCACGAACCGTAATTTTCCAATGGGTGGAAGCATTTTTAATCCCGATATGTACCACCGGCGGATTTTCGCCTCTGAATTTGAGTGCATTGCTGATAAGATTCTGAAAAACGAGCCCGATTTGTAATGCATCACCATAGACCTGAGGAAGCGGATCCGCGGTGATCTGCGCCCCGACTTCCAGAGTGCGGGCCTCCAAATCGCGAAGGACTCGCTGAAGCACTGATTCAAGCCGAACCGGTTCAAATGATTTCCTACGAGTCTGCAAGCGCGAGTAATCGAGCAGGGAATCAATCAATTGCTGCATACGCACAGCACCGTCCACTGCATAGGCAATAAACTCAAGGCCATCCTGATCGAGTCTGTCTTTATATCGTCGCTCGATAAGTTGCATATAGTTAGCCACCATACGCAACGGCTCTTGCAAATCGTGCGAGGCAATGTATGCAAACTGTTCGAGATCGCGGTTGGAAACCCGTAAATTCTCCATCGTGTCTACCAGCTTCTGCATGTTTTCTTTTTGTTCTGTAATATCCAGGAAAACCACAACACCGGCGGTAATTTGTCCCTGCGTATTCGTGATCGGCGACGCTTTGGCCAGAATAAACCGGTCGTCCTGTTCATCGCGCCGAATGATGAATTCACGGCTGTGCGTTTCTCCGGATTTCAAGGCGCGCACCAGCGGAACCTGTTCAACCGGCAACGGCGTTCCATCCAAATCAAAAAGCTTCCAGCTGGCAACATATTGATCTATTCCGACACCGTCCACCAGCTGCTCACGACTGCTTCCACCAATCAGCAGCCCCGCCTCGTTCACATATCGCAACTTCCCATCCTTTGCGTCAGCAATGGCGATGCCTGCTGAACTCTGATTCATGGCGATCTGAAGAATTTCGTTGGCTTCATACAACGCCTCTGCCGTTTTGGCTTTATCCCTGTAAAACACGACGCGCTGATGCCGCCAGACCATTCCCGCAAAGGCTACTATGCCGAAAAGCAAAGAACCAAACAGGAAAACCGTTTGCACGAGTCGCGCCCGCACTGGCGCGTATACTTCTTCCTTGTCTCTCCGTGCCACCATAAACCACGGCGAATCAGGAATAGCACGCAAAGTGGAAATTACAGGCACACCCCGGTAATCCACACCTTCTGCGATCCCTTCTTTCCCTAAAACCGCCATTACAGAAGGCGTGTTGGTGGATTGAAGGGGAATACGCAAATTCAGCGCAGTGTTCGTCTTAAATCGCAACTCGTTTAGAAAGACGGCCTCGTGTCCTTCCCGACGGACCAGCAACGTTTCCGCCGTCTCGCTGGGTACCGGCCATTTTTTTATAAAAGGGTAAAGATAGATGGAGGGATCGATCCGCAAAACCAGTGCGCCTAGCGGACGGTTCGTACCTGATTCATCAAGAATTGGACCCAATATGGACAAATAGACCTGCTGGTCATGTTCGCTCCGGTAGAAGTCCATCATGGATATCTGTCCGGATCTCATAACTTTTTCAACGTCTTGAATGACAGCGGTGCTCAGTTTCTGGAAAGCAGGCAACGATAAGCGTGTAACGCCCTGATCATCCAGCAACCGAATCAGATCGAAATCGCCGAGGGTCAGGTGTTTTTGCAACCAATCTGTTATCTGACGTTGTGCATCCGCAGCTTCCGGTTGTTCAAAAAAATGCCGCACCAAACCGTAAAAAGATGCGTTTTTAAAGAAGACGGATCCATCCGCCAACCGCTCCCGACGCCATCCTGTTAACTCGCCGACTTTCAGCTCCGCAATCGCCAGAAGCTGGCGCTCGGCCTCGATACGGTAATTATGTTCATAGCGCCGATAGTAAAAATAACCGACCGTGCAAAGACTCGCAGCCAGTAAAAGAAAGATAACAATAAATACCCACGCATCCCGCACCCTGCTCAGGTTATCCTTGCCCGTCGATGCGGACTTTTTCACGTTTTGGACTCCGGAAGTTGCATGAGTGCTCTGTGCAGCTGTTCCGGCCGAAGCGGACGGTCAATGAAAACGGAAAAGCAGTTTTTGATTTGATCGTCAACCGGGACGGCCCAATTTGTGAAGCCGATCCACGGAACATCGGGTTGCAGTTTACGGAACTCAATAAGCCGCTCCGCCAGACCGGGCATATCAAGATTGCACAGTACCGCTTCAGCTTTAGCCTCTTTAGTCAATCGCTCAATTATTGAGTCAATACTTTCGGCATAGCGGGGCAGAACTCCGCACCGCTCCAGCAGGCATTCTGCATTGCGCATGTCGTACAGATCGTCGCCCCAGACACAGATGCACCGGCCTCGCCAGTGTTCGCGGACGACATCCGCCGAAATCGTATTCTTCGGCACGGCCTGATCCATGACATGAAAGCAGAACAGAGATCCTTGACCTTTATGGCTTTCAACGCGGATGGTGCCACCCATCATTTCCGCCAGATTCTTTGAAATCGCCAGCCCCAGCCCTGCACCGCCGTGTACACGGGTATTCGAATTATCACCCTGCTGAAACGGCGTAAAAATACGTTTCAGTGTAGTATCATCCATTCCCTCACCGCTGTCTTCAACGGAAAAGTCGACAAACTGACTCCCGGCAGGTGTCATCCGTCCACGAACCGTCAACTGGACAAATCCTTTTTCAGTAAATTTGATCGCATTGTTAAGCAGATTAATCAGCACCTGCAACAAACGGGATGAATCGCCGGTGATCTGTGCCGGGACGGTTTCTTCAACGGTGCAGGTCAGTGCTAATCCGCTTTTCACCGCCAAGGGCGAAAGCAATGCAACGGCTTTCTCTATCACGTCACGAATCGTGTAGATTTCTTTTTTGATATCCAGTTTACCCATCTCAATTCGGGAAAGATCAATGAGATCCGTTACGAGCGCTAACATCGCATCGCCACTGGTACCGATTGTTTTCACAAAATCACGCTGTTCCTCATTCAGCTTTGAATCTTCCAGTAATTCGGTGAGTCCGATGATGGCGTTAAGCGGTGTGCGCAGTTCGTGACTGATATTTGCCAGAAACTGCGTTTTGATTAAGTTTGCCGCCTCGGCCGCATCACGGGCTTTACGTATCGACTCCTCAACGTTTTTCTGATCAGTAATATCGCTAAAGATCGTGGCGAACTGTCCTTTGCAAGGCGAATAGGCCGAAACCGAATAGCGCCGGTCCAATGCATCTGAAAAATCGTCGATTTGTAACAGCTCACCCGTCAGCGCCACTTTCCCGTACGTTTCGATCCAATGCGCTTCCGTGGCCGGCAATACTTCCTTAACTGTTCTCCCGATTATATCTTTCGCTTTTAATCCGGTGAGTTTTTCAAAAGCCGTATTGATTTCTAAAAACCGGTAATCGCACGGAGCGCCCTTTTCATCACAAATGATTTCGTGCAGGGCGAATCCGGACTGCATGGATTCGAAAAGCTGGCGGTAGAGCTGTTCACTTTGTTTCAGTTTTTTCGCTGTTTCACGGCGAACCGTAATATCATGCGCTACATGAATTGCACCGATCAGACGTCCGTCTTCATAAATCGGCGAAACGACAACATTAAACCAGCCGTTAAATTTTTCTTCATACAGTTCGGCAGAATGTGTCAGTCCGTCTTTGAGCATCACATCGTGAGGACAATCGGCAATTGGATGCGATGTCCCATGGCAGTACTCATAACATCGTTTACCGATCAGTTCCGCCGCAGGAAGCCCCAGTCGCTCAGCCATAGCTTTGTTAACGCGCACAATCGTATGATTCGCATCAAAAATAGCAATCAGATCGGGCATTGCATCGAACGTCTTCTCCCACATGTCATAAACCTGATTCAGATGACGATCATCCGTTTTATTTATGTGGCTCAGTATCGTCATGTCGTGCTGACGCTGATCAAGCTTTTCGATCTGCACTTTGGCCGCTACCAGCTGAGCCGTTGCCGTCTGACGCGCTATCTCGCCCACATTCAGCGACTGTGTAAGCTGACGAACTGTTTTCGCAATGAACTCGAATTCAGTAGATTTTTCGAAAAAAAAGTCTGCACCCATCTCGAGACACTTCTGGCGGTATTCCGCGTAGGGATAACTGGTCATAACCATGACCGTTATGCCGGGAAAATTCTTTTTAATCTCTGTGAGCGCTTTAATTCCGCCACCACCTGGCATGCGAATATCCAACACAGCGATGTCGGGCTTAAAGGTTGTCAGTTGCCGAAGTGCATCGTCCGTATCGACAGCCTCAGCTATCGTTATGTCTGGCACGCGCAAAAGCCTGTCAACCAGTCGTTGACGGATCAGTTGCGAATCGTCTGCAACAAGCACCCTCATATGTGCGTGAGGTTATCAGCTCTACCTATTTTATCAATGTCAGGTTTGGCTGTTATTTATGTAAGGTAATGCCCTACAAAAGAGAAGTTGCATCGATATCGACGTTCACTTTAACCGTTTTCGGCCACTTCAACATTTTAAAAGCGGCACGAATTACATCATTCATCGTCTTTGTCCGTACGGCACGCAGTAGAATCTGCCAGCGGTATTCGCCGCGCATCCGGGCAATCGGTGCAGGCATCGCCGGTGAAAGCACCACCTTATCTGATATGCATTTTCCCAATGATTGGAAAAGTTTCCCCGCCGCCGTTTCCACTTCGGCTTCATTTTTTCCGCGCAATGTGATGCATGTCAAATGTGTGTACGGCGGATAATTCAGCTCTTTGCGGAAAGCCATTTCCTGATCACAGAACCCTTCAAAATCCATGCGCCGTGCCGCCTGAATGGCTGGATGATGCGGCGTATAGGTCTGCACGATCACCTCTCCGGCCGCCTCGCCGCGCCCTGCACGGCCCGCCACCTGCGTCAGTAATTGAAAAACCCGCTCGCCGGCGCGAAAGTCGGCCATATGCAGCGCATGATCCGGATTCACCACGCCGACCAGCGTAACATTCGGAAAATCGAGTCCTTTGGCAATCATCTGTGTTCCGATCAGAATGTCGATTTTGCCCGTCCGGAACCGTCCAAGAATATCGCGATGCGCATTTTTGCGCCGCATCGTATCCGAATCCATCCGCTCAATCCGCGCCTTTGGGAAAAGCTTCGTCATTACTTCTTCAATTTTTTCCGTACCGGCACCGGCATACTTGAACTGATCGGACTTACATTCCGGACAGCGCACCGGCACCGGTTTTTCTTCGCCGCAGATGTGACAGACCAGCCGCGCCCGCGCTTTGTGAAACGTCATGCCGACGCTGCAATACTCGCATTCTGCCACATAGCCGCAGTCGGGGCAGACCAACGACGATGAAAAGCCGCGGCGGTTCAGAAAAATCATCGTCTGTTCCGCGCGGTCGATTCGTGTGTGGATCGCTTCAATCAGCTCTTTGGAAAAAAGTTTCGGCTTACCGTCACGCTGCATCTCAATGCGCATGTCAATAATACGAATGGGGGGCATCTGACGGTCATCCACCCGGATCGGCATATCGACATAGCGATACTTGCCGCTCCTTGCATTCGCATACGACTCCAGCGCGGGCGTTGCCGAACCAAGCATCACCGCGCATTTTTCCATCCGTCCGCGCATCACCGCGGTATCACGGGCACTGTAGCGCGGTGCTTCGTCCTGTTTGTAAGTCGGCTCGTGTTCTTCATCCACCACGATCAGGCCGAGATTATGCACCGGCGCAAACAGCGCCGAGCGAGCACCCACCACAATCTGCGCCTCACCGGAACGAATCCGATGCCATTCGTCATAGCGCTCACCGTCGGAAAGAGAGCTGTGCAAAACCGCCACCCGTTCCGGCTTATCGGCAAATCGCGAACGGAAGCGATCCACCGTCTGCGGTGTCAGAGCAATTTCCGGTACCAGCACAATCGCGCCCCGCCCCTGCTCCAAGGCATAAGAAATCGCCTGCAAATAGACCTCGGTCTTGCCGGAACCGGTCACACCATGCAACAGCAGCACCGGCGGCTCCGGTTCGGCCATCGCTTCAATAACCTGTTTTAGCGCGTCCGCCTGCTGCGGCATCAGAGCGAGCGGCTCCGTCTTGAGCAGTTCCACTCCTTCATGCGGATCGCGATAAACCGACTCGTTTGAAATCGTCACAAGCCCCTTCTTCTCCAGTGTCTTTACCGGTGCCGCCGTCACTCCGGCAGTCTCCGTCAACTCGGCCAAAAGCATCGGGCCGTTTTCTTCCAGACATTGGATTATTTTTTCTTGGGTCGGAGTTAACGTAGACGCGACGCCCTCACCTCGCTCATCGTAGACGCGACGCCCTCGTCGCGTTAAAAACAAGGTATATTGTTCTTCGCTCAAGGACTTCGGGTTGTCCTCTATGTACTGCTGAAACCTTTCCAAGCTCTCTGCATTGCGGACAATGTGATCAAACGACTCTTTCTGCCAAACCGGCTCAGCCTGATCGGTCAATTTCTTGATCTTCCGGGCGGATACAGATTTCCACGCCTGAACAATCGAAGAAAGTGTGTGATTACCAAGCGGAGAAACCAAAATATGGACGTGGTTCGGCATGATGATATGGCCCCCCAAATGATATTGGGTACCATCGAGAGCCTTAAATGTTAAATTAACCACTTCACGCAGATCAGGTCGCTGTAAGATGCAAGAACCAGAGCCTTGATCAAGCCAACGTTCGATCCGATCAGTAAACTGTGTGCGGTATTCTTTTTGCCATTCAGCAAAACGCGACGAGGGCGTCGCGTCTACGTTTTCGCCCGCCGGGCGCGGATTCTCTGCCAGCCATTCATCCCTTTCATACTTCCACTTCTCCAGCTTTTCTTGCGGCAATGAATCTGCGAGCCGAAACGTCACAAAGTAAGTTGTGCCGTCCTGCCGCCAGTGTGGAAGGTTGCCGCCTGGCAGATGAGATACAGGTTGGTTGGAATCAAACCAATTGGGATGCGACGAGGGCGTCGCATCTACGTTTTTCTCAACCAAAGAAACTGTCAGCTGCTTTTTGCCGCCGCTTTCTTTATTGCGAACAACAGCCGGAAGCAGCGTCCGTACACACGTTTCAAACGGCGCCAGATAATAAGACGACATCCAGCGCGCCAGTTCCATCACCGTTTCATTAACCAGCGACTTTTCGCCCAGCACCTTGCCGATAGGCTTCAGATCATCAAATGCCGACTTGTCCGAAAACCCGACCACAAACCCGGTTACCGTACGCGACCGGAACGGCACTTCGACCCGCGATCCGATCTCAACCAGCAGGCGGAGCGGTTCGGGAATCAAATAGTCAAACTCCCGGTCCAGCGAGAGATCAACAGCAACTTTGGCAATGCAGTTCATAATCAATTCGCTACCGGCGAATTTATTCGCCGATAATTTTGACGAGAACCCGTTTGTCGCGCAGGCCGTCGAACTCGCCGTAGAAAATCTGCTCCCATGGGCCGAAATCGAGTTTGCCGGCGGTGATGGCGCAAACCACTTCACGTCCCATGATCTGCCGTTTCAGATGGGCGTCAGCATTGTCTTCGAAGCCGTTGTGAGCGTATTGGCTGTGCGGTTTTTCCGGCGCCAGCTTTTCGAGCCATTTATCAAAGTCCTGATGCAGGCCGCCCTCGTCGTCGTTAATGAAAACGCTGGCGGTAATATGCATCGCATTAACAAGGCAGAGCCCTTCTTTAATGCCGCTTTCGCGAAGACACTCAGTCACATCCGGCGTGATGTTGATGAAGGAACGCCGCTGCGGAACCGCAAACCAGAGTTCTTTGCGGTACGACTTCATAGCGTAATCCGCTTTGCGTCCTTCCAAAGTTTTTCGAGATCGTAGAGCGCCCGCATTTCGAGATTGAACACGTGAATCATCACACCGTCATAATCCACAATAATCCAGCCGCTGTCGCCGGTGCCGGCGGCCCGATACCCTTTATACTGCTCGTTTTTACAAAGCCGCTGAAGTCCGTCGTTCAACGAGCTCAGGTGCGGTGAATTGGCGGCAGTAGCCACGATAAAATAATCAGAAATGTTAGCCACCTTACGAAGGTCGAGAACCACGATATTCTCCGCCTTCTTGGCGTCTAAAAATTGGACAGCCTTCATTACGACATCTGGGAGCTCAGGCGTCTTCTTTACCGTTTTAACCTTAGGAGCCGCCGCCGGAGCTTTTGCCGCAACCTTTTTGACCGCTTTTGCCTTCGGCGCTGCCTTGGCCGTTTTCTTCACAACCTTTGTCTTTTTCTCAGTTACCTTCTTCATCATGATCCTCCAGCTTCTAAACAAATTCACCCGTAGAGGTGATTTTCTGCAATATACATTTCAACCTCAGGCGGCACAAGGTAGCGGATACTCAGTCCTTCGGCCAGCCTCATCCGGATCTCGGAAGCGGAAATTTCAATCTCATGAATCCGGATCAACCGCTCTAAAAGCTTTGTTTTCCAGACATTGGAAAGCTGAATCTGCTCCGCGACCCGCGCCGGATCTTCGCCGCCGCGTGCAAAAGGCACCACCGTGCATACCTCAAGCAATTGTTCAATGTTGCGCCACAAATGGAGCTCCGCCAGCGAATCGAGTCCGATAATAAAAAACAGTTCCGCGCCGGGATGCTCGAACTGAACCTGTTTCATGGTATCGAAGGTGTAGGAAATTCCGCCGCGTTGAAGCTCCATATCGGAAACCTCAAAGCTCAAATTGCTCTCAGTCGCCAGTTGAAGCATTTCGAAGCGATGCCGCCCCTCCACCAGCGTTTTGTCCTGCTTATGAGGAGGCACAGCGGCTGGCACGAAAATCAGCCGGTTGAGCTCCAGTTGCTCCACGGCATCCTGCGCAATCGTCAGATGTCCCATATGCACCGGATCAAACGACCCGCCAAACACCCCGATCCGCTCTGGTTTGCGCTCTGACATACGGCGGGGTTCTACCACAGAGCCCTGCGGGACACAACGGCGGAGCGTTTCCGTAAAAAAATTAAATCAGGGTGGACATCAGATTTTTTTTGGCTATGGTATCCGTTCTTTCAGACAAACAACGGTAGGATACCGAAGCGGTCAAACGGGGCAGACTGTAAATCTGCTGGCAATGCCTTCGAAGGTTCGAATCCTTCTCCTACCACCATTCTTTTAGGCTCTCAAGGGCTCTTCCCTCTTGCCGAAACCGGCGCAAATCTGAAATGATGCGCGGCATATGTTGAGCCGTCTAAATATCCGTAATCTCGCGCTGGTCGATAGCCTGACTGTCTCGTTTGAAAACGGGCTTAACGTCATCACCGGCGAAACCGGCGCTGGAAAATCCCTGCTGATCGGCGCGCTCCGGCTGGTGCTCGGCGAACGGGCCGATAAATCACTCATCCGCACCGGGGAAACGACCTGCAACATCGAAGCGGTTTTTGAGATGAAAACTCCTGAGGACGTCAATGCCGCGCTCGATGCCGTCGGCCTGCCGCCGTGCGACGGCGGAACGCTGATTATCCGCCGCACCATCACCGAGAGCAGTTCAAAGAATCTGATTAACGACTCGCAGGTCACCCTGCCCGTCCTCAAATCGCTCGGCGACGTACTGGTGGATATGCATGGCCCGTACGACCACCAGTCGCTGCTGAAAACCGACGCGCAGATGGACATCCTCGACGCCTTCGGCCAGCTCGCCGACGACCGTGCCGCTTATCAGGAAAAGTATAAACGCTTCCAGACCTTGGAAAAACGGTTTCAGGAACTTTCAAATATTGATGAGTCAGGCCTTGCTGAACAGATTGACCTGCTGGCCTGGCGCGTTAAGGAGATCGAAGAAGCCAAAATTTCTGAAGAGGACGAAACTGCCGTTCAGCAGGAACACGAACAAATGGCTAATGCGCAGAATATTCTCGAACTGGCGCAAACCGCCGTCGGCGGACTGACCGAAGCCGAGTGTTCCGCAGTGGAAAGCATCTCCGCCGCCCGCAAAGCCTGCGTCCAACTGGCCAAATATATGCCCGAAGCAGAAGCCTGGGCCACCGAACTCGAAAGCGCGGCGCGCACCGCACAGGAAATTTCTGCCATCATTCAAAGCGCAGTAGAAGACATGGATGCCGGACCGGAACGGTTGCAATTCCTCGATGAACGCCTCGCGCTCTACCGTGGCTTCAAACGCAAACATGCTCCGTCCGTGCCGGAAATCCTCACCAAGCTCGACGAATGGAAAGCGCGGCTCAAAGATTTGCAGTCCCGCGACGAACAGCGCGCCGCCGTCGGCACCGACCGCGCCGCTGCACTCATCGAAACCGAAAAAGCCGGACGCGCCCTGCGCAAAAAACGGCAGAAGGTCGCTGGCGATCTGGCCGACGCCATTACTGCCGAACTGCGCGACCTCGGTTTCGAACACGGACTCTTTGAAGTTCAACTGCTGGATGCCGATGAACCCACATTTTCTGGCATGGACGAAATTGAATTCGGCTTTGCGCCCAACGCCGGTGAAACCATGCGGCCGTTGCGGGCGATTGCTTCCAGCGGTGAAATTTCGCGTGTCATGCTGGCCGTCAAAGCCGTACTGGCGCGCCACGACCGGATTCCCCTGCTCGTCTTTGATGAAATCGACGCCAATGTCGGCGGCGAAATCGCCAACGCCGTCGGCGATAAGCTGGCGCAGGTCGGCCAAACCCATCAGGTCATCGCCATTACCCACCTGCCGCAAGTCGCCGTCTGCGGCGGCACACACTACGCCGTCGCCAAACGGGTGCAGGACGGCCGCACCTTTACCCGGATTTCCCCGCTGACCGGCGGCGAACGCACAGAGGAAGTAGCCCGCATGCTCGGCGGCAAAGATTTAACCAAAGTCACTCTCCGCCATGCCGAAGAACTGTTGCATAACAAGAGGAGACTGATATGAGACAAAATCAACTGGGTGACAACACCCTGTGCGTCGCTAAAACATCATCTAAAATCCGATGGATAGGCTCTCTTCTGGGAATTGGTTTGTTGCGCGGAATTTTTGTCCCTGACTACCGAAGCGATTGTGCTTTATGGATCATCCCGTTCGTCATGCCGGCGATTTACGCACTTGTCGCCACGCTTGCACAGTTCACTCATGCGCTCGTTCCCCGACATGCGTTATTCTGGAGCCTACTAACCATCCTGATTTCTGATGTAACTGGAATCATTGTGTACGGATCGCAAACAAAGTGGTGGTATGTGACGCATGACGGCGAAACTCACGCCGTACTGCTGTTGACGCTTTTTATACAAATTGTTTCGTTCGCTATAATTTATGGAATTTTGTTTTTTCTCATAAAATTTGTGAGAAAGATGAAGCGCATAACCTAAGATCTTCCGATCCACAAACTGCCGTGTTATTCTGTTTCCACACTTAAGGAGATACTTCACATGACAACGAAAGAACTGGCAATTCAGGCAATCACCCGACTGCCGGACAGCGCCGACTGGATGCAGATTGAGGAACGCATTCACTTTGTCGCCGGTCTGCGCAAAGGACTGTATGAACTCGACCGGGGCGAAGGCATTGCGCACAGCATGGTCAAAGAGGAGTTCGCGGAATGGCTCTCCAAATAATCTGGTCGCCTTCCGCCCGCTGGGATTTGATGGATCTGCGCGATTATATTTCCCTCGACAGTCCGGAGCTTGCCAAACGGTTCATATCCACCCTCTTTGAAGCCGTCGAACATCTGGCGGATTTTCCACTCAGCGGACGGGTTGTGCCGGAACTGCGGGACGAACAGATCCGCGAAGTCATTAAACGCCCCTGCCGGATTGTTTACCGCCTGAAGCAAGACCGCATTGAAATTGTCCGCGTATGGCACTCTGCCAGAGGAACGCCGGAAGTTTGCTGATTCGCAAAACGCGCCGGGACGGCACGTTCCACCTTTTAGACAAGGCCGCCAGGATGGCGGCGATACCATAACGTGGCGCAGGCATCCCTGCCTGCGCATAAAAGGCTCGCAAGAGTGTCCAGTATCATCGGTATGGCGGACGAATTCGCCCGATTGAACGGATCAGACAAATCTAAGCAATCCGTCAAATGTTAACGACTCCTTTGCAGTCGGGATAGCCGGTGCAACCCCAGAACTGTTTGCCTGCGGTTTTGCCGCTCTTCGCGGTGCGTAATGCGGTTGGTTTTCCGCATTTCGGGCAGGCCGGGATTTGAGCTGGCGAATTTGGCTGATTGGACGGCTCACGCTTGCGGCTGCGCTCCGCGAGCCGGGCGGTGGCGAGCTTCTCGCTGTAGCCGCCACCTTCGATAAACTGCTTTTCGAGCGCGGCAATCTGCTGGTCGAGCAGGTAATTGGCCTGGTTGATCAGACAGATCAGGGCGTTGGCACGCATGGCAGAGTCGGCGTGTTCCAGCCAGCGGGAATAGAGCGTCCAGCGTTTCTGATCTGTCAGATCGGTCAGATTGGACTGATCCGGCTGATTCTTTTTGAACTGCTGCGGAACCTGCCGCACGGCCAGCGCGTCGGCGCTGTCGGGGGCCCACTGTGCTAGGTGGCGGTGACGCAGAAAATCTTCGTAGTCGAGCAGGAGTTCTTCAAGGATGGCGCGGGCGATGTTCACCAGCCGGAGTTCAGTTTGTGAAGAGGTCGCGGCGGCGCGGCTACCTTCGGCGATATTCTGCCGTCCGGAGCGGGCGGCCTGCACCATTTGATCCGCCGTGCGGGAGCGCGGATCGATAAACTTTTCGCAAAACCAGACGGTGGCATCATAGATCAGAGTCGAGGTTTGAAAACTGCATGTCTCCCGGTAGCCGCCGCTGGGTCGTATTTTCTCCATGGTATTCCTTTATGCTGCAAATTTCTGTTCGCTTGAAATTCGTTTTAGCCGGTTGAAACGGACTTTGCAAGTATTTGGTAGAATATTTCGAGCGAGACGAGGTGAACATGAAGTTTTTGAAAAACGGGTCACCCATCGACCTAGGCCTTTAGGTAAAAGAGTCTCTGCTATTGTGGAGCAGTGAAACGGCAATTTTATCTTAAGGGAAAGTTTCCGATATCCGGAAAACGTGCTAGATTTCCACCCAATTCAAAGGAGGCCTTTCATATGAAAAACCTGTCCCGCCGTGAATTCGTAAAAGCCGGAGTCGTCGGTTCCGCAGCACTCGCCACCGGTTCATCGCCCCTGTTCGCCGAAGACAGTCCCAAAACGGATGTCTGGGTATTTAAAGGAAAGGACAATAAGGCGCTGATGGAAAAATGTATGGAAACGATCTTTGCCAACGGCGGATTCGGACCGGATGCAAAGAAAGTGGCTCTCAAAGTTAACGCCGCATGGGAACGTACGCCGGAACAGGCCGCCAATACCCATCCTGAACTGGTGGATGTTTTCCTCGAAAAAGCGCTCGCATCGGGCGTTAAGGTAGTCATGCCGGAAATGTCATGTCACCGGGCGGATAAATCCTTTCCGGCCAGCGGTATCAAGGCGGTTGCCGATAAACATAAAGTGAAAATGATCGACCTGAAAACCGACAAGAGCTCTTTCGTTGACGTTGAAATTCCGGGCGGAAAAATTCTGAAGAAAGAACGGGTCGCCCGCGAGTTTCTGGAGTCGGATGCCGTCGTTAATATGCCGGTAGCCAAACACCATAGCGGCGGAAAACTGACGATTTGCATGAAAAACTGGATGGGCGCAGCCGAGGGCCGCTCAACGTGGCATAAGCAAGGCCTGCATCAGTGCATCGCCGATTTCTCCACGTTTATGAAGCCAACGTGGGCGATTGTGGACGCTACACGCTGTATGACCAGCGGCGGACCGCAAGGCCCGTCCGAAAATATGATCTACCCGCAACAGGTCATTCTTTCAAAAGATCAGGTCGCCGCCGACACCGTCGCCGCCCTGCTCTTTCACAGCGACCCGTGCGCGACGGTCAATTATCTGGCAATCGCCCGCGACATGGGCATCGGTGAAACCAACGTCCGCAAGATGAATATCCATAAAATCAGCGTCTGAGGTCGAATATTGAAAGTCAAAGGTCTTAAACCCATCGTGCGGCTGCTTCTACTGGCGGCCGCTCTGTTTTTCGCTATCGGCGGGCCGCTGCCGGTCTGGATGGCGCGGGTTGTTCCGGCGCTGAGTCCGTTAACGCTCCTCGCCGAATCAATTGCCCAGCGCGCATGGTACACCGGAATCTTCTGGACTCTTCCCCCGCTGGTTGTGCTGGCACTCGCACTGTGGAAAGGCCGCTTCTTCTGCCAATGGCTATGCCCGCTCGGAACACTCTACAGCCTGCCGCAGAAAATCAGCCTCAAAAAGAAAATCCTGCCCGTGCGCCTGAATGCGCTGATTTTCTGGATCATCGCGTCATCCGCGATCTGCGGACTGTCTGCCCTGCTGTTTCTCGATCCGCTCTCTACCTTCAGCCGGATCGGTGCGTGGTCGGCGTGGATTCCCGGACTGCTGATTCCGGTTTTTCTACTGCTCAGTTTTTTCCAGCCGCAGGTCTGGTGTACACATCTCTGTCCGCTGGGCTACTGCTTTGACCTCACCAACGTGAAAAATGCGAAGCAGGTCTTTAACCGCGACCGAAGGCAGTTTCTCGCCGGAATCGGCATAGGTATTCCCGCCGCGCTGATTCTTCCACGGATCGGGAAAAAAGAGAGTAACCCCTCCGTTCTGCCGCCCGGCGCGACAGAGCAGTTCGCCGAAACCTGCACGCGCTGCTACGCCTGCGTCCGCGCCTGCCCTGCAAAAATTATCCGCGTCAAGTCCGGTGGCGGATTAAGCGAGCTGTTCATGCCTGAACTCTGCTTTGATCAAGGGGCCTGTGAGGAGTCCTGTAATCAGTGCTCACAGGTCTGCCCGACCGGTGCGATCCGCACGCTGACACATAAGCAGAAACACAGCACACAGATTGGCATTGCCAAAATCGAAAAAGGAAAATGTCTGGCGTGGACCGATAATGAGTACTGCATGGTCTGCGACGAGTACTGTCCGTACCGGGCCATTGAGATCAAACAGCGAGGCAATGTCTCCTGTCCGGTCATTAATGAAGATCTCTGCCGCGGATGCGGAGCCTGTGAGAGCGCCTGCCCGGCCACCCGAGCCGGCAAGGCCGTTTTTGTTCACCCCGTAGCACCCCAACGAACCGTCACAGGAAAATTATGAAAATACTAGCTCTTCTCCTTTGCACTGCTCTCGCCGCCTATAGCGCGGATCTGTCCGTTGAATTACAGAATCCCCCGTCAACCGGAACAGTTGAAATTCTGCTTTTCGATTCGCCGGATACGTTCGGTGATCTGCGTGCACCTGTTAAATCCGTCCGGATTCCCGCCACGGGACAGAGCGTTTACCGAATCACCGGAGTTCCGCCGGGTGACTATGCACTGATGGTACACCATGACGAAAACAGCAACGGCGGTCTGGATAAAAATTTTATCGGCATTCCCCGCGAACCGGTCGGTTTCGCCAACGGGTACAGTCCGAAAGGTCCGCCCGCCTATTCCCGCGCCCGGCTGACGGTTGACGAAGGAACAGCGACGATTCCGGTCGAACTCAGCCGTCCGCTCGGCGAACGCGGACGGCTCGGGGCGGGACTGGGCGCCATCGTCCGCAGCAGTCCTTACCGTGATGCTGACGGCGGAACATTTATGCCGATTCCCGCCATCACCTATACCGGCAGCCGGTTGCAGATTTTCGGTCCGCGCGCGCAATTCGGTCTGATCGAAGCCGGACCGCTGCAATTCGCGGCGGTCGCGCAGTACCGTTCCGCCGCCTATAAGGAAGATGATAGCGACATGCTGGAAGGCATGGGTAACCGCGACGCCACCCTGATGGCCGGCGGTGAACTAAAAGCCGATCTGCCCGCCGGAATGGAGCTTTCCCTGAATGTTCTGCATGACACGCTTGATCAGATCGGCGGAAGCGAAGCATCGCTTTTTCTGGATCGCTCCTTTCAGCTCGGCGTTGTCCGCCTGACCCCGCGAACCGGAGTGAATTGGACCGCCGCGCGGCTGGCGAATCACGACTACGGCGTGCCGGACTCGAAAGTTGCTCCCGAGCGTCCGGCCTATGATACCGGTGACACGTTCAGTGCCGAAACCGGAATCAGCGCACTCGCCGAGCTGACCGAAAACTGGTGGATTGCCGCCAGCCTGGGCGTTGAGTTGTTCAGCGATGCGGTCAAAGACAGCCCGCTGGTCGAAGACAGTTTCTTATTCAAAGGCTTTCTGGCCGTACAGTACGTTTTTTGATGTCAATCAAGGCCGGAGACGGCTAGAAATATGCACATGAGAAAAGAAAAAGACTCCCTCGGCGAACTGAATGTACCGGACGACGCAATTTACGGCGTACACACCTGCCGGTCGATTGAAAATTTCCACATGGCGGGCGAAAAGCTTCCGCTGGAACTGATCCTCGCCATCGTTCAGCTCAAACAGGCCTGCGCGGCCGCCAACGCCCAGCTGGGTCTGCTTCCGCACAAAAAGGCCGTCGCCATCGCCTGTGCCTGCGGCGACGTGCTGGGCGGAAAATACAACGACCAGTTCCCGATCGACGTTTTTCAGGCCGGTTCCGGTACGTCGAGCAACATGAACGTCAACGAAGTGCTGGCTAACCTCGCCGCTGAAACGCTCGGCGGAAAGCGCGGCGACCGCAAGACGGTTCACCCGAATGATGACGTCAACATGGGCGAATCGACCAATAATGTTTTTCCGTCGGCAATTCGCGTCGCGGCGGTTCAGCTTTGCGGCGGACTTTTCCAAACCTTGGACACCCTGATCCAAGCCTTGGAAAGCAAAGCGGACGAATTTTCCAATGTCTGGAAAACCGGACGGACGCATTTGCAGGATGCCGTACCGATGACACTGGGACAGGAATTCGCGGCGTGGGCTCACGCGCTACGCAAAGCCGAAAAACGGGTTGCCTGCGCCTGTTTCGATCTGCACGAACTGGGAGTCGGCGGCAACGCCATCGGCACCGGCGTGAACACGCCTGCCGCGTTCCGCAGTGAAATTATTAAGGCGCTGAATCAGGCGACCGGTCAGGAATACCGTGCCGCGACAAACGGCATTGAGATTACGCAGTTTCTTTCCGACATGGGCGCCTTCTCCGGTGCGCTGAAAATGCTGGCGCTGGACATCAATAAGATTGTCAACGACCTGCGCCTGCTGGCTTCCGGCCCGAATACCGGTCTCGGCGAAATCCTACTGCCGCCGGTTGAGCCGGGTTCATCCATTATGCCGGGCAAGATCAATCCGAGCATCTGCGAAGCCGCCAATATGGCCTGTCTGCAAGTGGTCGGAAACGACGCAGCGGTTTCGATGGGTTGTGCGGCCGGTCAGTTGGAGCTGAATACGCACATGCCGCTGGTCGGCACCAATATTGTGAAGTCGCTGCGGATTTTGACGAAGGTCTGCGATGCGCTGGATAAAAAGTGCGTGCGCGGAATCACGGCTTACGAAACGGTCTGCCGAAAATATTTTGAGAACAGCGCGGGACTGCCGACGATTCTGAATCCAGTGCTGGGCTACGATAAGGTCGCCGAACTGGTCAAAGAGAGCATCAAAACCAGCAAGACGCTGGCCGAACTCGTCCGCGAGAAAAAGCTGATGCCGGAAAAGAAGTTCGCCGCCCTGCTCGCCCAGTCGAACGGTCCCTCAAAATGAGTATTCTGATTAAAAACGTTCAGCATGAAGAACAGGCCGTCGATGTATTGATCGACGGAAACGTAATTTCGAAAATCATTCCGTCCCGCCTGACACCCGACACTTGGCACCCGACACCTGAAATCGTCCTAGACGGGCGGAACAAGGCGATTCTGCCGACGTTTCATAATGCCCACACCCATGCGGCGATGGCGTATATGCGCAGTTATGCCGATGATCTGGAACTTTTCGCCTGGCTGAACGACCACGTCTGGCCGCTCGAAAGTAAAGTTACCGAAGCGGATGTCTATGACGGTGCGCGGCTGGCCTGTCTGGAAATGATCAAGTCCGGCACGACGTTCTTCAATGATATGTACTGGTTCTGGCACGGCACCGCCCGCGCCGTTGACGAAATGGGCCTGCGCGCCGCGCTGTCGGCGGTTTTCATTGATTTCGAAGATCCGGTGAAAGCCAAAGCGCAGATGGAGCAGAACGAACAGCTTTTTACCGAACGGACGCGCTACAGCGACCGGGTTATCTTTCAGCTCGGCCCTCACGCCATCTACACCGTCTCCGAAAAGTCGCTCCGCTGGTGCAAAGAGTTTGCCGATGAACATGGTCTGCTGATTCATATTCACCTTTCCGAAACACAAAAAGAAGTCGCCGACTGCATCGCAAAGCACGGATTGCGGCCGGCGGAATATCTGGACTCTATCGGCTTTCTCGGCCCGAACGTGGCCGCCGCCCATTGCATCTGGCTCGAAAAATCGGAAATGGATCTTTTAGCCGAACGCGGAGTGAAAGCACTGCACTGCCCGAGTTCCAACATGAAACTAGCCTCCGGCAAGTTCCGGTTTACCGACGCCGTTAACGCGGGTATGCAAGTCGCGATCGGAACCGACGGATCGGCCTCAAACAACTGTCTCGACATGGGCTCGGAAATCAAGATGGCTGCTCTGCTCGAAAAACATTTCACCGGCAACACCACGGTGCTGAATGCGCAAACGGCGTGGCATGCCGGAACGCGCGCCTGCGCCGGGTTCTACGGACTCAACAGCGGTATCATCGCCGAAGGCGCGCTGGCTGACTGCATGTTGGTAGACCTCAATAACGAGCGGCTGGTTCCGGGCCACCATCTGATCGCCGATATGGTGTACAGCGCCGACAGTTCCTGCATTGACACCGTCATCTGCAACGGAAAAATCCTGATGCAAAACCGGCACATTCCCAGCGAAGAGGAAATTATCGCCAAAGGGCGCGAATTTAAACTGAAGTTCCGCCGTTAAACCGCGCGGCCGATGAGGGAAAACGGGCCGGTCCAGTCGAGTTTGACGTTTACCAGATGACCAAGGCAGTCGCCTTCGTGCTCAAAAAAGACCAGCTTGTTTTGAAGCGTGCGTCCGCGCCAGCGGCCTTTGCTTGTCTGGAACTCTTCCGCCAGCACTTCGACAACGGTTCCAAGCATTGGAGAATTGTTTCCGCCCATCACTTGCGCCACCACCTCGTCAAACCGGTTTGCACGACTTTCTTTTTCCGCTTCAGAAACGTCGTCGGGCATTTTTGATGAAACCGTGCGCGGGCGCGGCGAATATTTGGCGATATGCGCCAGATCAAGTTTCAGCTCATCGTAAAGCTTCATCGTGTCCATGAAATCGGCTTCGGTTTCGGTCGGATAACCGACGATGACGTCGGTATTGATCGAAGCGTCGGGAATGATTTTCCGAATATTGGAAACGACCTGCCGGTATTCGGCGTTTGTATAACCGCGCCGCATGGATTCGAGAATCCGGTCGCTTCCGGCCTGAAACGGCAGTTCAAAGTACGGACAGACTTTTTCGGTTTCCGCCACGGTGCGGATCAGCTCTTCGTCAATGTACGACGGATGACTGGTCAAAAACCGGACGCGCAAAATGCCGTCGATTTTCGCCGCCTCTTTGAGAAGCCACGCCAGATTCTGTCCATCGCCGAGATCGAAGCCGTAGCGGTCGACAATTTGTCCAAGCAGCGTCACTTCCTTGATTCCTTGCGCGACCAACTGGCGGATTTCCGACAGGATTTCTTCCGGCTTACGGCTGCGGTCGGGACCACGGCGGTAAGGAATAATGCAATAGGAACAGGCATGCGAACAGCCCAGCGTGACAGGCACAAAAGCGGTAATCGCCTTCTCGCGGTTAATGGCCGGAAGCCGGTAGTCGGACAGTTCAATCTGCGTGCGGTCGAGATGATTGTATTCGTCGCGACTCAACACGTAATCAATCAGCGCATCCGTCTGCGACGGAGCCATAAACACATCAACGAACGGAAAACGCAGCATCAGGTCTTCCGCCTCGCGCTTGCCGACCATACAGCCCATCAGCGCAACAATCATCCGGCGCTTGTTTTTCTTGGTATCGCCCAGGGACAGCAGTTTCGAAACGGCCTTATCCTCCGGCTGCTGGCGCACTACACACGTGTTGAGCACGGCAATATCGGCATGTTCGGCGCGCGGGGTTTCTTGAAATCCAAGCGCTTCAAGTTGCGAAGCGAGATGGCGCGAATCGGCCTCATTCATTTGGCAGCCGATTGTCCAGATATGATAGGTTCCGGTCATTAAAATTCCTTCTGCGAAGCGACGCTTTTACCACAGATATTCCACTGCTGTTGAATCAAAAGAGCTATCATAAGCTTTTTTGTTGCGTTGCCCCACAGAGCAACGTACATTTTGCGCCTTCTTTTCAATGGACGCGTAGCTCAGTTGGTAGAGCAGCTGACTCTTAATCAGCGGGTCCCCGGTTCGAGCCCGGGCGCGTCTACCACCCTAGGCGGCGCTGGTTCTTCCCCAAAGACGGATGCAAGGACGGGGGGGGTTAAACACACAACACTATCACACGCAACCGGTAATTGTTCCAACGTTTGAGCCTTGTTGACTTTCATTTTCCGGTTGGCGGCATCTTTTTATATTCGATGAGCAGCGAGCCGGGGAGGTCGTCGATGCTGGCGCGGTAGCGCTGGATCTCCGCGCCCTTGATGCGGCGGGGTTTTTCCGGGGAATACGTGCGAGACTCGGTCACTTCGTAGTCGGCGGCGGGGTCGATGCCGCGGAGATTCAACTGGTAGCCATAATACGGGGACTCCGGGCGGCGGAAGACGAGCGCGGCCCCCTCGCCCGTGGCGGGCAGATCATACTGGTAGGCGCACCATGCCTCCGCGCTGGCGGTCGGTTTGGTGAGCGGATAGAAGTCTCCCAGTAGGTATTTGCGAAGCCGTTTTCCCTCGGCGATACCCTGCTTGAGAAGGTCGCGCGGGAAGCCGGCGGGCCGCACGTCTTCACAGAATGTGATGCCGCCATTGAACCCGCTGCGGAAATAATACGGCTCCGCGCCCACGATCCCGGACTGGCTCAGGGGAACGTAGCGGTTCAGGCCGTGGTTGATCGACTGGTTGAGGATCGCGGTCTCCTCCTTCTGTTTCCTGAAGACGCTCCACACCGAGCTGTCGGTGCGCCAAAGAGCCAGCGAGCGCGAGGAGGTTTCGAGGTCGATGCGGGTGCCGCCGCCGGCGCAGTTGTCGAGCATCAGGCCGGGGTTCGCAGCGCGCATCCCGTCCCAGAACGCATAGTAGCCCTCGACATAGCGCAATTCCGTCATGCCGGTCCGGTTGGGATCCGTATCGCCCGCCTTCCAGCGATCCAGCCCCGGCCCGCCATCGCTGCGCCACCAGTCGATGCCCCACTCCTTGATGGCGGCGTTCATGTAGCGGGTCATGTAGTCGCGGGCCTCGGGCTTGGTGAAATCGAGCGGTCCGGGAGGGCCGGGTTTCATCACCCATTCGGGATGTTCCTTGGCCAGGTCGGTGCCCGGCCAGATTTCCTCGGGGGCAAACCAGAGCAGGAATTTCATGCCGTATTTGTGTGCAAGGTCGCTGAGAGGTTTGACGCCATTAGGGAAGCGCACCGGGTCATAGCCGCGGGAGATCGGAAACCCCCAATGCCCGAGACCATTCGGATGGCCGCCTTTCACCCACCAGGCATCGAGCCAGTAATATTCAAAGCCGAGGTCTTTGATGGCTTCGATGTAAGTCCGTTCGATAGCCTCGGTAGTGCGGTTCGCCTCGTAGAAGCTCGAAGTGGGGTGGGCAAACGGCGGGAACACGACCTTGCCGTCAAGACGCGGCACAACGCGCGCCAGCATCGTCCGGCGGAACAGGTTGTCACCCAGCATGCGGTCGCCGCCCTCCCAGTAAACCTGCAGCACGCGCGGGCTGCGGATGGTTTCGCCGGGGTGAAGCGTGGTGCGCAGGTTGCGCATCCCAGCGCTCACGCGCATCTGCGGGCCGCTACGGTCCACCTCCGCCACCCAGTGTCCGGTCCAGCCGATGGCGGTCACCACCCCCGCGCGGCCCCAGTCGAGGGTGAAGATCGGAAATTGTTCGAAAGACGACCATGCGCTCGGCGTGCCCCATTCGATGCGCTTGCCTGCCGGAACCTCCTCATCGAAGGCCATAAAATCCTCGATGTTAAAGCGGACACAACCGATCGTCCCGTGTAGACGGCCGAGCACGGGATTGTTGTGGGTGCTCGTGGTGCTGGTGCGGTCGGCCACACTGGTCAGTCCGGTGATGTTGCCGTCGCTGGCTTCGGTGCGGGCCATCGGCGGGGTGATGGCGACATCCACTGCGCGCACCTTTTCGAGGAGCGGCGTATCCTTCGTGCCGGTGTTGGTGAAATACACCGTCCAGTCCACGCCGGGGGTGTCGAGATAGACATCGGCCACCGCCTTGACCTCGAGTCCGGTCTGCGGGTCGGTGAAGGTAAGTGTGCGACGGCGCGTCTTTGCATCCACCGCCTCCTCCTTCTGCGCGGCGCGCCACTGCGGCAGCAACTCCGCCGAGGGTTTTCCGTCATACACAAATGAGAATGGGATCCCCGCAACCGGGCCGCCGGAACAGGCCAACTCGTCCAGCGCCAGCGTCGTGCCATCCGCCAGCACAACGCGAGGATCGCACCAGTTCGCCTGATCCCATGTGCGCCCGTCGCCGCCGTCGTCCACGATCAGGTCAAACGTCTTCGCGCCGTCCAGCGGCACATCGATGCTCTGCCGGATGCCGGGTCGCAGCACATCGGAAACAAACACCTCCTTGCCGCCCGCGGAGACGCGGAACCGCACCGAGGCGACCTGCCCGTCCGCGTTGCGATCCACGCCGATGTCCGCAAGCAACCGCTGCGCGGGCTTTACCAGCGCGACGCGCAGCGCGACCTTCGCATTCACGCCGAAGCCGCGGGCGGAGGTATTGTCCGCGAGGCGCAACGGCTTGCCGGTCACCGACTGGTTGAGCTTCATCGGCGCGTTGGCCGGATCGTCGTTGTGGATCACGGTTAACTGGTTCCCCAGAGCCTCGGGCGGGAGCGCCGAGAACGCCTGTTCCGCCCAGCGGGCGTTCAAGGCCCGCGCGTCAGCGTCGGCATCAGACGCGGCCATGGCGTGGCTGCCGAGCAAGGCGAGGATGGCGAGTTTGGTGAGGGTGTTTTTCATTCGTATCCGATGGCTTTGAGTTGTTGTTGGAAGTCGGCGGGCAGCGCGGCAGCTGGCTGGTCGGTGCTGCGGGCGGCGTCGTTGAGCATGTTGCGCAGGAGGCGTTCGGCGGCGGGGTCGGTGCCGAGGTTTCCACGGATATTCAGTGTGTTCACAATGAACCGGCCCGCGCCGAAGTTCCAGACGCCGACGTGCAGGCCGGAGACATACTCCGAGTTCGTGCGGATCGAGCCGCAGACCGCCTCGGACGGACGGTCGATCGGGGCCTTGGCGGGATTCATCAGCACGCCTCCCGTATAGATCGTGTAGTCCTGCGAGAGGATGAGCGGCGAAATGATATTGCTGTAGAAACGGGCATCCATCATGCCACCGGCTGGCAGGCCATCGAAGATCGGATGGCGCTTAGCCCAGCGTGCGCCGCGATAATACCCGCCCACCCAGTCGGCTTCGGTAATCGTGCCTTTGTGGGCGAGCGGCAGCCAGCGGGTGCCGACGACCTGCGTGGCCTTGTATTGTTCGGCAACGCTGGTTGTGTCCGCACCAGGCGTGTTCGCAAAAACCGCCGGGTCGAGAAACACGATCGAGCTGCCGCGAGCCATCTGGCTGGCCAGTTCGCGGAAGACCGCCGCACCGCCCGGAGCCGGGGGCTTGCCCGCGGCCACGATCACCTGTCGCTTGGTCTGATTGGCGAGATCGAACGGCAGCACCTTCACCCCGTGATCCGTCAGCCATTTCGCGAGCACGGGGTCCTCGCCCCAGAGCACAACCGAGACGGGCATGGCAGGCATGGTGGCGGGGTCGGTGACATGGAAACCGACATTGCCGCCTTTCCCCATCCCGCCCTGTGCCAGCGAAGCGACGAACCGGTATTCACCCGGAGGGCCGTCGATGACGATTTCTTCCAAAAGGATCGCCTGCGCGAGGGGCGCATCTTTGCCATCGGTGGCGGGCGGGATTCGGACCGACACTGTCTTGTCGAACACGGATTTCCCGTCAGGCCCGACGACCTGAAATCGCGCCGGGTATTCGCCGGGCGGGAGCCGGTCTTCGTTGACGAGCGAGGCATCGAGCCGGATGCGTCCGCCCCGGTAGATGTTCTGCGGATCGGTGAACAGGCACCAGCGCAGCGTCGCGTTGGCCAGAAGATAGGCTTCGGGCACATACGGCTTCAGCTCCCGGAAAAAATCCGCCGCGCCGGAGGCGCTGTAGGTTATGTCGGAAACGATGTGCGAGGGAGTGTAGGCGACGACGCGCGGGTTCGAGCGGATCGCCGTCTCGCCGGTCTTGCGGATTTCGGCGAACTCGCGGTTGGCATCATCAGAAAAATCCTCCGTGCGCGGCCAGGTGTCGAAGAGATTCCAGCCGGTCCAGTCAGCCAGGAAGAGCGCGTTCTGCCCGCGATAATAGATCGCCTCATCGGATGACGCATGGCCGGAGCGTTCGAGGCGCGAGACGATGGCCGGAAAATCCTGCGAGCCGGACTGCCCGTATTCGCTGATGTAGAGCCCCGCGTTTTGGATCACCTCCGGGCTCAGAACGGAGTAGATGCCCCAGATCCGCTCGGGATGTTCGCCCGTGCGCAGGACGTCCAAATGCACACGCGAGAGAGGCACATGCGGATACAGGTGAAGATCCAGCAGGTCGCGGTTGGCCACATCCCAGTTTGTGGAACCCGGATTGCTCAGCGTGCCGCGCACCGATCCTCCGCTGTTGAGAACGACGACCCGCGAGGGATCCAATGCGCGAACGAAGGGGAGCGAGTCCGCCGCGCGGTCGTGCAGCGGGCCTCCGGGAGTCTCGTTGAGAAGCCCCCACTGGACGACGCTCGGGTGGTTGCGATCCCGCAGGATGACCTCGCCGATCGAGCGCTCCCAGCGCGGGAACATCTGCGGCGAGTCTTCGAACTGCCAGCTTCCGAAGTGCTCCTGGTGGATCAGAATCCCCGTTTCATCGAAGAGATCCAGCATCCGAGCGGGCACGCCGCCGAAGCTCAAGCGGCAGAAATTAAAGCCAAGTGCCTTCATGTTGAGCACATCCCGGCGCAGCATGTCTTCCTCCAAAGGAACCGTGTAGCCCGCCGGAAAATGGGCGATGTAGCCGCCGCCCTTGAGCAAGATCCTCCTGCCGTTCAGCCGGAAATACCCGTTCTCGAAACGGAAATCCCGGAACCCGAAGCGCACCGAACGCTGGTCGGCCGAGAGCCCTTCGGCATCGATCAGTTCGACGGTCGCGCGATAGAGCGCCGGATCGTCAATCTCCCAGAGCCGGTGACCCGGCACATCAAGCGCGGCCTCAAACCGGCTGCTGCCGGAAGCGGGATTCAGCGTGTAGGCACCCGCCGCCACGACCGCGCCGGATCGAGTATCGGTCACGGTGATTTTCGCCACCGACTCCGCAGGCTTCGGCAGCGAGTTGAAAACTCCCAGACCGACCTGAACCCGGCCGGTTTTCCAATCCGACAACACGAAGACATTGTCGATGTAAGCCGCCGGATTGAGAACCAGCGCCACCGAATCCACGATGCCGCCCGCATTGAAGGACATGTTGCCCGATATCCGGTTATTCTTCACTCCCGAGGCGGTCTCCTTGAGTTTGATGCCGTCAATCGGCTCGTGCGTGGGATTGAGCACGCGGACGGCCAGCAGGTTTTTCGCGCCCGGACGCAGGGCGTCGGTGACGTCGAGTTGGAACGGAGATTCCCCGCCTTCATGGCTGCCGACCTTCCGTCCATTCACCCAGACCTCCGCCAGATAATCGACCGCCTCAAAACGGATCAGGCTTCGGCCGCCGCTGTGCAGGTTGGCCGGAGCATCAAACTCCCGCCAATACCAAGCCACGCCATGATAACCGGGAAAAATATCCTGGATCACCCATGGCACCTTGGTGGGCCGTGTGTCGGCGGGCTGGGCATCGAACCACTTTTTCTCGCGGCCTTCGTTTTTCGGATCCACAGCGATCCGCCAATCCGGGCCGTCCAGAGGGATCATTTGTGAGAGCAATGGCGCGCTGGAGCTGAGGTTTTTCATTTCCGACGTGGCGGCCTGTAAGACATGCACCGGCGCGGTGGAGACATAGGAAAATGTGATGGCCTCGCCCGCCACGCTCCGGCCTTCCAGTGAAATCTGCGGACGCGCCGTCACGGTGTAGGTGCCCGGCGGCAACGCGGGAACGACGATGGCCTTGAAGCCAGCTTGCTTCGATAATGTGCAGGTCGGAACGTTCATTGAGTAGTTGTTCGGCCATTGGAGTGCTTCGATGACCGCCTGTATTCCCAGCTGTTCCCCTGACATCCCCGCGCCCACTTCCGGCGGCAACGAGAACTCCCACTGTGCCGCTCCGGCACTCCCCGCCTCAGGCGGAAGACTCCGCCACTGGAGGCGCAGCGCTTCCGTAAGCGGTGCCGCTTTCTCCTCCGGCGAAAGATCCAGTTTAAAATCGGTGACCGCTTTGTTCCAGACACGGAACTCGTCGATACTCCCGCGGAAGCAGCGTATGTGCGCCCCATCGTTCGGAGGATCGAAGCCCAGCCCTACTCGCAACGTCGTCGGCGAAGCCGCCACCGGGGCCGTTGCGGGCACCGACGCGACCTCCACGCCGTTGAGGTAGAACGAGAGGGTTTTCGGCGTCTTGACCATCGCCACATGCTGCCACTTGCCTGGAGTGAGCTGAACAGGGCGAGTTGCGATCCACTGGTTTGCTCCCGCCCCATACGAAACAACGAAGCGATTCGGGTTCGCGTCGTCCTGTTGCATCACGAATCCAAGCCCGCCATGCGCATGGTTGCCGAAGATGTTGGCATAGCGGTTCTGCTGCGCGTCCGGCTTCACCCAGCATTCCACCGTGAAGGTGTCACCCAGATCGCCCGACTGGAGCCGGCTGTCGGCATAATCTTCCTGTCCGTTCAGGGTCAGGCATTGCCCGTGCCTGCCCGCGACGAAGCCGGGCTGCCCTCGCAGCTCCGCATGGCGACTGTTGCCCGACGTGTCGCCGGCATTGCCATCGAACCGGTATTCCACAACCAGACTGTCGCGTACGGCGGAGTCGTTAGCCGGAAGCTTTTTCTCCTCCGGCGAAAGATCCAGTTTAAAATCGGTGACCGCTTTGTTCCAGACACGGAACTCGTCGATACTCCCGCGGAAGCAGCGTATGTGCGCCCCATCGTTCGGAGGATCGAAGCCCAGCCCTACTCGCAACGTCGTCGGCGAAGCCGCCACCGGGGCCGTTGCGGGCACCGACGCGACCTCCACGCCGTTGAGGTAGAACGAGAGGGTTTTCGGCGTCTTGACCATCGCCACATGCTGCCACTTGCCTGGAGTGAGCTGAACAGGGCGAGTTGCGATCCACTGGTTTGCTCCCGCCCCATACGAAACAACGAAGCGATTCGGGTTCGCGTCGTCCTGTTGCATCACGAATCCAAGCCCGCCATGCGCATGGTTGCCGAAGATGTTGGCATAGCGGTTCTGCTGCGCGTCCGGCTTCACCCAGCATTCCACCGTGAAGGTGTCACCCAGATCGCCCGACTGGAGCCGGCTGTCGGCATAATCTTCCTGTCCGTTCAGGGTCAGGCATTGCCCGTGCTTACCCTTGA
>CAYNOR010000003.1:0-238698 GCA_964398915.1 uncultured Verrucomicrobiota bacterium
TAGAGTCTTCATGCAGGAAAGCCTACAGGAAGACCGAAGATACGGCTACACTTTTGTTTAAAATTATCTAGAGGGGCTTCCGAGGAGGTCAGAGGGGAAATACCTACAGATACTGGGAAAGGCGGGCGGTGAAGAGTTCCATCCAGCTGAGTTCTTCGGCATTGTGGATTTCCACTGAACGTTTCTGTCCGTCGTCGAGCAGATCTTCTTTGACTTCGCGGACGATGGCCGGATTGTCAGTGAAGATATTCAGCTCATAGTTTTTGTGCAGGCTGAGGTCGTCAAAATTGGCCGAACCAAAGCAGGCCCACTGATCGTAAACGGCCGCTTTGACATGCGTCATGCCCGGATAAATAAAAACCCGCACGCCGTGATTGAGCAGCCGTTTGACCGTCTGCTTATTGGCCGCAATGCCGATGCCGTGGTTGACATCGCGCGGAATGGTGACGCGCACATCCACGCCGCGTTTGCGAGCCGCGCAGAGTTCATAGACAATCGATGTATTCCAGAGATACGGATTTTCTATATAAATGCACTGTCTGGCATTCCGGATGGCGCGTAATTGTCCCTTGTAAATGTGAGCTCGAAGCGGAGTGGTGGCGATCAGATACAGGTCTCCGCCCGTTTCAGGTTTATACGGGCCGGGTAATTTAAAGACACTTGATGTATCGCCGCTGGCGAGTATCCATGCGGTTTCAAACCGGGGTTCGAGCGCGTCGATAACCGGGCCGGTGAGCTCAAACATAGCGTCGCGCCAGTCGTAGCGGTATTCACGGCCGATGTTCATTCCGCCGAAATACGCCGCCGTATGATCAATGAGAATATATTTGGAGTGTTCAGAGGTGAGCAGGGTGTGTGAGGCACGGCGCAGTTTGATCGCAGAATCTTTTTCCAGATAGCGGATCATGTCATCCACTTCATACACATAGTTGGCCGGCAGTGACGGCGCATCGGGTCCCCAGGAAAGCCGGGTTCCTCCCGAATCATAGAGCATCCGGATATCGACCTCATGACTGCGGGTTTTGAGCAGATCGGCAATACTTTTGGCGACGTCGTCGTTGTCAAACAGGTAGGTTTTAAAATCAATCCGGTTGGTGGCCGTGCGGATGGACTGTTCGAAGCGGGGAAAAAAGGTTTCGCCGTTAAGCAACAGGCGGGCGGTGCCTTGTACTGGCGGACCGCTTTTATCCTCAAGCCATTCCGTCATAATGTTGCGATCCATGCAGGACGTCGCCTGAGTCAGTTCGGGAATATCCCGCAGACTTAACAGCGGGAGACTGATATTCCGCCGCCAGAGCGTTGTAACCTCCTCGGTCCAGAACGTTTTGACGCGCCAGCCAAGCTCATAGGTTCCGCTGAGCGGGCGCTTGGCGACCTGCACCGTATTGTCATAGGTCACTTGCCTCCCGACGGTGGAACAGCCCGCGCAAAGCAGAAGAGTGCAGACAGCGAGCTGGTGTTGAAAAGAAGCTTTCACGTCAGACAGAATAACAGGTCTCATCGATTTGCCAATTTACAAGGCGGAAAAAACCGATACAGAAAATGTTTGCTCACGCAGACTGAACCACCGAATGCGACGAAAAACAAAAGTGAGTGACCGGTATTTTTTGTTTGCTGCCGGGTTTCTATTTATATTTCCGTGATTGAAGGTTTTCCTGTCATGGGGCATAGTCCACCGATTAAGGAGAAGACCATGTTACAAGGAGCTCATACCGCGATTGTCACTCCGTTCTGTAAGGACGGATCGGTTGATTATGTTCGCTATCGGGAGTTAATCGAATTTCAAATTGATAACGGTATTGATGGTATTGTGCCGGTTGGTACGACCGGAGAATCGCCCACGCTGAATAACGATGAGCACATGAAGGTGATCGAAGAAACGATCAAAGCCGTCCATGGCCGTGTGCTGGTTATTGCCGGAACAGGGGCCAATTCCACGGCCGAGGCCGTTGAGCTGACAACGCTCGCCAAGGAACTGGGGGTGGATGCTACGTTGCAAGTGACACCATACTACAACAAGCCCAATCAGGAAGGGCTCTACCGTCACTTTTCTATGGTTGCTGACATCGGTTTGCCGGTGGTGCTTTATAATGTTCCGGGACGCACCTCTCGCGAGATCGCCATAGAAACCGTGGCGCGGTTGGCGAATCATCCCAATATCGTGGCGGTTAAAGAAGCCGGTGGAAAAGTGGAACGTATCCGGCAGACGCTGGATGTCTGCGATCTTGAAGTACTTTCCGGTGATGATGCCTTGGCGCTGCCGATGATGCGCGACGGGGCGATCGGTGTGATCAGTGTCGCTTCAAACGTGGTGCCGGGTGTTATGGCTTCGCTCATCCATACCGCGCTCGAAGGAAACTGGGATGCTGCGCAACTGTTGCATAATCAGTATGTAAAACTGTTTGACGCGATGTTTATTGATACCAATCCGATTCCTGTCAAGGCCGCGCTGACTATGATGGGAAAAATCGAGGAGGTTTACCGTTTGCCGCTTTGTGAAATGAGCGCGACGGATAAAGAAATTTTACGGAAGGTTATGGTAACAGCCGCTCTGCTTTGATGAGCCGGCCTCAATCTAAGATTTTCTCAGAGCTTGCGGCGGGATGACTGTCAGATTATAATTAAGTACGTAAACAGCAATTTCATTAATAGAAAGGATGACTGCATGGCCAACGTTAGTAAATTACTCGAGAAAAAAGGTAAAGAACTTATTTCCGTCTCTCCCGATACCGGCGTACGTGATGCGATTGCCAAAATGGCTGAAAAATCAGCCGGTACGGCTTTGGTTATGGATGGTAATAAACTAATTGGTATTTTTTCAGAGCGCGACTTTATCCGGAAGATTTATTTGAAAGATAAATGCGGTAAGAACACCAAGGTGAGCGAAATTATGTCTACCAGTCTCACCACCGTAACAGCCGGTACAGCGCTTGAGAATTGCATGGAAATAATGACCGAAAAACATATTCGTCATCTCCCTGTTTTAGAAGGCGATCGCGTAGTAGGGATCGTTTCGATCGGAGATATTGTGAAGTACATGGTTAACGAAAAAGATTTCGTGATAAAAAATCTGCAAAGCTACATTGCCGGGCCGGGAATGTAGCTTTCGCCCTTGCCCCCGTCTTTGGGGAAGAGCCAAGAGCCAGCTTTCAAAGCCTGGTCGGAGTGGCGAGATTTGAACTCGCGGCCTCTTGCACCCCAAGCAAGCGCTCTAGCCAGGCTGAGCTACACCCCGTAAAGCGGAAGAAGCTATCACGCACCCTATAGGCGGTCAACGCGAGACTTGGCAGAAAGCTTTTTTTGTTTTCCCGGCTTGAATGCGCGGCAAAACGACCCGTCGTGAAATCCTTGAAATCCTGTACCCCGGTCAAAAAACATTCGTGCAACTTTATTTCTCAAGACCCGGAAGGTTTGGGCGGACGCCTGATTCACCGGCTTTTTGAGAGACGAACGGAATATCCTGCGCAGCCTTTTCCCATGGATTGAAGGCCAGGGGCCCGAAGCCGCTACCCAGTCCGGGAGCCTGTCGTAATCCCTGATTGAGATACGCTTTGGCGACGATGATGCTGTCGAGCGGGCCGTAACCCAGCGAGCGGGCCGTTGCGATGGAGGCAGAGAGTACACAGCCGGTTCCGTGCGAATGCTTCGTGTCGATTCGCGGACTTGAAAGCCAGGCATGATTTGATCCATCGCTCCAGTAGTCGCTGGAAAGTTCCATATCGTGTGAGCCGTGTCCGCCTTTGATCAGTACTTCTTTAACGCCGGTGGTGAGTGCCTTTTGGGCGGCGGCTTCAATGTCGGCCGGAGTGGCAATTTCCATGCCCAGCAGATGCTCGGCTTCCGGAATATTAGGCGTAATCAGGGTTACGACCGGAAAAAGTTTTTCGGTAAGCAGTTTCCAAGCGGTTGCTTCAAGCAGAAACGCTCCGCTGGATGAAATCAGAACCGGGTCACAGACGGTGAAAGGCGATTTTGCAGTTTTTAAAAAGGTCGCGACCATTTCAACCGCGGCGGCTGTACCGAGCATGCCGAGTTTTACGGCGGCGGGCGGCAGGTCGGCTTTGAGCGCCTCAAGCTGTGCGGAAAGCATATCCGGAGCAACCCATTCAAGACGTCCGGTGCCGATCGTATTCTGGGCTGTCAGTGCGGTGATGGCCGAACAATCGTGTGCGCCAAGCAGATTGATGACTTTGATGTCGGCCTGTATACCGGCTCCGCCGCCGGAATCTGATCCTGCAATAGTCCAGACAATCGGTTTTTTCATGGGTTTTTCTTTCCGTTGATGGCCGATGGCGGATTGCTGACCGGCTTTTCATTGAACTGATAGATCGTTTCACCATCATGGGCATAACCGGTTTCGTGCGCGATCTGCTGAACAAAATATTTATCACTGCCGAAGCGTTCCTGCTTGAGGCGCAGTTCCTTGATGGATTCCTCTTTGTTGCGGATATCCTCTTCCAGCGTAGTTTTGGTCTCTTGATAGCTTCGGAATTGAGTCATTTTAGGCAGGAAGGCAAAGACAACTCCGGTTAACGCGAGTCCAATCGCGGCAATCGCAGCATAGCGGTAAATCTTATTCCAATATTTTTGAGGACTCACGGCGCGCAGTATAGGGGGAGAGGGGCGAATTATGAAATATGAAATATGAAAATTTAAAACTCGGGGTAGGGGACGAAAAAACGCTCCGGACGATCCGGAGCGTTTTTAATTTCCAAAGATTGGAAACGTTTAGCAGCCGTAACGGGCTGCGGTGCCCAGCATTTCTTCGATGCGCAGCAACTGGTTGTATTTGCTGATACGGTCGGATCGGCTGAGCGAGCCGGTCTTGATCTGGCCTGCGTTCGTCGCAACGGCGATGTCGGCAATTGTGTTATCTTCGGTTTCGCCGGAACGGTGCGAGATGACAGCCGTGTAACCGGCTTTATGTGCCATTTCGATTGCGTCGAGGGTTTCGGTCAGTGTGCCGATCTGGTTAACCTTGATCAGAATCGAGTTGGCGCAGCCGTCTTTGATCCCCTTGGAGAGGTATTGGACGTTGGTGACGAACAGATCGTCGCCGACCAGCTGACACTTATCGCCGATCAGATCGGTGAGAATCTTCCAGCCTTTCCAGTCGTTCTGGTCCATACCGTCTTCGATTGAGTCGATCGGGTATTTGGCGGCCAGTTCGGCGAGGTAATCAGCCTGCTGGGCCGGTGTGCGCTTGGCGCCGCCCTTGCCCTCGAACTTGGAATAGTCATATTTGCCGTCTTTGAAGAACTCAGAAGCGGCGCAATCGAGACCGATCATCACATCCTTGCCCGGCTTGTACCCGGCATCTTTGATTGCCTGCATAATGCTGTCGAGAGCTTCTTCAGTGCCTTCGGAGAACTTCGGAGCAAAGCCGCCTTCGTCGCCGACCGCGGTGCTCAGCCCTTTTTTCTTCAGGATCGCTTTGAGAGCGTGGAACACTTCGGCACCGCAACGCAGACCTTCGCTGAAGGACTTGGCGCCGACCGGACGGATCATGAATTCCTGGAAGGCAATCGGAGCATCGGAGTGCGAACCGCCGTTGATGATGTTCATCATCGGAACCGGCAGAACTTTGGAATTGGTGCCGCCGATGTAACGGAAAAGCGGAATGTTCAGGTAATCGGCCGCAGCGCGGGCAGCAGCCAGCGAAACACCGAGGATGGCATTGGCGCCGAGCGCGCTCTTGGTCTTGGTGCCATCGAGAGCAATCATGAACTGATCCAGGCCGACCTGATCCAGTGCATCCCAACCGATAATGGCCGGAGCAATCTTTTCATTCACATTGGCAACGGCCTTCTGTACGCCTTTGCCGAGGTAACGCTTCTTGTCGCCGTCGCGCAGTTCGAGCGCTTCGTTTTCGCCTGTTGATGCGCCCGATGGAACGGCCGCACGGCCCAATACGCCGGATTCGAGAATTACATCTACTTCAATGGTCGGGTTGCCGCGCGAATCAAGAATTTCACGGGCTATTACTTCTACAATAACTGACATATCTGCTCCTTAGGTTAAGGGGTTTAGTTCCCTGAAAATGAGCCGGAACTATACGGACGCCCCCGCACCTCCGCAACCTGAAACAGCCGGAAAATCAGGCTCTAGAACGGCTCCAGAACGAATAGAGATTATGAGGACAGGCGTATGGATGTGTGGGAGTACTGACCTCTGGCCCCTGATTAATTTGCTGCTATTGGCGGTTTGGGTTTCCAAACCTTGGAAGAAGCGTTACATTTCCCGGCTTCATGATTGATTTTATCCAGGTTAGTAAACGGTTCGGCACGCAGGAAGTGCTCGATAAGGTTTCGTTCCGTATCAATTCCGGCGAGCACGTCGGCGTGGTCGGTCCAAACGGCGCGGGCAAAAGTACGATTTTCAGCCTGATCAGCGGCGAAATATCATCTGATAAAGGCGATGTTTCGTTGCCGAAAAACGTTCGTCTCGGTCATTTACACCAGCAGCTCCACGCCCACGCGCAGGACGGTTCACTGCTGGACTATGCCTGTAATGCCATTCCGGAACTCAAGCCGATGGTGGAGGAAATCCATCGGATTGAGCACGACCTGCTGACCGCCGCCGGCGCAGAACAGGAACGACTGTTGCATCGCCTCGGCGACTTGCAGCACGAATTTGAACATCTCGGCGGCTACGATCTCAAGGCGCGTGCCGAAGCCGCGCTGAGCGGGCTTGGCTTTAAGGAGAGCGAGTTTGGTAATCCGTTCCGCTCGTTCAGCGGCGGCTGGCAGATGCGCGCCGAACTGGTTCGTACGCTGATTGCGCGGCCCGATATTCTGCTGCTCGATGAACCGTCCAACTATCTTGACCTGCCTGCCGTCGAATGGCTCCAGCGTTTTTTGCGCGGCTTTGAAGGGACGATGTTGCTGATTTCCCATGACCGTTATCTGCTCGAAACGCTCACCGACCGCACGCTTGAAATCTGCGGTGGAACCGTCACCAAATATTCAGGCGGCTACACCTATTACATCAAAGAACGTGAACAGCGCCACATGCAACAGGAGGCAACCTACCGCAATTATATTGAGCAGAAGGAGCATCTGGAAAGCTTTATCAGCCGCTTCCGGGCGCAGGCCACCAAAGCGGCGCAGGTGCAGAGCCGCATCAAAATGCTTGAAAAAATCGAAGTGGTGAAGGCCCCTGTTGCGCCGCCGAATCTTTCCAAACTCCGGATTCCACCGCCGCCGCATTGCGGTGCGCATATTATGTCAGTCAAAGACATGAGTTTTTCCTACGACGGCACGCGGCAGATTTTTCGCGATGTGAATCTGGAAATAGGGCATGGGCAGAAGATTGCGCTGGTTGGTTACAATGGTATGGGTAAAACCACGCTGTTGCGCGTACTGGCGGGAGCGCTGACGCCGCAGACGGGAACGCGGCAGACCGGGCATAAAGTGGTGCTTGGCTATCAATCGCAGGACTTCGCCGAAACCATGCCGCCAGATCAGTCGTTACTGACTATCGTTCGCAATGCTAATTCCGCTGTGCCCGAACGCGATGTGCGCGGACTGCTCGGCTCGTTCGGATTCAGCGGAGATGCCGTTAATAAAGCTTCCGGCGTGCTCAGCGGCGGTGAAAAAATCCGTCTTGCTTTTGCCCGCATTTTTATCAACCCGCCCAACTTTCTGTTGCTCGACGAGCCGACAACGAATCTCGACATTCATGGACGCGAAGCACTTGAAAAAGCCATCCGTGAGTATAAAGGAACGGTTTGTTTTGTCAGTCACGATGTTGCGTTTGTGCGCGGTGCGGCCGATCATGTTATTTCGATCGGTTCTGAAGGTGTAACGGCCTATCCCGGCGGCTACGATTACTATTTAGAAAAGGCTGGAACTGGCAGTTTGAAGTCTGAGGTCAAAAACCCCCAAACTTCTAACCCCAAACCCCAAACGCAAAATCCGAACGGACAAACCCTTAATCCTAAGGAGTTGCGGATTGCGCGTGCTCAGGAGCGCGAGGCTCAAAAGGAACTGCGTAAACTGGAAGAAGCGATGGGAAAATTGCAGGGTGAACAGCAGGCGTTGAATGAAACGATGGCGTCCGGCAACCCGACTCTTGATTATGGTGCGCTTAATATACAGCTCGCTGATGTCACCAAAAAATTAACCGCATTGGAAATGCGCTGGCTCGCAGAGGCCGATCGCCTTGAGGCGTAAATCCTCAAGCGGAAACTCCCGGTTTTTTCTACAAGACCCGTCTATGGTTTTTTCTGAAATACGTTCAGAAATGAAAAACTGCTTTTCTCAGGAGTTTCTTCGGGTGGAAGAGCCATTTCCAGTTCAAACAGTTCGCCGATAAAATCGGGCGCAGCACGGTTTTGCAGGAATGAGAGCATTTTGTTGGTAAAGTGTTTGCCGGAGGCAGACCGGACAGGGGATGTGTATTGCCGCTTGAGTCGCTTACGGTAAATCGTAGAACCGTCCGTGATCGAAGTCAGCTTAACTTCCCACTCAAAACGTGCTTCCAGTGTTCTCCAGCGCATCCAGTATTGTGACATGAGCGGGCTGAGTAATGACATGAGGGGGTATTTGCTGTTCGAGCCGAGCTGTATCGTGCGGTAATCCCAAACTGTGACGGTCATGAGCGTATTGGCTGTGAGTTGCTGTGCCTCCATTTCATCCTCGACCGTGAAAATGCGCTCGTATTTATTCGCCTGCGTCAGGGTGGAGACAATTTCCAGACCGATATCTTTTGAAGCGGAGGCGCTGGTGAAGACTACGCCGCGGCCATCCATCAGTTGCTTGTAAACCGGTTTTTCCGCCTGAAGGTTATCCGGTTCGAGGTTCGGATGAATTCGTGGAGGAAGGATCGCTACGCGTAGCCGTTGTGGTGACGGACAGGGGTGCGGTTTACGGATCGGACTTTCGATGGATGTGGCGCAACCGCAGAGTAAAAGCAAAACCGCCATTCCAGTGATAAGCAATGGAACGGCGGTCTTCATGGATTTATTAATTAAGCGCAGTGCGCTTTATTTTTTTTCCAATACGATGGAATCTTTTTCAGGCATAACGACGATAACTGCGCGGCGGTTGAGCCGTTTGTTTTCTTTACTGTCGTTTGCAGCAACCGGCTGGGATTCGCCGCAAGCAACGGCTTTCAGGCGTTCAGGAACGATTTGTTTTTCGTTCATGAGATAATACAGAACCGCGATGCTACGATTGTAGGAGAGCTCCCAGTTATCTTTCCATTTTGATTTCTGGATTGGATCGCTGTCCGTGTGACCTTCAATGGTGATATCACGGCTGGCGTATTCCTGCTGAATAATGTCCAGTACGCTGTCGAGCGTAGTTTTACTGCTCTGTTTGAGTTCAGCTTTGCCGGATTCGAAGAGTACTTCGTTCAGGATGGTGAAGCGAATCTGACCATTGACTGCTTCAACTTTTACATTGTCCAATCCTGCGAGTTGGCGCTGAAGATCATTGATCAGGGCGTCCTTGTCTTTCATGTCTGCGTTATTGTCGTAGACATATTCATCCAGTGCATCACCGATGAGCGCTCCGGTGGCAGCACCTGCCAAGGCGCCGATACCTGCACCTTCCCAGCTGTTAATGGCCGGGTTATTATGGCTGTTAACCCAGATCGCACCGGCTCCGGCGCCGCCAACGCCGCCGACGACAGCACCTTGCTGGGCGGGGGTTAACGGCATTTTTGGAGAACGGCAACCCACGGAAACTACACACAAAGAAAGAACGGAAACGGACAAAACATTTTTCATCCAATTCATAATGCACCTCACTTAAACAACCAACACCAACATCAAACACTCACCCCGACCGGAACGGACACACGCCCGACAAGACCGGCAGGGAAGCTCTTTACTAGAAACAGCTTAGATGGTGCGGTATCTGTAAAAAAAGTCAAGCAGGACGAATAACATAAATAATTAAGCCGTTTTCTGCTCCCGGAGGGTAAAAACGGGTTATTCTTTCGGGCGAGGTGTGAGCAATAAGGTGTGGATGCGACGCGGCGTGGCGTTTTGGACTGTAATTTCCAGACCCGGTGCGTCCACTTTGGTTCCGACGGGCGGAATGGTTCCAAGCACGTTAAGAATATAGCCGCCGATGGAGTCGTACTCATCGCTTTCGGGAATGTTCAGCCCAAGGTCTTCATTTAAATCGGCTACGGCCAGGCTGGCTTTTACTAAGGCGGTTCCGTCGGAACATTTCAGAACATCTCTTTCCGTAAGATCATATTCGTCGTGAATTTCACCGATGAGTTCCTCAATGATGTCTTCCATGCAGACAATGCCTGCGGTGCCTCCGTATTCATCAACAACCAATGCCATGTGGAAGTGTTGAGCCCTCATTTGACGCAGGAGGTCGTTGATGGGCATGGCTTCCGGAACAGCACTGAGTTTTTTTATAATATCTTTAACAAGGCGGTCTTTTTCTCCCGTCGCAAAGAGGCACAACAGATCTTTGACGTGTACGACGCCTGCCATGTTGTCGATGGTTTCATCATAAACAGGAAAACGGGAATGCATTGCCCGCTGCACTTTTTCTACGCATTCAGCGATGGTGCTGTTCATGCGTAATCCTTCAATGTTAACGCGTGGTGTCATGATTTCGCGAACGACCGTTTCGCCGAATTCCAGAACGCTACGTATGATTTCGCGTTCTTCTTTTTCGAGAGACTCTTCGTCAGCCTGCTCGACAATGGTCATGATTTCTTCTTCCGGTGTGGGCCTGTCGTCTTCATCCGCAGAAGAAAGTGCGCGGGAAAGAAGGCCGCGTTCCAAGGCATAGATGGGCCAGACAAGCGGTAAAAGCAGGTTTGTTAATCCGATGACAAACGGGAGGAAGAAGAGCGAAAGCCGGTCGGCGTAGCTTTCGGCTAAAACAAACGGGATGACGCGGATGAAGATCAGGTAAAGCGGTGTCATGACCACCATGAGTCCGGCCCATTCGATGGTTCGTGGAAAATTAAATGCGTGAAATGCAGAATAAATGGCTGTTATTTCAAAAAGGGTAAGACAGAAGCGCAGTGTAGTTCTTAAAAGGTTCCAGCGGCCGGCCCAGTGGACGAGAGTGTGTTTTGCCTTCGGTTTTTTTTCAATGAGGCGGCTGATACCTGCATTGCCTGTTTCACGGAATGCGGCAAACAGTACGGCCCAGAACCCGGAGGTCAGCAGGGCAATGATACTGCCTATGAGATGATTAAAATCTACTTCGTTCATATTATTTCACTGTCAGACGGGTAATTTCTGATTTCAGTTCTTTCAGTCGTCGCAGTTCTGTACGGCGCATGGCTGCGCGGTTGGCCGGTGTGTTGTCGTCAGCGCCTGAGAGGTGGTTGAAGCCGTGGGCTATGTAAAGAGCAAGTTCTGCATTGATGCCGTCGTGTTGCGCCCCTTCGCGTACGGCGCACTCGACATTGACGATGAGATCTCCGGATGTTCCTTCTTCGCCGGGGATCGGCTCACTGCGAAAGCTAATGACATCGGTCGTGCGATCTTTGCCGAAGAATTCGCGGTTGTATTGCGTAATGCCGTTATCGTCCGCCAGTAACAGGGTGACTTCCTGCCAGACGGTTTCCGGGTCGGTTGATTCAAGCTCGGCGGCGAGCTTAGCGGTTAACCGACGGATGGCCGGCAGATTGACTCGATATTTCTGCCGATTTATAAGGACTGTTTTCATCTTTAGGGTAGGCGACTCGGCCATGGTGCATATTCGTAAGTGAGAAGACGAAGGATTGTTTGATTTGATTAAGTTCAGCGAGCGTGAGTTTGCACTCGTCGAGTTGTCCGTCACGCAAACGGGTGTCGAAGATATCGTTTATCAGATTGGTGATGCGCACAGGGGTCGGCTTTTCGAGCGAACGTGATGCGGCCTCGCTACTGTCTGCCAGCATCAGAATGGCCATTTCCCGGCTTTGTGGCCGCGGACCTTCGTAACGGAAATCTTCATCATTGATGGCCGGATGTCCGGCGGAGTTTTCTTTCTGCTGACGGGTTTTTGCGCGGTGGTAAAAAACGGAAACCAGGCTGGTTCCGTGGTGCTGTTCAATTCCGTCGACTATAACCTGAGGCAGTTTGTATTTCTTTGCCAGCATAATGCCTTCTTTGGCATGCGAGACGATTACCAGCGTACTCATGCTGGGCGTCAGTTCATCATGCGGGTTTTCGGAAAACTGAATATTTTCACTGAAAAACCCCGGTTTAACGAGCTTACCGATATCGTGAAAGTAGGCGCAGACGCGCAACATGAGTCCGTTGGCGCCGATGGCTTCGGCGGCGTTCTGCGCGAGACTGGCCATCATGAGAGAATGGTGGTAGGTGCCGGGCGCGTTGATGGCGAGACTTTGCAACAATGGATGGCTCAGGTCGGAGAGCTCCAACAGCGAAATGTCGGTAGTGATTTTAAAGAGGTGTTCGAAAACGGGGATTAGCAGCATAGCCAGCAAGGCGCTGATTAATCCGCAGAGCATGGCTACCCCGAGTTGCGGTGCAAGAACCTGCCAGGACAGCCGGGTTAGAACGGCCATGACGAGTGCAAAAAGAATTTTGATTGCGCCGATCCAGAATCCGGCACGAAACAGCGAGGTGCGGCGTTTGACGTCTTGAGTCGTGTAGATGGTCGCGACAGATGTTAATAGACCGAGAACAAACACATCGAAGCTTCCGCCGAGCAGTGTTGCCAGTGCAAAACTGACCCAGAGTCCGGCGACCAATCCTGCGGTACTGCCCAGCAGGATGGATGCCAGCAACGGTGCAATGGATAATGGCAGCGCAAAGTTGAGTACAGAGATTGGCAACAGGTGTAGGTTGACGGTCGCATAGAGCAAGCCCTTTCCAACGACCAGCGGTATGGCAGAGAGTGTGATCAGTAGCAGCAGTTGCCGGCGGCTGTGCAGCAGGGCCGGTCGAACGATGCCGGCGACAGCGGCGGTCAATGCAATGCCGATAAGCAGCAACAGGCCGCTACCCGTCAGTCGTTGAATACGTTCGGCGGGCGGTTCAAGTTCGCTTAGTTGTTTTTCGTGAGCGGTCAGCCATACGAGTGTTTGTTCGCTGACGGGATTGCCGTTGCGGATCAGCGTGGTTCCGGCGTTCACCGGTTCAATGGCTGGGTCTGCCAGTTCGACGGCTTGTGCGCGGCGTGCGGCAGTTTCGGCCGCATCGTACGTCAGGTTGGGCCAAAGCCATGTTGCAATCAGTGCACGGAGCGTTTCTTCGTTGCGGTTTTCACGCGGGAGCTCATGCAGGATTTCTGCGGTTGAAATTTTGAGGGCTTCAGGTTGCTGGACAAAACTGTCGAGTGTACGGATGGTATCGGTCTTGCCGCCGCGTAACGTTATTTTACCGGACGGGGCTGCGCCGTTAAATTTTGTTTGTGCGTCGCCTGCGGAGATGATGCCGCGCGAAACAATATTGGAAAGTGCAGTGAAAATGATCACCTGTACATCAACGGCCTCGTTCGCCGGAATGATGCTCATCAGTTGAGGAGTTGTTAGTACTTTCCGGGCGTGTTCAATCACGGAGATATCTATGGAAAAAACCGGCAGAATTGTATCAGCAATTGCACGTTGCCGGGATTGTGTGATCGCGAGGTTTTCTGCGCGGAAATCGACCGACGCAATGATGGTTTCATGTGCCTTTTGACCAAGTACCAGTGTTTGCGGTTGCAGCATTCGTCCACTGTAAAAAAACAGTACGAGCCCCGACCAAAGACCGAAAACCAGTAACAGATTGAAAAGCGGAAAGCGACGCGCCGGTTTATGGGTGGCGATATTTCTAGCCGCAGTAACGCGATTGTTTTTTTTTCTAAACAGTTTTCGTTTCACAAAGGTCTCTGTTGTGTCGATATATATGGATTCATTAGCGAACCGAAAGAAGGTGTCCGTCATATTGAACAGACATACCGGGGCGGATTTTCCGGCGCAGGCGCAGTTCGACTTGACCGTCCACCGTGACGAGTCCTTCGCTGATCATAATTCGAGCTTCGCCGCCGGTTCCGCAGAGCTGTGTGGCTTTGAGTAGTTTATCCAGCTCGATGTATTCCCCGGTAATTTTAAATTCTGCCATTTTTTTTCCTCATTATGCGAACGAGCTCCAGCTCTTCATGAGTGGCGCGCCGGCGGTTATAGAGCGCGGCCACTTTTTCTTCGAGTGCCGTCCAATCTTCCGGGGTTGCAGGGGTATCGTAATCCCAGCGCTCCTCGTCTGACCGTTTGAACTGCCATTTGATCCCCTTATTCATGGTGATCGCAATGCGTACCGTGCGCTTTACGCCGTCTTCGAGTTTTTCAATCCATTCAATATCGCGTTTCATGAGGTGCTTTATTTTTGTTTTTTGCCTTTATGGGTGGCCCCGGTGCAGGCGTCCGGTTCTACAGGCGGTTTATGAGGTTTGTAACTGGCTGTCTGGTTTGTGTTTTCCAGAATATTTGTCGCTGAGTTGATGCTGGATTGACTGTTTTTGGCAAAAACAGATGCGCACCCTAACAGGATCAAAGCAATCGGAATTTTATTCATGTCCTCATGTATATACTTTGCAGCGTCCGGCGGAAAGGTAAAATCAAAGTCGGGAGGGTGTGTTATACGCATGTTTTGCCGATAATTTAAAGTGACCGGGGCCCGGCTTCCCATTGGTGCTTTAAAAAAATCGCGTAAAATCGTGTGATTCACAGTCCGCATCGTTATATTCGACAGCCTGTTGAACTGATTTCAGGATTTTTAAAATTCGTATAACCGGCGGGATTGTATTTTATGGGTAAAATTATTCCAATTGAAACGTTGGGCGAATGCAAAGTGAATTCGCCATTTCAGGCAAAGCGGCAGAATTTTTTTTGTGACGATAACGGTGTGATCTGCAAGGTACACACGCTGGACTGCGCACCCGGTTCGTCCGTTGACGAAATTGAATATTTTCAGCGGGCCGGCGCACGCGAGAAAATTTATTTCCGGCCGGAAGAGGTTGTTGTTGGCGTGGTGACCTGCGGCGGGCTTTGCCCTGGATTAAACGATGTGATTCGTGCTGTAACCTTCTGCGCGCTGGAGGGCTACGGTGTCAAAAAGGTGCTTGGATTTCAGTACGGTTATGAGGGGCTTGTCGCCAAATACTCCCACCCGCCGATTGAACTGACGACTGACAATACCGACGGGATTCACGAGAAGGGCGGTACGATTCTTAAATCGTCGCGCGGCCCGCAGGACACGAAAGAGATCGTGCATACCCTGCGTCATTACAAGGTCAACATACTCATCACCATCGGCGGCGACGGTACCTTGCGCGGCGCGCGGGACATTCAGAATGAGGTAAAAGCGCAAGGACTGAACATTGCGGTAATCGGTGTGCCGAAGACGATCGACAACGATATCGGTGTGATTGAGCGATCCTTCGGATATGAAACCGCCGTGCAAAGTGCATGGGAAGTGGTTAACTGCGCTCATGCGGAGGCCAAAGCCTATCGCCATGGCATCGGGCTGGTTAAGCTGATGGGCCGCGAGTCGGGCTGGATTGCCGCCTCGACCGCTACCTCCAACAGTAATGTCAATTTCTGTCTGATTCCCGAAGTACCGTTTGATCTGGCCGGACCGAACGGTTTTTTTGAACACCTGCGCCGCCGTCTCGAAAAGAAAGATCACGCAGTGGTTGTGGTGGCGGAGGGCGCAGGACAGAATCTGATTGTGCATGGTGACGCAAAAGACAAATCGGGCAATAAAAAGCTGGCGGATGTGGGGCCCTTTCTGCGCGACGAAATGTCCCGCTGGTTTATGGAAAATAAATTTGAAATCAATGTGAAGTATTTTGATCCCAGTTATTCAATCCGCAGCACCTCGGCTAATGCGAATGATTCAGAATACTGTCTTTTCCTTGGGTTTAATGCGATGCACGCCGCCATGGCAGGCAAAACCGGCATGGTGGTCGGGTTGCATAATCATCGCCTGGTTCACTTACCGATTCCAATGATCGGACAGCGAAAACTGGTCGATCCACACGGCTGGGTCTGGCAGGCGGTTCTTCAGACTACGCGGCAGCCCGCCTTTATGGTGAATGGATAGTTAGCGCGCCGCCAGAAAACCGAAGGCATCGGGCAGTGCTTTAATGATGTCGGTAGCAATCAGGGCCGGTTGCGTGAAATCGTGCGCGGCGATATCGCCCGCGATGCCGTGCAGATAAACTGCGGTCATTGCCGCATTAAACGGCGCCATTCCCTGACCAAGCAGTCCGCTAAGCAGCCCGGCTAATACATCGCCGGATCCGCCGGTTGCCATGCCGGGATTGCCAGTCATGTTGATGGCCAGTTTTTTTCCGGGGTCTGCGACAACAGTTCCTGAGCCTTTTAGAACGATAGTTTTCCCGGTTTTTTCGGCGGCTTCCTTTGCCTGTGCCCAGCGGTCGGTGACCGGTGAACCGAAGAGCCGTTCAAACTCACCGGGATGGGGAGTTAAAACAACCGGACATTTTGCGGCGGCGATTTTTTCTGGCGTAACGCAGAGTGCGTCGGCATCCAGCACCAGCGGAACCGTACAGGTTTCAAGTAAAGCTTCCGTCAGTATGCGGGTTGCACCGGTACGTCCAAGCCCCGGTCCGGCCAGCAGCGCGTCAAAATTCGACAGATCCAACGGAATTTTTTCTTTAAACGGATGAACCATTACTTCGGGGCCGCAGGCCTGTGCAACAATAGGGTAAACCTCTGCCGGCGTCAGCACACTGACGAGGCCGGCACCCGAGCGCAGTGCCGCGCGTGCCGCCATGGCGATCGCCCCGGTATAACCGACAGATCCGCCAATCAGCAGAACGTGTCCATACGTGCCTTTATGGCCGTCGCGCTCGCGGCGCGGCAGAAAAATATCCGAACGGTCAATCAGGGCGGCTTCTTCACATCCTGCGATGTCTTCGATGAATTCAGGCGGAATGCCGATATCGGCGACTTCTATGTTTCCAATGTATGGAAGCGCTTCAGGCCGGATGAGTCCGGTTTTCGGCAGTCCGATGGTGATCGTGATATCCGCCTTCACAGCGGCTCCTTCAGCAATTCCGGTATCTGTATCAATGCCGGACGGAAGGTCGATGGAGAGAACGGATGCGTACTGAGATTCCTCGTTGACCCATTCAATGAGCGGAGTCATGAATCCGCGCGGAGCGCCTTTGGATCCGGTGCCGAGCAGTCCGTCAATAATCAGGGCGGGATTCGTTTTCGGAAGGAGGTCCCTCGCGCTACGGATTTCTTTCGGGAGGATTCCGGCCCGGATCATTTTTTTAAGGTGCAGCTGTGCATCGCCTTTAACCTGATTCTGTGATCCGCAGAGCCAGACTTCGATATCGAGATCGCTTTTTGAAAGCTCGGTGGCCGCGGCAAAAACATCGCCGCCGTTGTTGCCGGTTCCGGCAATCAGCAGGACAGATTTTCCACTGAGACTGGCGAGCAGGTCACCTGCGACACGAGCAACGCCCTGTCCGGCGCGGCGCATCAGTTCTTCACCGGGGGTGCCGTCTTCAATGGTGCGGCGATCGAGTTCACGCATTTCCATTGCGGATACAGTTTTCATAAACCGAAGGGTACCCGCCAATTTATTCAAATCAAGGTTGATGTAAGTTTAAATGCCGCACATCTTCACGTGAGGTGCACCGTTGAACTGGGACGGATGCATCCGGATCGAGCAGTGCACGGGCACGGGCTGTTCATGATCGGCAACGCGGATTTAAAAGTGTCGCCGAACGGTTCATTGAGAAGATGGCGGCATGAAATCCGTTTATCCGGGAAAAATGCTGTATTTAAACCTGATCTGCCTGTCAAAAAACGGGCGGTGAAGTACAATAATAAGTTAGATTGGGCGTTATACAATAATGCGGGTTATATCCAGAGGGATGGTATGAATCGGTTTCTCCAGATTGTTTTGTCGGTGGTTTTTTTTGTGCTGACATGCCGGGCAGAACAGATTTCCGCCAAAAATCGTATCGATACACTGGTTTTTGCCAAACAAATAGAGACCGGGTTTCCGCTTTCGGACCGGTGTGCTGATGCTGTTTTCATTCGCCGGGTCTATCTTGACGTAATTGGAACGTTGCCGACCGCCGATGAAGTCCGCCGGTTTCTCTCCAATAGAAGTCCGGACAAGCGTGCCGGGTTAATTGATGAGCTGCTTGAACGTCCTGAGTTTGCCGATTATCTGGCTCTTAAGTGGTGTGACCTGTTAAGGGTGAAATCGGAGTTTCCAAGTAATCTGTGGCCGAATGCTGTGCAGGCCTATAGATATTGGATCCTTAATGCTTTTCGTAACAACATGCCGTACGACCAGTTTGCCCGTGCTTTGCTGACGACCAGCGGAAGCAACTTCCGGGATGCGCCGTCTAATTTTTACCGGCCGTTTCAGGAACGCACTCCCCGTAAGATTTTTGACACGGTGGCGCTGGTTTTTATGGGCGTACGCCTTGATAACTCAGGCTGGAGCGAAGATCAGAAGCTGGGGATGGATGCTTTTTTTGCAACGGTGGCGTATAAAAAAACCGCCGAATGGAAGGAAGAGGTTGTGTATTTTGATCCGGACAAACAACTGCTCCATCCTGCAACCGGAGCGCCTGTTCTGCCGACTCCATTGGGGGGAAGTCCGCTGAATCTGGAGAAACATGCCGATCCGCGCCTCGCCTTTGCAGATTGGCTGACCGCCCCTGAAAACCCGTGGTTCGCAAAGTCAATTGTCAACCGCATCTGGTTTTGGCTGATGGGGAGAGGCCTTATCCATGAGGTGGATGACATCCGCCCGGATGGTAAGCCATGGAGTCCTGAACTGCTGGCCTATCTTGAAAAAGCATTGGTCGATAACAAGTACGATCTTAAACACATCTACCGTCTGATTCTTAATTCTTCAGCCTATCATCTTTCCTCTTTACCAACTCCTGGAAACGCAGACGATGAGACCGGATTCTCTCATTATCGTGCACGGCGACTTGATGCCGAGGTGTTGATTGATGCGATTTGTCAGGTTACCGGCATCGGTGAAGAGTACACCAGTGCCATTCCTGAGCCGTTTACATTTATTCCTGCCAGCGAGCGAACCATTGCGCTGGCAGACGGTAGCATCAAATCGTCATTTCTTGAAATGTTCGGAAGGCCCGGCCGGGATAATTCCCTGGAGTCGGATCGCAACAATAACCCTTCTGTGTTTCAGACGTTGCATTTGCTGAATTCTTCCCATATCCGGAACAAAGTGATGAATGGGCCGAAACTGCGCAAAATAATGACAGCCTGCCCCGGCAGTCGGGAACGTGTTAACCAGCTGTATATCGAAATTCTGTCCCGAATCCCGACTCCGGAGGAGCAGAAAATCGCGATCGACTATATTTCGTCGTCTGAGGGGACTGACAATGGTTTTTATGATCTGGCGTGGGCTTTAATCAATACCAGTGAGTTTATCCTTAAACATTAGTCAAAAGAGGAATACCGATGAATGCTAAAACAGTTCAATCCATGGCGATTACACGTCGCAATGCACTGCGACTGGGCATGTTCGGTGCCGCCGGACTGATGGTTCCGGACTGGCTGGCTGCAAAAGCTGCCGAGGCGGTAAGTCCGCTTGCGGCCAAAGCCAAATCGATTATTCAGGTCTGGCTTTGGGGCGGTCCATGTCATCTGGATACGTTTGATCCCAAGCCGGATGCCGGGTATGACTATTTTGGCAAATATGATAAGCCGATTGCCACCAACGTGGCTGGCATACGGATTGGTCAAGCCCTGCCGAAACTGGCAAAAATAGCGGACAAGTATTCACTGTTGCGGGGAATGACGCATGGTGATAATGGACATGAAACCGCTTCTTACAAGGTGCTGAGCGGAACGAAGCCGGCTGACGGAATCGTTAATCCTGCTGTGGGTGCGGTCATCAGTTATAAGAAGGGGTACAATGCAGGCTACACTGGACTGATTCCGCCTTATGTCGCGCTTACGAAACCGCAGGGGCGGTTTTCCGAGGCCGGCTTCCTCGGGGCAAAATATCAGCCGTTTGCAACCGGTGGTGATCCGGCGAAAACACCGTTTGTTGTAGAGGGGGTTGTTGCAGAAGGTATTAGTGATGAGCGTCAACAGAGACGCCGCGATTTACTTGGAAATCTCGACACGCTGGCCAGGGCTATGGAAGGCAGTCCGGTAATCGACCGGATGAATAAAAATCAGCGGGACGCCTATTCCTTGATTCTCGGTGAATCCAAAAATACATTTGACCTGACCAAGGAGCCGGAGGAGTTGCGCAAGGCGTATGGTATGAACACGCTGGGTCAATCCTGCCTGCAGGCGCGTAAGCTGGTAGAAGCCGGAGTGCCGTTTGTAACGGTCAATGCACAAGGTTGGGATACGCACAAGAAGCATTTTGAAATGATGACCAGAATGCTGCGGGAGCTGGATGACGGTCTTTCGACGCTCCTGCAGGATCTTTCGAACCGGGGGTTGTTAGACACAACGATTGTCTGGTGCGGCGGTGAATTCGGGCGTACTCCGAAGGTCGACTGGGAGGCTCCCTGGAATGGCGGAAGAAGTCACTATGGGAAAGCCTTTTCGCATTTGGTGGCGGGTGGCGGGTTTAAAGGCGGACAGGTCGTTGGTGCAACCAATGCGCGCGGCGAAGAAGTGGCCGAACGTCCGGTTTATCCTTGGGATTTAACGGCCAGTATTTACGAATTAATGGGTATTGACCCGAACAGTACTTTGCCAACTCCGGATGGTAAAACGGCCTTTATTTCGCCGTTGGCTGACAAGAATATCAAAATCGACAGCGGCGGCGTACTTCGGGAAGTCATGTAAGAAAATGGAATGATGATGGATTTGAAAATGAAAAAAAAATCGTTACTGACCGTTCTGTTTTTGACCTCGGCGCTGTCATGCGCAGCGGCGGTGATTCCGCATGTCGGATTTGTTTATCCGGCCGGAGCGATGTCCGGAACCAAACTGACCGTTGTTATCGGTGGACAGCATCTTAGAGATTTTTCCGGCATCGATCTGTCGGGCGTTCCGGTTGAATTCAAACAGACCGATTATTTGCGCATTTATGACCGGCAGGAAGCGGGCGGTCTCCGCCGGCGCAAGGAAGTCCTTGAAGCCAAAATTGCAGAAGAACCCGGTGAATTGATCAAGAAACAGATACTGCGACAAATTGAACTGCTTGAACCCGAAATCGCCATGACAAAGGAAGTGATGATGGAGGATAAGATGAATCCTGCCATGGCGGCTAAAAAACAGTTTAATCCGCAGATCGCAGAGCGGGTTACTTTAGAAATCACCCTGCCTGAAAATATTTCCTTTGGCGATTATGAGCTGCGGGTGATTACAACCAACGGACTGTCCAATCCGCTTATGTTCCAGATCGGGCAGTTACCGGAAGTTTCTGAGAAGGAGCCCAATAATGCCGTAACGGCACCCGAAAAACTGCCCGTCACCCCCTTACTGGTGAATGGACAGATTTTACCTGGCGATATCGACTGTTTTCGCTTTCGCGCCAGCAAAGGGCAGTCGCTGGTTTTTCAGGTCGCTGCCCGGTCGCTGGTTCCCTATTTGGCCGACGCGGTTCCCGGCTGGTTTCAGGCTGTATTGTCGCTGTATGATTCAAAAGGACGCGAGGTTGCCTACAACGACGACTACCTTTCAAATCCTGATCCTGTACTGATTTATAATGTGCCGGATGACGGGGACTACATACTCTCTGTCAGAGACTCTATTTTTCGCGGTCGTGAGGATTTTGTTTACCGTATTGCCATAGGTGAAATTCCTTTTATCGAGCGAATATTTCCTCTCGGAGGAACAGAGAACAGCGCGATGGAGATTAATCTTTACGGAGTTAATCTTCCCGGCAGGAAAATGGAGCTGAAGCCGGCGTGGAATTCACCCGACATGCAACCTGTCCGTGTCGAGAAAGACCGATTCCTTTCGAACAGCCGGATGCTCAGTGTGTCGCCCCTGCCTAATTGTTTTGAAAATGAGCCGAACAATTTGATTTCACAGGCTTTTGCCGTAACGAATGATGCTGTTTTTAACGGGACAATCGGAAAGCCAGGAGATCAGGACTGGTTCTGTTTTAAGGGAGTAAGAGGCGATGAAAAAATAATTAAAGTTTCCGCCCGGCGGCTCGGTTCGCCTCTTGATTCGCGTTTGACACTGCTTGACGCAGACCAAAAGGTGCTGGTTGTAAACGATGATACGGAAGACAAAAGCGATGGATTAAACACACATCATGCCGACTCACGAATTGACTGCACACTGCCGGAAAGCGGGACCTACTTTGTGAGGTTAGACGACGCTCAAGGTAAAGGCGGCGACGAGTATGCCTATAGTTTGATGATCGGAGAGGAGCAGCCCGACTTTCAGCTGCGTGTCGTTCCGGCCAGTGTACGTGTTGCACGCGAAGGAACGGCCATCGTAACCGCTCATGTTATTCGCTATGGGGGGTTCACCGGAAAGGTCGAACTTTCCGTTGTTGATGCCCCGCCCGGTATTAGTCTTCAGCGGGCTGTAATCCCCGAAGGGACTGATTCAGCTCAAGTCATCATTGCCGCTTCTCAACGGGCTTCGGATCAGATTCTCACGCTGGAGATCAAAGGGGTTGCCCGTTGCGGTGCGCGGACGGTGAGCCGCCGCGCTGTTCCGGCAGAAGACATGATGCAGGCTTTCCTGTATCGCCATCTCGTAACAGCGCAGAAGTTGCTTGTTCAAGTTGCTGAGCCGGATCCGGTGAATGTTACACTGAAACTTCCTTCCGGCGGAGTCATACGTGCGCGGCCAGGCTCGGAGATCACGCTAAGTGCCCTGATCGATTCAAAGGGCGCGGTCGGGCCGTCTGGAGTAAAGCTTACGCTGTCTGAGCCGCCTGAATGGCTCACACTGGGAACCGAATCCATCGGATCAAAGGCCAGCAGTGTGGTGATCTTGAAGATCAGTCCGAATGCAGAGCCAGGGGATAAAGCAACGGTTATACTGAATGGCAGCGTACGGCGGATAAAATCAGCGAAAACCCCTGACTTTGATCCGGTAAACAAATTTGCAAATAGCAAGCCTATGGAATTCACCATTGACGCCGTTTCGATCGAAATCATTAATTGAAAGGATTCGTTTGACTGCACAAATCTCAAAAACCAATTATGCCGCCGATGTTGCCACGCTTACATTGCCGTCTCATGCCGAGCATTGTATTACCGTGCAGTCTGAACAGAACATGAACCGGGTGTTGTGCAGTGCCGCTAAAGAACGCGATGCCACCATTCTCAGTCAGTTTGTTTTTGCCGGGCGTCAGCACTATCCCGAATTTATTGCCGATGCCGGTGATACCGCCTGGCCGGTTGTCTGGCTGCAGGGCGATGCCTGTAAAGACGGCGGCATGTATTCCATGCAGGCTGTTGCTGTTTCGGGTATCAAGCCGCAACGGGTCAAACTCGATGGCCGCGATGTCGGCTTTACCTACGAGGATGAGCATGCCCGCTATTGCCGTTTGCGCGGAATTCTTCCCGCCGACCTCAAAGCGTCGCGTGCCGTGCAAACCCATTCGGCCTTTCAGATCATGGAAGCGGCGCTCGAAGAAAACGGTTTTCGTTTTACTGATACCGTTCGGACCTGGATTTATCTCGATCAGTTGCTCGACTGGTATGGAGATTTTAATCGTGTCCGCACAAAATTCTTCGAAGAAAAAGATATTTTCAGCCATATGGTGCCTGCCAGCACCGGTATCGGCGCAGCCAATCCCTTTGGCGCCGCTATTGTAATGGATGTTCTCGCCGTTCAACCAAAGACGGAGTGGCTCAAAATTAAAGCTATTGATTCGCCGCTTCAGAATCCGGCGCTCGATTACAAGAGTTCTTTCAGCCGTGCGGTCGAACTGGATTTCCCGACACATCGCAATCTGCTCATTTCCGGTACCGCCAGTATTGATCCGAACGGGAAAACCGTGCATCTGGACGATCCTGAAAGGCAGATCCGGCTGACGATGGAAGTGATTAAAGCCATTCTCGATTCCCGCAGCATGGACTGGAACGATCTCTTCCGCGGTATCGCTTACTTCAAAGATATGGACTATCTGCCCATCTATCGCCGTATTGCCGACGAGCTGGGAATTCCGCGCTTTCCGCTGGCTGTTTCGCATGCCGACGTCTGCCGTGACGATCTGCTGTTCGAAATCGAAGTGGATGCCGTTAAAATTAAATAAGCCGGTGTGAGTTTCCGGGTTCTTCATTCGGGAAAAGTTTCCAATCCTCGGGAAAACAGGTACGGTGCGTCCCGCGTTAACCCTTGTGAGGATACGAATGGCGGATATTGGAAAGATCAACCGGTTGCAGGTGTTGCGGTCAACGGACTTTGGACTGATCCTTGACGGAGGCAGTCTGGGCGAAATTCTTTTGCCCAGCCGGTATGTTTCCAAGGACTGGCACCTCGACGATATCATCGAGGTTTTTCTGATGATCGATTCCGAAGACCGGTTGACGGCTACGACGCTGAGACCTCTGGCAATGGTTGGCGAATTTGCCTGTCTGCGTGTGGCTTCCGCCACGCGCATCGGGGCCTTTCTCGACTGGGGGCTTCCGAAGGATCTGTTTGTGCCTTTCCGTGAACAGAAAGTGGAGATGCGCGAAGGGCAATCCTATGTCGTGCGCGTTTATCTCGACGAAACCAGCGGGCGTATCGCCGCCTCGGCTAAACTCGACAAGTTTCTCGATCGGTCTCCGGCAAAGTATAAAACCGGCGAAAAGGTTCAACTGCTGGTTTGTGACAAGACCGATCTGGGTTTTAAGGCCATCGTTAACGGCAGGCACTGGGGCATTCTTTTCTACAACGAAGTTTTCCAGCCCTTGGATCGCGGACAGCGCATGGACGGCTTCATTAAACAGGTGCGTTCCGACGGTAAAGTTGATCTATGCCTCCAGAAACCCGGCTTTGAAAAAGTCACTGATCTTACGGATGTCATTTTAAATCACATCAAAGCGCAGGGCGGGTCTATGCCTGTCACTGGGAAAAGTCCTCCGGAAGATATCTATCGTTTATTCGGCGTCAGTAAAAAGACCTACAAACAGGCCGTCGGCGCACTCTACAAAAAGAGACTGATCACCTTTGATGACAGCACAACCCGGCTGGCAAAATAGCGAGGTGCATCATCCGCGCCCTATGGCAGGAGTTTGGCGTCTTTGATCAGCCTGCAGAATTCCTTTTTCGTGACCTGATGCACTTCGCCGTCTTTTGAAAACGGGTGTTCCAGCGTCTTGTATTTTACGGCGAGCCGTTCGCATTCGACGATGCGGAAGAACTCTCCGTCTTTTTTCCATAACTGGCCTTGTTGTAATTTCATGCCCTGTATTTAGCATTCCCGATGGCGTATAGCAAAATCAGAAAAGGTGTCGCCGGCTTTTCAGGGGAATCTCTGAAATCTGTTGTCTCTCGAAGCACAGTGAGGTAGTTTGACCCGCAGAAATGCGGAGAACTGTATGAAAGCCGAAAACTGTCTTAACGAGCTGATCACGCGTCATCCGGAGCTGGAAGACTGCCGAAGCTCCATCCTTGCCGCTGTGAAGGTGATTAAAGAAAGCCTGAGCAAGGGCGGAAAGCTTTTGATTTGCGGTAATGGCGGCAGCGGGGCTGACGCGGAACACTGGGCCGGCGAATTGCTCAAACGCTTTTGCACAGCGCGTCCGCTGGCGGCAGAGCTTCCGCCGGAACTGGCCGCAGAACTTGAAGGGGCTCTTCCGGCCATAGCGCTGACCTCGTTTCCGTCTTTTCAAAGTGCGTGGGCGAACGACCGTAATCCTGATTTTAATTTTGCCCAGCTCGTCAACGCACTGGGGCGGCGCGGTGATGTGCTGATCGGTTTAAGCACCTCCGGCGGTGCCGGAAATGTCAACCATGCGGTGATGACAGCCAAGGCATTGGGTTTGAAAACCATCGGACTTACCGGGGCTAAGGGCGGTAAACTGGCTGCAGTAGCAGATGTCGTCGTTAAAGTTCCGGCGACCGAGACCTTCAAAGTGCAGGAGCTTCATCTGCCGGTTTATCACTGCATCTGTCTGATGCTGGATGAATGAGAAGCACTATGGCCGGTGAAAAAAAGCGCCTGTCATTTTGAGCAGTACTTGATCTGCACGCCTTTTAGAAAGTTTCGTAGCATCTGGTCCTTGCATTCGCGATAGTGTTTATGATCTGGACGCCGGGAGAAGGCGCTGAGTTCATGTTTGCTGACGGGCATGTCTGCCAGACTCATAATCTCCAGAACGTCTTCCGCCTTCAGATTTAATGCAATACGCAGCTTCATCAGGATGACATTGTTCGTCAGCGAATTTTCTGGGGCAGGTTGCGGCCCTTCTTTTTTGCCGCGCTTGTCAATAATCAGCCCGTTTAGAAACGCGGCCAGCCGGGCATCGTTACAGTCCTGACAGGAAGGATCGTCATCCCGTTTTAGCCAGCCGCCGACTTGATCCCAGGAGACCGGAGCGCCTGCCAAGTCAAACAAGGCCATCATTTGGGAATCCTTCAGATCGAAGGTATAACGGAGGCGGCGCAAAATATCGTTGTTTCTCATAAGGAGACCTGGATTGATGGATAGTTGGATTGATGGATTGATGGATTGATGGATTGAATGTTGCACTAATCATATCGCCTAAACAGCAAAAATCCATTTATCCGTTGATCCAGCCATCCATTATTCCATCGTTCCCCGGAGGTTTTCACTTCAGCTCCGCGTTACAGATTTTCTGAGCACCTTTGACCAGCGATTCAAAATAGGCGGGGATCAGTGAGGTGAAGGTCATTTCTTCTTTTGAAAACGGATGGGTGATGGTGAGGGATGCCGAGTGGAGGGTGAGCTTTTTGAAGCTTTTTTCCTTTGCGCCGTACTTGGTGTCACCGGCTACCGGACAACCTTTGTCGGCCAGATGAACACGGATTTGATTTTTTCTGCCGGTAAACAGCTCGATCTCCAGCAGGCTGTGGCCGGGAGATTCTTTCATCACCCGATACCCGGTTTTGGCCAGCTTGCCTTTTTTCGGATCGGAGACTGAATACATCTTAAAGGCGCTGTTTTCAGCCAGATAGGAGGTGATGGTGCCGGTCTTTTCTGCCATGGTTCCGCAAACAACCGCATAATATCTTTTTTTGAATTCCGGCCATTCATCCTGAAGATACTGTTTCGCGGTTTCAGTTTTGGCAAAAACGAGCACCCCAGATGTTTCACGATCCAGACGATGCACGATGTAAATCCGGTTTTTTGATTTTGGATTTCCTCTGCGTACGTAGTCGTTCAGAAGTTCATGCGCTGTGGCGGCGGGAGCTTTTCCGTCGCTCATGGTCAACAGCCCGCTTACTTTATCTGCGACCAGAATATCCCGATCCTCGTAGAGAATCGTCAGTCCTTTGGGCTCAAATTTGCGGTAAGGATTCTTAAAGGTCTTTTGTTTTTCGTGCATATTACTCGTTAATGTACAAAACGCGACGTTCGCCGAGGTATTCGACGATCACATCGGTTTCATGGACTTCTGTGACGAGTACCTTGCCCAGTTTTCGTCCGGCGATAAGCATTTTTCCATTGAGAATGGCAATGCTTTGACTGCCGCTCTGAGCAATACCCGTAAGTTTTAATTCGGGCCACACGATCTGCACGACAGGCGCCGGGTCCTCTTTTTTCACCGGCTCAACGACGGGTTCGACCTTTGCCGGTTCAATTGCCGGAGCGATCACCGGAGCAGGTACTGCCGGAACCACGACCGGTTCAGGTGGCGCTATGACTGGAGCAGGCTCAATTGCAGCAACGGGTGCGGGTTGTTGAGCAGGCGTGTGTTGTTTCGGCATGATCAGATAAATCCCCAGTCCTGATAAAATAACGAGCAGCACGGAGATCAGTACGATACCCAGAATGCTGAAAAGCGGGCGGGCGGGGGTCTCTTCTGCCGGCTGGCCAGGTGATGGTTCAATCGGTATTTCGGGTGGACGGGATTCGCCGGGTTCTTCTGATTTCCGTTTCAGCGCATCTTGAATCAAGCTCATAAGAATTCCCTTTTTCTATATCAGTGATGCAAGTTCGGTCAGCGCATTTTCGACATCTAGTGAAGTGACCTGGTGGTTTTTACGAACGTAGGCCGACAGAAGTGCGCGGTCGCAAACGGTGTTGATCTGACGGGGGATGCCGCTTGCCCGTGCATGAATCTGCTCAATGGCGGTGCTTTGAAATAAATCAGATGGGTCAAGGGCTCCGGCGACTTTGAGACGGTGCTGAATGTAGAGAGCGGTCTCAACGGTTGAGAGCGGCGCAAGGTCGCAATGAACCATGACACGCTGCCTCAGTTGCCGCAGTTCCGGTTGACGGAGCCGCTCTTTGAGTTCGGGTTGTCCGGAGAGGATGATCTGCATGAGTTTGTGCTGATCGGTTTCCAGATTGGACAGCATCCGCACCTGTTCCATCAGCTGAGGATCAAGATTCTGCGATTCATCTATAATCACCGTAACATTTTCACTTTTTTCCAGGCATTGGAGCAGAAAGCGGTTAAGTTGGGCAATGTGTACCAGCTTATCCTGACCTTTTGGTTCCAGATTGAGGTCAAGCAGAATGGAGCGGATCAGCTGCGCGGACGTGATGGAGGGATTGAGGATTAGTGCCGAATGGGTAGTGCTGGGCAGATTGTTAAGAACCGAACGGCAGATGGTGGTTTTGCCGCAACCGACTTCTCCGGTGAGTACGATAAATCCCTTGCGGTGCTCAACCCCGTAGAGCAGCGATTCAAACGCTTCGCGATGACGCCCTGAAAAAAAGAGGAACCGCGGATCGGGCGTTACGTTGAACGGCACCTCTTTGAGTTGGAAGAAGTCGAGATACATTATCGGCTCATTATAAGGAAACTTTGCAGAGCCGCTTCAAAATTCTGCTTAAATTTTTCAACGGTGTGTTCACTGCGTACCTTGGCCTGTAAAGCGGGCAGAGCGGTTTCCCAATGGGTGGATACAAATTCGACGGCGTTGACGAGGGCGGCACTGTTTTCCGTTTCAAACGTCCAGGCTGCGGGCAGGAGGTCTTTCATACCGTCGCGGGCACTACCGATGACCGGTGTCCCGCAGGCGAGTGCTTCGAGCATGACGAGCGGTACGCCTTCAAAGCGTGACGGAATGATGAGGAGATCGAGCGCACTGTAGACGAGGGTGCTGTCTTCCTGCCAGGGGAGCAGCGTGATTTGTGTTTGAAGCCCTAGCTGGTCGATGAGTTCTTCGAGATGCCCGCGATCAGGGCCGTCGCCAGTGATGACAAGGTGCATTGCGGGGTTGTTTTTCCAGGCATTGGAAAAGGTTTGGACGAGGAGCTTCTGCTGCTTCTGGTTGAATTCAATGCGTCCGATCGTACCGAGCAGGGTTTTATTCAGTGGCAGTCCGAGGGTGGTGCGGGCTGCGGTTTTTTCGCGCGGTGCGAAGCGGTTCATATCGATGCCGTTATGAACGACAGCAACCGGCGCTGTGGTACCGCGTTCTTCAAGCAGGATTTTCATGGACTCACTGATGGTGATCCACCCGTCCGGTTTCTTGAAGAGCCCGGCGTTCAGCCGGTCGCGAATCGCTCCAAGCTTTGCGCCCATCAGTGCCATGCGATGCGGAACGGGAATGTAACTGATGCAGGGCGTATCCATTTTTTCGGCGGCACACAGAGCCAGTGAGCCATCCTCGATTTCGCCTTGAATGCAGAGAATCAGATCAGGATCTTCAGCGGAAAGCATCCGGCGCAGCCGGCGGATTGCTTTTTTTGCGAAACGGTTGCGCAGGCTCTGCAGTTTACGTGTGGTAAACGGAGTGGCGCGGATATCAAGGTTGCCGGTGGATAGCTGGATTTCTTTGAGCCGCTTGATCAGGCGGATATTGTTCGGGCTCGAAAAGAATACGGGCTGCCATGCCGTAGAGGTCGCAAGCGCTTCGACGGCAAGGCAGGCCATGACCTGATGTCCGCCGTAGTCGGGGTTGTCATCGTAGCAGATAAGTTTTTTAGGGGTCGGCATAGGCGGCAGTTTTGTTATGCGGCGCGCAGTCGTGCCTGGCGGCGTTCTTCACGCTCTTCGCGGCGGGAGTCACGGTCGATATACCAGGCGGCTACCACGATGCCGAGCAGGATCTGGTTGAGCATGTAGATGGATGTTTGACGGTAGGAGAGCTGCAGCATGTTTTGAATATGCCCGATCATACTGGCCGCTACGGCGGATGCTGCGATGGCGTAGATGAGGGCGCTGCGGCGGCGGAAGAGAAACGGCAGGCCGATGGAGTAGAAGCGGAGCCAGAAGAAGATGAAGGCAAAGAGGCCCGGATAGCCCAGCTCGCCAAGGGTGAGGTACCAGAGGTTGTGTGCAGGCGTTCCGTATTCATTGAGTCCGACAGCCCGTCCGTACTTGAGCCAGGAATAGGTTGAGAAGTTTCCAAGGCCGACTCCGAAAAGATGGTCGCGAGACATCATCTTGGCCTCTTTGTTGTACAGCCCGCGGTATTCAATGTCGGAAACGGCGTCTTGCTGTACGAGAAAGCGGGAGGTGAGGGTGTCGGCGGCCACAAAGAAAAGACCGAGCACGGTTAGTGCGCCGACGAACAGAATGGTGAAATTCTTAAAGTTGAGATAGCGGTGAAACAGGGAGGAGACGTCCATCCAGAGTCCCAGTATCATCGCTGAAAGTGCGCCGCGTGAGATGGTAAGCAATACAGAAATCAATGCTCCGGCGGTGGCAATGGCAAAGGTTCCGCTGGATAAAAAGGTGCTGCGGAAAATAGCCACACCGAACATGACTGTACCCATCATGCCCATGAAGGTGCCCAGACTGTTTGGATGTCCGAGTGTCGCGGAAACGCGGTGATAGCCGCGAATGTACCGGCCGATCAGCGCCTCTACAGTGATCACAATGGTAACGACGAGCAAGGCGCCGACCAGTGTGCGCAGGCGCTCTTCGTCGCGCAGAAAATTAACCACCACCAGATAGGCCAGTCCCCCGCGAAGAATCTTACTGAGCTCAAAGAGCGGATAGAGGCCGGTTTCGAAGTAATTATAAAATTTGTAGGTATCGGTTGTGTTGGCGTCATAGACGTCGGCGGGTACCGGAATACTGCCCGGAGCTTGTAACCATGACAGGATCGCAAAGGTAATATAGATGCCGGAAACGATGGTCAGAGGCGGAAACCAGCGGAAGCGGTATCCGCGCGGCTGAATGACCATGATAAAAAAAAGTGCAATCGTACACATGTCGAAAAGCCCCAGCTCAAAACCGCGGGTCGCCATGCGATATCCTTCGCGTGACATTAAGTTCATGGAGAACTGCTCCGGATAGCAGAGAGAAAAGCACATGACCGCCATGAGAACTTTACTGAACGGGCGTATGACCAACCCGGCAAAAACCAGCAGGGGTACACCGACTAGAAACGCGGCAGAAAAGATGAGTGTTTTTGTGTCCATAAAACGCGGTCAGTCTAGTAGAAGAATGGACTGCCGACAATGGCTTTTCGTTTTTGATTTAGTGTTTGTTTCTGAATCGTGTGCGCAGCCGGATGAACCACGCCTGTTTTTCCATCCAGGTGCGGAACCGGGTTGAACAGCGCATAAAACAGAAGATCGCCGCGAGGAAAAAGGGAATTTGCGGTATAATCGGTAATAACAGGCCGGTCAGGCCGAGCAGTGAAAACAGCAGGCCGGCTGTCAGCCAGAGTCCGCGATGAAAGGTTTTTTTAAGCATGGAATATTGGATATCTGGATTGAAGGATGAATGGATGAAACGAGTGCGGGACCGGATCGCTCAATAATCCAACAATCCATTTATTCATCCATCCTTTCTCCTTTTTACGGACATCTGCCCGGGAAATTCAGGCCGAGCATCGGATCGAACCCGAACATAAGGTTCATGTTTTGCAAGGCATTGCCCGCCTGACCCTTCATCAGATTGTCGATATGTGAGATCACCCGCAGCCGGTTGTTCCGCTCATCGACGTCAACGATCAGATTACAGAAGTTTGTTCCGCTGACCTGTGCGGTGCCGATAGCGGCTTTATTGTCGAATATCCGCACGAAGGGCTTATCAGAGTAGAACGCTTTATAGGCTTCCATCAGCTGTTTGGCGCTCATGGTTTCGGTCAGATTGGCGTAGAGGCAGGAAAGAATACCCCGGCAAAGCGGCAGAACCTGAGCCGTCATCGTGATTCGGATGGTTTCGCCAGCCAGTGCGCTGAGTTCCTGCTCGATTTCCACCATGTGCTGGTGGCCAGCCAGTTTATAGGAATTGATCTGTTCGTACCGTGCGGGGTAGTGGAAGGTGGCCGCCGGTTTTTTTCCTGCGCCGGAAACCCCGGTTTTGCAGTCGCAAATAACACTTTTCGGATCAATCAGTTTTTGCGCCGCCGCCGGGGCGAGGCCGAGGATGCAGCTTACCGCAAAGCAGCCCGGATTTCCGGCCAGTTTTTGTTCCCGGCCGAACGGGTGAAGCTCCGAAAGGCCGTACACCGTCTGCGGAAGCAGCCCGGGTGCCGCATGAACGGGGTTTTTACCGATAAAATTAGCGTAGGCGCTGTATTTTTCTGGTGTGGTGAACCGGAAGTCGCCGCTGTAATCCACCACGTGCGCACCCTTAGCCAGTTCGGCGGCTGCGGTTTGCATACCAACTCCGTCCGGCGTAGAGAAAAATACGGCATCGTATGTTTCCTGTGCCTTCGGATCGTCCGGGGTCCGGATCAGTTCGTCGCAGAAACCTTTTAGATGAGGATAAAGATCGCTCATTTTCATGCCGGTTTCAGTGGCCGCCACCAGACAGCCGATCTTAAATTCAGGATGTTGCAGAAGCAATTCCGTGATGCCTACGCCGCCGTAACCGCCCGCTCCAACAATTTTGACGCTTTTCATTTTAAATCTCCGCTCGCCTTGGTTGAGAATCGCGCTAATATAAACCCTCAGGTTTTAGTGCCAAGAACTAAAGAGAAGGGAACCCGCTGAAAATAGGCATCATATCCGATACACACGGACAGGTGGATTTGGCGTTAGCCGCCGCCCGTGAATTCATCTTCCGGGCGGTCGATGCCGTTATTCATTGCGGCGATGTCGGATCCGACATGGTTCTCACTGAAATGGCCGAGCTTTTGCAGGCTTTGGACATCCCGATTTATGCCGTACTGGGAAATTGCGACCTCCAGCAGAAATTAGGCAGTTTTTCCGAAAATTCAGGAATCAACCTCATGGGCCGGGTGGCGCATCTTACAATGGCCAGCCGGAAAATTGCTGTTTTGCACAGTGACGACGAGGCGCACTTCGAAGCTCTCGTGCAATCCAACACCTACGATTACGTCTTCTTCGGCCATTCGCACACCCGTCGGGATGAGCAAATCGAGAAAACCCGCATTGTTAACCCCGGTTCTGCCGGACGGGGTATGCATCCATCCTGCGCCGTCGTGAATCTCATTGATGATGACGTCACCTTTTTCACGATTCACCGCAGTGAATAATTTTCTGAGCACTCATTCGCGGTCAAGGAGAGTACAAAATGAAAAATCCGCCGAAAGCCTACGAAAATATCCCGTTTCTTAACAGCGACCCGGCCCGACCCGTCAGGCTTCAGCTGGAATATCTTCATCCTGAAGTGACGATGCAACAGAGCGGGATAAAATCCACCATTGTGCTATTCGGCAGCGCCCGCATCCCGGCGCCTGAAAACGCCTCCGCCTGCGAAAATCGCAAACTGGCTGAACTGACACCGTTTTATGAAGAGGCCCGCAAACTGGCGCAGATCGTCAGTACATCCTGCCAGACTAACCATGAATGTGAATACGTCATCATCACGGGCGGAGGCGGGGGTGTGATGGAGGCGGGCAACCGCGGGGCCAAAGAGGCGGGCTGTAAATCGATCTCACTCAACATCACCTTACCGCACGAACAAGAAGCCAATCCGTACGTTACGGAAGAACTCTGCTTTCAGTTTCACTACTTCAGCATGCGGAAAATGCATTTTTTACTGCGGGCCAAAGCCGTCTGCATCTTTCCCGGCGGCTTCGGCACCTTCGACGAGTTGTTTGAAGCGCTCACCCTCATTCAAACCGGCAAGATCGAACCGATGCCCGTTATCCTCTTTGGTTCCGACCATTGGAAACGGATGGTGGACTGGGATTATATGGCTGAATGCGGACTCATCAGCCCGAACGACTTAAATCTACTCACCTTCTGCGACACCGCCGCAGAGGCGTGGAAGGTCATTACAGAATTTTATTCTAAAATCTAATCGATTGTTGTCGCTCCTTTTCAAGTCCAATTTATAATCCGCTCCACGTTTCCGGAGCATGACATGACCTTTTATGCCCACAGCCTGCCTGATCAGCCGCCAAAAAATTGGCAACCGCTCGATGAACACCTGAAAAATGTCTCTGAGATTACCGGAAGAATCTGTCACAAGTGAAAAGGACAAAAAGATGAAGCCATATCAAGTTGTGTTGGAAATAGCGGGGGAAACCGCCATGTGGACCCGTCCGGACACTGGGGATTGTCCGGTCAGTTATCCTGCGCCGACCTATTCGGCCATCAAAGGAATTTTTGAGTCGGTTTTATGGGGGCCTGCGGTAGAGATTGTGCCGTTCAAGGTCGAAATTTGTAAACCGCTGAACTTTCATAGCTACGCCACAAATTATAATGGTCCGTTACGCAAAAGTGGTACCGAAGGCGCATATCAATTTATGGTAACCGTGCTGACAGATGTCTGTTATCGAATGTTCGCTTATGTGTATCCGGCGCAGAACAAGGATGTTCTGAACGAGAAGGCGAGGACATGGGATAGCAAAACCTCTTCGCCGGGACACGCTTATGCGGCGATTTTTGAGCGGCGGCTCAAAAGGGGACAGTGGTTTACGTTGCCGTGCTTAGGCTGGAAGGAATTTACGCCGTCTTATGTCGGTCCGCTTCGTGAGGGGACGAAAGTTCAGGAGGATATCAGCACGGTGCTGCCGTCAATGTTGCGCCAAGTTTTCGGAGGTGATGTGAAAGATCCTCTCAAATTTACCTATGACCAAAATGTAAAAATCGAGCGCGGTGTTCTGCACTACAACCTGAAAGGTCGTGAACTATGATTGACGAATTGATCAAGGTCGCGGATGCGATGCAGGGTGCTGGTATTATCGCCAAAGACTGGCATCCCAAGCTAAAAACACTACCGAAGGTATCGAAAAAGGCTCCCTGTTTGCGAATATGGCTTACTGCTGACGGGCATATTGAGACGGTGGAATCTTTGGCTGAGCAAGTTGTTGTGAAATTACGAAAATACGAGCCAGACCTTGGCAGAGCACTTCCCGGGTTTAATGTCCGCCCGCTATACCGCATTGTGATGTCTGCCGATGAGAGCAAAGGAATCATCAAAGAAGTTGAAATAGCGTTAGGGAAAGGGGGCCTTAATTGGTCGCCTATTACCAAGGCGGAAGATGACTTTTGGCCAAAAACCCGTGATGGTTTGGTAAAATGCTTTGGAACAGTCTGCAAAGAGCTCGAAAAATATTGCGAAGGGAAGCTGGTTGAGGGTGAGACGATTGATAAGTTGTTTCGGGCGGTTGATCGAATCGATGTGGAGCAGTTTCAAGCTGAATACCGTGATGCGGTGCGACTTAAGATCGAAAATGGTGAATTACCGCTTTCGCTAATGTGTTATTTTGTGACTGATGAAAAAAAACGTAGAGAAGACACCGACTCAAGAGTTCCGGTTCCCAAGTTCTCCGTCTTTTTGGACGTTGTAGACTATACGGATTATCCTGTCGCAAGCGGGCAAACAATGGGACGGTTAAACGATTTGCTGTGGCAGTCACAAAGGGACTTGCAGAAGCAGGCTGGGGATAGCGCCGCGACAATATTGGAGACGGACGCATACGGTTATGATGCTTCGGGGAAAGACGATTTATTTCCGTCAGTTACATTACCAATCCTCGGGGGAATAAAACTGCGTTCTCAAGTAGCAACAATACCTGCCCAGACTCGTTACGGTTATTGCGAAAGTAAAACGTTCCCTGTCGGGGAGGAAATGCGCAAAAGAGCTAAATCAGCATTGGAATGGATATCTTCACAACAAGACGGCAGAGATGGGATAACGTACGGAAAAGCAGGTGATGGGGAGTTGCTCTTCGCTTTTCCGCGTGTATTGCCACAAGACAAAATCCCACTTACCAAACTGTTTGGCGCGCAACCGGATGAGGGTCTCAAAGAGGATAAGTTTGAGCGGCTTGCAAAGCGCGTGATCGAACAACTGAATGGTTTAGGACGGTCGGCGGCGGACGCGGAACTCGAGATTTTCTCTCTGCGGAAAATGGATAAGGCTCGAACCAAAGTAGTTTATTACCGCAATGCCACGGTGGCATCGTTGGAGAGGGCCTCTGTGGCATGGCACGAAGGCTGTCAGAACATTCCTTCGCTGGATGTGCGGGACTGGAGCGAAAAGAAAGACGAAAAGACGGGTAAATCACATCCAATATCCGTCGAATGTGAAACCGTATTTCCCGTCAAGTTGCACCGGCATCTGAATACGGTTTGGAAGCGGGACGGCGAACAGGCAGGCAAGGTCAAAATTTTTGAACCTGCAGATGGATTGCGGTTGCTGTTGGAAGAACCTTGTGCTGCTTTGGCCTCGCACATGATGGAACGTTTCATGCAGCACGCACAAGGGTATTTTGCTTCACTTTGTCGAACGCAATGCCGGATTAATAAGGATACCGGACGGCCTGAAATATCAAAATTGCCTGACAAGATTTATTACCCGGGAATTCTGGGGTTGCTGCTGTTTAAATCAGGAAAACGAAAGGATGAATACATGAGTGAGAGTGCAGTTCAGTTAGGACGTTGCCTGCGGGTTGCCGATGAAATTCATCGGTTGTATTGCGAAGTGGTACGCAAGAAAGACCTGCCGTCGGAATTGTGCGGCAGTTCATTGCTGGTCAGCATGATGGAATCGCCCGGCATGACACTGAATCAGCTTGCCATGCGTTCCGCTCCATATGTGAAATGGGCGCGATCCTGCCGCGATGCCGAAAAAGGGAGGCTGGTTCACTATTGGATGCGACAGTGGTCGGAAATCGCTGATCCTCTTCTTGAGAAAGGATGGCCGAAGCGTCTTGGCCCAGAGGAGCGTGCGCAGGTGTTTTTAGGTTACCTGTCATCTTTTCCGAAGAGCGAGAAGGTCAATGCCAGCAATCAAATGGATTCAAACAACAATCAGGGAGAAGAAAAATGAGTGAAGAAATTATTAAACGGATAACAGGTTTATTGATCATTGAGGCGGTGAATTCCAATCCGAATGGGAATCCCGATCAGGAGAGCGATCCGCGTGTCCGAAGCAACGGCCAAGGTGAAATTTCGCCGGTTTCGTTCAAACGCAAGTTGCGCGATCTGATGGAACTGACGGAAGGCCCAGTGTTCCAGAAAGTGACTCAGAATTTACCGAATGTACCGGATGGGTATCAGTTCGGAATTTTGGAATCACGAGAACGTGACATTGCCTCTATTCACGATGAGCAGAAAGAAGGGCAACCCAAGAAGGGGAAAGGTAAAATTGACTTTGATCAATCTATCTTTGTGCAGAGTCCGTTTGTAAAAAAATATTGGGACGCTCGTCTTTTTGGAAACACCTTTTTGGAAAAGGATATGGACAAAGGGTTCATTAAGACAGGAATCGTTCAATTCGGGATGGGACTCTCGGTATCGTCTGTCACAATTCAGCGGCATACGAACACCAAAAAAGCGCCTCTTGATGACGAAAAGGGATCCGGGATGGCCCCGCTGGCGTACCGCGTGGTGGAGCATGGTGTCTACGTGATGCCCTTCTATATTAATCCCAGCTTGGCAAAAAAATCGGGTTGCAAGCCTTGTGATGTAGAACTGTTGAAACGACTGATTCCATATGCCTATGACCACACGCGCTCGGCTATTCGTCCGGATGTTCGAATCCGGCACGCATGGTGGATTGAGCACAAGGACGCGCTGGGCAGTTGCCCGGATTATCTGCTGATTGATGCATTAATGCCCAAGCGCAACGGTGATGATCCAGCGGCTCCTTCCACATCGTGGTCGGGATGTTCGGGCTATGACGTGCCGCCTGACCTGCCCAGCGAGTTAAAACAGAAGGTCGAATGCTGCAAGGACCTGATGGCGAGGTAATCATGCGTTATCTCGCTCGTAGCGCGGCACCTGACAGTGGATTACCTCAAAGTTATCTGGATCATGTTCTGCATGTTCTGGTTCGGGGGCGTTCCTATCTGCGCAAAGTGTTGCGCTACGCGCGAGATTGGGATACCGAGGCGGTTAGTCGGATTCTGGAACTTGCTGCGGAATATCACGATCTCGGCAAGCTTCACGACGAAAACCAGCGTGTTTTGGCAGGAGAAGTTAAGGCCGCACGCCTTCCGGTATCCCATTCTGATGCGGGGGTAGCATTCCTGAATGCCGACGACGATCTGGCGAGGTTTTTTTCTGCTGTATTGATTTATGCTCACCATGCCGGATTGCCGGATTTCGGCGAAATCAATGTGCGGGGGATAAGAAATGCTTCAATTGAGCAAATGACAGATCAGGAGTTACCGGAGTTGCTGAAAAAACACGAAGCCAGTGTACGTCCGGCGATTCTTCCCAAAGCTCCACTCACCACGACACAGGCATTAAAATCTGCCGATGTTCGTGTCCTTTTTTCCTGTCTGACACACGCTGATCACGGTGATGCAGCTCGTGCATCAAATAGGGAGTCACGGCCGACTCGTCCGCCGAAGTTGCGGGCGGCAGAGCGGCTTGATGCGTTGCGGCGTTACGTCGCTGGACTGGCATCGGATGGAAACGAAACCGAGCGGAACCAAATGCGTTCGACATTTTTCGCATCTTGTTCTGAGGGGATTTGCACCGACACAATTTCTGTTTGTGATGCGCCGGTTGGAACGGGCAAGACCACTGCCGTGATGTCGTATCTACTAAACATAGCCGACCAGCGTGGATTGCGGCGGATATTTGTAGTTTTGCCGTTCACAAACATTATTACACAATCAGTGGAAATCTATCGCAAGGCGTTGACGCTGGCAGGAGAACGCGCTGAGGATGTGGTTGCAGAGATTCATCACCGTGCAGACTTTGAAAATCCAGAGAGCCGCAAACTTACTGCGTTGTGGGATGCGCCGATTGTGGTTACAACGGCTGTAGCGTTTTTCGAGACGCTGGCTTCCGCATCGCCTTCTACTTTGCGGCGGTTGCAGAATCTGCCCGGTAGCGCGGTTTTCCTTGATGAAGCACATGCTATGTTGCCGGTTAAACTGTTGCCATTGGCGTGGCACTGGATCCAGCATGCGGCATCGACTTGGTCCTGCTATTGGGTGTTGGCGTCGGGATCATTATGTCATTTCTGGAAATTGGAGGAATTTAGCAGTGCCAGTATTCGGCTTCCGAATGTCTTGCCGCTTAAAGAGCAGGAAAAGATGCGGGCTTTTGAAATTACGCGCATTTGTCACCGTTATAAACCAGATCCCATGAATCTGGATGATTTGACAGAGTGGCTGAAAGAATTGGACGGCCCCGTGATTGCTGTTCTTAACACAGTACATACTGCGGCGGCGGCGGCAAAGGCGGCAGAACGCGTATTTGGTGAAGGAAATGTCTTACACCTTTCTACTTCGCTAGCACCTAGGGACAGGGGAATCACACTGGATGTAGTGAAGGCACGACTAAAGGATAAAGCACAGACACGTTGGTGTCTGATTGCGACCTCCTGCGTCGAAGCAGGCATGAACCTGTCGTTCAGGACGGGGGTGAGAGAATGCGCTTCGTTGCTTTCGCTGTTGCAACTTGCCGGGCGTGTAAATCGCAATTCCGAATACGAAGAGGCAAATGTTTGGACGGTTACGCTGAATGCTAATGACAGTGGTGTAACCATGAATCCATCACTGCTGTGCTCTGCAAGAATCTTGCGTGAATTCTTTGCGCAGGGTAGGGAGATTGTGCCGGAGCTCAGTACCGAATCCATGCAGAGGGAAATGCGCGAGCAAGGTGTTTTTTCGACACGGTTGTGCAAAGAAGAAAGCTTGTACGCATTTGGCACTATCGAAAAGGAGTTCAAGGTAATCGAAGACGATTCACAGTTAACAGTCATAGACGCGGATTTAGTTCGGCGAATTAGAGATTTCAAAGATGTTTCTTGGCGGGAAATTCAGAATGGGAGCGTTCGAATACGCAAAAACATTCGCGAGAGACTTAGCATCGAAGAATCACGACGGTATCCCGGAATATTGCTTTGGCCCGATGGGGCTAAATACACGCCATTTCTCGGATACATGGAAGCAGTATTGGAATTGGAAGAGTTCGATAAGAATGGCGGAGCCATAATATAAAATAAGAGGCGCTTTTTAATGAAATACGAAAACTTTGAAGATGTTCCGGTTTGGAAGGATGCAGTGAATTTGTCGGTGAGGATTTTTGAACTAACCGAAGATCGCGCGTTTCAGGGCAAGGGCGATATTGCCAATCAGATTCAGCGCGCCGGGCTTTCCATCTCCAATAACATCGCCGAAGGCTTTGAGCGTGGCACGACACCGGAGCTGATCCAGTTTCTCTATTATTCCAAAGGTTCCGCTGGTGAAGTCCGTTCGATTTGCTATGTGATGGAGCGATTGAACGCTTTAAGCCATTTGAAATCTGAAATTTCAGATCTGAAGTCTGCCGCACGCAGTATCTCTCGACAGCTGGGCGGCTGGCTTTTTTCTCTCCAGGAGTCCGACATTACCGGAACCCGCTATCTGACTGAAAAATCAAAGGCTGGCTACCAGCAGAAGAAGTCGTCAGAAGCGTTCATGGAAGAAATCCGGAAAAAGCACGAAGAGAATATGCAACGGATCAAAAACGCCCGGGAGAAATGATGTTTGACGAAGCCGATCTGCTTCCGCTTTCCGCACTTCAGCATTACGTCTATTGCATACGACGTTGTGCATTAGTGCATGTCGAACAGCAGTGGAGCGAGAACCGTTTTACGGCGGAGGGCAGGGCGCAACACGACAGGGTAGACCGCCCCGAACATGAAGTCCGCGACGGGGTGCGGCTGGAATATGCCGTTTTGCTTCGCTCGCTCCGTCTCGGACTGATCGGTAAGGCGGATGTCGTTGAATTTCATCCGCAATCTGAAATCTCAAATTTGAAATCCAGCGAAGCGGGGCGGGTGTTTCCTGTGGAGCATAAACGCGGAAAGCCCAAGCCCGATCACTGCGACTGGGTACAGCTTTGTGCTCAGGCCATGTGTCTCGAAGAAATGATGCAGATTGAAATTCCTGAAGGCGCGATTTTTTACGGACAGCCCCGCCGTCGCCAGCAGGTCGAATTCACCCCCGAACTCCGCGCCGAAACCGAAGAAACCGCCCAGAAACTGCACGAACTGATTCAACGAGGGAAGACTCCGCCGCCGGACTACGAAGAAAAGAAATGCGCCGCCTGTTCACTGTTCGATATCTGTATGCCGCGAACACATCGGTCAGTCGCCATCTACCTGACCGATGCGCTATCTGAAACCTGAAATTTCAAATCTCAAATCGCCGGAGGCGTTATGAAAAAGCATCTGAACACGCTCTATGTCACCACTCAAAACAGCTACCTCTTCAAAGAGGGCGAATCCATCGTGGTCAAAGTCGAAAACGAAAACCGCCTTCGTCTGCCGGTTCATACGCTTGACGGGATTGTCTGTTTCGGCGCGGTATCCATGAGCCCGTTTCTGATGCACCATTGTGCCGAAAACGATGTCTCTGTATCCTTTCTATCGGAGTATGGAAAATTTCTTGCCCGTATTCAGGGGCCGGTATCCGGCAATGTACTTTTGCGACGTGAGCAATACCGGCGAGCCGATGATTCCGAGGCCTCAGCGCAGATCACCCGTTCTTTCCTGATCGGGAAGCTGTCCAACGCCCGCACCGTACTGCGCCGGGCGTTGCGGGATCACGGAGAGAAAGCGGATTCCCAAATGCTGGAAAAAGCCGAGCAACGCCTGACCCAATATCTTCAACGGTTAGAAAAAGTACGCCCAGTAGACGAGCTACGCGGGATTGAAGGCGAGGCTGCGGCATCGTACTTTACAGCCTTCCCTCAACTTATTACGGTCAAAGACCCTGCATTTCTATTTTCTGGACGCAACCGCCGGCCTCCGCTTGATCCGATTAACGCATTACTCTCTTTCGTCTATACCTTACTGGTTCACGACTGCCGTTCAGCACTTGAAGGAGTCGGACTTGATCCCTGTGTCGGCTATCTGCATTGCGACCGTCCGGGGCGCCCGTCGTTGGCACTCGACCTTATGGAAGAATTCCGTTCATTTCTCGCTGAGCGTCTTGTGCTTTCGCTCATCAACTTGAAGCAGATTCAGGCCAAAGATTTCAACGACTCAGCTGGGGGCGCCGTTACCATGAGCGATACCGCACGGAAAGAGGTCTTAACCGCCTGGCAGAAACGAAAGCAGGAAGAAATCACCCATCCCTATCTGGAAGAAAAATGCAAAGTCGGACTCCTTCCGCATTTGCAGGCTCAACTACTGGCCCGCCACCTGCGTGGCGATCTTGATGCTTATCCACCGTTTATTTGGAAGTAATCGGAGGGCTTATGCTCGTTCTTGTCAGTTACGATGTTTCTACCGTCAACAAGCGCGGCCAACGACGCTTGCGCCGTGTCGCAAAAATCTGTGAGAGCTTTGGCCTGCGCGTGCAAAACTCCGTCTTCGAATGTATTATTGATCCTGCGCAATGGACACGGCTCCGGAACTTGTTGCTTAAAGCATACAGCCAAGAAGAAGACAGTCTCCGGTTTTACTTCCTTGGATCCAACTGGGAGCGTCGGGTCGAACACCACGGTACAAAAGAAACCCTGAACCTTGAAAAAGACACTCTCATCATCTGAAAGCGCGAACCTCCAGCCCGCACGATTTCTACGGCAGGTTCGCAATAGATTTAAATATATAATAATTAACAAGTTATAATTTTTTGATCTATGACATCTTAACCGCCGTTGTCTTGAAAATATAGGTTCGCGCAAACCTTACTGTTGTCAGCGGCGCACCAAACAGTTAGAAAGTACGTGTCGCCCCCCCGCGCGGGGGGCGTGGATTGAAACACTTGATCGGGAAAGACTCCAACATCAATAAGGTCGCCCCCCCGCGCGGGGGGCGTGGATTGAAACAACACCTGAAGAAAAGCGTCTTTTAGGTCAACCTTACGTCGCCCCCCCGCGCGGGGGGCGTGGATTGAAACAACTGCATTCATTTCGTGAGGTCTCCGTGATTCAGTCGCCCCCCCGCGCGGGGGGCGTGGATTGAAACTGTTGTCCGTGGTGGCGCTGGAAAGCGTTTTTTTGTCGCCCCCCCGCGCGGGGGGCGTGGATTGAAACTGACAAGTACGGTTCATTGGATGATGCGATTGCAGTCGCCCCCCCGCGCGGGGGGCGTGGATTGAAACATGCAGGGGGTGGCGAATGTAATCAAGGCCGCATGTCGCCCCCCCGCGCGGGGGGCGTGGATTGAAACAGGTTAAAATAGACAGGGACGGACTCATTTCCGGGTCGCCCCCCCGCGCGGGGGGCGTGGATTGAAACAGGTCGAAAAACTGCTTCTGGCGTGGTATGGCATGTCGCCCCCCCGCGCGGGGGGCGTGGATTGAAACAACTGCCTGTGCCAGTTCGGTAGTGGTTTGTGCGGTCGCCCCCCCGCGCGGGGGGCGTGGATTGAAACACAAAAGGTTGCAAGCAGCAACGTAACCCAAACCGTCGCCCCCCCGCGCGGGGGGCGTGGATTGAAACAGCGGCTGGCTGGCGATCGTGGTCTGTGTGGCATGTCGCCCCCCCGCGCGGGGGGCGTGGATTGAAACACGATCACCAACGACGCGACGTGGACAGGCTGGAGTCGCCCCCCCGCGCGGGGGGCGTGGATTGAAACAAGTTCCTGCAGGCCGCCAGCTCAATGGCCAATAGTCGCCCCCCCGCGCGGGGGGCGTGGATTGAAACATCGCCTAATGACAAAGGGCGGGAATCCAAACCGTCGCCCCCCCGCGCGGGGGGCGTGGATTGAAACTATCTTCAATTCGTGAAGGCGTAGGGAAAACGGCAGTCGCCCCCCCGCGCGGGGGGCGTGGATTGAAACAATGTGGATATAGTATCGGCAGTGTCTAACCTTAGTCGCCCCCCCGCGCGGGGGGCGTGGATTGAAACCAATCTTAATCTTGATTCCGCAACGGTTCAACTCTGTCGCCCCCCCGCGCGGGGGGCGTGGATTGAAACAAAACACATACGTCGAAAAAAGCGAATACTACGGTCGCCCCCCCGCGCGGGGGGCGTGGATTGAAACTGGCACGGCCACAAATAACTTACGAGCTATAGCGTCGCCCCCCCGCGCGGGGGGCGTGGATTGAAACCATCGTCAAAATCGTAGAAGCAACAATCAAAGCCCGTCGCCCCCCCGCGCGGGGGGCGTGGATTGAAACAGATGGGGCGTCCGGCCCTGCTGTTGATATTTAGTCGCCCCCCCGCGCGGGGGGCGTGGATTGAAACACGGTTCCAAAAGGCTACCCGTCTGACGGTGCAAGTCGCCCCCCCGCGCGGGGGGCGTGGATTGAAACAGCTCCGAAGCAGGTAGCACAAAGCAGAGATACGTCGCCCCCCCCGCGCGGGGGGCGTGGATTGAAACAACCCGTTGCTGGCTGTACATCACCAGGAAGCGCGTCGCCCCCCCGCGCGGGGGGCGTGGATTGAAACAACGCTTCAGCGGAAGGGGTGATCATGGCCTGACGTCGCCCCCCCGCGCGGGGGGCGTGGATTGAAACTATGGAGATGCTGGTTCGTCGGGATAAGATGGCGTCGCCCCCCCGCGCGGGGGGCGTGGATTGAAACTTTTATAATGTTGAATATCCCGCAACAATGATATGTCGCCCCCCCGCGCGGGGGGCGTGGATTGAAACCTGAATAAGCCTTCCGCATTTACACGCCTTCATTGTCGCCCCCCCGCGCGGGGGGCGTGGATTGAAACTGCAAAGCCATTGACTTCGCAGTGCAGGATCGCGGTCGCCCCCCCGCGCGGGGGGCGTGGATTGAAACATCTTTCCAGCCGTTGGATTGCGCACGAAACCAAGTCGCCCCCCCGCGCGGGGGGCGTGGATTGAAACAGCAAACATTTCTCCAGCCGGAGCAACGGCCTGTGTCGCCCCCCCGCGCGGGGGGCGTGGATTGAAACAGAGAACTCGTTGCCGATGCCAACAAATGCCTGAGTCGCCCCCCCGCGCGGGGGGCGTGGATTGAAACAAAATCTCTGCGGGATTCCTTGCAAACGCCTTAAGTCGCCCCCCCGCGCGGGGGGCGTGGATTGAAACAATATGTCTATCAAAAAGGACAAGTTAAAGGCTATGTCGCCCCCCCGCGCGGGGGGCGTGGATTGAAACTTTCTGTGGCTATGGCCCGACGAGCGGGACGGTGGTGTCGCCCCCCCGCGCGGGGGGCGTGGATTGAAACCGGCTGGGCCTTGCGGGCCCTGCGGGCCGACTTCGTCGCCCCCCCGCGCGGGGGGCGTGGATTGAAACGATACGAGCACAACTAATTAGGACGCGCACGCGCGTCGCCCCCCCGCGCGGGGGGCGTGGATTGAAACTTTTCCTGCCTATCTGCGGCTTTTGTGCAGACCGTTGCCTCCCCGTGTGGAGGCATTGGCATTACCGGATTTTATCGTTAATTCGTCCGATCAAAGCCTCCCGTGTGATGCCGGTAATCAAAACCGCCTTATTACGTCCGGTTTCTCCTGAAGCGATGGAGAGCTGTGAGCGGGGGATGCTTAGGGCATCGCTCAAAAAACGGATGAGGGCCTGATTGGCTTTGCCTTCGACCGGCGGGGCCTGTAAACGAACTTTCAGTGCATCGCCGTGGAGTCCCTGAATCTCGTTTTTTGAGGCGCGCGGCATCGCCCGCACGGGAAGCAGTACACCTTTAGATGTTTCACGAATCCATTCCATAAATTACCTTGGAATACTGGAATAAAGGAATGGTGGATTAATGGAAGAAAAAAAGCCAATGTCCGCTGTCAATTTATCAATTCAGAACGAATTATCCGCGTGCATCCGGATTCATCTACGGCTAGATTCCCCCCGGATTTAAACAGGAGTTTTTGAATGTCCGCTAAGATTTTGGATGGTAAGGCCATTGCACAGGAGTTTCGTACTGAACTGAAGGCAAGAACCGCTGAGCTGAAAAAGCAGGGGGTTGTCCCCGGTCTCGGGGTTCTGCTGGTCGGTGATGACCCTGCTTCGCGCTCCTATGTGACCGCCAAGGAAAAAGCCTGCGAGGAAACCGGCCTTTATTCCCGCGAAATCAAGTTGCCTGCCACCGCTTCACATAAGGAAATCCTGGATGTGGTCAAGGCGTTCAATGCCGACAATCAGATCGACGGGATTCTCGTTCAGCTTCCCCTTCCGGATTCTTCGATGGAGCAGTCGGTGATTGAAGCGATTAATCCTGACAAAGATGTGGACGGATTTCATCCGGTCAATGTGGGCCGTATGATGCTCGGCCTGCCTGCTTTTCTGCCGTGCACACCGCATGGCGTGCTTCAGATTTTGAAACGTTCAGGTGTCAAAACCGACGGGGCGCACGTGGTGGTGATCGGTCGCAGTAATATCGTCGGACGCCCGCTGGTTAATCTGCTCAGCCAGAAGAGCGAGCTGGGCAATGCAACGGTAACGATGTGCCACACCCGTACAAAGAATATGAAGGAACTGACACTTCAGGCCGATATCATTGTCGCCGCAGTAGGCCGCCCGAATACAGTGACCGCCGATATGGTAAAGCCCGGCGCTGTGGTCATTGATGTCGGCGTCAACCGCGTGACCGATGCAACCGCCAAGGCGGGATTCCGGCTGAAAGGCGATGTGGATTTTGAGGCTGTGGCGCAAAAGGCCGCCGCCATTACGCCGGTGCCCGGCGGGGTCGGTCCGATGACGATTACCATGCTGCTGGCGAATACGGTCGAATCGGCGGTACGCCGTCACGGAGTGAAATAAGAATATGCGCACACTCAACCGCTATATTGTTCTGGATTATCTGGTGATTTTTCTGGCCGCACTGGGTCTGATCACGTTTGTGATGACCGTCGGTGCGCTCGTGAAAGCGGTTGACTTGATGGCGCGCGGAGTTTCAGCGGCACTGATCGTCAAATTTTTCTTTCAGAACATCCCTTACATCCTTTCGTTCTCCATGCCCATCAGCACACTTTTTTCCGCGTTGCTGCTTTTCGGACGGCTTTCGATGGACAGTGAAATCAGCGCGATGAAAAGTTGCGGAATCAGTCTCTGGCGGCTGGCGGCTCCGCTGATACTGCTCTCGATATTATTCAGCGGAATCTGCATCTACATTAACAGCGAAGTGGCACCTGTCGCCAAATACGCCAACAAAGAGCTGCTTCGAACGGCCGGAGTGGAAGAACCGATCAACCTGCTGGAAGAAGGCCGTTTTATTAACGATTTTCCCGGTCTGATGATTTATGTGGGCCGCAAAACCGGTACCGTCGTTAACGATGTGGTCGCGTATGAATTAGATAAAGATGGTGGCGTAAAACGCAGCATACGCGCGAGACAGGGCGATATCGTTGCAGACAACGCGAATCGTCTGTTAACGGTGAAACTCTATAATGTACGCATCGAGATCCCGGATGCCAAAGACCCGCACGACGTTTCGAAAACCACTTACGTCAATGCCGAATATTATCCGCTCAAACTAGATTTTCATAAACTGCTTAAAAATAAGTCTACCACACTGAAGCCCGGGCATCTGAGTACGGGGCAGCTGGTCGACCGCATCCGCAATGTGGAACGCGACTTCCCGATGCTTTCAGCGCCTGACCGGCTGATTCAAAAAACGCGGCTGGTGGTCGAGGCGAATCATCGCGTTTCCATTGCGGTCGGTTGTTTCAGCTTCATGCTGATTGGTATTCCGCTCGGCATCAAATCGCACCGCCGGGAAACCGCCACCGGTATGGTCGTCAGCTTGGGGATTGTCTTTGCCTATTATATCTTCATCGTAATTGCCAAAGCGCTGGCAGACTACCCGCTGCTCCATCCCAACCTGATTCTCTGGATACCGCTGATTGTCGCACAGTTTATCGGACTGTGGCTGATCCGCCGCTCCAGTTAACCCTGGTCGATGAGCAGAAAGTCTAAGGTCTGAAGGTCGAAGGTCGGGGTCGGAGAGACGATTTCTATCTTTTTGTTTTGGGCTATAAAATAACAATTTATAGCTCAAAAATTAGCTTGTTTATGGGCTATAAGCAGGTAGTTTTCGGCTCATGAAGTGGAATTGGCAGATAGATGGCTGGCCGGAGTTTAGCTTTGACTCCGGTGCTTTAGCTTCATTGGAATCGACGTTTCTAACGACATCGGGTGTTCTCCTCGGAACCTGCAACCATCTGGATGAGGAGGAGTTAAGCGATCTTCGTGTCGAACTGATGAGTGACGAAGCCCTGAAAACCTCCGAGATTGAGGGCGAGTTTCTAAACCGCGACAGCCTTCAGTCATCCATTCGTTGCCAATTCGGGTTGCAGACGGACAGTCGGAAAATTCCGCTGGCGGAGCAGGGCATTTCCGAGGGACGGTGCAGGTCTACCGGACATGGATCGATCCGCTTACAGACCGGATGCTTTGGGACTGGCATGCCCGATTGACTATGGGGCGGAGCGATCTTTCGGATATGGGCTGCTACCGGACTTTGCCGGAACCGATGCAGGTGGTTTCAGGGCCGGTCGACAAACGGAAAATTCATTTTGAAGCACCGCCGTCCGGCCGCATGCAGAGCGAAATGGATCTGTTCAACGCATGGTTCAACCGGACAGCTCCGGACGGAGAACAGCCGCTTCCGGCGCTGACTCGTGCCGGTATCGCGCACCTCTGGTTTGTCAGCATTCATCCGTTCGAGGACGGAAACGGGCGCATCGGACGCTTTATTGCAGAAAAGGCACTCTCGCAGAATCTGCAGCGACCGACTCTGATTGCGCTGGCCCAGGCGATCGAAGCAGATCGTAAGGCCTACTATACTGCTTTGGAAAGGGTCAACCGTCAGCTGGAAATCACCGACTGGCTTATCTGGTTTGCCAAGACGGTTCTGGATGCGCAGAATCTCACTATCCGGAACATCCGGTTTTTGGTGGAGAAATCCAAACTCTATGCACGCCTCGGGTCTTCACTGAATGAACGGCAGAACCGGGTTTTGATCCGCATGTTTAAAGAAGGGCTTTCCGGATTCAAAGGCGGGCTCAATGCGGAAAATTACATTCGCATCGCTAAAACATCAGCCTCGACCGCCACCCGTGATCTGCAGGATATGGTTTCCAAAGGCGCACTCACGCGCACCGGCGAGCTCAAAGCCACGCGCTATCATCTCAACCTGCCGTGTCCTTAAACAGTAATCGCCACACGCGTGTGGTTATCCTGTCAAAAAAACAAACCCCGCTTAGTTAAGCGGGGTCGTTTCGTGATTTTTTTTCGTGGCTAAAATCCTTACAGCGCGGCGGGCGTAAAGATTTTGGAGTGCGCCGGCAACCAACCTGTCACGCCGAAGTGTACGAATGCGGACGGGCGACGGCGCTTTCTGCGGCGAGTGTGAAAAAGCGGTGTCGCGTTTCCTCCTTCGGCGGACGAGTCGCTTGCCACCGCACTCCAGAATGTTTTTACAACGAGGCTAATGCCGCATTGAAGGTCTGGCTCGGGCGCATGGCGGCGGAGACGAGATTCTCGTCCGGGCGGTAGTAGCCGCCGATGTCGACCGGCTTGCCTTGAACGCCGGTCAGTTCTTCGATGATCTTCGCTTCGTTCTCCGCGAGTGCTTTGGCGAGCGGAGCGAAGCGGGCTTTCAACTCCGCATCTTTGTTCTGTGCGGCGAGCGCTTCGGCCCAGTAGAGCGTGAGGTAGAAGTGGCTTCCGCGATTGTCGAGTTCGCCGACTTTGCGCGCTGGCGATTTGTCTTCCTGCAAAAACTTCGCGTTGGCGGCGTCGAGCGTGTCGGCCAGTACCTGCGCTTTCGGATTCTTGAATACCGCAGCGAGGTGTTCGAGCGATACGCCGAGGGCGAGGAATTCGCCCAGCGAATCCCAGCGCAGATAGTTTTCTTTTATGAATTGCTGGACGTGTTTCGGCGCGGAACCGCCTGCGCCGGTTTCAAACATGCCGCCGCCGTTCATGAGCGGAACGATGGAGAGCATTTTGGCGCTGGTGCCGAGTTCGAGAATAGGGAAGAGGTCGGTCAGGTAGTCGCGCAGGACGTTGCCGGTGACAGAGATGGTGTCTTTTCCGGCTTTGGCCCGTTCGAGCGACAGGCGAGTGGCTTCGACCGGCGGCAGAATCTGAATATTCAGCCCGTTGGTGTCGTGATCTTTCAGGTATTTTTCGACCTTGGCTATAATCTGCGCGTCGTGGGCTCGGTTTTTATCGAGCCAGAAGACGGCCGGAGCGCCGGTAGCGCGGGCGCGGGTGACGGCCAGCTTAACCCAGTCGCGGACCGGAGCGTCTTTGGTCTGGCAGGCGCGCCAGATGTCGCCTTTTTCAACGGTATGTTCGAACAGTACGTTGCTGGCGACGTCGGTGACGCGGACTTTTCCAGACATTGGAATTTCGAACGTCTTGTTGTGTGAGCCGTATTCCTCGGCAGCCTGTGCCATGAGTCCAACGTTCGGAACGCTTCCCATGGTGCGGGGATCAAAAGCACCGTGCTTTTTGCAGAAGGCGATGGTTTCGGAGTAGATGCCGGAGTAGCAGCGGTCGGGGATGATGAAGTTGGTGTCCTGCTGTTTGCCGGCTTTGTTCCACATCTGGCCGGAGGTGCGGATTGCGGCAGGCATGGATGCGTCGACGATGATGTCGCTTGGAACGTGCAGGTTGGTGATTCCTTTATCGGAGTCGACCATGGCGATGTCCGGCGCGGAGGCATAAACGGCGGCGATGTCCGCTTCGATTTCGGCTTTTTTAGTGGCGGGCAGGGTGGTGATTTTGGTGTAAAGGTCTCCCAGTCCGTTGCTTGGATCAACGCCGAGTGTTTTGAGGGTGTCCGCGTGTTTTTCAAAAACCGGCTTAAAGAAGACCTTTACAGCATGGCCGAAGATGATCGGGTCGGAAATCTTCATCATGGTGGCCTTCATGTGCAGAGAGAAAAGGATGCCGGCCTTCCTGGTCGCGGCAATCTGTTCGGTCAGGAAAGCTTCCAGCGCCCTGGTACTCATGAACGTGCCGTCGAGGATCTCACCGGCTTTGAGTTTTAGACCGTCTTTCAGCACGGTTACACGTCCGTCATTTGCGACCAGCTCAATTTTTACCGTTGTTTCGTTTGGAACGGTCACCGACCGTTCGTTTCCGAAGAAATCATTGGCGGGCATGCTGGAGACGGTTGATTTGGAATCGGCGGACCAGGCGCCCATGCGGTGCGGATTGTTTTTGGCATACTGCTTTACGGCGGCGGCGCAGCGGCGGTCGGAGTTGCCTTCACGAAGCACCGGATTTACCGCACTGCCCTTGATTTTGTCGTAGCGTGCTTTGATCTTTTTTTCGTCTTCGGTGGCGGGCGATTCCGGATAGTCGGGGATTTTAAAGCCTTTAGCCTGAAGTTCGGCGATGGCGGCTTTCAGTTGCGGCATGGAAGCAGAGATGTTCGGCAGTTTGATGATGTTGGCGTCCGGTTGCAGGGTCAGCGCGCCCAGTTCGGCGAGGGCGTCCGGAACGCGCTGCGCTTCGGTCAGAAATTCGGGGAAGGCGGCGAGGATGCGGCCTGCGAGGGAAATGTCGCGGGGTTCAACAGTCACACCGGCTGCGGCGGTGAACGCTCCAATGATTGGAAGCAGGGATTGCGTGGCAAGCGCCGGGGCTTCGTCGGTGATTGTATAAATAATCTTGGCTTTAGTGTTCATAAGGTTTTCTTGCTGGTTTTTGCACATTGGGCTGAAAAGCAGGGTGAAGTGTGTATTTAAAAGTCGGGATGGTGTCAAGGCACGGGTCCGGTAAGTCCTGTCCTATGTAGTGCCGTGGGATCTCGTGAAAGCACGGATTGTGAACGTGCGGGAATGCATAGCCGGGACGTTGGATTCCTCCCGCCCTTGTAAAAAACGAGATGGCACTTGACCGAAAGGTTTAGTTCGGTATTATTCGACGCTCAATTTTGGAATTGGAAGAAAGAGGACAATTATGAACCCAGTAGTCGTGAAAATAGGTAAAGAACAGTGCGTTAAGGAAGTCCCCGCTTTCAACATTGGAGACACTGTCGACGTGCACGTCAAAATTAAAGAAGGCTCAAAAGAGCGTATTCAGGTGTACAACGGTACAGTAATTGCCCGTGAAGGATACGGCGTGGCCGAAACGTTCACTGTGCGCCGTGTGGCTTTTGGCGAAGGCATTGAGCGTGTATTTCCTGTGCAGAGTCCGAATGTGGCGAAGATCGAAGTGGTGCGTGGCGGTAAAGTCCGCCGTGCAAAACTTTATTACCTGCGTGATCTGGCCGGTAAGAAAGCACGGATCAAAGAACGTCGCGTGTAAGCATCAATGGACATGCTCCGTTACGAGAAAGAGGCCTGGTGTTCAGGCCTCTTTTTTATTGCCGGTGTCGATGAGGCCGGACGGGGTCCGCTGGCAGGTCCGGTCGTGGCGGCTGCCGTTGCCTTCACCCGTGAATTCCTCGAAAACGGCGGTGCGGAAGCCTTTGATGGCCTCACCGATTCCAAAGCACTCACCGAGAAGCGCCGCGAGTTTTTCTTTGAGCGGTTGCAATCCTGTGACTTTGTCCGGATCGGCTGTGCGGTGATCGGGCCGGACGTCATTGATGAAATCAATATTTTACAAGCTACGTGGAAAGCCATGGCTGCCTCCGTTGCGCAGATATGCCCGCTACCTGATCTGGCGCTGGTTGACGGACGTCCGGTGCGCGGACTGCCTTGCAAATCACAAAGTATCGTCAAGGGCGATGCCCTGAGCCTTTCTATAGCCGCGGCCAGTGTTATTGCCAAAGTGACCCGTGACCGGTTGATGACCGAGATCGACAGGCAATTCCCGCAGTACGGCTTTGCACAGCACAAGGGATATGGAACGGCGGCGCACCTCGCCGCCATCCAGCGGCATGGCCCCTGCATCCATCATCGTAAAACCTTTCGCCCCGTCTCTGGGCTCACGCAGGGGATGCTGGATTTATGAAGCGGATGTTCCAATGGTTCAAAAAAGAGGCAGCACATCTGCTCACCGGACGACGGGGCGAACAGCAAGCCGAAAATTTTTTAAGAACAGCGGGGCTTAAAATTATCGCCCGCAATGTGAGAGTGGGGTACGACGAGATCGATTTGATCGTTAGACAGGGCGACACCCTGATTTTTGTAGAGGTAAAAACCCGTGCAAGTGAAGACTTCGGACGTCCGGCCTCAGCGGTTAACCGCGCTAAACGGAAGAAACTTTCCCGCGCTGCGATTCGTTTTCTTAAAAATCATAAACTGCGTCCGCCCTACATCCGCTTTGATGTGGTCGAAGTGGTTGGTGAAAAACCGGAAATCAGGCACATACAGAATGCCTTTCAGATGGAAGGCGGCTACCGCATCTGGTGGTGAATCTATGCCACTTATACGGAATCAATCTGATTACTATTGATCGAGATTCGGGAAATATTATTTACCACCCGCTTCGCTAGAGGAACCTCCGAGGAGTTCAGAGGATATAAGGTAAGGGCTGGAATAAACGATGGCCAGAGGTTCTCTGCCTTACTCCGAAGTCTGCTCTAGCGAAGCGGGTGGTAAAAAAATACTAATTAGGTTAATTTCATGTTATATCATGGCAGATTGTACTGCCGTAGAGCCTCGTAAAGTACGATGGATGCGGCGTTGGCCAGGTTGAGCGACCGGACATGTTCGAGTTGCATGGGAATATTGAAAACATCATCCGGATGCGCGTCGAGCAGTTCCAAATGCAGACCGCGACTTTCGCTGCCGAAAATGAGGCAGTCTCCAGATTGGTAGGAGGCTTCAGTGTAGTTTTTTGCGCCGCTGGTACTGAAAAACAGTTTCCGATGGCTGGAAAATTTTTCTGAGAAGGTTCCGAAGTTTGGAAAACGGTTGAGTGTGACGGCATCCCAGTAGTCGAGTCCGGCGCGTTTAACTTCCCGGTCGGTCAACCGGAAGCCGAGCGGTTCAATCAGATTAAGGGTTGTGCCGGTTGCGGCGCACAACCGGGCAATATTACCCGTATTCTGTGGAATTTCCGGTTCAACCAGCACCAGATTGAAAGGTGGATCGGGCCAGTTGAACGGAATTTTTGTTCTGGGGCGTGCCATAAAGCTATTTTTTCTCGGCGCGGCGTTCGCGGAAGAAGCCTTGAAGGAGTGATTTACACTCATCTTCCAGTACGCCGGTCTGGATTTCGACGCGATGGTTCAGGTCAGCGTGGTCGAGAATCTCAAACTTGGAGCGCGCACCGCCGCGCTTCGGATCGTCGACGGCCCAGACGACTTTTTTAAGCCGCGCCAGAACGATAGCACCGGCGCACATCGGGCAGGGCTCTTTGGTGACATACATGACGGCATCGGTCAGCCGCCAGTTTTCGAGCGCGGCGGCGGCCTGCGTGATCGCCAGAATTTCGGCGTGCGCCGTCGGATCTTTCAGCAGTTCGGTCTGGTTGTGCGCCTTGCCGATGATCGCACCGTCCTTGACGATAATCGCGCCGCACGGCACTTCACCGGCTTCGGCGGCGCGCTCCGCTTCGCGCAGCGCCATCCGCATATACACCACTTCTTCTGAAAAGGATTCGTTCATCAATTCTCTAATTCTTTATCTAAACTCACGCCGCAGAACGGACAAAAACTGACCCTTGACTCCTGACCTCTGATTTTCCCGGGCTTGGGAAAATCACTTCTTGGCGACGTCGGAGTCCTGATAGTCGGCAAACTTCATGGACATGACTCGGGATACGCCGCGGTTAGGCATGGTGACGCCGTAGATCACATCGGCCGCTGCGATGGTCTGGCGGCTGTGGGTGATCAGGATGAACTGCGACTGGTTAAGGAAGCCTTTCACCATTTTCACAAACCGGGCGACGTTGGCTTCGTCGAGCGCCGCGTCCATTTCGTCGAGTACGCAGAAGGGGCTCGGCTTGACTTTGAAAAGCGCGAAAAGCAGTGCCACGGCGGTCATCGTGCGTTCACCCCCGGAGAGCAGCGAAATGGTTTGAAGCTTTTTGCCGGGAGGGCGAGCGATAATTTCGATACCCGATTCCAGTATGTCGGTTTCATCGACCAGTACAAGCTTGGCCGCGCCGCCGCCGAAGAGCTGTTCAAAGATGATGCCGAAGTTTTCGTTCACTTTGTCAAAGGTGTCTTTAAACAGTTCGGTGGTGGTCAGGTTGATCTTTTTGATCATTTCGACCAGCTGATCTTTGGCGCTGATCAGGTCGGCTTCCTGCTGACTGAGGAACGCGAAGCGTTCTTCGAGTTCGGCGTGCTCTTCGATGGCGACGAGGTTGACCGGGCCGATGGCTTCGAGTTTGGCGCGGTGTTCGGCCGCCATGGTTTCAATTTCATCAATTGACGGAATTACGTCGTTTTCCCACTTCGGTTCCGGTTCGCGAGCCAGTTGATCGGGCGTGATGTGCCATGTGGAGGTCAGCCGGTCGATTGAATTCTGGTGCCGCATCCGTTGCTCAGCGAGTTCCACTTCGAGTTTGGTTTTGTCGCTCTGCATGGATTCGAGTTCGCTCTGGAGTGCACGCAGTGTTTTTTCGCGCTCGGAAAGGGCTGCGGTGCGGACCTCGCGTATCTGCCGGGCTTCAGTGAGTTTTTGTTCAGCATTAGCGACGGCTTCGAGCAGGGGCTCGACTTTCTCTTCTGCTTCGCTGCTGGCGGCTTTGAGCTGGGCGACGCGCTGCTGGTAGGAGCTGACGCCGCGAGTCCGTTCTTCAATCAGTTCCTGCAGCTCTCTCAGCCGTGCTTCGAGCGGCTGGCGGCGGCTCTTGAGCGATTCAATCCGCTGTTCATGCTGGGAATACTGTACGCGGCATTCGGAGGTGGCGGTCAGGACTTCGGCACGCTGTTCTTCGAGCGCGTTGAGCGCTTCGGTTTGCGTGGAAATCTGCTGGCGGGTCTGCGCCAGTTTATCGCGGGCTTCGGCCCCTTCGCGGGCAACGGCGGTACGGCGGTCTTCGCCGGAACCCTGTTTCTGCATCAGCGCATTAAATTCGTAGGTGACGGTTTCAACCCGTTCGCGGGCCTGCTTGAGTTCGCGGGCGATGACCTGACTTTCGCCGTCCTGTACGGCGAGGGCGCGGCGGCGTTCGTCGAGTTCGCGCTGGGCGGCTTCGAGCGCATCGCCCGTACCGTTCTGTTCGGCGCGCAACGCTTCGAGCATCCGGCGTTTATCCGAAAGTCCTTTTTCCAGAGTTTGGATATCGCCCTGTAACTGTTCGCGCAGATGGTGACGGCCCAGCGGATTAACTTCGCCTTCTTCGGGCTTCCAGAGTTCAGCGTTGCCTTCAGCGGTCAGTATTTCGCCGCGTTTGGTTACAAATACCGAACCGGCTGGCAGGGTGAGAGGGATCGCTTGAAGATTTTCGGCGACGAAAACGTTGGCGAGCAGACGCGCGGCCAGCGGGCGGACTTCATCGGTGCAGGAAATCTGTTTGAATAGTGAGTCTGCGGTGGCCTCGGTTGGCGCATCGCCTTCGGCGGCGAGCAGGCGTACCGCGCCCTGATTGCTTTCAGCCAGCAGCGTGAGCACGTTGCGTGCGCCGGAACGGGTGCGGACAACCAGCGCGTCCATCCACGGACGGAGCACCGCTTCGAGCGCGGTTTCAAAACCGGCTGCGGCGGTAAACTGTTCGGCTAGCGGGCCGACGATGTTTTCGTCGCGACGGTCGAGCAGATGCTGGGCACCGGCAGGGAAGCCTTCTTTGCGGGCCTCAAAAACCATTTCGAGACGGGCGTTTTTATCGGCCAGTTTGCGTTGGAGTTCAGAAATTTCTTTTTCCAGGGTTTGGATTTTTTCGGCGGCGGAGGAACGGCGGTCGCGCAGTTCGGCCATTGCTTCCTGCTGTGCCTCAACCGATTCCTTCAAACCTTCGGCGCGAGCGGTCATTTGTGTCCGCCGTTCTTCGTAGGAGGCCAGCGCCCGTTCGAGGCTGATTTTCTCGGAGGCCAGCTGTTCCTTGCGGATAACTCCGGCGCGCTCTTTGGCGTCGATTTCGGACAGTTCGTTCTGGAGGCGGCCGATGCGCTGGTCGAGCGTCATGGAATCATTGCGCAGACGGTTCAGTAATTCACGGCTGGACTGAACTTGTGCTTCGGTTTCGCGCTGACGGGCGGTAGCGGTTTCAAGCTCGGTTTTGGCGGCCAGCCGCTCGGCTTCGGCGGTCTGCATCATCTGCACGACTTCGTCGAGCGAGGCGCGGTGCTGAGCCAGACGGCTTTTGGCTTCTTCGGATTCTTTGGTGTTCTGCTGTGCAAGCGTTGAGAGTTCCGTAATGCGCTCGGCGTTGGTGCGGATGGTCTGCTGGGCGCGTTCGAGCTCGTTTTTGACGCGCATGGAATCGTCCATGGCTGCACCGATAGCCGTTTCGAGCTGTTGGAGTTCAGCGCGCAGGGCGTCCGTTTCGCCGTTTGCGGCAGCGATGCGGTGATGGGTTTCGTCCACCTTGACGCGGAAGACTTCGAGCTGGGCGCGAACTTCTTCAATACGGGTGCTCAGTTGTTTAAGTCGGTGGCGGGTGGAATAAATATCGAGTGCGCGCAATTCTTCCTGTAAAACCTTGAAGCGCTGGGCTTTACCGGCCTGTCGCTGGAGAGATATGATCTGCCGCTTTACTTCGCGGATCACGTCGGCCAGGCGCAGCAGGTTGGCTTCGGTCTGTTCCAGCTTGCGCAGGGCTTCCTGCTTGTCGGTTTTGAATTTGGTGATGCCGGAAGCCTCTTCGAAAACGGCACGGCGGTCATCAGGACGGGAGGAAAGTACGCGGTCGATTTTGCCCTGTTCCATGACGGAATAGGCGTCAGTACCGATACCTGTATCCATAAAGAGGCGCTGAATGTCTTTGCGGCGGCACGGCTTTTTGTTGATGAAATAGTCGCTTTCGCCTGAGCGGAAAACGCGCCGGGTGATGCTGACTTCATCCAGACCCAGATCAAGTGCTTTATCGCAGTCGCCGAGTGTGAGGGAAACTTCGGCCATACCGAGCGGTTTATGACTGTCGGTGCCGTTAAAAATGCAGTCCTCCATCGAAGAACCGCGAATGGCTGTGGGACGGGATTCGCCGAGCACCCAGCGGATGGCGTCCGAGACGTTGCTTTTACCGCAACCATTCGGTCCGACAATGGATGTCATGCCCGGTTCGAATTCCAGACGGGTTTTTTCAGCGAAGCTTTTAAAACCGACAAGTTCTACAGATTTCAGGTACATCGTGACTTGATAGCATGCACGGCCTGTCCGGCGCAATAGTTCAGGCCTCAAAAAGTTATTTTTATTAATCAGAAGCTTGCGGGGGTTCGATCTTTCACTAGAATCGCCGGACATTTTAGCAACAGGATTGGAGTGATTATGGCTGAAGAACTGCAACCGTTACTCGAACAGATTCGTAAGGAAGGTGTTGAAAAAGCCGAGGCGCAGGCCGCGGAGATTCTCGCGCAGGCCAAAGCCAAGGCGGTACAGACTGTTCGTGAAGCCGAGGCGAAAGCGACGGAACTCGTGGCTAAGGCGCAGGCTGACGCTGCCATTTATACCGAACGCAGTACGGCCACTCTTGAACAGGCCGCGCGCGACCTGCTGATTACGGTCGGACAGGGTATCGAAAACATCATCGCCGACATCATTGCTGAGTCGGTTGATTCCGCGCTGAAGATCGATGTGCTGGAGCAGATGATGATCAAGATGGCGCAGTGCTGCGCCGAGCGCCCCGACCAATCCCGTATCGAACTGCTGGTCAGTAAAAAAGATCAGGACGATCTGGTTAAATTTTTCGCCCAGAAGTATCGAGAGAAGATGGTGCACGGTCTGGAATTGCATGTAGATAATGAGATTCTCAAAGGATTCCGCGTCAGCTTTGCTGATGACCACGTTTATCTCGACTTTACGAGTGAAGCGATTGCTGAATCATTGACCGCGTTCCTGCGGCCTAAGCTGGCTGAAATCGTCAGCCGGGTTGCCAAGGAAACCTCCGAATAACAGAGGACGGAAGACAGAGGACTGAGAACGTAAACGATTTGAACGAATAAATGAACCACTGGTATCTAGTTTCTTCGTTACCGTATCTGCGTTTCGGTGAAAAGCCGCTGACGAGCCGTGCGGCATTTTTGACGGCTTGTACCGGCTGGCTCACTGACGTGGATGTGGCGGTGCTTGAGGCTGTTTTAGAAAATAGTTGTCCGCCGGATAGAGATATCGCCCGGCAATGGTGGGCCGGCGAGGTTGAACTGCGCGATGCGGTGGTGCGGGTGCGTGCCAAAAACCGGGGTGCGGATGCCGGCCGGTTTATTAAGCCGCACGATGGATTTAATGTTGCGATTGAAAAAATGGTAACGGATGCCTTTACGCGCGCCAATCCATTGGAGCAGGAGATAGAAATTGACCGCGCCCGCTGGGTTTTGGCCGATGAACTGGCGCTTAGTGCTCCGTTCGGATTTTCCGGTATTCTGGCTTTTGCCGTCAAGCTGCGTATTGCGGAACGCTGGGCAAAAATGGATGAGAAAACCGGCCAAGACAGAGTGGAAGAGCTGGTTGCCGCCGCTCTTACGGAAGACATCAAAGAGGAGATTTAATCAGAATAATTTGGGACAGAATAATTTTTTATGGGGCCAGAGTTTCCAATGGTTGGAAAAATTATTCTGTCCCAAATTATTCTGATCAGTTGCAGTTTTTTAGGTAAGCAGACGGGAATGAAATCATGAACTTAGGCAAGATTGTTGGAGTAAACGGAAACCTGCTGACGGTGGAATTCGAAAAGCCGGTTATTCAGAACGAAGTAGGTTTTGCGCGGCTGGGCGAAATTACGCTTAAGGCCGAGGTTATCCGGATTCGCAACCGCCACGCAGAACTGCAGGTGTTTGAGGATACCACCGGTTTGAAGGTGGGCGACCAGGTGGAGTTTACCGGCAGCCTCCTTTCTGTGGAACTCGGCCCGGGACTGCTGACACAGGTGTTCGACGGACTGCAGAACCCTCTGCCTGCACTGGCTGAAGAATGCGGCTTTTTCCTTCAGCGCGGTAAATATCTTAAACCGCTTCCCCGCGACAAAAAGTGGAAATTTACGCCGCTGGTCAAAGCGGGAGACACCCTGCTGGCCGGTGATGCGGTCGGTCAGGTGCCGGAAGGAATTTTTGATCACAAGATTATGGTACCGTTCCGCCTGTCCGGACGTCTGACAGTCAAGTTTGTGGCGGGTGCCGGAGAGTTCACGGTTGAAGATACCGTTGCTGTTGTGGTTGACGATAAAGACCGCGAGCATGAAGTGAAGCTGATGCAGGTCTGGCCGGTGAAAATGCCGATTAAATGCTACGCCGAGCGGTTGCGTCCGACCGAGCCGCTGGCAACATCCCAGCGCATTGTGGATACGTTCTTTCCGGTGGCACGCGGTGGAACCTATTGTATTCCCGGTCCGTTCGGTGCAGGTAAAACCGTTTTACAGCAGATCACCAGCCGTCACGCCGATGTGGATGTGGTGATTATCGCAGCCTGCGGCGAGCGTGCCGGTGAGGTGGTGGAAACCCTTCGTGAATTTCCCGAGCTGACCGACCCAAAGACCGGGAAGAGTCTGATGGAGCGCACGCTGATTATTTGTAACACCAGTTCAATGCCGGTGGCCGCGCGTGAAGCCTCGGTTTATACCGGCGTGACTCTGGCGGAGTATTACCGCCAGATGGGTCTCGACGTTCTTCTTCTGGCTGACTCGACCTCGCGCTGGGCGCAGGCGCTGCGTGAAATGTCCGGTCGTCTTGAAGAAATTCCCGGCGAAGAAGCGTTTCCTGCTTATCTTGAATCCGTGATCGCCGCCTTTTATGAACGTGGCGGTGTGGTTCGTCTCCATAACGGCGATACCGGCTCGGTCACCATCGGCGGAACGGTTTCTCCGGCGGGCGGTAATTTCGAAGAGCCGGTCACGCAGGCCACGCTCAAGGTGGTCGGCGCATTCCACGGGTTGTCGCGTGCCCGCTCTGATGCCCGCCGCTTCCCGGCAATCGACCCGCTCGACAGCTGGAGCAAGTACACCAGCGTCGTGGACGCCGACGAGCTGGTGCAGGCCCGCCGTTTCCTGCGCGAAGGCAGCGAAGTCGGCCAGATGATGAAGGTGGTCGGCGAAGAAGGAACGTCGATTGAGGACTTTATCGTCTATCTCAAGGCAGAATATCTCGATGCCGTCTATTTGCAACAGAACGCCTTTAACGATGTGGATGCCGCCACGCCGGTCGAACGCCAGAAACATGTTTTCGGATTCATCTCCCGGTTTTTGAAGACCGCGTTGAAGTTTGAAAACAAAGACGCCGCACGCAGCTTCTTCCATAAGCTGACGCAGGCCGCGCGCGACTGGAATCAGCTCGCGTTCAACTCAGACGAATTTAAAAAACAGCAGGAACAGCTTGATCACCAGATCGCGGAGGTTACGGATTATGCATAAGGTTTATCACCGCATTGAACAGATCGCGGGCAACGTCATCGTGGTCAGCGCCGACGGAATTGTTTACGGCGAGCTGGCTCAGGTGGAGTCCGGATTCGGCACGTCGCTGGCGCAGGTTATCCGTCTTGAAGGCAACCGCGTTTACCTTCAGGTATTCGCCGGCGGGCGCGGCGTTTCAACGGATTCAAAAGTCCGCTTCCTCGGACATACGATGCAGATTCCGTTTTCTGAAAACCTGATGGGCCGTGTTTTTACCGGGTCCGGCGTACCGCGCGACCATGGCCCGCAGCTGACTGAAAACATGATTCCGATCGGCGGCCCGTCCGTCAATCCGGCCAAGCGCATCATCCCGCGCAACATGGTTCGTACCGGGATTCCGATGATTGACGTATTCAATACGCTGGTCGAATCGCAGAAGCTGCCGATTTTCTCGGTGGCGGGCGAACCCTACAATGAACTGCTGGCGCGCATCGCACTGCAGGCTGAAGTGGATGTAATTATTCTCGGCGGTATGGGACTTAAGCACGACGACTATCTTTACTTCCGCGATTATCTTGAGGAAAACGGTGCGCTTTCGCGGTCGATTCTTTTTGTGCACACCGCTTCCGACCCGACGGTGGAATGTATGCTTGTTCCGGATATCGCGCTGGCAACTGCCGAGCAGTTTGCACTGAAGAATAAACGCGTACTGGTTCTTCTGACGGATATGACTAACTTTGCCGATGCAATGAAGGAAGTCGCGATTACCATGGAGCAGATTCCGTCCAACCGCGGGTATCCCGGCGACCTTTATTCGCAGCTGGCTTCGCGCTACGAAAAAGCGGTCGACTTCGAGGGTTCCGGCTCAATCACCATTCTTGCCGTGACGACGATGCCGGGCGATGACGTAACCCATCCGGTTCCGGACAACACGGGCTACATCACCGAAGGGCAGTTTTATCTCAAGAACGGACGCATTGAACCGTTCGGTTCGCTGAGCCGCCTTAAACAGCAGGTGAACGGAAAAACCCGCGCCGACCATCGCGCCATCATGGATACCATGATTCAGCTTTACGCCTCCTACAGGGAAACACTGGAGAAGCAGTCGATGGGTTTCCGCATGAGCGGCTGGGACACCAAACTTCTCAAATACGGCGAACGCTTTGAAAAGGAAATGATGGCGCTGTCTGTCAATATTCCGCTCGAAGGCGCGCTGGATCTCGGCTGGCAGATTCTGGCCGACTGCTTCGAACCGCAGGAAACAGGGATTGCTTCAAAGCTGACCGATAAGTTCTGGCCGAAATCGTAAGGGCAGGATGCATCCTGCCCACACCTGAAAAAACAGCATGGCGAAGATCAAATATACGAAAAACGAGTTGAAGGCGCAGCGCGACGCGCTGACGCGTTTCCGGCGCTATCTGCCTACGCTGCTGCTCAAGAAGCAGCAGTTGCAACTCGAAATGCGTATGCTGGAAGCACAAATTGCCGCCAAGCGCGACGAAGAAGAAAAGGCACGCGCCGGTCTGACCGCGTGGGTTAAGCTTTTTTCTGAGCCGTTTGATTTTGCGCCGTACATTAAGATACTGGAGATCCGACGCTCCAGCGGCAATATCGCGGGCGTTACGATTCCGTTGTTTGAAAGTCTGCGGTTTGAAGAAGCGGTTCCTGATCTGTTTGAAACGCCCGCATGGGTGGACAGCGGGATCGACCTGCTCCGGCAGCTTATCCGGCTGCGCGTTGAGCGGCAGGTAATTGAAGAACAGCACCGCTTGCTGTCAGATGAACTGCGTACAACCTCTCAACGTGTGAATCTGTTTGAGAAGGTTAAAATTCCTGAGTGCCGTGAAAATATCCGCGTTATCCGCATTTTTATGGGCGACCAGCAGACCGCCGCGGTTGCCCGTTCCAAGATTGCCAAAGGCAAGAGCGTAGAAAAGGTGAGGTCGGCATGAGGAAGAATGGAGTAATGGAGTATGGGAGTATTGGAGTGAGGGGAGCCTCGTGTTCCTGTGTTTCCAATTATTCAGTACTCCGGAACTCCAGCACTCCAAGGAAGTTTGCATGATAGTCAAAATGAAAAAACTGACGTTGCTGTGCACACACGCCTCCCAAGAGAAGACTCTGGCGGCGCTACGTGATCTCGGCGTTGTGCATTTGCAGCCCATTCAGCCGCCGGAAGGAGCCGATCTGGATGAAGCCCGCAATCTGGTTGATCATCTTCATCGTGCGCTTGAAGTTCTTCCAAAGCATCCGCATGTTAAGCCGTCCGGCAAAGCACCTCAGGAAACGGTTCAGGCAGTTTGGGATTTAATTCACCGTAAACATGCGTTGACTGAACAGATCGAGATGCTTGAGCTGGATGTCCGGCATTATGAACCGTTCGGTAGTTTTTCGCCGGAAACCGTGCGCGGTCTGAATGCCAAAGGCGTAACGGTTAAATTATACAAAACGGCGGTTAAAGAGATGCCTCCGGTGCCGGATGGCGCACAGTTTATTGAGCTGAGTCGCGACCGCGCCACTGTTTATTTTGCATTGGTCGGGCGCGACGGTATATCGGTTGAAGCCGAGGAAGTGGTATTGCCGGAACTGTCGCTGGCAGACATGCGGATAAAGCTTGCAGAGACTCAGGCGAAGCTGGCGAAAACAGAAAATGAGTTTCACGGTTATGCCGGCGATCATGCTGCCGTTGCAACGCTGGCTAATCAGGCGGAAGACCGCATCCATTATCTCGAAGCGCGCACCGGTATGGGCGGCGAGGAAGCAGTTCTGTATCTGCGCGGATTTTTCCCGGCTGAACAGGAGAAGGCTTTGCGCTCCGAAGCCGTTAAAAACGGCTGGGCGGTTCTGACGGAAGATCCGGCAGAGAACGACCCGGTTCCGACGCTTCTGCGCAATCCGAAATGGGTCACCCCGATCAAAGCGGTGTTCGGCATCATCGGGGTCATTCCCGGCTATCATGAACTGGATATCAGCGCGCTTTTTTTGATTTTCTTGAGCATCTTTTTTGCATTTCTGGTCGGGGATGCCGGTTATGGGTTGCTGTTTATCGGGATGACTCTTTTCTTTAAACGCAAGCTGAGCGGTAAGGAAGCAGCTCAGCCGGGACTCAATCTGCTGATGATCATGAGCATCTGCACCGTCGTTTGGGGTGCACTGACGGGAACATGGTTTGGAATCAGCTTGGAATCTCTGCCCGCACCGTTGCGCGGTCTGAGTTCAAACTGGCTGACAGGAAGCGGCGATGCGGATTTAGCCGAAAAACACGTGATGCTTGTCTGTTTTACGCTGGGAGCGATTCATCTTGCCATTGCCCGCCTATGGAATTTTTTCCGGAAACTGAGAAGCTGGGCCTGCCTGGCTGAAATCGGATGGCTGTGTTGTATCAGCATGCTCTATTTCATTGTGCTTGAAATGGTAGTGGATATGCCGCCGCCCATTGCATCCTCTGTTTTATGGGGCGTGATTTATACGGGGATCGGTTTAATTACAGTTAGTTTGATTTTGGAGAAATCTTATTTAGGACTGGTCACACTGGTGCTTAATGTAATCAGTTGTTTCGTGGATATCATTTCGTATGTGCGTCTCTATGCGGTAGGTGCGGCATCCTTTGCTATCGCCAACGCCTTCAACCAGATGGCGGTCGAGGCTTTGGGTGCTCGCGGCGTGCTGGTGGGAGGTCTGATTGCCGCGCTCTGCATCTTTGCGGGACATGCACTGAATATCGTGCTGGGCGGGATGTCTATTCTCGTACATGGGATTCGTCTCAACACACTCGAATTTTCGGGTCATGCCGGCGTGCAGTGGTCGGGAATCATATTCAAACCGTTTGCAAAACGGGCAGAGAATCTCTGTCCGGAAAAGATTACAAAATAAGTGGAACAACAGGAGGAATCAGATGGATATTCAGACTATGGCAGCATTGGCAAAAATGGGCGGCGCAATGTCGCTGGGATTCGCGGCAATCGGCTCCGCGCTCGGAACCGGAGTCGCCGGGATGGCCGGAATCGGCGCATGGAAAAAATGTTATGCGCAAGGCAAGGCGGCGCCGTTCATTCTGCTCGTTTTCATCGGCGCACCGCTCTCGCAGACCATTTACGGTATGCTACTGATGAAAAAAATCATTTCATTGGGCACTGCAACCGCCACGATGTGGCCAGCGATGGTCGGTGCGGGAGTTATCGGCGGAATCGCGATGGGCATTTCTGCCTGGTATCAGGGCAAAGCGGGTGCCGCAGGCGCGGATGCGCTGGCTGAAACCGGGCAGGGCTTCGGAAACTATCTCACCACCCTCGGCGTTATTGAAACCGTCGCGCTGTTCGTGATGATTTTCATCCAGAGCACGCTGAAATAGTTCCGCTCTCCGCGGGGTGGATGGAATACGGGGGCAGTCGGATGGCTGCACCCGTTTTTGTACCGTTAAAATCAGCAAATTTTTTCCAGACAACAGCCCGGTTTATCAGTAGCTTGTCCGAACATTGGAAGACCGGCGTGACCGGGTTTTAGGATTTTCCATGGATTGGAATAGTTATGAACCTGCAAGAACTCAATCAGATCAGAGAAACGGCACTGGCGGAAGCTCGTGGGGCGGCGGATGCTGCCGCGCTCGAAGCGGTACGCATTAAATACCTTGGCCGCAACGGGCTGCTGCCCGAAGTGATGGCCCAGCTTAAAGAAGTGCCGAATGAAGAGAAGCCGCTGTTCGGCAAAGGAGCCAACGCGCTTAAAAATGAGCTGGCCGAGCTGATTAAGGAACGGCAGGGAGCGTTGGTTTCCAGTGTAAAATCCGGCGCGGCCTTCGATCCGACACTTCCGGGGCTGTGGCCGGAACTCGGCTCTGAGCATCCGATCAGTAAAGTGACCGCCCGCATTGTCGAAATTTTTCAGACTATCGGCTTTACGGTCGCTGACGGGCCGGATATCGAAACCGTTTGGAATAACTTTGATGCGCTCAACACGCCTGCCGATCACCCGTCGCGCGATGAGCAGGATACCTTTTACCTCAACAGCGGCGATCTGTTGCGCTGCCATACTTCGCCGGTGCAGGTGCGTTACATGGAAAGCCATACGCCGCCGATCCGTATCATTGCGCCCGGCCGCTGTTACCGCCGTGATACGCCGGATGCCACGCACAGCGCCAACTTCCATCAGGTAGAAGGGCTTTTTGTGGCTGAGAAGGTTTCGATGGCCGACCTCAAAGGCACGCTGGCCTATTTCGCGAAACAGTTCCTGGGCGATGAAGTAAAAATCCGCTTTCGGCCGCACTTTTTCCCGTTCACTGAGCCGAGTTTTGAAGTGGATTTCTTTTTTGAAGTCGGCGGTAAAGCCCGCTGGATCGAAATTCTCGGTGCGGGAATGGTCGATCCGAATGTTTTCAAAAAGGTCGGCTACGATCCGGAAAAAGTCACCGGCTTCGCCTTCGGCATGGGCATTGAACGTCTCGCCATGATCATGTACGGCATCAAAGATATCCGCAACCTCTATGAAAACGACGTGCGCTTCCTGTCGCAGTTTATTTGATTCAGCCACTGTTGCGGCGACGGCCCAGGCGAGGCGCTCTTTGGACCGTGCTTCCATGACTCAGGAGAGACGGCTTCTTTGAGGATGGCCTGGAGGAGGTGGGCGGCGCTCAAGGGTTGTTGGGAAGGGGAACGTTGGCGAACTCGGTATCAAGCAAAAGAAGTTTCATTTTGCTGAGCAGTTTCCGTTTACAGGTATCGTCAAAATACCATGCGAATGACTGCAATGAGTCGGTCGAGTCGAGTTTCTCAGCGGTGAATTCCGCATCCACCGAAACAACAGCCTCCATCAGCAGGAGATCGTTGGCGGGGTCGGGCTGGCTGCCGGTTCCGCTGAATGCTTTCACAGTCAGAGTGGCTTGCCAGCAGATAGAGCCGTTCGGTTCGCAGAGACAATCCTTACGGTTGTCCTCAAAATGAAAATTGATGAAACCTTTGCCTTCTTTCGGTTTGGAGTTGTGTGCCGTAAACCGATGAGAAGTGACCAGAAGTTTGTTCATGGAAAGTTTAGACCCTGTACTCACCGGACTCCTCCTTGATTAAATAGCCTCCGCCGCGTCGCATGGCTCCGAAATCGAGCAGTTCGGTTGTGCTGGCTTCAATATGAATGTGCTGGTCGTTGTGATGATGCACTTCGCGGCCAGCGAGTTTTTCGGCAACGGCCTGAGATACGAAGTCATTAAGAGTTGTTTCCAGTGACGCGGCGGCAACAGCGGCGGCTTTGTGCTGCTCGGGTGTCATGCGGACATTAAACGTACCTTTAAACGCCTTGTCCGGCTCTTTTCCAGCCTGTGTGCAGGTTGCGATATAGTCGTCCACCGATTCTTTGAATTCGGCTTCCAGCTCTGGAACGGTCTGAGCTTCATAGGTAACCAGATCATTAATATGCAGAATTTTGCCGAACAGGCATCCATCCTCAAAACTGCATTCGACCGAGCCGAGATAGCCCTTATATTGAAGCGGTTTCATTCCAGTTCCCCTTTTTCTTCCAAATGCTCATGAACTTCTTTCAGCGCATACTTTTTCACAATTGAGCCGGGATGCGGCTCATGCAGGCTGATCAAATCGCCCGTGCTTTTCTTATAAAACTTTCGCCGTGACCCCGATCCTGCCAGCATTTCATATCCGAATCCGTTCAGCAGGGAGCAGAGCTCATTCCATGTAAAATCCGCCGGTATTGTCCGGAATCGCTCCTTGAGTTTCTCCTTGCGGCTCATGTTGTATTACACTCTCTTCCTGTTTTGCAACTGAATTCCGGTTGCGACTTTATCATCCGTGCCGGAGGCGGGGGAGAAGGCTTCTTTGAGGACGGCCTGGAGGAGGTGGGCGGCGTGGGTGCGGCTGTGTTCGATCTCCGTTTCCAGCGCGCGGCAGGTTTCCATCAGCGCCTCCACCCGCTCCACGATCGCTTCTTCGCATAATTGAAATGCTCAGGCAGCTTGCAGGCGAATCAGCGTGTCTCTGATTTGATCCCGGTCATGAGACGGGCAGAAGAGATCGCAGACTTCCTTGCCGATTTTCAGGGAGGTTGTGTCCCAATCTTGTAAATCGGGGTTATAAACCATTGCGCTGAGGAGTTCGGGGTTTTGCTTTTTCAGATCGGTCCAGCGCCAGGCCCAGCGTTCCATGTAATCTTTGACGCGGTCGTGGATTTCAATCGACTCCATGGCAAGTTGACGTTCCTTTTCAAAGAAAAAGTCCACATGAATTTTCTCTCCGACCTTGCCGGTCAGATACACATCCTGCTTTGGAGTGAAATGGCATGCGGTGAAGGTGCGCTCAAGAGATTTTCGCACGGTGTGTTCCTGTGCGCTGCGCGATTCGTTCCGGTAAATCAGATGCGAAATGCTTACCAGCGATTCGGCGAAGAGTTGGATATCCAATCCGCTTAACGGGAGCTTGATCAGTTTGCGCAGTTCGAAGCCGTGCTGATCCAGTTCGAAGATCTTTTTCTTTTCTTCGAGCAGAGCGTAATTGTGTTTTGCCCGGGGATCGAGATTCAGTCCCTCGCGATCCAGCATCATCAGCGTCCGGCCTTTGTCGGTGATCAGCGCCTGAGCCGGGGCAAACGGTTCAATGTTGACCGTGATCTGCCAGCCGTCGGGGTACATCAGCGGCAACGCGGCGGCCAGGCCATTTCCCGCCTGCTCGACGGTAAGCTGCTCGTTCCAGAAATGCTCCATAGAGGAGCGCAGGATTTCGGGCGAAAGAAGATTGTTAATAGTTGTGTTCACAGCAGTTCCCTTTCTTTACCCAGATCAATATTCCACAGTGCGCACACTTTGTTCAGAAAATCCTCGAAATCTGTCACTGTCCAATTTATCAGTCCATCGTGCCGATTTTTATTTGCGTTTTCGCTGTCGAGATTCGGATCGATCAGGTTTTGGTGCCAACCTTTGGGAATGAAATCGCGGTCATAGTACCGCTTTTTGGAAACTTCGCAATATCCAACTCCGCGCACCCGCTCGCCATCCAGAATAAAGGCCGCTTCATACGTGAACCGCTCGTCCAGCCGTCCGGCGGAAATTTTAATCCGTATCGGCACAAGACGCTCTTCATCAGTCAGATAGACTGGAAAGTCATATTGACGGCCTTCCTCCCGGTACTTTTGCAGTACGGGCGGCTTCAGACTTTTCTTCGGCCTTTTGACCAGCTCATGAATTACGAAGGATGGATAACCGTATTCTTTGCTTCCACTCATGACTTGGTCTCCGGTTGATCTTTCTTGGCAGATGACTTTAGGTTCTGTGTATAGTGCTTGTCCAGATCCTGCAAAATATTTGGGCTGAAAAACGATTTTTTCGAGCTTTTGGGATTCCCAGGGTCAAGAAATCGTAGCTCACCAAAGCGCTTGTCTTTCAATAGTTTCTTCCTGAGGTCGTGATATTTTTTTGCCTGTTTGAAATCGGAGTAGCGTTTGCAGCATTCTTTTGTCAGCCGCTCGTAATCCCACGGGTATTGCTGGCGAATCTGTTCTTCTGTTAGCCTGACCTCAGGGGCATTGGGATTGTTTGTTATTTGCACCCCGAGCGCATCCTTGGCTTTTGATCGGGTGAATTTGATGTCGATATTCACCGTGACCGAGTATGGCGAAGCTGCATCATCATCAGTTGGCTCAAGGCTTTCGACGAAGGCCAGAAATTTTTTCTCCTCATGGTTCAATATCACAGCCTCCATTTGTTGCGGAAGCGCAACAAAGGAAAGCGGCATGAGATAGAAGTTGAACTCTGACATATCGCGGTCAAACCAGTTTTTGGCGGCAGCGACGAAATTTTTCAGGCTAGCCGTTCCGATTTCCTGAAGACGCACAGGGAATGCCCCTGTGCGATTATAAAAATGGATTGAGGAATCCCTCATTTCCAGTAACGCCTGAATATTTGCCCATGCGGTTGCGTCAAATGATTTAGTCTCGACGAGTTTCTTGGCTAGAAAGTCTAGGCCATGAGTGTGTGGGTTTCCGGAGCGAGTTTCTCTAATTTTAAGCTTCTTGCTTTTGGCTCCATCTTTTTTGACGCGTGGTTCCATTACGTAAAGTGAGCTGACTTTGTTGCCGTGGTCAGCGAGCCATTTTGCTTTTAAAAGTAGCTCCCAGCCATTGATGGCCAGCACAGCAAACGCCTCTTCGCGGTAGATGAAATCAGGCTTATTATAAATCTCAATGGCGGCCACCGTCGCGGCGATGGCTCGGTCGAGGAGCTCTTTGGAACGTGCTTTCATGATGCCGGAGAGAAGGCTTCTTTGAGGACGGCCTGGAGGAGGTGGGCGGCGTGCGTGCGGCTGTGTTCGATCTCCGTTTCCAATGCGCGGCAGGTTGTAATCAGCGCCTCCACCCGCTCCACTATCGCCGCTTGCTCCGCCAGCGGAGGGAGGGGGAACATGAGCGCTCTACATTGAGCCAGAGAAATATTATCCTGACCGACAACACCTTTCGTTACCGTTGCCCGAATTGGCGCACCTTCACACAAAAACAAATAGAGAAGCTGATTAATCTCAATTTTTAACGGACGGAAAACCGCTAATGCCTGATTGATATTCCATTCAGAATATTTGTTTGGAACGATGGCAACCTTTCCTAGAGGCGGCCCGACGATGTTCATCAAAACGTCTTGGGGATACACAATCGAGCGTGAAAGATCGCCTTCATGAATGCGCTGGTCAATGAATTGAGGTCGGTAATCGAAATCAATTCTTTGCGCCCGAATGTTATAAACCTTCAGGAAAGGAATATCACCTGTTGGTTTTAGTTTATGCGGGGCTGGCGTTGTTCCTTTCGTGATAAAACCACAGATGTCTCCCATCCGACACCACTCCCAACTCTTCGGAATCTCGAAGGGGATTTCGACGGGGGTGATTTTTGGGAGGGGTTTTCCTTTACGCAGTTTTTTGTCGGCGATGAGGCGGGCTTTTTCTTTTTGGATGCGTTTGAGCAGTTCGCTGGCGGGTTCGGTGTCGGGGTGGGCTTCACGCCATTCTTCGGTCAGCTTGCCCTGAATCGCCTCCTGCAAAATCGCCTGCTTGAGTTTGCCCAGCAACGCCTCCTGATGCGCGATTTCGTGTTGAATCGTGCGGATGAATTGTCGTTTTTTCGCCACCGAAGTCGCAATCGCGATCTGAGTTTCTATGGGCGGAAGAGGAATAGGAACCTCCAGCAGCACTCGCTCATGGACGCTTTTTTGAGCGGCACCTTTTGGCGCGAGTTTCTTTACCTCGGTTTTGAAAACGGCAGAGAGAAGGAATTGCTCCATGTATTCTCTGCTAATTCCCGACTTCAGGGAGAACATCGGCATATTCTCCGTAGCGATACAGCCGTCGGTATCAGATGGCGCAAAGCCAATAGCGCCATCATAAATTCCCTGCCGCGTAAAAATCAGGGTGTTGGGGTGAGCTTTAAGATCTACAATGAACTGACGCTTACGTCCTATGATTGCGCCGGACTTTGTTCCCCGGTGAGAAATTGTTCCCGTGCCTGATACGGTGATCTGACCATAACTCATGGAGTCATCTACCCATATCTCGTTGCGATATTGCTTTATGCAACTTCCAAGCTTAACGAAAGAGGTTCTCATCAGGCGTGTTCCCGCAACTTTTCAAGCATGGCGGCTGAGTTCTGAAAAGAGTGCTTTAATAGTGTTATCAATTCTTCCGCCGTTCGGCCTTCTTCCAACTCTTCGCGGTGCGGATTCTTCACATCCAAATCAAAGCCACGTTTCAACTCCTTGACGTTCACTTTCCAGGCGGTTTCGTTTTCTTCGCGGTTGTCCCACCATTCGATGAGCGGGGCGAATTCGTCAAACTGGATGGCTTTGGTTTTGGAATAGCTTTTCTGGCCTTCCGGCAGGCGGTGTTCCCAGTACCAGATGTCTTTTGTGGGGCTGCCTTTCTCGAAGAAGAGCAGGTTGGTCGAAACGGTGGCGGGGAAGAAGGTGGATTGCGGCAGGCGGATGATGGTGTGCAGGTTGCAGTCGGTGAGCAGTTTTTCGCGGATGCGTTCTTTGTAGCCGTCGCCGGTGATACAGCCGTCGGGTAAAACGATGGCGCAGCGTCCGTTTGGTTTCAATAGCTGGATCATGAGGACGACGAAGAGATCGGCGGATTCACGGCAGCGGAAGGATTGCGGGAAGTTGGTTTCGACGCCATCGGCGATGCTGGCGCCGAAGGGCGGATTGGCGAGGATGACATCGACCTGCTGTTTCGGGCCGATGGTGTTGTATTCGGTTTTCAGGCTGTCGCGGTAGTGCCAGTCCGGCACGTCGAGGCCGTGGAGAATCAGATTGGTGAGGCCGAGAACGTAGGAGACCGGTTTCAGTTCCCAGCCGGTGATGGATTTCTGAAGGACGGCTTCGTCGTCGAGGGTGCGGACTTCCTTTTCGCGGATGTAGTCGATGGCGGCGGAGAGGAAGCCGCCGGTTCCGGCGGCGGGGTCGAGCACTTTGTTTCCAAGCTTTGGAGCGGTCATCTGCGTCATGAGCTGCGTGATGGCGCGGGGCGTGTAGTATTCGCCTTTGTTGCCGGCATCGCGCAGTTCGATCAGGATGGATTCATAGACGGTGCCGAAGATGTGGCGGTCGTCGGAGTTGTTGAAGTCGAAGCCGTTGAGCTGGTTGATGACTTTGCGCAGTTCGTAGCCGGACTTCATGTAGTTGTTCGAACCGTCGAACACTTCACGCACCAGCGCGGCGCGCTGCGGGGCGTGCGGCGCTTTCAGGTTTTTGAGCGTGGCGAAAAGTCCGTCGGTCGGATGGTCAATGAAGAGAATCAACGGCTCTCCGGTGATCCCTTCGGCATTAGCGGCCCAGTTGCGCCACTGGAATTTATCCGGGATGACGGACTTGTAGCGGTCGCGGATGAGTTCGAGTTCCTGGTCTTTGTCGTCGAGGATTTTCAGGAAGAGCATCCAGCCGAGCTGTTCGAGCCGCTGGGCGTCGCCGGAGACGCCGCGATCCTGCCGCATGATGTTACGGACGTTTTTGATGATGGAGGAAATATTGGGCATAAGTAGATTAAGGTTGAGGGTTGAAGGATGAATTATGAAGGGTTGGATTTAGAGTTTTTTGAAATGGTGGTGAAGATTGCGAGAAGCTGTTCGCATTCGTCGCGGAGAGCGTCGAGTTTTTCGGCAGGAACGATATCGCTGGCGGCCAGAAGTTCGAGCCAGTAGGACGTTTCGTCGAGCTCTTTCAGACAGTCGCCGATTTTCGCAATGAATTCAGCTTTAGAGCGGGCTCGCTGGGCTTCGCGGTAGTTTGCACCCACCGAGGTTCCTGAACGCAGCACCTGCTTGCCAAGCACTTGCGCTTCGGTTCGTTTCGGCAACGCACAAAACATGCGAATCATGCGTAAAGCGAAGTCCTTCGTCCGTACTCTCAAATCTGGAACTTCATCCTTCATCTTTTATCCTTCATCCTTTTTCCCGGCGTCAGGCGGCGGTGTAGAGTTCGTCGGTCAGTTTGTGGATGGCGGCATCGTAGGCGGCTTTGCCGCCGAAGGCGCGGATAATCTCCGGCGCGGTGCCAAGCCGTTTGATCGGGTCGAGAGTGATAACAGCCGGATTTTCGAGGTCGAGCATGCCTTCGTCGGCATACTTGTCGAGCAGGGCGGCAATCACTTTGCGGGCGAGGTCGCCGTAGCGGGTGAAGTAGTCGCGCTTTTTGACCTGCTCGGCGCGTTCTTTGCGGGTGAGCGGTTTCTGTTCGTAAGCGACGTGGCAGATCAGATCGAACGGATCGTATGCGGAACCGATTTCCTCGTTCAGGGCGGCGAAGAGTACACCATGCCGTTCCAGTTCGTCGACGATGGCCCGTTTTTTGTCGGCCCGTTTCCAGGAGTTGAGGAATGAATCCAGCGAGGCATAGGTGGTGCGGATGCTCTTGCGGGTGTAGTCGCGCAGGCTTTCGGTGATAATCTTGCCGTCATCGCCCATGTATTGAACCCGCTCCTTGATGACTGTGACTTCCACGCCGTTGACGGTCACCTTGCGGCGAACCCGGTATTCCTCCGGGTCTTCCAAAACAATCGACACATCCGGCTTTTCCGGCTCCGGAAAGTCGACGGTCTCTCCGGTCTGTTCGTCAATGACCGGCGTGTTGTCGGCTTCGTCTTCTGCGCCGGAAATGTCGTCATCCTGTCCGGCTTCTTTAATGCGGACCGGATCGCCGTCAAAGGCCGGATCGGCGAAGAGGGCGGTTACATTGCGGAAATCCATGATGGTGAAGTAATGCTTGCCGAAATCCTCGTTGATGCGGGTGCCGCGCCCGATGATCTGTTTGAACTCCGTCATCGAGCCGATATTTGAATCGAGAACGATCAGCTTACAGGTCTGCGCATCCACGCCGGTGGTCATGAGCTTGGACGTGGTGGCGATGACCGGATAAGGCTCGGAAGGGCTGATGAACGCGTCCAAGTGGCGCTTACCTTCTTCATTGTCGCCGGTGATTTGCATCACGTATTTGCTGTTGCGGGCGACTTCATCGGCGTTGGCGTTCGCCAGTTCCTTGCGCATTCCCTCGGCGTGCTCAATGTCCACGCAGAAGACGATGGTTTTTGAAAAGCGTCCGCTACCTTTGAGGAATTCGGTGATCTTCTGCGCCACGAGCTGGCGGCGCTCTTCCACGACGAGGGTTTTGTCGAAGTCGGTGCGGTTATAAATCCGGTCTTCAACCGGTTTGCCGTCTTTGTCTTTGAAGCCTTTCGGCGGACGCCAGCCTTCGGCGTCAATGTCCAGCGTGACTTTGATCACTTTGTACGGGGCGAGAAAGCCGTCATCAATACCTTGTTTGAGCGAGTAGGTGTAGAGTGGATCGCCAAAATATTCGCTGCTGGAAACTTCTTTTGTCTCTTTCGGAGTGGCGGTGAGGCCGATATGCGTTGCGCCCTTGAAGTATTCCAGAATCTCGCGCCACTTGCTGTCTTCGCGGGCACTGCCGCGATGGCACTCGTCCACAATCACCAGATCGAAGAATTCCGGGCTGAACTGTTTGTAGGCGTCGGTATCGCTGTTTTTGTTATCGGAAAGACCTTGGTAGAGGGCGAGGTAAACGTTGTAGGCGGTGTCGATCTGCTTGTTTTTGATGACCGTCACGGCCTCCTTAAAATGGCGGAAATCCCCGCGCACGGTCTGGTCGATCAGAGACGTACGATCCGCCAGAAAGAGAATCCGCTTTTTACGGCCGCTCTTCCACAGACGGTAGATAATCTGAAATGCTGTGTAGGTCTTTCCAGTGCCCGTCGCCATGACGAGCAGATGGCGGTTGTTGCCCTCGTTGCACGCAATCGCTTTCACTGTCCGGTTGATGGCGATCTGCTGGTAGTAGTGCGGTGAGCGGCCGGAGCCGTCGGAGAAATAGTCTTGAGCGACAATGGGAGCCGCTTCGTCGGGAATGCCTTTGAATGCTTTGTATTTCTGCCAGAGTTGTTCTGGAGACGGAAAGGCAGTAAGTGGGAGTTCGGTTTCGATGCTACCCGATTTCACAGTTTTATCGTGGAACAGGAAAGCGTCGCCGTTGCTGCTGAAGACAAACGGAATCTCAAGCGTATCCGCGTAGCCGAGCGCCTGCTGAATACCGGCGTTGACCGAGTGGTTGTTGTCTTTGGCCTCGATAATGGCGATGGGAATGTTCGGCTTGTAGTAAAGAATGTAGTCGGCGCGTTTCTGGGCTCCACGTGTGTGGATTTTTCCCCGGACATAAATCCGGCCATCGGTGAAGCCGACCTCTTCGCGAATCTGTGTATCGACGTTCCACCCCGCTGCCACGAGGCTGGGCGTGATGAACTTCGTGCAGATGTCACGTTCGCTCAGCGCTTTCTTATCCATAGAGTTCCAGTCGGCGGTTCTTAAATCGTTAATGCCGAGCAATATGCCGTCCAGTCTGTGCAAAGACAAGCCGCAAGACAATTCTTCCAACACTTGGAAAAGAAAAACGCCCCGGAACCTCCGGGGCGTTGTCATTCACAGCATACGGGTCTCTTATTTTTTCCCGAAGTCGCAGAGATTGCACTGGTAGCAGTCGATGCCGGGCGGATTCCACGGGCGGCCCGCTTTTTTGGCTTTGCGCATGTTGTTCCAGTTAATGATCGCCAGCAGGATGCCAAGCAGAATAAATGCGCCAGGCGCCTGACCCATGAGCATAAAGGGCTGGGTCCAGCCTTCGATCAGTTTGATCTGGAAGAGTGAGCCGGTTGACAGAAATTCGCGGAGGCCGCCGATGATGGCGAGTGCCAGGGTAAAGCCAAGTCCCATGCCGATCCCGTCAGCGATTGAGGCCAGCACGTCGTTTTTGCAGGCAAATGCTTCAGCGCGACCCAGCACAATGCAGTTCACGACGATGAGCGGGATGAAAATGCCGAGTGCTTCGTAGATTGCAACCGGTGCGTAGGCCTGCATCAGCAGATCGACCACGGTAACGAAGGCGGCGATCACAACGACGTAACAGGGAATACGAACCTTCGTCGGCACAACGTTGCGGATGAGTGAAATCACCATATTACTGCCAGCCAGCACAAAAAGTGTCGCCAGCCCCATGCTGCATCCATTGACCGCGTTGTTGGTAACAGCCAGCGTCGGGCACATACCAAGCATCAGCACGAAAGTCGGATTTTCGCGGATGATTCCTTTGGTTAATTCTTTAAATAAGGACATTAGATAACCTCCATGGAGGACGGATGAATGGATTGGTGGATTGTTGGATGGTTGAGATAAAAAAGCATTGAAAGAGGGTTTATCATGACAGTGATCCTTTAATCCTTTGCTCCAGTATTTTCTTTGATCAGCGTTGCACGCTGAGCGGCGAACGTTTCGGCAATGGCGAAGACGGCTCCGCCGACGGCGCGACTGGTGATCGTGGCGCCGGTGATCGCATCGAGCTCGCCGCCATCTTTTTTGACCTCCCACGGCGTCTGTCCCGCCACGGCCTTCATACCATTAAACTGGTCGAGAATTTTGTTTGGTGGCAGGCCCGTTTCTTTTTTACCTGCGATGATTCCGGAAATGGTTTTTTCACGTATACGTTCAGCAACAACGGTTCCAAGGCCGGGAGTTTCCGACTGTTTCGTGACGAGTACGGTGGTGATGGTTCCGTCCGGTTTCAGACCGGCCAATATGCTGATTTCCCCGGCATATCCTTTGGTTGAAACGGTTTCACCTGCGAATCCGGCGATCTGTCCGTCCTTGCGGGCGGTGTAGAAGGTGACCCCGTTAAGTGTAATGGCCTCCTGCAGAGGCTGGTTGTCGAAAGCCGGCAGGACTTGACTCAGCGCGGCGGTGTTTTTCTGCTGCTGGGTTGCGGCAATCGGTGCTTCGGTAATTACGAAAACCCATGCCATCAGAGCGGTGGCAACAAATGAAATCAGACCCGTGCTCAGCACGAGCGGAGTGATTTTTACGTTTTCGCTACTCATTGGGTAGCCTCCTTTTTGATGCGGATGTAGCCGAATGGTTTACCAATCGTGTAGCGGTCGATGAGCGGGGTGAGTGCGTTCATAAAGAGGATGGAGAAGCTGACGCCTTCCGGATAGCCGCCCCAGATGCGGATGACGCTGGTAATGATTCCGCATCCGCAACCAAAAATGAGTGCGCCGTTCGCTGTCATCGGCGAGGTGACCATATCCGTCGCCATGAAGAATGCGCCGATCATCAGACCGCCGGCAAGAACATGATAGAGCGCAGGAGGTGTCAGTTCGGGATAAAAATGGTGAGCGATTCCGGTAATTAGCGCGACGGTTCCGATAAAGGAGGCCGGTATCTGCCACTTAATCAGTTTGCGCAGCAGCAGATAGATTCCTCCGATGAGCAGGGCGAGTGCCGAGGTTTCACCGAGACATCCGCCGACGTTGCCGTAGAAAAGGTCGCTGATGGAGGCCAGATGTGCGCCGTCAACGGCCAGTGGTGTTGCGCCGGTCAGCGCATCGCAGGCCAGCCATTGGCCGGGTGCCGGCGTGACCCACGATGTCATCAGCTGCGGAAACCCTATCAGCAGAGCGACGCGCGCGACGAGGGCCGGGTTGAAGGGGTTATAGCCCAGTCCGCCGAAAATCTGTTTGCCGAGGCCGATGGCCAGCAGCGAACCGAGAATGCAGATCCACCAGGGCGCGCCTGCTGAAAGATTCATGGCGAGCAGAAGCCCCGTGAGAGCCGCGCTACCGTCTTTCCAGCTGTTTGCCGGCTGTTTCATTGCTTTTTTCCAGAGCACTTCAATCACCATGCACCCGATGGTGCAAAGTGCCATAACGCGCAGGGCATGCAGACCGAAAAACCAGATGGCGGCGGCAACTGCGGGAGCCAGCGCAACGAGCACATGGATCATAATGCCTGAAATGGTTTCACCGCCGCGGATATGCGGCGAATTGCTGATCACCAGTTTCGTGGCGTCGGGCAGTTTAATGACAGGATTTTCTGCTTCTGACATAAGGCTTCTCTATTTTTTCTGTTGTTTGCGTTTAGCAGCTGCAATTTCAGCTTTAGCCCGCTTGAAATGCTGGTTGAGCGGACGGTGCGACGGGCAGCTGTAACTGCACGATCCGCATTCGATACAGGCGGTCACATTGAGCTGTTCGGCCCAGTCAAAGCGTTCGTTTTCGACGGCCTGACTGATGGTGGCGGGCAGGATATCCATCGGACAGACTTCAACACAGCGACCGCAGCGGATGCACGGCTCGGAGGTGTACTGCGAAACCTGTTCAACCGGAATGAGCAGAATGCCCGAGGTGTTTTTCATGACGGTAACGTCGAGCGAATTCTGCGCAAAGCCCATCATCGGGCCGCCGAGCAGCAGTTTGGCGGGCTGGTATTTTACGCCGCCTGCGAGTTCAATTGCTTTCGAGATCGGTGTGCCGAGGCGGAAACGCCAGTTTCCGGGATTGACGAGCGGTTCACCGGTGACAGTGGTGACGCGCTCAATCGACGGCTGACCCTTGATGACGGCTTCCATGACAGCAACGGCGGAGGCGACATTCTGTACGACGCAGCCGACGTCCATCGGCAATCCGCCGATCGGAACTTCGCGTCCGGTGAGTGCGTAAATTAACTGTTTTTCAGCACCTTGAGGATAGTTGACGCGCAGTTCCTGTACGGTGACGTTGTAGTTGCTGGCAAATGCATTGAGTTTCAGAATGGCGTCCGGTTTATTGCCTTCAACACCGATCACAGCGGTTTTCAGTCCGAGAATGCGAGCGAGAATCGCCGCGCCGAGCAGAACGTCTTCAGTCTGTTCGAGCATCAGACGGTGGTCGGCGGTGAGGTAGGGTTCGCACTCTGCACCGTTGAGGATGAGTGTGTCGACCGGTTTGGCCGGTGAAAGTTTGACGTGTGACGGGAATCCTGCGCCGCCCATACCGACGATCCCGGCGTCGGCCACGCGTTGTTTCAGAACAGCCGGATCGGTGTTCTTCCAGTCGGTAATCGGTTCGAAGGGTGAGCCCCATTCATCTTTGCCGTCGGCGGTGATTTCAATGGCTGGAACACTGACACAAGCAGGGCCGGGGCATTTTTCGATGGCGGTGACGGTGCCGCTGGTCGGCGCGTGAAGCGGAACAGAAACAAAGCCGGTGGCTTTAGCAAGCGGTTGACCTTTTTTAACCAGATCGCCTTTTTTGACGATAACTTCCGGCGGTGCTCCGATATTCTGGTGGACGATGACCGTATATTTTTCGAGCAATGGAGCGGTTTGTACTGGGTTGGAGGCGGAGAGGGCTTTGCTGTCGTTCGGGTGAACGCCGCCTTTGAATTTACGCGGTTTATCGCTCATTTTGAAACTCCTTCGTAAGCGCCGGCGGCATGTTTTGAGGCCAGACGCAGGGCGGTGGTCGGGCACGCGGCTTTTTCAACTAAATCAGGAATCGGCGGATTGCTGTAATTCGTGGCGACCAGAAAGCCGTTAACGGTCATTTGAGATTCATTGTCAGCGGCTTTGACACATTTACGGCAGGCAATGCAGGCTGTTTTGCAGACCTTGCGCTTGAGAGCTCCTTTTTCCGGCGAGTTGCAGTAGACGTGTACATCGATGGCAGCCGGCGCAAGGATGATTAGATTTTTCGGACAGATGTCTACGCATTTTCCGCAACCGATGCACAGGTCGGGATGAACCACGGCAAGGCCGTCGCGCATTTCAATCGCATCGAACGGGCAGGCGCGCGCGCAACTGGCAAAGCCCAGACAGCCGAAGTCGCAACCTTTGGCTCCGCCCGCCACCAGAACGGCGGAGCGGCAGTCGCTGATGCCGTTATAGGGAGAGCGGACGGTGACCGCACAGCTTCCGCTGCAGCGGACGACCGCGATAACTTTTTCTTTTGCTCCGGCGCTGATGCCGAGGTATTCAGCGATCCGTGTGATATTGACCGGTGTGTTAACCGGGCATTGGGAGGGAATGGTGCGGCCTTCAACAATCGCTTTGGCGAAGTCGGCGCATCCGGCATAACCGCAACCGCCGCAGTTAACACCGGGCAGCATTCCAGTGACGGTTTCAATCTTTGGATCGCTTTCAACGGCAAAAGCCCTCGCCGTCAGGCCGATGACTAAAGCCAGCAGTGCGCCGAGTCCGGCGGCGAAAAGTACAGCAGTAAGTATAAGCATCATAGCGTTACCAGTCGTTGGTTAGACAAGTCCTGAAAATCCCATAAAGACCATGGCCAGAATTCCGGCGGTGATCAGAGCAATCGCTGTTCCCTGAAACGGAGCTGGCACTTTAGCCAGATCGAGCCGTTCGCGCAGGCTGGAAAAAAGAACCAGTGCCAGCGCAAACCCGAGGGCGGAGCAGGTTCCAAAAATGGTGGCTTCAATTACACTGTGTCCGGCTTTTACACTTAATTCAGCCGCGCCCAGCACGGCGCAGTTGGTGGTGATCAGCGGCAGGAAGATACCGAGCGCCTGGTAGAGCGGCGGGCTGAATTTCTGGAGTATGATTTCTACAACCTGAACCAGCGCGGCGATAACGACGATAAAGACCAGAATTTTCAGAAAGGCCAGTTTGATGGTGACGCCGCCTATGGTGAACGACTGCGAGAGCACATAATTATAGATGAGCGATGTAACCATGGATGCCAGTGTCATGACAAAGATTACCGCTCCGGACATGCCCAGTGCGGTGCTTAGTTTTTTTGAAACGCCGAGGAACGGGCAGATGCCGAGAATCTTGGAGAGCACAAAGTTGTTAACCAGAATAGCCCCGACAGTAATCGCCAGAATGTTATTCGCCATACGCAGGCTCCTTTTAAAAAGTAGACAAAAAAAGACGGGAAAATCTACGGAATACCCCCGGCTTAATCAATCAAAGTTTGATGCTTATTTATTGTCCGGCTTCTGCATCAGAGCAGGGCAACCTGCTGACTGAGTTCGACATAAAAATGATGTCCGCCGATGGTGGTAAGATAACGCATATTACTGATCCAATAGGGCGTGACATAATCGGCGTGGTAGTGTGTGGCGCCAGCGGTATTATCCGTCAGCAGACCCTGCTCCAGCGTAGCGATCAGATTCATCGCTTCGGTATATGGTTCAGATTGGCTTTGCGCCTGACTGAGCAGAGGACTGTAGTCGAGTTCCTCAGTGTTCCAGAGGCTGGACATGCAGGAAAAGGCTCCCGGCTTAACGATAACCGGAACCATACGGCTCCAGTCACTTTTTGCCCGGTGCAGAATGACGTTTAAAACCGCCCGCATTCCTTCCGGGCCTTCACCGCCAGCCTCAAGCACCATACAGGTGGCGATGATTTCGCGGTCATAAATGTCAAGGATGCCGTTTTCCTGAGCATGAGCGGCGACACCGAACAGAATGATAAAAACAAAAAGAAACCGTTTCATGTTTTTTCCTCTTGTGATTTTACCTCACCGATTTTCAGAATTTAAAAAAATCACTCATCAATCGGGTTCGGCGCGGGAATGCAGATGGGTTTGACGTTCCAGATTTTTTCGGCGTATTCACGGATGGTCCGGTCGCTGGAGAACCAGCCCATGCGCGCCACGTTGAGGATAGCTTTTTCAGCCCACTTGTCCGGCTGGCGGAACAGAGTGTCAATTTTTTGCTGCACTTCGATGTAGGGCCGGAAATCCGCCATGTAAAAGAAGGGGTCGCCGTGACGGGTGAAGTCGTTGAAAATATCCATGTACAGATCGGGTTGTGTCGGATCGAACGCGTTGACGCGAATCGCCTCCAGAACCTTCTGTAATTCGGGGTCGCTGTCGTAGAAAGTCCACGGGTTGTATCCCTCACGGGTCAGCTTTTCGAGTTCCTCTTCGCGGTGTCCAAAGATAAAAATATTGTCTTCGCCGACGTTCTGGGCGATTTCAATGTTCGCCCCGTCCCACGTGCCGACTGTGAGTGCGCCGTTGAGCGCCAGTTTCATATTCCCGGTACCGGAAGCTTCCTTGCCGGCGGTCGAAATTTGCTCGGACAGGTCTGCGGCAGGAATAATCTTTTCAGCCAGAGATACATTATAGTCGGGCAGGAAAACGGCCTTGAGGCGACCCGCAACAACGGGGTCGTGATTGACGACTGATCCAATGGCGTTAATCAGCTTAATGACGCGTTTCGCAATGTGATAAGCGGGCGCGGCTTTGGCGGCGAAGATAAACGTACGAGGCACCATATCAATTTTGGGGTCGGCCTTGATGCGCTGGTAGAGTGCAATCAGATGCATGGCGCTAAGCATCTGTCGTTTATACATGTGAAGGCGTTTGACCTGCACATCGAAGAGCGACTCAGGATGAATCGGCACATGTAGTGTTTCTTCAATGTAATGCGCCAGCGCGACTTTGTTCCGCCGTTTGATCGACATGAATTCTTTTTGGAAAACCGGGTTGGTTGCAAAGGACTCCAGTTTTTTAAGCTCTTCGAGATCCTTGATCCAGTTTTCGCCGATCTTATCGGTAATGAGTGCAGAAAGCTCCGGATTACACTTCAGCAACCAGCGTCGGTGCGTGATGCCATTGGTGATATTGATGAATTTATCCGGATAGATTTCGTTGAATTCCGGCATGACACGTTCTCGTAGCAATTGCGAGTGAAGACCGGCCACGCCGTTAACTTTGTGACTGCCGACCACCGCCAGATTGGCCATGCGTACCTGCCGGGTACCGTTTTCTTCGATCAGGGAGACTTTTTGAATGATTTCGGTATCGCCGGGGTGATCCATTTCGACGCGCTGCAGGAAGCGGTGGTTGATTTCGTAGATAATCTGCAAGTGGCGCGGCAGAACCCGTTCCAGCAGTTCAACCGGCCATTTTTCAAGTGCTTCGGGAAGAAGGGTGTGATTGGTGTAGGCACAGGTCTTGACGGTGATTTCCCACGCCTTTTCCCATGGCAGATGGTTTTCGTCGCAGAGAATACGCATCAGTTCAACGACGGCCAGCGCCGGGTGAGTATCGTTCATCTGAATCGCATTTTTCTGTGCGAACGAGTTGAAGTTGCTGTGGTTCTTATTGTAACGCCGGACAATGTCACGGATGGAGCAACTGCAGAGGAAGTATTCCTGGATGAGCCGCAGTTCTTTACCGGCGTGAGTGTTGTCGGATGGATAAAGCACTTTGGTGACATTTTCAGCCCAGTTTTTTTCCTCCACGGCGCGGATGTAGTCGCCCTGGTTAAAAACATCCAGCCGGAAACCTTCGTCGGCCCGCGCGCTCCAGAGACGGAACATATTCACCGTATTGTTATCATAGCCGATCACCGGAATATCGTACGGCACTGCCTTGAACATCTGCCAGTCCGTCCAGACCGGATGGCGACCGCGGTGCGTGCTGGAAATATTTTCAATCCGGCCGTACACGAATACCGGTACGGTGTATTCGGGGCGGATCATTTCCCATGGGTAACCCAATTCCAGCCAATTGTCCGGACGTTCTTTCTGCCATCCATCTTCGAACTCCTGACGGAAAATTCCGTGCTCATAGCGCAGGCCGTAGCCGTAGGCCGGCAGTTCCAGCGAGGCCATCGAATCCAGGAAGCAGGCCGCCAGCCGTCCGAGACCACCGTTTCCAAGTCCGGCTTCAATGTCGGAATCGATCACTTTCTGTAAATCGATATCCAGTCGCTGCAGCGCTTCGCGGGCGGAAGCCATCATTCCAAGAGACAGAACATTCTGTTCCAGCAGTTTGCCGATCAAAAACTCCATCGAGAGGTAGTAGAGGCGTTTCACATCCTTTTCGAGGTAAGTGCGCTGGGTGATGGTGAACCCGTCGACCGCCAGATCGCGCACGACGTGGGTGAAGCTCCAGAACTTGTCAAAATCGGTTGCACTGCGCATATCCTTGCCGCGGCTGTAGCGCAGGTGAAAGAGCGTGCGCTCCTCGATCATGTCGGCAGTCACTTTATTTTTTTGCGGGCATTTCATAAATCAGTTCCATAATTTAGATATAAAACAATAGGAATCATAATTTGAATAGAAGCAAACCTGCAAATGAATTATCGTACTCATCTATGGTTAAAAACGTACAAATTACGCCGTATTATGCGGAACTTCTCGATTCCATCGGGTCGGATCATCCGCTCCGCCGCAGCGTCGAAATGCTTGATGACTATACGTATATGCCCGGCGAACTGGCCGATCCGCTTGGCGAAGCGGCGCACAGTCCTGTGTCTGGCCTCGTTCACACCTATCCCGATAAGGCGCTTCTCTTTGCCACCCTGAGTTGCGCCGTCTATTGCCGGTATTGCACCCGCGGACGGCTCGTTGGGAAAAATTCCAAGGACTGGAAGCTTTCCGAGGCGGTTTTCCAATATCTGGAGGAGCATACTGAGATTCGCGATGTTCTTATTTCCGGCGGCGACCCTCTGACCCTTTCCGATGCCGAACTTAATGAACTGCTTTCCAAGGTTCGGAAAATCAGCCACATCCGCACGATTCGGCTTGGCACTAAAGTTCCTGCCGTCTGGCCTCAACGTATTACACCGGAACTAGCTACGATTCTGGCAAAGCATCGTGTATGGCTCCAGCTGCACTTTATTCATCCGGCGGAGTTAACCGCTGAAATGACCCGCGCCTGCGACACACTCGCCGGGGCGGGCGTACCGATGGTCAGCCAGACCGTGCTACTTAAAGGAATTAACGACAACGCCGGCACACTGGCCGAACTTTTCTACGGACTGCTCGAACGGCGCGTAAAACCCTATTATCTCTTCCAGTGCGACCCGGTGTTTGGATCTTCCAGCTTCCGCACGCCGGTCGAGAAGGGGTTACAAATTATCCGTGAGCTTCAAGGACGTGTTTCCGGACTTGCTCTGCCGACCTTTGCCATTGACGCCCCCGGCGGGGGCGGGAAAATTTCGTTGCTGCCGAACACACCGATTCGCCGTGAAGGAAACGAGATTGTCCTTACAAACTACGAAGGCAAAGAATATCGTTACCCCGACCCTATAAATTTTTAGACAGGACAAACAGGATCGACAGGATGGGGAGAATAAATGATATCGGACTTGTATGATCGGAAACTGAAGTTTAGTGAGATTTTTAAAACCAGCTGGGGAATATTTTTCCGAAACGTTAAATACCTTTTTATTTTCGGATTCGTCCTTGCGCTCATCCTGAAAGCATTGGATTTTTTGGCATTTATGCCGCTGGGAACAGTCTCGAATGATAAACTGATCATTTTCCATTTGAAACGCTTGATTTCGGGCGCATTTGGGTTTGTAGGCTACTTGGTCGCTGTATTTGTTGCGGGACGAAGTATCTCAGGCAAAGAAATTTCGTGGCGTCTTCTTGCGGCGGATTTACAAAAGTTTTTCTGGTCGGGATTTGCCATTCACATTATTACTGGATTAATCAGCACCGCATCGTGGTTGCCGGACTGTGTTTTTCGCCTCACTGGACATAAATCGGGATGGGGTATCTTTTTGGAACTCCTGTTTGTTTTGGTAGGTATGGTTTTGTGCGTTTATTTTACTTTCACATTTCAGGCTCTTGTTCTGCGGAAACAGACTTGGATGTCAACGTTCGTATACAGTTTCCGGATGGTAAGAGGCCGGTGTTTGAAAATCTTCGGAATGACCATAGGTATTGTTGTTATACTGATGGTTCCTGTTGTAATTTTGTCGATATTTTTCAAGCGTTTTTTGCATATTACAGCTATCAACGGATGGTCTGTTGCCTACCCGTTTTTTATGTTTTTTTGCATGTATGTAGAGCTGTTTTTTACAGTTTTATTCGTGAACTTGGATCGCCAGAAAAGTTCATCCTGTCGATCTGTTAATCCTGTCAAAGAATGAGCATGAAATGGTTACGTAAAAAACCGAAGGTCTTCAAGATCGGGCTGGCGCTGGGCGGCGGCGGAGCGCGCGGGCTGGCGCATATCCAGGTATTCGAAACGCTCGACGAACTCGGCATCCGTCCGTATCGCATTGCCGGCACCAGTATCGGTGCGGTAATGGGCTCGCTTTACGCCTCCGGTCTTTCCGGAAAGGAAATTCATGCGCTGGTGCACCAGTGGCAGACCCCGCGACCAGAAAAACGGCACGGGATTCTTGACCGGCGTGATCTACGCCGCTGGGCCGCTTTGCTTGATCCCTCATTTGACCGCAGCGGACTGTTTAAAGGCGAAAAAATCATTCGGTTTCTTTCCGACTTTGTGAAATGTACCACCTTTGAGGAACTGAAAATTCCGCTCTATGTCACAGCGGCAGACTATGGTGATGCCTCGGAAGTTGTTTTTAAATCCGGCGATCTGCTTTCCGCTGTGCGTGCCAGTATAGCCATTCCCGGCGTATTCACACCTGTCGAACGCGATGGCAGTCTGCTTCTCGACGGCGGCGTTGTGAATCCGCTTCCTTATGACCTGCTTCAGGATGAATGCGATCTGGTCATTGCGGTAGATGTAGGCGGAGTTCGTAACGCCGATGAAAAACATCGCCCGGCGTTTTTCGACACCGTCATCGGAGGCTTTGAAATCATGGAAGCCTCTATGATCCGTGACCGCCTTAAATCCAATCCTCCGGATATTTACCTCAAGCCGGATATTCGTAACGTTGGTCTGCTCGAATTCCATAAAGCCGATCAGGTATTCCGTCAGTCGGAGCCGATCAGAGATGAACTTCGCAGACGATTGAAATGCCGATAAGGCTTAATGATCCGCAACGCCGGGTTAGTTTGCGTAGAAAGGGTATCGCTCCGGATCGGCCGCGCGGTTGGTTTTTTTCCAGCGTTTGTACATCCATAGCCAATGTTCAGGATGTTTGCTGACTTCACGTTCGATGGCGGAAAGAATCTGCCGGGTCAGTGCGCGGGTAGTTCCTTCGTCAGCGTTTTCCGGCGGCTGGATTGTTTCTGTGACGTAAACCCGGTAGCGCCCGCCGCGTTGCGGTGCGCAGAAGCCGATGAAAATCTCACTGCCTGTTTTTGCCGCCAGAGCTGCCGGCGCAGGGGTTACCGGAACGGGCAGCCCGAAGTAATCAACCCAGATGCCGCCTTCGTTTTCCTTGGTATTCTGATCAACCAGAAAGGCGGTTTTCCCGTTGTTGCGCAGCACTCCGAGCAATTTGCGTAGGGCACCTTCGCGCGGAATAATTTTCTGTCCCGTTACTTCCCGTCGTGCAATCAGTAGACGGTTTACCTCCGGATTTTTGACCGGCATGGCGATGCTGTGAAACGGAAAACCGTGCAGCGCCATCATCTGTCCAACGACTTCCCAGTTTCCGAAATGCGCGGTGATACAGATCTGATTTTTCTGACAGAGCAGCGGCTGCATACTGCTGTCGAGTTCGACATACCGGGTCAGCCGCTCTTTGGAACGGCTTCCGAACCAGATGACGTCGAAAAAGGTGCGTGTCATGGTGATGTACGATGCGCGCAGAATGGATCGTTTTTCCGCCGGTGTTTTTGTGTCGCCGAAGGCAACGGTTAGATTGGCAAGGCCGATCTGCCGTCCGCGCCGGTCAAAGAGGAACCCGAGATTACCGCTGAGATACGCGAGACCGGTAATCGCACGGCGCGGCAGTCTCGGAATAACGGCCAGTCCTGTGCGGAACAGGGCCGTTTCAAACGGACGACGGGCCGTTCTGTACGCTTTCTTCATGTCATCCAAAGACAACGGTCCGGTTTTTATAGACCAGAACCTTGTTCTGCAGATGCGCCCAGACGGCGCGTGAGAGAACCAGTTTTTCGAGGTCGCGACCCTTGCGGATCAGGCTTTCCACGGAATCCCTGTGCGTAACGCGCATGACTTCCTGCTCAATAATCGGACCTTCGTCGAGATCGCCGGTAACGTAGTGGCTGGTGGCGCCTACAATTTTTACGCCGCGCTGGTGAGCCGAGTGATACGGTTTTGCGCCCACGAATGCGGGTAGAAAGGAGTGATGGATGTTAATGACGCGGTTCGGGTAGTTTTTGCAGAAGTCGTCGGAAAGAATCTGCATGTAACGGGCCAGCACAATTACATCAATGCTGTATTGTTTGAGCAGTTCCATCTGCCTGGATTCCTGCTCCGCCTTATTATTCTCTGTGACCGGAATGCAGTGAAAATCAATACCGTGCATTTTTGCCGCCGGTTCGAGATCGGGATGGTTACTGATAATCAACGGAATTTCGGCGTTCAGATCGCCGGAACTCTGGCGCGCCAGCAGGTCGAGCATGCAGTGTGGAAACTTCGAAACAAAAATCGCGATGCGCGGCTTGTAGTCTGAGAAATGCAGATCGTACTTCATGGCAAAGCGCGCTGCAATCAGGCTGAATTTTTCGCTGATCTGGTCGCGGGGCAGGGCGAATCCCTTCAGTTCCCACTCAACGCGCATGAAGAAAACCTGCTCTTCGCCGTCCGTGTGCTGTTCCAGATCGATAATATTGCCGTTATGGCGCATCAAAAAATCGGTCACGGCGCAAACAATTCCCTGCCGGTCAGGGCAGGCGATTAATAGAATGGCAGAAGCTTCGTTTTTCACTGGTTGGATCCCTCCATAAATTGAAGACGAACTTTATAGACATTGGCCGCAAACACCAATAGGTTTTTGCGCATGAAAAAACGGATTGTAAACTCGTTCAAAACTCTGGCGGCTCTCGTGCTGCTGGGCGCATGCAACCTTCAAGCAGGAGAAATGACCATGATTCTGATCAAAACCACCAAAGGCGACATCAAACTTGAACTCGATGCCGCGAAAGCTCCGAAAACCGTCGCTAACTTTCTCAAATATGTCGAAAGCGGGCACTACAGCAATACCATCTTCCATCGCGTCATTAGCAATTTCATGATCCAAGGCGGTGGAATGACCGCCAATATGGCCCAGAAAAAAGCGCCGTGGACGGTCGAAAACGAAGCCAATAACGGCCTCAAAAACGTTCGCGGTTCGATTGCCATGGCCCGTACCTCCGACCCGCACAGCGCCGGCGCGCAGTTTTTCATTAACGTGGTCGATAACGGCTTCCTCGATTTCACGGCGCCGACTCAGCAGGGCTGGGGCTACTGCGTTTTCGGTAAAGTTGTCGAAGGCATGGACGTGGTTGATGCTATTCGCGCTGTTCCGACCGCTCCGGGCGACGTACCCAAAGAAACGATCACCATTACAGAAGTTTCTGTGATTAAGTGAGCACCGAACGCATAGAGCGTATTCTGAACTCCGGCTTCCGGGCGGTACTGGTCACCACTGGCGGCGGGTCGAGTGCGCTCAATGCATTGCTGACGACTCCCGGCGCGTCGCGCTTCGTTGTCGAAGCAAACATTCCGTACTCTCCGGAATCACTTGAGCGTTTTCTCGGAGAAACCCCTGGACAATCGGTTTCGCCCGAAACCGCCAGTAAACTGGCCGGGAAGGCATTTGGTTCAGCGACAGACATTGTAGAGTCGGCTCTACGAGCCGATTTGCGCTCTGAGAGCGCACGCTACACCAATTCAAGGTGTATCGGAATTGCGTGCAGCGCGGCATTGCAAACCGACCGCGAGCGGCGCGGTGAAGACCGGGCCTTTATCTGCATCAAAACTACCGCCACCGAAAAACTCTACGCACTTTATTTCTCCAAAACATCCCGCGCGGAGCAGGAATCACTGCTGAGCGACTGGCTGTTAATTTTAATTGCGCAGGCCGTCGGCGCGGAGCGCGGACTGATGCTTCCCGGCTCGTTCAATCCGGTTCATCAGGGTCATTTGAATCTGCTGAAAGCGGCTGAAGAACAAACCGGTCTGCGCGGCGTTTTCGAACTTTCCTGTGCGAATGTCGATAAGCCGGCGATTGAAGAGGCTGATGCGTTGCGACGCGCTTCCGCCATCAAAGACATTCCGGTGGCGCTGACTCATGTACCACGGTTTATTCAGAAAGCCTTTCTTTTCCACCAGACTGCCTTTGTGGTTGGTTTCGATACGTCCGTCCGGTTTATCAGGGATTACACGTCCGATGATTGGAAAAAGTTTCAAGCACTGGGAGTTTGCTTTCTGGTCGCGGGGCGTCAGCAGGGGGGCGCTTTCCAGACGTTGGAAAATCTGAATCTTCCAGCCGGATTCGAAGGTCTCTTTGCACCCATTCCCGAAGCAAAATTCCGCGAAGACATTTCTTCGACTGTTTTACGCGGTTGAAAAATAGATTTGGCCGCCATAAAACCGGAAAAACCGGCTTGATATTAAATTTTAATCATGTAAAACGTGATTATGAATAACGATAAGCATGTTTACGTTGATCGAATGATTGAGCCGGTTGCGCGGGAGAGGTTGGCCAATAATCCGGCCTTGGCGCTGCTGGGGCCGCGTCAGTGCGGTAAGTCAACGCTGGCAAAGCATCTCTTGAAGGAGTTTCCGGATGCAGTCTATCTGGATGTCGAGTTGCCGTCCGACCGCAACAAACTGCGCGATCCTGAAGCGTTTTTGAAACTGCACCGTGGCCGACTGGTCTGCATTGATGAAGTCCAGCGGGTTCCGGATCTGTTTGCTGTGTTGAGAGGTCTGATTGATCAAAGCGGAGCCAACGGGCAATACCTGATTCTTGGATCGGCCTCGCGTGATTTGATCCGGCAGAGTTCGGAAACGCTGGCCGGACGTATTGCTTATCTTGAGCTTGCGCCGTTTTGCATCCGCGAAGCGCCGGATGCTTTGCAAAAGCTGTGGCTTCAGGGTGGATTTCCCCGCAGTTTTTTTGCGGAAGAATCGTCCGGGTTTGCGTGGCGCGGCGATTTCATCCGGTCGTTTCTTGAACGGGATGTTCCGATGCTGAAAAGCACGATTCCGGCGGAGGCGGTCGGTCGGCTCTTAACCATGAGCGCTCATTATCACGGGCAGTTTTTGAATCTGGAGAAGCTGGCGGGATCGATGGGTGTTCATGCGGGCACCATCCGGAACTATATGGATCTGCTGTGCGGCGCGTTTATGATGCGCCGTCTGCCGCCGTTTTTCTCCAATGTGAAGAAGCGGTTGATCAAGTCGCCGAAAATTTATATCCGCGATACCGGCGTTCTTCATGCGTTATTGAATATCCGGACAATGGATGAGCTGTTTGCTCACCCGGTATTCGGTGATTCGTGGGAAGGGCTGGTGGTTGAAAATATTCTTTCCGCCGTTCCGGACGGGGTTTCCTGCGGGTATTACCGGACATCGAACGGTGCGAAAATGGATCTGGTTCTGGAAAGAGGAACTTCGCGGATCGGGATTGAATGCAAGGCCTCGTCATCACCGAAAGTTACACGAGGCTTCTGGAGCGCAATGGGAGATTTGAAACTGAAAGAGGTTTTGATTGTTGCTCCGGTAGATTCCGCCTATCCGTACGGCGACGGCGTGACGGTTTGCTCTCTGAGCGAGTGTTTGACCCGATTGGAATCTTTATGAAAAAATATCCGGAATTCCATCGCACTGAACTGCTGATCGGTGAATCGGCACTCAAGAAGCTCGCGGAAACCCGCGTGATCCTTTTCGGCGTCGGCGGCGTCGGTAGCTGGTGCGCCGAAGCACTGATTCGTTCCGGCGTCGGTCATTTGACCATTGTGGATAATGATGTGATTTGTGTGACCAACATTAACCGCCAGCTTCAGGCAACGGCGAAGAACGTCGGCAAGTCAAAGGTGCTGGCACTTCAGGAGCGGCTGATGGAAATCCATCCTGATGCCGAGGTTGTCGCCGTGCAGCAGGTTTACAACCGGGAAACGCGCGGCGAGTTTAATCTGACAGGCTATGATTACGTTATTGATGCCATCGACAGCCTGTCGCATAAGGTTGATTTGATTGCCACCGCGATGGAGGCCGGAGTGAAACTGTTTTCTGCGATGGGCGCAGCCAATAAACTCGATGCCACGACAATCCGTGTGGATTCGATCTGGAAGTCACGCGGTTGCCGACTGGCCCATTTTGTTCGCAAGCGGTTGCGTCAGCGCGGTGCGACCGGCGACTGCCTGTGCATCTATTCACAGGAAATTCTGCCTTCTGCTGAAGTTGAACCGGCTGATGAAACGGGCGATGCCTGGAGCGGAACCAAAGCGCAGATCAACGGCTCGATGGTACATATCACCGGCGTGTTCGGCTTCAACCTCGCCGGACTGGTTGTGCGGGATGTTGTTCGTAAATCCAGCGGCGGGGGCATGTAATTTTGTAGCCGCAATCCTTCTGGAGTGCGGCGGCAAACTCCGTGCGACGCCGCTTTGAACAGAGAGCGGCCTCGCGCCTGCGGCTTGCGTCCGCACTCCAAACGCTACGCGGTTATTGGATGCTGACCCGATGCATGCAGGTGAAGGTTTCGCCTGCGGGGAGTTGCTGGATGCCTGGCTTTTTCCAAATGTCACCGTACGGCTGTTCCGGGTCAGAATGACCGAACCACGGCTCGATGCAGACGAACGGCGCGGCGGGTTTGGCCCAGATGCCGAGGTGTGGAAATCCGGCGAATTCGACGGTCAGGCGGCGCGGACTGTTCTTGGCGCCGAGGGTGACTTTCTTTGATTTTACATCCAGAAAGATCAGTACATCGCGGTCAAACAGCGTCTTACTAAGCGGCAGGGTGCGGGTGTTTTTCAGAACAGCGACGGTGTCTGTTGAGACCATTCCTTTGGCGTTGATCAGGCGAGGGTCCGCAGTTTCTGTTTTTTCGAACTCAAGGAAGCATTCGTCAATCGGTCCGGGCAGGTTGTATGCCTCATGGCATCCGATCGAGAACGGCATGACGGATGCTCCAGTATTGCGTACTGCGTATTCAATGCTCAGCGCATTGCCGCTAATGCGGTACGTGATGCTCAGCGCAAATTCAAACGGGTAGCGGGCGCGGGTTTCAGCGGTCGGAAGAAGCTGATAGGTGAGAACGTCCGGTTGCTGATCAAGCAGGGTGAAGTCCATAGTGCGGACGAATCCGTGCGGAGCCAGTTCATAGGTCTGCCCGTCAAGCTGGTAACGTCCATCCTGCAGTTTTCCAACGGTTGGAAAAAGTATCGGAGCCCGCCCCTTCCAGAACGCCGGATCGGCCTGCCAGAGAACTTCGGTTCCGTCCGCTTCCCGTATGCTGCACAGCTCGGCGCCGCGGGTGTTGGCAGAAACCGTCAGTTTTCCGTTGGTGATGGTATTCATGATTTTTCTCCATGGGTTAGTGTGGTTAGTAATAGTGACCAGAAACAAAGCACAATATTGAAAAGAGGGAACTGTAAAGCCAGCGGCAGGCTGTAGATGATTGCTACGGCTGGAATCCACACCCCCCAGAGTGAGATCAGAATGGAGGGGATTTCAATGACAAAGGTTTTGAGCGAAAAGCTGGCTTGTGTTTCCTGAAATGAAAAATTGCATTGCTTCCATTTCATCGAAATGGCGGCAAACGGTGCCGAGAAGAATGCGCTGAAAACAAACTGGTCGAAGCAGACCTTTTTAACGACGGTAACGACATCGGGTTGATCGCCGAACAGGAACGCCTGGAACTGGTACAGGAAATCGATAATCAATCCGTTGAACGCCCAGAAGCCGAGTAGAAAAAGAAGATGGGGCATAGCCCGTCCGCGTGGAATTTCTTTCCGGATCAGCAAAAAAATAAACGGAAGGAATCCGCCGCACAGCGCGGTGACACAAACCGGAAAAAGCAGGCCGATCTGCTGCTTGAACTCCGGGATTTTCATTAGAATCTGCCGGGTGGTCGGATGGAAATAGTAAAGGAGTACCAGCGTCAGAGCGAACCCTTGCAACAGAAGCCCCGGCGCTATATTTTTTTTCGCGGCGGTCAGGCCGTTTTTCAGAATGATGTGCATAAGCGGAATGTATTTAGATTTCAGATTATTTCCGCTTGCGGCGTTTATGCTGTTTCGGGCCGTGCGGGCGGTCGCCGGTAAAGGAGACCGTTTGCTTTTTCTGTTTACTGCGCGGCGGCCCGCTCTTTTTCTTGCCGGGCATAAACTTCGTGGCATCTTTCTGGCCCGTGATCTGGAAGTCGATGAATTTGCGGGCGAGATCGACTTTGACCAGATCGACATCAACGAGGTCGCCGATTTTGAACATCTTCCGGGTGCGCTGGCCGGTGGCGCGGGTATTGGCTGAGTTGACTTCGTAGCGGTCGTCGGTGATCGATGCGAACGGAACCAGTCCGCGCTGAATGGTGTCGGTGAGTTCGACGATAAGTCCCTTGTTGAGAATCCGGATGATGCATCCGGAGTAAGGCCCGGTTTTGCCTTTGTAGAGCAGATTGTTGTAGTACTCGACGCGGCGCAGTTCGATGCTTTCCTTTTCGGCCTGATCGGCTTCCGTCTCGGTGCGGGTACACTGTGCGGCGATGGCTTCGATGTCTTTGCTGCGGTAAGGCGTTGATTTTTTCTCCTCCAGCGCGCCGAGCAACCGGTGGATGACCAGGTCGGGATAGCGCCGGATCGGGGATGTGAAGTGAACATAATCCTCGAAGGCGAGGCCGAAGTGGCCTTTGGCTTCGGCAGAATAACCGGCACGCTTGAGGTTGCGCAGGATGGCAAGGCTGCCGGTGTATTCCAGCGGCGTGTCTTCAATTTTTTCCATCACGACATTGATATCGCTGCGCGTTAACGGAATCGAGTTGATACCGAGCGCCTGAAGTTCAGCGCCCATCTGCGCCCATTGATCTTCATCCGGCTCTTCGTGAATACGGTGAATGGCGGGCCACTGTGCTTCCCGGAGTTTGCGTGCAACCGCGACGTTCGCCAGCAGCATACATTCTTCAATGAACTGGTAGGCTTCTTTGGCTTCGCCCTTTTTGATTGAGGCGACTTTGCCGTCTTTATCCAGCAGACACTTGATTTGCGGCGTATTGATTTCAAGCGAGCCTGCCGCGATGCGCCGTGCGCGTGTGGCGCGAGCCAGCGGACGCAGGGCGAGGATGGCCCCGGTGACATTGGACGGAATGCCATGGTCGGCGTTACCGTCGAAAAGCGCCTGCACTTGTTCGTACGTGAGCCGGGCGTCGGAATGGATGATTGACCGGCAGGTTTCGGCGCCGGTCATTTCTGCATTTTCATCGAGCATGATTTCAACGGTATGTGCGAGGCGGTCGACGTGCGGATTCAGACTGCAAATACGTGTCGTGAGTTCGGTCGGCAGCATCATAACGACGCGATCAACAAGGTAGATACTGTTGCCACGGTGCAACGCTTCCACATCAATGACAGAATTACGCGGCACAAAGTGAGCAACGTCGGCAATGTGCACAGAGAGCTTCCAGCCATTGGAAACTTTTTCGATTGAAACCGCATCGTCGAAATCGCGGGCAGTTTCCGGGTCGATGGTGAACGTCAGACGTTTGCGGAGATCTTGCCGGTTTTTGTAATCGTCGGGGCGCAACTCATTTGGTATTTGCGCAGCTTCGGCAAGGACGGCCTCTGAGAAATTCTGCTGGAATCCGTGCGACCGCAAAATGCACTGCATCTGGACGTTTGGATCGTCGCGATGTCCGAGTGCTTCAATGACTACTCCGGTGAGCGGCTTGAATGGATCGTTCCATTCATTGAGGTGAATCACCACTTTGTGGTTTTCCGGTGTTTCTTCAAGACCGGGCTCCCAGCCGGTTATGCGGATGTCTTGCGTGATGCGAAGATTATCAGGCGTGACGGTGGCAAAGTACGGCGTACGCCGGAGCAGACCGACGATTTCAGTATTTTTACGCTCAAGAATTTCAATTACGCGGCCCTCGCGGTTTCCGAACCGCGGAGCGTTGCCGCCGCTGCGTCCCGTCCGCCGGTCCGGTGCAGATTTTGGAAACAGCTCGATGGAAACGCGGTCTTCATGGAGCGCACATTTCAGGTCGTCGCTGGCGATGTAGATTTCTTCACCGCCGTTGTCGGGCGCAAAAAGGCCAAAGCCTTTTTCCATTACGCGCACCGCGCCGGTGACCTGCTGCTGACTGCTTTTCGTGCCCGCAGGAGCCCAGCGGTTTTTACGCAAACAAACCACCTTGCCGGCTTTTTCGAGATTGATCAGCGCCTGCCGGAGTTTGTTCCGTTCCGAGCTGTGGATGCGCATGGCCTTGGCCAGATCAGGCCGGGTGAGCGGCTGGTAATTGGGTTTAATCAGGTGGGCGAGAATTCGCTGTTCGAGCGGTAGATTTGTCATGCGGCGAGATTAGCCGCTATTTATTTCTAATCAACCCTAAAGGACGTAGGTGAGATTGAGGAAATCAATAATTTAAATATGGCCGTTATACGGCTTCCCTCATAGATTCTTTCCGTGTATAATGCAAACGATTTCAACATTCGTTTTTGCAAACACGGAGGTATCCCATGGCGGAAGACACGACTTGTTGCGCATGTGCAGAATGTTCGGAGCCCTTGTCCGAGGAGGAAATGGGGTTGCAGCTTGAGGAAATTCTCGAGGAGTATCGTGAGAAGCCGGGCGGACTTATTCCCGCTTTGCAGATCGCGCAAAGCCGTTTCGGGTATCTTTCCGAGGGAGTGCTCAAAAAAATCAGCGCCGCTTTCAATAAACCCTACAGTGAAGTGGCCGGAGTGGTCAGTTTTTACTCGTTCTTCTCTACGGTGCCACGCGGTAAATTCGTCGTCCGCGCCTGCCTCGGCACCGCCTGCTATGTGCGCGGCGGCAAGGCGGTGCTTGCGGCTCTCAAAAAAGAATTGGGCATTGATGTCGGTCAGACCACGGAAGATCGGCTTTTCTCGCTTGATGTCGGCCGCTGTTTCGGTGCCTGCGGACTCGCCCCGGTGATTATGGTTAATGACGATGTTCATCAGAGGGTCAAGCCCTCAAAAATCGGTGAATTACTCAAAGCCTATGCTGCTGAAGGGAAAGGAGCTGCCCAATGATTGCACCCGCTAAAAATACCATTTCGTCCGTGAAGGAACTGCGCAAAATTCCACAGGAACACGCCCCGGTTAAAGGCGTGAAGCAGATTTTAGTCTGTGCGGGCGGCGGCTGTCTGGCCTCGGGTTCAGATAAAGTGATCGCCGCGCTGCGCGACGAAGTAGTTAAACAAAAGCTGATCGGAAAAGTGAACGTGACCGCCGTCGGTTGTATGGGGCTGTGTGTTGAAGGACCCGTCATGCTGATGGTTGATGACATGACGTTTTACCAGCGCGTCAAACCGGATGATGCCGCTGAAATTATTAAAGCCCACGCTGTCGGCGGCAAAGTCATCGAGCGGCTCGTTGCCCGCGATGCCAAAGGCGGGAAAGCGGTTGCCTGTATTGACGACATCGACTTCTTCAGGAAACAAACCAAAATCGTTTTGAGAAACTGCGGACGGATTGATCCGGAAAGCATGGAAGAAGCTCTTCATGCCGGCATCTATCAGGCGCTCGGCAAAGTGCTCGACGGCATGACGGCCGAAGAAGTGATCAATGAAATGAAAGGTTCCGGACTGCGCGGTCGCGGCGGCGCGGGGTTCCCGACATGGATGAAGTGGAACTTCACCCGGCAGACTCCGGCTGACCAGCGCTATATGCTGTGCAACGCCGACGAAGGTGATCCCGGCGCTTATATGGACCGCAGTGTTCTTGAGGGCGACCCTCACAGTCTGATTGAAGGGATGATTATCGGCGCGTATGCCATCGGCGCTTCGCAGGGTTATGTTTATGTGCGTGCTGAATATCCGCTGGCCGTTGCCCGTTTGCAGAAGGCGATTGACGATGCCAACCGGTACGGGCTGCTCGGGAAAAATATTCTCGGCAGCGGCTTTTCATTCGATCTTGAAATCCGGATGGGCTCCGGTGCATTCGTCTGCGGTGAAGAAACCGCTTTGATGGCTTCCATCGAAGGTAAACGCGGCGAACCGCGTCCGCGCCCGCCGTTTCCTGCGCAGAAAGGGTTGTGGGGCAAACCGACGGTTTTGAACAACGTTGAAACCTTTGCCAACGTGCCGGCCATCATTTCAAACGGCGCGGCGTGGTATGCTTCGTTCGGTACTGAAAAGAGTAAAGGGACAAAAGTTTTTGCGCTGGCGGGAGCCGTGCGCAATACCGGTTTAGTTGAAGTGCCGGTCGGCACACCGCTCGGCGAGCTGATTTATGATATCGGCGGCGGTATTGTGAACAATAAACCGTTCAAAGCCGCGCAGCTCGGCGGACCGTCCGGCGGCTGTATTCCGCGTCAGCATTTGAATGTGCCGCTCGACTATGAATCGCTCAGTGAGCTGGGTGCGATCATGGGATCGGGCGGACTGATCGTGATGGACGATGATTCCTGCATGGTGGACGTCGCCCGTTTCTTCATTGAATTTGTTCAGGAAGAATCCTGCGGAAAATGCGTGCCGTGCCGCGTCGGCACCAAACGCATGCTCGAAATTCTGACGCGCATCTGCGACGGGCAGGGGCGTCTGGATGATATCGACCGGCTGATAGACCTTGGTGAATTCATCAAGCAAGGCTCACTCTGCGGATTGGGGCAAACCGCGCCGAATCCGGTGCTCTCGACAATCCGCCACTTCCGCGAAGAGTATGTTGAACATATTCGCGACCGCCATTGCCGTGCGGGTGTCTGTGCTTCACTGGTGCGTGCGCCCTGTCAGACGGCCTGTCCGGCGGGTGTGGATATTCCCGGCTTTGTTTCGCTGGTCGGCGAGAAGCGCTACGACGAAGCACTCAAGCTGCACCGCAACCGTAATCCGTTTGCCAGCGTCTGCGCGCGCGTTTGTTTCCATACCTGCGAAGACAAATGCCGCCGCTCCACATTAGATACTTCGGTTTCCATTCGCGGCATTAAGCGTTTCATGGTGGATCAGGAAAAAGAGATGCAGCTGCCTGAAATCAGGGAGAATGCAGTAAACGCGGCAAAAAAAATTGCAATTATCGGCGGCGGCCCCGCCGGTATTTCGTGCGCCTTCTTTCTCGCACGGCTCGGCTACAAGCCGGTCGTCTTCGAAAAAGAAGCACGGCCCGGCGGCATGCTGGTGCAGGCGATTCCGGCCTACCGTCTGCCGCGCGAAACGCTTGCCCGTGAAATTCGCCTTGTTGAAAATATGGGTGTCAAAATCAAAACCGGCAAAGCACTCGGCAGGGATTTTACCATCCAGAGTTTGAAAGACGACGGGGTTGAGGCCGTCTTTGCCGCCATCGGCGCACCGGAAGGAATTCGCGTTGAATTACCCGGCTGCGATGCAAAGGGCGTGGCGGATGCAATGGCTTTCCTGCGTGAATACAATATTCGCGGATCGGTGCCGGTCGGCAGAAAAGTGGTTGTGGTCGGCGGCGGCAATGCGGCCATCGATGCCGCACGTACCGCGATCCGTCTTGGCGCGGATTCGGTGACGGTGCTTTACCGTCGCACGCGCGAGGAAATGCCTGCGTACGCCGAAGAAATCGAAGAAGCATTGCAGGAGGGTGTAATGATTGAAGCCCTGACGGCTCCCGAAGAAATTGTCTCCGTCAAAGGCAAAGTGACCGGCGTAAAATGTCTGCATATGCATCTGGGCGAATTCGACCGGTCCGGCCGCCGCCGCCCTGAGGCGGATAAGGACGAAAGTTTTATCGTTTCCGCCGATCAGGTTATTATGGCCGTCGGCCAGACCCTCGACGGATCTGTGTTCGGCGGTGCGCTGGCACTCGATGATCGCGGCTGGGTCAAGGCTGACCCCGTTACCGGAAAAACTTCGCTTGAAGGCGTTTTTGCCGGCGGAGATTCTGTCACCGGCCCGATGTCGGTGGTACACGCTATCGGCGACGGCGAACGCGCGGCGGTCGGAATCGATCAGCTTTTGAGCGGAGCAAAGCACGCTTTCTGGCGTGTTGAGCAGGCTAACACCACCGATTATGACCCTGACTCGGATCCGGTGCCGTATCCGCGGGAGAAACTCCGGATGATGCCGATTGATAAACGGCGCAGTAACTTCGACGAAGTGGAGCAGTCGTGGAATGAATCGGAAGCGGTCCGTCAGGCCCGCCGCTGTCTGCGTTGCGACTATGGAAAATGCACGGCATGTGATGAGGAGGCTTCTAATGTATAAGCTGACAATCAACGGAAAATCGGTTGAAGCACCCGATGGGGCGACCATTCTGGAAACAGCGCGCCGTGCCGGAATTCGTATTCCGACACTTTGCTTCCTTGAAAAGCGCGAGCCGATCGGTGCGTGCCGTGTCTGTCTGGTCGAAATTGCCGGTGCGCGCACGCTGATGGCCGCCTGCTCGACTCCGGTGACAAACGGTATGGATATTAAAACCAACAGCCCGCGGGTTCGCGCCGCGCGCAGACAGGTTGTGGAGCTACTTCTTTCAGAGCACGACGGTAACTGCCAGATTTGCGACCGCAATCAGGACTGTGAGTTGCAGGCGCTGGCCTCCGAACTGGGAATTCGCGAAATCGCCTACGAAGGCGAAAAAGCCAAAGCCCGCATGGATGACAGTACACCTGCACTGATACGCGATAATTCCAAGTGCATTAAGTGCCGCCGCTGTGTCACGGTCTGCTCGCAGGTTCAGGGAGTCGGCGCGCTGCATCCGCAGGGACGCGGATTCGATACGGTGATCGGCCCGGCCTTTACGCTCAACCTCGACGGCGTCGCCTGTGTGCAATGCGGACAATGCGCTGCCGTGTGTCCGGTTGGAGCCATTTCCGAGAAAAGCCATGTGGAGGCGGTTTGGAAAGCGCTCGAAGACCCGAAGAAAACCGTCGTTGTGCAGACGGCGCCGGCTATTCGCGCGGCACTCGGCGAATGCTTCGGCTGTGAGCCCGGCACCCGTGTGACCGGCAAGATGACTGCCGCGCTTCGCCAGCTCGGTTTTGACAGTGTGTTCGACACGAACTTCACCGCCGACCTCACCATTATGGAGGAGGGCACCGAACTGCTGACCCGCCTGAAAAAAGCGCTTGTGGATGGCGAAAAAGTTCCGCTGCCGATGTTTACCAGCTGCTCTCCGGGCTGGATCAACTTTGCGGAATACTATTATCCCGAATTTCTGCCGAACCTCTCTACATGTAAATCACCGCAGCAGATGTTCGGCGCGGTCGCCAAGACCTACTACGCGCAGAAAATCGGCGTGAAGCCGGAGGACATGGTTGTCGTTTCGATTATGCCCTGCACGGCTAAAAAGTTTGAGTGCCAGCGCGAAGAGATGGACGGAAGCGGCGTACGCGATGTGGACTATGTGCTTACCACGCGCGAGCTGGGACGTATGATTAAAGAGGCCGGTATCGACTTTATGTCTCTTGAAGATGAAAAAATGGATGCACCGCTGGGACTCGGTTCCGGCGCGGCGGATATTTTTGCCAATACCGGCGGTGTCATGGAGGCGGCGTTGCGTACGGCGTATGAAATTGTCACCGGACGCACCCTGCCGATGGAAAACCTGCACGTCAAACCGGTTGCCGGACTTGAAGGCATTAAAGAAGCCTCTGTGGTTATTACCGGTACCGTTCCGGCATGGTCATTCCTCGAAGGAGTTGAAGTCAAACTGGCGGTTGCTCACGGACTGGCCAATGTGCGCCGTCTGTTGGAAAGCATCAAACATGGCGAAAAGAGTTATCACTTCATTGAAGTCATGACCTGTCCCGGCGGATGTATCGGTGGCGGCGGACAGCCGCGCATGACGGATGACAGTGTGCGTCTGAAACGCATCGGCGCCATCTATTCGGAAGACGAAAGCAAGGCACTGCGCAAATCACACGAAAATGAAGCGGTTCAGCAACTCTACAAAGAATTCCTTGGCGCTCCGCTCGGCGAAAAATCGCACCACCTGCTGCACACCAAGTATAAACACAAACCGGCTCTCTAAGCCCGTAAGCCCCGCTTCGGCGGGGTTTTTTTATGTTCAGGCAGATTGGGTACAACTGACTGATTGCGGGTTCAACCTTTTGAAATTTTTCTTCCAAATGATAGACGAACCAGATAAAACTTTCCAAGAATCGCAAACAAGAGAGCGGAAATATTCAACACGCAATTTCCAATGCTCAGAAGTAAAAAATGAACCAGGGGATATAAGGGTGTGATGGGAAAAGACGAACTTCCGAATCGTCAAAGCATTCGGATGAAAGGGTGTAGTTACACCTCGGGTTGTTATTTTGTGACGATCAATACGCACGCAAACCTGCCGCTGTTCGGCGCGGTTGTGAACGGGCGGATGGTGTTGAGCGAGACAGGGCGGATTGCGGAAAATTGTTGGCGGGAAATCCCAGCGCATTTTCCGATGGTTCAACTGGATGAGTTCGTGATTATGCCCAACCACATGCACGGGTTGTTGCATTTGCGCCGCGCGGATGTGCCCGGACGTGCCGTCGCATTGGGCGATGTGGTGGGGGCGTATAAGGCGGCCGTTTCGCGGATTATCGGAAGGGGCCGGCAATTGCCGACCCGTACGAAATTTCCCGCCCGTGCGCAATTGCCGACCCGTCCGGCGGCGGGCGCATCCGCCATTTGGCATCGAAATTATTGGGATGTGATTGTGCGGGATGAAAAGGCGCTGGACGGCATCCGCATGTATATCCGGTTTAATCCGCAAAATTATGATGTGGTGATGAATGTTGGAGAACCGCAGCGGGCTGGGAATTGGAAGCTGATGGAGATGTCCAAGACAGGGTTTCTGGCTTCGCGCAGTGCGAGTGAGTTGCATGGCCGTTTGCCGGTGAAGCCGGGCGAGGCGGTGATTAGCGGATTTCTTTCTCCGATGGAGCGGGCGGTTTTTAAGGCCGGACTGGCGCATAAAATTCCGTTGATTTGGGTGAAGCCATGGGGGCTGTCTCATGAAGAGGGTTTGATTTATCAAACCCGTAAGGCTTTCGATGAAGGGCTTCTGCTGATTGTTTCGCCGTTTTCCGGTGACATTGAGGCTCCGAATGTCCGGCGAGCGGCCTGGTGTAATCAATATGTTTTGAATCATTGCGACCGCATGGTGGTCGGGCATCTCAATCCCGGCGGGATGCTGGCGTGTATTTTATCCGAAGCTGATCCCGAAATGGAGATCGTCTATTTATAACCCGACTACAACCATGGGGTTCCAGATATTGGAAAAAACAGCGCCGCGCTTCCAATGTTTGGACGAATCCGCTAAAACTCTCCGCAACCGAGGAGGTATTTCATGGATAAGCACATCATTGTTGGCGTTCATATTACGGAACGGGCGAAGCACGCAGGGGAGATTCAAAAAATATTTACTGAGTTCGGCTGCCAGATCCGTACGCGGCTGGGTCTGCATGAGGCAAATAAAGGTCTTTGCTCTCCCAATGGATTAATCCTGCTCGATATGGTGGATGACGATGCCAAGGTGGTTGCGTTTAAGAAAAAGCTTCTCGCAATCGACGGGATCGAAGTTCAATCGATGGTTTTTGATCATGCATAAGGACTGGAAAAAAACAGAGAAGTGGCTGGTTCCGTTGCTGGTGCTGGCGGGAGCAATTGCACGCTTTGTGCAACTGCCGTTTTCGTGCATTTGGCTGGATGAGGCGTTTTCGATCAAGCTGGCGAAGGAGCCGCTGGTCGAAATTGTACGTATGCTCAGTTCGGATAACGGAAGTCCGCTTTTTTATTTTCTGCTGCACGGCTGGATCCAGTTGTTCGGCGACGGCGAATATGTGCTGACGACGCTGACGATTCTTCTGGATTGCGCCATGCTGGCGGCAATTCCTTTTATGCTGCGTGAGCTGTTTGCCGATTCTCGCATTCGCATCACAGGAACGGTGTGCGCCGTGTTTTGTCTGCCGTGTCTGCATCAGGCTACCAATCTGCGTTATTATTCATTGATGGTGCTTTGCACGGTGCTTTCCTGGCTCTTTTTCTACCGGGCGCTGAGGCGTGGAACTGTACGTGACGGGATGCTGTTCGTTCTTTTTTCGGTTGCCGGGTTTTATGCACACACGTTTTATCTGTTTGTGCCGTTGTCACAGTTTTTTGTTCTGGCGATATTCTACCGCCGCCGGTTGCGGGCCGGATTTATGGTTTCGATGTTTCTGCTGGCCGGCGTAACACTCTGGCTGCCATCGCTGGCATTGCAGGTGGCCGGATATCTCAGCGGTTCGACACCGGAAACGGTTCCGGAGCTGGTGCGGTATAACGGCGCATTCGGGGCCTATCTGCTCAGTATTTCCAGTCAGATGCTGGCGCTTGATTCGATGAAACTTTTCCGCATGGCCATCGCGGCAATGCTTTGGCTGTTCGTTGTTTTGCAGCTGGTGCGTAATCGCGGCCGGACGGCTGATGACCGGCATGCCCGCGAGCTTTTCGCTGCGCATCTGGCATCGGTCGGTGTGATTGTCCTGATCTCAATGATCCGTCCGATTTTCTGGCTGGATAAGATGGATCTGATCGGCTTGCCGCTGGTTTGCGCGCTGACCGGCTATGCTGTTTCAAGATTCCGTTTTTCAACGGCGGCGCTGGCGTTGCTCATCGCGATGAATCTGATTGGTACGGCTTATTATCTGACCTGGCGGATTACCGGGAAGCTGACGGAGCAACGCGATGTGATCGCACGGCTTGGTTTAGAAATATCTCCTGAGGACGCAGTGGTTGAAACCGGTATCAGTCATTTTACCGTGGAGTATTATCTGGGGCAGATGAAAATTCGAACCGGCCCGCGTTATGTTTTTCCGGAAGCTCAGATGACACGGCCTTCCTGTATCAACCCGAAAAAACTGCTGGAAAATCAGCGGGAGCTGACGCTGGAGGCGGCTGATCTGGTGCAGGTTCTGGGAAATGGAACGGGCCGGATTTATGTTTTCTACAGCCCGTATGCGGGGCTTGAGCCGCTTTATATCAAACTCAACGCCGCCTTTGTTCTGGACCGGACGATTCCTGTCCGTCAGCACCCGTGGGGACCGGTTTATACCGAGGTAAATGTTTATCGACGGCGCTGATTTCAGAGCAGCTCGTAATCCAGCATGGTCTTGTAATCAAAGGTGAAGCGTCCGGTAAACTTTTCTCCGGCAAGCAGTTTCGGGTACCAGACCGGATCATCCGCCCACATATTTTCCCACGGCAGGTCGGTTACAGGGAACCAGTGCGGGATGGCCTCGTCGGTTTCGGTCGGTGTGCCTTCAAATTCTGTCGCAGTGAAAACCTCGCCGTGAATACTGTGTCCGTCGATGAATTGAAACATGAGGGTTCCAGCGTGAACAGGATTGAGCGGTGTAATGCAAAGTTCCTCCTGCGTTTCGCGCACGGCGCATTCCAAAGCGGTTTCCCCCGGTTCGAGCCGTCCGCCCGGTGCGTTGAAATAGCCCGCGCCAAAGCCGCGCTTTTTATGAATAAGCAGCATCCGGCCGTTTTGCAGAATAAACATCAGAGTCGCCCGTTCTTTCGGGTTCCAGTTTGCCCAGTCAACTTCTGCAACAGTTTTCATTTTGCAATTTTCGGCGATGCGTAGAGATCAATTTTGCCGAGGATGCCTTCCAGTCCGCCGTTGTTGAGTTCTTTTTTCCATTCCGGCTTGAGGCCGACTTTTTTGAGGAGTTGCCGGTCGCCTGCATAAACATAGGCGGTACAGCCGGTGCAGCGCTGTTTGAGAAAATCGCCGAACTCTTTCATCAGTGCTTCCGCCGATTCCCGGTCGCCAAGCCGTACGCCGTACGGCGGGTTGACGACTATGGTGGAGGTTTCAATCTTCGGATAATCCTGAAAGCTTTTTTCCGAGCATTGGACGCGATCTTTGCAGCCCGGCAGATTGTTCAGATTGGTGCGTGCGGCACGTACCGCGTCCCGGTTCATATCGCTGCCGGTCAGCAGTCCGGCGGGCAGCGGGCGCATTAAGCCGTTGGCCTGGTCTCTTACTTTTTTCCAGACATTGGAATCAAAATCCGGAAAGTGCTCAAAGCCCCATTTTTTACGGAGGAACCCGGCTGGAATGCGGCAAATTTGCATGGCGGCTTCGCAGAGCAGGGTGCCGGAGCCGCACATCGGATCAATCAGCGGGCGTTCGCCGTCCCAGCCTGAGAGCCGGATGATGGCCGCCGCCAGCGTTTCCTGCATTGGTGCTTCGACCGATGCAGTGCGGTAGCCGCGTTTATGAAGCGAGCCGCCGGAAACGTCCACGCTGATCGTGGCGCGGTTGTCGCGGACAAAAAGGTTGATGCCGAGATCGGGCGATTGTACGTCAACATTGGGGCGCTCGCCGGTTTTCTGGCGGAAGTAGTCGCAGATGGCATCTTTGATTTTAAGCGCGGCGTATTGCGAATGAGTCAGCGACGGGGTGTTCGAGACGGATGCGTTTATTGCAAAGGTGTCGTTCGGCGTCATGAACTGACTCCAGTCGAGTTTCATGGCGGTCTGGTGAAGATATTTGTCGCTGTGGCAGTCGAAGGTGATCAGCGGGGCGAGGATGCGCACGACGAGCCGTGAGGTGTAATTGATGCGGTAGAGGGTTTCCGGGTCGGCTTCGAAATGCAGACCGCGGAAAGCGGCTTTAATTCCGGTGGCGCCGAGACTTTTGAGTTCAGCTTCGGCGGGCTCTTCAAACCCGGTGGCGATCTGGGCGAAATACTGGTTGTGCTGTTGGTATTGGAACATGCGGTGGAGAGTATTTTAAAAACCGGAGTACGAATATCGAAATTAGAAACAATTTTCATCGTGCTATGCATGCAAAGAAAGCTTTTGCGGGTTTTGTCCGGCTCTGGTAGGTTCTCGGGCTAATGAAGCGGGCATTTTGCAGGGGATTTATATTTTTGACGGTGGCGGTACTCGGCAGTACGGCCCCCGCAGGAAGCCTTTTCCCGTTTTATGACAACGCGCAGACAGCGCAAGGGTCTTTTTTTGCGGTTCGTCCGTTTTATTCTCATACCGTTATTGAGACCGGCGAGATACGTGACTACTTCTGGCCGCTTTATTCGCGTAAGGAATTTAAGGACGAGCAAAGCTCCCGTGCGATGGTTTTCTGGTACACCCATAAATTTCCGGAGAAAGACGCAAGTCCGCGTGAACGCAATTGGCTGCTGCCGGTTTATTTCCAGGGGCGTGATGTGCACGGCAAAGGGTATTTTGCCCTTTTTCCGCTGGGCGGAACGATCAAGGAATTTTTAGGCCGGGATGAAATCATGTTCGTGCTTTTTCCAGTGTATGGAAACAGCCGGATTAATGAGGTTAAAACGACCAGCGTATTCTGGCCGATCTATTCCCGCACGCGCGGTGAAGGCATTCAGCGTGACCGTGTTTTTCCAATCTATGGAAAATCGGTGCTGGAAGGGAAATATGAAAAGCATTTTGTGTGCTGGCCGTTCTGGACATCCGCTGAATATTTTTATCCGGGTGATTCAGGGAAATCCTGGCTTCTTTTCCCGATTTGCGGCCGGTCTAAACTGGAGCATGAACGCACCGTTTGGGTCATTCCTCCTTTTTTCCGGTTTACAAAAGGCGACCGTCAGAACCGGATTTTATGCCCCTGGCCGTTTTTCCAGAAAATGGACAGCAAGTGGCACGACAAATTTTATATTTGGCCGCTTTGGGGTGAGGATCAGTACGAGGACGGTTTGAATCACCGAACCTTTCTGCTCTGGCCGTTTCTCTGGTCGGAAAAAACAGAACAGTCCAGTTTGACCAAAGTCCGGCGCATGGCATTGCCTTTTCTTTATTTCGAGCGCGGTTTTCTTCGCGAGGAAGGTGTCGAAAAAGACGACCGGAAGGTGGTTTTCAATTATTGGAAAATATGGCCGCTGATGAGCTGGCAGCGCGAAGATCAGGTTTCCCGGTTCCGGATGCTGGAGCTCTGGCCGATAAAGAACAGTCCGCCTGTTGAACGCAACTGGGCACCGCTTTGGACGTTGTATAAGCGGACTAATGCGGACGGGATTATTCGTAAAGATGTGCTGTGGTTTATCTGGCACAGTGAAAATGAGCCGGTCGTTGAGCGTAAGGAATGGTCTTTACTGAAAGGTTTGCTGGCGTATAAAGGTGAAGGTCAAAAGAAGAGTTGCAGAATTCTTTATTTTATACGGTTAGGGGATGGCGAATGATCGCTCCGTTTAAAGAAATATACAGATATTTGGATTTGCCGATCCGGTCGTCCCGTCGCCTCGGACGGATCATTCTGATTGCCTGCCACGATATGGGCAATGCGTTGATTATGCTCGCCTCGGCGACTCTTTATATCCGCACAATCTGGAAGCCTCGTGCGCGTCGTGAGACGGTTGCTCAGCTGTACGTAACCGGCATCAAGAGTCTCGGTGTCATCACGGTCGTGGCCTTTTTTACCGGCATGATCCTCGCCTTGCAGACCGGCCTGGAATTGCGCCGCTTCGGGCAGGAAGTGAATATCGGGACGGCGGTTACCATTGTGATGATCCGCGAGATGGGGCCGTTTATGACGGCTTTGATCATCGCGGCCAGCGTCGGTTCAGCCATTGCTGCGCAGCTCGGCACCATGGCGGTTTCCGAAGAGATTTCTGCTCTGGAAGTGATGTCGATTAACCCCAACCGGTTTCTAGTGATGCCGCGTTTGGTTGCGCTGGCCGTCATGATGCCGATTCTTACGGTGTACACCAACATCCTTGGCATCCTCGGCGGCGGGATTGTCGGGTCGACTCAGCTGGGCGTGGCATTTCAAGCGTATCTCGACAACGCTACGCGCTACGCTGAAAACAAGGACCTTTATGTCGGACTTTTCAAGGCCGCCGTTTTCGGCGTTATCATTGCCACGGTAGCCTGCTATCAGGGTTTAACTACCACTGAGGGTGCGGTCGGTGTCGGTCGCGCCACCCGCCAGACCGTGATTATTTCATTCCTGATGATCCTGATCGTCGGTTATATGATCACAAGGCTGTTTTACATATGATTACCTTCGATAAAGTAACTAAACGACTCGGCGGTAAAATTGTCCTCAATGAGGTCAGTTTTGAAGTGCCGAAGGGTGAAACGTTTGTGATCGTCGGACTTTCCGGTGCGGGCAAAAGCGTTACGCTGAAACATATGGTGCAGTTGATGCGTCCGGATAGCGGTGCGATATGCATCGGCGATGATGTTATCAGTGAAGCGCGCGGGATGGATTTAGAGCGCATGCGCCGTCGCTTTGGTGTCCTTTTTCAGGGAGCCGCATTGTTGCAATGGCTTACCGTTTTTGAAAACGTGGCGCTGCCGCTTCGTGAGCTTACGAAATTGAGTGAAGAGGAGATCGAAAAAACTGTCCGTGAAAAGTTGCGAATGCTGAATATGGAAGAGGCTATGGAGAAATTTCCAGCAGATCTTTCCGGCGGTATGCAGAAACGCGTCGGTTTGGCCCGCGCCATTGTCATGAACCCGGAAATTATTCTCTATGACGAGCCGACTTCCGGACTCGACCCGGTGACTTCGCGTCTGATTGATAAGCTGATCGAAAATCTGCGCAAAGAGCTCGGTATAACCAGTGTGGTTGTCACGCACGACCTGCACAGTGCGTTGGCCATCGGCACCCGCATTATGATGATTGACGGCGGGAAAATTGTCGAAAACGCCGCACCTGAAGATTTTATTAAATCAACCAACGAAACCGTACAACGTTTCCTCGAAGCCCAGTATATTACCCTGCGAGGGGCCTGGGAGGAAGGAATGGAGCACCATGTCTGATAAATACACTAAAGAACTCAGTATCGAAGTCCTTGTAGGCTTCTTCATGTTTGTTATCCTCATCGCACTGGGTGTTTTCACAATCATCCTGAGCCGGCAGAATTTTTTGCAGAAACGCTATCCGGTCGCTGTGCTTTTCAGTGAAGTCAGCGGGTTGCGCGAAGGAGATCCTGTCTTTTTGCGCGGCATGAAGGTCGGTGTGGTGAAGGAGACCGCGCTGGATAATAGTCATGTGGTTGTTCGTGCAGACCTTGATGTGCCGGCGCGGTTCCGTGAAGGCTATAAAGTGGAAGTGGTTGCTTCCTCCATGCTCGGCGGTAAACAACTGAAAATCGAAGAGGGACCTCTGAATGCGCCGTTACTTCCGGAAGATGCACTCATTACGGGTACTGAACCGACGGATATTCTTGAAGAACTCGGGGCGGCGGTGGCTGGCATTCGGCAAATGACCGATCAGGTTTCTGCGGGGAAAGGTACGATCGGGAAGCTCATTTACGAAGAGGAGGTCTATACCAGTTTACAGGAGACACTGGCTGATCTGCGCGATGTCAGTGCAAAGCTGGTCAAGGGGGAGGGAACCTTAGGCAAGCTGCTGAATGACGAAACGGTTTATACCGATTTGCAATCGACCATGTCGAATTTGAAGGATGTCAGTGGACGGTTGGCAAACGGCGAAGGCACTCTGGGTAAACTGCTGGCCAAGGATGATCAGCTTTATCAGGACATCAGCGCCACCATGACGAACCTTCGCACGATAACGGACAAGATCGGTTCCAGTGAAGGTACGCTCGGCAAGCTGGTTAATGACGATGAGATTTATGTCGAGGCGCAGAAGCTGCTTAAAGAACTCCGCGCAGCAATTGACGACATGCGCGAAACTTCACCGGTGACAACCTTTAGCACCGTTCTTTTCGGAGCCTTTTGAGCCGGGATATTCCGAAGTAAAGTTTTTTTCTTTTAAAAACATAACAAGTTCTGGCTATTTTAACTGAGAAATGGTTTTGTCATTCCTTCTACTGGAGGAATGCTATGAACAACTCAGACGGCGGTGACGAAGGGTATCCGGTTTGCGGATTACAGGTTAAACGGCCGCTTAAGATAAAAGTGCTTCGGTACGCATCACTGGTGCTGGCGGTTGCCGGACTTATTTTGCTTTATCTTTTTTCGGTTAACCGCGATATCCCCGCCATAAACATCGGTAGCATCACGCCAACCATGAATTTTGCATGTGTTCGTATTACCGGTGAAGTTGTACGCGATGCCGCATTTTCCAAGGCCGGCGGCCTTGTTTTCACTGTAAAAGACGGTAGCGGTGAGATTACAGTCATGAGCAGTCGTGTTCAGGCTCAGACGCTCAAAACGGCAGCAAAACTTCCGCGGCGCGGTGACCGCATCGAAGTAACAGGGTGTCTTAGTGTCAGTGCCGGTCAGGACGTTAAATTGCGTATGCAGTCGTCTGAACAGCTTGTTCTGAATCGCAAACGGACATCCGCTGTTCCGTCTGCAGTTTCATGTATAAAACCGGCTGAAGTCGTTGCGGCACATCAGGGTGAATATGTTGCTGTTCATGGCGTTCTAAAATTCATCGATGTGCCCGGCCCCGGCGTCAAAACGCCTTATGTGCTGACATTGGAAGAGGGGGGTGTCGAGCTGGCGGTGGTTTTCTGGGACGATGTGTTCCAGGGTCTGGAACAAAAACTTCCGATACCCGGAAAACGGATCAGTGCCCGCGGATGCATTGAGGTCTATAACGGGATCGTGCAACTCAAAGTAAGGGACGTAGGCGACCTGCGCGTTGTGGAGTCACTGTAATGATCTTCACGATGGCGGCCGCGGTGCTTGGCGGAACGTTATCGGCCTGTGTTTTTTCCCTTCTGCCCGGCCTGCACATTTATAATATCCTGGGTCTGATCGTGATATTTCTCCATTCGCTTCAGGGTGGCGGAGTTTCCGTCATGCCGCAGGTCTACATTCCTTTTATGATCGGCCTTGTCACCGGCTGGTCCGTTCTCAACACCATTCCGTCTGTATTGTTCGGTGCGCCGGACGAGAGCGCCATTTTTACTGTACTGCCCGGACAAAAATATCTCATGACCGGGCGTGGCTATGAAGGAGCCATGATGATCGGTGCAGGCAGTTTAGCCGGCATTTTTCTGGTCGTTTTTATCATGGGTCCGCTTGCGCCGGAATTTTTGCCCGTCGTTCATTATGCCCTGACTCCGCATATGCACTGGATTCTCTGGGTCATTATCACGTTTATTCTGATCACCGAATGGCCTAAGGGCGGCAACTGGGGCCCGGCGGGTTGGCGCAAATTTTTTGACGCATGGTCAACACTCGGCGCAGGACTGCTCACCTTCTTCCTTTCCGGCCTGCTCGGCTTTATCATTTTGTATCGTCCGGTTATTGCGATAGACAATGCGTTTCAGAACATTATGCCCGCGTTTGTCGGACTTTTCGCTGTACCCTGGTGCCTGCTCAATGTTCTTAGCGGCACAGAAGTTCCGAAGCAATATGTGCGCGATACGCTGAATATCAACGGAGACCTCCTGTTGCGCAGCGGCGTTGCAGGTGGTATCGGCGGCGGCTTTGCTGCTTTTTTTCCGGTGATTACCGGCGGAATCGGCGGATTGCTCGCAGGTCATGCCACAGCTCAGCGTGATGAACGTATTTTTATGATGTCGCAGGGGGTTTCCAAAGTCGTTTATTACACCGGCGCGCTTCTACTGTTCTTTATGCCCGGACTTTTTCTCACGCGTGGCGGCGGCGCATTGATTATCAAAGGGCTTTATACACCGTGCACGCAAGGCGACTACTATCTCGCGCTCGGCTCCATAGCACTCTCCGGCGCGGTTTCGTTTATGCTCCTGTCGCCGCTGACCCGATGGACGCTTAATTTGATGGGCAAGATCGATTATCGGCATATCTCCGGCTTTGCGCTTGGCATCATTGTACTGCTCGTCGTTGTCGTAACCGGCTGGCCCGGACTTTTCGTCATGACCGTGAGTACCGGCATTGGACTCATACCGGTACTGTTTGGGTCGCGCCGGCTGAACTGTCTTGGCGTACTGCTGCTGCCCATAGCCTGTAACATGTCCGGTATTGGAGAATCCGTTGCCGCTTTTCTGGGGCTGATTTGATTTCAAAAAGCAGTCCGGTGAATGTATTTTCCAGCCGTGAGTAATTCGCTGCCGGTTTTATTTGTTTTTGTGGACGGACTGGGGCTGGGATCAAATGATCCGGCTGTTAACCCGCTGGAGGATCATGCACGCTTTCCAAACCTAGGAAAAATACTGACAAATGCCATTCCGCTGGACGCATCGCTTGGCGTGCCGGGCCTGCCGCAGAGCGCAACAGGGCAGGCGGCGTTGTTGACCGGTTTGAACGCACCGGCTCTGATGGGTCGCCATATTGAGGGCTTTCCCCCGCCGCGCCTTAAAGAACTGGTACAGGATCACAATATTTTTACTAAGCTGATCGCCGCCGGAAAAATCTGCACATTTGCCAATGCCTATTGGCTGGATGATATTGCACTGATTCCGGCGCGCCGTGCATCGGTGACGACAGTAGCCACGCTGGCCGCCTTTGGCATCGTGCGCGGTAAGACCGATCTGCTGGCCGGCCGTGCGGTGTATCACGACCTGACCCGCGAAAGATTACGTGAACGCGGTTATGATGGTCCGTTGATTACACCCGCAGAGGCGGCGGAACACCTGATCGGCATCGCCAATGAACACGACTTCACACTGTTTGAATTTTTTGAAACCGACCATGCCGGGCACAGTGGTGATCCGCAGAAGGTTTTCCAGTGTCTGGAAAAACTCGACCGTTTTTTCGGCGTGCTGCTCCGGTTTGACGGTCTATTGATTATCACCAGCGACCACGGCAACATCGAAGACTCAACGGTCCGCACCCATACCGCCCATTCTGTGCCGCTGTATGCATCTATTCCGGCACCGTTCCAAGCACTGGAGCGGATTGACCAGCTGGCTCCGGCCGTTTTGCAGCTTTTTCAGGCCGGTCGGTTGCACAGGATTTGGAATTAAAAATCCGTGTACATTCATGCGATCCGTAGTTTATTCTCCGGCCTCTTAATTTTGAATCGGGAGTCCTGTTATGAATAAAAATGATTTTTTAAAAAAGCTGGGTGTTTCTGATGTCTGTTACTACAGCCTGCCGGAACTGGAAAAGCAGGGCGGGTACAACTTTTCCCGTATGCCTTTTTCGGTGAAGGTGCTGTTGGAATCGCTTCTTCGCATGCAGGGCCATCCGGCTTACACGGCGGAGCATGTTTCACAGCTCGCCAACTGGTCGCCGCGCAGTGAATTGGTTGAATTACCTTTTATGCCTGCCCGTGTGCTTCTGCAGGATTTTACCGGTGTTCCGTGCGTGGTTGATCTGGCGGCTTTGCGCTCGGCTATGCAAAAGGCGGGTAAAGATCCGTCCCGCATTGAACCGCAGGTGCCGGTCGATCTCGTTGTTGACCATTCGGTACAGCTCGACTCCGCCGGATGCGCCGCCGCGCTGGATATCAATGTGGCCCGCGAATTTGAACGCAACGCCGAGCGCTATAAATTTTTAAAGTGGGGGCAGGGTGCGTTTGAAAAACTGCGCGTACTTCCGCCCGGGCTCGGCATCTGTCACCAGATTAATATGGAATACCTCGCTGATTGCGTGGCAATCAGCGCGTGTCAAAAGTCAAAAGTCAAAAGTGGAAAGTCTGGGACATCTGACCTTCGACCTTCGACTTTCGACTGCGAAACCGAAGGTCTTCGCATTGCTTATCCCGACACACTGGTTGGAACCGACAGTCACACAACGACAATCAACTGTATGGGTGTGCTCGGCTGGGGCGTCGGCGGTATTGAGGCCGAGGCCGCGATGCTTGGACAGCCGATTCCGATTCTGACGCCGGAAGTGATTGGTTTTAAATTCACCGGCACACTTAAGGCCGGCGTGACAGCGACTGATCTGGCGCTGACCGTCACCCGCATGCTTCGCAAAAAAGGTGTTGTCGGCAAGTTTGTTGAATTTTACGGTGAAGGCGCCGCCAATCTCAGTCTGGCGGACCGTTGCCCGGTTGCCAATATGGCACCGGAATATGGCGCGACGATGGGATTCTTTCCGATCGACGAAAAGACCATCGGGTATCTGCGCGAAACCGGACGCAGCGCAGCGCAGTGCGAGCTGGTTGAAGCCTACTGCAAAGCGCAGGGGCTTTGGGGTTATGACATTGAAGCCGATTACAACGATACGCTGGAACTCGATTTATCAACCGTCGAACCGGCGCTTGCCGGACCAAGCCGCCCGCACCAGCAGTTGACGCTTTCCGGACTCAAAGAGGAATTTCAGAAAGACTTCGGGGGTCAGGAGTCAGGACTCGGGAGTCAGGGGGCAGAAGACAGAAGTCAGGCATCAGCAAACAGTAATCACCCGTCACCCGACACTCGCCACCCGGCGCTCCGGAACGGAAGCGTCGTAATCGCTTCAATCACCAGCTGTACTAACACATCCAATCCCGGATTGATGATGGGTGCGGCTCTGGTTGCTAAGAAGGCAGTCGAAAAAGGACTGAAAGTTCCGGCCTTCGTGAAAACCTCACTGGCTCCCGGATCGCGAGCGGCTGCGCTTTATCTCGAAAAGGCCGGACTGCTCGAACCGCTCAATAAACTCGGATTCCAGGTTGCGGCGTATGGCTGTGCCACGTGTATCGGAAACAGCGGTCCGCTGGCTCCGGAAATTGAAGAGACGATCAAAGAAAAAAATCTGACGGTTGCCGCTGTGCTTTCAGGCAATCGCAACTTCGAGGGACGCGTTCATCCATTGACCAAAGCCAATTATCTGGCTTCCCCGCTGCTGGTCGTCGCCTATGCGCTGGCCGGAACGGTCAACATCGATCTCGAAAATGATCCGGTTGGAAAGGATTCCGCCGGCAAGGATGTATTTCTAAAAGACATCTGGCCGACCTCCGCCGAACTGCAATCCGCGATTGCACTGGCGGCCGATCCGGCGTTCTACACCGGCGTTTACGGCGATGCGGGGAGCATCAGTCCTGAATGGAACGCGCTCGAAACGGTGAAAAATCAGGTGTTTGTCTGGGACGATGCGTCCACGTATATTCGCGAACCCTCATTTTTCGAAGGTTGCGAACAGCCGCCCGCGCCGTTGATGGATATCACAAACGCTTCCGTTCTCGGGTTCTTCGGTGATTTCATTACAACCGATCACATTTCGCCTGCGGGCAACATCTCCAAAAAGAGTCCGGCGGCGGATTATCTGCGTGCGCACGGCGTTGCCGAGCGCGACTTCAACTCGTACGGCTCGCGCCGGGGCAACCATGAAGTGATGATGCGCGGCACGTTCGCCAACATTCGCATTAAAAACAAACTGATTGCCGAAGAGGGTGGACGCACAATCTACCTGCCGACCGGTGAAGAACTTTTCATCTATGATGCCGCCATGAAGTATGCTGAAACCGGCACATCGCTGGTTATTCTGGCGGGCAAAATGTACGGTGCAGGCTCCTCGCGCGACTGGGCGGCTAAAGGCACCAAACTGCTTGGTGTAAAAGCCGTTATCGCCGAAAGCTTTGAGCGGATTCACCGTTCGAACCTTGTCGGTATGGGCATTCTGCCCTGTGAATTCATTAACGGTGAAACGGCGGAGTCGCTTGGGTTAACCGGTAAAGAGAGTTTTTCGATCACCGGCGTGGCGGAAAATTTTGCGCCTGGTAAAATTCTGACGGTTAAAGTCGGCGGCAAGGAGTTTCAGGTGAAAGCGCGCGTCGATGCACCGCTTGAAATTGAATACCTGAAAAACGGCGGCGTGATGAATTATGTGCTGAGGGGAATGATGGCGTGAGGAGAATGATAAGTTATCAGTGATGAATGATGATTGATTCAGCACTTATAAATTATCGTTCATCGTTTTCTAAAAGTATTCCTGTGCAATTTTCCAGCCAACGAAAACGCCGGCAATGCTGCCGAGGCTGCTGACCATAAATTCACCGAAAAATTCGAAGCCGAGTTTTGCGCCCAGCCACCAGCCGATCCACCCGCCAACGATTACGCCGATCCAGATAAGCAGTTTGGTCATAGGAATTCCGTTTCGTTAAAGTCGTTAAAACGACCATCGGTCTCGTTAAATTCGTTAAATGCGGGCAAGGGCGGGAATAATCATCATAAGAGCAATCAGAACGCCTGTTTTCCACTCACTGTGTTTCTGCAAGTGCTTAATCAACCCCCAGCAAAGCTGCGATTCACGCACGCAGAGGCCATAGGCATCTTTGAACTGTGCGTCGGTGATATATTTTTGATCCAGTGCCAGATAGAGCATGCTGCGAACCTCGCCGGATGAACCCCGGGCAATAAAAAGGAACTTGGCAAAATCCTTATTGCTCCCGCGTTCAAATCCTTCAGCGATATTGTTCATCACAGAAACTGCGGCGCGCTGAAGTTGATCTTTAAATCCATAGTCTTTGGAAAGTTCCCCTGTTTTCCCATAAACATAAATCAAGTTGGCCAGTTCCCGTCCGACCATCCAAGCGTCGAGGTCTTCAAATCGTGCCACTTTCATATTTTCTCCCAAACCGGCTTTTCGACTTTAACGGCTTCGACGATTTTAACGTTTTGAACGGGTTGTCAGAACTTCTTCGTAAATTCTGACAACCCTCTCGGCAATGGCACTCCAGTCGTATTTTGCTGAGACTTCAGCAAAGCCGTTTTTTGCGAGTTTACGCTGAAGTTCCGGCGATCCGGCCAGCAGGTTCATTTTGGCGTTCAGCATGGCGGTGTCGTTATCTTCAGAGAGCAGGATGTTTTCACCGTCAGTCGTGAAGCCGGGAATGCCGCCGACGCGCGTGGCAATCACCGGCGCACCGGCGGCCCACGCTTCGAGAATCACGATGCCGAACGGTTCGTTCGCCGTCGGCAGAACGAACATTTCCGCCGCTTTATACGCTGACGGAAGAAGCGGATCATCCGGTTTGAGTCCGGGAATAATCAGCACGGAATCCTGCAGATTCAGCCGCACTATTTCTTCGAGTATTTTCCGGTGATATTCTTCGACCGAAACCGAACCGATAAAGACCAGCTTCCAGTCGGGGTGCGTTTTGCGGAATTCCGCAAAGGCTTTCACCAGCATCAGCTGGTTCTTCTGAAAATCGATGCGGGAAAGGCAAAGCACAAACTTCCGGTTTTCAAGGCCGTATTCTTTTCGGAACGCTTCAGGAGTCGCTGTTGCAAATCGCTGCACGTGTACGCCGTTGGGCAGATAGTGAATGTTTCGGCCCGGTGAGCGGCGGAGCATTTCGTCCGCTTCGCTTTGGCCGACGCAGATCACGGCGGCAGCATCATCGAACACCCGGCGCGATCCGAACAGCAGACCGAATATTTTCCCCCACTCAAACTTTCCTTCGACCGGCGCGACCATCTGGTCGTACTGATCCTGCGGAACCGTATGGCGTCCGCCGTGGACGTGAATGACGTACGGAACGTTCCGGATGCGGGCAACGGTGCGGGCAGTCCCTCCTAACCGCCGCCCGACGTGCGTGTGAATCAGTGTCAGATTTTTCTGGAACAGCAGGGCGAAGAAAAGCGGAAGGGAGAGCGGGCTGCCGCCTTTGAGGCGTAACGCCATTTTCGCCTCTTCAGTGAGTCCGAACCACGGAAAGCAGTAGCGGAAACGCCGGACGGTGACGTTGTCGATTTTTTCCGCGCCGGTTCTGGCGAACATATCGGTGCAGAAGATCGGACTGTCGAGTCCGTTTTTTTCAAGCTCGCGGGCGAGGTTGAAAACAACCGTTTCAGTGCCGCCCCATTTATCGGGTACGAACCGGCGCATGACGTGGGCGATGGTGCCGTGAAGTTTGCTCATGCGCGGAATCTACCCAATACTGCCGCCTGACGGAAGAGTTTTCCGTTGGCGTCATATTTTTTCGACGACGATGCGGTTGCCGTGTACTTCAACGATGCGTACGGCGGAGCCTTCATCTATAAATTCGCCGCGGGTGATGACGCTGACGCGTTCGTCGCCGAAAAGCGCGCGGCCGGCCGGATGCAGGTTCATTTCTGCTACGCCTGTTTTTCCGGTCAGGTTGGCATGTTCCGGCATCGTGGTTCTGCCGGACTGTTGATCAAGAAGCATTGGACGGAAGACGCGTGATCTGGGTAAATATTTGCCAGCTAAGAATCCGAGTACAACCGTGCCGATCAGCCCTAAAGCCAGATTACCGATGGCGTGGTGCAATGTACCATCGTCGAACGCTGGCCAGAAGTGGCCCGGCATTTTCCATGTCATGGCATTAAGCAGGGAGACTAAAATCAGTGCGATACCGCTGATGCCGAGCACGCCGAAGCCGGGCGTGACGAAAACTTCAAGAATCAGCAACGTGAATCCGATGATAAAGATGATGATATCTTCCATACCGGCCAGTCCCGCAAGATGATGGCCGAAGAAAAAGAGTACAAGCGCCGCCGCGCCAGCAATACCCGGCAGGCCGAAGCCCGGCGTTTTGACTTCGATATAGATGCCGCCCAGTCCAATCATCAGCAGAATCGGCGCAAACGCGGCGATGAAGCGGGCGATCCGTTCCGCCGGTGTCACTTCAAGTGTTTTTATTTCCGCATCCGGCAGGCCGGCTTTTTCCAGCATGGCCGCAACATCTTTGACGGTGCCTTCGGAAAGAATGCCTTCCGCTTCACTGGCGGTCAGGGTCAGTAGTTTCCCTGCCTTGCTTAGCACATTCGTTCCGACAGTATATCCCAGTTCGCGCCGGACCATGGCTTCGCCGAGCTGCGGATCGTGTCCGCCCTGTTCGGCGGCGGCACGCACCAGCGCGGCGACGGCTGATGTCATTTTTTCTTCGATGGCTTCCGGCATTTTTTCGACTCCGCCGAACGGACTCATCATCAGCGGTGTGGCCGCGCCGATCACGCTGCCCGGAGCCATGTAAATGTGCTTTGTGGCCAGCGCGATGATAGCTCCGGCGGAGTAGGCGTCTTTTTCGACGAAGGTGTAAACCGGCACGTCGATCTGCCCGATCAGGCTGATGATCTCGCGTGCTTCGTTTACGCCGCCGCCGGGCGTATCCATGACGAAGACGATGGCATCGGCTTTTTCTTTCTTCGCTTCCGTGATGCCGCGCCGGACGACGTAGAGCAGGGCGGGCTCAATCTGTTTCTTGATCGGAATCTGATAAATGAGCGGTTTCTTTGTCAAAACGGGGGCTTGCTCCTGTGCATTTCCAAACGCCGGAAGCGTTAACAGCAGGCCGATCAGAAATCGGAGTAATGGATTGATGGATTGCTGGATTACTGCGGGGTAACGGGCTTTTTGTCCGTTCATCCACTGATCCATTAATCCTGTATTACTCTGGATGCACCGTGTCAGTTTTGCTTTCATAGAGCGGATTCTATTTAGCCATTGTGTTTAATGAAAGAAGAAAGCCATGTCACCGTTTGATAGAAAAATTGCCGAGCTTGAAGCGATTGAAGTATCACAGACGAAGCCGTCTGATTTTGACGCATTCTGGTCTGAAGCAATTCAGCGGTGCGAAACCGTTCCGTTGAATGTTAAGGGGCTCGCGGATGCTGAAGTGCGGGATTTGACATTTGAGGGTCTCGACGGAACGCCGATTCATACCTGGCTACTGCTTCCGCCGGAGGCGAAAGAGCGGAAAGTTCCCGTGCTGATTAATTGTCACGGCGCGAACCGCAGTCGCGGCAAGCCCTCCAATTTTTCAGCATGGCTTGAGGCGGGTTGTGCGGTGATTTCGCCGGATTTCCGTCTTCAGCGCGGGGGAACCGAGTCTGTTACACCATTTGATGACGACGGAAAATCCGGCTGGTGGACGCTGAATCTCAACGATTTAATGCGCAGTTATCTCTATTGCGTTTGGACTGACTTTCTAAGGGCCATCCGGCTGGCCCGTGAAACACCGGAGATTGATGGCCGGCGGATTGCGGTTAGCGGACACAGTCAGGGTGGTGGAGTGGCGTTAGGTTTGGCGGCACTTGATCGGTCCGTCGCGCTCTGCATGGCGGATGTGCCGAGCAGCTGCTGGATGGAACAGCGGATTTTGACCCGGAGCGGCGGTGGAGCCGGGATTGCCGATTATCTGGCGGCGTTTCCTGAGCGCGCTGAAACCGTTCATCGGAATATATCGTATTTTGACAATATTAACCTGGCTCCGGATATTGCTTGTCCTGTACTGGTTTCCTGTGGTTTACAGGATGAAATCTGTCCTCTTGAATGCACCTATGCGGCGTACAATAAAATCAGCACCGTAAAAGAGATGGCGGTTTATCCGCACGCCGGACATGAAGGCGGCGGGGCAGAGCATCAAGTGCGCAAATTGGATTTTATGAAGCGGTTTTTTGAAAAGGAAAAATAAATGGAAAACTGGTATCTGTATATTATCGTCGGGATCACTGCCGGAATCATCAGCTCGCTGTTCGGTGTCGGCGGTGGCATTTTGATGGTCCCGATTCTGGCCCTTGGATTCAGTTTCGGGCAGAAGAGCGCTCAGGGCATGTCACTGTTCATTATGCTGCCGATGGCGCTGGCCGGAGCTATTCGTTATAAAATGAATCCGGATATTCCAATTAATCTGCCGGTTTGCGCACTGATGGCACTCGGCGGTGTCGCCGGAGCCATGCTTGGAACGCATCTGGTGTTTAATATTTCCCAGGTCGTTCTGAAGCGCATGTTTGCGGTGTTTATCATTATTACCGGCATTCACATGTTTATGAAATCTCTGTCGAAAACGACCGCCAAAGATTTGCCGCAACAAGTCGAAAAGACAGAACGGGATGTAAGTTAAGATTGGCCACGAAAAACACGAGAAGGCACAAAAAATATCCATTTTCGTGAACTTTTGTGGCTATTGAACCGTGATTGGAAACAGTGAGTATGCTGAATATTCAACTCAATGAACGCCCGATGCAGGTGGAAGAGGGTGTGACGCTCTTTTCTCTGCGTGACCGTGTGAAGCCCCATGCTGATGTGGTGATACTCAACGGTGCGGCGCTGAGCGAAGATGCGGCGTTGAAAGAGGGCGACGAAGTCAGTCTGATTACGCGCGGTGAAAAGCCGTCTGCTGAGGAACTCGAAGCGTTGATGGTGTCGCGTCACACGCCCGGCGTACACGCCAAGGTGAAGGCCGCCACGGTCGGTATCGCCGGACTCGGCGGACTCGGCTCGGCCATCGCCGTCGCGCTGGCGCGTGTTGGCGTTGGCAGATTGATTGTCGCCGACTTTGATGTCGTCGAGCCGAGCAATCTCAATCGCCAGCAGTATTTTGTTGATCAGATAGGTCAGCTGAAAACCGCTGCGCTGGTTGCCAATCTCCGGAAAATAAATCCGTACGTCGAGGTTGAGGCGCATGCCGTCAGGCTGACAGCAGACAACATTTTTCCACTATTCGGAAACGTAAATGTGATGATTGAAGCGTTTGATCGCGCTGACCAGAAGGCGATGCTCATGCAGGCTTTTGCCGCACAAAAACCGGATGTACCGTTTATCGGCGCTTCCGGTATGGCCGGTTTCGGGGCAGAAGAAACTATTGGCGTAAAAAAAGTGGGCCGGAACGTCTATGTCGTCGGCGATCTGGAAACCGCCGCACGGCCCGGCTGCGGCCTGATGGCTCCGCGCGTCGGCATTGTCGCCCACATGCAGGCCAATCTTGCCCTGCGATTGATTGTTAACGCTGGAACAGGGAATGTAACCTAGCGAAGGCTGGGAAAAGTTTTAGACAGGATGAAGAGGATTTACAGGATGATTATTGGGCAGGGTACGCCGAATGAGGAATCCGCAGATGGACGCCGATGAACGCAGATGGGAATAATCGTTGGCCACGAAAAGCACGAAGAGGCACAAAAATGGAGGATCGCGCAGTATCTCGCCATAGCTCGCAGAGCAACGGCGGGTGGGGGCTGTAGCCGCGTCCGCTGGGCGCGGAAGAAGTAAGGCCACGAAAAGCCGCAAAAATGGAGGAGCGGGTTTTTAAATCGGGATTACACGATTTTCGGGATATCCGACTTTCGACTTTAGACCTTCGGACTTTTGACTCTTCTCTCAAAAGACTCTTCTTTCTCAAAACACACTTGGCTTGAAAGATTTGTCTGCTAATCTCGCGCTTCTTATTAACGGGGCATTTTTGTTGACCGCAATTGCCTGAAATATCAGGGCGGATCGCCTGAATTTGATTTTTAATAGAGGGCGGAGAATTTTATGGCGAAGAATAATGGCGCGGCGAAAAACGGGAAGTCCTTTGAGGAGTCGCTTTGGGAGACCGCGACCAAGCTGCGGGGCAGTGTGGAGTCGTCGGAGTATAAGCATGTGGTGCTGAGTCTGATCTTTCTGAAGTTTGTTTCGGACAAGTTTGAGGAGCGGCGCGCAGAGCTGATTGCGGAGGGTAAGGAGCAATACGCCGACATGGTGGAGTTCTACGCCATGAACAATGTGTTCTATCTACCGGAGACCTCCCGCTGGAGCTATATTCAACAGCACGCCAAACAGGGCGATAGGGCTAGAAAAGCCTGTTTCTTATGCACCTCAACAAAACGTGGAGCCAACGATTTCAATACGGGGCAACCTGTAACACGAAATGGCAACCCATCTGAGTTTTTCAAGGTTCATAAATTGGAAGAGTTAAGAGAGGTTTCTCCTTTATGAAATTCACCGAAGCCCAACTTAAAGCCGCGAGAGGCTGCTACGCAGAATGATGAAGGATGAGTGATGAATTATGAATGTGGAAGAACCTTGGACTCGAAGCGATAAGGTCGTTTATTCCTGTTGTGACATTTTATTTTGTCACAAAATGATGGTGCAATTTGTGACAAAATAGATCAAAAGGTTTATATGCAATCTATTGATAACAAGATGGTTTCGCGGATATATAGCCAGCATAGGGGTTGGGTATTCTCCAAGAATTATTTTTTGGATCTTGGCGGGGATGATGCCATCCGCAAGGCATTGTCGCGTCTGGAGGCTAAGGGAACGATCCGGCGTGTGTTGCGCGGGCTGTATGACTATCCGCGGATCAGTAAGTTATTGGATGCGCAGATGGGCCCGGATCTGGATCAGGTTGCGCGGGCGTTGGCGCGCAAATCCGGTTGGCGCATCCAGCCGTCAGAAAACACGGCGCTGAATCTGCTGGGGCTTTCGACCCAAGTTCCGGCGCAGGCGGTTTATTTGTCGGACGGCCCCGGTAAAATGATTGAGATCGGGAGCCGGACATTAATTTTTAAGAAGCGGATTCTGAAGGAGTCGGGTTTTAAGCATCGCGAGAGCGAGCTGGTGGTTCAGGCGTTGAAGGCTTTGGGGCGTGAGCGGATCGATTTAGAAGTGCGCAGGAAGCTCGCCGATGCACTTCCGGCGACAACCTGGACAAAGATGGTTCAGGATACGAAGACGGCTCCGGCGTGGGTTCATGAAATTATTCGCACCATCGCGGAAGAGGTGAATCCGTGAACCGTGTTGCCGCATTTCCTGCTGCTCAGCGAAATGAGCTGTTTGCTCTGACAGCGGAGCGACTTGGCATGGGGTCGGTTGCGGTGGTCGAAAAGGACTTTTGGGTCTGTTGGACTCTGAAGCGCCTGTTTGAACATCCGGAGCTTTCCCGCCTGTTGATCTTCAAGGGCGGCACCAGTTTGTCGAAGGTGTTTGGGTTGATTGATCGCTTTTCAGAAGATATCGATCTGATTCTGGATTGGCGGGTGGTAACGGATCAAGATCCGATGGCCGACCGCTCGAAGTCGAAACAGGACCAGTTGAATGATGACGTCAATGAAAAGGCGCGTAGCTATATTTCAGGAACCTTGCTCCCTATGCTGGATGCGGCTTTGGGCAAACATTGTGCTGTTGAGGTTTCGGGCGAGAAAGATCTGGGGCATATCGTACGGGTTAAATATCCGGAAACGTCGAATGCCGGAAATCTTCTACCCTACATTCAACTGGAGATTGGCCCGTTAGCCTCGTGGATGCCGCATTCCGCGCACGCGGTGCATCCTTATGTGGCGGACGAGTTTCCAGGTCAGTTTGACGATTCCAACTGTCCAGTGCGGGTCATCAATGCGGAACGGACCTTTTGGGAAAAGGCGACGATATTGCATCATGAGGCGCACCGGCCGGAAACGTCGTCGATTCCCACACGGTATTCCAGGCACTATTATGATCTGTACCTGATGGCGACGGATGAGCCGGTGAAGAGGGCGGCGTTGGGCGATTTGGAGATGTTGCGTTCGGTGGTGACTTTTAAAAAGAAGTTTTATCCCCGTGGCTGGGCGAACTACGACGCAGCGAAACCGGGATCGCTCAAGCTGATTCCGTCGGAACGGATCCTGAATGTCATGCGCAAGGATTATGGTGCGATGCAGGAAATGATTTTCGGTCGTCGTCCATCGTTTGATGACATTATTGGCGGCCTCCGTGAGTTGGAGCTGGAAATCAATGCTTTGGAGTCTACGTAATGAAATTCACCGAATCCCAACTTGAATCAGCGATTATCGAACTCCTCGGAGCGGAGGGGTATCCACATGTCTTGGGTGAGACGATTGTGCGTCAGCCGCAGGATGTTTTGATTAAGGCCGACCTGCGGGCGTTCCTTTCTCGGCAGTATGCGAAGGACGGTATCACGCCGGGTGAAATCGCGGCGGTGATTCAGAGGCTGGATGCGTACTCGTCGGCGGATCTCTATGAGTCGAACAAACAGATCATGAAACTGATTTCGGACGGCTTCCTGCTTAAGCGTGAAGACCACACTCAAAAAGACCTTTATGTTCAGTTGATTGATTATTCAGACCTAACCGCATTCCGGGAGCCGAAGCCGGGCGAGGTGCCGATGATTGTGGCGGAAGCGCCTGATCCGTATCGGGTGAAAACCAACATCTTCAAGATGGTAAACCAGCTGGAGATCTGCGGCTCCGAGAAGCGCATTCCCGATGGTATTCTCTATATCAATGGCCTGCCGCTGGTGGTGTTTGAGTTTAAGAGCGCTATCCGTGAGGAGGCGACGATTCACGATGCATTCATCCAGCTGACGGTGCGCTACAAACGGGACATTCCCGAACTCTTCAAGTACAACGCCTTTTGCGTGATTTCGGACGGAAGCAACAATAAGGCCGGTTCGTTTTTCGCGCCGTATGAGTTTTTCTATGCCTGGCGCAAGACCGATGGCGGCGATCTGATCGAGAAGGACGGCATCGATTCACTCTATTCTATGATCAAGGGGATGTTCAATCCGACCCGATTGTGTGATGTGATTCGTAATTTCGTCTACGTCCCGGATGTCTCCAGAAAAGAGGAGAAGATCCTGTGCCGCTATCCGCAGTATTACGCGGCGACGAAGCTGTATTCCAGTATTCTCCAGCACATGAAGCCGGAGGGTGACGGGAAGGGCGGAACTTATTTCGGGGCGACGGGTTGCGGCAAGAGTTTCACGATGCTGTTTTTGGCGCGGCTGTTGATGCGGAGCGTGGCTCTGAAGAGCCCGACGATTGTGCTGATTACCGACCGCACAGACTTGGACGACCAGTTGTCGGGTCAGTTCACGAATGCAAAGGGGTATATCGGCGACGATTCGGTGATCAGTGTGGAGAGCCGGGGTCAGCTTCGGGAGCTTCTGAAAGGTCGCAATAGCGGCGGCGTTTTGCTGACGACGATTCATAAGTTTACGGAGGATACGGCGCTGCTGACGGAGCGGCCGAATGTGATTTGTATTTCAGATGAGGCGCACCGCTCTCAGGTGAATCTAGACCAAAAGGTGAAGGTGACGGAGGAGGGCGTGAAGCGGACGTTTGGCTTTGCGAAGTATCTGCATGACTCGCTGCCGAATGCGACCTATGTGGGTTTCACGGGTACGCCAATTGATGCGACGCTGGATGTGTTTGGTCCGGTGGTGGATAGCTACACGATGACGGAGTCGGTGGCCGATGAGATTACGGTGCGTATTGTTTATGAAGGCCGTGCGGCGAAGGTGTTGCTGAATAACTCGAAGCTGGAAGAGATTGAGAAATACTACGCGGAGTGCGCGGAAGCGGGCGCGAGTGAGTACGCCATCGAGGAGAGTAAGAAGGCGAATGTTAAGATGGAGTCGATCCTGATCGACCCTCAGCTAATTGAGACGCTGGCTCAGGATTTTGTTGCGCACTATGAACGGCGGGTGTCGGAAGGCGCGACGGTGGCGGGCAAGGCGATGTTTGTGGGGAGTAGCCGCCCGGTGGCGTATGCCTTTTATCAGGCGGTGATTGCACTGCGCCCTGAATGGGCGGCGGTGAAGGTTTGTGCGGATGGCGTTGAGCTGTCGGAGGCTGAAAAGAAAACGATCAAGCCGATGGAGCGCATCAAGATGGTGATGACGCGCGGTCAGGATGATGAAAAGGTGCTTTACGATCTGCTGGGCACGAAGGACGACCGCAAGGAGTTGGATCGTCAGTTCAAAACGGAGAAGTCGAATTTTAAAATCGCGATCGTGGTCGATATGTGGCTGACCGGATTTGATGTTCCGTTTCTGGATACGATCTACATCTATAAGCCGGTTCAGCGGCATAATTTGATTCAGACGATTTCACGGGTGAACCGGAGATTTAAGGGCAAGGGCAAAGGGCTGGTGGTGGATTACATCGGCATTAAGAAGCAGATGAATATTGCGCTGGCTCATTACTCGAAGGCGGATAAGGCCAATATCGAAGAGGTGGAGGCTTCCATCATCGTGGTGAAGGATCATCTCGACCTGTTGAACCGGCTGTTCCATTCGTTTGATACCAAGCCCTATTTCAGCGGATCACCGACCGCCCAGCTTCAATGCCTGAACTATGCGGCAGAGTTTGCACAGATTACAGAGAAGGTCGAAAAGCGGTTCATGGGGCTCGTGAAGCGCATGAAGGCCGCCTATGACATCTGTAGCGGCAGCGACGCCTTCACGGATGCTGAGCGCGACCACATCCACTTCTTTTTGGCCGTGCGCTCCATTGTCGCCAAGCTCACCAGAGGTGAGGCTCCCGATACGGCACAGATGAACGCCAAGGTGCGAAAGATGATTGCCGAGGCGCTGCAGAGCGATGGTGTAGAAGAGATTTTCAAGCTCGGGGAAGACGGCGCGACGGAGATCGACATTTTCGGGGGTGACTACCTCGCCAAGATTGAGAAAATCAAACTGCCGAACACCAAAATCAAATTGCTCCAGCAGTTGCTCAAAAAAGCGATTGAGGAGTTCAAGAGGGTAAACAAGGTTAAGGGCGTTGATTTCTCCCGGCAATTTCAAGCGCTGGTGAAGAAGTATAACGAGCGGGAAGAGAAGGACGTTCTGCGGAGTGAGGTGCTGGAGGGATTCTCTGACGAGATGATCGACCTCATTCACGCGCTCCACAAAGAGAAGGAATCCTTTGGAGAAATGGGAATAGACCTGGAAGAAAAATCCTTCTATGACATCCTTCAGTCGCTTGCCATCAAGTACGACTTCACCTATCCCGAGGACAAACTGATCGCCCTGTCCAAAGAGGTGAAAAAGGTGGTCGACGACAAGGCCAAATACACCGACTGGAGCCAGCGCACCGATATCAAGGCCGAGCTGAAAGTGGATTTAATCATCCTGTTGGCCAAACACGGCTATCCACCCGTCGACCGCGATGAGGTCTATAAGGAAATCTTCGAGCAGGCTGAGAATTTTAAGAAATATCAAAGTATCTAATTCGCTTGTTCAGGAGTAATTAGCCGGCGATCTGAGAGGAATTTTTATGTCCGTTGAAGAAAAACAAAATAACCCGCTGCATGGGTTAAGCGCCGAGGCGATGGTGACTGAACTCGTGGAGTTTTACGGGTGGGACATTTTATACGCCGCTCTGGGTCTCAACTGTTTTCGCATGAATCCGTCCATCGCCAGCGCCGTAAAATTTTTACGAAAGACGGACTGGGCCCGGCACAAGGTCGAGAATTTCTATTTATACCGCTTCAAACAGATGCCGAAAGCCCGCGGGGAAGAATTCGACTTAGATCCCCGGGATCGCGGCTTCGCGAACGGGGTGCTGCCGAAAGAGCCGCTGCCGTTGACCCTTGAGCTGATTGAAGAGATGAAAGCCGAAGCCGAAGAGAACTACCAGAACCGCCGTCCGCCTCCTCGCCGTTGAAACCGGCGTTCTCTCCGGCGATTTTTTCAGTCTCTGGTTTGAATTTTTCTGGTAGAGTTCCTGCCATGCAGTGGCCGGAGAACATTCGCAAAAAACTGAGAGAGCTGCCGGACGCGCCGGGTGTTTATCTGATGCGCGGCCGGACCGGCGGCATTATCTATGTCGGCAAGGCGGCGTCGCTTCATAAGCGGGTTCAGAGTTATTTCCGTGAAAGCACCTATCATAAAGCCGAGCCGAAGCTGCGCGGGCTGATCCGCTCAATTACCGATTTCGATGTGCTGGTGCTCCGTACCGATGCCGAGGCGGTGCTGACCGAAGGCAAGCTGATCAAGGAATACAAGCCGCGCTACAACACAATGTTCAAAGACGATAAGCGGTTTCCGCTGCTGCGCGTCTATTTGAGCCGTCCGTTTCCAAAGTTTGAACTTTGCCGGATTGATAAAAATGACGGCGGAACCTGTTTCGGCCCGTACACATCGGGACTGGCGGCGCGCGCGGCGCTGGAGTTTGTCGAGAGGCGGTTTGGTATCCGGCAGTGCAAACCGGAGCTTCCGGACGTAGAAACGTATCAGCACTGCCACAATGATATCATCCGCCAGTGCGCCGCGCCGTGTGTCGGCAAGGTGACCCCTGAGGAATACATGGAGCGTGTTCAGACGGCTTGTGCTTTTCTGCGCGGCGAGAGGCCGGAGTTTATCAAAGAGGTGCGTGCGAAAATGGAAGCCGCCGCTGAAAAGCACCGGTTCGAAGAAGCCGCCGCACTGCGCGATATGATGTTTCTGCTGACCCGCGCGGTGAAGGAGCGGGCGCTGGTGCGAAAGACCGACCGGATGCTGATCGACGACGCGGACACCGGCGTGAACGAACTGGGCGAAGCGCTCGGACTTGCGAACCCGCCGCGGTTGATTGAGTGTTTTGATATTTCCAATATTTCCGGCACTTATGCGGTGGCGAGTATGGTGGCGGCGGTAGACGGTGTTCCGGTGCCGCAGCGTTACCGGCGCTTCCGCATCAAGACCGTCGAGGGCAGTGACGATCCGCGGATGATGGCCGAGGCGGTGCGCCGTCGCTACGGACGGCTGAAAGCAGAGCAGGGGGCGATGCCCGATCTGGTCGTCGTGGACGGAGGGATCACCCAGCTGCGCGCCGCTTGTGCGGCACTGGCGGAAGTTGGCGTAGAAATTCCAATCGTTGGATTGGCGAAACAATTTGAAGAAATCGTCCGTGACGACCGGCCCGGTTTGCGTCTGCCGCGCGATTCGAAAGCCTTACGGGTTATTACGGCTTTGCGCGACGAGGCGCACCGGTTTGCCATTTCCTACCACCGCAAACTGCGTGCACAGCGCATCCGTGAGTCGGCGCTCGACGAAATTCCAACCATTGGACGCAAGAAAAAGGAGCTTTTGCTGAAACACTTTGGCTCGTTTGAGCGGTTGCGCAGGGCGAGTTTTGAAGAACTTTGCGCTGCGCCTGGCGTTGGTGAAAAGACGGCTGAGCTTATCCTTAAGCGACTAAAACTTTGATAAACGAAATTTCTTTAAAATGTGGTTGTATTTAAATCTTTGCAAGGTAAGGTTTGCCCCTACAAAAAGTAAAGGGGCTTGATTCCGGGCAGAGATTTCGTGTGAAACTTATACATCGTCTACTCATAATTTTAGTTGGGGTGTCTGCTTTTGCCAGCCGCGCAGGACTGGTCAATGGTTCGGTTGATATCTCAACAATCTATAATGCCAACAGCATTAATGTTTCGTCAGATTTAGATCAGGGATGGCATGCCCGGGATACTTCCCTTTATGATCTCTCAATGAACGACATCTGGTTTGGTGAATTTATGTATCAACCCGGGTATATGTATCAACCCGGGTACTGGTTCGGTCAAATTTATACCGACAATTATGTAACGCGTGATGTTGCAACGTTCAGTTTTGATGTGACTTACATGGGTGCGAATATACAATCGCCCTGCATGCAGTATACAATTTTCGGGGCGAATATCACGGATCTTTCACAGACGGCGCTGGCGCTTAATGTGGATGAGGCCCCGGCCGGACCCGCCTGGACGTCAATAAGCAGCGGTTCTATTTCTACCCCGTCGGTTAACAGCTATACGGCTGAACTCGATTTTGGTGATAGCGGTTACAAGTATATCGGGGTGCGGTTGAGATTCAGCGGAACGCCTGTCGGGCGGGGGATAGACTATGCCACCGCTGTGGATAATATTTCTATAGTTTATGTTGTTCCTGAACCGGCGGCCATGGCTTTAGCGGGACTTGGTGGTGTCGTCAGCTTGATTGCTGTCCGGCTTGGCCGGAGGAACAGTAATTTTTGAGGGCTTTTTTGATTTTATTTATCCAACTCCCTGCTTTTTCCGCTTGTTTTCGCTATTGAAGAAATAATATACAGCGCTCTTAATCGGTCAGGAGACTGTATGGCAAAACAGGATGACAGCTTAGTTTCATTGGATGGAACAGTGATTGAAGTGCTTCCCGGGACGATGTATCGCGTGAAGTTCGAGAACGGACACATGGTGCTGGCTCACGTTTCCGGCAAGATCCGTAAAAATTTCATCCGTATTTCTACTGGTGACAAGGTAACGGTCGAAATCTCCACCTATGATCTGACCAAGGGCCGCATCACCTACCGCCACGCCTGACCGGCCAGCCGGTTTTTCTGTTTTTACTTCGCAGGAGCATTCACGATTTGACGTGCAATCGGGGGTCTTGGAAGTTAAACGATTGTCATGAAAGTCACGTTTCTCGGTACGGGTACTTCGCATGGTGTTCCAATGATTGGATGCCGTTGTGCTGTCTGTCAGTCGGATAACCCAAGGAATAAACGTCGCCGCTGCAGTCTATATGTTCAGGCGGGCGGGAAAGCCCTGTTGTTTGATACGCCGCCGGATTTGCGTGATCAGGTACTGACGTTCGGCGTGGAGAGGGTTGATGCAATTTTTATCACTCATCCGCACGCCGATCACATTTTCGGGTTTGATGATGTCCGCCGGTTCAGCGATATGCAGAGGGAGCATATTCACGTTTACGGTTCATCGGCGACCATCGCTTCGATGCGAACCAAATTTGATTATGTTGATAAGCCGAGTCACTCATTCGGCGGGGTGCCGCGTGTAATTTTTACGGAAATGATTACGCCTGTCGATATGGGCAGTGCTCGCGTGACACCGCTTCCGGTTATGCACGGCGAAGAAGCTGTGTACGGATTTCTGGTTGAGGCGGACGGTGGCCGGCTGGCGTACATTCCCGACTGCTCCGGCATTCCGGAGAGCAGTTTCCAATTGCTGGAAAATCTGGATGTGATGGTTCTCGACGGATTGCGGCCCGGAAAGCATGCAACGCATTTTTCGATTGCCGAGTGTGTTGAAAATTTACTGCGGATCGGTGCAAAAAGATCGTTTCTGACCCATTTGACGCATCACTCCGACCATGATGCGCTTCAGGCAACGCTGCCCGCCGGAATCGAGGTGTCGTGGGACGGTCTGACAGCTTTTTGTAAATAGGCCGGGATGTCGATTGACACCTTTATCAATGCCGTGCTAAAAGCACCCCTCATTTTTCCGCTGAAATAGTATTTTTGATAACGGAAGGGCTTTACAGATGGTTGCAAAAAAGGTTTCGAAGAAGTCGACGGTTAAAAAGGCCGTTGAAAAAGCTCCGGCCAAAAAGGTTGTAAAAAAAGCCTCGGTCAAGAAAGCCGTCGTTGCAAAGGCACCGGCCAAAAAGGCTGTAAAAAAAGCCCCGGCAAAGAAAGCCGCCGCCGTAAAAAAGGAAGTTAAAAAAGTCCTTCCGGTTCATGTTCATAAGCCGGTTGCTCCTGCACACGCTGTGCCTGTCGGCAAAAAGCTGACGGTCAAAGAAGTCCGTGATTTTAAAGATATTTTGCTGACTCTCCGCGAACGCGTTTCCGGTGAATACAGCACCTTATCGCGTGACAATCTCGAAGCGAATCAGCGCGATCCGTCGCTGTCCGATCAGGGTACCGATACGTTTGACCGTGAAATGGAACTCAACATGATGGGCAGTGAACAGGAAGTGCTTTTTGAAATTGATGCGGCGTTGCGCCGTATCGAAAAGGGCACCTACGGGATTTGCGAACTGACCGGTCAGCCGATCAATATCGAACGTCTGCAGGCTCTGCCGTACGTGCGCTTTACGGTGCGTGCGCAGTCTGAACTCGAAAAAGGTCGTGCCCACTACCGCCCATTCGGCGGCACCATGCGCAGCTGAGGAGATTTTCATGCGGGTACTCATTCTGGGTCTGGTCGTCGTTTTGCTCGATCAGTTTACCAAGTTGTGGGTACGCACAGCTTACATTTATGGCGGCGACCCGCAGATTGTCATTCCCGGCTTTTTCAATCTCGTTTATGTGCGTAACGAAGGTGCGGCGTGGGGCTTGTTTGGTGGACAGCAGGCGTTGCTGGTGATTCTTTCTGTCGTGGTGCTTATTCTGCTGGCCGTCCATCACCGGAAAGTGCTCAACCCGACGGTCGACCATCGCATAGCACTCGGCCTGATGATCGGAGGCATTTGCGGCAACCTGATTGATCGCATTCGTGTCGGCTGGGTTACTGACTTTCTTGATTTTTATGTCGGTCCGTACCACTGGCCCTCTTTTAATGTGGCTGATTCTGCCATTTGCACTGCCGTTGGTATTTACCTGCTTTCTTCGCTCTGGCATACCCGCCATCCGTTGAAAACCGTTTCTAATGAATCCAAATAGTCCCAGCGCATTTGTGCTTGTCGGGCCGACGGCGTCGGGTAAAAGCGCTGTAGCGCAACTCCTTGCCGAACAGACCGGTGTTTCTATCCTCTCCGCCGACTCCATGAATATTTACCGTGGCATGGACATTGGCACCGCCAAACCGTCGCCTGAAGAACGGGCGAACGTCAAAACGTTTGGTGTCGATCTGGCTGATCCGACTGAAAATTTCAGTGTGGGCAGCTGGCTCAACGCCGTACGCCCAGCTTTCCAACATAGGGGTCAGCTGAAAAAAAAAGAGGGTGGAGTCTCAGCCTCCCCGATTGTTGTGGGCGGCACCGGACTGTATGTGAAATGCCTTCTGCAGGGATTAGACGATATTCCCACCGCTGACGGGGCATTGCGTGACCGTGCGGAGAATATGACGCTTGCCGAATTGCAGGCCGAAGCGTGCCGCGCCGCACCTGAAGCCTACGCCGCGCTTGCCGATAAGGAAAATCCGCGCCGTCTCATCCGGTTGCTGGAAGGCCGGAAAATTTCCGGTAGCTGGAAAACCGAAATGCCGGTGGTTATCGGTTTGCACGTCGAACGCGATGTACTGCATAGGCGTATCGCAGAGCGGGTCGAGAAAATGTACGCAGACGGTCTGCTGGAAGAGGCGCAGCGATTGGCCGGGCTTGAGCTTTCCTCAACCGCGCAGCACGCCATCGGCTACGCCGAGGCCTTTGCCGTTCTGCGCGGTGAGATGACTGAAGCCGAGGCGAGGGAGAAAACCATTATTCGTACCAGGCAGCTTGCTAAGCGTCAAATGACCTGGTTTCGCAACCAGCTCAACGTCGAGTGGGTTGAAGCGTCCGACTATTCGAACCTTGGACAGCTTGCGGACAGGGTTTATACTGCTTTCACGGAACGCGGGCCGGTCTCACTGTCAGGAATTTGTTTATGAAAGAGATGAAAACAACCACACCGCATGAGAAGGAACGGGCAGTTCTGGTTGGTGTGGCGGTGCGCGGGCGGATTGATGAATCGGATGCTCGTGATACGCTGGAGGAGCTGGTGCAACTGACGGAGAGTGCTGGCGCCGAAGTTTTAAGCCAGATGCTTTGCAAACAGTCGAAAGTTCATGCCGCCCATTTCATTGGTAAAGGCAAAGTAGAAGAGCTGGCGCAACTGGCAAAAGATACCGGAGCGAATCTGGTGATTTTCGACGAAGACCTTTCTCCGGCGCAGGGGCGCAATTTAGAAGAGGCGCTGGCTGTGCGCGTACTCGACCGTACCCAGCTGATTCTGGATATTTTCGCTCAGCGCGCGCGGACGAAAGAGGGCTGTTTGCAGGTCGAGCTGGCCCAGCACCGCTATTTGCTTCCCCGCCTGCGCCGGATGTGGACGCATTTGGAGCGTCAGGCGGGCGGTATCGGCCTCAGAGGTCCCGGCGAAACGCAGATCGAAATGGACCGCCGCAGCATTCAGAGCCTGATCCGGACACTGGCGAATGAACTGGAGCTGGTACGAACACGCCGCGCCGAACAGCGGCGTGGACGGCAGCGTCACGGCTGGGCGCTGGTTTCGATTGTGGGGTACACCAATGCGGGTAAATCCACGCTCTTGAACCGGCTGGCCGGTGCAGATATCTACGCCGAAAATCAGCTTTTTGCGACGCTTGATCCGACGACGCGGCAGGTGGAACTGCCCAATGGCGAGCCCTGTCTGATGACCGATACCGTCGGATTTATCCGTAAATTGCCGCATCATCTGGTGGACTCGTTTAAGGCGACACTGGAAGAGGTGGTTGAGGCCGATCTGATTCTGCATGTGATTGATTGTTCTCATCCGCAGGTTGAACAGCAGATTGCGGCAGTGAATACGGTGTTGCAGGAGCTTGGTGCGGAAAACAAACCGATCCTTTGTGTGCTGAACAAAATTGATCAGGATGCCGGACGGAATGTTGCGCGGCAATTGGCTCACACGCTGGGTCGTTCAGCCTCGGTCTCAGCGATTACGGGTGAAGGCTTTGAAAGCCTGCTGAACGAACTGGCCGTCAGTTTAAAGGGCGATAAACAGCTGATGAAATTGGCGATTCCAATGAGCGAAGGGCGGCTGTTGGCGCAGTTAAAACAGTCGGCGCTCGTGCTGGAAGAGAAATATGAAGGCGAATTCGCCGAACTCCTCGTCCGTGTTCCCGCTCAGCTTGTTCCGCGCTGTGAGCCTTATCTAGCGGAGAAGAGTTGAATTTCGTTTCAACCTGTCAGATAGTGGCATCTTTAAAACTCAGGGAGAAAACAATGGCATATGATTTAACAGGCAAGATTAAGGTTGTTAAGGAAGCTCAAACCTTTGGAACAAAGGGTTTTACAAAGCGCGAGTTCGTGGTGACGGTTGAGGACGGCAAGTATCCTCAGGATATTGCTTTGGAGTGCGTTCAGGATAAAGTTACTCTGCTTGACGGTCTGAAAGAAGGTCAGGTGGTCACGGTGACGTTTGATATTCGGGGCCGCGAATATAACGGGCGCTATTTCAATAACCTGCAGGCATGGCGGATTAAAGCCGAAGACGGCAGTGCGCCTGCCGCTGATGATCGCCCGCCGGTTCCGGCCGATGCTGAAGTGCCCGGCGAGTTTGATGACGATATTCCGTTTTAAAGAGAGCGGATTATTGGAATATGGGATTGTTGGATGGCTGGATTTTCATTAATCCATACATCCTTGAATCCATTAATCCGGATTTGTACGAAAGGAATTGATGATGAAAGTTGTATTGGCATATTCAGGCGGGTTGGACACCACGGTGCTTCTGACATGGCTTCAGGAACAATTTAATGCAGAAGTTATTTGCTACTGCTCAAATGTCGGGCAGGAAGAAGAACTCGACGGGCTGGAGGCTAAGGCGCTCAAGCATGGCGCAGTCAAATGTGTGGTGGACGATGTTTGCGAAGAGTTCGCCAGGGATTTTGTGTTTCCAATGATGCAGGCAAACGCCATCTACGAGGGCACCTATCTGCTCGGCACCTCGATCGCCCGTCCACTGATTGCCAAGCGTATGATGGATATTGCCATCGCCGAGGGCGCGGAAGCCATCTGTCACGGTGCGACCGGCAAGGGTAACGATCAGGTTCGTTTTGAACTGACGGCGTATTCGATGAAGCCCGATATCAAGATCATCGCCCCGTGGCGCATGCCGGAAGTCTTCAAGTTTAAAGGCCGTCCGGACATGATCAAATATCTGGAAGAACGCGGCATTCCGTGTCAGGTGTCGGCTAAAAAGCCGTACAGCACTGACCGCAACCTGCTGCATATCAGCTTTGAGGGCGGCATTCTGGAAGATCCGTGGAATGAGGCCGACGAAAACATGTGGTGCATGACCAAACCGCTGAGTCAGGCCGCTGACAAACCGGAATACGTTGAAATCAGTTTTGAAAAAGGGATTCCGGTTGCCGTCAACGGCAAGAAGCTTTCGCCCGCTGCGCTGATCCGTAAATTAAATGCTATCGGCTGCGAACATTCCATCGGACGGATCGACATTGTTGAAAACCGGTTCACCGGCATGAAGGATCGCGGCATCTATGAAACGCCCGGCGGAACGATTCTGCATCACGCACACCGCGCGATGGAGTCGATCACGATGGATCGTGAAGTGATGCATCTGCGCGACTCTCTGATTCCGAAGTATGCCACGCTGGTTTATAACGGGTTCTGGTTTGCACCGGAGCGTGAAATGCTTCAGGCCGCCATTCTGGAAAGCCAGAAAATGGTTACCGGCGATGTCCGCGTTAAACTTTTCAAGGGCGGGGTTCATGTTTGCGGACGCCGTTCGCCGTACTCGCTTTATGATTCGAAAGTGGTCAGCTTTGACGAGTCAGGCGGTTATGACCAGACAGATGCCACCGGCTTTATCAAACTCAATGCGTTGCGTTTGCGCGTTCGTGCGGCCATGCAGAAGAAATGATACCGATTCAAAAACAGTGCCTTGAAGTTTTCATCTTCAGCCGGGAGCTTTTTTCAGTTTGTCTTCCGGTGTGGCGCTGCCCAGCCGGAATTCCAGAAAAAGAAAAATATTTTCCTGATGATTCCTGCTGGTGTGCGGTTTCAAACGGTGGTAGTAAGCCCTTCGAAAAATTCATGAAAGGCGAATGAGTACGACCCATATCCGTTCCGCGACACCGGAAGACCTTCCGGCGATTGAGGTTATAGAAAACAGCTGTTTTCCTGCTGACCGGCGCAGCGACCTGCGTGCTCTGCGCCGCAGCCTGAAAAGTGAATTCCAGAGTGTCTGGCTGGCTGTTGCTGGCCGGGGTGAAATCGCCGGGGCCATGATCCTTTACCATCACCCCTGTTCCCTGCGTATTTTCTCCATTGCGGTTTTAGCCGGTTTTCGGGGTTGCGGCGCCGGACGGCAGATGATGGAACATGCGTTAAAACTGGCACGGCGTGCGGGCTGTACGGCCGTGACGCTGGAAGCGGACCAGCACGATCGTGTGTTGACCGGCTGGTATGAAAAATTCGGCTTTCAAATAAAAAAAATATTACATGATTACCACTCGCCGGGAGCCCATGCGGTGCGCATGCGGTTGACCCTGAACCCAGCGCTTAAAGGAGGGCGCGTGCGTGGCCGTTCGTAACCTGATTATTCTTAACAATCCAGCACATTGGACCTTTGACATTGAGGAAGTCGAAGTGGTTTCCGCCAAGGCCTATTTAACCGAAAGCCGTTACGCGGAAATGAAAAATGCGCGCGTTTTTAATCTCTGCCGGTCCTACCGCTACCAGTCGGTCGGTTATTACGTATCGCTGTTAGCCGCCGCCCGTGACCATCGTGCCATTCCCAGCGTCACCACCATGCAGGACTTCCGTTCCCAGACCATCATTCGCACCATTGCGGAGGATATTGATGAGCTGATTCAAAAGACGTTCGCTAAAGTAACGGAAAAAGAATTCTCGCTCTACATTTACTTCGGTCAGACGGTGCTGCCTGAGCATCGCTATGTGGGCCGCTCGCTTTACAACCTTTTTCAGGCCCCGTTGCTTAAAGTCAGCTTTGAGTTTGCCAAAAAGTGGTTGATTCAGCAAATCACGCCGCTTTCACTCGGTCAGATTCCTGAAATTGATCAGACACACATTGCTGAATTCGCCCGCACCTATTTTTCGCGTAAACGGTTTCAGCGGAGCCAGATTCAGCAGTACGCCTACGATCTGGCTATCCTTGTAAACCCGGATGAAAAAAGTGCTCCGTCCTGTGCAAAGGCGCTCAGAAAATTTGAAGAGGCCGCCGATGAACTCAACGTCTATACCGAGTTTATAACCCGAGAAGACTACAGCCGTCTTGCCGAATTCGACGCACTTTTCATCCGCGAGACGACCTCGGTAAACCATCATACCTACCGCTTTTCGCGCAAAGCTCACGCGGAAGGACTGGTGGTGATTGACGATCCGTGGTCGATTCTTCGCTGCGCCAATAAGGTTTATCTTGCCGAGCGGCTTGCACAGGCCAAGGTTCCGGCGCCGCGTACGGTTATTCTTCAGAGAGAATCATTGAAAAACAGTCCGGCGAGTCTGGGCGTCACATTCCCCTGTGTGCTTAAACAGCCCGACAGTGCTTTTTCAAAAGGCGTTGTTAAAGCGGAGAACGAAGCAGATTTCCGCGGGAAACTGGACACGCTTTTTGAGAAATCAGACCTGATCATCGCGCAGGAATTTATGGCTTCTGATTTTGACTGGCGCGTAGGCATTCTCGATCGCAAACCGTTTTATGTCTGCAAATACTATATGGCACAGGGCCACTGGCAGATTTGTAACTGGGACGGGGAGTCTGTTGGAGACCGGCGCTTTGGACGCAGTGAGACGCTGCGGGTTGAAGATGCTCCGCCTGCCGTGGTGCAGGCCGCGCTCAAAGCGGCGAATCTGATTGGTGATGGATTTTACGGTGTAGACCTGAAACAGATCGGCGACAAGGTCGTCGTGATCGAAGTCAACGACAACCCCAGTATTGATGCGGGCGTTGAGGATCTTGTTCTCAAAGACGAACTTTACCTGACCGTTATCCGCTCCATTATCAACCGCATTGACGGCCCGCGAAAGTAAATCGGTATTTACCGTTTGCGCAGAAGAATGGCGCGGGCGGAGGGTTCCGTCAGGCGGTTATTGAGTTCCAGCAGTTTGTCATAGTCGCCGGGCGGGATGATGGCGGCATTGATTTGCGCCTGCTGTGTAATGATAATTTTTTCATTTTCCGCCGAAACCCTCACGTCGACAACTCCTGCGCCCGCAGGCAGCTCGGTGCGAAACGATGCTGGTACAAGTGACGGCTCCCAGTTTTTGGGCAGCGTGATTTCATACCGGAAGGCTCTGTGAACCGGTTTTTCTATATAAAACGGACTTTCGCGACGGCTGGCCTGGAGATTGAGCAGGTTGCCAAGGCCTTCGGGCAAGTTGAAATACAGATGATTTTCATCGCGTGCAGCATAGGCGGGCATGTCGGCAGCGAATTGAAGTCGGCCGGGATGGGTGAATGAGGTTGTCAGCTCGCCGGATGCTTCAGCGGATTGAGAAATCTGACTGAGCATATCCTGATGGGCCCTCCGCCGTTCTTCTGGCGTGAACTGGGTGAACCGCTCGTGGAATTTTTCGAACTCGGTTCCAGAGAATTCCACCATTTTGCTTAGTGCGACATCTCCGTTTTCTGCGATGTTCATGGTTATTCCGGTTTCAACCGTATCAGGGAATCGGGCCTGTTGAATTTCAAGCTTTCCGGTTTTCAGGTTAATGGCGGGCCGGACAGCGTGGGCCAGTGTGCCGAGTGCGGCATATTGTCCGCTGTCGCCCAGATAAATCGTTTCCTTTTTGTCGCTGGTAACGGCAACGAGGATGGTGTTGAAGACGTTTCGTTGCAGAACCGTTGTCACCGGACTGCTGATTTCGTCGGCACACGGTAAATCAGAGGCCAGCATGAAGCGCGGATTAAGTCCGGCGGCATCGAGCATGGCGTAGAGCAGCACGGCGCGGTCGGTGGTATTGCCGTAGCCTTCGGCCAGTATTTGATCGGCCGGGGTGATGGCAGAGAGTGGCAGGGCGGCAAAGTTTGGTTCGGCTTTGCGAATCGTCCGGTCAACGAAGTTGCGCAGAGCGATGATTTGACCCGCCCGGGTTTTAATGCCTTTAGTTAGTTCACGGGCTTTGACGGTGGCTGTTTTATTTTCCCCAGCTGCCGCGAGTAATGATTTTTCAATGACTGATGCATAGGCCGTTTGGTTTCCGCAGGAAAGCAGAAGCGCGGGTTTAAAAGTCCAGTCAGGGGGCAGACGCTCTTCCTTCTTAATCATATTCCGGTTCTGCGTGGACCATTCGTAGATGACCGTTCCATTGCCGCTTCGGTTGATCTGTCGTACGATACGCGGGTCCGGACTGTTGATTTTCATATCCAGTTTGAAGGGCAGTTCAACACGAACGGTTTTGCTGACCAGCGGATTGATATCCGCAAAATATTCGGCGGCAGAGAAAAAGGGCCGGTTGCGATGAATGCTGATAACGCGGTATTCGATGGTGCTGCCGACCTCAACACCGGGCAGGCTGGCGACCATGATTTTTTCTGCTGGATAACGCGGCGCTTCACCGGATCCTTTGGCATCCATCACATTGATTTCTGTTTTGGGATCAATGTGCTTCACTTTGCCGTCCGGCGTGGTAACGGTGGCGCTGACGAGCTCTGTATTTTGTACCGCAGGGTTGTACGTGAATTTCAGGTCGGAGGCCTGCTTTTTGCCGGCGTAGGTCAATATCTGTTGTTTAACAGTGCGGTCTTCTTTCCAATGATTGGAATCGTAGAGTGTGTACTGAACCGTTTCGCTAAGTGTGGCGATGTCTGCTTCGGAGGGGAATCCCTTGCGTTCAAGAATGACCCGCTTGCGGGCATTACGCTCGGAGGTTTTAAGATTCTGTTTTAACGTCAGGTATTGTGCGGGGCTGAACTCAACGGTTCGCAGCATAATGTTGGCGCGGCTGATGAGTAATTCATTGGTGGCGGTCATCGCCCGGCTGATGGTTAGTTCCGGTGTATCGACTGTTTCGTATCCGGGCAGTACCGTGGCACGCAGGCCGCTTCGACTGAGGTTGAGCCGGACCGTTTCAGTGATGCCGCAGGTGAATCCGGTGTTGAGAGGATAGCGGCGTTTTTCCAGACCGGTGCCGTCGCCCAGTACGCGCCCGAAAAGTCCGAAATGATTAATAAGTGTCGGCACCTGCATCAACGCGATATCTGGTCCGGCGGCCAGTGCATTTTCAATTTCAAATCCCAACGTGACGGAAAGTGGAATGGATGTATCACGTACGTTTTCAGGCGAGATGCCCAGCCGAGTGAGTCGCGCTGCGCCGACCGCTTGCTTCAGTCGTTCTTCAAAATACGGTGCGCGCTCTTCCGGTTTGAGCGCGGCGAGACGTCCGCGGTACGACGTATCGTTGATTCCGTTAAAGGTGAGCACCGCTGTAGCCGTGACGAGGCAGGCTTCGTCGAGCTCGGCATCTACTTCAATGGTGAGCAGATTTTTTTCGGGCGGGACAACGGGTGAGGTGTGCAATGTTTCGCCTTCGGGGCTGGCAACGAGATAACTGCGGTCGGAGAGGTAGGCCGGGAGCAGGTCGCGGGTATTTTCATTGGTAGCGTCCATCAGCTGCCAGCTTCCATCTTCGTTACGAACGCCGGTAATGGCGTGGTTGAACCAGGGTTGAGGAACTTCTGGGTCTTTTTTCGGGCCGACATAAATCAGAACAGGGCAGGCGTCGAATCCGGCGAGGCGGAGCATGGAAACGAGCAGGGCGGCTTTGTCGCGGCACACGCCGTAGCGGTTATCGAAGGTTAGTGAAACATCGTGTGGCTCATAGCCAGGGGCTTCGTCTTCGATGGTTAGGCCCATGTAGCGGATGTCCTGCGAAACAAACCGGAAAATGGCTTCAATTTTTTTCTGACGGTCCGTGATCCCTTCCGTCAGTTCGCGGACTTTTTCTTTCATATCCGGGGTGACGTTGTTAAGGCGGGGCAGGGATAGCTTCCAATACCATTTTGAGAGAGTCTCCCAGTCGGGGATCGTGCTGGCCAGCAATCGCTGTACGACGGTGTAGTTTTCAGGCATTTTTGGCTCTTCAAACATGCGCGGCACATTGTTCACTTCCCAAATGGTGCGAATGCGGTCGCCGGCTTTTCCCGTTCGGCGGGTGACAGTGCCGGGAATTTCATCCTTCAGTTCGATACGCGCCAGCGGCAACGCGGACGGGGCGTCGATTTCATAGATGGCATGGAGGATCGGAAAAGTGTCTTCGAACGTAAAAAGGTCGCCCCAGGTGTTGGGAACAACCGTTTTGGTTTGTTCGCTGGCAATGGTATAGCGGAGGACATCACCGATTTGGAGATCTGGCACAGTCAATTGGATGGTTTTCTGGTTCGGATCGTAAATATTGGACTCCATCTGATCCTGATTAATTGATTCGCGGCTTTGGGCCGCAAGATTAACCGCAACGACACGTCCATCTGGTTTGGTGACCTCAGCGCGCACAAATCGCGTGGTTCCATAGGTTGTATTGTAGCCGATGACGAGGCTTGATTTTTCCTGCCGTCCTTTTTCAGTGAAGATTTTAAAGGCTACATCGGTGATGTAGCAGTAAGTACCATCGGTTTCATACCGGAGACGGGTTTGATCTTCAACCAGCAGAATATCGGCATCTTGATATTTAATATTTGAGCCGACGGCCGATGTAAGTATTTCTCGTGCAATTAATTCAGCCGAAAGATCAAGCTGCGCAGCGGCCAAACCGGCACACAGGACGATGAAGGAGGTCAAAGAATGTTTTTTCATAAAACTCCGGATTTTTACAGGCCGACATGCTAGCGGGAGTTCTCGCGCAATACAATCTCTGCCGGAATGTTTACGATCGCGAAGTCGCCATGGAGCGCCGCGCACTCGCCGCCGAAGAAAAACATCTCGCCGTCGCCGAGGATTCTGAGAAGTACGGGAAGAAACAGTTTAGTTTTTAACCGGCGCCACAGTGCTTAACTGGTCTACTTCGCAAGTAGAGGGATTCCTTCGTTGACACATTTGGCGATTTCGCAATAATCCGCTCATGCCGACAATTTTTACATGGAACGGATACCGGTTTTTCTTCTTTGCGAATGAAGGAATGCCCCGTGAGCCAAGGCATATTCATGTTCGAAAAGGCGAAAAGCTGGCCAAGTTCTGGCTGGAACCAGACGTGAAATTGGCGATGAGTTATGATATGACTTCTTCCGAGACGAGCCGGTTGATGGAGGTTGTCGAAGAACAAGCGGAACAATTCCGGAGGGAATGGGATGAGTATTTTAAATTCTGAACCGAGAGCCGAACGGGTGCTGTTCGACGAAAACGACATGACCGTCGAACTCAAAGACGGACGCAAACTCAGCGTTCCGCTGGCGTATTTTCCGCGCCTTCTCCATGCGGCTATCAACGATTTGAAAAACTATACCCTGAGCGGCGGCGGCATCGGCATCCATTGGGATAATCTCGACGAAGACATCAGTGTTGAAGGACTTCTCATGGGCGTTGGTGATCGCACCGCCCGCCAGCATTTGGCCGTCGCTGAGGATTCCGCCGGATACGGCAATAAATTAAGTTGAATCGGCTTCAGCTACTACGTTTTCATTTAGACTGAAAACAATCTGAGATAACTTTATTGAGAAATGATCCAATTGCGGGTGCGAGTGCTCTGCATTCCTCAAGGCTTGGCATGCCCCCACCAATGTTCCATAAGACCCAAAGCCCGATTATGTGTTTTGGATCGGAAGTTTCATCCGCCTTTTTGCTGAAGAATTCATATATATCGTCAATAAAATCCAGCATTTGCGCATTAATTTGCTGGGCGTCATTTAGTATATCTTCGCGGAGTTTCCCTTTGCAGAGTGGATGCGATAGAGCGGTGAAAATCCCGCCAGCAATGAAGAAAAAACACCAATCATCGTGCGGGCGTTCGCTTCGAGCCAATATGGAGTTTAGTTCGGGATAGTTTTTAACGAAACTGTTTCTTGAATTTGTTGCTAGGCATAAGGCTTTTACAAGGCTTGTTCTGCATTTTTCAACAGGCAGGCTGGGTATTGATTTCTTGTTTTTGTTATGCCCTGCAAATAGATCAAAAAAGCCCATGTTTATTCCTTGGTAAACGGTGTTTTATTAATAGGTGATGCAATATTCTCTATCGTCTAATTTGACGAGCGAATTTCTCGCCAATACGGCGGCATACAGAGGAAGGACATGTGATGATGGAATTTCAATCTCATCGAGGTTCTCACTGGCTAAGAGGTCTTTAAAATATTTTCCTCCGGTTTTCGGATTGATGACCTCGGAGAAAAAACCAGATGCTACTTCGATCTCTTCTAAAAATATTTTAAACGGATGAGCCTTCTTTAATCTTACGCCATCGGGTGTGTCCTGTAACATCCACCCTAAGCTTGCGATAGCAGCGCGCAGGCGGTCGGCTTCGGCGAAGTTTTTGGCTTTTTTGGCGGCGACGCGCGCTTCGGCCATAGCGATGAGTTCCGCAGGAACTTCGGCGGCGGGCGGGATCAGGAAGCCGAGAACGTTATCCAGTTTTTTCCAAAGATTGGAAACGGCCAGCGCGGTTTTTGAGTCCATTGGGAAGGCTTTGTTGCCTTCGTGGACGCCGTCGAACAGTGCGCCGAGCGCGCCAGCAATGTTGAGGTCGTCGTCGAGCGATTCAGAGAAACGTATTTCGAGTTCAACAGCCCATTCTGGGAGAAGAGTGTCGGGGGTCGGGGGTCGGGGGTCTGAACCGGCGGCTTCTTTTACCTTGGCGTAAAACTCATCGAGGCGGGCGAGGGCGGCACGATTGGCGTTGAGCGAGGTAAAGGTGAAGTTCAGCCCCTGACGGTAGTGCGTGCCGAGCAGTTCATAGCGGATTTCGCGTCCGGTGAAGCCTTTTTCGAGAATCTCGCGCAGGGTGTAAAAGTTGCCGAGCGACTTGGACATTTTTTTGCCGTCCACTTGCAGGTGGGCGCAGTGCATCCAGTATTTGGAATACATTGCTCCGTTGGCTCCTTCACTCTGGGCGATTTCGTCTTCATGGTGCGGGAAGATGTTGTCCACGCCGCCGGTGTGCAGGTCGAAGCTTTCACCCAGATATTTCATGCTCATGGCGGAACATTCAATGTGCCAGCCGGGACGGCCTTTGCCCCACGGCGAATCCCAGACGACGTCGCCGTCGGCCTCGTCATACCCTTTCCAGAGGGCGAAATCGGCGGCGTTATCCTTGTCGTATTCGTCCTGAGCGACGCGCGCTCCGGCGCGCATTCCTTCGCGGTCGAGGCGGGCCAGCTTGCCGTACTCCGGAAACTTATCGATCGGGAAATAGACCGAGCCGTCGTCGGACTTATAAGCCAGCCCTTTGGCGAAGAGCTTTTCGATGATGGCGATCATTTCGGGAATGCAGTCGGTCGCGGCGGGGTAGAATTCGGCAGGCTCGATATTGAGCGTCTTGAGGTCTTCGAAAAAGGCGTCTTTATATTTCTGCGTGTATTCGCGCAGAGGAAGTCCGGTTTCGCGCGAGCCGCGGATCGTCTTGTCGTCCACGTCGGTCAGGTTCTGCACCTGGGTGACCTTGAAGCCTTTGTACTTCAGCCAGCGGCGGAGAAGGTCTTCGAACATATAGGCGCGGTAGTTGCCGATATGGGCGTAGTTGTAAACCGTCGGGCCGCAGGTGTACATGCGGACGTGGTTGTCTTTCAGCGGGACCAGCTCTTCCTGTGAGCGGGACATCGTGTTGTAAATCGTAAAGCTCATAGGCTGGCGATGTTACTTTATTTAAGTTTGGAGGCAAGCCTGTGCCTCAGGCAGCTTGCATGTTTTAGCCCGGCGCCCCGGTCTGGGGCAACTGCAACGGCATCGCCGCTTGAACTGGACGGCAAAATATGAAACCTTGCGCCCCTATGAAATACGAAGCGTGTATCGGTCTTGAAACCCATGTGATGCAGAAGACGCAGACGAAAATGTTCTGCGGCTGCAAACACGAGTACGGCGCGGAGCCGAATACCAACGTCTGCCCCGTCTGCCTCGGCTACCCCGGTGCGCTTCCGATGCTCAATGCCAAAGCCATCGAACTTTGCTGCAAAGCAGGCCTGCTGCTCGGTTGTGAAATCAATCCGCACTCCAAGTGGGACCGTAAAAACTATTTCTATCCCGACATGTCAAAAAACTACCAGATCACGCAGGCGGATCAGCCGCTCTGTCTCGGTGGACAGATCGTGACGGAAGTGAACGGCGAGCTGAAACCGTTCACCATTGAGCGCATCCATCAGGAAGAAAACGCCGCCAAGAATACGCACGCCGCCAGCGGCAGTCTGATTGACTACAACCGCGCCGGCACCGCGCTGATGGAAATTGTTTCCACACCTTGTATGCACTCGGCCGACGATGCCTTCGCCTATATTCAGGCCTTGAAACTGATCATGGAATACGGCGGCATTTCCGACTGCGACCTTGAAAAAGGGCATATGCGCTCCGACGTCAACGTCAGCGTTCGCCCTGCCGGACAGGAAGAACTCGGCGCCAAGGTCGAGATCAAGAACATGAATTCGCCCAGCTTCATTGTTGAAGCCATCAATTTTGAAATTGAGCGGCAGATTGAAGTGATCGAAAACGGCGGCAAGGTGGTTCAGGAAACGCGCGGCTACGACTCCGACCGCGGCGAAACCTTTTCCCAGCGAACCAAAGAGAATGCCCACGATTACCGCTACTTCCCGGAGCCCGACCTGCTTCCCGTTGAAATCTCCGCCGCGCAGATTGTTAAGTGGAAATCCGAACTGCCGGAACTTCCGGTACAGCGCCGCGAACGCTACGTCCGCGAACTCGGACTGCCCGACTACGATGCCAAAGTCATCACGGCCGAAAAGCATACCTCTGATTTCTTCGACGCCGCCTGTCAGAAAACCAAACAGTACAAACTGGTCTCGAACTACATGATGGGCAAAGTCGCCAGTCTTGTGACGGAAAAGGGCGTCAGTGTGGTCGAAAGTAAACTGACGCCGGAAATGCTGGCGCAGGTCGCTGATTTGGTTGGCGGCGGAAGCATCAGCTCCAACGCCGCCAACGATTTGATCGGAATTCTCTTCGCCGAAGGCGGCGATCCGAAAGTCATTGTCGAAGCCAAAGGGATGGCACAGGTCAACGACGACAGCGCGCTCGAAAAATGGGCCGAAGAAGCCATTGCTGGAAACGCCAAAGCCGTCGCCGACTATAAAGCCGGCAATCCGGCTTCTATTAATTCCCTCATGGGCTACGTAATGAAACAGAGCAAAGGCAAAGCCAACCCTCCCGCCGTCATCGCCATGCTCAAGAAGAGGCTGGATATCTGATGGCGTTGGTTAATAAACGAACAAAAAAAATCCCAAAAAGCGCAAACAAAAAACCGGCTTTTTAGGGACAGGTGCTAGTCAGGTTTTAAAGTGGCTCCGGCGGCTGGGCTCGAACCAGCAACCAAGTGATTAACAGTCACCTACTCTACCATTGAGCTACGCCGGAAATAAGAGGCGCCAAAGGTATAGAAATTGTCCGGTAAGTCAAGACCCTGAAAGGTAAAATCGTTTTGTTTTCCAAGGGGCTCCGGTTTCAGGGCGATTTTGCGCTGTCCGGGGGCCTAATTGAGGGCCTGCCGCCCTTGAATGGCACGGGCCAGCGTGGTGGAATCGGTATATTCAATGGCGCTGCCTGCCGGCAGACCCAATGCGAGTCGTGATGCCTTTATGCCGCGGCTGGCGACGATTTCAGCCAGGTAGCTGGCTGTTGCTTCGCTTTCTGCATCGGTACCGAGTGCTACAATTACTTCCTGAATATTTTCCGGATGGAGCCGTGCCAGCAGTTCGTTCACGCGCAAGTCGGCTACGCCTTTGCCGAGTGCCGGTGAGAGATGGCCCCCGAGGACGTGATAGCGGCCATTAAATCCGCCGGAGGTTTCGATTTTTATGATGTCGCCCGGACTTTCCACGACGCAAAGCAGTCCGTTGGCACGCCGTCCGTCTGTGCAGAGTGCACAAGGGTTTTCTTTGGTTACGGTAATGCTTCCGCAGCGAGAGCAGGAGCCGACCTGCTCGTCGGCGGCGAGCAGGGCGTCTGCAAGTTTCCGGGCCAGCCCGTCGCGGTTTTGTACTAACGCAAAGGCCATTCGTTCGGCGGAGCGTTTTCCGATACCTGGAAGTTTTTCCAGTGCTGCGATCAGGTTGTCCAATGGAAGGAAATGTTTCATAAAAAAGAATAGATTACTGGAGTACAGGAGGGGTGGATTGATGGGCGAAAACAATAATCCAAGAATCCTTCATTCCAATATTCCTTTCTTAAAATGGCAGACCCAGTCCGGCGGTCAGGCTTTTCATGTCATTGGCTGCTTCAGCCTGCGCTTTGTTCATGGCGCCTTTGAACGCATCCAGTAAGGCTGTTTCAATTTTTTTTATATTACCGGACTGAATCAGTTCCGGAGAAAGGTCGATGCTTTGCGGTTTCATATCGCAACTCATTTTAACGGTTACGAGTCCGCCGTTGCTTGAAAACTCAACGACTTTTGCAGCCAGTTTTTTTTGAATTTTTTTCATTTCACTCTGCATGCTGGCGGCCTGTTTCATGGCTTTCAACATATCCATCGGGCTTTTTTTCATATCCATAGGTCGGTTCCTTTTTATTCTCTGATGTCAGTGATTACGCCGCTGAAGGTTTCGAGGACACTTCGAACGGACGGGTTGTTGTAATATTTCTGTTTATCCTGCGGGTTCGGCCCCGGGGCATTGGTCGGCAAGGGTTTGGATTTTCCGGTCAGTGTGCTGAATTCAGTTAAAACCGATCGTTTCAGAAAAGCGCTCAAGGTTTTTTGGATAAACGAAAGAGTATGCGGATTTTCAAGATTGGAGCGTTCTCCTGCAAATTCCGGGTCGATTCCAATCGTGAGATGCGTTTCGGAAACATGCAGTGGAATGGTGTCGATCAGGTAATGTCGGGCTTGCGGAGCCCCTTTAGCGATATGCTCAATCAGGCTGGGCCATGCGGTTTTCAGCCGTTCTAAATCATCTGTGGACTTTTTTTTTACGTCGTAGGCTTCCGCCGGTTCCTGTACGGCGGCGGGCGCAGCAGACAGCCCTTTAAGTGCGACGACCTGTTTCATCAGTTCGTCGATCGTGGCAACGGTGGCGGCCCGCGAGGCGCGTATGAGGGCGGTCTCAAGCATGGTGCGTTTGGAAAGGGCGTAGCGCATCCGGCTGTCGGCATCGATCAGCAATTCGATAATGCGCAACAATCGTCCGTCGGAACTTTTTGCTGCTTGTTTTTTGAGTGTATCGATTTGAGTTTCGGGCAGGTCAAAGTCGGCCGCGCGGTTTCCGGCATGCAGAACAATCAGCAGATTGCGGAACTGATCGAGCAGTTCGAGTACGACACGCTGCATATCTTTGCCGCTGGCATCAATTCCGGCGATGGTTTGGATAATGGCGGGAATGTTGCCGTCCAGAATGGCGTCGGCCAGGCCTTCGAGCTGAGCGCGGCTGATCAAGCCGAAAACGGAGAGCACGTCGGCTTCTTCGATCGTTTTTCCGCGGAAGGACACCAGCTGATCCAGTGCGCTTTCGGCATCGCGCAGTCCGCCTTCGGCTCCGCGCGCGATGGCGAGCAGGGCGTCGGCGCTGATTTTTATACCTTCCGCGCTGGCGATTTTCAGGAGCTGAGCGGTGATGTCGGCGATGGAAATACGCCGCAGGTCGAAACGCTGGCAACGCGACAGAATGGTGGTTAGCACTTTTTGCGGCTCGGTGGTGGCGAAGAAAAATTTAACGTGCGGCGGTGGTTCTTCAAGTGTTTTCAGGATGGCGTTAAATGCTTCACGGGTGAGCATGTGCACTTCATCGATGATATAGATTTTGAACGGTCCGCGTACCGGAGCGTAGCGCACATTATCGCGCAATTCTTTGATATTATCGATGCCGCGGTTAGAGGCCCCGTCGATTTCAATGACATCGAGACTGCTGCTTTTCAGGATTTCTTTACAGGAATCGCACACATTGCAGGGTTCGGAACCCTGACGGTTCCGGCAGTTCAGCGCTTTTGCAAGAATACGGGCCGTAGTGGTTTTCCCTGTGCCGCGCGGGCCGACGAACAGATAGGCGTGTGCCAGCCGGTCGCTTTTTATCGCGTTATTCAGTGTTTGTGTAACGTGATCCTGACCCACCACGTCTGCAAAAACCTGCGGTCGCCATTTTCGTGCTAGAACTTCGTATCCCATGAGCCGTAAAAGGTACCGACCGCTCTGGCGAATGGCAAGATGTAACAACAGTCATGGACTATTCCATTTTCTAAATATTCTTGTCGCCCCGCGCGGGTTCAATTAGCCTCGGTCTATTAACAGAGAGGACGGTTATGCGGTTATTGTTTGTTTTACTGATCGGTTTGTGTGCAGCAGGAACCTTGAGATCCGAGATTGTAGCAGGGCATGAGCTGTCCAATGCCGAAGATATCGTGCAGGACATGTCATCCAAACTGAGCCGGGGTATCGCTAATATCCTGACGGGCTGGGGAGAAATCCCGCGCCAGATGATCATTTCGGGGCAGGATAAGGGGGGGTGGGCTGTTTTACCGGTCGGCATTCCTGCCGGAGCCCTCATGACCGTCGTTCGCACTGCAACCGGCGTGTTCGAAACAGGATTTTTCTTTGTGCCGATCAATGATTCATACGGACCCCTTATCGACCCTGCCTTTGTCTGGCAGAAAAGTAAAAAATGAGAATTTTGATTTGTAACGACGACGGTATACATGCGCCGGGGATATCCGTGTTGCATGGAGCGGTGAGGGATTTTGGGGGTCGTTATGTCATTGCGCCGGATGTAGAGCGCAGTGCTGCGGGACATGCCATTACGCTGGCCGACCCGATCAAGAGTACGCCTGTTGATAAAAACGGTGAGTTTTTTGGTTATGGCATTGGTGGAACACCTGCCGACTGCATCAAACTGGCTGTTTGTGCTATTTTGAAAGACACACCGCCCGATTTAGTGCTGAGCGGGATTAATCTCGGCTCGAATACCGGCATAAGTGTTATTTATTCCGGGACGGTTTCGGCGGCGACTGAAGGGGTTGTGCTGGGCATTCCCGGTGTCGCGTTTTCGCTCTGCACCTATACCAATCCTGAATGGGAAATGGCCGGACGCATTGTCAGGGAACTTACGCAGGAAATAATTAAAAACGGTATGCCGCCGGGTGTATTACTCAATGTCAATATGCCTAACCTGCCGTATGACCGGCTTAAGGGGATTAAGATCACCCGTATGGGCCGTTCGCGGTTTATTGAGAAATTTCACAAACGGCTGGATCCGCGCGGGCGCACCTATTATTGGCTTGATGGTGAGCTCGAAGTGCACGATGACGGCTCGGATGTCGATATTCATGCTGTACGGGACGGCTACGTTTCCATCACTCCGATTCATCTCGATCTGACGGCTTACGATCACCTCAAAACCTTCCAGTCATTGGAAAAAACATTCTGAGTATTGACTCGCAGTGAAATCTCATTATTCTCTGCGGCTTCTTCGGGCGGTTAGCTCAGTTGGTTAGAGCATCTCGTTTACACCGAGAGGGTCGGGGGTTCGAGTCCCTCACCGCCCACCACGCTTACTTGTTTTTCCACTTTTGTTCGCGCAGTGCGCGCTCATTGGCGGCGGTCTCTTTCCGCATGCGGATAAAGTTTTCGTAGCGTGCTTTGCTGATCGTTCCGGCTTCGACGGCTGCTTCAATCGCGCAGCCTTTCGTTTTGGTGTGCGCGCAGTCGCGGAACCGGCAGTTTCCTTCGAGCGCGATGAGTTCATCAAAGGTGTCTTTAATGCCTGCGCCGGTATCCAGATGCCCCAGCTCGCGCATACCGGGCGTATCGATCACTAGCGCTCCATTTTCAAGCACAATCAGTTCCCGCCACGTCGTGGTGTGGATCCCTTTGCCGTCGCTTTCCCGCACGGGCAGGGTGAAATACAAATCCTCTTCGCCGAACAGACTGTTGATCAGCGAGGTTTTTCCGACCCCCGACGGGCCGAGCAGACAATAGGTTTTCCCCGCTTTGAACAGCTTCTGTACATTTTTTAGTCCGGTTCCGGTCATGTTGCTGAAGGCGTAAACCGGAACATTGGGCAGACGCGCTTCCACTTCTGCCAGCCGGTCTTTCAATTCCGCCGTGGACAGCAGATCTCTTTTGGTCAATAGAACGATCGGTTCGATATTGCTTTCATTCACGATGGAAAGATAACGCTCCAGCTTCGGCAGATTGAAGCCTTTATCCAGCGAATGAACCACAAAGGCCGTGTCGATATTGGCGGCAATGAGCTGATGACTGACCTCCTTGCCTGCCGATTTGCGTCTAAGCGTATTTTGCCGTTCCAGTACGGTATGAATCATCGCGAAGTCGCCGTCATCAAACCGGGTTGCCAGCACCCAGTCGCCGACGGTCAGATAATCCTTCGTCTCGCGGGCCTCACGCCGCAGTTTCCCGGTGGTTTTTGCAGGCCGGGTTTCATTGCCGTCACTGATATCGCACCAGCCCTTATGGACAGCCGTAATGCGGGCGGGTTTCCAGTCTTTGGAAACCAAAGCATCTGCCTGCTTCTGAAACCACGGATTAAAACCAAATTTTTCTAACGGTATGGACATGCGCTGTACCGACCTTTTACAAACTCATGATTGCGGAATCTTTGATCAAAATAATTAAGGACAGAATAATGAAAAAAGTTAAGACATTTCGGAAAATCATTCTGTCCTTAATTATTTTGATTTTCTCTTTTTTCTATCATTGATCAGTCCAGAAAGCGGGCGGAGAGTCCGCGATAGGCATCAATACGCCGGTCGCGCAGGAACGGCCAGATGCGCCGGACGCTTTCACTGCGTTTGCCGTCGAGTTCAGCGATCAGCTCGGTTTCTTTGTCGGTGTCAGCCTGCGCCAGCAGTTCACCCTGACAGCCTGCAACGAAGCTCGAACCCCAGAACTGCGTGCCGCCTTTGCCGCACGGCGAAGGCTCAAAACCGGTACGGTTGATACTCAACACCGGAATGCCGTTGGCGATGGCGTGTGAACGCTGGATGGTAATCCAGGCTTCCCGCTGGCGTGCCTTTTCGCCTTCTTTATCGTTCGGATCCCAGCCGATGGCTGTTGGGTAAATCAGAATGTCCGCACCCGCCATCGCCATCAGGCGTGCGGCCTCCGGATACCACTGATCCCAGCAGACCAGCACGCCGAGCGTGCCGACGGATGTTTTAATGGGCGTAAACCCGAGGTCGCCGGGCGTGAAGTAAAATTTTTCGTAATACCCGGGATCGTCCGGAATATGCATCTTGCGGTATTTGCCGGCGATGGTTCCGTCGCTGTCGAGCACGACGGCGGTATTGTGGTAAAGACCGGCCGCCCGTTTTTCGAAAAGTGAAGTGACGATCACAATGCCCAGTTCTCTTGCCAGTCCGCTGAACACTTCGGTGGACGGACCGGGAATTTTTTCAGCAAGATTAAAACGGTTCGTGTCTTCGGTCTGGCAGAAATAGAGACCGGCATGAAGTTCCTGCAAAGAAACCAGCTGTGCGCCTTGTTCCGCACAGCGGCGGATCGCGGCGATACTCTTTTTGATGTTGGCTTCGCGGTCAGCCGTGCACGACTGCTGAACCAGACCGACTTTTAGTTTGCTCATTTCAGTACCCTTGGAAAACTTTTGACAAAATCATTAGCGACAAAATTATTTTTAGAGAGTCCAGTCGGGTTTATTAATGATTTTGTTAAAATCTGTTCGTGAACGTGGTTTTTGGCAGAAACCGCCCCATTCCGCAATTTTAAAAGCAAAACTGGCGGCCAACTTAAAAAGCTGGTATGCGATTTTCCCGAATAGATTCAGACAAATTGCGTATAAACAGACTCCTTCTATAGTTTTGCCAGGTGTGAGTTCCGAGCGGCGCCTGTATGTGCCAGCTGGTTTTTTGGGTACAGACACTGTCGTTACGAATCTCGCCAATGTGATCTATGACGCAGAACCTTATCTGTTTGGCATAATTTCATCGATGATACATATGGCTTGGATGAGAGTGACTTGTGGCAGATTAAAAAGTGACTACAGGTATTCGTCAGCTATTTGTTACAACAATTTCCCAATCCCGGAGTTGACGGAGGAGCAGAAGCAGACGATCACGATGCATGTGGGGAATGTTTTGGAAGAGCGGGAAAAGCATCCGGAAAAGACGATGGCGCAGCTTTACGATCCCGACAAAATGCCTGCCGGACTCCGCGACGCCCATCACCAGCTCGACCTCGCCGTTGACCGTATCTATCGGAGCAAACCCTTCGCCTCCGACGAAGAGCTGTCTGCGCCGGAGCGCGTCACGGACCGCCCGGATGTCTTCCGGATAAATGTAGCTCTGCGGAAAAATGCCCAGCCGGACCAGTTCGGCCAGCCAGCGGGCATCGGAGCGGTCATCCGTGCTTTTAAGTCCGCTGTACTGCTTCATCTGCGCCGGGTTGCCCAGCGTCACGTTGCGGCCCTGAGCGCGCAGCCCGTCCACGAACCAGTACCAGTTGAATGTCGACTCGACACCCATCTGCTGAATGTTCGGCCAGTAGGGGTTCAGAGCCGTATTGACCGCATCGAGGTCTGTTTTGACCCTTCGCCGGAAGACTTCGGTTCCCCCGGCATCGCACACCGAGAGAAAAACATTATTTCCATGAAGGTCTGCTCCTGCATACAATACATCTGCTTTGGTCGTTTGCATGGGTACTCCTTTCGTTTGTGGTTAAACAAAGAGTACTTTGCATCCGACCGAAGCTTATTTCAAAGAACCTCCATATGGTTATCAGTCCTCGCATTCAAGCATTTTAGGAGCCGAGGTTCTGTAATCTAGTAATTTAGTTTTTCAATGGTTGGAAAATCTGGCTCATATTTTTCCAATCATTGGAAATCAACACTCCGATCTAAACAAGAACTCTGTATAATCGGTCGTTGATTTATGGAGAATTTTTTATGTCGATTGAAGAAAAGCAAAATAACCCGCTGCATGGATTGAGCGCAGAGGCGATGGTGACTGAGCTCGTGTCGTTTTACGGGTGGGACATCTTATATGCCGCGCTGGGTCTGAACTGTTTTAACATGAATCCGTCCATCGCCAGCTCCGTAAAATTTTTGCGCAAAACGGATTGGGCCCGACACAAGGTCGAGAATTTTTATTTATACCGTTTCAAGCGGATGCCGAAAGCCCGTGGCGAGGAGTTCGATTTAGATCCCCGCGATCGTGGCTTCGCGAACGGGGTGCTGCCGAAAGAGCCGATTCCGCTGACCGTCGAGCTGATTGCGGAGATGAAGGCGGAAGCCGCAGAGAACTACCAGAACCGCCGCTCGCATCCTCGCTGCTAATTAGCGAAAAACATCGAGATTTTATAGCCACAAGAAACACAAAAAATCACGAAAAGGATCGTTTTGGAGCACCTGCTGTTGTGCGTTTTATACAGGACGAAACTAATGGGGATTTTTTCACAACTACTCCCGATGGTCGTTAGAGCACTTAACGATTGAGATGCCATTTCGCAATAAGTCGAGAAACCCACCCCGCCGTTCCGGCACCCCTCCCGTGGAGGGGATTTTAAAAGCTCCCCTCCTTCGGAGGGGTGGCCGCAGGCCGGGGTGGGTTGCGGCGTTTAAATCGTTAAATGCTCTAGAGAAAACAGCAGAGTGAGACAGAGAACGGCCAGGGAAAGTGAGAGGCGAATAAACGGAAGATATTCAGGTTAGAGAGTTCATCTGCAAACCGGTTTGCAGATGAACTCTCTATCCTGAATTTGCCCTGCAAACAGGGCGGCGGTCTGCGACCGCACCGTTTATTCCAATCCACGTTCAACCTCTGAACCCCTCGGAGCCCCTCTAGCGCAGCGGTTGTAGAAAATATTTTCCACCACCCGTTCCGAATTTCTCTCGGCCTTTATCCAGCTCACAAACTCACACACCCACACACTCCCCAACGTTTCCCAAACTCCCACCCACAAACTCCCACACTCCCTTACTTGAATATATCCTGCCAGTTCCCCGTCGTGGACGCCTTGGCATATTCCGTCGAGCGGTTTTCGAAGAAGTTGGCGTGTTCGACGCCGTTGAGCATGTAATCGAGCCACGGCAGCGGATTTTCCGGCACGGTGTAGATGCTTTTCATGCCGATGCCGATGAGTCGCCGGTTGGCGATGTAGCGGATGTAGGCTTTCACTTCGTCGGCTGTGAGCCCTTCAACCGAGCCGAGTTCAAAGGCGATGTCGATGAAGCGGTCTTCGAGTTCGACGGAGCGTTCGGCGGCGCAGTAGATTTCGTATTTCAGTTTGTCGGTCCAGAGTTCCGGATGCTCTTTGATGAAGGTTTTGAAGAGCAGGGCCATCGATTCAACGTGCAGACTTTCGTCGCGGATGGACCAGGTGACGATCTGTCCCATCCCTTTCATTTTGTTGAAGCGCGGAAAGTTCATGAGGATGGCGAAGCTGCTGAAGAGCTGGATGCCTTCGGTGAAGGCGCTATAGACGGCGAGCGTTTTGGCCATTTCGAAGGGCGTTTCCATGTTGAAGTTGAGCAGGTATTCGTGCTTCTCCTTCATTTCAGCGATTTTCATGAATACGGTGTATTCATCGTCGCCGAGGCCGAGGGTTTCCAGCAACAGCGAGTAGGCGTCCTGATGGACGGCTTCCATGGCGGCGAAGGCGCTGAGCATCATGCGGACTTCCGGCACCTTGAAGGTCGGCAGGAAGAGGGTTGAATAACCGCCGGCGACATCGACATCGGCCTGCGTGAAGAATTTAAAAATATTCAGCAGGAGGTTTTTGTCCTTCTGCGGAATGTTTTCGTTAAAATCCTTGAGGTCGTCGGCCAGATTGACCTCACTCGGCATCCAGTGCATCTGCTGCTGCATTTTATAGGCCTCGAACGCCCAGTCGTATTCAAACGGTTTGTAGTAGGTTCTTTCTTCAAGCAAAGGCATGGGGATCTCCAAATAATGATCATTTATAATTTATAACTGATAATTTTTCATCACCCTTCACACGACAGGCAGGTGTTTTCTTTGTCATAGTCGAGCATGATTTCGCGGGGCTTCTGCTCCGACACGACATCGGCGCGTTTGATTGCCTCGCTGCGGACATAATAGAGGCTTTTCAGCCCTTTTTTCCAAGCCAGCATGTGGATGTTATGCAGTTCCTGTTTGCTGACCAGTGCGGGGAAGAAAAGGTTTACGCTTTGCGACTGGCAGACGTACTGCTGACGGTCGGCGGCAAAGTCGATCACCCAGCGCTGGTCGATCTCCAGCGCGGTTTTGAAAACGTCGCGTTCCCAGTCGGTCAGGAAGTCGAGATGCTGAGAACTGCCGCCCTGCGTGATGATGGATTTCCAAACCTCGGAATTATTCTGCCCGTGGCGTTCGAGCGCTTCTTCGAGATATTTATTTTTCATCAGCGCCGAGCCGCTTTTGGTTTTCTGCGTGTAGGCGTTGGCGCGGAACGGTTCAATCGACGGGCTGGTATTGCCGCAGATGATCGAACTGCTGGCGTTCGGTGCGATGGATAGAAGATGCGCATTGCGGATGCCGTAACCGGCTGCATCCGGACATTCACCGCGTTCGGCGGCGAGCTGCCGGGTTGCCGCGACCGCCTGTTCCTTGATGTGTTTAAACATCTGCATGTTGAGCCCCTTGGCGATCGCGCTTTCAAACGGGATGCTGTGCGCCTGCAAATACGCATGGAAGCCCATGGCGCCGAGTCCGATGCTTCGCTCGCGCTGCGCTGAAAAGCGGGCGCGGCCGATTTCGTCCGGCGCGTTCTGAATAAACGATTCGATCACGTTATCGAGAAAGCGGACGAGGTCGGCGATAAAGTGAGGATGCTCTTTCCATTCGTCGTAGGTTTCTAGATTGACCGAACTCAGACAGCAGACCGCCGTGCGCTCTTCGTTGGTCGGCAGGGTGATTTCACTGCACAGATTTGACTGGTGAACGCGCAGGCCGAGCTTTTTCTGGAATTCGGGCAGGGCATCGTTGACGGCTTTGTCGAACAAAATATAGGGCTCGCCGGTTTCAATGCGGTTTTGAATGAGCTTCACCCAGATCGTCTTGGCGGAAACTGTCTTTTTCACTTCCTTGGTGTGCGGATCAATCAGATTGAAGCTGTCGTCGAAGCCGGGAATGCGCGTCGCCTGATCAATCAGATTCATAAACTCTTCGGTCAGCACAACACCGTGGTGCAGATTGGTCGACTTGCGGTTTACGTCGCCGCCGGTCGGCTTGCGCACGTCGAGAAACTCTTCGATTTCGGGATGGTTGATCGGCAGATACGCCGCATATGAGCCGCGTCTTGTCACACCCTGACTGAACGCCAGCATTTCGGCGTCGACCACTTTCAGAAAAGGAATCACGCCGGTCGATTCAGAGCCGTGCGACGTTTTGGAGCCGCAGGCGCGGACGTCGCCCCAGTAGCCGCCGACGCCGCCGCCGAATGACGAAAGCCATGCTGTTTCGGTGTAGTGACCGGTAATGCCGCCGCGGCTGTCGGGTACATAATTCAGAAAGCAGGAGATCGGCAGACCTCGGTTGGTTCCGCCGTTGGTCAGAATCGGCGTGGAAAACATAAACCAGAGCATGCTGGCGTAGTCGTAAATCCGCTGGGCCATGGCATCGTCGTCGGAAAAAGCGGCGGCGGCGCGGGCGAAGGCTTCCTGCGGGCTTTTTTCGCCGGGGAGCATGTATCGGCTTTCAAGAGTCTTGCGGCCGAATTCAGTCATCAGACTGTCGCGGGAGATTTCAATTTTTATGTCCATCAGCGCCTCGCTTGTTAATAAACTGTTAGTAATATGCTCATCAATGTCGCGTTTATCGCACTGATACCGAAAGGCCTGCAAGAGAAAAAGCACAATATGTTGGGTGTGATCGGACAATGTGGCACAAAATAAGGGATATATATGCCGTGCTTGTCATAGACGTTATCCGGCTGTATTTTCAGGGTATGAAACTGTTTGATGCCCATTGCCACCTGCAGGATGTTCCGGACATTGAAATTGAAAGCCTCATGGCCCGTGCAGTTTCGGCCGGTGTGGAGCGAATGGTCTGTTGCGGCACTTCTTCCAAGGATTGGAACCGTGTTCTTCAGCTGGCGGCGGAGTATCCGCAGATCATTCCAATGATAGGCATACATCCCTGGTTCGTTCCAATGATTGGACCCGAAGCGAGGCGAGAGAGGCCTCGTCGCTCCGACGAGGCAGCGACCGGTCAGGGAGCGGCAATTCACCCTTGGTTTGTATCCGGACAGTGGAAGGAGCATTTCCAAACCTTGGAAAAACTGTTGAGGAAACATCCGGAGGCGGGGATCGGTGAGACAGGGCTGGATTTCCACAAACAGTTTACGAACCGTACGGAGCAGGAGTCCTGTTTCGCGGCGCATCTTGAGCTGGCACGCGAAATGAACCGCCCGGTGGCGGTGCATTGCGTCAACGCCTGGGGACGGCTGGTTGAGCTTTTACGCGAACATCCGGCGCCGCGTGTTCTGCTGCATGCTTTCGGCGGCGCGGCGGAACTGATTCCTGAACTGATCAAACTGAATTGCTGGTTTTCGTTCTGCGGATCGGTAACGAATCAGAGTGCTCGGCGGGTCAGGGCGGCGGCAGCTGCCGTGCCGGAGAACCGTTTGCTGGTTGAAACCGATTCGCCGGATTTCACGCCTGCGGGGTGCGAACCGCCGAATGAACCGGCCAATCTGGTGCATATTGTCCGTGCTATTGCCGGACTGCGCGGCATTCCGGCAGAGATTCTGGCGGACACCGTGCAGAAAAACGGGAACGAGCTGAATTCTTATTCCTGCCGCATTTACCGAACACCGCGCGATTATGGCGGCGACGGTGCTAAACAGTCCGAAAGCGGTTGCGATGAGTGTGTTTGTGGTTCGGGCTTTTGTCCTGATTTTTGACCGGCCTGGCCGGCTATCTGTCCATCTGATATTTTATCCTGCCGTGGTGGAGTGAAAGATTGTCCGGGGATGATCAGCCTTGACCGTACCGTCGGCGGTATTCTCGAGGCGTTATGCCGGTTTGTGCTTTAAAGTAACGGGATACATGCTCAACTCCTTCAAAACCGAGCTGTTCAGCTATCTCGGCAACTGTCCGGGTGCTTCCCAGCAGTTGCCGGGTGAAAAGATCGACACGAACACGGCGGATTTCAGCATAAATAGATATCCCCAGATTTTTACGGAATCGTTTTTCCAGCACCCGCCGGGAAAGTCCGGATGCCATTGCCGTGTCTTTGACACACACCGGCATCTGTGCGTGTTCGCGGATAAACCGGATAGCCTTGGCCAGTGCCGGATCTTCGGTGTTGATAAAGTCGGTTGAAAGCCGCCCGACACAGTAGTTCGGCTCGACCACAATATCCGGTTTAAGCGAGGTCACTCTTCGGTTTTCAAGCAGATGAACGATCCGCTTAACCGCTTCAAACCCGCACTGCTCGGCGGTATTGGCAACGCTGGAAAGCGGAACGGGAGCGAGATCACACAGCAGCTCATCATCATCCACGCCGATCACACCGATTTCGTCGGGAACCCGGATTCCGCAGGAAACACACAGTTCCACCAATTCCCTCCCGCGTTCGTCCGCACAGGCCATAATTCCCGTTGGTAACGGAAGTTTATTCAGCCAAATCAGCAGGCGTACTTTTTCATCGCTGGGAGAGTTCGATTTCCCTGTATAAACAGCGGGCTCAAATCCCTCTTCTCTCAACCGTTCGCTGAATCCGGCCAACCGGTCGTCAGACCAGAACATGTCGTTATACCCGCAAAAAGCAAACTGCCGGAATCCGCAGCGAAGAAGGTGTTCTGCAGCAACCCGCCCAATGGCTTGATGATCCGTCACCAGATTGATGACATTCTCGATTCCCCGGCGGTTGTACGGACTGACCACGATCGGAATCTTTAATTCAAGCAGATCGTCCATATTCCTGTGCTCAATCAGGATCATCCCGTCAACCTTGCTTTCCTGAATAAACTCAACCAGCGAATAATGATCCCGGCGCTCCCAAAACGGTGGCAATTGGAAGAATTGGACCGGCCTTGTCGTATGAATATAGCGAGCCATTCCTCGCATCAGAGCCCGGTCATAGCCGCGGGCGGGATCCATTAAAATCATTATACGGGGTATTGAACGTTCCATATTCCAACCAACCTTGCGTTCGCAAATTGGTTAAATGTTAACGCGAAGTGGCGTTGCCTGCAAGGGTGTATTGCGGCATTCTTCCCGCAGTTCAGATCGCTTAATTTAACAAATGGAGGCTGATATGATGACATCTCGCGAGCGGGTAATGAGCGCCGTCAACCGGAGTGGATATGACCGCATTCCTGTCAAACATGAAGGGACTCCTGAAATTGACCGGATGCTGATGAACTATTTCGGATTGGCTAACCACGAACAGCTGTTGCGTGTGCTGGGCAGTGACTTTCGTTACGTCGAGCCGGTCTACATCGGCCCGGAACTTCGCACCTTCCCCGACGGTAGCATCGAGGGCTATTTCGGCGAACGCTATAAATATGTGAATTTTGACGGTGGAAAATATCTGGAAGCCAGCTATCTGCCGTATGCCGGAATCGAAACGCTTGATGAGCTCGACCGCTCTCATTTTCCTTCTGCCGCCTGGTTTGATTATTCCACCATCCGACCGCAATGCGAGAAACAGGCTGAACAGGGCTTGGTAATCTGTTGCGGAACTGCCGGCGACATGGATTTCATCAACAGCATCGCCCGCTGCCGGGGTACCGAACAGGTGCTGATGGATCTGATTGAAGATAATGAAGTGTATTTGGCGATCATGGATGCCCGCTTTGAGTTTTTTTATGAACAGCACCGCAGCATGCTTGAGGCCGCCGGAGGATTGATTGACTTTGCGCATGTCGGCGACGACCTTGGCAACCAGGCCGGCCCAATGATCGGCCCGGAACTTTTTGAACGCCACTTTGCTGCTAAATATAAAAAATATTTTGAGATGGTTCATACCTACGGAGCCCGCAGTAAAATGCATATGTGCGGCTGTGTGAACGCCTTTCTGCCGCGTCTGATCGAACTGGGTCTGGATGTCTATGATGTTGTTCAACCGACCACTCCGGAAATGGATATCGCGGTGCTCAAGGAAAAATATGGCCGCGAACTGCTTTTCTGCGGAACCGTTTGTGTTCAGTCCACGATCGCCTTCGGGACTCCTGCTGACGTTGAATATGAAGTTAAACGCCGCCTTGAACTGTTCAAAGACGGCGGGCTTTTTCTCGGACCGACCCACGCCATTCAGGTTGGATCTCCGCTTGAAAACATTCTGACGCTTTATCGTGCGGCGGGATCGCTCACCGAGAAAAAGGACATAGGCCGGGACATTCTCTCCATCCAAGATCTCGCCGACCAAGGCAAAATCAGTATGTCTAAACTTTTTTAGGAGTGAACGGTATCAAGCTCGTTCATCGGCCATGATTCCTGAGCCGACAAAATTAACCTGAAAAATATTCTAACCACAGACTACCCGGCGCAGCAAAGCCGCAACCAAAAATTTTATCCGCAGATGAACGCCGATTATCGCAGATGAGAGGTCCGTTAATTTTTAATCTGCGGAAATCTGCGGAAAAAACTGTTGAGTAGAAAATGTCGTCAGGTAAACAAGAAATCAGTGGATAATCGGAGTTAACGTAATGTGTATTGTTTTTGATCAATACGACTCAGATTGATTCCGTATAAGCAGGAACCGATTCTCCGTGTTTTTCTTCCTGTATTCCGTGGTTCAACCAATACGAATCAAGTTGATGGTGTTATTATTCCTCGCAGAGGGGCGGAGGACGCAGAGGGTGACCACGCCTGAAGAGTGGATGGAATCAGAAATGATTATACGGAACCAAATTGACTTGTATTGATTGAATTCTTTTACGTTTCTTTCGTATTATTCACATCCGCAAGTGGTTGTCCGGCGAGCCTTGCGGCGTCGATGAATGATGATGTAGACGATGACGATCACGGCGCATCCCGCAACAGCCAGAATTGTGGCTTCGCGAGAGTATTTTTCAATCAACTCACGATTCTGTCCGGCGACGTAGCCGATGACGGTTAGAATGGTCATCCAGATGCCGGCGCCCAGGCCGGTCCAGAAAAGGAAATGAGCCATATTCATCCGGGCGATGCCTGCCGGGAGCGAAATATATTGCCGGATCACCGGGATCAGCCGTCCGGTAAATGTGCTGATTTCCCCGTGGCTTCGGAAGAATTTTTCACCTTTTTCAAAATTCTTTTCCGAGATCAGGAGGTATTTACCCCACTTGAGCAGGAGAGGGCGGCCAAGTATCAGGGCTAGATAGTAATTGAAAAGAGCGCCAAGCCAGCTGCCGATAATACCCATGGCGATGGCGATCCAGAGATTCATTTCATGTCCTGCGACATACGACGCGGAGTTTAAATAGGCAGGGGAGGCCAGATAGCCTGCCGGAATCATGACGACCTCACTGGGAAACGGGAAGCAGGAGCTTTCCAAAAACATCATCACGACAATTCCGACATATCCCCACTGACCGACAATTCCGACAATCCAATCAATGATTTGTTCCATAGGTTAACGCGCTCCTGATTTTTAAAGTGGTGATTTTGCTTAGACCTGATAAAAAACCAACACTAAATTCCATCAAAAGAGAGATTATCCGATTCCTCTTTTGACGAAGCTGAGTAAAACGGTTAGTTTTCGATACAACAAGGAGCTGAAACATGAGCGATGCTGAAATTCTGGATGCAGTAGAAAAAGTAATGGCCGCAGAAGTGAACCCTGCGCTGGCCGGACACGGCGGCGGCGCGAAGATCGTAACCGTCAAAGACGGCAAAGTTTATGTGGAATTGCAGGGCGGCTGCCGCGGTTGCATGGGCGCGCGCATGACCATGAAAAACGGCATCGAGCGTCTGCTCAAAGAAAAAGTTCCGGCTGTTCTGGAAGTTATTGATGCCACCAATCACGGCTGAGTGTGACGGAGGTGGATTCGCTTAAGGCTCAGGCTGTTCGGGATATCCGGCCATGGACTGATGATTACAGCAGTCTGCTGAGTGTGATGAAATAGGTGAGAACGTCTTTTGTAGCCGGGGTCGGTGACCTCAGAGAATCGGCGAGGCCACCGTCCGCACCCACAGATGAGATAAAGAATTAGTTTTTTTTAATACCACCTTCAATAAGGTGTTATCCTCTTTCTATCCACGGTTTTTAGCTCGCAAGGCGCAAAGGTCGCAGAGCAGGTACCGGTTTAAATTCTCTGCGTTCTCAGCGGCTTGCGAGGAAGATAACGAGACCAACCTGATTTTTGGTATAACCGGGGTCGGTGACCCCGTAAATTCAGGCAATAAAAAACCCCGGTTTAACCGGGGTTTTCCAAGCCTTATAAAATGGATTGGCTTATTTGTCCTGCTGTTTTCGGCGAATCAACCAGGCACCGAATCCACCCATTGCGAAGAGCAGGAACGTCGCCGGTTCAGGAACTGCTACCCACGAGTTAGCGGCAACTGTGGACAAATTGTAGGGGTTGTTGCTGCCGAAGCCTGTGCCTTCGGTGCCAGAATCAAAGGCAGTGCTGGCAAGGTTGTCGAGAATGAGGTAGGAGTACGAGATTGGTGTAGCCGTAAAGATATTTCCATCAGTGGTATTGAACAGTACCGAGTAGATCGGAATGTTATTGGCCATGCTGGGTTGAGTGGTTTCGATCCCAAATGTCCATGTGAATGAAGGGCCGGACGTGTCAATGAGAACCTTCGTGCTGGAAATGAGATTAGCAGCAAGGTCAGACGCATTGAATCCTTCTCCTGGATTAGTTCCGGTGGACTGATACAGGCCGAGCATCCAGTTATCTAAAACTGTCTGCCCGTTGAGAGTGAGTACGCCGCCACTTTGATAAGCACTCCAGTTTGCTTTCCATTCAATTTCAGCAGACTGAGACGCTACAGCAAAAAGAAGCAGGGATGTCGCTATTATTGTTTTTTTCATTTTTTATCCTTAATCTTAATGTTCTGTTAATTGACCTTACTTTTTTTACTAAAACGGTTTGGTTGCAATCCATGTCATATTTGATTGAGCGCGGTACCAAAAAGCCTGCCCAACTTCGATTGTTGTGTTTTGGACGATTCCGCCGTAAGAGAAATCGGACAGAAGCTTCCATCCCTCGTTGGCTGGATAATTTCCGTCAATGTAATAGTATGCATATGTTTCAAACTTTTGCGTTGCCGAATTCCAGAGGGAGATCCGGTCAGCGAGTGCAGAATCGGTATAGCTTCCTGTGGCATTGATTTCTAATCCATCAATTGTCACTGCAACTGCATAGGGGTTTGATAAAATATTAAGTCCCTCTGCAATGTTTTTTGTCACAGTTGCGGATAAGTCGACATTTCCAGATATGACGATGTTTGTTGTTGTTGTGCTAGCAGCGCTTAACAGCCAAATGCCTGATCCGCTAGGTATTGTCGGGTTTTGGACAGTTCCGCCGTAAGAGAAATCGGACAGAAGTTTCCATCCTTCGTTGGCTGTATAAGTCCCATCGATGTAATAGTATGCGTAAGTTTCAAACTTTTGCGTTGCTGAATTCCAGATGGAAATGCGATCAGAGAGTGAAACGTCACTGTAATTGCCGGTGAACAACCCATTATCTAAAAGTTCGCTTAGTGTCTGGTTGGCGGTGAGAAAGTTGATGCCTACAAGACTGTATCCATTATTTCCAAGTTTTTCCGCTTTAACATATCCGACGATATTGGCGGAGGAGACGGTGGTTTGTGCGAAAGCGCATCCAGCGAGGCTGGTGAGTACGGTTGCGGTGATTAGACATTTTTTCATCGAGTGTCCCTTTCCTTTATAGCGTCTACTAATATGGACTTTTCCTGTTACTTATCCAGCCGAAACTTCCTGGCGTTCAATATTTTTTGAACCCTTTTCCCAGACAACACGTGCAATGTATACGTATGCGGCATACGTGTCAATACGTAGTCATGGTTTTTGGAGAAAATTTTTCACACAGAGGAAAGCAAGGAAACCAAGACCGGGGGAGTTTTTAACCACTAATGGGTCACTGATTTACCGGCGACGCAATGGCTGCCGGAAAGGAATGGTTTTTTAGAGAACGTGAGAGTGTTTCTGTGGTTCGCTTATCGCGACTTCCGCAGAAACGCTCTATGTTGCCATCGCGATAGCGATCTGAACCGGACTGGCGAATGAGGAAGCTTCGATTAGAAGACCCTCATCCGCCATTCTTGTGTTGTGCTTAAATTAAAAACTCTACCGTTCCGCCGCCCATTGGCGGTGGCGGCTGATTAGTGAAAAATTAGTGGGTAAACTTTTTTAGAGGCAGGCGGTCATGGGGTGCGGGATTCGACCCACTGAACGGCGGTGCGCAGCAATTGTGCGGCATCCTCGCAGTTCAGTTTTTTCTTAATGCGGGCGCGGTGCACTTCCACGGTGCGCGGGCTGAGGCTGAACTGATCGGCGATTTTGCGCGTGGTGAGTCCTTTACCGAGACATTCAAAGATTTCCTGTTCACGGACGGTCAGGCTGCTGATGCCGCTGCTTTCCTCCCTGCTATCGCCTTCGGCATAGGTGCGGAGGAGTTTTTCGTTGATATCGCCGCTGACATAGATTTTGCCGCTGAGGATGGTTCGCAAGGCGTCGACAAGTACTTCGTCGGCATCTTCTTTCATAATATAGCCCTGGGCTCCGGCGCGCAGTGCTTTTTCGGCGTGGGTGGCTTCGTCGTGCATGGACATGACGAGAATCGGCATTGCCGATTGGGGATTGAGGATTGCCGATTGGGGATTGCTGTTCCCTGACCCCTGACCTCTGATCTCTGACCTCTGTCCTCCGTCTTCCGTCCTCTGTCCTCCGTCTTCTGACTCCTGACTTCTGATTTCCCGGATGAGGTCGAGGCCGCTCCGGTCATAGAGGATGATATCAATGACGGCGACATCAGGTTTAAGTTCGTGAATCGCCGACAGTGCTTCGTCATAGGTTCCGGCTTCTCCGCACAGCGTCAGGTCGTTTGCGCCGGAGAGCAATACGCCCAGGCCATAACGGACAATGGCGTGGTCGTCAACGATCAGGACGCGGGCGGGGGATTGTGGGATGTGGGATGTGGGATGTGAAATATTGGAGGTCATGGTGAATTCATAGCATGATGTAGGAGTGAATAGGCAGAATAATTTTCAGGCAGAATCATTGTGAGAGGGGCTCCGAGGAATAGAGATGGAGCGGTTGTTGGAAATGGTTCTTCTGCTAATGATTCTGCTATCTTCAATTTGGTTCGTTACGCATTACATATTACTTATTACGTCCACACAGGTGCCTTGGCCCGAAGCGGAACTGATGCTGAAGTCCGCTCCGATGAGTCCGGCGCGGTGGCGCATGATGCGGATGCCCATGCCTTCGTTGGACGGACGTATTTCCGCAAGGCCTTTGCCGTCGTCTTCCACACACAGCTTCCAGCCGGATTCGCTGCCGGTCAATCGGAGGGTGACGTGTCCGGCCTGTGCGTGGCGGGCGGCGTTGTTGACGGCTTCGCGGGCAATGAGATAGAGCTGTTCTTTGATTTTGCGGTCGAGAGCGGGCGGTTCGGTACATTCGGTTACTTCGCAGGAAACACCGTACAGCCCTGTCATTTCTTCGGCCAGTTGACTGAGCGCTTCGCAGAGGCTTTCGTCGTTGAGAGTGACCGGGGCGAGTCCGCGGGCCATATTGCGGACCTGCGCGACGGCATCTTTGAGCGTTTCGTTAAGAGTTCGGGCGTGGGTTTCCTGCGGGTGGCAAGTGGCAGGTGGCAAGTGGCGGGGGGCGGATGCTCCATTCTCCATGCTCCGGGCTTCCTTCTGAAACCAGTCCAGCAGGGAACGGCTGAGGAAAACGGCTCCGGTGAGTTTTTGTCCGAGAGAGTCGTGCAGGTCACGCCCGATCCGCCGCTGTTCACGCGCGGCGAGTTCATGCATTTCCTCTTCCAGACGGGCCCGGTTGCGGAGATTTTCTTCCAGACGGGTGTTGGCAACGCGCAGATCCTCTGTACGGGCGCACACCTCGGCTTCGATTCTGTGCGTCCGGCTGGCAAGAAGCAGTAATAGGCTGGTGATAAGTGCGGTGATGATCAGTCCGGCCGCAAGCGCCGCCGCCGAACGGTGTCCGGCTGCGGTCGCCGGCAGGGAACATTCGAAGATCCACTGTGTACCGATGGCTTCCAGCGGATGGCGGTAGAGCCACACGCCGTTACTGAGACGGATCGTTTCTTCGGCCTCCGGACCCGGCGGACCCATTAAATTCAGTCGGAGTTCAGACGACGGCATAGAACGTTCAGCCACACGGTTGAGAAGGGTCTCGGGATGGAGCACGGCGACTGCAAACCCGATGACGGCATCCGGCGGGAAATAAAGGATTTTTCCTTCGAGCGGACGGGGCATAACGGGAGCGAAGACCCAGTAAGAGGGGGAGGGGGCGAGTGGCGAGTGGCGAGTGGCGAGTGCCTCCTGGCCCCTGATTTCTGTTTTCTGTCCTCTGAATCCTGCCCCCTGATTGCTGATTGGGGATGGAATGAGTGCCGGGCGGCGGGTGTTTTTGATCTGTTCAATGGTATTGACGGCCTCTTGACCCAGCGAGGAAAAATCAAACCCTACAGGGACAATCAACCCGTTGGTGCGGCTCTGCCACGTGAGGGGATAGTAAGCGGGTTTCTGTTCTGCCGGAATCCAGGTGCCGTCCGGTCCCTGCTGAAGAACCTGATAGGCTCCCGGCTGATTTTTGTCTTTTCTTTCAATATCTGCACGCAACCAGGGATTGATCTGCTGAGTGAGACCGAATGTTCCCAGCACGGCATGTTGGTAAATCAGCCCTTTTTCAATAAACTCATCCATGGCGGCCTGATCGACGGCATCGGACAGCGCGTGCAGGGCGCAAACTGATTCGAGTACTTCGGCGAACAGGGAAAGTTCCTGTTCGGTGTTCAGTCGCAGGGTTTTGGCGGTGAGCCGCGCCGCATCGGTTTCTGTTTGTGCAATGCGTTCCCGGAGGTACATCGACAGACAGATGCCTGTGATCGTAGTCAATCCGGCGAGGATTAACGGCCATCGACAGCGCAGGGGGCTGGGTTTGTCAGCGTTCATTCGACTTCAAGTGTACAGAAATTGATTTCAGAGTTACCAATCTATTTTTGGCTCCTCACGGAAGTGCGTTTTAAGGCGAACACGATAACCTGTTGCCAATCAATAAGATGGGACGAAAAGCGAACACGGAAAGAAATGTGTTCACTACCAAAAAAGAATTTAAAACGTTAATGATAAACATGTTACATATTTTAATATCCGCTGAAAATACCCGTTTCGTGTTCGGTTGTGTTCGCTTTTTGCTTCTCAAGGCCCTTGCTTGATTTTATTTATGATGTACTGAGTACTCGTGTTTTTTTTCGAAACGGTTGAATCTTGAGAGATGATGAAATAGGATGGGCGGTCGGTTGCGGTTCCGGAATTCGTGTCGCAGTTCCTGGCGCGGAAAAGCCGCAACCAAAGCCATAAAATGAAAAAATTAGCAGAATAATTACGGGCAGAATAATTTTCCACCCATGTCTGGATTTTTTATTCAATAAAAACAAGAAACTTACGGATCGTAGTGCTAAATGGTGTGTGAAATTTTCGAAAAGAGGTAATCAATGAGTAAGCATCGGCGTCCCGGCTGGGATGAGTATTTTATGGATATCGCGCACGTGGTGTCACGGCGGGGTAATTGCTGTCGGCGGCAGGTGGCGGCGGTGATCGTCCGCGACCGGCGGATTATTTCGACCGGCTACAACGGCACGCCGCGCGGTATTGCTAATTGCGATGAGGGCGGCTGTGCCCGCTGTAATTCGGACGCGCCGTCGGGTCATTCGCTGGGTGACTGTGTTTGCTGTCACGCCGAGGAGAATGCGATTGTTCAAGCGGCTTATCATGGTATTGCGGTGAAGGACGGGATTCTTTATTGCACGATCAGTCCGTGTTTGATGTGCGCGAAGATGATTATCAATGCGGGGCTTGCGGAGGTGGTGTATGAGCATGAGTATCACTTTAATGCGCAGACGCGGGCACTGTTTGTCGAAGCGGGTGTGAAATGCCGGCAGTTTGTGCGTAATGTGTGACGAGTAATACGAAATTACTCTGAATTGTGCTCTAACCCCGGAGAGGCAAAGCCGCAAAAATTTATCCGCAGATGAACGCCGATTATCGCAGATGAGAGGGGGCGTCCATTTTTAATCTGCGGCCATCTGCGAAAATCTGCGGATGAAAGGCCGTTGAGTAAAAAATGTGATTCAACCAATACTGATTACGTGTCAGGACGGTGTGAAGGGAAGATCGATTTATGATTCGAGGGTTATCCGGTTTTGGAGCGTGGGTTGCTTTGGCTGCGAGTCTTTTCGCTGTCGAGTTGCCGTTTCCGGTTGGTGAAGAGCTGGTTTATTCGATCACCTGGAACGGTATTCCGGTGGCGTGGACGAAGGCGGTGACGCAAATGGACACCTATGAAGGGCGTGAGGTGCTGGCGTTGCGGCTTACCACGAAGACCTATCCCTTTTTTGATCACATTTGTAAGGTGGATGATCTGCATGAGAGTCTGATCGATCCGGAAACGCTGCTGCCCGTGCGGTATATGCAGGACATCAAGGAGCGGAATTATCGTTGTCATGAAGTGACGACCTTTGATTTTAATACGCTCAAGGCACACTACGTGCATCTGCTGAATGGTAAGGAAAAGACCTACGACATCAAGCCCGGCATGCGTGATATTTTCAGTTTTATGTATTTTATGCGGTCGGTTCCGCTGGAGGAGAATACGGAAACTACCTATCGCGTGATGGCCGATGAAAAAATCTACGATCTGTTCATTAAAACGTTCGGCATCAGACAGGTTGATCTGCCGCATTATGACAGGGATGTTCCAAGCCTTGAATTGAAACCGGAAGCCAAGTTTGACGGCTTGTTTGTGCGCAAGGGAAAGGCTACGGTATGGATATCTCGCGATCCGCGGCGGTTATTGACTCAGACCCGGCTGAGTACTCCGTTCGGGCGGGTGAGTGTGACGCTTCATGAGGTGAACGGTCCGGGTGATGATTTTTGGATTACAGAGAAAAAGGACGGCGATGAAACTGACAACTAACCGTGCGAAAGATATTTTCGCCAAAATGGCCGGTCAGCGTGTGCTGGTGGCCGGTGATTTGATTCTGGATTGCTTTGTTTATGGAACCGTTTCTCGGGTTTCTCCCGAAGCTCCGGTTCCGGTGGTTGAAGTGACCGGCGAAAAATATATGCCCGGCGGCGCAGGCAATGTCTGCGCCAATGTTGCCGCGCTCGGCGGACAGTGTTTGGCGGCGGGGGTTCTCGGGAAAGATGAGCATGGCGCCGAACTCAAACGGGTTTTTTCCGCCATGAATATTGATTGCGGCGCGGTTTATGAACTGGCTGGTGCGCAGACGGCGGTTAAAACCCGCGTGATTGCTGAACGCCAGCAGGTGGTGCGCGTGGATCGTGAGCGTTATCCCGACTGGACCGGCGCGGATAAGGAAAAATTTCTGGCTAAGCTGCGTGACGCGGTAAACAACTCGACCGCTGTGATTATTGAGGATTACGGCAAAGGCACACTGGAACAGGATGTAATCGACCATATCGTGAGCACTGCACACGAAGCGGGGATTCCGGTCGGCTACGACCCGAAAGATACCCATCCGCTCAACGTCGGCGGCATTACGTTTGCCAGCCCGAACCGTCGTGAAACCTTTGCCGTGGCCGGGCTTCCATACGTTCGTCCGGCGGCCAATCCGCTCGAAGACAAACCGCTGATCGAGGCCGGTCGTATGTTGCAGGAACGCTGGGATGCCGAAGTGTTGCTGGTGACGTTGAGTGAACACGGTATGCTGCTGCTGGAGCAAGGTGCTGCGCCGCAGCATATTCCGACACGGGCGCGTGAAGTGTACGATGTCAGCGGCGCAGGCGATACTGTGATCGCGGCCTACATGCTGGCGCTGGCCGCCGGGGCGAGTTTCCTTGAAGCGGCAGAATTGGCCAACTTCGCCGCAGGCGTTGTAGTGGGCAAGCTCGGTACCGCCTGTTGCACACAGCAGGAATTGATTGCCTATATGAATACGTTCACTTCCGGGAGCGCGGCATGAGTCGTGTGATCGGAGTGATACCGGCGCGCTGGGCTTCGACCCGGCTTCCGGGAAAGCCGCTGGCGATGATCGCGGGCAAACCGATGATTCAGCGCGTCGCCGAACAGGTGGTGAAAGCGAAATCGCTCGCCGCCGTTCTCGTCGCTACCGACGACCAGCGCATTATTGATGCAGTCGCCTCCTTTAAAATTCCCGGTGTCAAAGCCGTCATGACCCGCGCCGATCATCCGTCGGGAACTGACCGCATCGCCGAGGCGGTTGCCGGAGAAGATTGCGATGTGCTGATTAACATTCAGGGCGACGAACCGCTGATGGATCCGGCACTGATCGACCGGCTGGCCGAAGTAATGACTTCCGGCGACTGGGACATGGCGACCGCCGCCGCACCGATTAAAAATGAAGCTGATCTAAAAAATCCGGCTGTGGTGAAAGCGGTTTTCGCCCGCGACGGACAGGCGCTCTATTTTTCCCGCTCCGTCATTCCGCATGTTCGCGACGCCGGAACCGATGCGACCGGCGCGCATTGGCGGCACATCGGCATTTATGCCTACCGCCGCGACTATCTGCTGAAACTGGTGGCAGAGCCGCCGTGCCGGCTGGAAAACCTCGAAAAGCTCGAACAGCTCCGCGCACTCTACATCGGTTGCCGGATGAATGTTCTGCAGGTCGAAGATGTCGGCATTGGCGTCGACACGCCAGAGGATATTATTAAGGTTGAGGCCATTTTACGGGCTTAGTTTCGTATAAATGAGTTTACATTTGTAATTTTTACGGTAATTTTTACAACTATGTACTCAAGATTACTTAATACTCCGGCTCAGTCCGTCCTTCTTTTGGGGCCGCGCGGCGTTGGTAAATCAACTTGGATTAAGGAAAGATTTCCCGATGCTGAGGTTTACGACCTGTTAAACTCCCGTGAAGCTTTACGTTTGGAAAGGGATCCTCATCGGCTTTTCGAAGAACTGCAAACCTGCTCACCAACCCGGTGGATTGTTTTGGATGAAGTTCAACGTGTTCCTGCATTGCTTAATGAGGTTCATGCGTTGATGGAACGCTTTGGACTCCGGTTTGTTCTTTGCGGTTCCAGCGCCAGAAAACTTAAACGCTCCGGCGCAAACCTGCTCGCCGGCCGGGCGCAGATGGTTCATCTTTTCCCTCTCGTTTCCGCAGAACTTGGCACCGCATTTGACCTGTCCAAGGCGTTGGTTCAGGGGACACTGCCTCTCTCGGTTGCGGGCGACGATCCTGTCGGGTTTTTAACAACCTATGCGGAAGTCTATCTAAACGAAGAGATACGGGCGGAAGCGCTCACCCGGAATGCCGGTGCCTTCGGCCGCTTTCTCGAAGTCGCGGCACGGCAGAACGGACAGGTGACAAACCTGTCTAATATTTCCCGCGAGGCGGCTGTGGGGCGGTCAACCGTGCAGAATTACTTTGATATTCTGGTGGATACGCTGATTGGATACTGGGTTCATCCGTGGAAATTAAAACGCAGCACGAAACAGGTTGCCCATCCGAAATTTTATCTCTTTGATACCGGTGTTGCGCGGGCGCTTTCGGGCCGTTCGCCTTATCCGCCGACTCCGGAAGAGGCCGGGCCTTTGCTGGAAACGCTGATATTTAATGAAGTACGGGCGTTTATTGAGTATAACCAGTTGCGTTATCCGGTAAACTTCTGGCGGAATTATGACGGAACTGAAGTGGATTTACTTTGCGAGATTAAAGAAGGTTTTGCCGCGGTGGAAATTAAAGCTTCCGGAATCTGGCAGAAAAAATTTCTCGGCGGACTGCATCGGTTGAGAACGGAGCTCGCCCCGAAAAATGTGAACCTGTATGGTGTGTATATGGGGGATCGCCGGGCGCTGGTTGATGATGTAACGGTGCTTCCCGTAAGAGAATTTTTGACTATGCTGTGGAACGGAGAAATCATCCGATAAAGGATAGGAATGAAGAATTTCGGTACTGAACCGTTGTGCAGGTTGATCGTCGGCTGCCGGATGAACGTTTTGCAGGTCGAAGATGTCGGCGTCGGCGTCGACACGCCGGAAGATATTTTGAAGGTTGAGGCCATCCTCGCTTTGGGAAGGAATTAAATTATAGGGATATGAGGCAAGTGATCGAGTTTTAACGGAGAAAACGGAATGACTAAATTGGTGGAGCACGATCGCCGAGCGTGCTTTGCTTGTCCGCCGCAGGAGGAAACGCGCCCGGCGGTCGCGTTCCACCAGAATCGGAAAACAATTCGCGCAGATTGGCGGGATTAGCGATCCAGAAAGAGGCGGATCACAGATTACGCGAATGAACACGAATTTAAGGGAGAGCAGGCAATGACTAAAGTGGTGAATGTGAACGGGGTGAAGTTTGGCGGGAAGAATCCGCTGGCGCTGATTGCGGGGCCGTGCGTGATTGAGAGCCGCGAAGGGTGCATGGCGATTGCTGAGTTGCTGGTGAAGATGGCGAAGAAGCTGAACATCCCGCTGGTGTTTAAGGCGTCGTATGATAAAGCCAATCGTACGTCGATCAAGGCCTATCGCGGGCCGGGCATTGCCAAAGGCCTCGAGATTCTGGCTGAGATTAAGGCGAAGTACAATGTGCCGGTGCTGACGGATGTCCATAGCATCGAGGAAATCCATATTGCTTCCCAAGTGGTGGATATTATTCAGCTTCCGGCGTTTTTGATCCGGCAGACCGATCTGGTGGTGGCGGCCGGTGAAAGCGGCGCGGTGGTGAATGTGAAGAAGGCGCAGTTTCTCGCTCCGTGGGATATGAAGAATGTGGTGAAGAAGCTCGAGGAGACCGGCAATACGAAGATTATGCTGACGGAGCGCGGCGCGTCGTTCGGTTACAATACACTGGTGGCCGATATGCGCAGTCTGGTGATCATGCGCGAGATGGGGTATCCGGTGATTTTTGATGCGACGCATTCGGTGCAGTCTCCCGGCGGGAAGGGCGATTCGTCCGGCGGCGACGGACGCTTTGCTCCGTATCTCGCGAAGGCCGCGGTGGCGGTCGGGGTGGACGGGCTGTTTATTGAAACGCATCCCGATCCATCAAAGGCGCTGTCCGATGGTCCAAATATGATTCCGACGGGCGAGCTTCCCGGTCTTTGGAAAAAACTGAACGCGATTAACGAGGTGAAATGAAGACGGGATACGAGTGTCGAGTGGCGGGTGGCGGGTGGCGGTTGTTGAGAGCCTGCCCCGCTTTGTTTAATGCTGTGGCGATCAGTGTTCTGTGGGTGGCGGCCTGTGCACAGGCACAGGAAACGGGAATGGAAATGTCCGGATTCCGGGTGCCGGAATATGACGCTAAGGGCAATATGACGGCGCAGCTTTTCGGCCAGCATGCCGAGGTGGGTATAGATAATGAAGTGCGGATTGATCAGTTACGCATCGAGTTTTACCAGAACGGTACAACGTTTGCGACGGTTGAGTCGCCCTTCTGTTTTTATAATTCGCAAAAGAGGGTGGCGCATTCTGACGCGGTGGTTACTGCCGTTGCAGATAAAGTCAGAATGGAAGGTCGCGGGTTTGAGTGGGATCCGGCTTCGCACAGCGTACGGATTTTTAACGAGGTTTACGTGGTTGTTGAGAATGCAGGCAGGGTGACAGGCTCTATACTTTCCAGTGGAGTTGCAACGACTGGAGGGGTGGTTACGATTACTTCCAGAGAGCTGTTTCTTGATTACACTGCAAAAATGGTGCAGTTTGAAAAAGAAGTATGCGTGGTAAATGATGACGGAACCGAGATGAACTGCGAAAAACTGAAAATCCCGCTAGGGGAAGGCCGGGGGGCTGAGTTTTTTTCAATGTCTGAAATAACGGAACCGGTTGCCGAGTAATGTTATGAAAAAAAACTGTAAAATCTGGAAATACGCGGCTGGCCTTCTGCTTCTGCCGGTTCCTGTCGTGCAGGCGCAGATGACCGGCGTCGAAATATCCGCGTTTCGTGTCCCCGAGTATGACGCACAGGGTGTAATGACTTCCCAGCTTTTCGGTGATCGTGCCGAGGTCGGGGAGGATAATGTGGTCAATATTACCGGACTGCGCATTGAGTTTTATAAGGGAAGCAATACGATGATGAAGGTGTCTTCGCCTTATTGTTTTTATAATCAGAAAACACGGGAAGCCCATTCGGATGCGCCGGTCGCTGCCGATATGGATAAACTGCATGTGCGAGGAGAGGGCTTTTCCTTGAAGCCGGGGGACAGCACGGTGCGGATTCTGAACAGCAGTGAGGTGACGATCGAAGATATGATGCAGAAGGTGAAGGCTGATACGCCGTTAACCGGTGACCGCGGGACGAATGCGGTGACGGTTATTACGTCCAAGGAGCTTTTCCTCGATCAGAAAGCCAAAAAGGTTCGTTTTGAGCAGAATGTTCACGTTCAGGATCCTAAGATGGTTATGGATTGCGGTACGCTGGAGGTACGATTCGGTGAAAAGAATGAAATTAACTGGATCGAGGCTTTGACCGGCGTTAAAATCTTAAGCGAAGGGCGGGAAGCAAGTTCAGGAAAGGCTACTTATGATGTTAAGACCGATGAGTTTATGCTGGAGGATAAGCCGGTTTTGAAGGATGGAAAGAACACGTTATTTGGAGATCGAGTCCGGTTCTGGCGCGCCAGTGGAAGAATGGTGTGTGAGCCGCAGGCGCGTTTGATTATTCATCCTGATAAGGCCATAAAAACTGATTTTTTTGAGAGATAAAAATGGAAGAAACCTATTTGATTCGAACAGAGAACCTCGTCAAGAGCTACCGTGGGAAAAAAGTAGTCAATGGGGTGGATATAAATGTGCGACCCGGTGAGATTGTCGGATTGCTCGGGCCGAACGGAGCCGGCAAGACGACGACTTTTTACATGGTCGTTGGGTTGGTTCATCCGACGGAAGGAAAGGTTTTTTTCAAGGATCGCAATGTTTCCAAGGTTCCCATGTACAAACGGGCCCGCATGGGCTTAGGCTATCTTTCACAGGAACCCTCTATCTTTCGTAAGCTCACGGTGCAGGAAAACGTGATGGCTATTCTGGAAACGCTTCCGATTTCAGGTCGTGAACGCCGCGAGCGGCTGGATTTTCTGCTTAATGAACTCAAGATAGCCCACCTGGCTAAACAGCGGGCCTATACGCTTTCCGGCGGCGAGCGCCGCCGGTTGGAAATCACCCGTGCGCTGGTGACTAATCCGTCGCTGATTCTCCTCGATGAACCGTTCAGCGGGGTTGATCCGCTGGCGGTTTACGAAGTGCAGGAGATTATTAAAGATCTGCGTGCGAAGGGTCTTGGGGTGCTCATTACGGACCACAACGTGCGCGAGACGCTGGCGGTGGTGGACCGCGCTTATCTGATGTGCGAAGGCAAGGTGCTTCGCGAAGGTGCCAGTTCATTTTTGGTTAATGACGAGATGAGTCGCGAACTTTATCTGGGTCCGCGGTTCAGTATGTAACAGGGAAAGGAGCAATCCATGCAGGTACATATCACAGGACGACATGTAGAAGTAACGGAAGCAGTCCGGGGACATATCTATGACAAGGTGGAACGTACGCTGGTCGATGTTCCGCGTATTGAAGATGTGCGCGTAGTGCTCGATCTGCAGAAACGTGAATATTTTGCTGAGGTTCTGGTGCAGGGAAAACATATTCATGTGGAAGGAAAATCTTCTTCTGAAAACCTGTACACATCGATTGATGAAGCGCTCGAAAAGGCCGAACACCAACTGCGCAAATTGCGTCAGAAGGTGCAGGACCATCACCATCATCCAGAGCGCTGAGAGGAGTCTGACGCTGTGGCGATTACACTGAAAGAACTGCTTGAGTCCGGAGCAGGCCGCCTGTCCCTCGAACTGATATGGGGCGAAGGGCGTTTGAACCGGGAGATTGAGGAAAAAGCCCTCAATCGGCCCGGTCTTGCGTTGACCGGGTTTTTTCAGTATTTCGCGCAGCGTCGGTTGCAGGTTTTCGGGTTGGCCGAATTTACTTATCTCAAGAGTTTGAGTTCTGAAGAGCGCGTGGCCCGGTTACGAGAAATGTTTGAAAAAAACGTTCCGGGTGTGATCATTTCCAGAAACCGTAATCCGTTGCCGGAGATTCGGACGCTTGCTGAAGAATACGGAACCCCGTTGTTTCGCACCACGATGATCACCAGTCACTTTATCAATGAGTGCACACTGGTACTGGAGGAATTGACGGCGCCACACGAACGTTTTCAAGGCACTATGCTTGAAATTATGGGCATTGGCGTTCTGCTTCAGGGACAGGCAGGAATCGGTAAGAGCGAAACCGCACTTTCTTTGATCGGACGGGGATACAGTCTGGTTGCAGATGATGTGACGGAGATGGTTCGTACCGGCGGACGTGTCATGGGGTTTGCCCATGAATTAACGCGGTATCACATGGAGATACGGGGCGTTGGAATTGTTCATGTTCCCAGCCTTTTCGGTGTATCGGCGATCCGGCGCGACGCAATGCTTGATATCGTGATCAATTTACATTCTTACAAAAATGATGCCGATGAAGATCGAACGGGTATTCAGCCCGGTGAAATCGAAGTGCTGGGAATCAAATTCCCTTATTTTTCATTACCGGTCAGCCCCGGACGCGATATGGCAAATATTGTTGAAACGACCGCATTAAACTATAAACTCAAATTGCTGGGTCATGATGCAGCTAAAGAGCTGGATGAAAAAGTAATTGGAACCTTTCTTCGCAAGGCGGGTAAATGATGGCTGAAGCGCGAAACATATCACGTGAGTTTGAGGTGCTGAACAAGTATGGCATTCATGCCCGGCCCGCTGCGTTACTGGTTAAGGCGGCAAGCCGGTTCGCCTGCGATATTTTTATTGGCCGCGACGGGGAGGAAGTCTCCGCCAAAAGCATCATGGGATTGCTTACCATTGAGGGACATCAAGGAGCTCTGCTTGTAGTACGCGCTGTCGGCGAAAATGCGGAAGAGGCTCTGTCAGAAATCGCTTCGCTCTTTGAGAATAAATTTTTCGAGGAGTAAACATATGTCATACCCGCCCCACGAACCCGCTGGCGAACTCGTCTTGCAGGGAATCGGGGTGTCGCCCGGTATAGCCGTTGGGGAAGCGGTGGTTCTCCTGCGTGAAGGGAATGCAGTCCCTGAGTGTGTAATCAACGATGTGGATGTGCCGCTCGAAATCACCCGCTTCGAAGAAGCACTCATTAAGACGCGGCATCAAATTGCAGGAATTCAGCGCAAAGCTGCTGCGGCACTCGGGGAGAAACATGCCAGTATCTTCGACGCACATTTGCTCGTGGTGGATGATCGTTACTTTGTCGAGGAGGTTATCCGTGATCTGCGTGCAAAACACCGGAATGTCGAATCGGTTCTCAGTGATGTGGCCGGGCGCTACATTGAAATGGTAGCCCATGTTGAAGATGACTATTTGCGTGAACGCGCTGCTGATGTGCGTGATGTGATCCGTCGCATTGCAAAAAATCTTAACGGTGAACCGATCGATCGCATGGATCAGCTCGATCGGCCCTGTATTGCTGTGGCGCACGACTTTTCACCGTCTGATACGGCCGGTATGGATCGCCGTATCGTGCATGCATTGATTGCCGATATGGGCAGCGCCACGTCCCATGCCGCCATCATGGCTCGCGCGCTTGAAGTACCGGCAGTGGTCGGATTACGCGATGTCAGCGAACAGATCTGCTCCGGTGAGACCGTTCTGGTTGACGGCAGTAAAGGACTGGTTGTTATCCGTCCTGCTTCCGGACGCCTGCTGGCCTATGCGCAAAAGGCCGAAGAGCAGAAAATGATCCTCTGCGGGCTCGAAACCTCGAAAGATAAGCCGCCCGAAACGAAAGACGGTCATCACGTGCCTATCTCGGCCAACGTCGAACTTCCGGCAGAAATTGCCGGTATCCGGAAATGCGGAGCCAAAGGGATCGGCCTTTTTCGCACGGAGTTTCTTTTTCTTGGCGAGAACGGGGTGCCCGATGAAGAGGAGCAGACCCGTGTTTACAGTGAAGCGGCCGATCAGTGCGCGCCGGATCCGGTAATTATCCGGACGCTCGATCTTGGTGGAGATAAATTCTCTTCCACTTTAAAAACTGATCCGGGAAACAACCCGTTTCTCGGCTTACGGGCTCTTCGCTTCTGTTTAGCCAATCGCCCGTTTTTTAAAGTGCAGCTGCGTGCCATTCTGCGTGCGGCGGCAGGCCGGAATATTTCGGTAATGTATCCGATGGTCAGTTGTTTGTGTGAAGTTGCTGAGGCAGCTGCTGTTCTGAGCGAGTGCCGGAGCGAATTGCTGGAAGCGGGGCTCCCGTGTGCAGAGAAATTGCCGGTTGGCGTTATGATCGAGATCCCTTCCGCTGCACTCACAGCAGATCTTATTGCGCCGCATGTGGATTTTTTCAGTATCGGTACCAACGATTTAATTCAGTATACGCTGGCGGTTGATCGTGCGAACGAACAGGTGGCTCATCTCTATAAACCGACTCATATTTCTGTTCTTAAACTGATTCAGCAGGTTGTTTTAGCGGGGCATGCTGCTCGTATTCCGGTTTCGGTCTGCGGCCAGATGGCCGCCACTCCGGAGCTGGTACCGTTGCTGATCGGGCTCGGAGTTGATCGTTTGAGCATCAGCCCGCCTTCGGTGCCCATGATCAAGGAAGTTATCCGCGATTTACATTACGCTGAATGCCGCGAACTGGCTGAATGTGCCATGCAGCACCGTACGGCAGAAGATATTCTTGCCCGGTGCCGAGACCTGTTGAAAAAAACATCGCCGGAAATTCTTGAGTTGATCAGTTGAAGCGGGTACATTATCTAAAAATTCATCCATCCGGATAAACGAATTGATAGAGAGGACCCCGCACTATGAGCAAAATCAACGTGGATCATGTTTTTACGTCGGAATCGGTTTCCGAAGGCCATCCAGACAAAGTATGCGACCAGATTTCAGATGCTATTCTTGACGCATGCCTTGCGCAGGATGCTAAAAGCCGTGTGGCTTGCGAAACGCTTGTCAGTACCAATCTGGTCGTTAATGCGGGCGAAATCACCTGCAAGGGCTGGGATAAAATTAAGCCTGAAACCATCGCCCGCGATGTAGTGCGCGGCATTGGTTACGACCGCGCTGAGCTCGAGTTTTGTGCGGATACGTTTGAGTACATTTGCCGCCTTCACGAACAGTCTCCCGATATCGCACAAGGTGTGGACGAAGGCCGGGGACTCTTTCTGGAGCAGGGTGCTGGTGACCAGGGTATGATGTTCGGCTATGCTTCCGATGAGACCGAGGCTCTGATGCCGGCGCCGGTTCATTACAGTCACCTGCTGCTCGACGAGTTGCAGAAAATCCGCAAATCAGGCGTAATTCCCTACCTGCGGCCTGATGCAAAATCGCAAGTCTCGATCAAATATGTCAGTGGTCAGCCGCACCACATTACATCGGTGGTTATATCTCACCAGACAGCGGATGTTCCGCTCGAAAAAATCCGTAAAGATATCGTTGAAGTGGTGAAGCAGGTGCTTTCGCCGACGGGACTGCTCAAAGGTGACGTTGAATATTTTATCAACCCGACCGGTAAGTTTGTTATCGGCGGCCCTCACGGCGATGCCGGCCTTACCGGACGAAAGATCATCGTGGATACCTACGGCGGTGTCGGCAGCCACGGCGGCGGAGCCTTTTCCGGCAAAGACCCATCCAAAGTGGACCGTTCAGCGGCTTATTACGCCCGTTATGTCGCCAAGAACATTGTTGCCGCCGGATTGGCGAAAAAGTGCGAAGTTCAGGTCGCGTATGCTATCGGCGTCGCCAAGCCGCTCAGCATCAATGTCGACACCTACGGTACAGGCAAGCTGGAAGACAACGCGCTTGAAGCGATTGTTTCCTCCGGGAAAATCTTCGATTTTCGTCCTGCGGCACTCATTAAAGAGTTAGGTCTATTGACACCCAAAGGATGGAGTTATCGCGAAACAGCGGCCTACGGACATTTCGGACGCTCGCAATTTTCATGGGAAAAAACCGACAAAATCGAAGCGCTTAAAGCCGCTGCAAAATAGTTTGGCTTTTGCGATTGATTCACTGAAGGGCACACAGTACATTCTGCGCTTCTTTGACGCACCCATAGCTCAATTGGATAGAGCATCTGACTACGAATCAGAAGGTTTCAGGTTCGACTCCTGATGGGTGCACCACTTGGCTCTTTTAACCACACAACACGATCACACGCAAGCTGTGCCTGTTGGCAATCGGCCACTTGAAACGGGAGCACTGGATGGCCCGGTACGTTGTGTTCGTCAGGGTATTCAATTTAACCCGTGCCGTATTTTCTTTACGCCAGCAGTTTGTTGATTGCAGCGGCAGCACGGCGGCCTTCGCCCATGGCGAGGATGACCGTGGCGGCACCGAGTACGATGTCGCCGCCGGCAAAGACGCGGTCAAGCGATGTTTTACCGGTGTCATCGACGATGAGTGTGCCCCATTTGCTGGTTTCCAATCCGGGCGTGGTTTGGCGGATGAGCGGGTTGGATTCGTTGCCAATGGCAACGATAACCGTATCAACGTCCATTTCAAATTCACTGCCTTCCACTTCAACCGGACGCCGGCGTCCAGAGCTGTCCGGCTCGCCGAGTTCGTAGCGGAGAACCTGCATGCCGGTAACCCAGCCCCGTTCGTCAGAGCGTATTTTAACCGGGTTTTGCAGCAGATGAAAAATGACGCCTTCTTCTTTGGCGTGGGCGACTTCTTCGACGCGGGCGGGCATTTCGGCTTCGGTGCGGCGGTAGATGAGGTGAACTTCTTCTGCGCCGAGACGGATGGCACTGCGGGCGGCGTCCATGGCAACATTTCCGCCGCCGAGTACAGCAACTTTTTTGGAGGGAAAAATCGGGGTTGCGGCGCGGTTGTCGTAGCCTTTCATGAGGTTGGCGCGGGTCAGATATTCGTTAGCGGAGAAGACTCCGACGAGGTTTTCACCTTCAATATTCATGAACTTGGGCAGGCCAGCACCGGTACCGATGAAGAGGGCGTCGTAGCCGTCTTTTTCGAGCAGGTCTGTTAGACGGCGTGTGCGGCCGATGACGAAATCGGTTTTGATTTCAACGCCCATTGCTTTAAGACTACTGATTTCCTGGTCTACAATGGCTTTGGGAAGGCGAAACTCGGGGATACCGTAAAGCAATACGCCGCCGGGGCGGTGGAAGGCTTCAAAAACGGTTACGTCGTGGCCTTCGCGGCGTACGTCGGCGGCAACGGTGATACTGGCCGGGCCGCTGCCAATGATGCCGACCTTTTTGCCGGTGGCCGGTTTTACAGCAGCTGGCTGCATCAAACCGTTTTCGCGTTCCCAGTCGGCGACATAGCGCTCAAGACGGCCGATAGCCACGGCTTTGTCGAGGGATTTTAATGCTTTTCCAACGGTGCAGGGGGCCTGACACTGGCTTTCCTGCGGGCAAACCCGTCCGCAAACCGCTGGTAGCAGGCTGCTTTCGCGGATAATGCTGATGGAGGCTTTATAATCCCCGTCGGCGATTTTCTGAATGAAAGCCGGGATGTCAATACCAACGGGGCAGCCCTTGATACAGGGTTTGGTCGGGCACTGCAGGCAGCGCTCGGCTTCGAGTTTTGCCTGTTCTTCAGAGTAGCCAAGGGCGACTTCTTGCATGTTGCTACGGCGCACTGCCGGATCTTGTGCCGGCATTTCCTGCGCCGGAATGGCCAGTCGCTGCTTGGGTGAAAGCGGTTTGGCCAGTCCGGCCAGTGCAACGCGGGCGGCATCGGCGAGATGTTCAGGAGAGGAATGTTCCATATTCAGACCTTAGGCTTTAGACTTTTGACCTTCGACTTTTTCGATTTCCTCTTCGAGGTGGCATTGATGATGGTCGGCATCTTCGCGGGGTTTATAGGCTTTCAGCCGGCTGATCATGTTGTCGAAATCGACCAGATGCCCGTCAAATTCAGGGCCGTCCACGCAAACAAATTTGGTTTCCGTACCGATGGTTACGCGGCAACCGCCGCACATGCCGGTTCCATCCACCATGATTGTGTTGAGTGAAACCATGGTATGTACATTGTACGGGCGGGTGGTCTCTGCACAAAATTTCATCATCACAGGCGGGCCGATGGCAACAGCCAAGGCCGGTTTCGGGTCGGCTTCACAGAATTCTTTAAGCGGTGCGGTGACGAGCGCTTTGAGTCCGTAGGATCCGTCGTCGGTGCAGATAATGAGTTCGTCGGCGATTTTGCGCATTTCGTCTTCGAGTATCAGAAGCTGTTTGTTGCGGGCTCCCATAATGATGATCACTTCGTTGCCGGCAGCCTTCATGGCTTGTGCAATGGGGTGGAGCGGCGCAACGCCGATACCGCCGCCTACGCAGATTACGCGGCCGAATTTTTCAATATGAGTGGGCTGCCCAAGCGGACCGACGAGATGTTCCACGGTATCTCCGACATTTTTCATTGCCAGCAGGTGAGTGGTGCGGCCCACGGCTTGAAAAATGATGGTGATTGAGCCTTCGACGGGGTCGGCATCGGCAATGGTCAGCGGGATGCGTTCGCCAAAGTGGCTGTTCAATTGGACGATAACAAACTGTCCGGCGCGCCGCTCGCTGGCGATTAACGGAGCTTCAATGCGCATCTGGAACACTTCATCGGAGAGCTGTTTTTTGAAAAGTATGCGGTTCATAGGGGGCGGATTCTAGGTTAGGGGTGTTGAAATGTGAAACCTGAAACCTGAAAAAGTTTAGGGTCAGGCAGGAATATTCTCCTCGCTAAAATTTGAAGACTGTTCTGGAAAAACGGCGCACAGGTGCGTATGGTGCCCCGTTTTCAGTCTGGATGTCCGGGGCGAATTAATGTAGTCTCAGTCAGTAGATTGGATTCTAATGAAGGGGATTAGACGATGACGATAACGATGCTGAAGTCCAAGATTCATATGGCGACGCTGACCGGTACGGAACTGTACTACGAAGGCAGTATCTCCATAGATCAGGATTTGCTGGACGCCGCTGGAATACTGGTTGGCGAGCAGGTGCATGTGGTTAATTTGAATAACGGCAGTCGTTTAGTCACCTATACCATTCCCGGCAAGCGCGGTTCGGGTATTGTCGAACTGAACGGCCCGGCAGCCCGACTTGGCTATGTCGGTGACAAGGTGGTCATTATCACGTATGCGCAAATGGAAGAGGATGAAGCACTTAAGCGTAAGCCGACGGTGATCCACGTGGATGAGAAAAATGCTGTTCGTAAACCGTAGGGCTCCGCTCCTGCACGGTCTGAATTACTTCTTCCAATAGGCCAGAAACTCGACGTTGCCTTTGGGCCCTTTAAGCGGTGAAGTGGACAGTCCAAGCCATGTCATACCCAGGGTTTCAGTTCCGAATTTTTTAATTTTGGCAACAACCGCCTCATGGATCGCCGGGTCGGTGATGACGCCGCGCCCTTTATCAACTTCTTCTTTGCCGGCTTCAAATTGCGGCTTAATGAGTGAAACGATTTCTCCGCCGGGCTTCAGGAGTCCCTTTGTGGCGGGCAGAATATTGGTGAGTGAAATAAAAGAAGTGTCAATGCTGGCAAAATCGGCCGGTTCGGGCAGGTCGGCGGGCGTCAGATAGCGCGCGTTGACGCCTTCCATCACAACGACACGCGGGTCTTCGCGCAGTTTCCAGTGGAGCTGTCCCTTGCCGACGTCCACAGCATAAACTCTGATTGCGCCGTGCTGGAGCATACAGTCGCTGAACCCGCCTGTGGATGATCCGATATCGAGGCAGACTTTGCCGGTTAAATCCAATTTAAAGGCCTCCATGGCCCCTTCAAGTTTATCGCCGCCCCGGCTGACAAATCGCTCAACTTCTTTGACTGTGATTTTGTGATCTTCATTCAGTGTTTGACCCGGCTTGGGGGAATCGTATCCGTCGACAAGAATCTGTCCGGCGACAATCAGCCGTCGGGCCTTTTCACGGCTCTCGGCGAGGCCTTTTTCCACCAGCAGTTGATCCAGTCGTATTTTTTTCACGTGTGTGAGTGTAAAACTTAAATCGATAATCTCAAGGCTGTTCGCGGTGAACAAACGTAACGTCAACATCGAAGGTTTTGCGGATTCGGTCTGCCATGCAAAGGACAAGCCGGGTCAATATGTTTGGTGAAAGAAATCATGTTGCGATGTCATGGTGCAAATGTCTTGACGTTGCAAGACAGAAAAAGCAATAAGTCGGCATGCTTACTCAGCAACAACTCAATTCGGTCGGCTTCATGGTGTTTAATCATCATGAAGAGCGGCGGGTTGTGTGCTGAATCGGTAAAATAACGATTTTGGACGGAGCCCGCTTCTGAAAGGAAGCGGGCTTTTTGCGTTTTGAGACAAAAAATGGTGCCTGTGGTGGAAGGGTAGACACGCCTGACTGTGAATCAGGTTCTTGAGGGTTCGAGTCCCTTTAGCCGGGCGCGGTCAGATTTCGATAGGAGTCATCGACCGAAAGACCAGAGTGGTGACTGTGTCGATTCGACCGGGTCCGAACACTTCGGGAGCCAACGGGGTCGTGATCGGAGATGTGCGGTAAAACAGCCGCCTGCGAGTGCAGTAGAAATAGGAGGAGACAGATGTTTTATGTCGGTCAGAAAGTGGTGTGCATAAACGGACGGTTTCACCCGCTTGTATGGGAGTGGGCGGATCATGTGCCGATTAAAGGAGAGATTTATACGGTTCGGCAGGTACTTAGCGGAACCTGTCCTGTCGATCATTCGTCTGGTTCGGCGATTAGACTGCATGAACTGATTAACCCCAAAAGCTCAAACGGTGATGAGGTTTGTTTTTCAACCTGGCGGTTTGCGCCGCTTGAAGAGGCTCTGAGTGCCGAAGAGACAGCAGATATCGAATTGGAATGCTGTTTGGTTTAGCTGTGCTGACAAAAGATTGATAAAAAATCGCGCCTGCGGCTTCCAACGATTGGAAGAATCCGGTAGAAACTTTCCACCCGAGGCGAATGTCGAGAGAGGCCGGAGCATGGCGACGGCAATGAAACGAAGTGCAATGGCAATGTTTAGAAAAACGCCGGAGTAAAGGAACAAACCGGTCGCGTTTATATCAATAAAGTGCAGTATTTTGACGGTGTGCCTTCCAATGTTTGGAACTTCACGATCGGCGGCTATCAGGTGTGTGAGAAATGGCTTAAAGACCGTCGCGAGCGGCAACTGACGCACGACGACCTTCAGCATTACAAAAAGATCGTCGCCGCCCTCAGCCGCACGATTGAACTGATGAGCCAGATCGACGCAACGATTCCAGCCTGGCCGATTCAGTGATTACCAATGCATGGAAAAAGGAGAAAACAGCGTGAATAATCTGGTTCTGTTTGAGGAAAAGCAGGTGCGGCGGGTTTGGAATGAGGCCGACCAAAAATGGTATTTTGCTATTCAGGATGTGCTCGAAATCCTGACCGGCAGTTCTGACGTTAAGCAGTACGTAAAGAAGCTCAAAAGCCGCGATCCGGAGCTGAGCGCCAACTGGGGTACAATTTGTACCCTGGTTGAAATGACTGCGGCAGATGGCAAAAGACGGAAAATCCAGTCCGCGAACATCGAAGGGCTTCTCCGCCTGATTCAGTCGGTTCCGTCACCAAAGGCAGAGCCGTTCAAACGCTGGCTGGCTAAAGTCGGCTATGAACGGTTGCAGGAGATTGAAAATCCTGAGATTGCGGCCCGGCGCATGAAGGAGCTTTACCGGCAAAAGGGCTATTCCGAGGCGTGGATCGAGAAGCGGATGCGCGGCATTGCGGTGCGCGATGAGCTGACCGATGAGTGGAAAAAGCGCGGGGTGAAAGAGCAGACGGAATACGCCATTTTGACCGCTGAAATCAGCAAGGCGACGTTCGGGATGACTCCGACGGAGTACCGTGATTTCAAGGCACTGAATCATACTGGCGATAATCTGCGCGATCATATGACCGATCTGGAGCTGATTTTTACGATGCTCGGCGAAGCCTCCACCACTGAAATTGCCCGTAATACCGATGCAGAGGGACTGCCTGAAAACCGGAAAGCGGCCCGTGCCGGAGGTAAGGTTGCCGGGAACGCCCGCAAGGAGTTGGAGAAAAAGAGCGGACGCAAGGTTTCAACCCGCACGAACTACAAGGAAATCCCCGAGAGTCGCCGTCGGTTGACGGATCAGTCTGGAGCGGAAAGCTGACCGTTACCTTTATGTCCGGCCTGTACATCCATATTCCGTTTTGCGAGCGCAAGTGTTCCTACTGCGCGTTTTATTCTTTTTCCAAACCCTGGAAGAATGTTCCGGAGTTTTTCCAGGCTTTAAAGGAAGAGTTGAAAAATCTGCCGGATGGATTTTCACAGGAGACTGTATTCATCGGCGGCGGCACACCAACCGCTTTGGATTTCCAAACGCTGGAAAGGTTTCTTCCGATGCTTGGACGGTTTTCTCCTCAGGAATTTTCGTGCGAAGCCAATCCGGGAACGGTTGACGAAGCAAAGCTGGCTTTGCTGAAACGAAGCGGCGTGAACCGGCTTTCAATCGGTGTGCAGTCTTTTGATTCCCGATGTCTGGAAACGCTGGGGCGAATACATTCGGCCGGACAGGCGGAATCGGCGTTTCGGCTGGCGCGGGCGGCGGGTTTTGAAAATATTAGCCTCGATCTGATTTTCGGTGTGCCGGGACAAACCATGGAAATGGTGGAGTCCGATCTCGACCGGGCGCTGGCTCTCGGGCCGGAGCATATTTCAATTTATAATCTGATGTATGAAGAAGGCACTCCGTTAGCTGTCCGCAATCCGGATAAACTGGATGAGGGCTTGGAAAGGGAGATGTATGATCGGATACGCCATAGGCTGACGGCGGCGGGCTTTGTTCATTATGAGATTTCTAATTTTGCGAAGCCGGGATTCGAGTGCCGGCATAATCTGCTCTACTGGAGTGGTGGTGAATATATCGGAGTGGGTCCGGCGGCTCATTCACATTGGAAGGGAGTGCGCTGGGCGAATGTTTCTGATTTAGACGATTACTGTTTAAACGGCCCTCACCATGAGTTTGAAGAGACTCTGGAGCAGACGGCCAAGGAGCGCGAAACGCTGGTGATGGGACTGCGGCGGCTCAAGGGCTTTGAGGTTTCTGCCGGTCTTTGGGATGAGTTGCATGAAAGTTTTAAATCCTTCGAAAAGGCGGGACTTTTGGTGTTGGACGGGCGGCATGTGCGGCTTTCCGAAACAGCGCTTTTTGTGAGCGACGCGGTCTTTGCTGAATTGGTGTGATATTGCGCTTGCCAATGTACTGGTCTGTCCGTAGATTACGCCACTCTTTGAGTTAAATTTTAGACAGCGAGGGAAAAAATGGCTAAGTGTGCAATGACAGGTAAGGGAACGATTTCGGGTCGCCGGATTGTTCGTAAGGGTTTGAGAAAGAGCAAAGGCGGTATCGGTTTACATGTGACCAGTGCCACGAAGCGTAAGTTTAAAGCAAACCTTCAGCGTGTGCGCGTAAAAGATGCCAACGGCACCGTGCATCGTATTTGGGTTTCGACCAAGGCGATTCGCGACGGTCTCGTGATCAAAGCCTAAGAGGGCAGAATCTCTGCTTGAAAGCCGGTCCTTTTTACAGGGGCCGGTTTTTTTAGCGCCCGGAACGGGCGCAGTTCAGGGGTTAAAGTTCAGAGTTATATTTTTCAACCCCGAACCTTGAACTGGGAACTCTGAACTCCGAACCGGCAGGATACAAAAACGCCCCGGACGAATCCGAGGCGTTTTGAACAGAAACAAAGCTTTTTTACCAGCTTGCTTTGGTCATGCCGGGGATAAGTCCGTTTGAAGCCATTTCGCGCAGGGTAATGCGGGAAAGCCCGAACTTCTGGTAGACACCGCGCGGACGACCGGTTACCCGACAACGGCTTTGGACGCGGATCGGGTTTGCGTTGCGCGGCAGTTTGCGCAGGGTATCAAAAGCTGCCATACGGTCTTCATTTGACGTTTTCGGGTTGCTAATGATTTTTTTAAGCTCCATGCGCTTGGCGAAGTACTTGTTCGCCATCTTCATGCGCTTTTCATTTTTAACGATGCTGCTCGTTTTTGCCATAAATCAAATTCCTCAATTGGTTCGTCGAAGCGGGGATGAAACAGGAAAAGACTCTGAGGCGCAACAATTTTCTGTGTAAATATACAGGCAGGTAAAATGGGGGCGGGCGTCGTTTTTTATTTTGTTTTAAGCGGCGGTTTCGGGCAAACTGCTTCCCTGTTTTTTACCTAAGTTCCGGAGAAGAATAATTATGTGTGGAGTCGTCGGTTATATTGGAATCAAGGAAGCCTCACCGATCCTGATCGACGGGTTGCAGCGGCTGGAGTATCGCGGATACGATTCTGCCGGTATTGCGGTGCTTCATGACGGGAAAATTGCTTCGAGCAAGGAAGTCGGACGCCTGGCTAATTTGGAGAAGATGCTAGCTGTCACACCCATTAGAGGAACACGCGGGGTCGGGCATACTCGCTGGGCTACACACGGTGCTCCTTCACAGATTAATTCACATCCCCATTTCAGCTCAGACCGGGCCGTCGCAGTGGTGCATAATGGGATCATTGAAAATTATGCTGAACTGCGCGAAGAACTGGCAGCAAAAGGGCATAAATTTCTTTCTGAAACCGATACGGAAGTCGTTCCTCACTTGATTGCACAGGCGCTGAAAGATGGTGCGAAATCACCGGTTGAGGCAATTTTGTGTACTCTCAAGCGGTTGCGCGGCGCCTATGCGCTGGGAATTTTATTCCGTGATGAGCCGGATGCCATTTTTTGCGCCCGCAAGGGCAGTCCGCTGATTATCGGGTTGGGTGAAAATGAGAATTTCATCGCCAGCGATGTGCCGGCCATTATTAACCGGATAAAAAAGGCGATTTATTTAAACGATGGTGAGATGGCGGTAATCCGTGAAAACAGTGTGGAAATCTGCACGGTTGAAGGTCAGACGGTTACTCCCGTAATTAAGGAAATCAGTTTTCAGGCTGAAGCCGCCGAATGCGCCGGTTTTGAAACCTTCATGCTGAAGGAAATTCACGAACAGCCGCGCATTTTGCGTGCGATGCTGGATAAGCATATTTCGGCGGACGGCAGAATTGATTTGAACATCGGCTTGAGTCCTGATTATTTCCGCAAACTTAACCGCATCATGATTGTTTCTTGCGGAACGGCCTATCACGCCGGAATGTATGGTAAATTGCTGCTGGAAAATTTGACCGGCATTGCGGTTGAAACCGACCTCGCCAGCGAGTTTCGTTACCGCGACCCGAAAATTGATCCAGGCACACTGGTTGTCCCGGTCTCGCAGTCGGGGGAAACCGCCGATACGTTGGCTTCGATCCGTATGGCTAAGGAATGGGGCTGTAAAATTTTTGCCATTTGCAATGTCGAGGGCAGTTCCGTGGTGCGCGAGAGCGATGCAGTATTTTTTACTAATTGCGGGCCTGAAATCGGCGTGGCGTCAACCAAGGCTTACACAGCGCAGCAGATGGCTTTTGCGTTGTTTGCCTTGTATGTTGCCGGTGTGCGCGGCAATCTGACTCCGGAGCAGGTTAAATCGTATCTGGCTGATTTGCAGGATGTTCCAGATGCTGTGCATTATGTTGTTCAGAAAAAAGATGAAATCCGCCTAATCGGTGAAAAGCATCACGACGGGCCGAGTTCCCTTTATCTGGGGCGCAAGTTCAACTATCCAACCGCGCTGGAAGGCGCACTTAAGAATAAAGAGATTTCATATCAGCACGCCGAAGGTTATGCGGCCGGTGAAATGAAGCACGGTCCTATTGCGCTGATTAACGAGACGCTGCCGGTTATCTGTATTTGCACAAAAACGGCCGATGAGGTCTACGAAAAGATGATTTCAAACATCAAAGAGGTGGAAGCCCGCAGCGGTCGGATTATCGCCGTGGCGACAGAAGGCGACACGGAGATCACGAAACTGGCTGGTGATATTATCTATGTACCGGAGGTTCGCGACGAATTTACGCCTATGGTTAATGTGGTCGGACTGCAGTTGCTGGCCTACTACGCAGCTCGCGCCCGCGGAACCGACATTGATAAACCGCGCAATCTGGCCAAAAGTGTGACGGTGGAATAAGAGTGCTCAAGGATGGAATTTTGCTTGAACAGGACTGGCGGGGCTAAATACACTCCCCGCCCCTTGTAACTACTGGAGATGTCGATTATGAAAATGGAAAAAACCGGACAAGCCGAAATACGTATCGACGATCAAACAATGGTCTGTCCTGTTTATGAGGGTACCGAAGGCGAGCGGGCCATAGATATTAGTAAATTGCGTAAAGAAACCGGAACCATCACCTATGATCCAGGGTTTGGCAATACCGGTTCCTGCGCCAGCGATATAACGTTTATTGATGGTGAAAAGGGTATTCTGCGTTACCGCGGCTACGATGTGGCTGATCTGGCTGCAAAATGTGAATTCATCGATGTGGCCTATCTGCTGGTGCACGGTTCATTACCGAACGCCGCGCAGAAGGAAAATTATTCATCGCTTCTTAACAGTCACTCGATGATCCATGAAGACATGCGGGACTTTTTCAGTAATTACCCCGAGCATTCGCATCCGATGGCAATTCTTTCCGCTATGGCAGTTTCGCTTTCTTCCTTCTATCCGGAATTGAGAAGCGATATGAAAGAAGATGTCGACATGACCGTTACCCGGTTGATATCAAAATTACGCACTATTGCCGCTTTCTCTTATAAAAAATCAATTGGCGAGCCGGCGGTTTATCCACGGTACGATCTGAAATACTGTGAAAATTTTCTGAATATGATGTTCAGTTCGCCGGTTCGCGGAGAACCGATTGACCCGGTTATGGCCGACGCACTCAATAAATTGCTTATTATCCACGCCGATCATGAACAGAATTGCTCTACATCTGTCGTTCGCAGTGTAGGCAGCTCCGGAATCAACCTGTATGCTTCGATTGCAGCCGGTATCTGCGCGCTGTGGGGGCCTAAACATGGCGGAGCGAATCAGCATGTTATTGAAATGCTTGAAGATATTCATCGCGAAGGCGGTGATGTGGATAAGGTGATTGAGCGGGCAAAAAATCCGCGCAGCCCGTTCCGGTTGATGGGGTTTGGTCATCGCGTTTATAAATCCTACGATCCGCGCGCAAAAATTGCTAAAGAGCTGTGCAAAAAAGTGATGGCTGTAACGCATACCAAAGATCCGCTGATGGATATTGCTCAGGAGCTGGAGGAAAAGGCACTGGCTGATTCTTATTTCCAGGAGCGCAATCTCTATCCGAATGTGGATTTTTACACCGGTTTGACCTATCGCGAGATGGGTATTCCAACCAATATGTTTACGGTCATGTTCTCCATCGGCCGTCTGCCGGGCTGGATTGCCCAGTGGCTGGAAATGCAGGAAGACAGCGATTCAAGGATCGCCCGTCCGCGCCAGATTTACACCGGGCCGAACCTGCGCAAAGTAACGCCTATCGCTAAACGCAAATAGCAGGATTTTTAAACGTGATACAGACTGACCATAAACCGGAAGAACTCCGCGAGAATAAGCAGGAACTGGATTTCCTGCAGGCCATTGCCCGCCGGCTTCCGGAGGATACCGATGTGTTGCGCGCATTAGCCGACCTCTATACCCGGACTGGAGCTTATGCCGACGGGTTGCGCGCTGATGAACGCCTCAGCCGGCTGTGCGCGGAAGATCCGATGGTTTGGTATAATCTCGCCTGCAGTCTGGCACTTTTGGATCGGGCGGATGATGCATTTGATGCACTTAACCGTGCGATTGAGCTGGGGTATAACGATTATGAATGGATGAAGAAAGATCCTGATTTATCCTCATTGCATGGCGATGCCCGCTTTGAATCATTCCTTGAGTGGATATACAGTGCTTTTGAGCAGATGACCGATTGCGAAGAATTTTAGTCAAACACGCGATTTTTCAGTACTCAGTGGATTATTAAAGACGGCAGCATAAAAAAGGGGCGATCATGAATAAACCATTACTTTGGGCTCTTTTCCTAATGGCTCTCTGTGCACTTTTTTTCATTTTTACCGGCGGAAAAACGACCATTCGGATTTTCGAGCTGGATTACACAATGAAAACATCCATTGCTCTGCTTGTTTTTACTGGGATTGGAACGACCATCGGAGTGCTGCTTAAGTGAAAGATTCTTTCGCCAAAAAGGGAGTCCTCATCGGTCCGGAAGTTAATGCCGCACGCATTGCGCCGGATGTGATCATTCATGCCGGGTGTCGTATCCGCGGCGAAAAAACATCGATTGGATCAGGCGCGGTGCTTGGCGCCGAAGCACCTGTTACAATTGAAAATTGTCAGCTGGGACGTGGTGTGAAACTGAAAGGCGGATATTTTTCAGGTGCAGTTTTCCTTGATGGTGCCAACATGGGTAGCGGCGCGCATGTGCGGGAAGGAACCATTCTTGAAGAAGAGGCGAACGGGGCGCACACCGTCGGACTTAAGCAGACGGTGCTGTTTCCTTTTGTTACGCTGGGCAGTCTCATCAACTTTTGTGATATTCTGATGGCAGGAGGAACCAGTCGTAAAAATCACGGCGAAGTCGGATCTTCTTACATCCATTTTAATTTTACGCCGCATCAGGATAAAGCCACGGCCTCACTGATCGGCGATGTGCCGCACGGCGTTTTGCTCAATCAGAAGCCTGTCTTTCTTGGCGGGCAGGGCGGATTGGTCGGTCCGGCACGTATTGCTTATGGTTGCGTCATTGCCGCAGGCAGTGTCTGCCGCAAGGACATACTTGAAGAGAATCAGCTCCATGTCCCGGCCGCTCCGGCCGAGCAGACCATCCCGTATGATCAGGGCGTTTATAAAAACATCGGGCGTATCGTAAAAAACAACCTTCTGTATATCGGCAATATTCATGCACTCAAAGTCTGGTATCAGGCGGTCAGGGGGCTTTTCATCCGTGATGAATTTGATCGCGCCTGTCACGAAGGTGCTCTGGCTAATCTTGATCTGATTCTGGCCGAACGCATCAAGCGGCTAGAGGAGTTCGCTGGCAAACTGGATATCTCGGCTGGGCTCCTAGAGAACATGGGGGATGATCTTGATGTGTCTGCGAAAAAACAGCGTGAATTTTCCAGAGTTTGGAAAACAGTACGGGCGAGGCTTGAAGTGCCTTCCGTAACGGTTATTCCTGCGCGATTGCGGAGTGAACTGAGCGGCCATGCAGATTACCTTACTGCGATACAGCATTTAAGCGAAGATGCCCGCGCCGCTGGTGCGGCGTGGCTTCAGAGAGTCGTCGATGAAGTATCGATTTTACACGGCTAATTAAAGGAGCGGAAGATGGGGAAGCTTTTCGGAACGGATGGAGTCCGCGGCATGGCCAACATGGGCAACATGACGGCAGAACAGGCGCTGGAAATCGGCCGTGCAGTCGCCTACGTCTGCAAAGAATACCATAAAGAAAAAGGAACCCGTCCGCGCATCGTGATCGGTAAAGATACGCGCTTAAGCGGTTATATGTTGGAAAATGCACTTACGGCCGGTATTTGCTCAATGGGTGTGGACGTTCTTCTGCTCGGTCCTCTGCCGACACCCGGAGTCGCCTTTATTACGCAGGATATGCGGGCTGATGCGGGGATTGTCATTTCCGCCTCTCACAACCCCTATTATGACAACGGCATAAAAATCTTTTCGCGTACCGGCTATAAACTGCCAGACGTCGAAGAAGAGGCGATGGAGAATCTGATCAACAGTCATACATTGCGCGATATCCGTTCGACGGAAGGCGATATCGGAAAAGCCAAGCGCATTGATGATGCCATCGGACGTTATATTGTGTTTTGCAAAAAAACGTTTCCGGAAGGGATGACTCTTGACGGCATGAAGATCGCCCTCGACTGTGCCAATGGTGCCGCCTACAAAGTTGCGCCGATTATTTTTTCTGAACTCGGTGCCGATGTTACATCGATTCATGTGGCACCCAACGGTATGAACATTAACGACCGTTGCGGTTCTCAACACACCGCGGATCTTCAGGCCAAAGTACTCGCGACCGGTGCGAATGTCGGACTCGCCTTTGACGGCGATGCCGACCGGCTGATCGTGGTTGATGAGACCGGAACTGAGCTTTCCGGCGACCAGATTATTGCCATCTGCGCCCGCCAGTACCGGGCGAGAGGCTTGCTGAAAAACAATAAAGTGGTTGCCACCGTCATGAGCAATTTCGGGTTTCTCTGTGCCATGAAAGAGATGAACATTGACGTTGCCATCACACCGGTCGGCGATCGCTATGTGCTTGAACGGATGATCAAGGACAATGCAGTGCTTGGCGGCGAAGCATCCGGACATGTCATTTTCCATAATCACCATTCAACGGGTGACGGTATTATCGCGGCACTGCAACTGCTGAGTATCATGCGTGAAACCGGAAAAACACTATCGGAATTGGCGAAAGTCATGAGCGTTTTCCCACAGAAACTCATCAATTTCGATGTGGCCCGAAAACCGCCGCTGGAAGAAATTGCAGAAATCCAGCAGGCGGTTAAAAAGGCCGAAGCCGAGCTGGGTGACAAAGGGCGCGTATTGATTCGCTATTCCGGGACACAGCCCATGTGCCGTGTGATGGTCGAAGGTCCGACCGATGAGATGACCAACCGGCTTGCCAATGAACTGACTCATGTAGTTCGTAACAGTATCGGAAAGTGATTACTGGTTGATGAACCGGTTGATCGCCCCGAAATAGCCGGGGTGCTCGTTGATATCCATGTGACCCATTGGAAGCGTAATGATTTCTTTCGGGCCGCCTAACGCTTCGCCAAGTTTCCGTCCGCTCTCAATCGGGATCACTTCGTCGAATTCCGCCAGGACAACCAGTACCGGCATTTTTATTTTCGGAGAATAGTCGATGGCACGGAAAGGGTGACGCAGCATCTGTTCAATCGGCAGCCACGGATATTGGAATCGTGCAACAGCCGCAATACTTTCGTACGGTGTGATCAGAATCAACCCGGCTGCTTGCGGGCGGGCGGCGGCAACCTGTATAGCCACACCGGTGCCGAGGCTGCGCCCCATCAGGTAGATCGTTGAAGGTGCAATGTTCTTTTCTGCACGGAAGAGATCAAAGATGGCTATGCAGTCTGCCACCATTTCTTTTTCGCCGGGCGTTCCTGCGCTTTGCCCATAACCGCGGTAGTTCACCAGCAGCGCATTGGCCTCCAGTCCGGCCATCATCACTTCGCAATGACCTGCCAGATCTTCAGCGTTGCCGCCGTGGTAAATGACCGTCTTTTCTTTGCCCTTGTCGAGAAACCAGCCCTGATGTTGTACGCCGTTGATTGTGCGGTCCCAGCGGAAATGTTCAAATTCCGGATACGGATCATAGTGCTTGGGAACAAAGAGATAATGTTCCTGCCGGAGCCACATCCAGAGCACGGCGCAGACGTAAAGGATAACAACCAGCAGGACAATTCGCAGGATCATTTATCGTTCCACTTTTCGTATCGAACCAGCTTTTTGAGCGGCTGGCGGATTTTCGGCCTACCTTTTTCGTTGGGATGGCCGAGCGTCAACAGGACAATTGGTTCAACGGTACGGGGCACGCCAAGCGCCTTGCGGATAATTTTCGGGTCAAATGCTCCGACCCAGCAGGTACCGAGGCCGATGTCTGCAGCGGCCAGTGTCATGTGGTCGGCGGCGATAGCACCGTCCACATCAACGAGAGTGCGGGCGTCATATTTGCGTTTCCAAGCCTTGGAAGCTTGTGTGCAAATCGCAATCACGACCGGCGCTTCTTTGAACCAGTTACCGGGATATCCAGCGGCCAGCGAGGCGAGATTTTCCTTTTTATGAACGACCACAAATTGAAACGGCTGCAGGTTGCAGGCTGTTGGTGCCAGCCGGCCGGCCTCGAGCACTTCATGGAGCATCTCATCGGAAACCGGGTCCGGTTTATACGAACGGATGCTGACGCGCTTTTTTGCCAACTCGATGAATTTCATATGGATTCCTTTCAGCGGGTATTCTCACAGCAGGCCGTGAGTAAACCAAGTATTCTGGCACCCTGACAGTGTGAAATAGAAAATAAACGTCCTTTAGCCCCATGGGACGCGTACTTTCGAAGATGTAATGAACAGTTTAAAGCGGACGATTCGTTCCAAAGTTAAACGGGTCAACTTTCTGCTGATAAATGTCACTCGCGGCTTCGCTGGTGAGCGTGGTGGCGAAGGTAGTGATGGCGCCTTTGATGACGTCACGGAAGAAGCCGAATTTTTTCGGCACAGCATATACGATATCACCAGCCTGCAAGGTGACATCCAGAGCGCGCCCGCCAATAATTTTGAAAACGCGGGCTTTTTTTGAGTCAAACTGGGACATGTCCATGAGCATGACTTTTGGATTGGCAGTGTTTCCCCGTATTATAAGAACATGTCCGTCCCCTGTTTCGCGATTAATACCGCCCGCCTGAACGACAGCATTCATCAGGGTTGTCTGTGATGATGCAAACTGGATGCCTTGAGGGTTGTTGAAAGCACCTAGAGCGTAAATCTTCCGATCCAGCGCCGAGGGTACAGTAATAATATCCCCGCTAAGTACTTCGAGATTTTGGGAAGCATCGGCTTTGTAGATGAGGCGTTCGAAGTCGACCGGTATGACTTCGCCGCCGCGCACGAGCGTGGCGTGAGCATAGTCATGAATGTCGGCGCTGACATCGCGGATGACGCCGACCTTAGGACCGCCAGCCTGCGCAATGGCATCAAGAATGTACGTGCGTCCTTGTAACGGATAAACTTGAGGTTTTGCAAGTTGACCCAGCATGGTGAAGGTTTGGCTGTTGAAACGGGAGGGGATGACGCTGAGGATGGAGTAGTTGAGTTTTGCTCCCAGGCGCTGACGCATTTCTGCTGTAAGGTCGTCGATAGTACGGCCTGCTGCAGGGATTGTCCCAAGGAGCATGTACGTGATGTTGCCTGAGGGGTCAATAGGTAACACGCGTCTCGTTTCGGCATCGCCTTCACCATAGAGAGTAATCTGGAGTTCGTCACCAACGCCCAGCAGGTAGGGTCCGTCTTTTGGCTTAGTAAGCAGTTTGGTGTCGATTAGTTCATCGGGATTTGTCTGGATCCATATGCCCGTCTGCATTTCTTTCAGGGTTAAATCGCCGATGTTCGGAAGTTCGAGTACTTCGGCAGGCAGAAGTTCTTTGTTATTTTCAATTCGCGGCTTGTCACGCAACATCGTGCATCCTGCGGTGGCGATGATGACGACCAGCAGGGCCGGGAAAGTGGTAATTCGGTTTGTTTTCATTGTGTTGTCGTACCTGTTGGGAATAGGTATTTACGGTTGAGATCGGTTGCGAATTCGGTTGCGAACGTGTTGACGAAGGTGCGAACCATGGCTTTCACGAGGTTGCGAGTGAACAGGAAAGATTTTTCAGGAACAAATACGATATCCCCTGCTTCGAGAAACACATTGTGTTCTTTGCCTCGCATAATATTGTCCAGGTTTACCTTGAAAACCTTGGGGTTATTCATTGCATCCCGCAGAATGACCACCCGCTTGATATCTGCAGTGGCTTCTTTATAGCCGCCGGCGCCGGCATCAAGTCCGGAGATAAGCTGGGTGAGGGTCAGGCCTGCTGTAAAAGGTTGTGACTGGGGTTGGTTGACTTCACCCATGAGGTAGATTTCACGACCGAGTGCGGAGGCTATATAGATAACATCGCCCGGACGCACATAGATATCCTCAGAGAAGTCTTCTTTGTCCATGAGGGACGTGAAGTTGACTGGAATTTTTTCCTGTCCCCGGAGTATCCAGCTGTCTTTGTAATTATGAATCGGGATCCAGCTGTCGTGATACTTGCCGAGAGCGATCCCTTGCGCTTTAGCAATTGATTGACGGACCGTGGTGGGCGTATCCAGAGGATAAATGCCGCCCGTTTCAACTTTTCCAAAAATAGAAAAGCGGTTGGAAATAAATTTAGTCGGGATGATAGATACTTCCGGATTATTAAAGAGGTGGCCAAGTTTGGATTCCATTTCTCTGGCGACTTCCTCAGCGGTCCGTCCTTCGGCCATAATGCCGGGCAGAAACATGTAGTATAGTTTTCCATCCGGAGCGACAGGTACATTTTCGGCAATGGTGTCGCGTTGTCCAAAGACACCGATTTCCACCTCGTCGCCGATTTGAAGCTTACGTTCTTCCGGACTGTGCGGCACAAAATATTCCGGCGTGAATTTTGACCGCCGTTGTGTGGCTGTGATTTGATCTTGATGATTTGTGCTGATGGCGGTGCTGTCCTCAGCCTGAGTCAGACTAGCCAGCACGAGTAAAACAGCAGTAATGGAATGCTTATTTCTCATCGTTTTCAGACCCTTTACCAGGTTTTCCAGCCGGTCTATTATCCGTCTTGCCGAGCCAGTCTTTGAAGGAAATCTCGTCTGATGCCTTGCCCTCCTCAGGTTGTTCGTTTTTAGATTCCGGCAGATCACTTGTATCGGACGCCTCGTGGGCTGCTTTTATATTGCCTGACTTAACACCCTCTTTGGCCGGACGACGGAAAAGGGCTAACAGACGGGCTAGCGGGTTGCGGTGCCCGGCCGGCTGTTGGACAGGGATTCCGTCCTTTAGAGTCTCTACTGTTTCTTCCTCAGAGACTTCCTCAGCAATTTCCCCAGTAACTTCCTCAACAACGTCCTCTGCGACGTGTTCAGGAAGGGATTCGTTTTTCAGGGAGTCAATGGGCTCTGTTTCTTTTGCCGATATTTCAGATAACTCAACGAAATCTTCCCCGCCGATGAATTCGGGGATATCCTCATCCTCGGAGAATTCAGCGTCTACTTCGTCATCGCTTTCTGTGGCTAAAGGTTCTTCATTCGGTGTAATCGTCTCAGCCGGACGACGGAATCGGGTAAAAAGATCGGTCAGCGGCTGGAATCGGGCAAGCAGGTCTTCTAGAGGGGTGCGTCGTTCGGCAAGGTTGCGAATAATGCGTTGTTGCCGTATATCTTCCAGATAGTAGGGGTCGACGCGATTGAAGATGATAGCGCGTGGTGCCAGACCGCGATCTTCGAGGAATTCAAGTCCGGCATCCACAAGGCGCCGGTCGCTGACTGACGAGGCTAATACGTAGATTATTTCATCTTGGAAGCCTGCGACGGTACCTGAAAGAGGGTGGTCGAGTACGGCGGGGGATTCGGTGATAATCAGGTCGTAATTCTGTCGAACCATATCCCATAGGCGAGGCATGGCAGCCCCTTTAGCAAGATCGAGCAGGTCTGATGACTGGGGCTCCTGCACGCGGATCACATCTACCCCGTTCAGGTTTAAAATCATATCTGTCAGCTCTGTTTCGCCGCGCAGATAGTCTTCGATGCCCTTTTGCGGCCAGCCGGTTTCGGCGGAGACCGATATACAGGGATTGGAGTTAGCATCGAAGCCAACGAAGAGCACCTTGATGTTCAGCGAGCTGTAATAACGCGCTAAGTTGAACGACAAGATGCTCTTACCTTCTCCATTCAGCGAACTGAAGAAGCCGAGTGCTTTGACACGATGACCCTGCAAAACGACATTTAACCGTTCTGAAATTTCGCGTAAGGATGGGAGGAGCAGTTGATAGGTGTCGTAGTCCTCCAGATGGGGGATTTCAATAATGGACGCAAGGCACGGCGCATCGTAGGCGTTTTCGAGCTGCTGCTGAGTGCGGATCTTTGCATCGAGCAGTTCGATGATCAGTACGAGTATTAATCCACCGAAAAAGCCGAAAATGAAACCGACGAGCGGGATGACTTTTCCGATCAGTGACGCGGCGGTGGCTTCAGCTGAGACAGCAGGGCTGATCAGTTTAAAGTCTGAAAGGCCAGCCTGCATGGTGAGTCGGGCTGATTCTTCACTGGCTTTCAGCGATTTCAGGGCGGTATCTGTCTGAGCACGTTTTTCAAGCAGGGCTCCATATTCCTTTTCGAGTCGCGGCAGGTCCTGGAATTTCAACTGCAGGGCAGCGAAATCTTTTTTCAGAGCGATTTCCTGTTGCGCGGCTACGTCTTCTTCAGAACGGAGTTTAAGAAGTTCTCCTTCAAGTTGCCCCTTAAGTGGATTTTTCAAATAGGTGCGTTCACGAGTTTCATCGTAACTGCCGCTTTTGAGTAGTTTTCGAAGCTCTTCGATTTCACGTTCCTGTCGCAGGATTTTTGGATTGTCGGCGGCGTACTGAATGCGGGCATCCAGCAGGGCTGCCTCAGCGTTGGAAATACGTCGTTTCAGCGGATTGTCCTCTAAGGCCTCGTTCAGCACCTCATCCGGCAAATCGGCTATCATTTTCTCGTAATTTTTTATACGGACAAGAAGGCCTTCATGGGCGACCTGAGCAATACTGAGCCGCTCGCTGGCTGCATTAACGGAAGAAAAATAGCTTTGATACTGTGTGTTGAGTTCAAGCAGCTGGTTTTTGAGCTGAAACGTTTCCACGGCCTTTACTGCTTCATTGAAGTTTTGTTCAGCAATTTCCCTCTGTATTTTATATTGGTCATACGCGGCCGAGGCTATTTGCCGGTAATATAGGTCGTTGTTAGCAATAATAATTTCACCCAGCTTGTTGACAGCCTCAATAGCCGTTTTTTCAGTTGGCATATCGCTGACACGCAAGGTGACGATATCTGATTTACTTTGTGATTCGAATGAGACTTTTTTCTGGAGCGGTCTTACACCAACGGCATCCTCAAGGGCTCTGATGTGGGATGGCGAAAGAAACATATCAACCAGCGTGTCCTGGGTGAGGGGGCGGAGCAGGAAGGATGATCCTTGTGTGTCAATCTGTTTTTGGGTCGGTTTAGTGTAGATGATAACAGATGATGAAGACCACTTGGCACCGCCCTGCAGGCTGTGTGCTACGGGCAGGAGCAAAATCATCATGCCGAAAGCGGAGAGCAGCACGATCCAGAATTTTCGATAAATACCGCGCACGATTTTGATCAAATCCAGATTACGGAAGAAATCCTGAAAATCGTTTGCTTTGCGGATTGTGCGCCCGGGCTGTGCGGTTTCTGCTAATCCGGCGCCCGGTCCTTGCATTTTGGAAGGCCGGGCTGTGTTGCGTATAAGAGTTGGAGGGATGGCCTCAAGATCGTCGAATTGATCTTTTATCCGGAACGGGGCTTCTTTGTCAAAACGAGGTGATTGCGAGGGTTTTTCCGTCAATTTCGGATGTTCGCCGTCTTTGACAGACTGTTCAGCAGAGCTGGGCGATTCCTGAGCCGGCAGTTCTTTCAGCGGGTTTTCTACGACGGGTGTTGCAGTCGGCTCCATTTTGCCGGAGGCCTCGAAGTTCGTGTCGTTTTTTGGTTTGTCTCTCATATGATTGTCCAATCTTTTTCCGGCAGATTCCTCAACGCCTGCGATCCAGCTACTGCCGGTTTGGTGGATTCCCGGCAACTTTTTTGTAGATATGCTTGGTTTTTTTTCTTATCCAGATGAAGACTTCGTAGACGTACGCGACCGCTACAATTGCTACCCTATTACGCTTTTTCAGTGCGTATGGCAATAAAGGGATTTCAATTCCTTGTTTTTCAGCCCAATCAAGCAGGCGGATTACCGCATCAAAATATTTGAGTTTTTTTACTGTCCAGAGCCGCCAGTAGCGCGGGGCCGGTCCGAGGTGCGCCAGATAAGCGTTTGGATTGCTGTTGAGGAGAACATCCCGGACAGGTGGTGGGTTGTCCGCAAACATTAACCAGGCGCTCAGAGCGAACTCGGCTGGCATATAATAAGCGACATCGGTTTTGGCCGGATCGCTGTAAATGAGCACTTTCTTCATAAAATCCTGCCAGACGTGAGCGAAGTTCAGGTGGTCCCGATGCAGAATCAGATTTCCCGAAAGAACTGTAGTGTCGCGTGCCGGCAGTTTGTTTTGACGAACATCCTCCTGCCAGCGCTTGAGAAATGCTTCAGGGATACCGTTTTTTGTGTCGCTGGGAGGTCGGTAGTACCGGAAAATCTGGTTGTCTTCCTCAGCTGTGCGTGAGCGGGCATAGAGCGCCGGTTCTGCGGGAGCCAGATACGGGCTGAGGGGACCTGTTGCGACACAATCGCCGTCGAGCAGTGCGATCCACGGCTCTTCACAGTCTTTTGCGGTCAACAAGGCTTCGCCCTTCAGGATGTCGGCGATGATGCGCATCGCGCCTGGTTTGTTGCTGCGCGGAATGGAGGATTCAAAAATGAATACGTTTTTAAACTGGGTGAAAAGAGATTTTTCACTTTCGGAAAGTGAAATTCCAAGAATGTGAATTTGTTGTTCCGGCTCATAAAATTTCAGGGATAGAACCAGAATAAATACGGGGATAACAAATCCGCTATCGGCGATCACGGTTACAATAGTTTTTGGTTCGCTGTTCATGATTAAAAAATGGGGTTTGGTTGTTGTGTATACTGTATTTTTCAGTGAAATCCATCCAGTAAATCGGATAGAATGCCCGATTCAGTTTGCATTGCCATCAGCAAATCCGATCCAGTTGTTTGTGTTTGTTTGATAAAGGTCAAGTTGGTGCATCCGGTGTGCATTCCATCCCGATCCGTCCGGTGAAAGTAGCGGGTTTTCTTCCAGCGGCTGCTCAGCGTAATTTTCCGGCGTGAGCATAGTCACTCTGTAACCCAGCAGTCGATGCCCATAGCGATCGAGGCAATCTTGTGCAAAACGGATGAGTTTGCCGTCAATTTCACGGATTCGTCCACCGCAACGCGCGCGGGTGCGATCCTTGGTGATCACAGGGTTGTTTTTGTGGGGTTGCCACGGACCGGTCAGTTGATCGGCATAAAAAATATTCATATTTTCATTTTGCCCTGCGCAGGCAAAAATCCACCACCGGCCATTGTACCTGACGATACTTGGGTCATGGTAACGGCCATGAACCAAATCGGCAAGGTATGTCCAGTGTGTTGGAAACGGATCGGCGCGATAGAGACGAATGGCCCCGGCCTGATGGGTTTCCGGAATCATGTAGTAGACTCCGTCCCACTCGAAAACGTATGGGTAGGAGAGATGGAACGGTTCATCCAGCACAATCTGCCGGTATATCCAGTTTGTGGTGTCTGTGCTGGTCGCCAACCCGATTTCGCCTTGACGGGTGGTGATACTATCGATTTCGAAAAAAAGAAACCATTGACCGTTTTTCTGTACAGCAAACGGGTCGGCCACCATGCGGGCCGCCGTATCGGTGATATCGCGCGCTCGCAGGATCGGTTTTTCCGGAACAGTCAGTTCGAATGGTTTTTCACCGCGAACGATTCCAATTGACCATAACTCGTTTCGCAATAGATGATTAGCCCTAATTTGATTGGCGTGATGTCCTTTAAAAATGAAGTAATCTGCAACAAAAAAAACGAAAAGTAAAAAGACACCACCAGAACTAACGATGAGCGCTTTTTTCATTTTGCACTGAATTAACCGAAATGTTTTTCGATATCGCGTACGATCATGCGGATCATATCCGCATCAACCTGATTTTTTTTCATCAGGCAGGCGCGATCAACCGCCAGTTTGCAGACGCGGTTAATCTGGCGGGGGCATCCGCCGGAGAACGAAAAGAGGGGGTCAATGCTGTTCGGATTGAAAATGTCGGTCTTTTCGGCACCTGCTGTCTTTAAGCGGTGTTCGAGATAGGGCGACATTTCTTCATAGCGCAGATTTTTCAGATAGCAGAACATACCAAGGCGCTGATAAATCTGAGGCAGGGCGCTTAGTTTCGCTTTTAATTCCGGCTGACCGGAAAGGATAACCGTCAGCACCGATTCCTGCTGGTTGTAATTTGTCAGGCATTTCAGTTCGTCAAGGCACTCTTCGCTTAAGAATTGTGCTTCATCCAAAATCAGAATGAGGTGTTTGCCGATAGAGCTGACTTTATTGTGCAAAAGCTGTTCGAATTCTTTCAGTAGATAGTATTTATCGTCAGTCAGTGCTGCCTCACCTTTGCCTCGCAGCTGCTGATTGATTTCCGCCAGAATGTGTTCGAAGGGCAGGTGGGCGGTGTGGAGTTTAATAGTTGTGTAAAGATCCTTGCGCAGGCGGGACGTCAGTACATTAAGCACCATTGTTTTTCCGCTGCCGATCTCGCCGGTCATGGCCCCCATACCCATTCCGCGGTCAGAGACGAGGTAGAGAAGGCGCGCCAAGGCCTCACCGTGAGCCTCGCTTTCATAGAAAAACTGTGCCTCGCAGTTTGACTCGAATGGCGGCTGTCTCATTTTCCAGAAGGATAGATATTCCATAACACTCAACCCTGTTTTTATTGGACGATAGAGTAAATCAGCTGGGTCTCTTTTGGAAGGGAAAACTTACAACTAATTATCTATAATGCATTTGTAGTGGTTTGGGTCGGAATAACGGCGAGGGTATGATTCCCCAATGGCTGAATAAACGGGTTTAAAAATTCAAAACATTGCAAACTTTGCTTTCAATGCGTGTCTGCGTATGATGTACCGCATTCATGAAACAGTCCTTTTCTTTATTTCTGGCGTTTAAGTATCTGAAGCCTAAGCGGTCATTCCTTTCGGTTGTTACGTTGCTTTCGCTTCTCGGCGTCACACTCGGTGTGGCCGTGCTTATCATCGTTCTTTCGGTGATGACCGGCTTCGATGAAACATGGCGCGAACGGATTCTTAGCTTTAATGCACACGTCAAAGTGAACGAACACGGCGGCCTTGTGCGTCAGCCGGAAAAACTGCTGAACGCTCTTAAACGGGTCAATGGAATCATTGGCGCGGCTCCCAATCTCGAAGGGTTGGTTTTTGTGCAGGTTGGCGAAAATGCGCAGCCGGTTCAACTGCGAGGCGTCGACCCAGTGCTGGAGCGGACGGTCAGTAAAGTGCCTGAAAATATGGTGGAAGGCAAGTTTTCGGTCGGTTACGGTGAAATTGTTGTCGGGCGGGACCTTGCCCTGCGCCTTGGGCTCCGCCTCGGCAGTAAATTATTGGTCTATTCACCGCAAAATTTTGTTTCGCGGGATGAATTACGCCTGCCCGAAGAGCTGGCCGTGAGCGGTATTTTTGAAGTCGGTATGTATGAAATTGACGCTGGTTATGTGCTGACATCGCTCGAAACCGCCCGTTCTGTTTACAACATAGAGCAGGGCGTCCACTCTATTCAGGTGATGACAGCCGATCCGATGTCGGCGCCTCGTGTTGCCCGCGATATTCGTGCCGTGCTCGGACAGTTTTTTGAAGCGCGTACATGGATTGACCTCAACAGTCAGCTGTTTACCGCGCTTCAGACTGAGAAAAATATGATGTTTTTTCTGCTCATCTTTATCACCATTGTCGCGGCATTCGGCATCACCAATACGCTGATAACACTCACGGTGCAGAAAACCCATGAGATCGGATTATTGAAAGCCATTGGGTTTTCCAATCGACGAATTGTTGCCATATTCCTGTGGATCGGCATGGTACAAGGTATCATCGGAACGGGAATGGGCTTAGGACTCGGCTTGCTGGCATTGCGCTATCGCAATGAATTGCTCAACTTTATTTCGTCGCAGTTCCGGGTCGATCTGCTTCCGAAAGAACTTTACCAGCTCAGCCAGATTCCGTCGCATACTACCACGAATGACGTGGTTACCGTTTGCGTCACTGTTTTGATTATTTGCACACTCGCCGGCCTTGTTCCCGCCTGGCGTGCCGCCCGTCTTGAACCTGTGGAGGCTTTACGCAATGAGTAATGTGATTTTAAGGGCCGAGGAGGTGCATAAGACCTACCACATCGGCAAGCGTGCAGTGGAGGTGCTACATGGTGTGTCGCTGACGATTAAGCGCGGCGAGACACTTTCCATTATGGGAGCCAGCGGCGCCGGTAAGAGTACGCTGATGCATATTCTCGGCGGACTGGACCGTCCGGATTCCGGCGACATCTTTTTCGAGGATGCCAGTTTGGTTAAAATGAATCCGGCGAAGCGCGCGGCGTTCCGTGCGAAGCGTTGCGGCTTTATTTTCCAAAGCTACCATCTGTTGCCGGAGCTGGATGTCCGCCAGAATGTCATTCTGCCGTCAATGGCTGCCGGGAACGGGCGCGATGTGAAGGCCCGGGCGGAAGAACTTCTCGAAAAGGTCGGGCTGGCCGGCCGGATGGATCATCGCCCCATGGAGCTTTCCGGCGGTGAGCAGCAGCGCGTAGCGATTGCCCGGTCGCTGATGAATGATCCGGATTTGATTCTGGCGGATGAACCGACCGGCAATCTGGATTCTCATACCGGCGAAAATATATTGAATAACCTCTTTGATTTAGCGCAATCTGCGAACCGCACACTGATTATGGTGACACATAACGAACAGGTGGCAGGCCGTTGTCAGCGTGAACTGATTTTAAAAGATGGTAAACTGGAAGAATAGGAACAGAACGATGAAAATATTTTTAAATGGCAACTTGGTGGATGAAAAAGATGCGGTGGTGTCGGTTTTTGACCACGGCCTGTTGTACGGCGACGGCGTTTTTGAAGGCACCCGGGTTTATGATGGCAACATTGCCTTTCTTAACGAGCATATGGATCGGTTGCTCGACTCGGCAAAAGTTATTGCATTAGACGTTGGAATGACCAAGGAAGATTTGATTACAGCCACCGTTGAAACCTGCCGGGCCAATGGAATCAAAAACGGGTATTTGCGGCATGTCGTCACGCGCGGCGTTGGATCGCTTGGGCTTAATCCCTATCAGTGCAAGAAGGCGCAAGTCATCATCATTGCCGCTGATATTCAGCTTTATCCGGCCGATTTGTACGAAAAAGGGATGAAAATTATCACCGCCGGAACCATCCGGAATATGGCGGAAGCCGTTAATCCGCGTGTCAAAAGCCTGAACTATCTCAACAACATCATGGCTAAAATTGAGGCAATCAATGCCGGCGTGATGGAATGTCTCATGCTCAATTCTCAGGGTTTTATCGCTGAAGCGTCGGGTGATAATGTGTTTATTATTAAAGGCAATAAGTTGATGACTCCGCCCACATGGTGCGGCGGACTGGAGGGGATCACGCGCGACAAGGTCATGCAGGTGGCCCGCGAGCTTGGCATGGAAGTCTCTGAAAATGTCATGACTCGCTATGAAATCTGGACGGCTGATGAGGTTTTTTTAACCGGCACAGCAGCGGAAGTGATTGCGGTGGTCGATCTTGACCGGCGTATGATCGGATCCGGCAAACCGGGGCCTCTTACAAAAAAACTGGCGTCAGCCTACCGGAAACTCGCCGGAACCGATGGTATCAAGGTTCAGTAGGAACAGCTCATGAAGTGTGATCTCTGCGATAAAGAAGCGGTCGTACATATGACTCAGGTCGTCAACGACGAGACGAAAGAGATTCATCTCTGCGAAGAGCATGCCAAAGCGCAGGGTATTGATCTGAACAGCCCGATTTCTATTACGGATATTCTGATGGGGCTGAGCGGCACGCAGAAGAATATTGCCAGTGAACTGAGCCTTGCCTGTCCGCGTTGCGGTATGACCCGCGAGGAATTCCGAAAAACCGGACGGCTGGGCTGCCCGGAATGTTACAAAACCTTTATGGCCGAACTGACGATGGCGATTAAAGCCATGCATCACAGCGGGCAGCATCTCGGCAAGATTCCGGCGCGCGAAGGCGTGCAGACCCGGATGAAGTCGAAAATAGCCCGTCTGCAAAAAGATCTTGAGGCAGCGATTGCCCGTGAGGATTTTGAACAAGCGGCCAAATTGCGCGATCAAATCAAAAAATGCCGTGACGAAGGCGGTCCGGATGAGAAAGACAGGAAATGACTCTCGATGGATTTTTAGAGCGCCACGGTGGTTGGTTGGAAGCGGGGCCTGAAGAAGGCCCCGTTATCAGCAGTCGCGTCCGTCTTGCGCGTAATCTGCGCGATACAACATTCCCAGGGTGGGCTTCGAAGGAGGTGCGTGACCGTGTCTGGAACGAAGTGGTGCTGGCTTTCGACGGCGTTGCAGGCAATACGGGCTTTTTGCGCTGGCGCATGGATGAGCTGAGTGCGCTGGACCGCGACTTGCTTTTTGAACGTCACTTAATCAGTCGTGAGCTGGCCGACCGCCAGACGGGTAGCGGTGTATTCGTCAACGAAGACGAGTGCCGCGCTGTGATGGTCAACGAAGAAGATCACATCCGCCTGCAATCCCTCCAGCCCGGACTGAATCTTCAAAAGGCGTGGGAAGTGGCCGACGCATTAGATAACGCGCTCGAACAAGGCTTATCATATGCCTTTTCCAGTAAGCTTGGCTACCTCACGGCTTGTCCATCGAATGTCGGTACCGGCCTGCGCGCCAGCGTTATGCTACATCTCCCGGGCCTCGTTTTAACCGAAGAAATTAAACCGGTGATCAATGCGGTTTCAAAAATCGGTCTTGCCGTGCGCGGATTGTGGGGCGAAGGCTCCGAAGCCTCCGGCCACATGTTCCAGATTTCGAATCAGGTTACGCTGGGCCGTCCGGAAACGGAGATCATTGCCAACCTCGAACAGATTGTTCTCGAAGTTATTGAGCATGAAAAAAATGCACGCCTGCGGCTGATGAGTACTCAGGAAATCCGCGTACACGACCACATCGGCCGTGCCTATGGCATTCTGGCTAACGCCGCACTGATGACCACCGGCGAAGGACTTGACCTGCTCTCCGCGTTGCGAATGGGCGCCGATCTCGGGCTGTTGCCGAAAATAGCGCGGCGCGAAATTGACCGGCTTTTTATCCGGATACATCCGGCCCATCTGCAGAAAGAAACCGAGACGGCATTGAATCCGGAAGAACGCGATATCAAGCGGGCAAAACTTATTCGCAAATTTTTGGAAGATAAATGAAGAAAACACGTGTTGATTTAAAATTCGCCGCTCTGAAGGAACAGGGCGAAAAAGGATTTATCGCCTACATTGGCGCGGGCGATCCGTCGCTCGACGAAACCGTCGATATCGTCCTGCGCCTTGAAGATGCCGGAGTGGATTTGGTCGAACTCGGTCTGCCGTTTTCCGACCCGCTGGCCGACGGACGCGTCAATCAGGACTCTGCCACCCGCGCGCTGGCTGCTGGCGCCACCTTTGACGGTGTGATGGACATGGTTCGTAAAGTCCGCGAGCGCTCACAGATATCACTGATTTTCTACGCATACCTCAACACGCTCTACGCCCGCGGTTTTGAAAAGGCCATGAACGAAGCTTCTGCGGCAGGCATTGATGGATTTCTGATTCTCGATATGCCGCGCGAAGAAGCCGGACCGTATAAAAAATTTATTTCCGCAGCCAACCTCAACAGCATCGTGCTCATCACTCCGACCACGCCGGAAGAGCGGATGAAACAGATCGTTAAAGACGCCAACGGCTTTGTCTATTGTGTTTCCCGCGAAGGGGTCACCGGTGTGCGCGACTCGATTGCCGAAGGCGCACGCGGACTGGTTGCCAAAATTCAGACGCACACCAAACTGCCCGTCGCGCTTGGTTTCGGAATCGGTACGCCGCAACAGGCCGCCGAAGCCGCGTCGTTTGCAGACGCCGTCGTCGTCGGCAGCGCCATCGTCAATAAATTCCACAACAACCCGCACACGCCGGAAGGCCGTGCCGATGCCGCAAAATTTGTTGCCGAGATGGTGAAGGCAGTTAAGGAGGGTTAAAATGTCGGGACGTTATGCAGTGATTATGGCGGGCGGGAAGGGTGAGCGGTTCTGGCCGTTGAGTACGTCGAAGCATCCGAAGCAGTTGCTGGCGCTGGTCGGCGATAAGGCGTTGATCGCGCAGGCCGTTGAGCGTCTCGACGGGTTGATTCCGCCGGAAAATGTTTTCGTCGTAACGAATGCCGATCTCGTGGAGGCGACGCGCGCGGCGGCTCCGATGCTTCCGCCGGAAAATATTGTCGGCGAGCCGATTGGTCGCGATACGGCTGCGGCAGTAGCCTGTGGCGGGGCACTGGTCGGCGCACGCGACCCGAATGCGGTGTTTGCCGTGCTGACGGCCGATCAGGTGATGGGCGATCTGGATGTTTTTAAAGCAACTTTGCGCGGCGGGATGGATCTGGCGGAGAAAAATGAAATGCTGGTGACAATCGGGATTCAGCCGACGTTTCCGAGTACCGGCTTCGGCTACATTGAGTCCGGCGCGGATTTCGCCAAGGCGGAAGGTGTTCAGTTCAAGAAGGCGGTACGGTTTGTCGAGAAGCCGGCTTTGCCAAAGGCTCAGGAGTATCTGGCCAGCGGGAAGTTTTTCTGGAACTCAGGCATGTTTATCTGGTCGGTTCCAACCCTTGGGAAGGCTTTTGCTGCCCATTGTCCGGAAATGAAGAAGCTGATGGACGAGCTGACGGTGTACGCAAAGCGCGGCGAAATCTTCCGGGGTTTGGAAAAAATCTATCCGACCCTTGGAAGAATCTCAGTGGATTACGCGCTGATGGAGAAGGCGGATAACATTGTGATGGCCTGCGGGACGTTTGTCTGGGATGATGTGGGTTCGTGGCCTGCGCTGGAAAGTCATTTTGAAAAAGATTCCGGCGGCAACACGCTGATCGGGACCTGCGCTCAAATTGATTCGAAGAACAATGTCATTTATTCCAAGGATCGGTTGACGGCGGTGATCGGCGCGGAGAATCTGGTGGTGGTTCAGGCTGACGGTGTGACCTTGGTGTGTCCGAAAGACCGGGCGCAGGATATTAAAAAGATGGTGACCGCGTTACGCGAAAACGGCTCTTTTGACAATCTTCTTTAACAGGGAGGGAATCATGGATGCGTGGCTGAAGGAGTTCTATGAGTTGTTCGTGTATTTTTTCGGCAGAGCGACGCCATCTGAAACATACATGGTTATTCTGCTTTGCGTGCTGTTCGGCGCACTGGCTTTGAGTCGGGTTAGTACGAAGTTGGGCGCACTGGGAGCCTTTTATACCACCGGCGTTCTATTGACCTCTGCCGGTCTAACAGTCATTGTCGTTACGTTATCCGTTCTTCCGTTTCTTGATTTTCATGCATGGTGGATGACGTTGGCTGTGCCGTGCACAGGGATTCTGTTAGTGGTCTTGCCGCTGACGATGCTGTTTCAAAAATGCGGATATGTTACATCACTGATTGCCTGGACAGTGACACTGCTTGTAATTACGGCGATTTTAACTTTAGAGCCGATGGCCATGCGGTCGATTGAAAAAAAATTAGAAAAGGCGATAAAAAACGGCATGCGGCTTGAGCAACACCGGCTCGAAACGGAGCAGTTAAAATAATGGGAAGAATCCTTGGGATTGATCACGGCGATGTGAGGATAGGGATCGCGTTGAGTGACCCGACGGCGTTTCTGGCGTCGTCGCTTTGTGTTCTTGATAGCACCAATGCCGGATTGGATCGAATTGTTGCGTTGATTGGCGAGCATCAGGTCGACAAGATCGTCGTTGGGCTTCCCCGTAATATGGACGGTTCATATGGGCCGGCGACTGGGAAGGTGCGTGCTTTTATTGAAAAATTGAAGACCAAAACGGATGTTCCGGTTTTTGAGTGGGATGAGCGGCTCAGTACAGTGAGTGCGCATAATGCTTTGCGTGAGGCGGGTTTTAACGGGAAAAAGCGCAAGGGTGTGGTGGATAAAGTAGCTGCGCAGATCATTTTGCAGAATTATCTCGATGCACAGGTATAAACAAGGTTGACAATTCAAAGGTATGCAGTAACTATTTGAAGACATTCCGGCATTTATCCTGTTTTTATGAACATGCCAGTCGGCCGGACTTCTGTTTATCCTTCAAATAATTTATGAATTCAGCGAAAGCGATCATTCTCGGCGTTACCGGTGGTATTGCCTGCGGTAAGACGGAAACGGGGCGAATTTTGTCCGCAGACGGGTTCATGGTGCTGGATAGTGATTTTCTGGCACATGAGCTGATGGGTAAAGGGCGTCCGGTTTATGAACAGGTGGTTGAACATTTCGGCAGGGCGATATTGGCGGAGAATGAAGAAATCAACCGGACGAAGCTTGGCCAGATAGTCTTTGCCGATCCTCAGGAACGTGCGGTGCTGAATCGATTGGTTCATCCGTCCGTACTAAAAAACGCACACGAATGGATTGAGGCTTGCCGCGAGGCGCAGGAAGATGCGGCGGTGCTGGTGCCGCTTCTGTTTGAATCGGGCTGGACGAAGGGTTGGGACGCCGTACTTTGTGTAACGGCTCCAGAAGAACAGATTTTCCAAAGGTTGGAGAATCGCGGATTTTTGAAAAAAGATGCGGTTAAACGGATTGAAGCTCAGATGTCGCTGATCGAAAAGGCAGCGCTGGCGGATTTTGTAATCGAAAACGATGGAACGCTGGAATCCTTGCGCTGTCGGGTGTGTGATCTTGTCGAAGTGATTAGATGTGAGAAGAGGAAGAGTTATGAGTGAAGAACAGGAAAAAATTGTTAAACCGGTAAAATCTCCAAGAGCACCGCGTGTTGCTAAAACCGCAGCGCCAAAACCGGATGCGGCCCCAGTGGTAGAACCGGCAACGGCGGTCGAGAGACCTGTACCGCGTGCGGAAGTTACAGATGATCGCGGCGGGCAACGGACGGATAACGACTACCGGCAGGATGATCGCGGGCCGCAGCCCGATCATGACCAGCGGCAAGATGATCGCGGCGGGCAACGGACGGATAATGGTCAAAATCAGGACAATCGCGGGCAACGGCAGCAGGATAACGGACCTCGCCACGACGACCGCGGACAGCGGCAGGATGATCGCGGACAGCGGCAAAACAATAATTCCAGACAGGATAACAACCGCCGACAGACCAATAATCGGAATTCACGGCACCACGGACGGAACCGTAACGATGGAAATACCGGCGGGAATGGGTACAACGGAAACCATGGCAATGGCGGCGGAAATGGTGATGAACATGAAAGATTGCCCGAAATACCGGCCAAAAAAATGCCAAAACTTAATCTTTTTGAACTTCAGGTGACGGAAATCCCAGAGCTTAAAAAGCTGGCGGAGAGTTATTCGATTGAGGATCCGGCCGGCTTGCGCAAACACGAATTGATTTTTGAAATTCTTAAAACCCAGATTCGCTGGGGTAATGAAGCACATTGTCGCGGTATTCTCGAGGTGCTTCCGGATAAATTCGGCTTTTTGCGGTCATCTGAAAATAATTATCTGCCGAATCCTGAAGATATTTACGTTTCGCCTCCGCAAATCCGGCGTTTCGGGTTACGCACAGGTGATCTGATTGAAGGGCCAATCCGTTCGCCGCGTCCCAAGGAACGGTTTTTTGCTCTGCTGTCGGTTGATAAGGTGAATAACGATGCACCGGAAAAAAATCTCAATCGCATCCCGTTCGAAAATCTTACGCCGCTTTTTCCTGATGAGCGACTGGGGCTTGAAACCACCGCTGACGAAATTTCGATGCGTGTAATGGATTTGGCCACGCCGATCGGTAAAGGACAGCGAGGCTTGATCGTTGCACCTCCGCGTACCGGCAAGACGGTGCTTCTGCAGAAAATTGCTAACAGCATTTCCCAGAACAGTCCGGACTCTAAGCTGATTATTCTTTTGATTGATGAACGTCCCGAAGAAGTTACGGATATGCAGCGTACCACGAAGGCTGAAGTCCTCTCTTCAACTTTTGATGAGCATCCGGAGCGCCATGTACAAGTCGCCGAAATCGTAATTGAAATGGCTAAACGTCGTGTCGAAAACGGGGAAGATGTGATTATTCTGCTCGACAGCATTACCCGGTTGGCGCGTGCGTATAACACCATTCAGCCGCACAGCGGGAAAATTCTTTCCGGCGGGGTGGATGCAAATGCATTGCATAAGCCGAAGCGCTTTTTCGGCGCTGCTCGCAACATTGAAAACGGCGGCAGTTTAACGATTATCTCGACGGCTTTGGTAGACACTGGCAGCCGTATGGACGAGGTGATTTTTGAAGAGTTCAAAGGGACTGGCAATATGGAGCTGGCGCTAGACCGCGATCTGGTTGGTAAACGTATTTTTCCGGCGATTAATATCGAGAAGAGCGGTACGCGCAAAGAAGAATTGCTTTTACACAAGGAAGAATTGGCCAGAATCTGGACCTTGCGTAAAGCACTTAAGGATGTTCCGCCGGTTGAGGCAATGGAATTGCTTATAAATCGTCTGAAAAAAACCAAGAGCAATGCCGAATTTCTAATGGCCTTGCAGGGATAAGACGTGGAAATCTATTCCGGTGTTGTCACCGTTCCGCTTATAGCATTTTTTGCAAAGGTGCAGTCTGCTTAAAGCAGCTACACTTTTTTTGATTCTGCTTTAGCGTTTCTCTTCCTGATCAATATCCATTTGAATCAGGTCGCGAATGTCTTTGGGCGAGAACTCGGCGTAGTCGAGGAAGTTTTGAATTACTTTATCCATCCGGATGGATTCCATTACAATCTGCTGACAGAGGTCCTGCCGCTCCTTGACAGCGGGGGATTCTTTATCCGTGCTGCTCCTGATATTGAGCTGGATGAGCTGGACAGCCCCGGATATTCCGGTGAGTGGAGTCCTGATCTGATGGGCCATTTCTTTTGCCATATTGGCGGCGGCTTTGATGCGTTCAAGCTGGCGGGTTTGACTTTGCAGTCGCAGAAAATGGGAGAGATCGTTGAAATTAAGGATGCGGGTGTCTACCAGTTTGTGGGCTGATGCACTGGTTTGTGAGACAGCTTCGGCAGGTAAGGTGAGTCGTGCATCCTCGATGCTGACCGGGAACACCGAGCCGTCGGCGCGTCGAAAATAGTCAGAGGCACCTCTCAGGTCCGTGTCGCCGCCCTTAATTTCCGAGGGTTTAAGGTGAATAGACGAGAGGGTTTTCCCAGTGAGCTCCGATTCTTCACGACCGAGCAGGACGCAAGCACGTCCGTTGGCCATCAGTATCCGGTCGTCGATATCAAGCAGTAATAGTCCGGTTTTTACGTTTTCGAAAACAAGTTTAGTGATATCGCGAAACTGTTTTTCTTTTTGACTGATGTAGTCGCAACGGCGTGACACATAGGCGCTGGCGATGCCGAAAGCAACAAAGATTGCAATTCGCAACGCCATCGCGCCGGAGGTGTCCACAAGGTTTTTTGCGGCTGCTACGGAGGGGTATTGCACTAAAATATTCTGTGACATCAGCAAAATGACCAAGGTATACGAAATGATAGCCAGTGCAGTAATTTGAATCGTTTGTTTGAGCGGCAGGATGATGCCAGCGGACAGAATAATTAACGGATAAAGAAGAATCAGGAAGTCATTCTGTGCGGCACCGGCAAAGTAAACCAGTCCGGATACAAATACCAGATCTACTAAGAACTGCAGCGGTGCCAGTCGTCGCATCCGGTCCTGATTGCGCATCCAGAGTGAGTAGGGGATGGTGATGATATAGGCAAAGGCGATAAAGGCGTAGAATGCGATACTGTCCTGTTTCAGTACGAAAGAGAGAACAATCAGAAAGCAACTGATGGCTGTAAGTCGTCCGCCGAGAAGCCCCATCATAGTGGTCCACGATATTTCGCGACCGACTTCTGTCTGTTCTTTTTTTGTCATAGATGGGGTCTTTCTTACATCACGACTTCGGTCATTCTGAAAATAGGCATAAACATAGCCAGCACGATTCCGCCGATCATCACTCCGATCACGACCATGAGTAGCGGCTCAAGCATGGAGGTTAATCCCTCCAGCATGGTGTCAACTTCTTCCTGGTAGAATTCGGACAGCTTACTGAGCATTTCTTCCATTTTTCCGGTCTGTTCTCCGGCCGAAAGCATGTGAATGAGCATGCTGGGGAATTCCTTGTTATCCCGGAGGGTGTCTGAAATGGTTTTGCCTTGTTCAACATTGGCGCGGGCATCGAGAATAGCTTTACCGATCACTTTATTTCCGGTGGCTAATCCGACAATGCTCATTGCTTGAATAATCGGCACGCCGCTGGCCATCAGTTGGGCGAAGGTCGAGGCAAAGCGGGTGATGGCAATTTTTCGAACCAGTTTTCCGATCAGTGGGAACCGAAGTCGAAACATGTCTAGCATATAGCCGCCTTTTTCGGTCCGGACATAGCGGCGCAAACTGTAGACAGCAGCTGCAATACCAGCCAGTACGACGTACCAGTAGTCACGGATAAAATTACTGGTGTTCAACAGCAGCTGTGTCGGACCGGGCAGTTCTGCGCCGAATCCGGCAAACATTGTGGCAAACGTTGGGACGATAAAAACAATCAATGCGGTTGATATAATGACGGCCACGCTCATAACAACTGTCGGATACATCATGGCAGACTTCACCTTGGCACGCAGGCGGTTGGATGCCTCTAAAAAAGTGGCGACACGTTCTGAGGTTTCGGCCAACATCCCTCCTGTTTCCCCGGCGCGCATCATGTTTACATAGAGCTCATCAAAAACCTGCGGGTATTCGTTCAGCGCGTCAGAGTACATAGATCCACCTTCGACCTTAACCCGTACGCCGGCGAGTACTGCTTTGAAATTTTTATTTGTCGTTTGTTCTTCCAGTGCGACGATGGACTGAACCAGCGGCATTCCTGATGAGAGCATGGCGGCCATTTGGCGAGTGTACATCGGTAGTTCTTTGACCCGGATTTTTCCCGCGCCGCTTACCCGCTTTGTGACTGCTTTTTTTGTTGTGGCCATAAAATTATTTCCAGCTATTCAGTGGTCACCCTTAAAACTTCATCAATAGTCGTTAGTCCTTCGCCCACCTTGGCCAGTCCTGTATCGCGCAGTGTTCTCATACCGTTTCGTACAGCTACTTCCCGCAACGCGCTGGCTTCGGCCGTTTCCAGAATCTTCGCCTTGATTTCGTCATTAAGCAGTAGAATTTCCATCAACGCGCCGCGGCCTTTATAGCCCAGTCCGCTGCATTTCGGACATCCTTTGGCGTTGAAAAAGGTCACATCTTTAAATTGATCAGGATCTAAGTGGTTTGTCCGCAGTGTTTTTTCCGGCAGATCGATTTGTTGTTTACAGAAAGGACAGAGCTTGCGGTAAAGACGTTGAGCCTGAGTCATGACCAGCGAGGAGGAAAGCAGGAATGGCTCAATGCCCATATAGGCCATACGGGCGATCGCGCCGGCGGCATCGTTGGTGTGCAACGTGCTTAATACAAGATGTCCGGTCAGTGCGGCCTGCACCGCAATGGAGGCCGTTTCGTTATCGCGAATTTCACCGATCATTACGATATCGGGGTCCTGGCGCAGGATAGAACGCAAGCCGCTTGCAAAAGTCAGCCCTACTTCCGGCTTGGCCTGTACCTGATTAATCCCGCCCAGTTGGTATTCCACGGGGTCTTCCACTGTGATGATGTTAACATCTTCGGTATTCAGTTCTTGCAGAGCCGAATAAAGCGTGGTCGTTTTTCCTGAACCGGTCGGACCTGTTACCAGAAGCATTCCGTGCGGTTTGGCGATGGCGAATTTCAGATCCTCAAGTGCCTTCTGTTCCAGGCCTAAGGACTCCAGATTCGGCGCCAATGCCGTTTTGTCCAGAATACGCATTACAACTTTTTCGCCATGCACGGTCGGCAGATAACTTATTCGCAAATCCACTTCTTTTCCCAGCGCCTTGATTTTAAAGCGTCCGTCCTGCGGGATACGGCGCTCCGCGATATCGAGGTTTGCCATGATTTTAATGCGCGATAAGAGAGCCGACTGCACACTCTTTGGCGGACTGGGGTTTTCGTAGAGAACTCCGTCCACGCGGTAGCGCAGGCGGATTCTTTTTTCCATGGGTTCGATATGAATATCACTGGCATGTTTTCTCAGCGCTTCAATGAGAATTGAATTGACGATACGCACCACCGGGGCATCTGCCGCACTTTCAAGCATTTCATCAAGATTTTCGGCACTGGTTGCGTCGCGGCCGATCTCCAGCTCACTGTCATCCTCGATATCTTTAAGGATATCTTCCAATCCTGTTGAGCTGCCTTTGTTTGAACCCTCCAGTACGCTGAGCACGTCTTTGGGGTCAGCAATGACGGGGAAAATGTGGTAGTCGACCAGCGTTTTGAGGTTTTCGATCCCCATGATATTGAACGGATCGGCTACGGCCACGGTGAGTAATTTACCGGTTTTACAAAGAGGCAGCATTTTCAGCTGAATCCATGTTGTGCGAGGGAGAATATCCACCAGCGATTGATCAATCAGGAATCCGTCGAGGCTGATGGGTGTCATTTCCAGATATTCAGCCTTCGCCAGTAATAACACGGCCGCAGGCACGGTGCCTTGTGTGACTAACACCTCTTCAAGAGGTATTCCGTTTTTTTCGGCTTCCGGACGCGCGGCCTCTATCGCTGCCTCGGGCACGGGAAAACGGGCGAAGAGGATTTCCATTAAAGTTCTGTAGGCTTTTTCGCTCATAAATTTTCTACTCTTCGAATTTTTTAGCACAAGCAGTGCCAAGAACGACTTGAAATTAGACTTTTTAACGGCAGGAAACAAGCAGGGAGTCTGAGGAATGGGGTTCGGAATCCGTTATTCCACTGCTTACAGACTTAATCACTATCCGGCTCCTCCAATGTTTGAGAAAACAATCGTGCATCTGCGGCATAAATCGTGCTTTAATCCGAGTGTTATTTACTTTATAGGAGAGGCTATGAGCAAACAGATTAACGCCCGCGAAGAACTGCAACAGACCGCTGCCATGCTTGAGCAGATTCTTGAGGTGATGCCGGATGACCTTTTTACGTTACGTGCGTTCTACGAGACGTCGCTTAAACTGGAATTGCCGGAACAGGCATTTAATTGTTTGAAACGGCTTGATGACTGTGCCCGTGCTGCACAAAACGCCGAGATGATTGACTTTGTTCTCAATCAATATGCTTCTATCGTCGATGAGATTCCTGATGTAAAGAAACGGATGGAACGGTTGCAGGAATTGCAACTGGTGGCAAATATAATGGGTCGTGAGGTGCTCGAGAAGCCGTTTGAAGCAACCGGCGGCGGTGTTGAAGCCGAAATGGCGCTGGCTTGGGATCTCTTTCAGGCTGAACTGCTTTCTCAGGATGAATATTCTAATGTGTTACGCGACCTGACAGAGATGTCGGCACGTGAAGTGAGTGTTCCCGTGACAGTATTGCATATCTTGAATGATCGCAATTTCAGCCGCTTTGAACGGCTTCTAACCTATTTGTGCCAGAAAAGCGGATTGCCGATCATGGTACTGAGTCAGTTTGAGGAACGTGAGGACTTGCGGGAGGTCCTGCCGCTGGAGTTTATCAGCCACCATGGGGCTTTGCCATTTGCTCAGGTGGGCGGGGATCTGCTACTGGCAGTACTCAATCCGTTGGATACAGAGCTGATTCGCCGTGCGAGCGAGATTTCCGGACGGCATTGTCACGCCTACTTAGTGACTCCACAGGAATATGATCAGCGCCTGGCTCAGATTAAAAAAGCGCTGGCCAAGTAATTTTATATGAGTATCTTGCCGTCTTTTCAAGTATCGTAATTTGATGGACAGATGGCTTATCGATTCTAATAATTGCGGCATGCATAAATATAAAACTGCTTTAATCGTCGGATGCGGGCGTAGCGGACGTGCCGCAGAGGCTTTGTTGCGCTCTGAAGGCTGTACCGTTACTAGTATTTGTCAGGAAAGTACGCCGGACTACCGCTATGAAGATATCCATTTCGATCCCGATGTTGCCGTCGTCAGTCCGGGATTTTCTCTGAAGCATCCATGGATAACTGATTTGATTGAACGCAAGATCCCGTTACTTTCCGAGCTGGAACTGGGCTGGTCGCGCCGTCATTGTCCGGTAATTGCCGTGACTGGTTCAAATGGTAAAAGTACGGTCGTCAAATGGATCGTTGAAGCATTGGCGCAAGCCGGACAGCTGGCGGTTCCGTGCGGTAACTACGGTTTTCCCGTTTGTGGTGCGGTGATGCTTCCCAAAGTACCGGACTGGCTGGTGATTGAAGTCAGCTCGTTTCAACTTGAAACAGTGCGGGAGTTCCGTCCCGACATTGGTTTGCTGCTCAATGTCTTACCTAATCATCTCGATCGTCACGGGAACATGGACTCCTATCGTGACCTGAAGCTTCGTCTGTTTGAAAATATGCTATCAACGGATACGGCGGTTGTCCCCTGCGACCTGTTTAGGTCAATTGAAAGAAAATGTTCCAATGAATGGAAAACCTTTGGAACCGAGGCGGAAGCGGATTTCCGTTATCAGGATGGGCTTGTCGGACGGATTGATCTGAACGGAACCCGTTTTGCCAATGAAATCCTCGGGGCGGCGGGCGCAGCGGTGGCTGCTGCGTGTGCGACCTGCGGTATTTCGCTATCGGCTGTGGAGGCCTCGGCACGGGCTTTTGCGCCGCTGCCGCACCGGACCGCACTGGTGGCGGAGGTGGATGGGGTAAAGTATGTGGACGATTCCAAGGCCACAAATATTGCCGCGATGTGTGCGGCAGTCAAAATGTGCTCAGGAAAAATTCATTTAATTGCCGGTGGACGGGCCAAAGAAAGTGATTTCAGTTTGGCAAAAGATTTACTGGCGCAGCGGGTTTCTCATCTATATCTTATCGGAGAAGCATCGGGTATGATGCAGGTTGCGTGGAACGACGCTGTTCGGTGTATCTGCTGTGGGACCTTGGAGAAGGCTGTTGAGGCCGCACAAAAGCAGGCGACATCGGGAGATACCGTTCTTCTTTCACCTGCTTGTACCAGTTTTGATCAGTTTCGCGATTTTAATGAGCGCGGCGATTGTTTCGCCGCTGCCGTTTGCGGGCTGAGAGGCAAGGTTAGAAGTGTATGAACAGGGTGGGGTTAGTAGAGAAGGAGTTAATTATGAAAGCAAAGGTTGCGGGGATAATGGTTTTAGTGATGCACATCGTGGCATTGACTGGGTTTTCTTTAGTGCAAGGTTGCAAAACGGCTAAGGATGGCGGAGTTTTGCAGGATCAGCCGGTGGTTCTTCCAGCTGATGATATCGCTGTCCAGAGTCCGCTTCCAGTTCTTCCTCCTGCGGTTACGACTTCTGGAACCAAAGTGTATAGCGTTCAAAAAGGCGACACACTTTCATCAATCGCTTCCTCACACGGCACCTCCTGGAAGCATCTGGCCGAGTTCAATAATCTTTCGAATCCTAACCAATTGAAGGTAGGGCAAGAACTTCGTATTCCTGAATCAACGGGCCCTGCCATTGCATCTGCCTCCAAGAAACACACTGCGAAGGTTTCCAGCCGCCCGGTCGCCGGGTCCATTAAACAAGGCAGCACGTATGTCATTAAGAAGGGCGACATGCTTTCATCAATCGCCAAGCGCAGCGGGTTGACCGTTAATGAAATTAAAGTGGCGAACAGCCTGACCAGCGACAGCTTGGTTGTCGGCAAGAGTCTGACCATTCCGAAAAAAGGTGCGGTCAAAGCAGTTGCTGTAGCCAAACCTATTCCTGCTGCGGCGGCTAATCCTGCACCTGCTAAGTCCGCTGACGCGGCTCCTGCTGTAGCGCCTGCAATGCCGGCGCCGGCTCCTCTTGCTGACGCGGCTCCTGCTGCTGGTTCAGCACCGGCAGTTAACGCCTCGAACGTTCCTGCCCCGGCCGCTCCGGTAGCTGCGGCGGCCAGTGCTCCGGTTTATGAACACGTACTTTATCCGGGGGAAACGCTGGATGATGTGGCTCGTCAGTACGGCAGCTCACAGCAGGAAATCATGAAAATCAACAACATAACCGATGCGGCTTCAATCAAGCCGGGTACAAAGTTGCTGGTTCCGATTCCGGAATAATAACGTTGTTTGATAAAAAAGCGCCCTGTGATGGGCGCTTTTTTTTACATTAGACATGACATGTGGCCGGGATGAGATCCCACAACAAACCGCGATGAAACGACCCCGGGGCTGTTCTCCGGAACAGATCGTGAGCGGAACGGCCAGTAGTCTGATACGCGGATGAATGCCTCGCAAGCCGCCGTATGCCATAAAAGGCCCCTGTGGTGATGTGAGAGGCGGGGAAACCCGCCTGCTCGATTGTCTCGCATCCGGCATTCCGGTTCCTGTATTACTACTCCATGCTCATTCGCGAAACAACCCTGACGGTCATCGATTTTGAAACCACCGGTTCCGTTCCCAGATTCGACACAGAGCCGTGGCAGGTCGGCGCGATTCTGCTGGTTAACGGACGGGTTGATTTAAATAATACTTTTAAAAGCCTTATTCGTGTGGATATCAACCGTCCGTTCAATGCTTACGCCCCGGGGAAGCACCACAAATTACGCGAAGAAATAGCTGCCGCACCGGAGGGTTCCAATGTCTGGAAAAAACTGGAAAGGTGGGTGGCCGGACGTCCGCTGGCTGCGCACAACGTTGCCACTGAAAAGAAATTTTTGCGGCAGATGGCCCCCATGCATCCTTTTGGCCTTTGGATTGATACCCTTGTGCTTGCGCGGCAGGCATGGCCTTCTGCGCCAAGCCACAAGCTGGAAGATTTAATCGCAGGGTTGAATCTCGAAACCCGTGTCCGGAATATTTGCCCGTACGGGGAAGCCCATGATGCGCTCTACGATGCCGTCGCCTGTGCCGTCCTGCTTGAACATCTTCTTGCTCAGTCCGGCTGGGAGCAATTGTCGGTTTCCAGTCGGTAATTTATTTTCGGGCAACGCGGGTTAAATCGGAAAATCGATTATTTTTTGCAAACAACGGAAAAACACGCTTGAAAGTTCGTGGAGCCCGTCAGACAATCTGTCGCTTTTCAGTGCGGGAGTAATTCAGTGGTAGAATGCAAGCTTCCCAAGCTTGACGTCGCGGGTTCGACTCCCGTCTCCCGCTCCAATCTTTGTGATCAGCAGGTCACGTTTATTCAGAAAGTAAAAAGATGTTCAAGCCGGTCGCCAGTAAAGTGGATTTTGCAGGAATGGAGGAGGAGGTCCTCGCCTTTTGGCAGGAGCACGGTATCTTTAAAAAGTCGGTTGATAACCGCTCGAAAAATTCCGAGTTTGTTTTCTATGACGGCCCACCGTTCGCTACCGGTCTGCCTCACTACGGTCATTTGCTCGCCGGCACCATCAAAGACATTGTTCCGCGTTATCAGACTATGCGCGGACATCGTGTCGAGCGCCGTTTCGGCTGGGATTGTCATGGGTTGCCGATCGAAGCACTGGCTCAGGAAGCGCTTGGTCTGGCTGGCGCGCCGGCCATTGTTGAAGCGGGGATTGGCGTTTTTAACGAGCAATGCCGTTCGATGGTCACCAAATATGTTGAGGAATGGGAAAAAACGGTCACCCGTATGGGTCGCTGGGTCGATTTCCAAAACGACTACAAAACCATGGACAAGGATTTCATGGAGACCATTTGGTGGGTGTTCTCCGAACTTTGGAAGCAGGGGCGCATTTATCGAGCGCACCGCATCATGCCGTATAGCTGGAAGCTCAACACGCCGCTCTCCAACTTCGAGGCAGGCCGAAACTATCAGGATGTGCAGGATCCTGCCATCACTGTGCGGGTTAAACTGAATGACTTTGAAATCGCCAACGCGTTCGCGCTGGTTTGGACGACGACACCCTGGACGCTGCCTTCCAATCTGTCCATTTGTGCCGGAGCCGATATTGATTATGTTGCTGTGCGTGATGCCGGGAGCGGCGATGTTTATGTGTTGGCCGAGGCGCGTCTGAACGCCTACTACAAAAAAGAATCCGAATACGAAATTCTCAAGAAGTTCAAAGGGCTTGATCTGGAAGGCCTGACCTACGAACCGCTTTTCAACTATTTCAAAGACAACCCGCGCTCGTTCCGCGTCCTGATCGACAGCTTTGTCAGTACGGAGGACGGAACCGGTATTGTGCATATGGCTCCGGCTTATGGGGAAGACGACTATCGCATCTGTCGCACAGCCGATATTCCTTTGGTTGAACCGCTCGACGAAGACTGCAAATTCACCGCGCAGGTTTCCGATTATCAGGGGCAGTTTTGTAAAGAGGCTGACAAAGCCATTATCAAGCGGCTCAAGGACGAAGGAAAACTGGTTCACCAGTCCACTATCCAGCACAGCTATCCGTTCTGTGAACGCACCGATACCCCGTTGATTTATCGTGCTATTGACGCATGGTATGTTCGTGTTGAAGACCTGCGCGACGAAATGCTCGCCAATAATGCACAGGTGCACTGGATGCCTGAGTATGTAGGTGAAAAGCGTTTTGCCAACTGGCTGGCCGATGCCAAGGACTGGAACATTAGCCGCAACCGTTTTTGGGGATCCTGCATCCCGGTCTGGGTTAATACGGACGACTCAAATGATACGATTTGCATCTCATCCGCCGCCGAACTTGAAAAACTGTCCGGACAAAAGGTCAGTGATTTGCACAAGCACATGATTGACGGTATCCTCATTAAAAAGGATGGCAAGACCTACAAGCGCACACCGGAAGTACTCGACTGCTGGTTTGAGTCCGGCGCCATGCCCTATGCCCAGCAGCATTATCCATTTGAAAACAAAGCGCACTTTGAGAGTAATTTCCCGGCACATTTCATTGCTGAAGGTCTCGATCAAACTCGCGGCTGGTTCTACACATTGATGGTTCTTTCCACGGCGCTTTTCAAAAAACCGGCGTTTAAGAATGTTGTTGTTAACGGTCTGGTGCTGGCTGAAGACGGACTTAAAATGAGCAAGCGGCTTAAAAATTATCCTGATCCGCTGCACATTATTCATGAATACGGTGCCGATGCACTCCGCCTTTATATGATCAATTCGCCTGTCGTGAAGGCCGAGTCGCTGCGCTTTTCCGAAGAAGGGGTTAAACACGCACTCCGGCATCTTCTTATTCCGCTCTGGAATTCCTACAGCTTTTTCGTGACCTACGCCAATATCGACAAATGGAAGCCCGGCACGTCAAAGTTTGGCGAAAGCGAAAATCTACTCGACCGCTGGATTGAAAGTTCGCTGGCAAATCTTTGCCAGGAGGTCACTGCGGCGATGGATAATTATGACTTGCAGCGTGCCGTCCGTCCGTTCGTAGCATTCATTGAAGACCTGACGAACTGGTATATTCGCCGCTCGCGCCGCCGCTTCTGGAAGAGCGAAGATGATGGCGATAAACAGCAGGCCTACGCCACGCTTTACCATGCGCTGATCGAGCTTTGTAAAATCGCCGCACCCTTTACGCCGTTTATTGCCGAAGAGATTTATCGCAACCTGCGCACGGACGACATGCCCGAATCGGTGCATCTTTGTGACTTTCCGACCGCTGCCGGTGCCAGACGCGACGTGGCTCTGGAAACTCAGATGCGCATTGTGATGGATGTTGTCAGTATGGGGCGTCAGCTTCGCAAAGATCACGACGCGAAAGTGCGCCAGCCCTTGCGCCGTCTGGAGGTGGTCAGTCGCGACAGCGGACTGCTCAATCAGGTCGGTGAGCTGAAACAGATTATTGCTGAAGAGCTTAATGTCCGTGAAGTGATTTTTGACGATGATGAAACCAGTCTCGCGACGCTCAGTGCCAAAGCCAATTTCAAGACACTGGGCCGGAAATTCGGGAAACAAGTGCAGCAAATCAATCAGGCGGTGCAAAAACTTTCGATTGATAGTCTTAAGATTGCGGCGGCAGGCAAGGGGCTCGTGCTTCAGGTCGGTGGCGAAACCGTTGAGCTTGCCGGTGAAGACATCGTGGTCGAGCGCATTCCTAAAGCCGGACTTGCTGTTCAGGCACAGGGGGCCTTGGTTGTCGCACTTGATCTTGAATTGGATGCGGATCTTATTGGTGAAGGCCTCGCCCGCGAACTGGTTAATAATGTTCAGCAGATGCGTAAAGCAAACGGGTTTGAAGTGACGGATCGGATTTGCCTTAAAATTTCGGCCGATGAAGCCGTACACGAAGCAATTACTTCTTTCACGGAGTACATTCAGTCCGAGGTCCTCGCGCGTTCGATTGAAATAGTCAAAACAGCGGGTGAAACGGTTGACCTCAACGGTCACGCCTGTACGCTTTCGATTACGAAAGCTTGAATGAAGTATATCGAACAAGGAATGGTGATTTGAGAAGGAATTTCATTTTACTTCTGCGGTTCTTTGTTCGGTACTCAATATGGTTACTTCTTGTTGGTTGTTCTACAGTCCGTCCGCCGCGCGGGGTTCCGGCGCGAACGGTAACGATGGAAGCCACTGGCTATTGTAATTGTGGTGTGTGTTGCGGCTGGGAGCGGGTTTGGTGGGCTCCATGGCGTACCGTTTATTCTTCTGGTCCGAATAGGGGAAAGCCAAAGAAAGTAGGTATTACGGCGTCAGGCACCAGGGCGCATAGCGGCACGGTCGCCGCCGACCGGCGCTATTATCCTTTTGGCACGATTATGTACATCCCGGGGTATGGTTATGGCCGTGTTGAAGATACCGGCGGGGCCATTCAAGGCCCGAACCGTATTGATCTTTTTTACGGCTCCCACCGGCAGGCACTGGAGTGGGGCCGTCAGCGCGTTCCGGTGAAAATCTGGCATTAGGACATCAGGATATTATCGAGCGTTTTTTCCAGTTGAGCCACAACGAGCGGTTTAGCAACAAACTCATTCATTCCGGCATCTAAGGCGGTTATTTGCTCTTCTTTCATAACTCCTGCTGAAAGAGCGATAATCCAAGGTTTAGTCGGATGCCCGGTAAGTTCACGGATTTTACGCGAGGCATCTATTCCGTTCATGCGGGGCATCTGGATGTCCATTAAGATTACGTCAAACTGCGTGTCCATGGCGGCGGCTACAGCCTCTTCACCGTCGGAAACAATCACAACGGTTTCGCAGCCGATCCGTTGCAGCATCATTTGTGCAATCCGCTGGTTGATGGGATTGTCTTCGGCGACGAGAACACGCAAATTGCGCAACTTTTTCGGCTGGATATGGGTACCCGCTGTTTCTTTTTCACCTGATATGATTTTGGTTTTTGCCAGCGCCTTTAACACCTGAGAGCAAAGTTTACCAACCTTGACCGGCTTCGAAAGCCGTGCACTGATTGCAGCATCTTCCGGGATGTGCTCATAAGAACTGCTCAGAATAATTACCGGCATGTGTGGTTCTTTTACAATCCGGTAAATTTCTCTGGACAGCTTACAGCCGTCCATGTCGGGCATTTGAAAGTCAATGAGTGCAATGTCGTACCGATGACCTTTCTGAAGATGTTCCAGAGCCTTCTCAGGCTGCTCAAACGCCTCCGAAAGCATTCCCCACTGTGCCAGCAGTTCACTGAGCAACCAGCGGTTGGTTTTGTTATCGTCAACGATCAGTGCATGTTTACCGCGCAGTGCTTCGAGAGGCAAGCGGTCGATTTTCTGGCCTTCGACGCAATCGGTCATTTGCAGTTCAACGGTGAAAAAGAATGTACTGCCTTTTCCCGCCTCGCTTTCGAACCATATTTTCCCGCCCATCAATTCGGTCAGTTTGCGGCTGATGGTCAGTCCCAGTCCGGTACCTCCGTACTTTCTGGTGCTGGATGCGTCAGCCTGGGTGAACGCCTGAAATAACCGGTCTTTATGTTCTTCAGCAATACCGATACCGGTGTCGTGTATGGTAAATTGAAGCAGGTACTGGCGGTTGATTTCGTCAAGGGTCTGACAGTTAACTTTCAGGGTGACTTCGCCGTTTTCTGTAAACTTGATGGCATTGCCAAGCAGGTTGACGACAACCTGCCGGAGGCGGGTGGTATCTCCCAGAAAGGTTTTAGGGACATCCGGCTCAACATAGTAGAGCAGTTCCACGTTCTTTTTTGCGGCAGGTTGCATGAATAAATCGAACGCGTCTTCAATACACTCCCGCAGGTTGAAAGCGGTTTTTTCGAGTTCGATTTTTCCGGACTCAATTTTGGAATAATCAAGAATATCATTAATGATGGTCAGAAGATTTTCCCCGCTGATTTCAATCGTGTGAACAAATTCTTCCTGCAGAGATGAGAGTTCTGTTCCCAGCAACAGACTGGCTGCACCGATCACACCGTTCATCGGTGTGCGGATTTCATGACTCATCATAGCGAGAAACGCACTTTTGGCTTTATTGGCCGCCTCGGCTTCCAGCTGGGATTCGATCAGGCGTTTTTCATTTTCCACCTGTTCGGTTATATTACGGGAGATACCGGCCAGGCCGATTACCTCGCCTTTTTCATTTCGCATCGGACACTTGACCGATTCGACATATTCAATTCGGCCATCCTTGCGGATGTGGCGTTCCCGGATGCGCGTTACTTCTCCGTCCGCCATCTGGCGCTGCTCATTGTCATACAGCTGTTGACCCATGGGGGCGGGATGGAGATCGATATCTGTTTTACCGATCAGGTCGTCAATGGAGTTAACCTCACGTGACTTGATCCACGCCTGATTGCCTCCCAGCACTTTGGACTGACGGTCTTTGTAATAGAACTGATCTTCCAGATTATCAAAAATTGCCCGGATGAAAGATGCGCTGCGCTCTGCTTCCTGTTTGGACTGTATCAGCTCTTTTTCTGTCTGCTTAAACGAAGAGACATCATGAAAAATCAGAAAATAACCGTTAATTGATTGATCGGGGAGGATTTTCGGAATGAGGTGTATTTCAACATGCATCTCATAGCCTTCCAAACTATGTAAAATCGTTGTGGTTCTGCTACGGCGGCCTTGCTTTGCCTCCTCAAAATGTGAATGCAACGTCGTGATCCACTCATTTGAAAACACTTCATGGACGGGCTGATCGGTGATCTTATCCAGCGGTTTGTCCATTAAATCGCAGAACGTTTTGTTGGCAAACTGGCACCGAAACGCCGCATCAAGCTCCAGGACCATCTGAGGCAGCGAATTGAGCAGAAGCCGCAAATTACCTTCACTGACGCTTAATGCTTCTTCGTTTTCGACCTGATGGGTGATGTCGCGGGAAATACCGGCTAGACCGATTACCCTTCCTGATGGACTGCGCAGTGGCGTTTTAACAGACTCCAGATAAATTATACTTCCGTCATCACGGACATGTTTTTCCTGTTCCCGAATGACCTTGCCATCTGCCATCATTCGTTGCTCTTCATCAAAAAGCTTTTTCCCAAGCTCATTGGGGTAAAAATCAAGATCGGTCTTCCCGGTCATTTCCTCTGCCGTTTTTTTATGGTGCTTACAACAGGCCGGGTTCACACCGAGAAGTTTCGATTCTCTGTCCATGTAGTAAATGTGGTCAGGCAGATTTTCAAAAATAACATTCAACAGCGCTGTTTTCCGTTTGACCGCCTCTTCCGCATCATGTTGCACGGTTATATTTTCCATATGACCGTGCCATAGCGTGCTCCCGTCACGCAGTCTTTCTGGCGTGGCATGATTTCGAATCCATCGCACGTGGCCCTGAGGAGAACGGATGCTGAAAGTGATTTCAAATTCTTCAAGCGTTTCAGCCGACTTCTTTAACGTATTTTGCACCAGATCAATCGAATCCGGACAGACAAGATCCCAGGCGATCCGTCCGTCTTTTGCCAATTCAACCGGCGATGCAAAGAAAATTTCTTCAATGTCCAAAGCGGAGTAGGGGAATGTGCACCGTCCGTTTTTCCATTGCCGGTACTGATAAACCGTTCCCGGAAGCCGGTCGATCAGCTTCAGCAGCTGGGGTTTTCTCAGAAAAATACGTTTGTGTAAGTTCATAAACATAGCTGACCATACCGTTCCGTTTTTCTGTTATCAAACAGGTATTTCAAAGAATTAATCAGGCCGGGATTATATCTCCAACACCATTCAGCACATAGTTAGGGCGGTAGGCAAATCGGGCAATATTCTCAGGCTTTGTAACACCACTCAATACGAGCACGGTTGTGATTTCCGCCTCGACGCCCGCGATGATATCGGTATCCATCCGGTCGCCGACAATCGCTGTTTCCTCGCGCTGACACCCGAGACGTTTAAGGGCGTTACGCATCATGAGCGGATTCGGCTTCCCGACGTAGTAGGCTTTGGCTCCGGTTGCCAGTTCAATTGGAGCGAGCAGGGCTCCCGTGGCAGGAACAATCTGTCCGCCTTCAATCGGACCGGTCAGGTCGGGATTTGTTCCAATCAGCTTGGCGCCGTTCAGCACCAGTTTGGTTGCGTGGCAGATGCGTGCGTAATCATAGTTCGCGCTTTCGCTCACCACTACATAATCAGGGTTGGAGTCGTTGATCGAATAGCCTTCGTCATAAAGCGCATTGATAATACCGGCGTCGCCGATGACATACGCCGAGCCGCCCGGTTTTTGACTGGCCAGGAACGTCGCGGTGGCCCGAGCGCTGGTGTAGAAATGGCTTTCACCGACCTTCAATCCCATACGTGCCAGCTTTTCGCTGAGTTCACGTAACGTTCGTGCACTGCTATTGGTCAGGAAAAGAAACTTTTTATCTTCCTTTCGCAGCCATGCCACAAATTCAAGTACGCCCGGCAAAAGCTTGCTTCCATGGTAAATCACCCCGTCCATATCGCAGATAAACGCTTTTTTATCCTGTAATTTTTTCATTAAATCTCCGTTTTCAACTGCTTTGACGATAACCGGTTTGCCGGTCGTTTGGAACTGTAATCAATTTAGAATTCGCGGTGTTAACGTAATATCGGTCACCGCCGATTCATTTCCGCCGGAGCGTTCAATCAGGAATTTCGAATAAAAATCCTGATGCTGTGTGAACCCGCCGATGGAAACCGGCTGTCCGTCGCTGGCGATCACTTCGGTGGACACTTCGGTAAACTGGATCGTCTGTTCATGGCCGTCCGCCAGCCGTCCGCTCAGTGTCGGAACCAGCCGGATGCGAATCATCGGTCCGTTATCGATAATTTCAGGCATAACGGCTAAAAACGAGCCGACGTCACGCCATTCAATGTGTGTTTCGCGGATGTATCCATGGCGAGTGCCGTATTCCGTCAGCCATGCAAGATAAGGCACTGTTTCACCGACTCGCAGTGAGGCACTGCGACCATCCATCGCCACCAGCATTTGTGTGACATTCTCGCTGGAGACGGTGCTTTGATTGCTGAACCGGCCTTCGAATGCACCGTGGACTCCGCCATTGTTGATTACAATGGGTCCTTTGGGGCGGATTCCCGTTTCGCGGCTTGATTTCTGTCCGCTGCGGGAGAATTCAACGTTGATTTGCACATTCTTTGGCGGCATATCGAGTTCACGCAGTATCGTCTCGACCGTTGCATGTTGCGTTGACGTACCGCGAACCGCCAGCTTGCGCTCCATGGCTGTGATGATGAACCCGTTTGTCGAGGGAATCATCATCTTGATCACTTCTTCAGCCGAAGATGGATCGGTGTATCGCACAGAATAAAGCTTCAGCGTAGTTTCCTGAGCGTAAACTGACGCGGTAAGAAGCAGGGCGGGTAGAAAGAGTTTCATGGCGGTCTCCTTTACACAAATAGAATACTCGCGAAGCGTTGCTGATCCATATTAATTCTGTTCAGTGGGTGGAAATCCACTTGAAGCGTGCGATTTGAACGTACCGTTTGTAGCGTGGAGAATAAAAAACGCCTGAAATTCAGGGCGTTTTTCCAGCCACTGGAACCCCTTTTCTGATCCCATCACGCAAAGAGTTGTCGCGATAGCGTCGGCATCTGCGCAGCGGGCCGCGAGAACTGTTACGGCGGCGACATCGGATTCGGCAGGCTTTCCGGTGTGCGGGTCGATCATATGTGAATAACGCGTACCATCGGTGCGGAGCTGAAAATTACGATAATCGCCGGATGTGGCCATCGCTTTGCCAGAAATTTCCAAAGTCCGGAAAATTTCCGTGCCGGACATTTTTTCCGGCGACGGCGTTTCAATTCCAACGCGCCATGGCATGCCGGATTGCTTTGTTCCTTCTGCAATCAGTTCGCCACCCACTTCAACCAGAAAGTTTGTGCACCCGTGTTTACGGATAACAGCAGCGGCACAGTCCGCACCGTATCCGTCTGCGATGGCGGCAAGATCGAGCTGGAGTTGAGGGTGACGTTTAATCAGCGCGCCGGTTTCAATCTGCACCCTTTGCCAACCGACGGCCTTCATGATCTCTTCCAGCGGTTCAGAATTCGCCTTCGGTCCAAACCCCCAGTGATCCAGCAACGGTTTCACCGTCGGATCAAACACCCCGCCGGTTTCTGCGCTAAAACCCAATGCGTAGCGGACGAGTTCAGAAAATTTCGGCGAAACAGGAAACGGCTCTGTAGAGCTGAAGCGGTTAAATTTCGAAATTTCGGTGGTTTCATCCCATACATTAACGAGCCGCTTCGATTCTTCGAGTGCGGCATCAATTTGCCGGCGAAGCACCTTGAGTCGGCTTGAATTGAATTGTCCGGAAAGGGTGATATGCGCGGTGGAACTCATCGCCGGTTGATCCCACGACGGATTAGAAACAGTCCGGAATTCTTGCCACAGCAAACCGCCAACGGTCGTCGCAATCAGAATCCCAATGATCATTTTTTTATTCATATGCGTCCAGCTTCCGCCTGTTTAAAAAAAACGCAATGGCAGAAAATGTTTGCGGTTGTTTTTATCAATCAGTCTGGCACCATCCGCCGCTTAATTTATGTCATACATTCCTCCACTTGCCACTAAAAACGCCTTGTTAGGCCGTAATCTCGCTCTGCTTATGGCGATCAGTTTAATCGGTGCCGGATGCTGGATGTTCCGCAGTAATATGCCCGGGACAACGGAGCCTGCAGACTCGTCTGCTGGACCCACTGTGATTCCGGGACTGCTCCTTTCCTTTCCAACTCCGCAGACCCGGCTCGACGAAACGAATAATCCGGAGGTTTTCATGCCGACAGAGTCCGGGCGGATCGAATCATCCTGGTTCGGCTCAACCCGCACCCGCAAATCCGGTAAACTGTTTCTTCCGGCTTTTCACGAAGGTGTGGATATTGCGCCGACCGAACACGATTCAAAAGGGCGTGCGAAAGACCCGGTGTTTGCCGTGGCCGATGGCCGGGTAGGATACATCAGTCGTGTCGCAGGAAACTCATCCTATGGAATTTATATCGTGTTGCTCCATCAAGACCCCCTCGGCGAATACTACACGCTTTACTCCCATCTTGCTTCGGTGGCCGCAGATCTGAAAGAGGGTGACACCGTACCGCGCGGTTCCGAAATTGGACGGATCGGCAACACGTCGACCCTTGGAATCCCCGTTCAGCGCAGCCACTTGCATTTTGAGTTCGGCACCATACTCAATGACCGCTTCGGCGACTGGTTCCGGTCGAAAAAACTGAAACCGTTTCATGGCAGGTTGCACGGCTACAACCTTGCCGGGCTGAATCCAATGGAACTGTTTCCGTATATGACCAACGGACAGCACTTTATTCTGCAACAGTATATGACCAACAGTCCGGTCGCTTTCCGGATAATCGTTCCGGTGCCGGGAAAGCCGGACTATTACCGCCGCTATCCGTCGCTGTGGGTCGGCGATGATCCGTCCGGAGCTATCGTCATCGATGTTTCAGAAAGCGGAGTTCCGTTGCAGGCCAGAGCCGCAACCGAAGAAGAATCGGCCGCGCTTCAGAAAAACAAGCCGCTCGTACTGGAAGCGTTTCCGGACGTTCTTAACCGCAACGGCGCCCGCCTGATCGTTGAGCAGAATGATAAGTGGACGCTCGGACGCAACGGCCGGCAGTGGCTTGAAATCCTGTTGCATCGGAACGATTACCATTGTCCCTCCGTGCGTTAGACGGGACTTTAGGAAGCGCTTTGCGCAGCCGCTTTACGACGCGCTTGAGCGAGCTGATAATTTCATGACCCGTCGGCGTCTGTCTTACCCGGACGCAGACCCGTGGTGATCAGCTTGCCGCTCCGCCTGTCGTAGAGATAAAAAAAACGGCATGAAGTGGTATTCGTCTTCAAAGGCGTTAAATAGAGCCAACTGCTGGTTGTCGGACTGGTCTGCCTGACGCACCGCCTCAATCTTAAACTCCCGGCTGTAGGTTCTGCACGGTTCATAGAACTCTCCTTCGGAACACGGGTGGTACTTTTTGGTACGGAATCAATCCGATTACTATTGATCGGGATTCGGGAAATATTATTTGCGGGTGCCTCGAACAGCCCAAACACGCACACACCCGCAAACATTACCAGCGGCGGCGCAGGGTTCGAAGATTCTTTTAACGACAAGGAAGGTTTAGCAAAGCGGATGGTAGAAAATACTAGTTAGGTTAATTTCGTATGAGTGTCCGTCAAACTGAGGGTGCTTCACAGAATCGAGAATTATGTGAGAGAAAAATAAAGAGGGTAGATGAGAGAGCTTCTAAAATTCATTGGATACCCTTTTCCTGTTTCGACGGAAAGCGGAAGGGGTCGTTTCAAAGTGTTGACTGAACAGTTTGCCGAGGTGGCTGGCGTCGGAAAACCCGCAGGTTTGCGCGATCGCCTCGATCGACATCGGGGTCTCGCGCAGCAGCGTCTGGACGCGCTTCAACCGCCCGCGTAAGATCTCAGCATAAACTGTGCGCCCCATTACCGCCTTGAAACGTGTCTCCAGCGTGCGCCGCGAGGTGTGCAGGTGTCGCACCAGCTCTTCCACCGTCACAGAGATCCCCTCGTTGATGCGGATAAATTCCAAGGTGCGGGCGACCAGCTCGTCGGCGACCTGAACGGGCCCGGTCGAGTTGCGTGTCACCAGGTGCGAGAAGCCGTATGTGATGACCGTCTGTCTCGAAGCACTGCGCCGCCTGCCGCGCATCATGCCGTTGAGCACACGAGCTGCCTCGAACCCCGCCTGCTCGGTATTCATCTGAATGCTGGACATCTGCGGGTTGGTCGTTTCGCAGAGCAGCTCGTCGTTGTCAACGCCCAGCACCGCCACCTCCTGAGGCACGGACAGTCGCGCCTTTAGACAGGAGTCCAGCACCTGCCGTCCCCGCACATCATTAGCGGCCAGAAGCGCGACAGGCTTGGGTAGCGCCTTCAGCCAGTCGCAGAGCACGGTTTGCTCCACACTGAAATCCTTCCGCGTGGCGGCAGAGAGCCGAGGGTAAACCGCGCAGGAAAAGCCGTCCTTCGTCAGGCGTTCGCAGAAAGCGGCCCGGCGCTCCTCCGACCAGGCCGCGTTGTTGACCTCGCCGACAAAGGCGAAGTGCCGGTATTTGAGATTCAGATAATAGTCCGCCGCCTGCCGGCCGATCGGGCGGTTGTCACAGACGATGCGGCCCAGCCAGGGGGGCGGATTCGCAGGGTCGGAACCGCTGCAAGGGAGTCTTGTGACGATCATCGGGACACGGGCCGCCAGCAGGTGTTTGGCATCGATACGGTCTTTCAGCTCCCCGATGATCCCTGTACACCCCCATGCGGCGGGGTGAAGCAACTTTTGCTCGCCCTCGCGCCCTTCGATGAGATGGACGCTCCATGGCCCGTGCAAGCGTACAAACTGCAGGATACCGCGTAGCAGGTCCCGGCAGGTCTTGACCGATGTCGGTAGCAACAAAGCTACCTGCGGCATTCGTGTCAGCATTCGACTCATGGTGTTGAGTATGTGTCAAAGGCCTCTGCGGTACAAATCGGAAGTTGCGTTTTTCT
>CAYNOR010000004.1:0-70811 GCA_964398915.1 uncultured Verrucomicrobiota bacterium
ACGCGGCTGGTTTTCGTCATGCTATATTACGGTTTCTCAATCGTGAAGCGCTCTAGCGTTGGAACGTCAATTTACCGTTTTTGATTCCGGCGCGGACGGTGGAGCCGTCGGTGATTTCGCCGGAGATCAGGCTGCGGGCGAGCTGTGTTTCGAAATGATGCTGGATGAACCGTTTGAGCGGACGCGCGCCGTACACCGGATCGAAACCTTCTTCGACAATGTGCTTTTTAACTTCGTCACTGACTTCGAGTTTGATGTCGCGGGCTACGAGCCGTTTGCGCAGGTCATTGAGCATCAGTTCGACAATCTGTCCGATTTCGCCTTCAGTGAGCGGCTTAAACAAAACAGTGTCGTCGAGCCGGTTGAGGAATTCGGGCCGGAAGTTTTCCTTAAGCATCGCCATGACCTGATCGCGGGTTTCTTCTGTGATAAGCCCCTGCCGTCCGATGCCTTCGAGCAACAGCGCGGAGCCGATATTGCTGGTCATGATGACGATGGTGTTTTTAAAACTGACGGTGTGACCCTGCGAGTCGGTCAGCCGTCCGTCGTCGAAAATTTGCAGCAGGATGTTGAAGACATCCGGATGGGCTTTTTCGATTTCGTCGAGCAGGACGACCGAGTACGGTTTGCGGCGCACGGCTTCGGTGAGTTGCCCGCCTTCTTCGTAGCCGACATAGCCCGGCGGCGCGCCGACGAGGCGTGAAACGGCATGTTTTTCCATGTATTCACTCATGTCGATGCGCACCATATGTTCTTCGCTGTCGAACAGTTCGAAGGCGAGGGCGCGGGCCAGTTCTGTCTTGCCGACGCCGGTCGGGCCGAGAAACAGAAAGGCTCCGATCGGGCGGTTCGGATTGCTGATGCCGGCGCGGGCGCGCAGGACGGCATCGGCGACCGTCTGTACGGCTTCATCCTGTCCGATGACACGCTGATGGAGCTGATCTGCGAGTTTGAGCAGTTTTTCCCGTTCGCCTTCGATCAGCCGGGTGAGCGGAATTCCGGTCCAGCGGGCGACGACTTCGGCAATTTCCTCTTCGGTAACTTCTTCGCGAAGCAGATTTTTAGGACCTTCCTGTGCGTGGAGTTTTGTTTCCAGTTCTTTGAGCTGTTTTTCGAGCTGAGGAATGGTGCCGTGACGCAGTTTAGCGACGCGCTCCAGATCGTAGGCGCGTTCGGCTTCGGTGCTTTCGCGACGGGCGAGTTCCAGCGTTTCGCGCAGGTCACGTACTTTCTGAATGCCGCCTTTCTCATTTTCCCACTGTGTGCGAAACGTTTTTTCTTCCGCCTTCAGATCGGCCAGTTCTTTCTGCAACGTTCCCAGCCTCTCTTTGCTGGCTTTGTCTTTTTCCTTCTTCAGAGCGGTTTCTTCAATTTCCAGCCGCATGACTTTACGGGAAATTTCATCCAGCTCGGCGGGAAGAGAATCGATTTCCGTGCGGATCGAAGCGCAGGCCTCGTCCATCAGGTCGATGGCTTTATCCGGCAGGAATCGTTCGGTAATGTAGCGATCCGAAAGCGTAGCGGCGGCGACCAGCGCGGTATCTTTGATTCGCACACCGTGATGTACTTCAAAGCGTTCCCGCAGTCCGCGTAGAATCGAAATGGTATCTTCGACGCTCGGCATATCGACGACGACCGGCTGGAAGCGTCGTTCGAGTGCGGCATCTTTTTCAATATATTTGCGATGTTCGTCGAGTGTGGTCGCACCGATACAGTGCAATTCTCCGCGTGCCAGCATCGGTTTAAGCATATTGCCCGCGTCGGTCGAACCTTCGGTACGGCCCGCGCCGACAATGGTGTGCAGTTCGTCGATGAAGAGAATAATCCGGCCTTCAGCGGCTTTGATTTCGTTCAGTACGGCTTTGAGGCGTTCTTCAAATTCTCCACGGTATTTCGCGCCAGCCATCAGGGATGTCATATCGAGCGCGAAGATGGTTTTGTCTTTCAGTCCTTCCGGCACGTCGCCTCGCACAATGCGGTGGGCGAGCCCTTCGACAATCGCCGTTTTGCCCACGCCCGGTTCGCCGATCAGTACTGGATTGTTTTTGGTTTTGCGTGACAGAATGCGGATGACGGAGCGGATTTCCGCATCGCGTCCAATGACTGGATCAAGTTTGCCGGAGCGGGCCAGTTCGACGAGATCCTGTCCGTATTTTTTGAGCGCGTCGTAAGATCCTTCGGGGTTGTCAGATGTGACTCGTTGATTTCCCCGGACGGTTTTAAGCGCTTCGAGAATCCGGTTGCGGGTGACACTTAGTTCATCAAGGATGCGCCCGGCGGCGGTTTTTGTCTTTTCGTCGGCTAAGGCGAGCAGGAGATGTTCGACGGAAACGAACCCGTCGCCCAGCTTCTGCATTTCCTTCTGAGATTTCGCCATCAGGCTGTCGAGCCGCGGGGTGACATAGATTTTTCCCGACTCACTGCCGGGGCCGGAAACTGCCGGTATCTTTTTCAAGTCCTGCTCAAGTCGTGCCATCGCCGTTGCGGCGGAAGCGTCCATCCGTTCGAAAAGCTGCGGGGCCAGACCGTTGTCCTGCCGAAGCAGGGCGAGCAGCAGATGTTCTCCATCCACCTGCTGGTGACCGTATTCAGCGGCCAGCGCCTGAGCTGACTGAAAAGCTTCGCGCACTTTCTGGGTCATTTGATTGAAATCCATCATAGAAAATCCTTTCAGAAAAGTTCACCTGCTGTTTAAAGCATGGGATGTGCCGGTGTGGTGTTCGTATTTTAACATGTTTAAAAAAAATGAGTTACAAATAATTTCCTGAATAAAACCGTGCCGTGAAATGTGCCAACTTGGCGCAGGTGTGCCACTTTGCTAGTGACTGATAAAAGCCCCGGATCGACGCTTAGTTTTGTGAAAAAACAAAAATAGAATGTGCAGACACAAGACAGGCTGAATCGCTACAGGCAGGGGCGTCTATTGCCGAAGCGGTTGTAAGAGAAAGGTTCCAGCAGCCTGCGGGGAATTCAAAGGTCAGGTCGACTTCTTCATTGTTGATCAGGATGAGCAGTTCGTCTTTTCCTTTTATGTGCATGCCGAGTGCGCGGTCGTTCTGCCAGTTGATCGCGAGATTTTCGGGGCCGAACCAAGTCACATCGCCTTGTCCGGTATAAAAGTTCCCGGCGCATAGAGCCGGATGGTTTTTGCGTAGGGCGATGAGGGCTTTGGTGAATTCAAAAAGATCTTTGTTTTTTTCGAGGAGCGACCAGTCGATCCACGAGATTTCGTTATCCTGACAGTAGGCGTTGTTGTTGCCGGACTGGGTGCGTCCGAATTCGTCGCCGGCGGTAAGCATCGGAACGCCGCGTGCCAGGAAGAGCGTGGTGAGCAGATTTTTCTGCTGCTTAAGGCGGCGAGCACAGACATGGGCGTTTTCAGTCGGCCCTTCAATGCCGAAGTTGATGCTGTTGTTCTGCTTTTCGCCGTCCCGGTTGTTTTCGCCATTGGCATCGTTATGCTTGTTCCCGTAAGTCACCAGATCGGCCAGAGTAAACCCGTCATGGGCGGTGATGAAGTTGATGCTCTTGAGCGGCGAGTTGCCGTTATGCTGATAGAGATCGGAGCTTCCGGCCAGCCGCGTGGCGAGTGAGCCGGTGGCTTCACATTCATTCCAGAACCGGCGGACGTCGTCACGAAAGCGGCCGTTCCAGTCGGAAAACCGTTTACCGGGGAAGCTGCCGACCTGATAGCCGCCGAGCGCGTCCCACGCTTCGGCGATCAATTTGACGTGCTTAAGAGCAGGCTCGGTTTCGATAGCTTTAATAATGGGAGGATGCTCAAGCAATTCGCCGTTTTCGTCGCGGCACAGCACCGTGGCGAGGTCGAAGCGGAATCCGTCCACGTGCATTTCCTGCGCCCAGTATTTAAGACATTCGACAATAAACTGTTTGGCGACCGGATGGTTGCAGTTGAAGGTATTGCCGCATCCACTCCAGTCGGGGTAGGAGCCGTCGTGATTAATCATGTAATAAGCGGCCTCGTCGAGACCCCGGAAATTGTACACCGGCCCGTTAAATGGACCTTCAGCCGTGTGATTGAAAACGACATCGAGAATAACTTCTATGCCGGCGGCGTGCAGCGCTTTGACGAGCATTTTAAATTCAGTGACCGCCGCACCCGGCTCGCGGGATGCGGCGTAGCGACTCATCGGCGCAAAAAAAGCGAGGGTGCTGTAACCCCAGAAATTGAGCAGGGTTTTGCGTGAGGTGCCTTCGATAAAAAATTCCAGTTCGTTGAATTCAAACAGCGGCAGAAATTCAACGGCGGTAATGCCGAGCGATTTCAGGTATGGAATTTTCCCGATAAAATCGAGATAGGTGCCGCCGGCTTCATTGCGCGTGAAGCCGCGCAGGTGCGCTTCGTAAATTACGGTCTTTTCGAGCGGAGTATTCGGACGTTTGTCGTCGCGCCAGTCGAAGACATCTTCCGTGATAACTCCTTTCGGGAAATGCTTGCCAGTGCGGAGGTGTTCTCCCGGCTGAAGTCCGGCGGTGTCGCCCCAGACACGCGGGAAGTGAACGGCACGGGCATACGGATCGAGCAGCCACTGTTCAGGAACGGCATCGGTACGGTAGAGATAAAAAGCGCCGGGCTTCAGTCCGGAAACCGTGGTTTGCCAGACTGGGCCGCCGGTCATTTCGATTTCGCGGGACGGCATTTCGGCCTCGGCAGAGTTAAAAAGCAACAGCCAGAGTCGGTTGGCTTGGCTGTGAACGACAAATTGAATTCCGGTTTTATGAATGTGTACGCCTGGCTTCATGGCGGTCAGTGTACGCCACTCGCGCAGGAATTCAATTGCCCAGATATCGGGAAAATAACCCCTGCGAAAAAGGCCTGCGCCATCGTCGGGGATACCCTTACAGTGTTATACGTGTTTTTGGTTTTACATCTGTAACCGCGAGGATTAAGAATTGAAATGTTCTGAGACGGGGATGTGTAAACGAAAAAGTAATCAGGAGAAAAAATGAAGAAAACGACAAGCTGGATGGTGTGTGCGGTTGTGCTGATGACGGCGATGACGGTTCGGGCAGATATTCTCACCTTCACGATGAATAATGTCGGGAGTGATGTGGTGGCCACCATTAGCGGTTCGGTCAACACTGATGCGCTGACGGTGCACCAGATAAACTACACCGATTCCGGCGCGGTGTGGGCGGCTCAGGGAGTTCTGGCTGTTGGATCGGAACATTCGCTTTGGAGGTGGACCGGTTTCGCCAGCGAGACATCGTCTTTCGGATCAGGCGTTTATTATAAGGCAGACTCGTCGACAGATGACTACGCAAGCGTGAATTTTTTGCAGCTAAGTCTATATCTTCCCAAGGACTACGTTTCCGGCAGTGCGCTTTCAGGCACCTCAACATGGAACGACGTCAGCGTGGATGCCCCCCTCTACATCGTACCAGGAACCTATACGATGACCTATAACGGCGGAGCGGACAGCATTGTTGTTAATGTAATTCCGGAACCGGCAACGGCGCTGATTGTGGCGCTTGGCGGCGGCCTGCTGGCACTGTTCCGTCGCTTCTACTCCCGGTTTTGATTTCTAGTCCATTGGAAAAGTTTCGACAGGGCGGGCGTTCCGTGGTTTAACAGCCCGCTTATGTACAAAAAGGGTCAGATTATCGAGACGGAGCTTTTTGATACGGCGGATAAAAACCGCTGTGTCGGAAAGATGGAAGACGGAATTCGCGTTTTTGTCGAAGGAACCGCCGCCGTCGGCGATACAGTCCGTGCTGAAGTTTATAAAATTAAAAAGCGCTATCTGGTCGCGCAGCTGAAAGAAATCCTTAAATTTTCCGACCGGCGCACGGAGCCGCGCTGCAAATATTTCGGCTTTTGCGGCGGATGCAAGTGGCAGCACCTCGACTATGCGGAGCAGCTTCGCATCAAGCGCAAGCAGGTAGTCGATGCGCTGGAGCACCTGGGCGGGTTTGAAAATCCTGCCGTGGCGGAGTGTATTCCGGCGGAAGAAATTTTCGGCTATCGCAACAAGATCGATATGGATTTCACCGACCGGCGTTATCTGACCGCCGATGAAATGAATATTCCGGAAGCCGAGCTGGGAAAGCCGCTTGATTTTGCGCTCGGGTTTCACGCGCCGGGTTGCTTTGCCAAGGCGATTGATATCGACCATTGCGATCTGGCGTCGGAAGAAATGAACCTGGCTGTCGAAGCCGTCCGCCGTTTCTGTCTCGCCCGTAAGCTGCCGGTTTATTCCACCTTCACGCACGAAGGGTTCCTGAGAAATCTTGTTGTGCGGCGCGGACAGCGTACCGGTGAACTGATGGTGAATTTAATCACTTCGACCCACGATGCGGCGCTGATGCGCGAACTTTGCACGGAGTTGCAGGCCGCACTGGGCGCAAAACTTACGACGTTTATCAATGCGACGACGGATCGTAAAAACATGGTGGCGTTTGGTGACAAGGAATTTGTGCTGTGCGGCGAGGGGAGCATTTCCGACCGGCTCGGCGAATACACCTACCGCATTTCGCCGAACTCCTTTTTCCAGACCAACACCGTGCAGGCCGAAAAACTTTACAATGAGATTTTGGCCGCCGCCCGTTTCCAGGGTTCGGAAGTTGTTTATGACCTGTTTTGCGGCACCGGATCAATCGCGCTGTTTGCCGCGAAACATTGTGCCCGCGTGCTCGGCATTGAACTGGTCGAGGCGGCGGTGGCCGATGCACAGAAGAATGCTGAAGAACACGGCGCGAAAAACTGCACCTTCCGGCAGATGGATCTGATGCATTTCGGAAAAATCCGCGCGGAACTGGAAGCGTTCGGACTGCCGAACGTGGTGATTACCGATCCGCCGCGCGCCGGTATGCATCCCAAGGCGGTGGAGATGTTGCGCGAGCTCGCGCCGCCGGTGGTGATTTATGTCAGTTGTAATCCGGCATCATTGGCCCGCGACGGCCAACTGCTCTGCGAGGGCGGACTTTATAAATTTATCAGTGCTCAGCCGGTTGATCTTTTTCCTCAAACCAACCACGTCGAAAGCGTCGCCCGTTTCGAGCGGGTTTGACTGATTTGCAGGAAGACTGCCCGTCGGGCTCTGCCCATGAAAATCCGCAGGGCACATCTGGAGCAATCAGGTTGCGGTCGGCAATATCCCGCTGATCAATAGGGAATGCGTGGCAGTTTGGAGGGCGCCACCCCGTGTGGATCCGGCAGGAAGGAATTCCCGCATCATCCTTCTGGAGGTAGCGGCACCGCCAGCCGAGCTGACAGCAGGCTCCGCACCGCCGACATTCGCCCTGGCGATTTGACAGGCTTTTGCTTATATAGTCATGGCTGAACCAGTTTAAGTGCAACCGGCGATAAACACCTCTGAGCAGTTTCAGGCGTATGAGAAAGGAAGGTTTATTAAAATTCATAGTGAGCAATCAGGTTGTATCATCTACTCTAACTCTAGCGGTAAACGATCCGTCCGTCGATGACTTACGGTCTTGATGCTTGGAAAAAATGAAGGAAGTATTTTCAAACCTGAAAGGTTTCTGTAACGTTCTCTCCGTTTATTTTGTCGTAATGTAGGCAGGTTTTGCAGTAAGGCGATGAAGCTGGCACCTATTCACCGTATCCTGCTGGCAGTGGGTTTTTCAGCATGATGAAGACATGGTGGATAGTTTTTACGGGCGGGAAATAACCGGAATTTTGACAGAGAGGAGCCCCGCAATGGGTGTAAGAGTAAATTTTTGTATATCTATGCTGGCATTCTTACTGGTTGCCACGGAAGGTTTCTCCGAAACCTGTCCATCGGAGGAAACTGTTGCGGGACATTCGCTGGTCTGTCCGCATTGCGGCTTTGTGATAACGAATGTAGTGGCCGTGCCGAGCCCGGCGATAGCGGCAGAACCCGTGGTAGCGTCGAAGCCGGTTGTGGCGGTCAATCTGGCGGCAGTGACCGCTAAACCGGTTGTGCGCGACTGGAAATCGAGTATTTATGGCGGATTTTCCGCTCAGAGCGGGAATGCGAACACGAAGTCATACAACTATGGCGGCGAATACAGCCGGTATGGAAAGGTTTATCGCGGCAAGCTGAAGCTGGACGGAAAGTACGGGGAAACTGAAGATCAGGTGACGGTTTCAAAGGTGGAATCCGCCGGTGAAATGCGACGTATGTTTCACGAACGCTGGTTTACCTATGGCGTGCTTTCGGTGCTGCATGACGGGCTCAAAGATGTTTCCTATCGCGTAAAAGCCGGCCCTGGACTTGGATATTATTTTGTAGACGCCAAAGAACTGAAGGTGGATGTCAGTTCCGGGCCGCTGTATGTGCATGAAAAGACGTCTGACAGTGACACCGGTTATCTAGCCTGGCGGGTTGCTCACGGGGTTGATTGGCAGATTACGGATGCATTTCGGTGGTGGGGTTCGGTGGAGATGGATGCTGAGCCTGCAGACACATCCGCCTACACTTTTGAGATTAGAACCGGCGTTGAGAACAGGATTAACAACCGTATGAGCCTGCTTGTGACGCTGGAAGACGACTACGACAGTCATCCGGAAGCTAAGGGGAACATTGAAAAGAATGACTTCCAGATCAGTACCGGCATCCGTTACAATTTCTAGCTGAATCGAAATTTATCATGGCAGACAAAAGGTATTACGTAACGACTCCGATTTACTATGTGAACGACAGACCGCACATCGGTCATGCGTACACAACGATTCTGGCTGATGTGCTGGCCAGCTATCATCGGCTGCTCGGCATCCCCACGCATTTTCTGACCGGCACCGATGAGCACGGACAGAAAGTCCAGCAGGCGGCTGAGAAGAACGGCCTGACACCGCAGCAGCAGTGCGATCAGACCGTTATCCGGTTTCAAGACCTCTGGAAGCGCCTTGAGATCACGCATGACGATTTTATCCGCACCACCGAAGCGCGCCACAAAGTCATCGTGCAGGAGGTTCTGCAAGATCTGTTTGATCGCGATGAAATTTATCGCGCCGACTATCAGGGCTGGTACTGCGTTGCGTGTGAACGCTTTTTTGCTGAAAAGGATCTCGTTGAAGGCAACTGCCCGGAGTGCGGACGGAAAGTGGATGCCATTCAGGAAACCAATTACTTTTTCCGCATGAGCAAATATCAGGACTGGCTCATTGAATACATCGAAGCCCATCCTGAATTCATTCAGCCCGACTTTCGCGCCAACGAAACGCTTGGCTTTCTGAAAACCAAAACGCTTCAGGATCTCTGTATCTCCCGTCCGAAATCGCGGCTGGCGTGGGGGATTGAACTCCCGTTTGATAAGGATTTCGTCACCTATGTCTGGTTCGATGCGCTTCTCAATTACATCACCGCCATCGGCTACAAGCGCGACGACGAGAAATTTAATCAATGGTGGCCCGCGACGCACCAGCTGATCGGCAAAGATATTCTCACCACGCACACCGTTTACTGGCCGACCATGCTCAAGGCGATGGGGGTGTCCCTGCCGAAAACCATCTTTGCACACGGCTGGTGGCTGACCGGCCGCACCAAAATGAGCAAGAGTCTCGGCAATGTCGTCAACCCGATGGAAATGGTTGATAAATACGGCGTGGATGCCTTTCGCTATTTCCTGACCGCTGAAATGACACTCGGTCAGGACGCTTCCTTCACCGAAGAGGCTTTTGTCCGCCGCTACAACAGCGATCTGGCCAATGATCTTGGTAATCTGATGAGCCGAACCGTCAATATGCTTGGCCGCTATTGCGACGGGAAATTTCCAGTGGTTGGAAAGACTGCGCTCGCCGGTGTGCCGGAAAAAGAACTGTGGGACACCGTTCAGCAGGCGGTCGCCGAAATGGAGAACTCCATTGACACCATGCGACTCAATAGCGGTCTTAATGCCGTATTGGTCGCTGTGCGGAAGGTGAATCAGTATTTTGAGATCAAACAGCCGTGGACACAGGCTAAAGAAGCAAAAAAGGAAGAGGTTGGCCTCACGCTGGCTCTCGCCGCCGAAAGCCTGCGTGTCTGTGCCGCGCTGCTCTATCCGGTCATGCCGGAAAAAATGGGCGCGCTGCGTGCCGCTTTCGGTCTCGGCAAACCTGATCCGAAGCTGTTACGCAAGTTCGGCATCATTAAAGCCGGGATCACTGTCGGCAATCCCGGCATCCTCTTCCCGCGCGTCGAATTGTCCAACGTGGAGCAGGCATCCTTGCCTGCTCAAGCAGGGCCAGCTGCGAAGTCCGCCCCACAGGAAAAGAAAATGAATACAGAACCAGTAAAAGTCGAAGGTGTCATTACCTATGACGAAGTTATGAACGTCAAACTGCGCACCGCCAAGGTGCTCGCCGCCGAAAAGGTGGAGGGTGCGGACAAACTTCTTAAGCTTCAGATTGAAGTCGGTGAGGAGAAGCGCCAGCTCGTCGCCGGAATTGCTTTGCACTACACGCCGGAACAGGTTGTCGGCAAAACCATTATCATTGTCGCCAATCTCAAACCCGCGAAAATCCGCGGTGTCGAGTCGCAAGGAATGCTTCTGTGTGCATCCATTGGCGACCAGCTCAAGCTGATCACGGTTGACGGCGATCTGCCTGCCAGCGGTGCTGTGGTGAAGTAGTTTCTGGTTTGGAGGGCGCGGTTCCACCCGCGACGGATGTTGCATGAATGAAAATGGAAATCCGGAACAAATTCGCCATTATCCGGCACACCAGCCTGCTGTGGAATTTTTTAACCGTCCGATTGTTGTTTTTCTGACCGTTTGTTCTGCACAGCGCAAATCGGTCTTTGCCGAAGAGCGGGTGCACAAAGCTCTGCTGAATGCATGGCAATCTGCTGACCGATGGTGTGTCGGACGGTACGTGATCATGCCGGATCATCTTCATCTGTTCTGTTCTCCGGCAGTCCGTGAATATCCCGCATTGAAGGATTGGGTGCGATATTGGAAATCGATGACTTCACGTATGCTTGGCGCGGGTGGAACCGCGCCCTCCAGATCAATCTGGCAACGTGATTTTTGGGATACGCAGTTGCGCACGCATGAAAGTTACGGTGAGAAATGGGAATATGTGCGCCGGAATCCAGTTCGAGCCGGGCTTGTTACTTGTCCGGAGAGCTGGCCGTTTCAGGGCGAGGTTTGCTCTTTGCGGTGGTGAAATAAAGCTGTTTGGAGGGCGCGGTTCCACCCGCGCCGGTTACAGATTCTTGAGCGCTTCTTCGCGAATCACACGGCCCATTTCCGAGGTCGAAGCCTTTTTATATCCCTCGCGCCACAGGTCGGCAGTACGGTAATTCTGTGCCAGCGCCGATTCGTAACCTTTGCGGATCGCGGCGGCGGCTTTGGCTTCCCCAAGGAAGTCGAGCATCATGGCGGATGACAGCATCATCGCGACCGGATTGGCTTTGCCCTGACCGGCGATGTCCGGCGCTGAGCCGTGAATCGGCTCAAACAGACCGTATTTTTCGCCGAGACTGGCGGACGGCAGCAGCCCGAGCGAGCCGCCGAGTGTGGCGGTTGTGTCGGAAAGAATGTCGCCGAAAATGTTGCCGGTCAGAATCACGTCGAACTGGCGCGGATTCAGAACCACCTGCATCGTCGCGTTGTCGATGTACATGTGGTTGAGCTCAACATCAGGGAATTCTTTTTCGTGCACGCGCTTGACGGTGTCGCGCCACAGGCGGGAGACGGTCAGCACGTTGGCTTTGTCCACGGAGGTGACTTTGTTACGGCGTTTGCGTGCCCATTCGAATGCCACTCGGGCAACGCGTTCAATTTCCGGAACGGTGTAGCGCATCGTATTGAATGCTTCAAAGCCGTCATTGCCGGTCGGCTGGCCGAAATAAATGCAGCCGATCAGCTCGCGCACGGTCAGCAGATCGACGCCGGTCACGGCTTCCGGGCGGAGCGGAGAGGAATCAGCCAGCGCGGCCGGAACGGAAACTGGGCGCAGGTTGGCGAAAACACCGAGCTCCTTACGAATTTTGAGCAGACCGGATTCCGGACGCAACGCGCCGGTCAGGTGATCCCACTTGGGGCCGCCCATGGCGCCCAGCAACGTTGCATCGGAGGCTTTGCAGGCGGCGATAACGTGGTCGGGCATGGGATCGTTATATTTGTCGATGGCTGCTCCGCCGGCGGCCTGTTCGTTGTATTCCAGCTTAAATCCGCACTTTGCCGACACTGCATTCAGCAGTTGAATGGTTTCAGACATCACTTCCGTGCCGATACCGTCGCCGGCCATTACAGTAATTTTATACGTTTTTGACATGCCAACCTGCTTTCTTCCTTTAGAATCCCCGAAAATAAGACGGCGGTTTTATCACTCTGTCTTAACATTGGAAACAGAATTTATGGGAAAAGGATTAATCCTCTTTGATATCGATGGAACCCTGCTTCACGCGCCGGGAGGCCGGGCCGCATTTGCTCAGGCCTTCAAAGAGGCACTCGGCTGGGAGCAGGGCGTCGAGCACATCAACTTTTACGGCGCGACCGACCTGAATGTCTTTCGCGGAATTTGCGGTGAGCGCGGCGTTGAATCGACCCCGGAAATGGAGCGCGCCTTTTTCGAGCGGCTTGCTCCGGCGCTCAACTCGCGGCTGGCCGTAAATCCCCCGACCCTTTTCCCGAATGTTGAAAATATTCTCCGCGAAGTTTCCAAACAATGGAAGCTTGGAATCGTCACCGGAAATATTGAAGCGACGGCGCGGGCCAAGCTGCATCATGCGGGTATTGCGGATCATTTCAGTTTCGGCGGATTCGGCTGTACGCACGCCGATCGCGCCGAAATCGCCCGGCAGGCGCTGAAGGCCTCCGGTGTCGAGCGCCCCGGAAAATTTTTTCTGATCGGCGACACGCCCAGCGACATTAACGCCGCTAAAGCGAACGGGTTGATCGCCATTGCCGTCGCCACCGGCGGATTCGATTTCCAGAGTCTGGAAAAGGCCGGTGCTGATTTTGTCTTTCAAGATCTGACGGATACGGAGAAGTTGATGGATGTGTTGGAGTAGTGGAGTCATGGAGTGTTGGGCATGAAAAAAAATAAAAACGGGATGCGGATCGGGTTGCTGAGATTCATTACTCCAGTACTCCTGTACTCCATCATTCCAATCATCCTGTGCTCCTGCACAGAAAAGGAGGCCCCGATGAAACAGCAGTTCCCTATTCAGAAAACCGATGCGGAATGGAAGAAAGAACTGACGCCTGAGCAGTACCGCATTTTGCGTCAGGCCGGAACGGAGCGTCCGTTCGCCGGAATTTACACCGACAACGATAAGCCCGGCCTTTACCGCTGCGCCGCCTGCGGGGCCGAACTGTTCACATCGGAATCCAAGTTTCATTCCGGATGCGGCTGGCCGAGTTTTGACGCAGCGGCTAAAGCCGGAACAGTAGTTCTTCGTCCCGACAACAGCCTCGGTATGACCCGTACTGAAGTGCTTTGCGCCCATTGTGGTGGGCACCTCGGCCACCTCTTCGACGACGGTCCGACAGCCACCGGTATGCGCTACTGCATCAACTCTGCGGCGCTGAAGTTCGACAAAAGAGAACCGGCTAAATAACTTCGACCAGTTCGAGCGTGAACGTCAAATTTTTGCCGGCCATCGGGTGGTTGGCGTCGATGGTTACAAATTCATCGGTAATCGCGTTGACGACCACGCCGAGCGGACCTTGCGGACCCATCATCTGGAGCTGCATACCGACGGCCAGTTCCATCTCCGGAGGGAAGCGGTCTTTGGGCAGGTTGCCGATCATTTCTTCGCGTGCTTCGCCGTAGGCCTCCGCTGCAGGAATCGTGACGGTTTTTTTGCCGCCGACGTTCATGTCGCGCACGGCGGAGTCAAAGCCGGGAATCACCATACCGGAGCCGGTTTCAAATTCGAGCGGGTCGCGCCCGGCGGAAGAGTCGAACTGTGTACCGTCGTTCAGTGTGCCGGTGTAGTGAATACGTACTGTTTTTCCGTCTGCGATCATGAGATTTTCCTTGGGTTAAATTGAGCGGGAACCCTACCGGACGTGAGAATAGAGACAACCAAAAAGCAGTTCGAAAAATTGATTCCGAGTCAGAATGTGGGCGATGGCAGAGAAACAGGAAATTAAAATTCACCGAAGGACACATCAGGAAAGTCCGAGATCGCCAGGGAAAGAGCACGGATCAAAATCTCCGTGTTTCCATCCGATCCATTCTTGGTGGCATATCAATCGCTACCCGCTCTAGCGTTTGGATAAGGCAGCACTAATGATGGTTTGAACCAAATGATTATGGTTCGGGGCGAGATTCAGCGGAACCTGTTCGCGACCGACCGCCATGGAGACCTGCCGCCGGGCGCAGATCGATGGATTATTTTCGCAGTAAACCTTCTTCAGTTCGTCGATGGCTTGCTGATGCAGCGTATTGAAAAACAAGCAGCCTTTCAAAAACTCGCAACCCATACCGACCTCCCTGTTGTGGGGAAGCTATTCTTCAGTTCGAGGGGTTTCAATCTGAAAAATACGGATTATTTTGTACGTGTTTTAGAGGAGCTTCTTTTTTGGCGGAACCATGGCCATAATGTCGGCGGCAGGCTGGTTATTGCGGATGAGTTGCGCCATCGTGCGCATGTAGGGGTCGATGTGATGCAGGAACATCTTGTAGCCCTCGCACAGCCAGTTCAGTCCCGGTTCTCCGGTCGGTGTGGTGATGAAACGGTGTTTCGGGCATTCGCCGTGGCAGACGAACATGACATCGCACTTGCGGCACCATTCCGGCAACTTGTCGAATTTGTCGTTTCCGAATTTTCTCTGTTTTTCTGAGTGAGCCAGTTCGGTCATGGGCGTCTGGAGAATATTTCCGAGCCGAAAGTCGGGATAGACGAAGTGGTCGCAGGCGTAGAGATCGCCGTTATGCTCAATGATCATCGCACTGCCGCAACGCTCGGCAAAGACGCAGAGCGGCGGCGGCATATCCATCCAGCCGTTGAGCATTACATCAAAAATCTGCACAAAGACATTCCCGACGTCCCGCCGCACCCATTCTTCGAAAATATCGATCAGGAACTGTCCGTACTGCTTCGGCTGAACCGTCCAGGGCATTACGCGGTCGTCTGTATCATCGGTGGCGAGATCCGGCGGCATAGCGAGTTTCAGGCCGAGGTGCACGGCGGCATCGTCGGGTTTACGTTCAATGATCGGAATGAATTGCAGGAATGTGCTGCCGGTGCTTTTCAGAAAGTCGTAGATTTCCAGCGCGTATTGTGCGTTTTGGCGGGTGACACAGGTGAGCGTGTTGAAGTCCACCCGGTGGGCCTTCATCAGCTTAAGCGCTTTCATCACTTTATCGAAAGTCGGGTTGCCGCCGCGGTCGATGCGGAATTTGTCATGGATGTGTCGCGGACCGTCGAGGCTGAGGCCGATCAGAAACTTCTCTTTGGCGAGAAACTTGCACCAGTCGTTGTCAATCAGTGTACCGTTGGTTTGGAAAGCATTCTGTACAGGGCGTCCGGCCGAGTATTTTTTCTGGAGCTGAACGGCTTTCTGGAAAAATTCCACACCCATTAACGTGGGTTCGCCGCCCTGCCAGGCGAAGAGGATTTCCGGTGTATTCTGCGACTCGCAGTACTGTTTGATATAAGTCTCCAGCACCTCATCGTTCATCCGGTGAACCTTATTCTCCTTAAAGAGAACTTCTTTTTCGAGGTAGAAGCAGTATTTACAGGCCAGATTGCAATCCGGCCCCGCCGGTTTGGCCATCAAATGAAAAGGTGTTTTTTTGTTAAGCATGGAAGAGATTAGAATGTGGGCGGAATTGCGTCGAGAATTGTCTCAAGCCATTCTTCTTTTTTGGATTGAAGCATCGGGCTGGGATGAGCCGTCAGTACCGGATCGTTTCCGGCGGGTACGGTAATGATCTTTTCACCTTCGATCCGGCTTAAACATTGTTTTGCGAGTGGAATCAGTCCGGCGTCCTGACCCCAGCCGAGGATGAACGGCGCGGCGGGTTTGCGCCGGAGCATCGTGTTGCGCTCAGCGGAACGTTCTTCGCAGAACATGCTGTGCGTTGCGCCGCCGGGCAGGGTGGCGAGATCTTTTGTTTTGGCGATAAAGCTTGGGCTTTTCGGGTCCCGCAGGTCGGAAATATTCAGCACCCGGACGTGGTTCCAGCCCTTGGAAACCATCACCCGCATAATCTGGTACTGGGTGTTATCCGGCTGAGTCAGCACCAGCGGCTTTTGAAATCCGGCGGGCAACGGCAGAGTCAGCAGGCTGTCGGTATCGCCGTCCTCAATCGGGCGCGACGAGCCGGGGTTCATCATAATCACCACCGCATCCGGCAGATTCAGTTCTTTTCCTGAACTGCTGAACAGATCGTGCGGGTCGCTTTTGGCGCCGACGGCTTCACGCGGTAGCGACGTGATTTCCAGCACACTGCGGCAGAGCTGCGGGTTTGCGCCTCCGATGTGCAGGCGGTAGAAATGTCCGTAGCAGCGGAAGGTCTTTTTTAATTCAGCGGCATAAGTGAATTTGGGCATAGACCGGGATTTAAGCATGGACGAGGGTGTTTTCCAAACATTGGAAAAATGTTTTTAAAATTTTTCCCCGACAAGCCGCCGGGATTCGTAGACAATAGTCCGCATGAATCTGGATAAAATTGCACAGCAGTTTGAGTTGCGCGGCAGGCTGGCAAGCATCCGTCCGGTCACATCCGGAAATGTTAACGACACCTATGTCGCTGTGTTCAGAACCCACTTTTCCGAAGAGCGCGTGATTATTCAGGGGATTAATCACCGCGTGTTTCCCCGTCCGGATTGGATTATGGAAAACATGCGTATTCTTACACAGCACTGCCATGACCAGCTTCTGCGGGAAGGAGATTCCGCTGACCGCATCTGGCAGTTTCCGCGGATTATCCCGTGCAGGACCGGGCAGGATTTTTTCATTGATGAATCCGGTAATTACTGGCGTGCACTGACCCTGATTGCCTCGGCCGGTTCTTTCGATGTCGCCCAGAATGAAGAGCATGCCTACGAATGCGGAATGGTTCTGGGGCAGTTCCACCGGCTGATTTCCGGGATAGACCCCAGCCTTCTGCATGACACGCTGCCCGGCTATCATGAAACGCCCGGGTACCTCGCAAAATATGACCAAACAGTCGCAACGGATACCGCCCGTGAACTGATCGGCGGTTCGGGACAGATTCAAGGCTTGTGCAAATTTATTGAGGCCCGGCGCGGATTCGCCAGTGTTCTTCAGGATGCGATAAAAAACGGCGGGCTTCAGACCCGCTTAATCCATGGCGATCCAAAAGTCAGCAACATCATGATCGATTCCGACTCCGGAAAGGGCACAGCTATCATTGATCTGGACACCGTTAAACCCGGTCTCATTCATTATGATTTCGGGGATGCGTTGCGCTCCCTGTGCAACCGGGCGGGGGAAGAAGCAGAGAATCTGTCTGAGGTCGTTTTCGATCTGGATTTTTGCGATGCCTTTGTTCGCGGCTATACCGTTTATGCAAAAGGGTTCCTCACTCCGCAGGACCGGAAGTATCTGTACGATTCCATTCGACTGATTGCGTTTGAGCTGGGCCTCCGCTTCTTTCAGGATCATCTGGCCGGCAACGTCTATTTTAAGATTCGTGCGCCCGATCAGAATCTGCATCGCGCCCAGGTCCAGTTTCGTTTGTGCGAAAGCATAGAAATCCGTAAACGGCAGATCAGACAACTTCTCGACGAAGCGTTTCAATAACCCTTCGGATATTGCTCCATATAATACGGCATCAATCTGATTTGTATTGATCGGAATCTGAAAAAGATTTTTTACCACTCGCTTTGCTAGAGGGACCTCCGAGGGGGTCAGAGGGGACGTTCAGAAATCAGGGGTCATACCACTTCCGAATGACATTCAGTATTCTATCAAGGCCGGCAAGATGCCGGCGATACGTATCGCAGGGTTGCTGCTTCCTTCGGTCCTCGCTTCGCGTCCAGCCTGCCTTGTCTTTTAACCGAATATCATGCGGTTTTGGTATCAGAAGTCAGATGGAATAAACGGTGCCCCATGGTTTTGGGGTAGCCCTGTTGGCACAGGGCTTGATTCGGAGTAGAGATCACAAGTAAAAACGAGCTTTGCCGTTCGCTTCACTCTCTGCCGGTTTGCCTTCGACAATCCAGCCTCTGCCTTCGGCGGTCACTTGATATCTCTGCTTCAAATCTGTTCCGTTTATTGAGAGAAGCTCTCTGACCTCCTCCGAAGTTTGCTCTAGCGAAGCGGGTGGTGAAGAATACTCACTAAGTTAACTTCGTATAAGACAATTTTTTCGTGTATTCGGGCGGGAGGCTGGTCTATGCTCGGCCACTCAATTCTAGGGGTTTAAGAATGAAATATATCAGTACCAGAGGCCAAATGAAGCCGGTCGGATTCCTTGATGCGGTAATGACCGGGCTGGCACCCGACGGCGGACTGCTTCTGCCCGAAAATCTGCCGAACGTGTCCGGCAAACTGCTGGCGTGGGCGGGGCTTTCGTATCAGGAGCTGGCATTCGAGGTGATGAGCCTGTTCGCGACCGATCTGCCGCCCGCCGATCTCAAGGCTCTGATCGAAAAAAGCTATTCCACGTTTCGCGCCGCAGACGTGGCTCCGGTTGTTCGGGTCGACGGATTCCATGTATTGGAACTCTGGCACGGTCCGACGCTCGCCTTCAAAGATGTCGCCCTGCAATTTCTCGGCAATCTGTTCGAGTACGTTCTCGAAAAACGCGGCGGCGAACTGAATATCCTCGGCGCGACCAGCGGCGACACCGGGTCGGCCGCCATCTACGGCGTTCACGGCAAAAAGAATATCCGCATTTTCATTATGCATCCGAAGGGCCGCACCAGTCCCGTTCAGGAAAAGCAGATGACCAGCGTGCTCGACGATAACGTGTTCAACCTCGCGGTGGAAGGCACCTTCGACGACTGCCAGCATCTGATGAAATCGATTTTCGCCGACGTGGAGTTTAAAGAGAAGCACTCGCTCGGCTCCGTCAACTCCGTCAACTGGGCGCGCGTGCTGGCCCAGATCGTCTATTATTTTTACGCCGCCTTCCGGGTACAGGAAACCACCGGTGCGGCAAAAGTGCAGTTCGCGGTACCGACCGGCAACTTCGGCGACATCATGGCCGGATACATTGCCGCGCAGATGGGTCTGCCGGTTAAACAGCTGATTCTGGCCACCAACGAAAACAACATCCTGTCGCGTTTTTTCAACACCGGCGTCTACAGCATGGGCGAAGTCGTGCCGACCATCAGTCCGTCGATGGATATTCAGATTGCCAGCAACTTTGAGCGCTATCTCTACTACCGGCTGGGTCAGGATTCCGCAAAACTGCGCGAGCTGATGGCCGGCTTTGCTAAAAACAAATCGCTGACGGTTGAGTTGAATGCGGACGGAGTCATGGATCCTCTGTTCGCCGCAGGCGAAGCGGACACCGCTCAGACGCTGGCGATGATTAAAAAATGCTACGAACAGGAAGGGTACATCCTCGATCCGCACACTGCGGTCGGTGTTGTCGTCTCGGAATGTTTTGCGGACTTAGCCGCTCCAACCATCTGTCTGGCCACCGCGCACCCGGCCAAATTTAATGACGCGATCGAACAGGCCATCGGCGTTGCCGCGCACCATCCGGCACTCGACAAACTCGCCGACGCCAAAACCCGCTGCGACACCATCGCCAACGACGAATCCGCCGTGCGCGAGTATCTGGTTCAGAAGACGGTTTAAAACGAAGTGACCCATGACATCTGAAAGGCATCTATGTTCGAGCAAGCGTTCAAGAATATCGACGACGTTCTCTGGAAGGATGCCGGATGCACCAGCGAGCTGGATTATACCGAGCAAACCTCTTGGCTGCTGTTCCTAAAATACCTCGACGGTCTCGAAGAGGATAAGGCCACCGAAGCCGCGCTCGACGGCAAAAAGTACGCCTACATCCTCGAAAAGCCCTACCGCTGGGAAACGTGGGCCGCACCGAAGGGCAAAGACGGCAAACTCGACCACAACATCGCGTTGGGTGGCGACGACCTGCTGGCCTTCGTCAATGGTAAGCTCTTCCCGTACCTGCACGGCTTCAAAGCCAAGGCAACCGGCCCGAACACCATCGAATACAAGATCGGCGAGATTTTCGGCGAAATCAAGAACCGCATCCAGAGCGGCTACAACCTGCGCGAGATCATCGACCATATCGACGAATTGCGCTTCCGTTCCCAGACCGAGAAGCATGAGCTGTCGCACCTCTACGAAGCCAAGATCAAAAACATGGGCAACGCCGGGCGCAACGGCGGCGAGTATTACACCCCGCGCCCGCTCATCCGTACCATCGTGCGGGTGGTTCAGCCCAAGATTGGCGACAAGATTTACGACGGGGCGGTCGGCTCGGCAGGCTTTTTGTGCGAAGCGTATGACTACCTCAAAGAAACCTACCCCAAGCGCACCACCTCGCAAGACCGCACCCTGCAAGAGCGCACCTTCTACGGCAAGGAGAAGAAGTCGCTGGCCTATGTCATTGCGATCATGAACATGATTCTGCACGGCATCGAAGCGCCGAACATCATCCACACCAACACGCTTTCCGAGAATCTCGCCGACGTTCAGGATAAAGACCGCTACGACGTGATCCTCGCCAATCCGCCCTTTGGCGGCAAAGAACGCAAAGAGGTTCAACAGAACTTTCCGATCCGCACCGGCGAAACGGCGTTCCTGTTTTTGCAGCACTTCATCAAAATGCTCAAAGCGGGCGGACGCGCAGGCGTAGTCATCAAGAACACCTTTCTGAGCAATACGGATAATGCGTCGGTCAGTTTGCGGAAGCTGTTACTTGAAAGCTGCAACCTGCACACCGTACTGGATTGTCCCGGCGGTACGTTCCAGGGCGCGGGCGTCAAAACCGTGGTACTGTTTTTCGAGAAAGGTTCCAAGACCCGGAAAACGTGGTTCTATCAGCTCGAACCCGGACGAAACATGGGCAAAACCAACCCGCTGAATGATAATGACCTGATTGACTTTATTGACCTGCAACGGACGTTTGCCGACTCGCCCAAAAGCTGGAGCGTGGATACCAAGACGATTGACCAAAGCACCTTTGATTTGTCGGTGAAAAACCCGAACGGCGGCGAAGAAGTCGTCCACCGCACCCCGCAGGCCATCATGAAAGAAATCGCCGCGTTGGACGCCGAGAGCGCGGAAGTGTTGGAGAATATCAAGGCACTGCTATGAAGAAGGGGTGGCAGACAAAAAAGCTGAGCGACCTCTACCAGATCGGCTCAAGCAAGCGCGTTCTGAAATCCCAATGGAAGACGGAGGGCGTGCCGTTCTACCGTGGGCGTGAAGTGACGCGATTGGCTGCCGACGGCTTTGTGGACAACGAACTGTTCATCTCCGAGAAGCACTTTGCCGAGCTATCGAAAGAATACGGTGTCCCGAAAGCGGGCGACATTGTCATCACCGCGATTGGAACAATCGGGAACTCACATGTCGTTCGAAGCAGTGACCTGTTCTATTTCAAGGACGCGAGCGTCCTCTGGATGAAACGAACCTCCGAGGTAAGTAGCGAGTTCGTCAACTTGTGGCTGAAGTCGCCTTCCTTTTTTGACCAACTCGACCGTGGCAATGGGGCAACCGTCGATACGCTCACGATTCAAAAACTCCAGAGTGTCGAACTCTTTGTCCCGCCGCTGGCGGAGCAGCGGCGGATTGTCGGGCTGCTGGACGAAGCGTTTGAGGGGATTGCGACAGCCAAAGCCAACGCCGAAAAGAACCTCCAAAACGCCCGCGCCCTCTTCGCGAGCCACCACAATTCCATTTTCAGCCACAGGCGCGAAGGGTGGGCAGAAAAGCCTTTGGGCGAAGTTTGCGAATACGTGAACGGCAAAGCACACGAACGGTGCATTGATGAAGGCGGCCGATTCATCGTCATCAACTCGAAGTTCATTTCGACCGAAGGAGAAGTGTTCAAAAGATCAAACGATGCGCTTCTGTTGCTTCAGCCCGGCGAAATCGCGATGGTTCTCAGCGATGTTCCAAACGGCAAGGCTCTTGCCAAATGCTTTTTAGTGAAGGAATCCAACACTTACACGCTAAACCAGCGCATTTGCCTGATTCGCTCCACGAAGTTCCACACTAAGTTCCTATTCTATCAGCTCAATCGGAACAGGCATTTCTTGAGTTTCGATAACGGCGAGAATCAAACCAACATGCGATTGAATCAGGTGTTGAGTTGTCCGCTTTTCCTTCCGCCGTTAGCCGAACAGGAAACCATTGCCGACACTCTTGACTCCCTGTCGGAAGAAACCCAACGCCTCGCCGCCATCTATCAGCAGAAGCTCGCCGCGCTGGATGCGTTGAAGAAGTCGTTGCTGCACCGGGCGTTTGCGGGGGAGTTGTGAGATGGCCGGATTGACATGGTTGACCTTTTTAAGTGGAATGGCCGCGATGTCAATGAAGTCAAAAGAGTCACCAAGGGCACACCACCAACCAGGAGCACACCATGCCTGAGCTGTTCGATAAACACGGTGGGTTCCGCCGTCTCCATTCTTTCACGCTGGCGACGATGGTGCAGATCGAGACGCTGCGATTCTGCCGCCGTTTTCTGACGTTCGATCACCGCGAGGCAGGGCCGAAGTTTTATGACCCGAAGGGGCGGCAGTACGACCAGATGACGCAGGCCGCGCGCAGTGGCCGACAGAATATCATCGAAGGTTCGGAGCGTTCGTCTACCTCGAAAGACACCGAGATGAAGCTCACCGACGTGGCGCGGGCGAGCCTGAGCGAGCTGCGCGGCGATTACGAGGTGTTCATTCTCGACCGGCACCAGCTCCCGTGGTCGGTGCACGAGCCGGAAGCGAAAGCCGTGAATGCGATCTCGCTGGATCCGGCGCCATTCTCCGACGACATGGTTCATGAGTCGGCGAAACATGCGCTGGAGCAACGCAAGAAGTACGCCCGGTGGCTCGATGCCGATGACGCGGTGGTGGTGGCCAATGCGATGCTCATTATCATCGGCCGCGCGCTGAATATGTTGAAGAGTCAGATTGAAGCGCAGGGCAAGGCGTTTGAAGAAAACGGCGGCTTCAGTGAACGGCTCACGGCCAAACGCATCGAGGCGCGGGAGAAGAGTCTTCCGCCATCGCCGGAATGCCCGCAGTGCGGCAAGCCGATGCGCCAGCGTAAGTCGGCGAAAGGTGATTTCTGGGGCTGTTCAGTTTTTCCGGATTGCAAAGGAACAAGACCGGTATGAGTGTGTTGACAGGAATGACTCGATTGACCACATTGTCAATGCGGTCCACAGAGTTAACCCTGTCAATCAGGTCAAAATCATGAACGAAGCCGAAACCAGAGCCGAACATATTGATCCCGCGTTAAAGGCGGCGGGCTGGGGCGTTGTCGAAGGCAGTCGCATCCGGCGGGAATATCCGATTGCACCCGGTCGCATCGAAGGGCGCGGCAAACGCGGCAAGGCTCTGACAGCGGACTATGTTCTGGAGTACCGCAACACCAAACTGGCGGTTATCGAGGCCAAAGCATGGGATCAAGAACTGACCGAAGGTGTAGCGCAGGCCAAGAACTACGCGGGCAAACTGGCTGTGCGCTTCACCTATTCCAGTAATGGTCAGGGCATTTACGGCATCGACATGGAGACCGGCAAAGAAGGCGAAACAGCCAACTTCCCGTCGCCGGATGATCTCTGGAATGAAACCTTTGCTAAAGAGGATGCATGGCGTGACCGTTTTGCCGAAGTGCCGTTTGAGGACAAAGGCGGATCGCATCCCAGCCGATATTATCAGGACATCGCTGTCGAGCGGGTGATGGAGGCCATTGCGGAAAACCGTAATCGTATCCTGCTCACTCTCGCCACCGGAACGGGCAAGACGTTCATCGCGTTTCAAATTGCGTGGAAGCTGTTTAACGCCCGCTGGAATCTAAGCCGCGACCCTTCGCGCCGACCACGTATCCTTTTCCTCGCCGACCGCAATATCCTCGCGAATCAGGCGTACAACAACTTCTCCGCTTTTGCCGAGGACGCTATGGTGCGGATCGCGCCGGGTGACATTCGTAAGAAAGGCAAGGTTCCAAAGAACGGCAGTCTGTTCTTCACCATCTTCCAGACGTTTATGAGCGGCCCGCCCAAGGACGACAAGCCATCACCGTATTTCGGTGAGTATCCGCCGGATTTCTTCGATTTCATCGTTGTGGATGAGTGCCATCGCGGCGGTGCAAACGATGAAAGCAACTGGCGCGGCATTCTCGATTACTTTGCTCCGGCGGTGCAACTCGGCCTCACCGCCACGCCCAAGCGCAGGGACAACGTGGACACCTACCGCTATTTCGGCGAGCCGGTCTATATCTACTCGCTCAAGGACGGCATTAACGACGGCTTCCTGACTCCTTTCAGGGTGAAACAGATTTCCACGACAATCGATTATTACACCTACACGTCCGACGATACGGTGGTAGATGGCGAGATCGAGGCTGGAAAGGTGTACGAGGAAAAGGATTTCAACAAGATCATCGAGATCCAGTCGCGCGAAAAGAAGCGCGTTGAAATCTTTATGTCGCAGATTAATCAGAACGAAAAGACGCTGGTGTTCTGCGCCAGCCAGCTTCATGCGCTGGCGGTGCGCGACCTGATTAACCAGATGAAGACGAGCAGCGACCCGAACTACTGCCAGCGGGTGACGGCCAATGACGGCGAACTCGGCGAGCAACACCTGCGCGATTTCCAGGATAACGAGAAAACGATTCCGACCATCCTCACCACCTCGCAAAAACTTTCCACCGGCGTGGATGCCCGTAACATCCGCAATATCGTTTTGATGCGCCCGATCAATTCGATGATCGAGTTTAAGCAGATCATCGGACGCGGAACGCGGCTCTACGATGGCAAGGATTACTTCACCATCTACGACTTCGTGAAGGCGCATCTTAAATTCAGTGATCCGGAATGGGATGGGCCGCCGCAAGAAGAAAAGCCATGCCCCAAGTGCAATACGCGTCCCTGCGTTTGCGAAGTAACACCGCCGCAGCCATGCCCCGTTTGCGGGATGATCCCGTGCGAGTGTCCGAAGGAGTCTTGTTTTGTTTGCGGTAAACGCCCCTGCGAATGTCAGCGCAAGAAAAAGGCAAAGGTGAAACTCGCCGATGGAAAAGAGCGCACCATTCAGCACATGATGATGACCACGTTCTGGCATCCCGATGGCACACCCATGTCATCCAAGGAGTTCATCAATCTGCTCTTTGGCGCGATCCCCGATTTTTTCCAAAGCGAGGATGAGCTGCGCAAACTTTGGAGCGCACCAGATACGCGGGCAAAACTATTGGCCGGGCTGGCGGAAAAGGGATTCGGGCCAGACCAGCTCGGTGAGATGCAAAAATGCATTGATGCCGAGAAAAGCGACATCTTCGACGTACTCGCCTACGTCAGCTACAATACGCCGACCATTACACGCAAAGAACGTGCCGACCATGCGCGGGTTTATATCAACTCCAACTTCAACGCCAAGCAGCAGGCGTTTCTGGACTTCGTGCTGGCGCACTATGTGTCGGTCGGCGTCGGGGAGCTTGACCAAGAAAAGCTCACCCCCTTGTTGCGGCTCAAGTATCACAACTCCATTGCCGACGCCGTGGCCGATCTAGGAAAGCCGGAAGACATCGGCAAGGTGTTCGCAGGCTTCCAGAAGTATCTTTACCGGGAAACAGTGGCTGCGTAATGGAAACGGGTCTGAGTATCAGCCGGTGAATCTGCTGTCTCTGGTCGAAGAACTGAAAAAGTCGGTTGTGATGATCAAGGTGTATTGATGTTGGGTGGAGCGCGACCTCCGGGCGCGCTTTGAACGCGCTCGGAGATCGCGTTCCACCTATTTTTGATTCGCGTAATTTCGCGTCCATTCGCGGTTAAATAAGGACAAATATGAGTGAGCAGAATAAGAACAAGCTGATCCGCAGCAGTACGGCGGAGTATTTGACCTTTATTGCAGTCGGTGGCGGCTCGGAAACCAGTGTGGAAATGCGTTATGAGGATGAGAATATCTGGTTGACGCAGAAGATGATGGCGGTCCTTTATGATGTTTCGGTTCCTGCCATCAACCAGCACTTGAAGCGTATTTTTGCGGATCGGGAGCTGGAGCGGGGAGCAACTGTTAAGCAATACTTAATAGTTCAAAATGAGGGTGACAGGCAGGTGAAGCGTGAGGTCGAGCACTACAATCTGCAGGCGATCGTCGCCGTCGGGTTCAAGATCGAAAACGAACGCGCGGTGCAGTTCCGCAAGTGGGCCGGGCGGATTGTGAAAGGAAGTTGACATAAAATCAGATAATCATATTATCTGATTTTGGAGGTGCGCGATGAGTGCAATTGCTTTGAGTGTGACGGATGTCGCCCGGAATTTTTCTGAGTATATCAACCGGGTTGCGTATAAAGGTGATCGGTTTGTTCTGATGAAAAGCGGCAAGGAGGTTGCTGAGCTGAAACCGGTTCCGAAGGGGCGGCGGCTCAGTGAGCTGGCGGCTTTATTGAAAACGTCTGCCCGTTTGACACCGGAAGAGGCCTCATCCTTCGAGACAGATATCGAGGCGGCTCGTAAAGAAATGAAGAAAGCGGAGGTCTCAAATCCATGGGACTCCTGATTGATACCAATATCCTGATAGCCAGTGAGAAAGGTTCGCTGGATCTCGACCGGGTACTTCCCAAACATGGCGATGATCCGGTTTTTCTATCGGTGATTTCGGCGAGCGAGCTGTTACATGGAGTTCATCGAGCTCCGGATCAAACGATCAGAGCCCGCCGGTTAGCCTTTGTAGAGAGGGTGCTGAACGGAATGGAAGTTCTGGATATCGACCTCGCCGTAGCGCGGGTTCATTCGGAAATCTGGAGTGACCTGGCCGCAAAAGGTCACATGATTGGGGCCCACGACCTGTGGCTGGCGGCATCGGCTTTAGCCAACGACTGTGTGCTGGTGACCCGGAATGTGCGTGAGTTTGAACGTGTTCCAGGGCTCCGGATTGAGGTTTGGTAAAAAATGTCTTCTGATTCTCAACCAACCTGCTATGTCATTGCCGGGCCGAACGGGGCGGGCAAGACGACGTTTGCTCTGCGGTATCTGCCGGAAATGACCGGATGCCGGAATTTCATCAATGCCGACCTAATAGCGGATGGTCTATCGCCGCTTAATCCGGCCGGAGTTCAAATCGAGGCAGGGAAAATCTTTCTGCGGGAAATCGAAGCGAATGTGGCGGCAGGAACCGATTTTGCTTTCGAGACGACGCTGTCGGGTCGGATGTATGTTCGCCTTTTAAACGAACTGCGTTCCAAGGGGTGGAAAGTCGTTTTGTTCTATCTTTGGATTCCTGGGGCGGAGTTTTCCCGGCTCCGTGTCCGTCAGCGGGTGGAGTCCGGCGGACATAATATTCCCGATGAGGCGATTACCCGGCGATACCGCCGGACGGTTTCCAATTTTCTGACTGTTTTTGCGCCTTTGTGCGATGAAGTTTTCTGCTACGATAACTCGAATTCAGGAACGGTTCTTGTGTTTGCGAATGATGCTGATGGTCGAAAGATAGTGGATGCAACCCGTTATGCGTTGGTGTTGGAGAGTAGCCATGAATAAAAATAATTTGCTGAAAAAAGGTGAGGAAGCCCGGCAGTGTTTGCAACGGGCTGTTCATGATGAACTCGTTAAGAAGGCGAAGCTCGGACAAGACGTGATTGTGAATCGCGGCGGGAAACCGTACCGGATTCCGGCGGCAGAGGAGTTGCTGGTTCAGGAACAGGGCGGTGAATACGGCACAGGGAAAAAGTGAAGATGAAGAATAACCCCATGAGAATACTTTCGGGCATACAGCCTTCGGGCAAACTGCATATCGGTAACTATTTCGGGATGATGAAGCCCGCGCTCGAACTTCAGAAAGAGGGCGAGGCGTTTCTGTTCATTGCCGACTATCACGCGCTGACGACGGTGAATGATGCCGCCGCGCTGCGTGTTATGGTGAAAGATGTCGCGCTCGACTTTCTGGCCGCCGGACTCGATCCGGTAAAGACCGCCTTTTACCGCCAGAGCGATGTGCCGGAAGTGCAGGAGCTGGCGTGGCTTCTTTCAGTGGTGACGCCGATGGGATTGCTCGAGCGCTGCCATTCCTACAAAGACAAGCTGGCTAAAGGGATCGCCGCCACGCACAGCCTGTTTGCTTATCCAGTGCTGATGGCCGCCGATATTCTGTCGGTGCAGTCCACCGTGGTGCCGGTCGGCCGCGACCAGAAGCAGCACGTCGAAGTGACGCGTGATATTGCCGTGAAGTTCAATAATCAGTTCGGCGAGGTCTTCACCATTCCGGAACCGTCGATTCGCGACTCAGTGGCTGTAGTGCCGGGCATCGACGGGCAGAAGATGTCGAAGTCCTACGGCAATACGCTGGAAATTTTCGGCGAACCCGGCGCTCTCAAAAAGCGGGTGATGCAGATTGTCACCGACAGTACGCCGCTTGAAGAGCCGAAGAATCCGGACACCTGCAACGCCTTTGCGCTGTATAAGTTGTTTGCCACGGAGGCAGAAGCCGCCGATTTGGCCGCGCGCTACCGCGCCGGCGGGTTCGGCTACGGTACAGCCAAGAAAGAACTGCTGGCAAAAATCAACGAGCACTTTGCGCCGATGCGCGAAAAGCGGGCGGCGCTTGAAAAAGATTTGGATTTTGTAAACGATGTATTACGTCAGGGTGCTGAAAAGGCCCGATCTGAAACCCGTAAAACCCTGCAAGCCGCCCGAAAAGCTGTTGGATTGGAGTGATTGACATGATCATATCAACCAGTATGATCATATCGGTCGGAGGTGCGTCATGAGTATTACCGTCACAGCAGTGAAAGCGCGGCAGAATCTTGGGGAACTCCTCAATCTGGTTTCCATTAAGCATGAGGAAATCATCATTGAACGGGCCGGGAAGAAAATCGCCCGGCTGACGGCGATTGAAGAAAGTGCCGTTAATGAACCGGTTGCGGAAGATTATGCGGTGAAGAAGGGAAAGATCGACCTTTCTGAATTCTCCGGAACGTGGAGCGAAGAGGAATATCGTGAGTTTAATGCCGCTGTGGAATGCTTAGGAACCATTGACTCGGAGATGTGGTCGTGAGGCGCGCCGTTATTGATACCAATGTGTATTCGGATATGATGAGCGGACATGCGTCCGTTCAACGCGCACTCTCAGATTTTGAGCGGGTGCTTGTGCCGACAACAGTTCTCGGAGAAATTCTGTACGGATTTGTGCGCGGGTCAAAAGAGATACAAAACCGGTTGCATCTTGAGCGATTTCTGAGTCGGGATTATGTTGAGCTGTTTGCTGTGTCGAGGGAGGTCGCCGAATACTATGCCCTGCTGATGGCGTCGCTTCGCCGCAACGGAACGCCGTTGCCAACCAACGATGTATGGATTGCCGCGGTGGCTTGTGCGGAAAAGGTTCCGCTGATCAGTCGCGACCGGCACTTTACGAAAATTAATGGACTTCAACTGATTATTCCTGAATGAAATGAAAGACCCACACATGCCTGATTTGTTGCCGAACGAAGAATACAAAGTGAATCTTGAGGTCTTTGAAGGGCCGCTCGATCTGTTGCTCTATCTCATCAAAAAGGATGAGGTGGATATTTACGATATTCCGATCGGGCGGATTACCACCCAGTACATGGAATATCTCGATTTGATGAAAATCCTCAACCTCGAGATCGCAGGCGATTTTATCGTGATGGCTGCGACGCTGATGGTGATTAAAAGCCGGCTACTGCTGCCGGATGAAGTGCGCGGTCCGGTGGAAGAGGATGATGAGGATGATCCACGTTGGGATCTGGTGCGGCAGCTGGTCGAATACAAAAAATTCAAGGATGCCGCCGGGTTTCTCGGGCAGCTTGAGACGATTCAGGAAAATGTTTTTTCGCGCGAAGGCGAGCACGTTGAACTGGGTGCGCGTCCGGAGATCGGCATGTCGGACGTCAGTATTTTTGATCTGATCAGTGCGCTGAATCAGGCGCTCGACCGCGTACCGAGAGAAGAGCTGAATGAAATCTTTGCCGAGCAATATACGGTCAGTGAAAAAGTGGACTATCTGTTGGAGCTCACACAAAACGGTAAGCCGCTGACGCTGGGCCGTCTGTTTCGCGGAATGCGTTCGCGCCATGAAATTGTCTGTACGTTTCTCGCCATGCTGGAGCTGATTAAACTCAATCGCCTTGTTGCGCGGCAGAATAATCATTTTGATGAAATTGTCATTGAACAGGTTGAGGGCGGTGCGCCTGAGCCGGTTTTGCAGGAGGATGTGACTGTATGAGCGATATAGAAGTGCTCCCCGAACTTAAACAAATCATCGGCGCGTTGCTGTTTGCAGCCAAGAAGCCGCTGACATCCAAGGAAATCCGCAAGGTGCTGGTAGATGCTGGCGCCAGTTACGGCGGCCCTTATCAGCAGTTTTCGGAATTCAAGGAGGACGATATTCTGTCCGCCATTGAAGAACTGAAAACGGAGTTGTCCCATGGCAGCGCAGGCTTGTGTATCGCCGAAGTGGCGCACGGGTTCCGCCTGCAGAACGAGGTGAATTGCGGACCGTGGGTTCGCACGCTGCTTGATAAAGATCAGACAGCCAAGCTTTCCAAGCCTGCGCTTGAAACGCTCGCCATTATCGCCTACCGCCAGCCGATTTTGCGTTCCGAAATCGAGTCGGTCCGCGGCGTGGCCGTAGATCAGGTCTTACGCAATCTGGTCGAAATGCAACTGGTTAAGGTGACGGGCCGGAGCGAGCTGCCGGGGCGCCCCTGGCTTTTCGGCACCACACAGCGGTTTCTTGAGCATTTCGGGCTGCGGAGTCTTGAAGAAATGCCCGGCATGGAGGAGCTGAAACGGATGGTTCCGGTCGAAAAACCGGAGCGGACAAAACCTTTCCCTGCGATGGAAAAAGAGTTAGAACAGCGGGCGCAACAGGCGGTAATGGAGGAAGACGATGAGTTTGGAGAAGCTGAGGAAGCAGATTGATGGCCTCGACGAGGAGCTGATTAAGCTGCTCAACGAGCGAATCAAAATTGCGCTCGAGATCGGGAAAACTAAAAAGGAGCAGGGCGGAGAAATTTATGTTCCGTCCCGTGAAAAGGCGGTTTTTGAGCGTATCGCCCGGCTTAATAACGGCCCGCTTCCTGAGGAATCGGCCCGTGCTATCTATCGCGAAATCATGTCGGCGGCCCTTGCGCTGGAAAGCAATCTCAAGATTGCTTATCTGGGCCCGCCGGCAACCTTCACGCATCAGGCCGCCCACGCTAAATTCGGTGCCAGTGTCGATTACCATCCGGTCGGCACCATCACCGACGTGTTTACTGCCGTTGAACATGGTTCCTCCGATTATGGCGTTGTGCCGATTGAAAATTCCATCGAAGGGGCTGTGACGCATACGTTCGATCAGTTCACGAATACGACGCTTAAAATCTGTGCAGAAATTTATCTGCCGGTTTCGTTGTATCTGCTCGCCTCGGTGCCCAGAGATAAAATCACCCGCGTCTGCAGTAAGCAGGAAGCGATCGGTCAGTGCCGCCGCTGGCTCGGTGAAAATCTTTCCGGTGTGGAAATAAACGCCGTTAACAGCACCGCGCTGGCCGCAGAAATGGCGGCCGGAAGTGACTGCGGCGCTATCGCCAGTCAGCTGGCCGCTGAGCTTTATAACCTGAATGTTATTGCGGAAAATATTCAGGACTCCAGCGGTAATACCACCCGTTTTCTTGTGATCGGGCGCAAATACGGCGAGCCGACCGGTGAAGATAAAACATCCATCTACTTCGGTATCAAAGACGAAGTCGGGGCACTGCATGATGCGCTGGATGCACTCAAAATCAGCGGGATCAATATGACGAAGATTGAATCGCGCCCCAGTAAAAACAAAGCGTGGGAATATTACTTTTTCGTGGATTTTGAAGGTCATGCGGATGATCCGCATGTGAAAGAAGCACTCAAGGCGTTAGCAAAACACTGCGCCGTACTCACCGTACTCGGCTCGTACCCGAAGGCGGATGATTGATTTTCCAAGGATCGGAAACGGTATGAGTGACATACTGAAACTATCGGTTGGTGTGGTTGCATGGAACGAAGAGCCCAGCATAGCATTCGCGCTGGAATCCATTCTCAAACAGTCGATTTTTCGCGGCACGAAAAGTCTCGATTGCGAAACGGAATTGATCGTTATTGCCAATGGATGTAAGGATCGTACCGTTGAAGTAACCGAAGAGTTTTTCAAAAAAGCGCGGCTCGAATTTCCTGACGGCGGTCCCGTCCGGCTGCGGCTCGAAGTCGTTCCGGAAGCGGGGTTTGCCAATGCCTGGAATTTGTTGGTGCACACATACAGCCGTCCCGATGCGGACTACATCTATTTTGTTAATGCCGATATCGTCATTGATCAAAACGATGCGTTTGAGCTGATGCTTCGCCGGTTGCAGCGGGACTATGCGATGAGGGTTATTTCGCCGGTCGGAAACAAACATATCGACGCTGCGAAATGCAAGAGCCTGTGCGACCGGCTGAATCTGGCCATTACCCGCTTTACGGAGAAAAATCAGACGGCTCAGGTTCGCGGTCATTGTTTCTGCGCCTGTGCTCCGGCCATGCGGGCGGTCTGGCTGCCGAAATATTTCCCCGGTGCGGTGGACGGCTGTTTCAAGCGGATGATTGTCAGTGATATGGCGTCCGCAGAAGATAATCCGGCACGCATCGGCCTCGCGCTCAACGCCAGCTACACCTTCGAAGCCTACCGGACTTTTCGCGACATTTATTTTCGCCGGGTGCGTCTTTTTGTCGGGCAGACCTTTATTGAGGTTCTGATGCATCACCTTAAAATCATGCGCGATGAACAGCCGAAGCTTAATCTAATGGCTTATTTGCGTGCCCGCGATGAAACCGATTCCAGCTGGCTGCATCGTCTTGTTCAGCTCAACATCCACGTCAACGGACTTCTTGAAACCATGCCGTCGCCATGGTTCCGTTTCCGTTTCTGGAGCAATCCGAAGATCAGCCGGTTGAAAAAACTCGGCATGCTGCCGGTTGCCGTTATCGCTTTTATTTTTGATATACCTGTTTTCCTCTCTGCGGCATGGCGCCTCAAAACAGGTCACGTTTCCGATGTCTGGAAAGACACGAAAAACCGGAACGTACTGGTTAAATAAACTTTTTGGAGGCGGTGTTCATGCATTCCCATACTCATCAATTTCGTGTTCGTTATAGCGAAACCGACCAGATGCAGACCTTCTACAATTCCCGTGCGCTGGAATGGTTTGAAGTGGGACGCACCGAGCTGTCACGCGCCACGGGTGTTCCCTATGTCGAGTGGGAGCATCGCGGCATCCGGCTGCCGCTGATCGAAGCGCATGTTTATTTCACCGGACGTGCAAAATATGATGATCTTCTGGAGATGACCACGAGCATTCAGCGCGAGGGGCGCGCCCGGATTCGTTTTGAAAATCGCATTGTGCAGGCCGACGGGTCCGGTGACGTGGCTCACGGCTATACTGTGCATGCCATGCTCGGTGCGGATGGAGTTCCCGTCCGCGCGCCGGACTGGGTATTGAAACTTTTGAATCAGGAGAAATAATGGAACGACAGTTTTTGATGGGAAATGAAGCGGTGGCGCTGGGCGCACTGCATGCGGGTGCCGCCCGCGGAGCCGGGTACCCCGGAACGCCGTCGAGCGAGATTCTTGATGTTTTTAACAAACTGGGCGGAAAGGCGGAATGGTCGCCGAACGAAAAAGTTGCCGCCGAGGTGGCGCTGGGCGTTTCGTTTGCCGGCGTACGCGCTTTTACGACGATGAAACACGTCGGACTCAACGTTGCCGCCGATGTGCTTTTCACTGCCGCCTACAGCGGAGTGGACGGCGCACTTGTTTTTATTGTGGCTGATGATCCGGGGCTGGCTTCCAGCCAGAACGAACAGGACACCCGCCGGTATGCCGTCGCCGCCGGAGTGCCGCTGATCGAGCCGTCCGACTCGCAGGAAGCGTACGACTTCACCCGTTTGGCGTTTGAGATTTCCGAACGCTGGAAAATCCCGGTAATCGTTAAGCTGACCACCCGCGTCTGCCATTCCGGAACCATTATTATGCCGCGCAAGCCGGACCGTAATCTGCCGGCGGCGCATTTTGAGCGCAACATTCCGTACCATGTCATGGTTCCCGGCCATGCCCGTCCGGCGCACCGCCGCTTGCGCCAGAAGCTGGCGGAAATTGCCGCGTGGAATGAAAAGGAAGGTCCGAATCAGAAAATCGCGGGATCAAAGGATCTCGGCATTCTGGTTTCCGGCGTTGCTTATCAGCACGCACGGGAAGCCGCACCGGACGCCTCGTTTTTTAAAGTCGGTATGAGCTATCCGCTGCCGATGCAGACGATGCTCGATTTCGCCGCGTCGGTGAAACGCGCCGCAGTCATTGAAGAAAACGACCCGTACATGGCCGATGCGGTTCGTGCCGCTGGCGGAATAATTGATCGCGCGCCGGAAATGTACCGCTTCGGCGAACTCGATGTCGGTCGCGTTAAACGGATTCTGGCGGGCGATACGTCGCCGGAGGCGGTCCCGCCGCGCGGAAAACCGCCGCAGCTCTGCGCCGGCTGCCCGCATACCATCACATTTGAACTGCTGAAAAAATACAACTGCATCGTCTCGGGCGACATCGGTTGTTACACGCTGGCGGCGCTTCAGCCGCTGGCCGCGATGGATACGCAGATCTGCATGGGCGCGAGCCTCGGCGTGGGCGTCGGCCTGCGTCACGTTCTGCCGCGCGAAGAAGCCAAACGCGTTGTCAGCGTGATCGGTGACAGCACGTTTGTTCACAGCGGACTGACCGGGCTGGCTGAGATGGCCTACAACGTGCCGCCGACCGGTCACGTTCTGCTGATTTTAGATAATGCAACGACTGCGATGACCGGTCAGCAGGAACACCCCGGCACCGGACGTCTGCTGGATCATTCGCCGGCCAGTCAGCTCGATTACGAAACGGTGGTTCGCGCAATGAATATTCCGAATGTTGGAACATTTGATCCGGTCCGCCAGCCCGCAGAGTTTGAGGCGGCGCTGGTGAAGGCGCTGGAGAAAGACGAGCTGACGGTTCTAATCGTGCGCCGGCCCTGTATTCTGGCCGTGGCGCGTAAAGATGTAAAACCGGCAACCCAGGGATAATTTGTATGAGCAGTAAAGTAACCAGTATCAAAATCGCGGGCCTCGGTGGTATGGGCGTTCTAACATCCACACAGATTCTGGCCGAGGTTTTCTTTCAGCGCGGACTCGATGTTAAAAAGGCGGAAGTGCATGGCATGAGCCAGCGCGGCGGCTCGATTTGCAGTGATGTGCGCTTCGGTAAAAAAGTATTCAGCCCGATGATTCCGACCGGCGAGGTCGACTTTCTCGTCCTGTTTCAGGAAGACCAGTTTCCTTTGTACGAAGCTGAGTGCTCGCCGGCGACTGTGATTATCCGTCCGACCGCTATTGATGTTGCAAAACTGGAAAATAAAAGAGCGCTGAACATCGCCATGCTTGGACTGCTGAGCCGCCATCTGGATGCCCCGTCCGAAGCCTGGCTGAAGGTGATTCGCGAAACCCTGCCGGAAAAACTGCATTCGGCAAACGAAGCGGCTTTTAAGTTAGGACGTCAGTCCGTATAGGAGAAAACATGGAAACGAATATCCATCCAGAGAGTATGCCCGATTACCTGGAGTCCAGTGAACTGCGGGCTTTGCAGCTGCAACGGCTAAAAGCGACGGTTCAGCGCTGCTATGACAATGTGCCGCTTTTTCGTCAGCGCATGGATGAACGGGGTATGAAACCTGCCGATGTCCGGAGTCTGAAAGATGTGCAGCGGCTTCCGTTTACGTTAAAAACCGATCTGCGCGACACCTATCCCTACGGACTGTTTGCTGTGCCGATGAAAGAGGTTGTTCGTTTGCACGCTTCCAGCGGTACGACCGGTAAACCGATTGTGGTCGGTTATACCAGAGATGATCTGGATGTCTGGAGCAGTGTCATGCTCCGTTCGTTTGCTGCCACCGGCATGCACGCCGGTGATGTTTTGCAAAACGCTTACGGCTACGGACTGTTTACCGGCGGGCTCGGCGCGCATTACGGCGCGGAGCGGCTCGGCGCAACGGTGATTCCGATTTCCGGCGGCAACACGGAACGTCAGATTCTGGTGATGAAAGATTTCGGCGTGACAGCGATCAGTTGTACGCCCAGCTATTTTATTCATCTGATTGAGAAGGTAAATGCGAGCGGCATTTCCTTCAGAGATTTGGGTATAAAAATCGGTGTGTTCGGCGCGGAGCCGTGGACCGAAGCGATGCGTGCCTATATTCAGCGCGAATCCGGCATCAAAGCATTTGATATTTACGGCCTGTCCGAAATTATCGGCCCCGGCGTTGGGATCGAATGCTGTGAGCAGGCCGGTCTGCATATTTTTGAAGATCACTTCCTGATCGAAATTGTTGATCCGGAAACCGATGAAGTACTGCCGGATGGCGCGGAAGGCGAGCTGGTTATCACGACGCTCACGAAACAGGCGTTTCCGATGATCCGCTACCGCACCCACGACATTACATCGATTAATCCGGAACGTTGCGCCTGCGGACGTACCATTCGCCGCATCAACCGCATCCGTTCGCGCAGCGATGATATGATGATCATTCGCGGCGTTAATGTTTTCCCGTCGCAGATTGAGGCTGCGCTTCTTTCGGTTGAAGAAACGGTGCCTCATTATCAGATTTTGCTGACCCGTAAAGGCGGACTCGACCAGATCGAAGTGCAGGTCGAGGTAACCAAGGAAATGTTCGGTGACCGTATCAGTGAGCTGGAAGCAATTCAGGCACGGCTTGCGCAGGCTATCGACCATGTTGTCGGTTTGCGCGTACCGGTTCGTCTGGTTGAGCCGAACACGATTGCGCGTAGCGAAGGGAAAGCAAAACGGGTGGTCGATAATCGAGCTTTATAGCTCGATTATCGAAAATTCTAATTTCTAAACACTAAATTCTAAACAAGGTTAACGTCAGGAATCCGATGAATCAGCCGTACGATCTGGAGGAGAGAACTTTTGAATTTGCTAAGGCCGTCCGGGCGTTTGTGCGCAGGGTGATGAAAGATATTCCGAATATTGAAGACTGCAAGCAGGTTGTCCGTTCATCCGGATCTGTGGCAGCTAACTACATCGAAGCCAACGAGTCGTTGAGTAAAAAAGATTTTTTGATGCGTGCGAAGATTTGCCGCAAGGAAGCCAAGGAGTCGCGCCTTTGGTTGCGTCTGATTCTGGCAGAAGGTCTTGCGGAGGAGCGGATTCAACTGGAACAGGAAGCCAAAGAACTCACTCATATTTTCGGTGCGATTGTCACAAAATCGGGAGACGGAATTTAGTGTTTAATTTTGATCACTTGTCATTTGAGTTCGTTTAGAATTTAGAAATTAGCGTTTAGATATTCACAATTGAAGGGGAGGAAATCCAATGAGACTGAAACAGCTGTCTGTTTTTCTGGAAAACCGTCCGGGGCATCTCAGCCGTGTCTGTGAAGTGCTGGCGGGGGCTGGAATTAATATTGTCACGATGACGCTCGCCGATACACGCGAGTTCGGCATCCTCCGGCTGATCGTCCGTGAATGGCAGCGCGCCAAAGAAGTTCTCGAAACTGCAGGGTTTGCTGTGAACACCACTGACGTGATGGCGATTGAAGTGGCCGATGAACCCGGCGGGCTGGAGAAGATTTTGAAGGCGGCGGAGGCTGGCGGTTTAAGCGTTGAGTATATGTACGCCTTCGCTTGCAAGCAGAAGAAAAATGCACTGATTGTTATCCGCTTTGATGATATCGAACGGGCTTCAGCCGCAGTGAAAGAAGCGGGAATCGGAGTTTTATCCGCCGCAGAGTTTTACGCTTAATCTCAGGAGAACAGTATGATTTGCAATAAATGGATTGAAACACTGCCGGTTTACGAGCCGGGTAAGCCGATTGAGGAAGTTGCGCGCGAACTGGGCTTCGACGACATTTCCGAAATCATCAAAGTCGCCTCAAACGAAAATGAACTCGGCCCGTCGCCGAAAGCGATGAAAGCCATGGCCGCCGCCGCGACGGAAATGCACCGCTATCCTGATGGCGGATGTTTCTACCTGAAAACCAAGCTGGCCGCGAAGCTGGGCGTGAAGCCGCAGAATCTGCTCTTTGGCAGCGGCAGTAACGAACTGATTGAATTCCTCGGCCATGTTTATCTGGGTACCGGAACGAATCTCGTCATGAGCGAAGGGGCGTTTGTTGTCTACCGCCTTGTCGCCATGCTGTGCAACGCCAAGGTCATCGCCACGCCGATGAAAAAGTTTGCGCACGACCTCGATGCCATGCTCGCGGCGGTCACACCGGAAACCCGCATGGTCATTATCTGCAATCCGAACAATCCGACCGGCACCATTGTTACGCCCGCGAAGATTAAAGCGTTCCTCAAAAAACTGCCGGCGAACGTGCTGGCCGTCTTTGACGAAGCCTACTTCGAGTTTATGGCCGATGAAACGAAGCCCGATTTGATCAAAGAAATCCAGAAGGGCCGGGAGAATGTTATCGTCCTGCGCACGTTCTCTAAAGCGTACGGACTGGCCGGACTGCGCATCGGCTACGCCGTCGCACATGAAAAGCTGATCGGACTGCTCAACCGCGTCCGCCAGCCGTTCAACGTCAATGCCATGGCGCTGGCCGCCGCCTTCGCCGCGCTTGACGACGACAAACATCTCGAAAAAACCAGGAAGACTAATTTCCAGGGATTGGAACTTTTTATGGACGGTTTCCGTAAGCTGGGGCTGGATTATGTGCCATCGTACGCCAACTTCATCCTCGTCAAAACCGGCAACGGACGGCAGGTCTTCGGCGAACTGCAGAAAAAGAAAGTCATCGTCCGCCCGATGGACGGCTACGGCCTGCCCGAATGGATCCGCATTACCGTCGGCACTCCCGCTCAGAACCGCGCCGTCCTCAAAGCGCTAAAAGAGATTCTGTAGGATGAGAACGCTGAACAGGTTAATTGTCTGTTCGTTACTTGCCGCCAGCCTGTTGCCGCTGGCCGGATTTGGTGAGACGGTGGCAACGGATGTCTCTATCGAAGAAAAATTCGACGGCCCGCTGTCTGCCGAATGGTTCTGGGGGCTTGGCACCTGGACGGCAAAGGATGGTGTGTTGCGCGGGTTCGAATCCGGCACACGGCGGCATGGCCCAGTCAAGATGCGCAGATTCCCGCTCCGTGACGGGACGGTTGAGTGCGAGTTCCGGCTCACCGGCAAAGCGACTTTTGTCGGCATTATCTTTAACGGTACGCCGGAGCGTGGACACATCGTCCACCTTGTCATGGCCAAGGATAAGATCCGGGTGCTGGCTCATTCGGCGAAAGGTGAGGGTGGGGAGTTGCTCAGTCAGCCAAAATCCATCGCGGTCGGCAAATGGCACAATGTAAAGATTGAGTTTAAGGGATCTGAGATGATTGCCACTGTCGATGGGCAGACCTTCACCGCGAGAGCCGACTGCATCGGCGAAGAGAAGCTCACCTTCGGACTTGGCGGCGATTCCGGCGGGCCGGAAGGCGAGCAGGCCGGGACGTTGGAGTTCCGCGCACTGCGTGCAACCAGCTTTCTGTCGCGCCCTAAAACGACTATGCCCTGAAATTGATCCGCAGCACTGCGTCGGCAAAGATTTTTCCAAACATTGCCCCTTTGGTCGTTGCTTTCTCTCGCTACGCTCGGGTGGAGAACTTTGGTGGAACGCGATCTCCGAGCGCGTTCAAGCGTGCCCGGAGGTCACGCTCCACCTTTTTGCGTTCTCGGTGTTCTTTCGCGGTGAATGAATTTCCAATGCTTGGAAGTTCTCTGTGGCCTCTGTGGTAAATCCTTACAACCGCCCTTTGTGATGTAGGCGAGGCATCTGGGCTCGGGGAAGCGTTCGATGGCGTAGCGGAGCATGGTAGGCGACTATTGACCTGAAAGGGCTGTTTGGTTAGATTTCCGTCATGACACTGAATGAAATAAAACTAACTGCCGAGCCGATCTGCCGCCGGCATCGCGTACGGCGGCTGGAGCTTTTCGGGTCGCGCGCCCGTGGCGAGGCTGGGGCGGACAGCGATATTGATTTCTGTGTTTCGTTCGCGGAACTTCCGCCAGCAGAATATTCCCGCCAGTTTTTTGGTTTGCTGCACGATCTGGAAGATGCTTTCCACACCACGGTTGATCTGCTGACGGAAGCGTCGATTCGTAAAGTCTCTCTCAAGAAGAACCTTAAGATTGATGGAGTTCTCGTTTATGGATGATCGGGTCAGAGAATGTCTTCAGGATATTCTGGGAAATGCCCGTGAGGTTCAAAGTTTCACTGCCGGAATGACGTTTCACATGTATCAAACCGACCGCAAAACGCAGGCGGCGGTCGAACGTAAATTTGAAATTATCGGCGAAGCACTCAACCGGATTCATAGCGCAGACGGAGAGCTGCTGGAAAGGATTCGTGACTACCGGAGCATCATTTCGTTCCGCAACATCTTGGCTCACGGCTATGATTCGGTGGAAGACCGCGTTGTCTGGGGCATCATCGAAAACGACCTCAACACCCTGATCGAAGACGCCGGCGCGTTGCTGTAAGTTCGCCGTTGAGATAAGCAAGGCGTTTGGGTTCGGGAAAACGTCCAGCAGCTCTTGAGACTTGCGAATAAGCGGGGCTGGGAGTAAAGATACGGACATGCAGATTACGTTATCAGATGAGCTGGTCAAGGGGCTGGATCTTTCTCCGGAACACGCGCGGAGGGATCTGGCACTCGGACTTTATGCGGAACGCCGCATTACGCTGGGCCGTGCGGCGAAGCTGGCCGGAATGATCCAGTCGGAATTCCTGCGTCTGCTCGGCGAGTTGCGCATTCCCATGCACTATGATCTGCCTGAGCTGGAAGCCGATTTGCAGATGGTGAGGGAATCTGAGTGATTGTTGTCAGCGACACATCGCCGATCACCGCACTGCTTGATGGGCGTGCTTTTAATCGCAAAGAAAAAAGGGTTGCTGCTATCCGTTCGCGATCTGATTGAGCGGCTTGAAACCGAGGCCGGGTTTTATCTTTCACGGACAGTCAAAGCGCAAGTGATCGCCGCCGCCGGAGAGTGATGATTCTTATAACCGGCCTTTATTTGATCCGGAAGCCGGTTCCGGTAAAGAGAGCGATGAGTTGGTCTGTCTGTGTGGTGCGAATTTCAATTTCGTAGACAGAGATGGTTTTCCGCTGGCTGCTTTCACCTGAGCGATGCGAACGTGCTGTTTGTATTTCCAAAAAGAAATAACTAAGGGAATGGCAATAGTTGGAAGAATTCGGTAGAAAAGTTTCCAATCTTTTTAAAAATTGCCCCGCCACTCAACCGAAGATTCTAAGATTCATTGACTGAGGGAAGTCTAAACGATGCGAACACTGTCAAACGACCAATATGATGCACTGCTCATGCAGTCGGGGATTATCGAAAAAGACCGGCACGGCATCAAAGTTGTTCGACTGTCTGACGGCAGTTTTCTTAAAACATTCTGGTATCGCCACCGTATCTCATCGCGCCGGATTTATCCGGAATGGTTACGGTTTGTTTTACATGCTGGCGCACTGAAACGCCGGGGCATTCCAACCGTCACCGTACTGAAAGCCGTCCGTATTCCACATTTACAGAGGACCGGTGTAATTTATCAGCCGTTGCCCGGGCGGACGCTGCGGCAGGTCGCGGCGGATGGAGAATTTGATGCCGCACTGGCTGGACGACTGGGCCGGTTTGTCGCCCGGCTCCATCGCAAAGGGGTTCATTTCCATTCCTTGCATTTGGGTAATGTTTTGCTTTGCTCTGACGGTACATTCGGTCTGATTGATATTTCGTCCATGAAAATTTTCCCATGGCCGTTATGGGCCAATACACGGATGCGGAATTTTGTTCACCTGTTTCGGTATTCGGATGACTTGAGCATTCTAACGGAAGCCGGAATCCATAGCTTTATGAATGGATATCTCGAAGGACAGACTTCACGGCGGATCAACGGCGGTTTGCAACGCATCTCTAATCAGTGGATATCAAAATGAAGCTCGCCTTTATTAAACAAAAGAATGTTCCGTTCGGCGGCGGTGAAGGATATGTGCGCCGTTTGATGAAGGGATGTGCGCAGAACGGGCATGAGGTGCATTTGATTACCACCTTTTGGCCGGAGGGTGATTTTGGTTTCCCGGTAACGGTTCATGCGGTTTCCATTAATCGTCGTTCGCGCCGCACAAGGCTTTTTTCTTTTGCTGAATCAGTCCGTCAGTGTGTCGATGCCGGGGACTTTGATTGTGTTTTCAGTCTGGAGCGCACGGCAAGTCAGCATATCTGGCGGGCGGGTGAGGGGGTTCATAAAGTCTGGCTGGAACATCGTGCCGAATTTGAGCCGGGATGGAAAACCTGGTTTAATGCGCATAGTTCCGGACATCATGCCTATCTGGAAATGGAGGAGCGGTGTGTGCTTTCTACACCTCACATTATCGCAAATTCGAACATGGTTAAAGGGTATCTCCATCGTGTTTATCCTGACCTGAGCGCAACGGTTCATGTGATTCATAATGGGTGCGACACATCCTTTTTTACGCCGGACGGCCGGGTCGAAAGCCGTTGTGAGATTGCTTCCCGTCACGGTCTGGATACTGCTGTTCCGTTGATTCTTTTCCCTGGAAGTGACTGGGTGCGCAAAGGTCTGCGTCAGGCATTTCTGGTTCTGGCCGGTGTGCCGGAAGCTCGGCTGATCGTGGCCGGGCGCGGCAATCCGGTTCCGTGGATGAAGCTTGCGCAGAAACTTGGCGTATCCGGGCGCGTTATTTTTGCTCCGCCGACGACGGGCCTGCGCACGTATTACCGCGCGGCGGATGTTGTACTGCTGCCGACATGGAGCGACCCGTTTGCCAATGTCAGTCTGGAGTCGATTGCCTGCGGTACGCCATTTGTCACGACAGCCTACAATGGCGGGTGCGAAATTGTGAAACAGGGCGAAAACGGCTTTATCGCAAAAAATCCGACAGAGGTGGACGTCCTGTCCGCCGGAGTGACGGCTTTATTAGCACAGCGCAATGATCCCGGCCGGGCGCAGGCGGTTTGTGCCAGTGTTGCGGATTGTACGCTGGAGCGAAACTGGGCAGAAACGCTGGATGTGATCCGGCTAGCGGCGGAGTGCTGATGGATCCGGTTAAAAGCATCAATGGCTGGACGATGCAGAGTCGGATGCCGGATGAATTCATCTGGCTTTGCTGCATGGATCCGAAAGATCGGTCGGCTGGGTTTGAACAAATTGCCCGTTCGCATAACCGGACATTGGTCTGCCGGTTTAATTACGACGGGAAAAACTACTACTACAAAGAATACTTTTTTCCGGGGTTGTATAAACTGCTCAAGGATATGCTGCGCGGATTCTGGAATGAACGTGCCGCACGGGTTCATGCGCAGCTTGAGCAGGCCGGATTTTTGGTGGCACATGTGTCGGCCATTGGCGCAAAAGGCTGGCAGAGGTTTATGGTTACGGAAGAGGTTTCCGGAGAGCCATTACGAAACTTCCGCCAGAAGTTGAGCCGCCCGGAAAAGTTTACCTTGATGCAGCAGTACGGAGAGATGATCGGCAGACTTCACCAGTGCGGCTTTTCCCATGGGGATCTGCGTTGGGGGAATATTCTGGTTTCTCAGAAAAGCGGACAATATAAATTTGTACTGATTGACAACGAACGGACGCAATTTTACCGTCGGGGGATTCCTCAACGGCTGTGTATCAAAAATCTGGTGCATACCCGTTATTCAGGGGTTTCCGAAGGGATGGATGAAGCGGAGTGGCTTGTATTTTTTAACGCATATTGCGATGCGTTTTCCCGCGCTGGCAGGAGCCGGATCCGGTGGGAAACCAATATGGACCGCAAGTTGAAGCAGCGTATCGGGCGCGGTAATAAAAAGAGTGAGCGACTGGCAGTCCAAAGAAGTTGAGTCGCATTTGCTGTTGCAGTCCTTTATCGATAGAAAGCGGGTTTGATTGGTTTTGTGCTGTTTCTTGGCCGTTATCATCATTTTTTATATCTCGCAAAGGGCGCAGGCCCGTTGGGGTCTTTACCGTGATCTTGCTTTCCAGTGTGCTGGCAGGTAACAATACGCACCTTCTAAAAATAATTACAGAGATAGGAAAATATGAACTTTTCAGATTTAAAAATTGGTGTGATCGGGCTCGGATATGTCGGGCTTCCTCTGGCGGTGGAGTTCGGTAAAAAGTATTCTACCGTTGGATTTGATGTGAGACAGACGCGTATTGAGGAGCTGAAAAACGGCCATGATTCTACACAGGAAACGGATTCCGAAGAATTTGTTTCTGCGCGGCGATTAACTTTTTCAATTGATAGTCAGGATTTGGCGGCTTGCAATTGTTATATCGTCACGGTACCCACACCGGTTGACAGTTCAAACCGTCCGGATTTGACTCCGCTTAAACGGGCCAGTGAAACCATCGGCAAGGTGATTTCAAAAGGCGATGTGGTAATTTATGAATCTACGGTGTATCCGGGAGCGACGGAAGAAGACTGTATTCCGGTGATTGAGGCGGTTAGCGGGCTCAAATTTAATACAGACTTTTTTGCTGGTTATAGTCCGGAACGGATCAATCCAGGCGATAAGCAACGCCGGCTGACAAACATCGTCAAAATCACATCCGGCTCAACGCCTGAAACTGCGGATTTTGTAGACATGCTCTATCGCAGTATTTTAGAAGTAGAAACTCATAAAGCATCATCGATTAAAGTAGCAGAAGCGGCCAAGGTAATCGAAAATACCCAGCGTGATGTCAATATTGCTTTAATTAATGAGCTTGCCAAAATATTCAGCTACATGGGTATTGATACCTTGGAGGTGCTGGAGGCCGCTGGTACAAAATGGAATTTTCTACCATTCCGGCCCGGACTGGTTGGCGGGCACTGTATTGGAGTTGATCCCTATTATTTGACGTTCAAAGCGGAATCGGTTGGTTATCATCCGGAAATGATTTTAGCTGAGCGCCGGGTTAACGACAGCATGGGTGGATTTATCGTAGATCAGGTTGTGAAATTAATGCTAAAAAAGAGGATTCACATTTCCGGATCAAACGTTCTGATCCTTGGGCTTACGTTTAAAGAAAATTGTCCCGATATTCGCAATACCCGGGTCACGGATATTGTTGATGGGCTTCAGTCCTATGGTGCCCACGTATCTGTTTATGATCCGTGGGCCGATCCGTCCGAAGTTCGCAACGAATATGGTATTGAACTTCTTGAAGACATCTGTGCTCCGGCTTCAGGCGGCTACGATGCCGTTATACTGGCGGTGGCACATAATGAATTTAAAAAGTTAAATGTGACGGAACTTCGCAACCTATGTGTCGAGAACAGCGTTATCTATGACATAAAAAGTATTTTTCCGAGAGCTATGATTGATGGGCGCTTGTAGTTTAGGTGCTCATTGATAAAAGAGTGTTTTCTTTTCCACGTATTGTTTTGAATAAACCGCAGGATGTTCCATAGGACGAGCTGTTCTGCGGGGGAGATGTCTAAAGTGCTGCAAAATCACAAACGGAAAGAATGGCGAAAGTGTGATCTGGCAACGGAGGAAATTCTGGCGGCAATCGACCGTGTTTATTCTGATCCGGCGATCGCGTCCCAACGGTTTTTTGATGCCGGACCGGTCAAGAGGATTCACATCAGTAAACGGGCTGATTTGCTGGTCATCAAGGCAGGTGGACGATCAGTATGTGTTAAATATTTTCACGACAGCCGCCTGTGGGTCAAAATCCGGACATTGATCGGGCTGGCCAAGGGCCGCCGGGGCTACGTTGCGGGCCTGCGTGTTGCAAAGGCGGGGGTGAGGGTGCCGGATCAGCTGGTTTGTGTGGAATGTCGTCCGTTCGGCCCGACGATTGTGGTGATGGAAATGCTGGAAAATGTCCGCACGGTAGCCGGCTGGTTTTTTAATCACCGGAGTGAGAAAGGTCCGGTTGTGATTCCGCGCACTCTAATTGATCAATTTGCCGCATTTACAGCGAATCTGCATCGCCAGCGGATATTTCACTGTGATTTTTCACCGCGCAATGTGATGGTGCAGGAGCAAGATGGCATCTTGCAGTTTGTGCTGATTGATTTGGAGGATTTACGTTTCGGGCGGTCTCGGAATTCCCGCCGTTGTATTCAAAATCTAGCGAGGTTTGCGAGGGAGACGGTTCCGCATATTTCAATTTACACGGTTATGAGATTTTTGAACGCCTATATCCGGGCAATGGAATGGAACGATCGGCCCTCCAGTCTGGCTCGCAAGATCATGAGTACTACCTGATAACTTTTACCGGATAATCCGTGAGTCTGCTCTTACAATCCCATCGAAGTGAATTTTTCTTCCCATGCCCGGACATCAGACGGTTTGATGGTTTTTTCGTAGCCCTGATATTTTTTGGCGCATTTTTCCGGTTGCAGGGCGTGACGCAGCGCCAGAGACGGCTCATAGGTGCAGGGAAGGTTTATTTTTTTCAGTAATTTGAGCCGGAGGCCTCGGCGGATGTCTCCAAAAGAGAATTTTGAAAAGTTCGGGGTCAGCTGTTGTTCAACAATGCTTTTGAGCAGAGCGGCAAATTTTTCGCAAACATGTCCGTCAGGCGTATTGCACCATTTCTGGAGATGTTCTTTGCGCGGTTCGTTGAATTGTTCCGGTTCGGGGTGCTCAAACAGTGCATTGATCAATCCTGGAATTTTTTCAGGACTGCTACAGACTGTGGTTAATTTTTCGGTGAATTCCTGATGAAATACTGGGTCAGTGGTCAGGTGTATGTCGATGGTGGGTTTTTGTGCGACCCACGATTCCAATGATGTTGTGCATGTATCGCGGGCAATTTCAAGATCACACTCCATGATTAGATCGGGTATATTGCCTTGCCGATCATAACGGACACGCGCTTTGATTTTTTCGTCCAGTGTTTTATACCATTGCTCATAGGGGGCAGGGTCTTCACTGGGATGCGGACGCAAAATGAACTCATATTCAGTTTTCTTAACGGCGGCATTTAGAAAGTCAAAAAAGCGCACACGGGCTTCCCGGTCAATGGCAACGAGTCGTTTCCAGTCGCGATAAGCTGGCACGGCATCGCTCCAGCGATCAAAGAACCGTGCGGCTGCTTCCTGCGAAAAATCATGGAACTTTGAGAAACCGAAGTTAGTGCAAAACAGCACTTTTTTGCGGGGTTCCGCTTTGAATTGTTTTGCCAGTGGCGGAAAGTAGAAGTCGAAGCGGGGAATACCGATAACATGTGTCTGAACTCTGCGATCCTGCAAAGCCTGCTTAATGGCGTCGGCGTGTACATCGTTCCAGCAGAAAAAATGGTCAATATGGGATCCGTTGTGGAAGCGTGATGCGTTAAAATCGAGAATTTCTTTTTGATAGAGGATGCCCTCATTCGGCAAGACGGCAGTTAAAATTCCTCTGTGGTGAAGTTCTTGAGAATATTTTTCAAGGTGTCCGGCGTTGAGGTGATTGAAAATAATCATATCCGGCTTATGAGCCCAGAGAACACTGCGCCATGCGCCAAGAGGCTCCAGTTTACAGCGGACACCGATTTTTTTTAAGTGATGTGCGATGAGCGCTGCGCCGGGGAGGTCTCGGCGTTTATTATCGACCAGTATGACAATTGTTTTCATTGCGGTTTTTATTTTTTACGGCGCAGTTTTGCTGCGTGTTGTTTGATTCGAAGAGCTTTTTTTTCTACTGTGCGCCAGATTTTCATATGCACTGGGTGGACCGTTCTGTAGGTCTGCTGAAACAGAGCAATCTCATTGGCGCTGATAAAGGGTGCCAGAGAAAAATGAATTTGCGCGAGGTCTTTGATGATCCAGCGCCGGGCAAGGTGTTTTTGCATGATGACGCGCTGGAGATCGATCAGATAGATGGCATCGTCTTCATCGGGCTTGATGAAAATATGTACGAGATAAAAGTCCTGATGAGCCAAACCGGCGCAGTGCATTTTCGCAGCGTATTCAGCGATTTTGATTATCAGATTCCGGCGTCGCTCCAGATCAGTTTTTAGTTCGTTCCGGAACAGTTCCGAAGCTCGCACATAGTCTTTGATTCCTAGCGTCAAATTGCAGGTTTTGTCGGCAAAAAAGCCGGCGGCAACCGGGGTCATTGTGTTTAATCCCTCACGATGAAACGCGCAGAGAGCATTCCATTCGTGCATGGCTCCGCTGCTGAAAACCGGCTTAAGGGAAAGGGCGCATTTAACACGATCTTTTATAGAGGGTTTGAGGTAGCGTTTGATGTAAAACTCGATCTCGGGTCCGCTGGCGGAATCTTTTAGAAAAATTCGACTGGTCCCCCGTTCTTTGAGGACATTTTTGACCGGTTCGCTCGTCATTTCGTAGAGCGACCGGACGGAGGCAATTCTGTTATAGTGCAGAAATGACTCGAATACCGCATTGATACGGAAAGAACGGGTTGAAGTTGCTGAAAGTTGGATTTCCATATGTTTTGCTAACGTGCTATAAAGCGACCCTGTTTATAACAGAAAAAACAGATTATCCATTAAATTATCTGCAAAACAGCAACAGACAGGATGAGAATGATAAATTTCGGACGTTCAGACATATTAAATGGTTCCCGCATTTTGATTACCGGCGGAACCGGATCGCTGGGTAAAAAACTGACACGCATGCTGCTCGACAGCACAAAAGACTCAAAAATCGTTGTCTTCAGCCGCGATGAGTTCAAACAATTCGAAATGCGTACAACTTATTCTTCGGAAGAACAGGAACGGCTGCGCTTTTTTATCGGGGATGTCCGTGATGCGGAACGGCTTAAGCGAGCTATGGTCGGGGTGGATTATGTTATTCATGCTGCGGCGCTCAAGCAGGTGGATACCGCTGAATATAATCCGGGCGAATGCATCAAGACGAATGTGGATGGAGCAGAAAATGTTATTGAAGCTGCGCTTTCTGCTGGCGTCAAGGGTGTGGTCGCGCTGTCCACAGATAAAGCCTGTGCGCCAATTAATCTTTACGGAGCAACCAAACTGGTTTCCGATAAGCTGTTTGTTGCTGCGAACAACATTAAGGGTGAACATAAGATCCGTTTCAGTGTGGTTCGTTACGGTAATGTTATGGGATCGCGGGGTTCGGTCATACCTTTCTTCATGAAACAACGCGAGAAGGGATTTCTGCCGATTACCCATAAGGAGATGACCCGTTTTAATATTTCGCTGGATGAAGGGGCTGAGCTGGTTGTTTTTGCCCTTCATAATCAGCTTGGTGGGGAGATTTTTGTGCCGAAAATCCCATCTTACCGGATTCTTGATGTAGCCAAGGCTGTCGCGCCCGGATGCGAGCTTCGTGATGTCGGAATCCGTCCTGGTGAAAAACTGCATGAGGAAATGATTACGGCAACAGACTCACTGGATACGATAGATCTTGGCAAGTACTACGCCATCCTTCCTTCGATTTCTTTCAGCTATACACGGGAAGACTATATGAAACATCACAACGCCGTGCGTGTTCCTGATGGATTTGCTTATAATTCAGGTACAAATAGCGAATGGGAAACGGTGGAAAGTCTGAGACAGAAAATTTTGGAGTACGTCGACAGTAAATTTTCTGTCGAGGGTTGAAGGCGGAAACCTGAGGGTTGAAGAAGGGCTGACGGTGGAAACCTGAGACCTGAAGGAAAGGGTGGAAGGGCGGAAGCTTGAAGGGAGAAGGGCTGAGGGCGGAAACCTGAGACCTGAAGAAGGGGGAGAATGTCAGATAAATCAGAAAGAAAGGATGATTTGCGTGCAAGAACCAAGTGGTATGCACGCATCACGATCCGACTGTTTGTTGAACTGCAGAAACTGAAACAGGAAGAGTTGCGAATTCTAGGCCGACAGTTTCTTCGGTCTGGAACATCTGTGGCAGCTAACTATCGTGAGGCATCTCGAGCGCGAAGTGATGCAGAGTTTATTTCTAAAATTGAAACATGTTCTCAAGAGGCGGATGAAACACTACTTTGGATGGAACTGTTAAGTGAAGAATGTGGAATTAAATCAGAAAATCTCAATTTCCTTTTAAAAGAGTCTGATGAATTAATTGCCATTTTCACTACGATGTCAAAAAACGTCAAAAAACGCATAAAATGAAAAAGCCCTTCCATCAAACGCCTCAGGTTTCATCCCTCATCCCTCATCCCTCATCCATGTCGGATTCAGGTTTCAGGTCTCCTCCTTCAGCCTTATCCGTCATCCCTTATGGCCGGCAGTCAATTGACGAACAGGATATCCAAGCCGTTGTTGAAGTATTGCGCGGCGACTGGCTGACCTGCGGTCCGGCTGTGACGCAGTTTGAGGATGTTGTCCGCGAATATATCGGGGTTAAGCATGCCATTGCCGTCAGCAACGGAACGGCCGCTTTGCATCTCTGTTGCATGGCGCTAGATGTTCAGCCCGGGGATGTCGGTGTGACTTCGCCGTTAACATTTCTGGCTTCGGCTAATTGCATTGCCTATTGCGGCGGACGTCCGGATTTTGTTGATATTAATCCAGAGACCTACTGTTTGAGTCCGGATCGGCTTGAGGAATATATCAAACGAAATGGCGTGCCGAAAGTGGTGATCCCGGTGGACTTCGCCGGGGTTCCTGCTGATCTGCCGCGTATTTATGAAATGGCTAAACAGTATGGATTTGCTGTAATCGAGGATGCTGCGCATTCTATCGGCAGTACCTATATTCATAAGGGCGAAACCATTCATTGCGGTGCCTGTGTCCATTCGGATCTGGCTATTTTTTCTTTTCACCCTGTCAAGACCGTAACAGCGGGTGAGGGGGGAATGGTGCTCACGAATGATGATGCATTGGCTCATCGGATTCGGATGCTGACCAGTCATGGCATGGAGCGCGATGTGAATCTTTTTCAGCCTTGGTCGATTCGTAATACGGACGGTTGCCTACTGGATCATCCTGATGCCGAGAGAACTGTTGGAGAAAAAGCCCCGTGGCTTTATCAGCAGCAGGTGCTGGGCTACAATTACAGAATTACCGACATTCAATGTGCATTGGGGACATCTCAATTCCGGCGGCTTGATGGAATTGTAAAACGTCGCCGTGAAATCGTTGATTGTTATCAGACCGCTTTTTCTCAGAATGATCAACTAATCTGTCCGCCGTGTCCTGAAGGAACTGCCCCGGCTTATCACCTGTATGTTTTGCGATTTAAAGAAAAGGCGGAGGTATTGCGTGTAACGGCATGCTCAACGTTGCGTGAAAATGGTATTTTTGCTCAGGTGCATTATCTTCCGGTTTATCTGCAGCCGTGGTATCAGCGGCAGTATGGCTATGCGCGAGCGAAATGTCCGGAGGCTGAAGCAGTTTATGCCAACGGCTTAAGTATTCCGCTTTATCCATCCATGCTGAACGTCGACGTCGAAAAGGTAGTCAGTATAATCAACAGGTTCACCGAATGATAAACATATGTATTATTCCTGCACGGGGCGGCAGTAAGCGTATCCCGAAGAAAAACATTCGCGATTTTTGCGGAAAGCCAATGATTGCCCGCTCAATTGAAGCGGCAAAAGCCTCTGGCATTTTTGACCGCATTATTGTCACGACCGACGCGGAGGAAATTGCCACTGTTGCGAGAGCGTGCGGTGCGGAAGTCCCTTTTATGCGACCGCCGGAACTTTCGGATGATCATGCATCGACAGATACCGTTCTCATTCATGCGCTTGACTGGTTTCAAAAGAACGGCATTGAACTCGAATATGCCTGTTGTCTGTATGCCACAGCACCATTTGTGAAGCCTGAATATTTGCGCAAAGGACTGGAATTACTGAAATCAACCGGAGCTTCAACCGGCTTTTCTGTTACCAGCTTTCCCTTTCCGATTTTCCGCGGGCTTAAAATCAATCAAAAGGGCGCATTGGAAATGTTCTGGCCTGAACACCGGATGACCCGTTCGCAGGATTTGCCGGAAGCTTTTCACGATGCAGGGCAGTTCTACTGGCTCCATGTTGAAAAATACATGAAAGCCCCGGCTCTGTATGCGCCAGATGCCGTACCGGTTATTCTTCCCCGTCATCTCGTACAGGACATCGACACGCCAGAGGACTGGGAGCGGGCCGAACTCATGTTTCAGGCTATGCAGAACAAATCCTAATATTGATGAAATGAAAGCAGAGGAGTTACAATTTAGTTTAGCTGAAGGTGAAGGGCAGTTCATTGAATTCAAGGAGAGGCCTGATAAGTCATTGGCTCGTGAGATGGTTGCCTTCGCCAATGCATCGGGCGGGCGGATTTTTATTGGTGTGAAGGATGATGCCAGCGTCTCAGGCATTCAAATTGACAACCGCTTAAAATCGCAGATTCAGGATATCGCCAGAAATTGTGATCCGTCTATTCCGGTTCGGCTTCAATCACAAGGCGCGATTTTCATTATTGAGGTTCTAGAAAGCGAAAATAAGCCGCACTCCTGTTCGGATGGTTTTTTTATCCGGATGGGAGCCAATTCTCAGAAACTTGGCCGAGATGAAATTTTTGAGATGGGGATCCGTTCCGGGAAACTGCGGTTTGACGAGCAACTTTGTACCAATTTTAATATTTCCTCTGATCTGGACATGGAGAAGCTTGCTTCTTACCTGAAACATTCGGGATTAAATACTGGATTACCAACGGAAGAAGTGCTGGCGAATCTGGAGGTGTTGCGGACAGACAACGGGCGTTCACGTTTGACCCATGCCGGGGTTTTATTTTTTGCAAAGGATCCAGCACGTTTTATAAAAAGTGCATCGGTTGTTTGTGCTGTTTATCAGGGGGACGACAAGGTTCAGATTCTGGATCGCAAGATTTTCAATGACGGGCTGATCGAAAATATCGATGCTGCGGTCACGTATATTAAGCGACATATGGATGTCCGTTTCGAGATTCGCTCGGTGCGGCGCGAGGAAATTCCGCAATATCCTGAAGCGGCTTTTCGGGAAGCCATCGTCAACGCAGTGATGCATCGGGATTACTTTAATATTTCCGGCGATGTGATGGTGGAGGTTTTTCAGAACCGATTAACGATTTCCAATCCGGGAGGGCTGGTGGCGTGGCTTCCTCCCGAAGACTTTGGAAAATACAGCCGCACCCGTAATCGGCTGATCGCCTCCCTGCTGATGCGCACGCAACAGGCAGAAAAAATGGGCACCGGCATTCGGCGAATCCAGCAGGCATTGAAAACGGCTGGCCAGCCGCCAGCCGGGTTTGATTACGACGACTATAATTTTTCCGTTACACTGCTTTCCACCCTGCACGCAGGGCAGGCTGGCACATTAAATGTCCCTTTAAATGTCCCTTTAAATGTCTCGTTAAATGAAAAAATAATCTGTCTTGTACGCGAAAATCCAGGGGTAAAAAGAAAGGAACTGGCGGTTCTTTTGGATGTGACAGAAAAAACAGTGGGGCGTTATTTGTTGGAGCTGATTGCAGAACGGCGTGTGGAACGTCGCGGCAGCAAAAAAACTGGGGGATATTGGGCGATATGATTTATCTCAATCCAGAGTTTGAGTCCGCGTGGGCCGGAAAAGATCCGTTTACGGAGGCTTTTCGGATATCATTCTCGAACCATTTCGCAAAGAACCGGATAAATAGTAGACAAATCTCCTAAATTTAGTAGATTCATTTCAGTTATGGAGATTATTAGAAAGTTCACGTCGGTTTTGGAGCACCGTTTGCGGGAAAATCTGAATTTTATTCAGGTGATTCTCGGCCCGCGACAGGTTGGAAAAACTACAGGACTCAAACAAATATCAGGGCGCTGGACGGGGCCGGTACAAATCATTTCTGCTGATGAGGCGGCCCCTCCTTCAGCTGATTGGATTGAACTAAATTGGAAAATCGCCCGATCCAAGGGGGCCGGAACGCTTTTGGTAATTGACGAAGTCCAGAAAATCCCGGGATGGAGTCAGGCGGTTAAGAAGTTATTTGACGAGGATCGGGCAACACGCCGATTAAAAGTTGTGCTTCTGGGATCCGCAAGTCTCACTTTGCAAAAGGGTCTGGCCGACAGTCTGGCAGGACGCTATGAGGTGCTCCATGCCGGGCATTGGAATCTTATGGAATGTCGTGAGGCATTTAATTGGGATCTGAATTCATTTCTAAAATTTGGCGGGTATCCGGCTGCGGCAGAGCTGAGTGCCGATGTGCCGCGCTGGAAAAATTTTATCAATCACTCCATCATTGAGCCGGTTTTGATGAAAGACCTGTTGTCGGTTGTGCCGGTGAACAAGCCTGCACTGTTTCGGCAAACCTTTTTATTGAGTCTCGCTTATCCCGCGATGGAGGTATCTTTGCAGAAAATACTGGGACAGCTTCAGGAAACGGGAAATGTGAGTACAATTAAACATTATCTGGAACTCTTTGAGGGTGCCTATTTAATTAAGACGCTTCAGAAATACAGCGGTTCTGATATCCGGATGCGCGGCTCCAGTCCGAAAATTATCCCGTTAAATACCGGTCTGGTGAATGCGCAGAGAAATCCGCTCGATGTGGATCTCAATCCGGATTGGTTCGGCCGGATTTTTGAGTGCGCGGTTGGCGCTGAATTATGCCGGCAGTACAATGCGGTGTTTTATTGGCGGGACGGGAATGATGAAGTTGATTTTGTTGTTAAGTCGGAGGGGCTTGTTTTTGCCATCGAAGTAAAATCCGGACGAATTCGACGCACCGGAGGACTGGCGAAGTTCATTCAGCGCTATCCTGGAAGTATTCCGGTGGTTCTTGATTTGCAAAAAGGCACCGCTCTGCTTGAAGGTGTGGCGCTGGATGAAATACGAAAGCGGTAGACAGGCGATGCATATCCCGAAACGAATCATATTAAACGATGAGTTTAAAAATGCGTGGGCCGGAAAAGATCCTTTTACGGAGGCTTTCCGGCTGGAAGGTGAGATTTTCCGTTCCGTGAAGACTCGCCGAACGTTTCGCTTTGAACTCAATGGAAAAAGTTACTTTGCTAAAATCCACCACGGGATCGGGTGGGGTGAGATAGTGAAAAATCTGCTTCAGTTCAAGAGGCCGGTTCTGGGTGCCCGTAATGAATACGAAGCGATTCGGCGGCTCGAAAAGCTGGACGTGGCGACGATGAAGGTGGCGGCGTTCGGTGAACGCGGCCGGAACCCGGCAAAGATAGAATCATTCATCATTACCGAGGAGCTGACGAACACGGTCAGCCTCGAAGATTTCTGCCGGAATTGGCAAAAGATGCCGCCACCGTTTGCATTGAAGCTCGCATTGATCCGCTATGTTGCGGAGGTCAGCCGGAAGCTACACCGCAACGGCGTCAACCACCGCGATTATTATATATGCCACTTCCTGCTAAAAACGGACATGATGCCCGAAATTTTGGCGCCTTTGATTGATCTGCACCGCGCCCAATTGCGCCGGGAAACGCCGCGCCGCTGGGCGGTGAAGGATATCGCTGGTCTTTATTTTTCGGTTATGGGGCCCGGATTTGCGGCGTCGCCTGAACGTAGAGCAAGCGTCTCGCTTGCTTTTCTACCTCCGGCAGATTTGCTGAAGAACTTCCCCTCCTTTCACGCAACGGCACTTCAACCGTTAAATGCTATAAAGGCGGAAAACGACCGGGACGGTCGTTCTACCATCTTGACTCAACGGGATTTGTTCCGGTTTATGAAAATCTACAGCGGTAAAACTTTGCGGGAAACCCTTGAGCGGGATGCGAGGTTTTGGCGGGCGGTTGAGCGGACGGCGGAACGGCTATATGCCAAAGAGTTGCGTAAGCCTAAAGGATAAGATGATGCGAGTGCGGTACGAAAAACAGAAGAAGGATGGGTGGGATCTCAGGATTCATCCGGACTATACCGCGCCGGAGTTTGTGGCACTGTGCTCTCCGGAGGGAGTGCGGAGTCGTTCCGGTTTTGAGAAAATCCGGGACTCGCGCAATACGCTGCTGTTCCGGTTCAACTGGAACGGGAAGACTTTTTACCATAAGGAATTTAAATCGCCGACTCCAGGGCGTCAGCTTCGCAAACGGTTCCGGGCGTTTCATCAGATCCGCGTCGTTGCGGCATTGCGGAGCCGAGGGCTGGCATGTCCCGATGTGCTTTGCGCGGGACGCAAAGGGACGCGGATTTTCTGCGTTTATGAGGGCATCTTTGCGGATGGAAATGCGCCGGGGATTTATAACCGGATTGTTCAAGGTCAGGAAACTAGGATGACGTCGGGTGATTTCCTGTACGAGTTTGGGAAGTTCACCGGAACCATGCATCGTCAACGGGTGGCGCATGGCGATTATCAATGGGGCAATGTATTGGTTCAGTTTGCCGGGAATACGCCATCTTTTGTGCTGATCGATAATGACCGGACATCCACTCTGACTGGCTTGATTTACTGGTACCGACTGAGAAACCTGATTCAACTAATGCACGCCGCAGATTATGTTTCAGAAGATGATTGGAAACAGTTCTGGGTCGGTTATACAAAAAGTTATTCTCGCGGTCTGCGCTGGAAACCGCTGATTGAGCGAATGGTGCAAAAACGGGTTGCCAGAGGAGTTTCGGAGTTGCTCACCGGCGGAAAAATTGAACACCGCGGCAGCAAAAAAACCGGTGGGTACTGGGTTGTGGGAAAGCCAGAGAATTACTTTGAATACTATGTCCAATAACCAATCCTCAATAACCAAGTTCCGGAGCGGTGCCGACGTTTTGTTTATCCGCGCCGATGCATCATCGCAAATCGGAACAGGGCATGTTATGCGCTGTATTGCGCTCGGGCAGGCGTGGGTTGATGCCGGGAGGCATCAAGCAGCGGTCAGAGATCAGAAATCAGATGTCAGTCTGTCCTCCGACCTCTGTCCTACGACCTCTGTCGTCTTCATCTGCGCCGAAATTCCTGAAGCGCTGGCCATGCGGATCAAATCAGAAGGCTTTGACCTGATTCGGATTAATGCTGAACCCGGCTCTTCCGACGATTTAAATCAAACATTAGATGTCGTTTCAGGTTTGCCGCTGCGTTGCCCGGCATTCGCCGAGCCCAGCTCGCCTACGGCTCGGTTCAGGTCTCAAGTTTCAGGCCTCAAGTGTGATTCTCTTTCTGACTTCCGTCTTCCGTCCTCTGTCCTCTGTCCTCTGTCTTCTTTTCCTTCAGGTCGCAGCCCTCAGCCTTCACCCCTCACCAGCCTCTGGCTGGTATTAGACGGTTATCACTTCAACCTCGACTACCAGCGAGGGATTCGTGCCGCCGGACACAAACTTGTGTTGATCGACGACTACAACCATCTGGCGGAATATGAGTGCGATATCCTGTTGAACCAGAATATCAACGCCACGGATTTGGACTATCATACCAATTCTGAGGCCAAACGATTGCTCGGTACACAATACGCGTTGCTCCGTCGTGAGTTTAAACGTGGGACAGGCTTCCAGCCTGTCCAGAGAGATTCAAACGGGGAAGTGGGTCGTAAATTTCCAGATATTGCAAGAAACATACTAGTTACACTAGGCGGCGCTGATCCGGATAATGTGACTCTGAAAGTGATTCAAGCACTGAATCAGGTGGATATTCCGGACATGCAGGTGAAAGTTGTTGTCGGGTCCGCCAATCCCCATATCGCTTCTCTCGAAACTGTCCTTCAACATTCTACTTCCAACATCCAACTCATTAATTCCGCCGATATGGCTGAATTAATGGCATGGGCCGATTTGGCTATTTCTGCGGCCGGTAGCACTTGCTGGGAGTTTTGCTATCTCGGCGTTCCGCTTATGACGATAATTTTGGCTGAAAATCAAGTTGGGCTGGCTGGGCGGCTTGAAAAAAACGGGGCGTCAAAAAATATGGGATGGCATAATCAAATAGATGTGGTTGGATTTGCAGAAGAGATTTACAATTTGCTTAATAATGAAGTTTTGCGAAACAGTCTGAGCTGTCATGCTCTGAATCTCGTGGATGGCCGAGGGAGTTTCCGGGTTGTTGAAATAATTAACGGCGGGTAGGGGGATGGTATGAGTTCACAGCGGGAAAAAGTAAAAGAATTTTGGAATGAGCGGGCTAAGCTGGGCGATGCTGCCGGCAGTAACGATGTTATTGCTAAGCAGATCGAAGTGAATGCTATCATGACCTTCATGAAGGATGGTCTGGATGTGCTGGATGTTGGTTGCGGAAACGGCATTACAGCGATTGCAATCGCCGAAAAATTTAATTTAAAATTGAAAGCGCTGGATTACGCAGAACAGATGGTGGTTCATGGCCGGTCGTTGGCGGCGCAAGCAAAGATCAAGGGGGCTCTTGAGTTCGATACAGGCGACGTTCGTTGTCTTCCTGATGATCTCGGTTTGTTTGATGTCATCTATTCCGAACGGGTGCTGATTAATCTCGATAACTGGGAAGAACAGCAACAGGCCATTCGTACGATTGGGAAGCGATTGAAGCCGGGCGGGGTTTATGTGATGTGTGAAAACAGCATGGAAGGCCTTGAAAGCATCAATGCGTTGCGCCAGGTCGCAGACCTCCCTCGTATCAATCCGCCATGGCATAACCGGTATTTCAGGGAGAGCGAAATTGTCGGATTTTGCGCTGACGATTTGGTGCTGGAAGAGGTGCGATTTATTTCTTCGACTTATGCTTTTCTCAGTCGTGTCGTTAATGCATGGCTTGCAAAGCAGGAAGGGCGTGATCCGTCCTATGACGCTCCTGTGAATCAGCTGGCGTTGCAACTTCCTGCGTTTGGCGGTATCGGGCAGACTAAAATCTGGGTGTGGAGAAAAAAGTAAATCCATGAAGCAAAGTAAACCGATTTTTATTATTGCCGAGTTGTCTGCCAATCACGGCGGGTCGATTGAGCATGCGGCAAAAACCGTCCGTGCTGCGGCCAAAGCCGGTGCGAATGCGGTGAAGCTTCAGACGTATACGGCCGACACGCTCACCATCGACTGCGATAATGAATATTTCCGGATTGGCGGCGGTACGGTCTGGGATGGCAAAACGCTTTATAATCTCTACAAGGAGGCCTACACCCCATGGGAATGGCATGCCGACCTGAAAAAAGTTGCTGAAGAGTGCGGTCTCGATTTTTTTTCCACTCCGTTTGATGAAACCGCCGTTGATTTTCTCGAAGAATTGGGGGTGCCTTATCATAAGGTTGCATCATTCGAATTGGTTGATATTCCGTTGTTACGCAAAGTTGGTTCGACTCGCAAGCCGGTCATTATGTCCACTGGCATGGCTTCCGAAGAAGAAATTCATGAAGCAGTGGCCACTTTGCGTAAAGCGGGCTGTACCGACATGACGCTTCTGAAGTGTACCAGTTCTTATCCTGCAGAACCTAAAGATGCGAATTTACTGACCATTCCTGACATGGCGACGAAATTCGGCTGTCCCGTCGGGATATCAGATCACACAATCGGTATTGCGGTTCCAGTGGCTGCGGTCGGGCTGGGTATCTGCATGATCGAAAAGCATTTTACACTTTCGCGGGCTGACGGAGGACCGGACAGTAGTTTTTCCTTAGAACCATCCGAATTCAAGGAAATGGTCGAAGCGGTCCGGTTGGCAGAACAGGCGTTAGGCACAATTTGCTACGGTGGTACGGTTTCTGAAGCCAAAACAAAAGTATTTCGCCGATCTCTTTTTGCGGTGAAAGACATCAAAGCTGGTGAATTATTAACAACGGAAAATGTCCGCTCGATTCGCCCCGGTTACGGAATGCTGCCGCGTGAATTAGACAACGTACTGGGCAAAGCTGCAGTCTGTGATATTGCATGCGGCACGCCGCTGGCGTTTGATCTCATCAGGAGATAATTCATGCAGGTTTTCGGCACAGTCATCATCGGTCTCGGCAACATCGGCATGGGGTTTGACTATGATGCCCCTCAGGGCAGCGCGGTGTTATCTCACGCGGCAGCTGTTGCGGAACATCCGGGCTTCACTCTGTCAGCCGGGGTTGACCCCGATGCAGAAAAACGCCGCCGGTTTACGGGAAAATTCAAGGTACCTGCTTTTGCTTCGCTGAAAGAAATTCCCGCCGCAGTACCGGTGGATGTTTTCGCAGTTGCCAGTCCGACGCCGTTTCATTGTGAAGATGTTCTGGTTGCGCTGGAGCGCAGACCGAAAGGTATTTTCTGCGAAAAGCCGCTGGCGCTTAACACGGCGGATGCACAAAAGATGATAGATGCCTGTAAGGCTGTGGGTTGCCTGCTCAGCGTTAATTATATCCGCCGGTTTGAACCGGGCACGCTGGAAATGAAGCGCCGCATCGTTGCGGGAGGGTTCGGCCGGCTCCGCAAAGGATCGGTCTGGTACATCAAAGGGCTTTACAATAATGCTTCACACTTTATCGACCTGCTGGTGTTTATTTTCGGCGCGCCGCTCGCACAGCGGGTTTTGCGCAATGACCGGTTTTGGCAAGGGATTGATCCAGAGCCCGATTTTATTCTTACGTTTGATGGCGGTGCCGATATCCATTTTATTGCTTTGCCCGCCGAAAATTATTCGCTTACAGAGATGACGCTGGCATTTGACCGAGGACTGGTTCGCTATCAGCGCGGCGGTGCCGAGCTGACATTGTATACGGTGATTCCGGATCCGGTGTTCGCGGGGTACAAGGTTCTCAATCCGGACGGAGAGAAGCTTCAAACGGATTTCCAGCACTATCAGCGTTATGCGGCGGAATCTTTTTATCAGGCGTTGACGGGCGGATTGCCAAGCGCATCATCAGCGGAGTCGGCTCTAGAAATCCTTAAGATCGCGGAAGCGGTACATCAAGAGGTTGGATTATGAAAAAAAATAAACTGGCCATGTTGGGCGGTACGAAAACGATCACGGAGTCGTTTGCTCATTACTGTTCTATCGGAAAAGAAGAAGCACAGGCCGCGCAGGCCGTCATTGAAGGTGGTGAACTTTCCCGCTTTCTCGGCTGCTGGCACGAAGATTTTTACGGCGGCCCGAAGGTCCGGGAATTCGAACGAGTCTGGGCGGAAGACTTTAGTGTGAAGCACGCGGTCACCGTCAATTCAAACACCTCTGGGCTGATTGCCGCCATAGGGGCAATCGGTATTGAGCCGGGGGATGAAGTCATCGTCAGCCCGTGGACTATGTCGGCGACTGCGACTGCGATTCTGATGTGGAACGCGATTCCTGTGTTTGCCGATATCGAAGACGAGACGTTTAATCTTGATCCTGCATCGATTGAAAAAAACATCACGCCGTACACCAAAGCGATCATGGTGACAGATATTTTCGGACAGGCTGCGAAACTTGATGAGATTATGGCAATTGCCCGGCGGCACGGCTTGAAAGTGATTGAAGATGCCGCGCAGGCTCCCGGTGCGATCTACAAGGGAAAACGGGTCGGGACGGTGGCCGATATCGGTGTTTTCAGTCTCAATTATCATAAACATATCCACACCGGAGAAGGTGGAGTCTGTGTGACCCATGACGACCGGCTGGCGGAGCGTCTGCAACTGATCCGCAATCACGCGGAAGCGGTTGTCGGAGGCATGGGCATCACCGATCTATCTAATATGCTCGGCTATAATTTCCGCATGACAGAAATCGAAGCGGCTATCGGCATTGAGCAACTTAAGAAGCTTTCCCGGCTGATTGCCGAACGGCAACGGAGTGCGGCCCGGCTAGGTGCTGGTCTGTCCGGGTTGCCGGGACTTAGGCTTCCGGCCGTGATGCCGGACTGCACCCATGTTTATTACGTCTATGGGATGCAGCTCGATTTGGATCAGCTTGGAGTGTCCCGTACGAAATTGCTGGATGCTCTGAAAGCGGAGGGAGTTCCCGCGATTGGCGGCGGCTACACCAATATACATCAGCTTCCGCTTTATCAGACCCGAACCGCATATGGTCGCAACGGATTCCCTTGGAAATCGGATTTTTACAAAGGTGCGGTTTCGTATGCGAAGGGAGTCTGTCCGGTTGCCGAGCGGCTTCATGAACAGACGGAGCTGGGTCTTCAGCTTTGTGTTTATACGTATCCCGACGCGGATATTGATTCGGTTATTGAGGCCTTCCGAAAGGTTTGGGGTCATCTCGGTGAGCTACAATGAATCCGGCGCTGCTCGTTTTTTCTGAGGATCCTGGCGCAACCAATTGCCTTCTTCCATTGCTGCCGCACCTGACGGAGCAGCAGATTTCGTTCCGGTTGATGGCTGATGGTACTGCCATCGGAATGTATGAGAAACAGGGCTATTTTGCGGAAGCTGTTCCCAAGGAGATTGAGACTTTGTTTACGAATGCTCCGCCAGCATTGGTGGTAACCGGAACCGCCGCCAATCCAGATACGCACGGGCTCCGGCTGATTGATGCAGCACGTGCGCGGACGGTTCCGACTCTTGGCGTGGTGGATGCCTTGATGAATGCCGAACGGCGTTTCAGCGGACGGTCGAATAACGGTCTGGCGCACCTTCCGGATTGGGTTGCCGTTCCTGATCGTGTGACGGCAGAACGCTTCATATCGTTGGGTACGGAAAAAGATCGTGTGATCATCTGTGGCCACCCCCATTTCGACGCGGTGCTGACCCGGGCTCAACGACTTAGGCTGAACGACACGGGGATTGCCCGGGAAAAATATTATCCGGACATTGATCGCGAGCGGAAATTGATTCTATTTGCCGGGGAGCCGGAAACTCATCACTGTCGAAACTCCGACTACCTGTTGCAGGGTCGCGGCGGATGCGACGGACGGATTGCCATCGTGATGGAAGAGTTTCTGGATGCCGTATCCCAGCTCCATCCCCGTCCGGCCTGTGTGTTACAACTTCATCCCCGCAGCCGGATCGAGGATCTCGGCAGTTTGGCCTTGGAGTTCGATAAAATTCAGCAAGGCGGGGATTCCCTTGAAATAATGTCCTGCGTTGACGGTGTGGCCGGGTTAACCTCCATGCTTCTGACGGAGGCCGCGCTGATGGGTCGACCAACGCTTTCCATCCTGCCTCGTCTCGAGGAAAAAGACTGGCTGCCGGGAATCGGCTGGGGGGCGACTGAATGCTTAACAGATCGCGTCGCGCTTCCGGAGGCTTTACGCCGTTTGATTGGGAACGGGTCGGGTCCGGAGGTGTCCTCCCGGCTGATTCGCGGCGCAGATAGAAATTTGTTGGATTTGATCAAGAGAGTTCTTCAGCAAAATAATAAAACATGTTAGATTGAATAGTAGTATGCAGAAGCTTCCAGATGTTATAGAAACCGCCCGACTTAGGATCCTTCCTTTCTGTGAGGAGTTTTTGACGGAGAGGTATGTTGGCTGGCTGAATGATCCGGAAACGGTGGCTTTCAGTGAACAGCGGCACCGAAGTCACACGCTGGCCACTTGCCGTGCATACATGCATTCTTTTGATGGATCACCTCATTATTTCCGGGCGGTAGTACGCAAAGAAGACGGGTTGCATATCGGTAATATCAATGCGTACGTAGATGTTCCCAACCGGACGGTGGATGTTGGTATTTTGATCGGCGAGCGGGTTGTTTGGGGGAATGGATTCGGGCTGGAGGCCTGGTCGGAATTTTGCAATACACTGTTGGCTGGTGGGGTGAGAAAAATAACTGCAGGAACAATGGGCTGTAATACCGGCATGATTCGTATTTTTAAAAAATACGGTATGCAACTTGAAGGGGTCCGCGAAAAACAGTTTTTATGTGGCGGAAAAGATGCGGATCTTGTCATGTATGCGAAATTTGGAAGATAATAGAAAAAACCTGTCTGTGGGTTTCTGGGTCAACGTATGGCAACCGTAATTTTTATTCAACAATCCCCTGCGTTGGCGGGTTCTCAGAAGTCTCTTTTGCGGCTGATGCGGACTCTGGACGGACGCTGGAAGCCGGTTTTGATCACGGGATCGGAAGGGTGGCTGACAGACGCATGCCGTTCGGCGGGTATTCCGGTGATTGTGAACCCGTTTTCTTCCTCACGCAGTTTAAAAGCCCGCTTGTTTGGCAACTGGTTTTTTGGACGAACGGTCGCAAAGCTTTGTAAATCGTATATTGACGATGGATGTCTGGTGCATGGTAATGACCACATTCAGAGTCTCCTGGCTCTCGCACTGGCCAGAGCACTGCGAGTTCCTTCTGTTTTGACAGTTCGGAGCGGAGCGATGAGTCGGCGGGATTTTTTTAAATATGGCTGTGACCGGCATAGCAGGGTGGTCTCCGTGGGAGAAAAGCTGCTCCGGAAGATAGGTGAATGGGGTCAGTCGCTGAATATTACGCTGATAGAAAATGGTGTAAATGATACAGAAATCACTCCGCCAGCCGGGAATGCCAGGAGGTTTCCTTCGATGGTGTTGGTACCCGGATCTATTCCTGAATTAAAGGGGTGGAGAGATCTGGTCGATGCGCTGGTGCTACTCGAAGAACGGCGTTCGGGCGCTGCGGTGGAGTTTCATTTGCTGGGTAACAATAATGGAATTGATGTTGCTGAAACTGTGGGTACCGCTCGGTTAAAAACATTCCGTATACGGCATATTCCTCTAACTCATGATTTCAAAAAGACGGCCAGTATGTATCAATTTGCAGTACATCCTTCCCGATCCGAAAGTTTCGGTATGGCGTTGCTGGAAGTGTTGGCCGCCGGAGTACCGGTTCTTACCAGTCGGACCGGTGTGGCTGAACGTGTGGTAGCAGATAGCCGGTTTCTTTTCAAGCCGTCGAACCCGGTTGATCTGGCTGAAAAACTGGCAGCGCTGATGGATGATTTTTCCGGTGCGGATCAGATGGTGAAGCAGTCTCAGAAGATCATTCGCGAGCACTATTGTGTTTCCCGTACCGCTTCGCAATACATGGATTTGTATAGCGGCCTGATCGCAGATTGAAAAACTTACTGCTTTTCAGCAATCGCAAAAACTGCCTCGCCGACCCAGTATTTCCCGAACAGTGCATTGCGCAGTGAGTAACGCAATTTCAATGAGGCTGAGAGTTTTCTATCTGAATGCTCACCGGACTTAACCGGAGTCCAGCCTGTCATTTTAAACAGTTTTTCCAATGCCTGGAACGGATATGGGCGGACGTGGGTCGGGTCGCGCCAGAAATCGCCGGCCGCTTTGCGCAGGTTTGCAATATTGGGTGTAATGATCACCAGCGGAGATCCGGCCTTCATGGTGCGGTGGAGGAGTGTCAGTAGTCGAGTGGCTTCCAGTGGTGCAAAGTGTTCAATGATATGTGCAGCCATACAGCCGTCAAAACAGTCGTTCGGACTGTTTTCAAGAAACTTGAAAAAATCCTGTTGATGGACGGTCAGCCCCCGTTTTTGAATCTGGGCGCAAAGTTCCGGGTCAATTTCGACGCCCGCCATGATGCCGCCAGCTGCTTTTACTCGGTCCAGAAAGAATCCTTGACCGGCCGCAATCTCCAAGCCGTTTTTACAGTTTTTAAAATACTGGACAAACGGCTCAAAGTTCCGCTGGTCTCTTGCGTCAGCAACGTAAAACGGTTGGGTTTCAGTTTCATTTTTCATGCGATAGCTCCTATGCACGGGTGGCGGCTTTAATGGTCAGATTGGGTGATGTTCCGAAAACCAGTGAATTGGCGGGAATGTCAGTGTCTTTAATGTAGGTGTTGGCGGATACGACGACGTTGTCGCCGATTTTACAACGGCCCAGAATCTTCGAACTGGACATCATTTGTACATTTTTCCCAATGGTCGGGAAAATTCCTTTGTTATTTCCAACAGTGCAGTTTTGAGAAAAGGAAAAGTGCGATCCGTACGATGCCCGCCCCAGAACGCTACCCACCGGATGATCCAGAAAGAAAATATCCGGCATTTCAACTTCATAAAAAAGGTCGAGTCCGTTGAGGGCTTTGTTCAGATAATAAATCCGGTCGGCTAGCGAACGGGCTTCCGGATGTGCTGCAAAAACTGCCCGGCTCAGAAAATAGAGAAAAATACAATACTGCCCGCTGTGGAAGGGATTGAAGTACGGCAGTCCGTTGCGCTGATAATATTTGTTAGAGGTTGCCGCGAAGCAGGTTTCACATTTTTTGAGAGCCGCTTCGATGCTGCTGTTCAGTCGTTCCTGTTCGCAGGAACGGTCAAAGATAAATAAATTATCCAGCTGTTTCGAAACCAGTTTTTTCAGTTCATCAAGCGGGAGTTCCAATTGCATAGCCGGTTTTATAGCCCGCTGGTTTTATCAAAACAAGCCTATTGAAGCCTTAGCATTGACGGGAAGGAGTCCAAACGGCAATCTTCCGGCCTGATGCAAGCGTTTATAACTATTCAACCGTCCGTGAGGTCTCTTTTTGAGGCGCAGGGCCTGTGCTCGTTTGCTGATTTTATGAATGCCGGTGATCAAAAAGTCCAACAGCTGACACGGGTATCCGGGGGTGTGTTCTATTTAAACGTGTCGGGCCGGAATCCCTGAAAATTCATTTGCGGACTTTGCTTTGCGGCCGGCGACCTCATTCCGGTGCGTTACGCGAGTTAACGCTGTTGCAAAGTCTCCGCCATGCCGGTTTCCAAACCATGGAGCCGGTGGCGTGGGGTGAACGGCGACGTTTCGGGTTTCCTCTGGACGGATTTCTGGTTGTGCGCAAGGTGCAGGGCGATGAGGTTGCCGCTCTGTTTGACGGTATGGACGAGTCTCGCCGCCGCAGGCTGATGGAGGAAGTCGGCCAGCTGATCGGGAGGCTTCATGCCAAAGGATTTTTTCAGCCGGTGCGGCTGAAAGATTTAATTCTTACAGAAGCCGGGCTGGTGCTGATTGATCGCGCGACTTCCAAGCCTTGGCCGACCCGATTTTCTCGGCAGAAAGCGGCGGAATCTCTTGCACGGGCCATGCGCCGCATTTTGCGTGGCGGACATAAGATCGGGGCATCTAGTGCATCGGCATTCCTGCGCGGCTATCACTCTGGATTAGTTGTGTGCCGGAATGTGCCGTGGACTTTGCTGCGTCGGGATATCTTTCGTGCCGTCCGCCGCGAAATGTTCAAATCTCTCCGTCAAAAAACCGGATAAGCTTTTTTATCTGGTTTTTAGTTTTTTTATCCAGTCGGTCTTTTTTAAGGTAGTACAAAAAGAAACGCAGGCGTTGTGTTCTTGTCAGCACGGTTTTGGCCACTTTATCGAGACAGGAGCGGTCTTTGTTCTTCCGGTATTGCAGGAACGGCCATAGACGGACAGGTCATCATCGGTCTGGAAGCAGTTCTGCTGGACAGTGTATCGGAGTCAAAATCCCTGTCGAACAGGCGCCGTCGCAAGTGACAATTGAAGAGGTCGGTTGCGGAATGGATATCGGTGGTGGAACGCTGACGGAGCTGTTTAGATTTGTGCAGCCCGATCTGTTGTCACGGTAAGATCGGACGCCGGAAAATCTCAACTAAACATGAGCGTTTCAGTTGTAATGATGTGCAAAAAAAATATTGATTCCGGTAATCAAAAGAGAAGACTGCCAACGTAGCAGGTAAAACGATATTTGTGAAGAGTTGTCATTATAAAATAGGAGTACAGACGATGAAAAAAATACTGGTATTGGTTGTGGTACTATTTTTGAAGTGGGCCGAGTGTTTGGCGGGCGATTTTACATGGAAACCGATGGGCACGACCGGTGCTCCTAATCTGATGACGATGGACTATTTGTCCATTCAGGCTGGATCTAAATGGCTGTTGTTAGGCGATAATACGGATGGGTCAGGAGACAAAGTCGGTGCGTTTTATGATCCGGCAGCCAACATCTGGTCACAGATGAATATGACAGGTGCACCGGATATCATGATGCTTACCGAGGCTGTATCCGTCTGGACCGGGTCGAAAGTTTTGTTAATGGGTGGCAGCACAACAGATCAGGGAGTAATCGGTGCGCTTTATGATCCGTCTGCAAAAACCTGGATTCCGATGAACACGAACGGTATGCCGGATGTCATGATGACGGATGCTCAATCGGTCTGGACCGGATCCAAACTTTTGCTGATCGGTGACAGTATGTCGGATCCTGAAGTCAAATCGGGTGCGTCGTATGATCCGGTATCAAATAAATGGACGGCGATTAGCATGACCGGTGCACCGGATATCATGATGATGGAGGCCAAATCAGTCTGGGTCGGTTCCAAATGGCTGTTGATGGGAGATAGTTTGACTGATCCTGATGTCAAGGCAGGCTCGCTTTACGATCCGGCATTAAATAAATGGACAGCGATGAAGATGTCCGGTTTTCCGGATATTATGATGATGGATGCCAAATCAGTTTGGACCGGATCGAAATGGATGGTTGTCGGAGAAGACAATGAGGATTTCAGCCTGACCGGCGCGCTTTATAATCCGGTGGCCAATAGCTGGACAGCAATGAATATGACCGGTGTGCCGGACATCATGATGATGGAGTCAAAATCGATTTGGACTGGATCTAAATGGTTGCTGATGGGCGACAGTATGACGGATCCGATGGCTAAGGCTGGCGGCATCTATGATCCGGCGCTGAACAGATGGACTGCAATGAACACCACTGGTGCTCCTGGCATAATGATGGAATCTGCGTCGATCTGGACTGGAACCAAATGGCTGTTAATGGGCGAAGGTATGATGAATCCGGATGCCAAAACAGGGGCTCTTTACGATCCGGTACTGAACAGATGGACATCGATGGACATGACCGGTGCGCCGGATCTTATGCTTGGGATGACGGCGACATCTTGGATCGGTTCAAAACTTTTATGTTTTGGTGAGAGCAACATGGGACCGGATGAAAAGGTTGGCGGCCTGTATGATCCGGTCGCCAACAGCTGGGCATCCATGCGAACCAAGAGTCTGCCCAGCATCATGCCGGGCATGGAGCCTGATGTATCGGTCTGGACAGGGAGCAAATGGCTGTTGATGGACGACGGTGATTCATTAAAAGGTGATATTTATAATCCGGTTGACGACACCGTGACGGAAATGAACATGACTGGTTCTCCGAACGTCATGATGATCGGTTCGTCGGTTTGGACAGGCTCCCGGCTGTTGCTGGTCGGTGACGGCATGACAGGAAACAAGCGAGGCGGGGTTTACAATCCGGTATCTAATGCGTGGACCTCCATGAGTATGGCCGGCGCTCCGAACATTTCAATGATGACTGGAGATGAGGGTGTCCTGTCAACCTGGACAGGATCGAAATGGTTGCTTTTGGGCGATAATATGATGAGCCCTGAAGAGAAAGCAGGAGCTCTGTACGACCCGTCAGCGGATACATGGACATCGATGGATATGACAGGAGTCCCGAATGTTATGCTCATGGATGCGAAGTCGGTTTGGACCGGCTCTAAACTGCTGCTGATGGGCGATAGTGCGACGGATCCTGAGACAGAGCTGGGAGCCGCTTACGATCCGCTATCGAATATCTGGACGGCGATCAATATGACTGGCGTTCCGGATATCGGGATGATGGATGCCAAGTCAGTTTGGACCGGCTCCAAATGGTTGCTTTTGGGCGATGACGTGATGAATCCGGAAGTAAAAACCGGTGCACTGTATGACCCGTCAACCGATACGTGGATATCCATGAATATGACAGGAGTTCCGGATGTTATGATGATGGATGCGAAGTCGGTCTGGACCGGTTCCAAATGGTTGTTGATAGGTGATAGTGCGGCGGATCCCGATACAGAACTAGGGGGAGCTTACGATCCGGCATCGAACATCTGGACTACGATCAATATGACCGGCGCACCGGACATTATGATGATGGAGGCTGAATCAGTCTGGACCGGCTCGCAATGGTTGCTTTTGGGCGATGATGTGATGAATCCTGAAGAGAAAGCGGGTGCACTGTATGACCCATCAACAGATACATGGACTTTGATGGATATGGCCGGCGTTCCGGACATCATGATGCTGGATGCCGAATCAGTCTGGACTGGATCAAGTTTATTGCTGCTGGGCGATTCACTTGATGGTACTGGACTGGCAGGGGGACGTTATTCTGATGACACCCAATATTTCACGCTCACGGTAAATAGTGGTACCGGCGGCAGTACATATACTAACGGTGCGCGGGTAATGATTACGGCCGATACATTGACCGGTAAGAACTTTGACAGGTGGACAGGGGCAACACAGTATCTATCAGCCGTTACATCCACACCTGCCACTGTAACGATGCCTGCCACGAACATCACGTTGACTGCAACCTATAAAGATGGCTATTACGCACTGACTGTTGTCGGCGGTACCGGAAGCGGGACGTATACAAACGGCCGTCAGGTGACGATTACAGCAACGGTTCCTGCCGGCATGAAATTTGCCGAGTGGAACGACGGGAATACGAATGCATCTCGTCTGATCACTATGCCGGCAGAGCCTGCTGCCTATACGGCGAGCTTTATTGATATCCAGAAGCCGGTGGTGGCGATCAAGACACCGGCGGCGAACCAGCGGGTGGTGACGAACGGGCTGTTCACGGTGAGCGGGACGGCTGCGGACAACCGTGCGGTGGCGGAGGTGCAGGTGCAGCTGAACGGCGGAGCGTGGACGCAGGCGTCGGGCACGAACCCGTGGAGTCTGCCGGTGGCGCTGACCGCCGGCAGCAATACGGTCCGCGCGTACAGTCTGGACGCGGCGGGCAACAGCTCGGTGACCTCGCAGGTGGCCTGCACGTATGTGGTGGCGGGGATTTTGACGGTTCAGACGAACGGTCTGGGCACGGTGACGCGCGCTCCGGCGGGGATTCCTGAAGTGAACCAGTGGTACACGCTGACGGCAACGCCGGGAACCGGTTCCGGGTTCCGTGACTGGACGGACGGGGACGGGGCGATGGTGAGCACCAATAAGGTATTGAAGTTCCGGATGGGGACGAACAGCGCCTATACGGCGAACTTTATCGATATCCAGAAGCCGGTGGTGGCGATCAAGACACCGGCGGCGAACCAGCGGGTGG
>CAYNOR010000004.1:70911-145293 GCA_964398915.1 uncultured Verrucomicrobiota bacterium
CGAACAGCGCCTATACGGCGAACTTTATCGATATCCAGAAGCCGGTGGTGGCGATTACCGCTCCGACTGTAGCACTGCGTGTTTCAAATGCGGTTTATACGGTTAAAGGGACAGCGTCGGATAATGGCGTTCTGAGTAATGTATTCTGCCGTGTTGGTAACGGGGCGTGGACGAATGCGGCAACAACCAATAGCTGGAAAAACTGGAGCGTCCCGGTGACTCTGAATGCCGGATCAAATCTGATTCAGGCGTGCAGTGCAGACGCGGATGGTAATGCATCATCGTTTGCGGCGGTCAGTTGTTTTTATGTTGTGACGGCTCCGTTAACGGTGCAAACCACCGGCAGCGGTACAGTTACGCCGAATCTCAACGGTCAGGCGCTGGAGATCGGTAAAAACTATACTTTGACGGCGGCTCCGGGAGCCGGATATGTGTTTGCCGATTGGACCTATGGTGCCGATGGTGGAACGGCAACAAACAAACCTGCCGTAACCTTTACAATGCAGTCGAATCTGGTACTGACGGCTAATTTCACCACCTTGCTGAATTTGTCAGAAGAAGGTTTGGATGCGTTATCTGAACTTCTTGATACAAACAGCATTCCGCAAGGGAATGCGCAGCTGATTGCGGATGCCGCATTGGCATTTGATCTGGCGGCGCGGAGCAGTCCGAATAATTACACCAACCGGATTTATAATGCTGTGACCATTATAATGAATCTGATCAACAATCCGGCGGTGCGTTCTCAGGCTGAAGCCTATGGAGTGAATCTGGATAATCTACTTGATCCAACCTGTATTTTCCCGACGAATGCGCCATCGGTTGATGCTTCGGTCGATCAGTTTGCGGCCGTTGTTCTTCCGGCAATTGATAAAGCCTGGGCGGAACTGAATGCGGTTCCGGCAACGTGGGCCGGACGGGTTGAAATTTCGACTAACCGGTTCCCGTCGTTTGATGAATCGGTATACGTAGATATTGCCGATGTGACCTCCCTGAAGGCGATCTTGAAAGGCGTCAGAGCGCATATCGGCCTGCTGAAGGCGTATAGCCTGAATGTGAATTATTCCCGGCTGCTAGATTCCGTGCCGACGCCCCGAGCTGAGATCACCGTGGATGGCTCTGCGAATGACTGGTCCCAAGTTCCACGCTCGTTGGTGACCTTTGATGAGCCCTATAGTTTTTATGACTATGATACCGAAGAGACCGTATGGACGACGATGGAGACGCAAGAGGTCGCCGTTGCTTTCAGCGGATCAGATGTTGCACTCCTCGTAACCGAGTGCCCGTTTGATTTAGAGGATTCATTCTATATGGGATTCGATCTTCGGCTCTCGAATGCCGGTGATGCTATCAATTCTACGAATAACCGATATCCACAGGTTGCTTTTTATACCAGCGGTGGAGAGGTTTATGGGATGAGTGATGGAATGACTTTAACTGATTTGGAGGCAGCACTTGTCGATGGGATATTGGAAGTGAAGTTCTCTGTGCAGGACGGATTGTCTGTATCTCAGGTCACTATCAATGAAGTCATTTGCGGAGCGTCGTATATGGGTAGCTGGCAGGAGGAGTTTTATGTCGAACCTCCGAGCGATACGTTGATTTCAACTCTGCGCGGTAATCATCCGGAATTCTTTTCCAGAGTTCGGAATCAGGCCAGTCTTACCGGAGCAAAAACAGATCTGCAAGCGGCGCTGAACGGTTATCTCGCGGCTGATACGTTGATTGGCAAGCGTAGCGGAGCAAATGCAGCGTTGTTACATCTGGTTGATTTCGATCCGCTCGATGAAGAAGCTCAGGAAGATCGGTTAGAGAAGCGGGATAACGTTTCAAAAATTTTGGCCAGCCTGACTTCTCCGGCTCAGCTGCCGGCGGAAGAGGATATTGAAGGCACATTGACCCGACCGGTTTTCCTTGGTGCTCTCTTTAGCGGGAAGATTACCACGAACATGCTGCCTTTGGGTTTGAAAGGAACGCTCGATAATCCTGACTGGACTGTGTTTCCTGATCCGACTCTCGGCGGAATACTGCCGAATATGACCGCCACGAACCTCAATAAGTATATGCGGGGATATACCTGGGCAAGCGTTGAGACCGTTCGTAATTTCACTACCAATGAGTGGACTTTTGCATATGAACTCCAATTCAGTGTCGGAACGGATCGCGAAAACATGACGATCACCAATGTTACGATTTCCGGATCGGGTGTTCCGTTAACCAATCTTGAATCCTGGGATGATTGGCGGACTTCCTGCGCTGTTCCTTCTGCTCTCGCCGCTGGAACGCCATACACATTTACCGTTTATTTTGCCGACGGAAGTTGCGAGGTGATTGTCGACAGGATTAACGCGTGGATAACGGTTGATCCTAAGCCGGTGCTTACGGGGACAGTGCTTCGGTGGTCCGGCGGTGCTTCGGTGCCTAATGCGGATCATTATTCTGTGTGCATAATGTTTGATGGTTGGGATTTGCCAATCACTCAAACTTCATTGGATCTGTCTGATTTCGGGTATGATCATGTTCCTTATTATCAGGTTGAAATCATCAATAAAAATGGGGACAAAGCTTCACGTAGGATCAATACTGTTGAATAACTCTGCCGGGATGAAAAAACAATGATATGACCCGGTTCAACCCAAAAATCGACTGGGCCGTTTTCGGAAAGATTGCGCTCATTATTTCCGTGGCGGCCCTGTTCGGTGGTTCATTCCTGTATATCTCCAAGAGTATAGGGTCTGCTGAAAACTCTGAGGCGGAGTTGAAAGCATCCAGCAAGGAGTTTGATCGTCGTTTGGCTGAGGGTGTGCATGCCGTTCAGCAAAGATCTGGACAAACTATTGCCTTTCGAGCCTGCCGGGTCACCAAACCGAAAATGGGCGGCTTCCGGCTGGGTGTTTTCAATGTGCTGGAAATTGATGATCTTGAGATCACTTTGCCCAGCACTCCTGAGGGATATGCAGACGGGGAGGTTTCCACTGCCGCCAACGCAACCGGTCCTGTCCGGCAGGGGCTTGATGCAGAAAAACTGAGCGCTATGGCTGGACTTGATCAGCGGGTATCCATGCTTAAAATAAACGGTTTCCGGCTTCTTATGATCGACGGCAATCAGCAACGAATTCCTGTTTTGACGGCTCGATTTGCCAAGAGTAGCGGCGCAGCGTCGGTTTCGTTGGAGGAGTGCGAGGTGTTGACAGAACAAATGGAACGGATTCGAACTCCTAAGGCGAAGATCCATTTTGGTGAAACGAGTATGATTGAAGTGGATGGATGTGAGGTCAATTTGGGTGTATTGGCAAACATCCTAGCGAAATAAAAGAGGGCGAGCTTCTGTCGAGGACTCTCTGCGGAACCGATATTGACGGAAGGGGATTCAAACGGCAATCTTCAAGCCTAATGCAAATATTTCTTCATATCGAACCGTCAGTGAAGTCTCTTTTTGAGGCGCGGGGCCTGCGTTCGTTTGCTGATTTTATGAGTTCCGGAGATCAAAAAGTTCAGCAACTGCTACGAGTATCCGAGGACGTATTTTATATAAAACGAATTGAGCCGGAATCCCTGAAAATCCATTTGCGGACTTTGCTTTGCGGCCGGCGACCTCATTCCGGTGCGTTACGCGAGTTAACGCTGTTGCAAAGTCTCCGCCATGCCGGTTTCCAAACCATGGAGCCGGTGGCGTGGGGTGAACGTCGACGTTTAGGGTTTCCTCTGGATGGATTTATGGTTGTGCGCAAGGTGCAGGGCGATGAGGTTGCCAATCTGTTTAACCGATCAACCGGGAGGGAGAAGCGGGCTTTGATGGAAGCGGCCGGGCAACTCATAGGGCGGTTGCATAGCAAAGGGTTTTTTCAGCCGGTCCGGCTGAAAGATTTGATTCTTACAGAAGCCGGGTTGGTGATGATTGATCGCGCGACTTCCAAGCCTTGGATGTCCCGGTTTTTCCGGCGGCGGGCGGCGGAATCCCTTGCACGGGCCGTGCGCCGCACGTTGCGTGACGGACATAAGATCGGGGCATCTAGTGCATCGGCATTCCTGCGCGGCTATCACTCTGGATTAGTTGTGTGCCGGAATGTGCCGTGGACTTTGCTGCGTCGGGATATCTTTCGTGCCGTCCGCCGCGAAATGTTCAAATCTCTCCGTCAAAAAACCGGATAAGCTTTTTTATCTGGTTTTTAGTTTTTTTATCCAGTCGGTCTTTTTCAAGGTAGTACAAAAAGAAGCGCAACCGCTGTGTTCTTGTCAGCACGGTTTTGCCTACTTTATCGAGACAGGCGAGGTCTTTGTTCTTCCGGTATTGCAGGAACGGCCATATCCAGAATCGACCGTCAGGGCAGTCGATCAGATAGACGTGCTCCGGTTGATTCCGGCAAACCAGAATATTACGCCATTTTAAATCTCCGTGAGCAAATCCGTGATCATGCATGGTGCGGGTGTATGCGGCCACCTTGCGGGAAACAATTTCAACCTGTTCGCGGTTTTGGAAAAATTCAGGATGAATCCGGGCTGTTTTTGCGAGATCAGTCGTTTCTCCGAGTGCTTCTGTGATCAAGGCTCCACGCTGGAAGATCAGGCAGGTGCGCTCCCGTCCGTGACCGATCAGCGGCGCAGATTTTATCCCCCATGCCGCAAACCGCTGCAGATTTTTCCACTCACCGCGCAACCGGGAAGTTCCAATGATCCGGCGCAGTTTTTTACCCGCTTTGTAATACCGTTTTACATAATAAGCCTGCGTCGAGGTTCGGACGAGCAGGAGGTCACTCAGGTCGCTTTTATTGACAAGCTCACCGGTCAGTGAAAACAGGTCATCAAGGCTTTTAAAAAGGCGGAGCGCTTCGGGACAGGCAAGGATTCGGTTGATTCTCCAGGTTTTCATAGTTGATTTTGTACTACTATCTATCCGCTTTTTGTCTTTTCTGCACGTTATTTTCCGCGCAAAGAACACAGAAAGAAAGATCGGGTAGCATTGGTAGCAGTAGCATTGGTAAACCTTGCATTGGCTCCTACCTTCTGATTTCTTCGGATTCCTTAAAAAACTGCTATCCAAAACCGGAGCGGATGGTTAATTTCAGCCCCGTAGTGCAAAAGTAATTCGTTTTGAACAAAGGAGTATCGTTCATGAAAAGATTGATCGCAACAGGATTGGTAGTGGCTGCGGCATTAAACCTTTGGGCGCAAGCGCCGGAAATGTTCCGCTATCAGGGAAGGCTGGCGAGCGGCGCCACCTTGGTTAACGCCACGCTGCCGATGAGTTTTAAACTGTATAACGCACCAAACGGCGGCACCAAGCTGTACGAAGATTCCAATTCGGTTGCAGTCGTGAACGGTCTTTATTCAACCTATGTGGGCGACAATACGGTTTTTGGCTCGCTGACCAACGCCATGACCAATGCGGCGGTTTATCTCGAACTCACCATCAGTGGTGAAACACTCTCTCCCCGTGAACGGCTGGTCTCGGTTCCGTATGCGCTGAATGCAGGCGCAAGCAGCGCAAACCAAACCCCGGCCGGAACGATTGTCCTCTCTCCGACCTATCCCAACCCAGAACTGGCGGCACAGGGTTATTCTATCTATCAGGAAGACGTTACGACCGCAGACTGGCAGGAAATATCCGGACGTTATCCGTGGCCGGATATGGGTGGTATGGATCAACTTTTTATCGGGCACAATAATCGGCTTTGGGCTTTAGCAAATGATATGGGTGGAGAGCCCTCTGCGTTTACAACAGCCGACGGGAAGCAATGGACCACCGGCAAACTGCCCGTTGATGAGGGCTATTCTGTCATGTTGGATGAAATGTATGTGAGGATTTTATCTCATGGTAATCAGGTTTTTGTCTTTGAAAAGATGATGAGACCAGGCCGCAGAGTATGGACTTCGATGGACGGTCAAGTATGGAATGTCCAGAGCAATACCATCAATGAAATGACTGAAATCAGTGATTTTGTCAGCTTTAAAGGTGCGCTTTGGTCGTTTGGAGTAAGTAATGATCCCGAAGCCGGTTCGGTAAGTGTCGTGTTGAAATCAACGGATGGTGTGAACTGGACACAAATGTCAACCGGGTCGTGGAGCCGTATTGAGTCCGGAGCACAGATAGTAACTTCTGCAGATCAAATGTGGATTATCGCCACAGCGTTAGATGTTCCGGAGACAATGGTTTGGCGTTCGACGGACGGCATAAGCTGGACGCAGTCAGCAGTCAGTCTGCCTTCTTCTTCCTATTTTTATGGGTCTAGGATGAAAAGCATAAGTTTTGACAACAAGCTATGGTATTTCGATTATCAAAACCGGACCTGCTGGAACTCTAGTAACCATGGTGACAGTTGGAGTGTGATTACGACCAACCTTCCGGAAATGCAACCCGAAGGTATTGATGGGCCAATAGTGCATGAGGGTAAATTATGGGTGGAGGGGAACGTTGGCCCTATGGGGACGCCCACCGTTTACCGCAGCACGAACGGTTCCGATTGGATTCTTGCCAATGCGTTCAATAATAGTACGGCGACAGACTGGGGTTTAGAACTGATCAGCTCAGATAATGGTCGGCTATGGTGGGTTTGCATGAGTTCATTACGAATTATCGGAGGCCCCAAACAAAAAGACGGTCTCTACTATTACCAGAAGGACTGAGAACGCATCGGGTATGGCGCAGGACTGTCATGTTTCTAAAAGGAGATCAATGAAAAAATGGATCGCAACAGGACTCGTGGTCGCAGTGGCAGCTAACCTCTGGGCGCAGGCGCCGGAAATGTTCCGCTATCAGGGAAGGTTGGCGAGCGGTGCCACCCTGGTTAACGCCACCTTGCCGATGAGTTTTAAACTGTATAACGCACCAAGCGGCGGCACCAAGCTGTACGAAGATTCCAACTCGGTTGCGGTGGTGAATGGTCTTTATTCAACCTATGTGGGCGATAATACGGTTTTCGGTTCTTTGACCAACGCCATGACCAATGCGGCGGTTTATCTCGAACTCACTATCAATGGTGAAACGTTTGCCCCCCGTGAGCGGCTGGTCTCTGTTCCGTATGCTCTCAACGCGGGCGGCAATAAAACTCCGGCAGGAACCGTTGTTCTGTCTGAGACCTATCCCAATCCCGAACTGGAGGCCCAAGGATATTCAGCTTATACTCAGGGGGTTTCGCAGGCAGATTGGCAAGAAGTCAGTTCAGATTCGTGGTGGCCTTTTTCACATCCTATGCCTAACTGTGTCGGACATAGTAATCAGTTGTGGGGTTTTTATAATGAAGATGGCCAACCCTCTGTTTTTATAACGGTTGATGGTAAGCGATGGGACAAATACAGCACCCCATTTAGCACGCCTGATTTTATTTACCGGTGGAGCGGTTTTCAGGCATTATCTTTGAACGAAAAACTCTTCATCTTTGAAAAGGTATCGGGGCGTAACGCCTACGCATCATCAAATGGGCAAGTATGGAGTGTGTGGAGTAACGCCGTCGACTCGTCAATTGGGATAGAAAAATTTGTCAGCTTTAAAGAATCGCTTTGGCTGTTTGGTGTGACGAATTCAGAATCCGGATCAGTCAGCATCGTGATGAATTCAACAGACGGGCAAAATTGGACGTCAATATCAAGTGGCCCATGGGCACAACTTGACCCCAAAGTTGGCGTATTAACCTCTGAAGACGAAATGTGGGTATTTGCCTCAACCTCCGGCGGCGCAGGGAAAATGGTTTGGCATTCCACGGACGGAATTAATTGGACTCAGTCTGCAACCAATTTACCTGCCGACGACATCGTAGCTGCATTTTTTTCCAGCAAACTGTGGTGTTTCAGCAGTAATGACAACAAGAGTTGGAGTTCGAGTGACAACGGTGATAATTGGATACGGACTCCCTTCGAGCAGCCTGGCGGATTAAAAAGGGATAATCCAACGGTTTATAATAACAAATTATGGTTGCCCTGCGGAGGAGGCGGAAGAATTGCTCAGATTCTTGTCAGCACAAATGGAATCAATTGGATTACATCTCTTAATTTAGATGACCGCCCTGACCCCACTATGATTATCAATGCTGGATACCTATGGGTACCATCGACTTATGATGGGTTATTTCAGTTTGGCGCTCCTCGACAAATAGGCGGCCTGTACTACTACCGGAGGGACTAAAAATGAAACGATTGGTTTTCTGCGTAACACTTTTGGCTGTCGGTGCGGCTTCTGCCTACACCAACACGACGCTGAATATCTCAGCGGGTGGCGGCACGCTGGTCAGCGATAATTACGTCAGCATTGGTTCGTTTTCCCCGTTAGCCGGGGAGGTGTCGCGGTCGGCCGCTTTTAATAATCAATCCGGATTCATTGTCCCCTCCGATCAACCGGTCGTGCTGCTTTATCAGCTCACGGTCAACGGCGGAACCGGCGGGGGTTCCTACACCAACCGGGCCCGGGTAAAACTTGCCGCAACGGTTCCTGCCGGATGGAAATTTGACCACTGGAACGATGGGAATACGAATGCCTCGCGGATTATCACTATGACGACTGCCGATGCAGTCTATACCGCCAGTCTAAAAGATGCTCAAAACCCGGTGCTGACCGTCAGCTCTCCTGCCAATGGCATACGGCTGATCAGCGAAGCGGTGACGGTTGCCGGTAAGGCGACCGATAACAACGGTGCAGCGGATGTATTGATTCAGTTTAATGCCGGAACCTGGGTGACGAATAATACGTTGCTTAGCACAACCAATTGGACGGCCAGCCTGACCTTGCAGCCGGGTGCCAATACAGTCAAAATTTACGCCCGCGATGCCGCAGGTAACAGTTCCGCAACTAATACGTTAAATTTAACCTATGTGCTTTATGGCACACTGACCGTACGAACGGATGGACTTGGAACGGTGAACCGTGCCCCGACGGGAACTCCGGAAGTGGGCGCAACTTACACTTTGACCGCTGTGCCAGGTGCCGGATACGGCTTTAAAGAATGGACGGATGGTAGCGGGAGTCCTGTGGGTATCAATAAGGTGCTGGTGTTCTCAATGTCACCGTACAAAGTGTACCAGGCAAACTTTACCGACATTCAAAAGCCGACTGTGGTGATTAAGGCTCCGGTGGCGAAGACAACGAACGGGTTGCTTACAGTGCGCGGCACGGCGACCGACAATAAAGCGGTGGCTTCCGTCTGGGTGCAGGTGAGCAGCAATGGTTGGACACAGGCATCCGGTACGAATAGTTGGACTGGCACAGTTAATCTTGCCGCCGGACTGAATACGATTCGTGCTTATAGCATGGACGCGGCAGGCAACTGCTCGCTGACTTCGAGCGTGACCTGCACCTATGTGGTCATCGGGAATCTGACCATCCAGACGAATGGCGTAGGAACAGTTACCCGTGCTCCGACCGGTAAGCCGGAAATCGGCAAGCTCTACACGCTGACCGCTGCGGCCGGCACCGGCTCTGTCTTCGCAAACTGGACGGGCGACCATACAAGCACCAACAGGGTGATTAAGTTTACCATGGCTTCGAACATGACGTTCACAGCGAACTTCACCGACACGGCGAAGCCGACGGTGGCAATCAAGACTCCGACGGCGTTGCAGAAGATCTTTGGAGCAACCGGTAACTTTACCGTGACCGGAACGGCGCTCGATAATCTGGCTCTGAGCAATGTGATGGTTTCGGTCAATAGCGGACCGTTTGTTCCTGCCAGTCCGGCTTCCACCAACGGCTTAAAGACATGGGTTTTGCCGGTGACATTGCTGGTCTCAAACAACACGATCGCAGCCTACAGCGAGGATACCACGGGTAACAGGTCGGCGACGATCACGGTGAAGTGTGTTTACACTGAAACCGGCGCGCTGAATATTACGACCAATGGTCCGGGTAAAGTAACGGTCGCGCCGGCAGGCCCCTTGCTGCTTAACAAGACCTACACCCTGACAGCGGCGGCCAATGCAGGCGGAGTCTTTTCAAACTGGACCGGTGACGTTGTGATCGGTAGCCCGACCGGTAAGGTGGTTAAGATCACGTTGGATGATGCGAATAAGACCAAGACGGTTACAGCGAACTTCGCCGACAATGTGAAGCCGACCATTAAAATCACGGCTCCGGCGGCGAGAACAAATACTTCATTGCTGACGGTACAGGGGGTAGCAACCGATAATAAAGCGGTGGCCTCTGTTTGGGTGAGGGTGAACAGCAATGCCTGGACACAAGCGACCGGCACGAATAGTTGGAATCTGCCTGTGACACTGGATGCCGGTCCCAACACGATCCGCGCTTACAGCGTGGACACCACGGGCAATAATTCGCTGACTTCGAGCGTGGTTTGTACGTATGTGGTATCAGGTAGTTTGACCATCACAACAAATGGTTTAGGAAAGGTTGCGCGAACCCCGACAACCCCGGTGGAAATAGGGCAGACCTATACACTGACCGCCACGCCGGGTACTGGATACGGCCTTCAGAGCTGGGGCGGAGATGCTTCAGGTACGAATAAAGTGGTAAAGGTTAAGGCGACCTCAAACACCACCGTTATCGCGAATTTTGCCGACAATGTTAATCCGGTCGTGACCATCGCCGATCCAAAGGCGGGACAGCGTGTTTCGAATTCAGTGCATATCGTCAAGGGAACCGCGACGGATAACTTTGGTGTGAGTAATGTGTTATGCCGTGTAAACGGTGGCGAATGGACAAATGCCGTCACGACCAACGGGTGGAAGACCTGGAGTGTTCCCGTTGAGCTGCGCAGCGGTTCAAACTTGGTTCAGGCATGCAGTATTGACGCGGCTAGAAACTCATCAACTTTTGCCAATATAAGTTGCACGTATGTAGTGACAGGGCCACTGACGCTTGTGGTGACCGGCAACGGGACTGTAACGCCGAATTTGGATGGTCAAATGTTGGAGATGGGTAAGCGTTACACGATGACGGCCAAGCCAGCTACCGGAGCGATATTTGTTGATTGGACTTATGGAGTGGATGGCGCGGTAGCGACGAATAAGCCGGCCGTAACGTTCCCTATGCAGTCGAATCTGGTACTGACGGCTAATTTCACCACCTTGCTGAATTTGTCAGAAGAAGGTTTGGATGCGTTATCTGAACTTCTTGATACAAACAGCATTCCGCAAGGGAATGCGCAGCTGATTGCGGATGCCGCATTGGCATTTGATCTGGCGGCGCGGAGCAGTCCGAATAATTACACCAACCGGATTTATAATGCTGTGACCATTATAATGAATCTGATCAACAATCCGGCGGTGCGTTCTCAGGCTGAAGCCTATGGAGTGAATCTGGATAATCTACTTGATCCAACCTGTATTTTCCCTACGAATGCGCCATCGGTTGATGCTTCGGTCGATCAGTTTGCGGCCGTTGTTTTTCCGGCAATTGATAAAGCCTGGGCGGAACTGAATGCGGGTCCGGCAACGTGGGCCGGAAGGGTTGAAATTTCGACTAACCGATTCTCATCGTTTGATGAATCCGTGTGGGTGGATGTCGGCGACGTGGCGGCGCTGAAAGCTGCGCTAAAGGGTCTGCGGGCGTTTACCGGTGTGTTGAAAGCCTATAATCTTAATGTGAATTTTGCCCGTATTTATGATCCCGTGGCGACTCCGCAGAAAGCGATTACGGTGGACGGTTCGGTTGCGGACTGGGCAAATGTTCCGCGCTCACTGCTTACGTTTGATTATGAAGACGGCATGGGAACCGCTTTTGCCGTAACGCAGGAAGTGGCGGTTTTACTGGATGGAACCAATGTTGCGTTGCTGGTGACCGGCTGTCCGTTTGATATACGTGATAACTTCAGTTTGTTCTTTGATCTGCGATTGTATGCTGATGGTGATGCATTTAATTCTGAAAATATTCGCTACCCCTCTGTGGATTTGTATTCGAGTGGCGGGGTTGTTTACGGGATGATGGATGGTCTGGTAATAGATGGTTTTGAAACGGCTTTGGTGGACGGCGTGATGGAAATCAGATTTCCTGTTGCTGACGGCTTGCCGGTGTCCCAGGTGACGGTGACAGAGCTTGGGGGCGGAATGGTAATGGATGAGTGGTGGGAAGAAATTTTCTGGATTGAACCACCCGGCGACACTCCGATCTCAGTTCTGCGTGCTAATCATCCGGAATTCTTTTCCAAGGTTCGGAATCAGACCAGTCTTACGGCGGCAAAAACAGATCTGCAAGCGGCGTTGAACGGTTATCTCGCGGCTGATACGTTGATTGGCAAGCGTAGCGGAGCAGATGCAGCGTTGTTACATCTGGTTGATTTCGATCCGCTCGATGAAGAAGCTCAGGAAGATCGTGCTGAAAAGAGAGATGTTGTGTCAAAAATTATAGCCAGCTTGACCTCATCAGCTCAGTTGCCGGCGGAAGAGGATATTGAAGGTACATTGACCCGTCCGGTTTTTCTCGGTGCGTTCTTTAACGGCAAGATTACCACGAACATGTTGCCATTGGGTCTGAAAGGAACGCTCAACAATCCAGACTGGACTGTGTTTCCTGATCCGACCTTGAACGGGCTGCTGCCCGGCATGACCGCGACCAATCTCAATAAATACCTGCGGGGAGAATATGCCTGGATGTCCATACAAACGGTTCGTGATTTCACTCCGAGTTCCGAGTCTCCTTATCAGATTGATGTCCGCCTTGGCTTGGATCGAGTCAGAAAAACTGTAGTAAATGCCACGGTTTCCGGCCTTGGGCCGCTTGAACAATGGGGGGATAATGATGAATGGGGATGGAGTTTTGAAGTGGCGACACCGCCCGCAGCCGGAACAAAGTATACATTAAAGGTGGAGTATGCTGACGGGAGTACAGAGATTGTATACGATAAAATCAATGCATGGATAGCGGTTAATCCTAAGCCGGTGCTGACGGGGACGAAGCTTAGCTGGGCCAGCGGTGCTGCGGTACCGAATGCAGAGTGTTATAATGTATATACGTCGTATGGTGATTGGGAAGAATTGCCGCTCACGCAGACATTTATCGACCTGTCTGAGTTTGGATATGTGGCCGGAGACCCATGCTGGTTTGAGGTTAGAATTGTTAACAAAAACTGGGACAAAGCTTCCCGCAGGATTGATACTGTTGAATAACTCTGCCGGGATGAAAAAACAATGATATGACCCGATTCAACCCAAAAATCGACGGGGCCGTTTTCGGAAAGGTTGCGCTTGTTATTTCCGTGGCGGCCCTGTTCGGCGGTTCATTCCTGTATCTCTCCAAGAGCATACCGGACGCCGGGAATTCTAAAGCGGAGTTGAAAGCATCCGGCAAGGAGTTTGATCGGAGGTTAGCTGAGGGGGTGTATGCCGTACAGCCGTGGTCCGGTCGAACCATTGCCTTTCGCGCCTGTCGGGTCACCAAACCGAAAATGGGCGGGTTCCGACTGGGCGCATTCAATGTGCTGGAAATTGATGATCTCGAAATCACTTTGCCATGCATTCCTGCGGAAGCGGCGGAAGCCGGAGACTCTAATGCTAACAAGGTAACCGATCCTGTCCGGCAGGGGCTTGATGCAGAAAAACTGAGTGCCATGGCTGGGCTTGATCAGCGGGTATCGATACTTAAAGTAAGAGGGTTCCGGCTTCTTATGATCAACGGCAATCAGCAACGGATTCCTGTTATGACGGCTCAGTTTGCCAAAAGCAGTGGAGAGACCGCAATTTCATTGGAGAATTGTGAGTTTTTGAACGAACAACTGAAACGGATTCGGGTGTCTAAAGCAAAGTTGCACCTTGGTGATACGATTGCGATCGAAGCGTCCGGACAGCAGATAAATCTCAATAATCTGGCGGTGATTATAAAAAACATACGAGACTGATACTAATACCAGATTCGGATGACGTTCGGTAAAAGGGGCATCTTGCCTGTCAAAGGCCGATTACCGTACGAATAGTCAACGACAATTACACTTATCGGTTGACGACAATTACCTCGGTCGTCAGTTCGGGGTTGTTTTATTGGTTATTTTGTCACGTCCTGATTTAAAGTTGTCACTTTTAAGTTCTGTTTCTGTTCTGGTTTAAGCTCCCGTAAGGAGCAGGCAAGCACTCGACGCTGGCAGATGGGGCGGAAAACGTCGAACAGATTGGATCCAAGACCGTTATTAATTTTGAGACTAATTTTTCGTTTTCGCCCATTTTTTTACCAAAGGCGCGAAGATTCCGATCTGTCTGCTTCGTTGCGAAAGGTTCTCGGCAGATGGCTACAGGGTGCCACTTCGCCACGCTCGTTGCTTCGCATTCGCGAAGCCTGTCTCCCTTCGGTCGGCTCACCTTTCGACGTCTCGTATCTACATCAAATGCGGCGTTTTTTTCTCCGGCGGGTGCGGGCATTCGTTAACTTAAAGCGGTTGTGCATCCAGAACCATTGGTCAGGGTAAGTACGGATGGTGTCTTCAATAATGCGTTGGTAACGCTGGGTCAGTTTTTGAATCTGTTCTTCCTGCGGTGAGCCGTCATCCGTCCATTCGATTGGATCACCGACCAGCCATTTGTATTTCCGGTAACCCGTTTTAATCATGAAGGTCGGTACCACGACGGGCTGGAAACGGATTTGAAGTACGGCACAGGAGGCTACAGCCAGTATTTCCTGACCAAAGAACGTTACCGCGACGCCTTCTTTTCGGCCGATTTTCTGGTCGATCAAAAACGAAACGGCTTGATTGCGTTTCAGTGCCTTGACGGTGTTAATCATGGCGTTTTCTTTATAAAAAACCTTATTCCCGTAGCGGGTGCGCATCGGGACAATAATTTTTTCGTCAATCAGGCGGTTGCTTCCTTTGCGGGCGACCACATGCGATTCGAGTCCGCGCACCGCACCGTAGTTGCCCAGTAGTTCCCAGTTTCCAAGATGGCCGGTCAGGTGGATGATTCCGCTTTTTGCATCCGCTTTGATCGCTCGATACTTGTCGAGATTGGTTTCGTCCACTCTTGCCAGAATGATATCGGGGGTTAATTTGCCAGCCAGTATCAGAAAGCTGTCGCCGGTAAACAGAGCCATGTTTTGAAATGACCGCCAGGCTATGCCTAGCCGTTCCCGGCGGCTTTTCTCTGGAAAGGCGATTTTTAGATTGGTCAGGGTGAAACTGCGTCGCCGGAAGCTGATCAGAAAAAACAGCGCCCCGAAAAGACGGAATACCGTTTCAATCAGCCTTTCCGGCAAGATTTTCAGCAGGCCGATGAGCCCGCAGAGCAAAGCATATTCAGTTTTTTCACGAAACGGATTCATCAAGGGGCAATCCGTATAGTAAGGGTCTGGCAAAACGTGATGAAATCCCGGTGGCCGGTTGAGGCAATGCATCGAAGAACCCCGGTGTCGAGTTCTTCATACTCGTGTATAGCGATGTTTCTGAATCCCGTCATGCCTCGCATTTTTTTGCAGAGTTCTTCCGGGATCAGACCGGCTTTTCTCAGCAGTTCGAATGATTCGGCGCTGCTTTGCGGGATGCCGAGATGATGCTTGGCTGTCAGGTGCATGGCCATGTCAATTGCAGCCTGACAGGCCCGTTCGATGTTGAGTGTCAGTGCGTCGACATGCGTAGAATTATCAAGATTCGGGCAGGAACTGTATTCCTGCCTGATCCGGCGGATGCAGCGTTCGATAATAGCTGCCTTATTGAGCAGAATGTCATCAGGCTGAATAGGCATAAAGCACCTCTTTTCGCTCTTCCTGCAGTTCGGCGTAAAGGGCAAGGCAGGTTGAAAGGAACTGATCGCTGAAAAACTGTTTTTTGGTAAACAGAATGCGCCCGTGTTCAATAACCTCTTTGGCATAGATCAGATTATTTGTGGACAGGATGCCGATATCCGCAGTCCGGCCTAAGAGCGCTTCAATCTCGCCGGAAAGATCAAGCCGGACATCAGCGGGCATTTGTTCGCGGACGTTCAGAAGGAGCGCAACGTCTACATCACTGTCGGCCCGTAATCGGTTTTTTGCTGCTGACCCATGCAGAAATGCTGCACAAACGACCGGAAGACGGTGCAACCGTTCAGTCAGTGCTTTAATCTGTGCGTCAGTTAAATTCATAATGCGTATGCTATCTGTTCTTGTCGCGTGGATCAAGCGGCCCGTATCTGTTGTCCGGCTCAGATTTCCTTAAGCAAATCGTGCAGATAGAGTTGGGTAATCATATCGCAGTCAAGCCGGTGACCTGCCTTGTAGGAGGTGATTTCGCCAGCAAACCGAGCGTCGGGAATCAGTGCGACGGCTGCCAGCAGATCGAGCACGCTGCGGTGCCAGACCGGCTCCAGCGATTTCCCGTTACGGATCAGTCGCGGTTGGTTGTGATATTTGTTTTTCTTGGCAATCAGAATATTCTGATCGGTGTACCCAAGGTTGCGTATATCCGCAAAAATTTTCCCGATGGTCTTGCAGTAAAGCATTTTTCCATAAGGGGTATTGGTGCGGGCCTCTGCGCCCGTTTGGAGATTGAGAAAGTTGACCGGGAATTTAATGCGCTGCTGCCCGATGGCATTAGGGAAATTAATTGCCGCATCCACCGTCAGTTTCGGCACGGTGCCCTGATGCGGCGTAAACGTCAGGAACTGTCCGTGATCCCAGCAGAGGGTCACCGGCTCTTTTACGGTTACGTATTTGACCGGATTGCTGATTGTGCGCCGTCCGGCCTGCTCAAGGGCTTCGAGCAGATCGAGACTCCCGCGGGCGAAGAGCGGTGGATCGCCGGAATCGATTTTGATCATCAGATTATCGATATCCAGTCCCATGCGGAGCGAAATGATGTGCTCAACCATACGCACATAGTTATGTGTTCCGCCTGCACGTAATACGATATTGCTGACGATGGCGCCGGTCGTCCAAACATTGTCAATCGTCACACGGATCGGCAGGGAGTTCGGCTGGTCGACACGATCCAGCCACCAGCCTTCGCGTTCGGTCGGTTCAAACGTTATGGTTGTGGTGGACTTTCCTGCAAAAGTGCCCGGTCCGGAGACGCTGACCGGTTTGGCAATGGTTTTTTGTTTAGTGCGCGGAGGGTGGCTCGGCTGATCGGTCAGATCGAGGTCCACGGGAATCTGGTTGAATTCCGCGTAGGATTCAGAAAGTATTTTTTCATTACCCGCCAGCAGGCGGCCCGGTTTTTTATTCATAGATGCAATCCGTGGTTAGATTATGAAATTTCGTGGCCTAAAATACGAAAGCCGCTATAGTGTTGCGAGTTCCAAACAATAAAAATGACAGATATGAAAAAAGACCGTTTTTATCCGCTTTATTCACTCCTGCTTATTTTTCTGGTCGCGCCGCTACTGGCCGCGCTGGTGGCTCCCTGGATTTATCAGGGACTTCAGAGCTTTGCCGCAGACGGTTCTGTGCTGGATGCTCCGTTTTATCGCGTCACATCCCGCATTGTGCTGGTGATGGTGGCTCTGCTGCTTTATCCGGCTTATAAGCTCAGTGGCATCCGCAATAAGGCGGCCTGCGGGCTGACCGGTTCCTCGAACCGTTTCAAGCTGGTACAGACAGGTCTTGGACTGGGTATCGGCAGTATGCTGATGGTTTATCTGCTCGGCGTTGTGCTGGGAGTTTTTGTCTGGGATACCCACGGGAAAACCGTTTCTTACCTTATCCGCAAAACCCTACAGGCGCTTGCAGGCGGTCTGGTCGTTGGAATTTTTGAAGAAATTCTGTTCCGTGGTTTTATTCACGCCGCCTTGCGCAAGAGTTTCGGTGTGGTCGCCGCAGTGATTTCGGGTAGTTTTTTCTTTTCGATTGTCCACTTCATGCGCCCTGTCGACCCGGAAGTCATCAATCAATGGTATTCCGGATTTCTGCTTTTTCAGAATCTGTTTGCCCGCGCCGGCGACACCTTCTTTCAGGAGGCCAGTACGCTTTTCTGCATGGGACTGGTGCTTTCCGTGTTATGCCATTGGATGAAGTCGATCTATGTCGCCATCGGTCTGCACGCAGGCTGGGTCTGGGTTATGATGCTTTTCCGCCTTTTTACCGATAACCAGAAAAACCTTGTTTGGCTTTACGGCACCAGCGAATGGATTTCCAAGGCCTGGATGGGATCAATCCTCTCTCTCGTTTTCCTTGCCGCCGTCCTGCTTACACAGAAAAAGTGGAAATCGCTGACAACCAATCCAGATCGCTGAATCCTATGGAACATCGCAAATTATTCCGTTCGGTCGGAACCGTCAGCCTTTTCACCATGCTGAGCCGTCTGCTCGGCCTCCTGCGCGAAACCGTCACCGCCGCCGCCTTCGGCACCAGTGCGGTCATGTCCGACTTCGTAGTCGCTTTCCGGATTCCCAACATGTTCCGCGCGCTGTTCGGTGAAGGGGCCCTTTCTTCCGCCTTTGTGCCGGTGTTTTCAGCAATACGGGCGAAGGAAGGGGAGTCGGCGGCCTGGCGGTTCGCCCGCCGTGTAATCACACTGCTGGGCGCCGTTTTGATCCTCATCGTTCTGGCCGGCATCGGTATCACTTTTTTCCCGCCGCTGGTCGAAGTCTTCCGCAAGGGAACCCAAACTTTGCCGCTTCTGCGCATTATGCTTCCATATCTCTTTTTTATCTGTCTGACCGCGCTGTCGCAGGGAATCCTCAACAGCTTCGGCAAATTCGCATTGGCAGCGTTCACTCCGTGCCTGCTGAATATCACCTGGATTTTATTCGTGATTTTCGTCTGCCCGCTGATGGGTACAACACCGGAAGACCGGATCACAGGTGTCGCGCTCGGCGTTCTCGTGGCCGGCGCGGTACAGCTATCCGCTCAGCTTCCCGCCATGTACCGGCTCGGCTGGCGCCCGGGAGTTGATCTAAACACGAAAGATCCGCAGGTGACCCGCTTCCTCGGCCTGATGGCACCGACCGCGCTCGGCCAGTCGGTGTCGCAGGTTAACATGACCATCAACAGCATCATGGCGCGCTGGGCGACGCCGTGGGCCGCCGCCACCATGTATTTTGCCGAACGCCTGCTCTATTTCCCGCAAGGTATCCTCGCCACCGCCATGAGCACCGTTTTGCTGCCGGTATTCTCCAACCACGCCGCCGTTGGCGAAGAGGAGCGCATCCGGTTGACCATTAACCGCGCCTTGCGGATGCTTTTGTTCGTCATGATACCGGCGGCGGTCGGACTGATGGCTCTGGCCCGTCCGGTCACCGAAATGCTGCTGGGGTGGGGCAATTTTGACGTCGATTCCGTAGACCGCACCGCGTCGGTACTGCGCGTTTATGCGCCGGGCCTGTTCTTCTTCGGACTGGCCAAAGTATTCGTTCCGGCCTTTTACGGACTGGGCGACACGCGCACACCGTACCGCAACGGACTCTACAGCGTCGGCGTCAACTTTTCGCTCAACCTGATTTTCACCCTGTCGCTGCCGACTGAATACAAAGCCATGAGCCTTGCCGGTTCAGCGGTCGTTTCGGAAGCCTTCAACGGATTAACCCTCGGCTGGCGGCTCGGACGCCGCATCGGCTCGCCCGGCTGGCTTTCCGTGCTGGCCGGAGCCGGACGTGCACTGATCGCGGCGGTGATCATGGGTGCAACGGTAATCTTCGTTCACGGCTGGATTTTCCAGGCCTTGGACAATCATCTCGCCGCAAAACTGACGCAGTTTATCGCCGTCGGCGGAGCCATCGCCATCGGCATGGCCGTTTACCTGCTTGCCTCCATCCTGCTCTGCCGCCGCGAAGCCGCGCAGGTCTTCAACGCTGTTCTGCGGAAAAAATAGGACAGGCATCCTGCTCCGCATCTTTCCGAACCCGGAGAGCTGTCTGCGACTGATGCGGGCCTTGGCGGTTGATATCCGCGAGGACTGGGTCGAACAGCACGGCCCTGTTAACCTTCGAAATTAATCATTCGCTGTTCGATATTCGATATTTACGGATGGGCAAAATTTATATTGGACAGCCGTGACTGAAACTGGTGAATGCGGCGTGAACAATCTGGAATACGATTGGATTTATAAGGAAGGAGAAATATCAGAAACCAAATTGTAAAACTTTACGAACACAACTTTTTGCATCTGTCTGGTTGCGGATAATTGCAGATTTCGCATATAGTGCGCTCCTTTATCCGGAGGGTGCTTGCATGAATCATGAAATCATGACGATTGAAGAGGTGGCTGTTTATCTGCGCGTGTCGGAACGGACAGTTTATGACTGGGCACAGAAGGGGCAGTTACCTGGCGGTAAATTGGGTACGACCTGGCGCTTTAAACGCAGTGACATTGAAGGTTGGGTAAATCGCCGTATTGGAAATTCAGCGGCTCCGATTTCAATTCCAACTGCTCCGGGTGGAGGTGTGCTCAGCCGGAGCCTTTCACCTGAACGGGTTGTTTTCTTCGATACGGATAAAAAGGCCGCTGCGTTGAAAACGCTGTGTGCCGTGCTCGGAACGTCCATGCTGGTCCATAATGAGACCGAACTGGAAGAAGCTATTTTCCGGCGTGAAGAGCTGATGAGTACCGGGATCGGCTCCGGAGTCGGTGTGCCGCACGTACGGCTTGATACAGTGGACGATCTGATCATGGCTCTCGGTATTGCACGCAAACCGCTCGACGATTATTCCTCGCTCGACGACATTCCGATCCAAATTGTCTGCATGGTGGCGGCCAGCGGGACTCAGCATCCGCAATATATTCGCGCGCTGTCGGCGATCAGTTCGCGCCTTAAAGATGAAACGGTGCGCAAGGCGATGATCGGGGCGAAAGATGCCGTTTCGGTGTTTGATATTTTCACCGGCGGACAACCGGGCTGATATTCCGGTTTTACTTATAAATCGCTTGGCTTAAGCCGGGTGGTTTCTATAATGCCGCAACAAGCAGGTTTTTCAGTTTATCAGGTGGAGACCGTTTATGGACACAGGTGCAGGCACAAAACCGGAAAAGAATATGTCCGCAAAAAGCAGTTCAGCAGGAATGTCAGGGGTGATCATCGGGGCGTTTATTTCCGGCGCAACGGTGGCTGTTTTGGTGCTGCGTGCCATGCAGGGTGAAGTTGAGACGATTTCTACAGCAGCGTTGCTCGGTGTTCTTTTTATAGCGGGACTTGCTGTTGCGGCGATGGTTTTGGCCATCGTGGCCATTTCGCTCAGTCGCACAGCCGAACGCGCTATTGCGGAAAAATCAGATGAGATAAATGCTGTGCAGGCGGAAATGATCGCGCGGACTCTGGCGGTTATTGAACGCATGGAATCATCGGTCTTGCGTTTCGGTGATGAAATAGCCGGCACGATTTACGATAATTTCGAAATGCTTGCCGAAGAAATTCATGAAACCCCGTTGTCACGTGACGTCTCGTGTCCTGATATCACCGCCGCGGTAAAAGACCCGTTGGATGCTGACGAAATCATCGCAGTGGAACAGCAGGAAGCGCCTGTATTGGAAGAAGCACCGATACCGGAAGTTGAAATTGTACCGGAAGAAACGCCCGTTAAAGTTGATGCGGCTCCAACGGCAGTGCCGGAACCCGGTGTGGTTAAAGAGGCGCCTGTTGCAGTTGAAGAGAAGACTGAAGTTGCAGCTGTCCGTGAAAAGCCGGCAGTGGTTGATCCGGTTGCTGATGAATTGCGCGACAAGGCTGACCGGAAATATGGTGAATTTAAAGACATTGTTTTATTAGGTATTTCCAATTATCCGGGCGTTATTGCCCGTAAAATCGGCGAAGGTCAGTATCGTACGCATGGCGATGAGCTGGCTGATGGCGTGTTTGTCATCCAAAACGACCGAGTCGCAGTTTGTACGTTCTGCACGAATGAAATCATTACAGAGCGCTTTATGGGTGAGTCGGGTGACAGTTTTAACGTGTTTCTGCGTTCGCTCGTTAACGAACTCAAATGCGGCCATTTCACGCGCGTCTTTCTGGTATTTGACGGGAAGCTTACGAACGCCAGTTTATACGCTCATGCGCTGAACGGACTAAGCGGTAAAATTGATTCCGAAACGTTCGCCTGTTTTGAATTATTTGAAGGCTCTCCGGATCTCGTTATTCCTGAACTGACCGAGCGCGTCAGCCAGCTGATGGATACCGTTTGTGAATCTCCGGTGGAAGAGGACGATGTTCAGACTCTTTCGTTCCGCCGGCAGATCGGGGCCTAATCGCAGGAAATGGTAAAAGACGGCTCGCCTTTTTTCTGCGGTTTGGAAACACTGAAAAGCTAATGAATGTCAGTCAGCAATGTTCGTCTTCCTCTTATCGCGCTTTATTGCGTTTGGCCGTTCCGCTAATCATCACCTCCGCTTCTTTTACCGTCCAGAATTTCTGTGACCGCATGTTTCTGGCCTGGTACAGTCCGGCGGCTTTGCAGGCGGCTGTGCCGGCAGGCATTTTGTTTTTCACGCTGGTGTGCGGGTTTATGTCAACGGCCGCACTGGCCAATAGTCTGGTGGCTCAGTATTACGGAAACGGCGATCTGCACAGTTGCAGCCGTTCTGTGGCTCAAGCCATTCTGCTGTCGCTTTTTTCTTTTCCCCTTATTTTGTTGCTGATTCCTGCCGGGCTTTGGATGCTTTCGCTCAGCGGTCACGCGCCGGAGGTGATGGTCGCCGAAAAAACCTATCTCACCATTCTGATGTGCGGCGGCCTGTTCCTGCCTCTCTCCTCTGCAGTCAGCAGTTTTTTTTCCGGGCGCGGGCTGACCCGTATCATCATGTCTTGTGCACTGCTCGGAACGGGCGTAAATCTGATTTTGAACTGGTTGCTGATTTTCGGCGTCGGGCCGTTTCCGGAAATGGGCGTGGCGGGTGCGGCTTTGGCTTCGGTGATTTCCGGTTTTATTTCGCCGGTGATCATGCTGATTATTTACTTCTCAAAGAAAAATAATCGATTGTATGACACGCGCCGTCTCTTCTATTTTGATGCGCCGCTTTTCCGGCGGTTGCTTCGTTTCGGTATTCCGGCCGGCGTTCACATGGCGCTGGATATCGGGGCCTTTTCGCTGTTTGTTCTGCTGGTTGGACGGCTGGGCGAGACCGCTTTGATGGCCGCCAATATTGCATTGAGTGTCAACATGATTGCTTTCATGCCTGCCGTTGGCATCGGACAGGCTGCGGGTATATTGGTTGGACAGCATATGGGGCGGCGCGACCTGGACGGGGCATCCGCTGTCGGCTGGCGTGCCGTGAATATTGGTTTGATTTATACCGCTTTTGCCGCATTGACCTTCGTGTTGATGCCCGAAGTTTATATCCGTCTTTTTGCACGCGGCGATGCGCCGTTCGATGAAATTTTTCACCTTGCTCGCATACTGCTCGGGATTGCCGCCGGCTGGGGACTGATGGATGCTGTGAACCTGATTATTTCCGGTGCGTTACGCGGAGCAGGGGACACGCACTTTGTTATGTGGTATGAAACCTCGATGGCATGGTTTTTCTTTGCGGCGGGCGAATTGCTGATTGTACTGGTATTGAAGCGGGGTGTGCTGGTTGCCTGGGCCTGGGCACTGGTCTATATCTGTCTGTTGGCTCTTGGTATGATTGCGCGCTTCCGCTCGAAACGCTGGCAACTGATTGAGCTGATTGAACGTCAGGAAACAATCGTGGAAGCGGTAGACGGAATGCCGCTGGGTTAGGCCGTCTGCTTTTCCCATATCCGAATGGTTTGCATAATCTCGCGCACCCAGAGGCATTCACATTCCGTCGGACAGGGGCCTAGCTCCCCGTGACGCACACAAAGTGCTGAGCAACCGGAATCCGGCTGTTTGCCTCGTGAGGTCAGCATAGGGCGTGTGCTCAATGCCGTGAATGCGCCGACAGGAATGGCGAGTGTGGTTCCGCAATCGTTGTGCAGATGATTGAAATAAAACAGGCCGCCCTTCAGATCTGCAAAGTTAACCTGATAGCCCGACAGTTCCAGTTCAGGATCGGCTAAAAAATCTTCCAGCGTTTTCCAGGATTTGGAACAGGTCGGGCAGATTTTGAAAGGGTTTGCGCTCATATTGTCGGGCCTGCTGCAATGAGCGGCCTGCACGGCCGCCTTTGCTGTAATTAGTGGTGGACGTGAACTTTAGCCCCTTTGGTCTGGCCAATAGCAGACAGCAGTTTGCCGAACCATTTGACATCGATATCAAAAGGCTTTCCGCCTTTGATGCGCGGGAACTCAATGGCTCGCAACGTGTCGCCCTGGTCTTCGTCTTCACCCACCACACCGCTGATGCGTTTGAGCGCGCACTCGACCGCTTTATTGGCACAGCGTTTGATCAGCTTGCGATCTTCTTTGTTAGCCGCGGCAGCCCGGGCGAAGTATCCGCTTTTTTGCACCAGCACTTTTTCAGCTTTGAGCATTTCTGCAAACTGTTTGCCGAACCACTTGCCGGGGTTGATCGTGTCTAGTTTGACATGACCGAAAGCATCACGTGTAACTTCTTCGCCTGCCGCCTGCATTTGAGCAACGATGTCTTCCACGCCAGCACCTTCGGATATGAAGATGTTCACACAGTCGTGTTCATCCATAATTTTCTTCAACCGTGCGGCCTCGGTTGTGAAGTCGATAGCCATTTCAGGGACATAGATGGAGTGGACATCCTTGCGCATTTTGCTCAGACCGATGCCGGGCACGAAGTCCATCTGATTAAGCCGGTCGCGGTATACCTGTGCGGTGTAAGCAGTCAGCCAGCCGCAGTTGCGCCCCATCACTTCATGAATGATCAGCATGCGCGGATTGGCATTGTGCTCCGCGACTACATTTTCAAAATATTTTGCTCCTTCTTCAGCGGCGGTCCAGGCTCCGAGACTTTGACGGATCGGAAATACATCGTTATCGATCGTTTTAGGCAGACCGACTACGGTCAGGTTGTAGTTATTGCCTTTAAGGTAAGCCGCTAGATCAGCCGCCGTGGTATTGGTGTCGTCGCCGCCAATGGTATGAAGAACGTCTACACCATCTTTCACCAGCTGCCGCGCCGCGACCTCCAGCGGATTTTCACCTTCTTTAACGAGTCCGCGCTTTACGCAATCTTTGACGTTAGTGAGTTTCACGCGGCTGTTGCCGATTGGACTTCCGCCGTGTTTGTGCAGAACGGCGGCATTTTTGCGTATTTTGGCATCCACGGCAATCGATTCGCCAAGCAGCAGTCCCTTGTAGCCGCTGGTGTAGCAGATAATTTTTACTTTCGGGGCAACCGCTGTGTAGCGCTCAATCAGGCCGCCGACCGCGGAGGATAGACAGGGGGCCAGGCCGCCTGCGGTGAGAATGGCAACTTTCTTCACATCGTTCATGGTACAAACCCTTTCCTTGGTTCTCAGTTTCAAAAATGAGCGCCCATGATGGGAATTTGTGACTTCAAGGCAAGGCAAAAGTATGGAATGCGGGAGGGGCGGGCTGCCTCATAATCGATACCGTCAGCTAAGTCCGGGGTTATCTGTTTTTGAGGCAACACGGGCATCAAGCCTTCTTCATGTAGGTCAGTCCGAGCGCCTGAAGGATCGCTGAAATGATGAAATTAAACGGCTTGTTGAAATGCGGCAGGAAATAGACATCCGTCATGGCCAGATCGAGCAGGCTCATTTGTCTCTGGATCGCCAGCGACAGATAAAAGATGCATTCTGTGTGGCTGCCTTCACCATAGGAACCGATCTGTGCACCGATCAGGCGAAGCGTTTCTTTTTCAAAAACCAGCTTAACACCGACCTCTTCCGTGCCGTTCATGAATTCCGGACGGTCGTTATCCGCATAAAATGAGCTGGCCACATTCAGACCCGCCGCCTTGGCCGCGCTTTCGCTCAGTCCGGTGCTGGCCAGTTTGTTGTCAAATACGCAGATCGCATTCGTTCCTGTGATGCTTTCCAGCCGGACTTGTGTTGCTCCGTTAATCTGGCTGGCGGCAACCACGCCGCCTTTGACCGCATTCGTCGCCAGCGCCACATGCCGGTAGCTTCCCGTCGCGGCGTGGTAGATGGCAACTGAATCGCCGATTGCATACACATCCGGAATTGAAGTCTGCATAGCGGCATTCACCGTGATGGCACCATTCGGCAGTTTGTCTGCTTTTGGCAGAAGGGTGGAGTTCGGCCTGAATCCGACACACTGCACGACGAGATCGGCATCAAATTTCCCATGATCGGTCACAATCTGCTTCACCTTGCCGTCTTTGCCTCCGGTGTACCCGGTCAGTTTTGCGCTCAGCACCAGATTTACACCCGCCTTGCGGATGTCAGACTCCAGCCGGTCGGTGAACTCCTTATCGAAATAGGCCGGAACCACCCGTTGCTGCAGATCGACCAGCGTCACCTTTTTCCCGCGCTGATGATAGGCTTCAGCCAGTTCGATGCCGATATAACCGGCACCGACAATCGCTACGCTTTTAATTTCCGGATCGCCTGCCTTGGCGATCAGCTCCGAAGCATGCTGGAACAGCTTGCAGACATAAATATTCTTCAGATCGCTGTTTTCAACCTTGAAATCTACCGGCCACGAACCGGCAGAGTAAATCAGCTTGTCATAGGCGACCGTTCGCTCGTTGCCGGTTTTCAGGTCACGGGCAGTCACTTCCTTTTTTTCTGTGTCGATTTTCACCACCTCGGTGCTCATGTGCACCTCGGCGCCGAGTCCTTCGAGTTCGTTGCAGTTCGAATAAAACAGATCGTTCACATTTTTAACCACGCCGCTGACCGACAGGGCAATCCCGCAGCCGAGAAACGAAATATTGTCATTGCGGTCAAACGCGACCACTTTGTGTTTTTTATTTTGCGACAGCAGCGTTCGAATCGCTGAGGTTCCTGCATGATTCACCCCGACAACTACAACCTTCATAATACCCCTTCTCCTTTGTGGTTTCTAAAAAACTGAATTAAAAATAACCATTTTACTCAGGTTTTCAAGAGATGTTTTCAAATAATGAGTCTCAGATAGAACTCCGTCCCGGACAGTGGGAAATCCGGGGCAATAATATCGCTCATTCTGTTTGACATCATCGGGTTGTATCTCTTTAATGCGCCCCTTGTTCCACTGGAGGATTTTCACAAAAGTGATCGCCTGAAGTGAGTTTTTCGAACCAGGCGGCCCCGAGAAAGGGCTTAATTGGGTGGAACAGCAGGAAACAGAAACCAAAACTGGAGAGTTGAATGAAGTATAATGGACCAAAAGTAAAAAAAGCGCGTCGGTTGGGCATTGCCCTTTCGCCGAAATGTGAAAAATTCCTCGAACGTCGCCCGCACCCCCCGGGACAGCACGGCCCGTCCCGTCGGCGCAGCAAGCTGACCGATTATGGTAAACAGTTGATTGAAAAACAGCGTTTGCGCTATCAGTACAATCTGGCCGAGCGCCAATTGCGCGGCTACTACGCTAAAGCATCCCGCAAAGTCGGCAATACCGCCGATATCATGTTGCAGTTGCTCGAAACCCGTTTCGACGCTGTTGTACTTCGTGCCGGATTCGCCCGCTCCATTTATCAGGCTCGCCAGCTTGTCGGCCACGCTCACTTCCTCATCAATGGCAAAAAGGTCAATATCCCTTCCTACCAGATGCGCGTTGGTGATGTGATCACCGTTCGTGAAGGCAGCCGTGACCTGGAGATTTTCCCGGCCGCACAGACGATTGCCACGACCCCGGCTTATTTGACGGTAGATGACAAGAAGCTTACCGCCAGCCTGTGCCGCTTGCCAGAACACGGTGAAGTGCCTGTGCAGTGCGAAGCCTCACTGGTTGTCGAGTTCTACTCGCGCTAAGCCGTTCGCTGTATCTCAAAAAGGGCTCTGCAAATGCAGAGCCTTTTTTGTGTATACGTCAGACATGTAACCGGGGCTCCATCTACCCAAAACAGGATTTTTAAATGATGCGTTCAGGCTGTAAATAAAGGATGAAGCAATGATTTTTGTGAAGAGAGGGCCTGTTTTGGACAGATGAACCGCAGACCCGAGACGAAGTCGAGAGAGGCTGACGCGGAGCGGCGGCAACGACCAAAGGGAGAGGCAACTCCAAACAGGGAATATCGAAGGCTGAAGGCCCGGTTAACCTTCGAAATTCATTCTCTGCTCGATATTCGATATTTACGGATGGACAAAATTTATATTGGACAGCCGTGAACCGGACGAAAAACGCGGTTGCGCCGCAAACCCGCGCAGCAAAAACCCGGTTCAGCCCGCATCTTGCGTTCTGTATTGCGCTTTAATTTTTTATCAATTACGCATTACGTATTACTTGTTTTTATCGGTATAGTAGCCCCATGCAACGAACCATTTCTGTATTGATTGCCGCCGTGCTGATTTTGTCCACCATCGGTTTGGTTATGCTGTTCAGCGCCAGCATGGTGCGTGGCGATGCGGATTTCCATGACACCGGCTATTTTATCAAAAAGCAGGGAATATGGATGTTGTTATCGCTGATTGTCGCCATTATTTGTACACGGGTGAATATGCGCTGGCTGCATATGGCGGCACTGCCGCTAGCCGCTATCTGTGCGCTGCTTCTGGTCGTAGTCTTTATCCCCGGTATTGGCGTTAAAACCAATGGCAGCTGGCGCTGGCTCCAGCTCGGGCCCCTGAGGGTGCAGCCGTCCGAGTTTGCAAAGATCAGTATTGTTCTGACCTTCGCATGGTGGATTTCCCGTCGCCGCCGTTATATGCATACGTTTAAAAGAGGGTTGCTTCCTCCGCTGATTGTGCTGGGTTTTTTTGCTATGCTGCTGATCGCTGAACCCGACTTTGGAACGACGGTACTTGTGGGGCTCGTAACAATGGGGCTGCTTTACATCGGCGGCGCCAGACCGCGCTATTTGCTCGGGTTTGCCGGTGCTGGAGTCGGCGCTTTGGTGGTGCTTTTAGCGCACAATGCCAATCGCGTAGATCGATTTCTCGCCTTTTTTAATCCGGAAGAGAATGCACAAGGCGCAGCCTGGCAATTGATCAATGGACTTATTGCTTTTGCTTCAGGTGGTGCGCACGGAACCGGACTCGGTAACAGTATTCAGAAATATCACTACCTGCCGGAAGCGCACACTGACTTTATTCTACCGATTATCGGTGAAGAGTTCGGTCTGGTTGCCACACTGACGGTTCTGATTCTCTTCGTCGTTATTTTTATCTGCGGACTGCGTGTCGCTGGGCGCGCTTCGAACGACTTCGGGCGTTTTACTGCGCTCGGCATTACGCTCATGATCACCCTGCAGGCCATGATTAATCTCGCGGTCGTTACCGGTTGTGTGCCTACCAAAGGGATTGCTCTTCCGTTTATCAGCTACGGCGGATCGAGTCTTCTTGTCTCATCCGCCATGATCGGCATGTTGATCAATGTGGCTCATACGGCGCGTGATCCGAAGGAAAAAAATCGCACGGCACTTTTTAAGGATCGCAGCCGCACGGCTTAAAACCGGGTACGGCGCAGGGTGTGAACGGTGATTTCCGGCGGACAGTTGAAGCGCACTTCGACGGATGAGGTTCCTGCGCCGCGCGATGTGTAGCCGGTCATTCCTTCAAAGTACCATAGTCCGGCACGGCATTCTCGCGGACAGTTGCTATTGATGATCAACGGGCGGCCTCCCGGCAGACAGATTTGTCCGGCGTGCGTGTGGCCGCACAGATAGAGATTGATACCCGCAAAGGCAGATTTCCGGCAGATTTCAGGGGAGTGCGCCAAAAGAATCTTGAACGCCTCGTCAGGAACTCCTTCGAGAGCCTTATCGAGGTTGTCGGTTTCGTAGTAATGCGGATCGTCCACGCCAGCCAGACAAAGGCTTGTACCGTTGTGTTCCAGCATAACGTGTTCGTTCAGCAACAGGCGGATTCCACCTGCTTCAAGCGCCGGAACCATTTCAATCGCATCGTGGTTGCCCAGAACAGCGAAGGTGCCGGTTTTTATGTGGCGGCGCAATTCGACCATTCGGCCGGCTGGTGTGTTATAATCCTCAAACGTGCCTTCGCGGAAATCTCCTGTGATCACGCACACGTCGTATTCAAGCGGTTCAATCAGTCGAATCAGAATTCCGGTCAGCTCAGGATTGCCGTCAATATGCGTATCGCTGATGTGCAATAGCCGGAATCCGTCGAAGGCTTCCGGCAGGTCGGGGCAGGGCAGTTCCTGAAAATTAACCCGTACGTCCAGCGCATTGCGGTGGCCGGGACGGTAAAGGCCGGTAATTTTGAGTGCCGTGCGGATTATGCGGTGGAGCGTGCGGATTTGCTCAATATGAAACCAAACCTTGCCGCTCCCGAAAAGCCGTGCGGCGTGGTGTGTCTGGATTTTAAGCCGTTGTGCAAGAAGTGCCCGGCTCAGCCTTTTCTCAAGTTGCTGATAATCTATTTCGGCCATTGAGAGTTCCTTTTGCCTGAACTATATTCGCACATCAACCGGCTTAAAAGATGAATACGACTCAAAAAAAAGACGACAACCGCCGCCTGGATGGACAGATTGAGCGGGCTGTTTTCCGGAATGAGGATAACGGCTACGCCGTCTTGCGAGTCAAGGTCCGCGGACATAAAGACCTCGTTACGGTCGTTGGCACAGTTTCAAGCGCCAACCCCGGCGAATGGCTGGCTGCCGATGGGGAATGGATATCTGACGCCCATTACGGCAGGCAGTTTAAAGCGGAAGCCATGCGTATTTCTCAGCCCGACACGCTGGACGGTATCAAAAAATTTCTTGGCTCCGGAATGATCCGCGGCATCGGCAAAGAATATGCCGAGCGGCTGGTGCAGGCTTTCGGGCGCGATGTTTTTGACGTGATTGAAAATTCTTCGGCCAAACTGCTCAAGGTGGAAGGAATCGGTCCGGGGCGCCGGGCCAGCATCCGCGCGGCGTGGGCCGAGCAGAAGGGCGTTCGCGAAATCATGAGTTTTCTTTTCAGTCATGGCGTGAGCACGGCGCGTGCCTTCCGGATCTATAAAACCTACGGCGAACGCTCCATCGAATTGATTCAGCGGGATCCATACTGCTTAGCCCGTGATATTCATGGCATCGGTTTTTTAATTGCCGACGGTATTGCACAAAAACTTGGCATTGCCAAAGACTCCGAACTGCGCGCCCGCGCCGGAATTGAGTATGTCTTGCAGGAATTGACTGCCAGCGGGCACTGCGCCGCGCCGCGCGGAGATTTACAAAGCAAAACAGTCGAACTGCTTGAAATTCAACCCGAACAGATTGCCGGCGCGCTGGACTGGCTGATTGAACAAAAGCGGTTGATCCTGGATGAGGCCCGGCAGGGCAACACGCTGGTTTATCTGCCCAAACTTTATTTCGCGGAATGGGCTTTTGCAAAAAAACTGATCGAACTCAACTACGGCAGACATCCGTGCCCCGCAATTGATTTTGAAAAAGCACTGGAGTGGGTGCAGAAGAAAACAGAAATCCAGTTATCGGAAAACCAGTGTGTTGCACTGCGCCTTGCTGTGCAGGCTAAAGTGATGGTTATCACCGGCGGGCCCGGCGTCGGTAAAACCACGCTCGTAAATTCGATTATTCAGGTTTTTGCCGCCAAAAAACTTACCGTTGTGCTTTGTGCTCCGACGGGCCGTGCCGCCAAGCGGTTAAGTGAGACCACCGGACTGGAAGCCAAGACGATTCACCGGCTTTTGATGTTTAATCCCGGTATCGGCGGTTTCCGGCACAATCAGGATAATCCGCTTTCAGGTGATGTATTCATTATTGATGAATCCAGTATGATTGATCAGGTGCTGGCCTATCAGCTGTTGCAGGCGATTCCTCAACGCGCAGCGGTTATTTTTGTTGGCGATGCCGACCAGCTTCCGTCGGTCGGACCGGGGCGCGTACTGTGCGATATCATCGCCTCCGGTGCTGTGCCGGTTGTTGCACTGACCGAAATTTTCCGGCAGGCCGCTGAAAGCCGGATCGTCACGGGGGCTCACCGGATTAATCACGGACAGCTGCCCGAATTTCCGGATGAGGGTGATAAATCGTCCGATCTTTATTTTGTTGAAGCGGAAGAGGCGCAGAAGGTGATCGGGGTTATCAGTAAAATGGTTGGCGAATCGCTTCCGCACCGGCTTGGATTTAATCCGATTGAGGATATTCAGATTCTGACACCGATGCAGCGGGGCGAGCTGGGTGCGCGCAATCTCAATCAGGTGATGCAGGGATTGTTGAATCCGGCGGGCCGTGAAATCGAACGCTTTGGCACAGTTTTCCGCGAAGGCGATCGCGTTATGCAGACGGTGAATGACTATGACAAGGATGTTTTTAACGGCGATCTGGGCCGCATTGTGACGATTGACGAGGAGCAACGCGAACTGGTTGTAAAGATTGATGACCGCCGGGTGAAGTATGAGTTCCGGGAGCTTGACGAGCTGGTACACGCCTATGCGGTTACCATTCATAAATCGCAAGGAAGTGAGTATCCGTGCGTCATCATACCGGTGCATACGCAGCACTTTGTCATGCTTCAGCGCAGCCTGTTTTATACCGCCGTTACGCGTGCCAGAAAATTCGCCGTGCTCGTGGGTACGAAAAAAGCCATGGGACTGGCCGTCAGCCGTACGGAATCGCGTGAACGCGTCACCACACTCAAAGAACGCCTTCAGAGTCAGAAGTAAGGCTGTCGCCTGAATCAATCGCCGCTGGACAATCCCGGCACAATTTCAATGGGTGTGCGGTTGGTGTTTGCGATGAAATTAGTTGATCCGATTTCATTCATGCGCCTGCTTAGCCGGGTTTGTAACCAGTCTTCCGGCGGATATTTTTTGATCAGTTCAACCGTTTTACGATCCTCTTTTGCCCGTTGAAATTCTTCAAAAATATCTCGACTGTAGTATCGTTCGTAGCGGTCTTCATAGGGGAAACGGTTATACCCATCATAGGTTCTATCCGTGACACCATAGTCAACGGTTTGAGACATGCTTGTCAGAGGCCCGTAGAGCAAGGTGGCGATAAGAGCCAGGTTTGTCAGCGGGCTTTTCATAGTCAGGCTTAGCTGTGCGAAACAGGATGAAACTTGATGCGGTGCGGCTTGTCGGCTTCGTCACCGAGCAGGCGGCGGCGCTGTTCGTGATAGGCCTCGTAGTTGCCTTCAAACCAGGTGACTTTGCTGTCGCCTTCAAACGCCAGAATGTGCGTGGCTATGCGGTCGAGGAACCAGCGGTCATGGCTGACGACAACGGCACAGCCGCCAAAGCTGATCAGCGCTTCTTCGAGCGCACGCAGGGTGGTGACGTCGAGGTCGTTGGTCGGCTCGTCGAGCAGCAGTAGATTGCCTGCACGTTGAAGCAGTTTGGCCAGGTGTAGCCGGTTGCGTTCGCCGCCGGAAAGAACACCGACTTTTTTCTGCTGTTCAGCACCCTTGAAGTTGAATTTCCCACAGTAGGCACGGCCGTTCATCCGTTTGCCGCCGAGGTCGAGCCATTCATTGCCCCGGCAGATTTCTTCGTAAACGGTGTTGTCGGGATTGAGTGAATCGCGGGACTGATCTACGTAGGAAATTTTGACAGTCGGGCCGATGGACAGGTTTCCGCCGGTCGGCTGTTCCTGTCCGGTGATCATCCGGAAGAGAGTGGTTTTTCCGGCGCCGTTTGCGCCGATAACGCCGATGATGCCGCCGGGCGGCAGATCGAATTCGACGTTTTCCATAATGACGCGTTCACCATAATGTTTGGTCAGTTTCTCGGCGCGTACGACGAGGTTGCCGAGCCGTTCGCCGGAGGGAATTTGGATTTCGACGTTGTCTTCACGTGTATCGATTTCCTGTTGAGCGAGTTTTTCATAGTTCTGGATGCGGGCGCGGCTCTTGGCGCGGCGTCCGGACGGATTGGTGCGAATCCATTCGAGTTCGCGCTCGAGCAGTTTGCTTCGTGAGGCGGCCTGTTTATTCTGTGTGGCGAGCATATCCTGTTTCTGAGACAGCCAGGCCTCGTAGTTGCCTTTGTATGGGAACGCACGACCGGCATCGAGTTCCAGAATCCATTCGGTGACGTTGTTGAGGAAGTAGCGGTCGTGGGTGATCACCACCAAAGTACCGGCGTAGCGTTTCAGATATTCTTCCAGCCATGCGACCGATTCAGCGTCGAGGTGGTTGGTTGGTTCGTCAAGCAGCAGTACGTCGGGATTGGAAATCAGCAGACGGCAGAGGGCCACCCGGCGTTTTTCACCGCCGGAGAGCTTTTCAACCGAACTTTCGCCGGGTGGCAGGCGGAGCGAATCCATCGCCATTTCAACCTGACTTTCGAGACTCCATAAATCCTGTGTGTCGATTTTATCCTGAAGCTCGCCCAGCTCGTCGTTGAGTTTATTGCTTTCTTCGTCGGAAAGATCTGTTGCCAGCAGGTCGCAAATTTCATTGTAGCGGTCGAGAATGGCCTGCGAGGCGGCAACACCTTCCATCACGTTGCCCATAACGGTTTTCGAGTTGTCGAGTTGCGGTTCTTGCGCGAGGTAGCCGATGCGGGCCCGTTTGGCGATCTGCACCTGTCCCATAAAATCCTTGTCTATGCCGGCCATAATCCGCAGAAGCGATGATTTGCCGGAGCCGTTGCCGCCGATCACGCCGATCTTTGCGCCGAAGAAGAACGCGAGAGTGACATCGTCCAGCACGGTTTTCTTGTTATGCTGTTTGGTCAGGTTCTGCAGGTTGTATACATATTCGCCAGCCATAAAATGTTCCTTTCAAGGGTAGAGGCGGGGGAGAATGTAGAGAAAAATCTCCGCGAATCCACACTAATATTTACTAATTAGATGGGTGTAATGAGAGTAATCCGGTTTCTCAAAGAGGCTTTGGAAACCGTGGCTTCGCTCTTGCCAAGGCGGAGGGGCTTCCGTACTCTCTGACAGATATGAATTTAAAACAAAACTGCGCTTTTATCGTGGGCTTTCTGGCCGTCTCCACGTTGCTTACGGCGACAGGCTGTTCAACCGCTCTGCCGTATCAGGAAACCCGCAGCGGAAACTATTTTTACCTTAATCCGTTAAGCTATAAACCGGCAACGGCGGAAGAGCATTGGAACTATGCTGAATCACTGAGGGAACGCGGCCATGCTAAAAGCGCGCGGAAGCAGTATGAAATTTTTGTAAAACGCTGGCCGGAAAGTGTCAAGGCGGCGAGCGCTAAACAGAAGCTCGCTGAACTCTATCTCGCCAAAGGTAAAAACAAAAAGGCGTTTACCGCCTATGAGGAACTGATTCAGCAGTATTACACCAGCATCACGGATTATGATGCCATCCTTGATCAGCAGTTTATTATTGCCGAAAAAGAGATGAATCGTAAGAGAATGCGCTGGCTCTTCGGCGGCTACTGCGCACCTGAACGGGCCGTTCCGCTCTTCGAATCGATCATTAAGAATGCTCCGCAGTGGGAGCGTGCGCCTGAGATGCAGTATATGATCGGGCAGGCTTATCAGAAGAACGACGATCAGGAAATGGCGATTGTTGCCTATGCGGCGACGGAATACCGCTATCCGAACAGTCCGTACGCTGAAAAGGCCGCCGTTTCGAAAATTGACAGCTTTAAAGAGCTGGTTGAGTCCACGCCCTACAGCGTGGATATCCGCGAACAGGCTCAACTTTCTGCCGGACTGTTTTCCGAGCTTTACACCAACTCACAGCATATCGCCGAAGCGCAGGAGTTCGGTAAAGAGTTGCACGGGATGGATGCAGAGCATAATTATGAAATCGGGCGGTTTTACGAGCGCGTCCCTCGTCCAATGCAGACCAATTCTGCTGTGATTTATTATAACAAGGTTATTAATAAATTTGGTGACACCGAATATGCGGCCAAAGCCGCCGAGCGTCTGCGTGTGCTTTTCCCCGGCGGAGCAGCCGCACCGGTCGCTGGTGTGCCGGCGCCGATACTCCCCGTGGTGGTTGATTCGGCTGATGAGTCAGGCGGCGGCGGACCTGCACCCAGTGTGCAGCGCGTTGAACCTAAGCCGCTTCCTGAACGTATGTCGAGCGATGCTGAGGCGGTTGAAGTGACCGCTGACCGGATGGAATATCAGGGCGACCTGCTGATCGCCGAAGGAAATGTCGCGGTGCAGCAACAGGGGGCCAGTTTGCAGGCTGATCGCGTGACGGTGAATTCGACGACTGGTGAGATTAATGCCGATGGCAATATTTTGATGCTTCGTGAAGGGAATCGCTGGGAAGGGCAGAAGCTGGTTTATAATTACAAGACCCGTGAAGGTACGTTCGGAAAATCATCCATGTACTTTGAACCGGCCTACATCACCGCTGAAACCACCGAACGTGTTTCAACGAATGAGTTTCTCATGCGTGGCGTTACCATGACCACTTGCGAGGGCGAAAAACCGCTCATTTATGCTAAAGCGAAGGAACTTCGGGTCATTGACGAGAAAAAGCCAAGCGGAGCTTTCATCAAGGCGAAGGATGTTACTTTCTATGTCGGGCCGGTTCCGGTCTTTTATACGCCGGTCTGGCAGCGCCATCTCGGTTATCGTGTATTCACCTTTACGGTCGGTGCCGGCGGACGCCTTGGCGCCTTCATTATGGGCCGCGCTGAACTGCATCCGACGGACTGGCTCACGGCTAATACGCATTTTGATTTGTATTCCCGTCGCGGTCTTGGCTTGGGACAGGACTTCAAGTGGGAAACTCCGCGCGGCGGCGGCACCATTGAGACCTATTATATTGATGATAGCGACCCCTCCAGCAGCGGTAGTCGCAATATGGGATATGACGAGCGATTGATTGATTCCCAGCGCTACCGCGTAAAACTGGCGGATTGGGAGCAGATTGACGATCAGACCTATTTTGCCACCAAGCTCAACTGGCTGAGCGATCCGCTGATTACTAAGGATTTCTTCAATGATGAGTTCCGGAATGAAGCCAATCCGGAGAACTACGCTGTGGTGCAGCGTTCCGCGGAAAATTATGCAGCCAGCGTGCGGGCTGACCGCCGTATGAACGACTTTTATAAAACGGTTGATCGTCTGCCTGAGCTGACCTACGACTGGTACCGTTCGCGGCTAGGCGACTCGCCGTTCTTCTTCGAAAGCGAGAATAACGCGGCATTCCTTGAAATGCTGCAGGCTGAAACCAATTTCTTCCCAGTCGTGAGAGACCCGAATTATCGCAGCGCCCGGTTTGACAGTTATAACCGGCTGTTTCTCCCGTTGCGCTACAAGGACTTCTTGAATGTCATCCCGCGTGCAGGCTATCGCGGTACATGGTACAGCGATACGCAAGACGGTTCTTCGGATGCGAAGTACCGCAATATTTATGAAGTGGGTACACTGACATCCTTTAAGACCTATAAGACGCTGACGGATAAGAGCAGTTATTTCGGAACAGGCTTGCGCCATGTGGCCGAGCCGTATGCCGACTACAGCTATCGCGCTAAGCCTGACTTGCGTCCGGATGAGATCTATCAGTTTGATGCGGTTGATGCGCTCGATAAGCAGAATGAGGTTCGTTTCGGTGCTCGTAACTATCTGCAGACTAAGCGCGGAGTCAAACGAATCGTTAACTTTGTCGATAGTGATATTTATACGACGGGACGGTTTGATCAGCCTGCCGACGGGCGAAGCTTCAGTAATCTGGTGGCCGATACCGAGCTGAGTCTGACTGATAATTTCTCTATTCAATCGGAAATCCGGTACGATTGGTACACCCATGATGTGAATCCGGCGAATGCGCGTCTCAAGTTCGTTACTGACGATCAAAGTGAGTACAGTTTCGAGTACCGATATCTGGATGATGAGGATCGGCAGCGCTCGCTCTTCACGCCGCGTGTTAAACTTTTCCCGAATGACGACTGGTCGTATGAGTTTTCGGCCAGTTATGACGGGAAATACGGCGAGTGGTATGAGCGGAAGATCCTTGTTAACCATAACTTCAGCTGTATCGGTATGGGGGTTGGTTTGAGAATTGACGAGGAAGACACAACCCAGTTCTGGGTTCAGTTCTGGTTAAAGGCCTTCCCGAAAAGCCCTCTCAAGCTTTAACAGGATTTCTTAAAAAAGGCTTCCCCGGTTTCCAACGGTTGGAAATCGGGATGAGAGTTTAATCGATGGAGCTTCTTTTCTTTTGATCCGGTTGCCGGTGTGTTAATATCTAAGGATTATTTGAGGGTGTGTTTATGCAGAATCAATCATCCATTAAAGTCTGGAGCGAGCGCTGGCGGCTCGGGGCGTTGACACCGCCGGAACTGGTGCAAATCGGACTGGTTTCTGTGATTATCGGATTAATGTTTATGATGTTTCACATGTTGGGAAACACCGTCGTAAACGTTGGTAGCCGTTCAGCATTTCAATGGATGTTTTCCCGCTGGCAGGACACCATTTCTTTCGGAGCGGACTATTCTCACGGCTATTTCATTCCCTTCGTGAGTCTCGGCGTAGTCTGGTACAAACGTAAAGAAATTTTTGCCGTTGATATGCGAACAGATTATCGCGGGTTGGGCGTAGTGATTTTTGCGCTGGGTATGCACTGGCTGGGCGCCAAGATGCAGCAGACGCACTTTTCGCTGGTCAGTCTGGTTCTGTTGATTTGGGGTGTCCCGTTTTATCTCTTCGGCTGGGAGCTGGCTAAAAAACTGATTTTCCCCTGTGCTTACCTTTCTTTCTGCATCCCGCTGAACTTTATGGACATCATGGCGTTTCCCTTGCGTATTTTCTCAACAAAGTTGGCTGCGGATATGTTGAATGGTATCGGAATTGGTGCCGTCCGTTCAGGGACAGCCATTTATTCAAACGTTGCCGGCGGTTTTGAATTTGATGTGGCTGACCCGTGCAGCGGGTTGCGTTCGTTGCTCGCGATGACCGCGCTGACTGCAGTTTATGCCTACTTCACACAGCGCACCCTCGTTCGTAAATGGATTCTTTTTATGGCATCCATCCCGCTGGCGGTCATCGGAAATATTGCACGTATTGTTACTGTGGCCATCGTGGCAGAGGCTTTCGGCGGGAAGCTGGCTATCGGCCTTTATCATGACTATTCCGGGTATATTCTCTTTACGGCCGCTATCAGTATGATGGTGGTCATCGGCGGCGTGTTGAATCTTGAATTCCTTGAGGTGATGAAAAAATGGAAATCCGTCCTTTTACACCGCACTTAGTACTTATTGGCTTGATGATCATAACCGCGCTGGCCTTGGCCTTCACGGTGGATGTGACGCTTAGTGATCAGGCCGGGGTGCGGTTGGTGTTGCCTGCCTCACTTGACGGGGGGTGGGCCGGTGACGAGTTGCGCTATTCTCATGACGCTGAAAATCCAAAACAGTATCGTGTCAGCGAGCTGGAGCTGCCGAATACGGACCCGGTAACCGGCAAAAAACTTTTCACTATGAGTCTGGCTGAATACGATGCGTTACCGAAGGATACCGAGTTTATAAAATCCATTTATACCAACGCGGCCGCTAAAGACATATTTGTTTCCATTGTGCTCTCAGGCCGCGAACGAGACAGTATTCACCGTCCGGAACGTTGTCTGGTCGGCCAAGGAAGCACCATTGCCAATCAGCACTTTTGGAACGTTATCATTCCGCAGATTATTGAAATTCCGCTGGAAGGCCGCGACCCGCTTAAGGTGGCGGTTTTGGAAACAGTTCGTAACTATCGCGGGGCCGATGGTGAACGTAAAACGTACTACGGGTATTATGCGTATTGGTTTGTCGGTCAAAACCGCGAAACTCCCAGTCACTATGCCCGTATGCTTTGGCTGGCATGGGACCGTGTTGTGAACAGTATTGCCAATAAATGGGCTTATATTGCCATCGCCGGTGACCGTGAAGATCAAAAATCAGAGGCCTATAAACAGGGGCTCATCGATTTTATTCAAAAGCTTTATCCGCACTTATTGCTTAATAACAGGGCAGCGGCTGAAAAAGAGCAGTAAGCTGGGCCGGAGTTTTGATAAAAGCGTGCCTTGACAAAACCGGACCGGCACATTTACTGTCATTCGCGTATTCAATTAATAGATGACCCGTACCATGCACAGCATAAACAACAACCTTGAACTCCTTCTACTCGCCGGGGATACCCTGCGGGAGTTCTGCACTTGTTGATTTGACCCTCCAACAATAATTTTGCTGAACCTCTCCGCAGCCCGGAGAGGTTTTTTTATTTTCATAGTGGGTTTAAAAACAAAAAAATAGTAAAGGAATAACAATGAAAACACCGAAATATAAAGCTTCTGCGCCAATTGACATGCCGGCCCGGCAATGGCCGTCGCGAACCCTGACTGTCAGTCCCTCGTGGTGCTCAGTCGATTTGCGCGACGGCAACCAGGCCCTGCCTAATCCCATGGACCCCGATCAGAAGCTGGAATACTTCAACATGCTGTGCCGTATCGGTTTCAAAGAGATCGAAGCAGGGTTTCCTTCCGCCAGTCAGGACGACTTCGATTTTTTCCGTTGCCTGATTGAGGGAGGCCATATCCCCGATGAGGTGTTTATTATGGGGCTGACCCAGTGCCGCCCGCACCTGATTGATCGCACCTTTGAAGCGTTCAAGGGGGTGAAAAAAGGAATCGTACATGCCTATATCGCCACCTCTGATCTGCATATGAAACAGGTTTTCGGTACCGACCAAAAAGGCACACTGAAAGCGGCTGTCGAGGCTACCCGCCGGATTCGCGCGCTGGCCGATGCCATGCCGGAAAGCGATATCCGCTACGAATTCTCGCCTGAAGAATTCACGGACACCGACCTGCCGTTTTGTCTGGAAATGTGCAAAGCCGTCTACGACGCGTGGGGGCAAGCAACTCCTGAAAAACCGCTGATTTTGAATCTGCCGGCCACGGTTGAGCGCCGCCCGCCCAATCATTACGCCGACATGATCGAATGGTTTATCAAAAATTTCCCGCATCGTGACTGCGTGAAGATTTCATTGCACGCCCACAACGATCAGGGTATGGCTGTCGCGGCGACCGAACTGGCTATGCTGGCCGGCGGGGACCGGGTCGAAGGCACCCTGTTCGGACACGGCGAGCGCACCGGTAATGTCGACCTGGTTACGGTGGCCAACAACCTGTTTTCTCGCGGCATCGAAACCGGATTGAACTTTTCCAATCTGAGTGAAATCGCAGCAACCGTCGAGCGGCTGACCGGGATGCCGGTTTATTACCGGCAGCCTTATGCCGGCGAATATGCCTTCACGGCGTTTTCCGGTTCGCATCAGGATGCCATCAACAAAGGAATGCACCGCATTGAAGAGGCGGCCAGGGTGTTCGGCATGAAATGGAAGGTGCCGTACCTGCACGTTGATCCGGCTGATCTGGGGCGCAATTTTGAACGCCTGATTCGTATTAACTCGCAGTCTGGCAAAGGCGGCATTGCCTGGGTGTTGGAGCAGGATTACGGCATTCAGGTGCCGAAGACGATGCAACCCGAATTGCGCGAAGAGGTGCAGGTTTACAGTGAGGCCGTAGGACGTGAAATTTCGTCGGAAGAGGTGTACGCCGTTTTCCGCGAAAAATTTGTCAATCCGGCTGGCCCCTTTACGTTGGTCGGCTACTGGCCTCGTCCCGACGACAAAGACCCGACGTTTATTCATGGCGAAGTCCGTATCAGCGTCGATGGCGTTGAAAAAACAGCGGTTGCCGATGGTAACGGGCCGATTTCTGCTTTCGTACATGCCGTGCGCGGAATGGTCGGGATCGACTTCAGTGTCGCGGACTACCACGAACAGGCCGTCGGTAAAGGTGCGGATGCTCAGGCAATGGCCTATGTTCCGCTGAAACTGGAAGGCAAAGGGATTGTTTTCGGTGTCGGCTCTGACTCCAATATTGATCAGGCTGCCGTACGCGCCATTATTGCGGGACTGAACCGTATTGCGGGAAAAAAGAAATGAAAAAGCTGGCAGTTCTCGGTCATCCGATCGGTCACACGCTTTCACCCGTCATGCACAATGCCTCCATCAGGGCGCTTGGGCTCGCTGGTGAATATGAATACAGCAAACTCGACGTTCCTCCCGGCGAGCTGATGTCTCGTCTCGCGCAGCTTCCCGCCGAAGGCTATGCGGGTGTCAATCTCACGATCCCGCTGAAAGAAGTGGCTTTCCAGGGCTTGGAAAGCTTAGACCGGAGCGCAAAAACGCTCGGTGCGGTTAATACCGTTGAATTTTCAAAAAACGGATTGATCGGCCATAACACCGACGGCTACGGCTTTCTCAAAGCGCTTGAAGAGGCTTTCGGGAAAACCGTTCAAGGCGACAACGTTTTCGTGCTTGGTTGCGGCGGGGCAGGGCGTGCGGTGGCCTTGATGGCGGCGCAGCAGGGTGCCAAGTCACTGACACTGGCTGACGTGGACGCTGTCCGCGTCGCCAACCTCGTGAAGGAAATAACCCGCATGGCACCGCAGATTGAACTTTTCCGATGTCTGGAAAAGCCGCAACAGATTACATCCTGTCATACTGCGGACTTGGTTATTCAGGCTTCGCCGGTCGGCATGAAAAAAGAGGACCCGTCGCTTCTGCCGTCTGAGTCCTTCCGTAAAGGCCAGCGTGTCTTTGATCTGATCTATATGTATCCTGAAACCGGCTTCCTTCACCTGGCTAAAGCCGCCGGAGCACAGACTGCTAATGGTCTTGGCATGCTGTTGCATCAGGGTGCGAAAGCATTTAATATCTGGACCGGAATAGAACCTGATATCGGAGCAATGCGTGACGCATTAGAAAAGGCGGTGTACTCATGACGGAATTCTGGACTATCTACTGGCTGTCGTTGATTTTCGTGCTGGGTCTTTGCATGGGCAGTTTTCTCAATGTGTGTATCTGCCGCATTCCGCGCGGAAAATCGGTTGTTTGGCCGCCTTCGGCCTGCCCGAACTGTAACAGTAAGATCAAATGGTATGACAATTTCCCGGTACTCAGCTGGTTCCTGCTGGGAGCCAAATGCCGCAACTGCAAATTACCCATTTCTGTGGTTTATCCTGTTGTTGAGCTGCTGACCGGATTTTTCTTTCTGACCATCTGGCTCATCTACGGATTCACCTGGTTTGCCCCCATTTACATGCTCGCGGTCTTCGGGCTGTTGCTGGGCACCTTTGTTGATTTGGAACACATGATCATTCCCGACCGCGTCACGATTGGCGGAATGATCATTTTCCCGATTATAAGCATGCTTTATCCGGAACTTCAGGGTGAAACATCCTGGGTGAACGGACTTAAAGATTCATTGATCGGTCTCGCCGCAGGGTTTGGTGTGCTTTGGATTGTCCGGGAGGTAGGAACTGCCGCTCTCAAGCAGGAGGCAATGGGATTTGGCGATGTGAAACTCATGGGCGCCATCGGTGCGCTTCTCGGTTGGGAAGCGGTTCTCTACATCATATTCTTTTCCGCGCTGATTGGTTCCGTGGCTGGAATCAGTCTAATCGCGTTACATCGTAAAGGCATCCACAGTCAAATTCCCTACGGCCCGTATATATCGCTCGCGGCATTTTCCTGGCTGCTTGGCGGCGCACGGCTTTGGGAAACTTACCTCGCGATCATGGGCTTCTAATCACTACCGTGAACGGGTGACCTCGACGGCGACACTGCGGCAGAAGCGCAGTGCGCCGGGTTTATCAACGGTAACCGTGGCGATCAGCACGCGGGCATCTTTCAGGCAGATGGTTGAGATCCCTTCCGCCAGCGATTCAATCAGGTTGAAACTGCTGTTCTCCACGAAATCCAGAATCTCCATCTTGATGGTTTTGTAATCTATCGTGTCGGTGAGCGAATCGCTCTTGCCGGCGGTGCGCAGATCGGTGTCCAGCACGATGTTGATGATCACGTCCTGCTTATTCTTCCGCTCTTCGGGATACAGCCCGATGATGCAGCGGAGGGAAAGGTCGCGAATATGAATACGATCCATAGGAATGCCTCAGTTTGTTCGTTTCGCAAATTATGAATTATAAACTATGAACGATGAACATGGTTTTCTGTCTGTCGCCGGATATTTTTAAAGGCCATCCGCGTTCATAGTTCATCGTTTATCCTTCATCATTTAATAAACCCTGTCCGCCATCGACAAAAATCGTCTGTCCGGTGATGTGGTCGCTTTTGAGCAAATAGAGAACGGCGCTGGCGACATCGGCGGGCGTCGGACGTTTGCCGAGTGGAATGGTTCCGGCGTATTCCCACGCCGGATTATCACTCTCTTTCGGCGGCGGAAGAATCGCGCCGGGGGCGACAGCGTTGACGGTAATACTGGGCGCGAGGTCGAGAGCCGCCAGTTTTGTCAGCTCTTCGAGCCCTTTTTTGCTGAGCATGTACGGAATGCAGGTCGTGTCGTGCGAGGTAATCCGCCGGTCGAGCAGGTTGATGATCTTTCCGGTCTTTGTCTGGCGGGCAAATCCGCGGATCAGCGCCAGCGGCGCCAGCAGGTTTGGCTGAAGCTCTTTCATCACGGCGTCGTAGGTGGCGTCGGCCAGTTTGGTCTGATGAAAAACGGCGGCGTTATTGACCAGGATGTCGATCGGCCCGAACTGCTGGGAAGCGTGCTCCAGCAGCGTTTCGCACTGCGCCGGATCGCTGAGGTCGGCTTGGATGATATTCGGCCAGAAGGTGTCGGCTTCCTTCTCCGAGTTCCGGAAATGGACGATCACCTCCGCGCCTTCGGCCAGCAACGCCTCGGCAATCGCGCGGCCAATCCGCACCGCGCCGCCGGTTACCAATGCTCTTTTGCCTTTAAGAATCATGCCTGCATTATGCACAAACCGCCTGCCGGTGCAACGGCGGCTTTAAACAGTCCGGCTTTTGTAGGATGAGGCCAGTATTACTCATATCTCAAGGCCTCAATCGGGTTCAGCGTTGACGCTTTGTATGCGGGATAAAAGCCGAAGAAAATTCCGATTACAGAGCTGACGCCGAATGCGAGAAAGATAGACCCGGCAGAGACTACAGCGTTGAAGTTCGCGAAGACTGAAACGAGACGCGCCACACTAACACCGAACAGTACCCCAATAAGGCCGCCGAGGAGGCTCAATGTCATGGCTTCAATAAGGAATTGCAGCCGGATGTCGCCTGGTTGCGCTCCGATGGCGATGCGGATCCCGATCTCACGGGTACGTTCGGTGACGCTTACAAGCATGATGTTCATAATGCCGATGCCGCCGACAATGAGCGATATGCCCGCGACCGAACCGAGCAATAACGTGATGACGGTCGAAATGGAATTCACGGTGTCGGCGATTTCCTTTTGATTGAAAATATTAAAGTCGTCGCTTTGCTGACCATCCGTGAGACGATGCCGTTGACGCAGCAGGCTCGTAATTTGCTGTTGCGCGGTTTCCATGCGGTTGGCACTGACGATCTGAACGTTTACTGAGCGCAGATATTTGTCGCCGGTGATGCGCTTCATCGCGGTGGTGTAAGGAATAATAATCCGGTCGTCCTGATTACCGCCCATGCCTGAACCCTTACTTTCCAGCAGTCCGATGATAGTGAACGGTATGTTTTTAATCCGTAACGTTTGGCCGACCGGGTTCAGCGATCCAAAAAGTTCATTAGCCGTTTTTGAGCCGATCACCGCGACTTTGGCGGCGCTACGGACGTCGACGTCGTTGAACATTGAACCGGCCGTCAGTTTCCAGCTGCGGATTTTCAAGTAATCCTTTGATTCGCCGACGACGCTCGTGGACCAGTTGCGACCGTTGGCAATGGCCTGTGCGGTCGTCGAAACCTCCGGACTGATCGCTGCGACATCCGGAACTTCGCGTATGATGGCTTCGGCGTCCGCAAGGGTAATTGTGCTGGCACTGCCAAGTCCGGACTGTACACCGCCCGATTTCTTACTGCCGGCAAAGACGTTTAAAAGGTTCTGCCCGAGTGCGGAAACCTGACTGGTGATGCGAGCCTGTGCGCCATTTCCGACGGCAACCATGGCTATAACTGCTGCAACACCGATAATAATGCCCAATGCTGTGAGTATGGATCGCATCTTGTTCCGACGCAACGCACGCAGAGCAATAAGCGCGGTTTGCGAGACTTGAGCAAGCCCGTTCTGAAACCGGTGGAACACAGTGGTCATGTCAGCCTCGCTTTCTGTTCCGCCTGATTCAGAGCCGCCAGTTCCTCCCGCGCCACGCGACGGTTTTGATTGAGCGTGTCACTGATCACCTGACCATCGCGCATCACCACGATGCGTTTGCAATATGCCGCGATGTCCAATTCATGAGTTACCATGATAATGGTAATGCCTGAGTCATTGAGTTCCTGAAAGAGTCCCATGATTTCGATGCTGGTATGCGTATCTAGCTTGCCTGTCGGTTCGTCGGCAAGCAGGACTTCAGGCCGGCTGACCAGCGCGCGGGCAATCGCGACGCGCTGCTGCTGACCGCCGGAGAGCTGACTGGGATGATGATCGCGTCGCGGGCCCAGTCCGACCTTTTCTAATGCCTGTACGGCGCGGTCATGACGCTCGTGTAAGGGGATTGCCGGATGGCTGTAGAACAGAGGCAGTTCGACGTTTTCCCGTGCCGACGTGCGTGCGAGGAGATTGAAACTCTGGAAAACGAAACCGAGCTTTTTGTTCCGTAGTTTTGCGGTCTGTTTGCGGTCCAGTTCAGCTACAGCGACACCATCGAGCAGATACGCCCCGTTGGTCGGCTTGTCGAGACAGCCCAGAGTGTTCATCAGAGTGGATTTCCCCGAGCCGCTGGAACCCATGATGGCGACAAATTCGCCGCGCTGGATTTTCATGGTGATGCCGCGCACGGCTTTTACTTCTACCTCTCCCGTTTTATAAGTGCGGACGAGATCGTTGAGTTGGATGACCGGTGTGTTCATGACTTTATCAGAGGGTTTACTGGGGTGTTTGCGGCGGAGGGGCCCCAAAGCCACCTTCTTTTGCGGCTGCGGCAAGAGTTGATGTTACAACCGGAGTGTTTTCGCGTAGGCCATCCTGAATTTCAGTATCTGTGCCATCGGTGATGCCGGCCTTCACGATAAGCGGGTTGAGTTTGGTTCCGTTGGCGCTGGTCGTGTAAATGAGGCGTTGACTGCGATCCAGCTTTTGCGGCGGTGCTTGCTCGAATGCCGCGTTGTCAGGAGGTGTGAAGCGCAGCGCGGTGTTTGGTACTTTTAAAACATTTTGTTTTTCGGAAACAAGACTCGAGACATCTGCGGTCATGCCGGGGAAAAGTTTCTGGTCAGGATTGTCCACTGAGATAATCGTCTCATAAGTTACCACGTTCTGTGTCGTGGTCGGGGCTTTGCGAACCTGTGTTACCGTTCCGTGGAACGTCTCATCGGGAAAGGCATCCACGGTGAAGGCCACCGTCTGTCCGGCCCGCACCTGTCCGATGTCGGCCTCCGAGACTGACGCGCTGATATTCATCTTGGTGATGTCCTGTGCGATGGTGAACAGTACCGGCGTTGTCATTGCCGCGTTTACGGTCTGACCGACATCTACTTTGCGCGAAATTACGATTCCGTCCACGGGGGCGGTGATTTTGCAGTAACCGAGATTCGCCTGAGTGCTTTCGAGCGCAGCTTCGCGGATGACGACTGTGGCTTCGGCCTGTGCAAGTTCGGCAGTGGTTTGGTCAAGATCCAGCTGTGACGCGGCCTTGAGCGGAACCAGCGCTTTCTTTCGTTCCAAATTTTGGTGCTTCAACGTTACAGTGGCTTTGGCACTGGCCAGTTCACCTTGCGCTTGCCGTAATGACGCATCATAAACGGTGGGATCGATTTCTGCAATAAGCTGCCCTTTATTCACAGCCGAATTAAAGTCAGCATATAACGCTGAAATTTTCCCTGAAACCTGACTGCCGACATCTACGCTTACCACCGCACTCAGCGTACCGCTGGCTGTGACACGCTGGATAATGTTGCCACGTGCTGCTTCGACTGTTTCGTATCGGAATGAGGAAGTGCCGGAAGGTTTGCAGCCGAGGAGCGGTGCAAATGTCGCGGTAACGAGCAAAGCCGGGAATAATATGTTGATTTCCATCTGTCGTTTCATCTTATCTCCATCCGCCGCCAAGCGCCTTGTAGAGCGCGATTTGGCTGGCCAGTTTGTTATATTGGGCTTGAATCAGACTCTGCTGCGCACTGTAAAGATCCTGTTGCGCTGAAAGAACATTCAGGTAGGAATCCTCGCCCTGCCGATACCGGAAATTTGCCAGTTCAAAACGCCGCTCCTGAACTTCAGCGAGTTTTGCCGAGGTTTCGATCTGCTGTCTGTAGTTGCTGTTTGCTGCCAGCGCATCGGTTACTTCCCGGAACGCGGTTTGAATCGCCTTTTCATAATTGGCCACTTCAATGCGTTCAGATATTTTCGCAGCATTGAGGCTTGCCCGCAGCTTGCCGCCGGTAAAAATGGGCAATGTGATTTGCGGTGAAAAACTCCATACGCCCGTACCCGACCCGAACAAGTCTGAAAGTTGCGAACTCGTCGTGCCAATAGAGCTTGTGAGCGTAATCTGCGGAAAAAACGCCGCCCGCGCCGCGCCGATATTTGCGTTGGCTGCTTTCAGCGTATGTTCCGCTTCCAGAATGTCTTTGCGCCGTTGCACCAGTTCCGACGGAAGTCCCGGTGAAACGTCTGAAAGTATATTCGTTTCACCGAAGGACTGTGTCGCCGGGAGGTCGGTCGGCAGCGCCTGGCCGACCAGCAGTATCAGTGCATTTTCTGATTGCGCGCGCTGGCGTTCGTAAGTCAGCACATTGATTTGAGCGGTCTGCACCTGGCCTTCCGCAGTGCACAAATCAAGTCCGCTGATTGCGCCGGCGTCGAAGCTCGCCTTGTTGAGTTCATAGGAATTCTGGGCGGCTTTATGCGTACGCTGTGCCAGTTCCAGTTGTTCCTCGGCTTCACGCAGTGCGAAATATTGTGTGGCGGTTTCCGCGATGAGCGAAATCTGTGCACTTTGCCGCGCCTCGTCCGTAGCAAAATATTTTTCCAGCGCCTGCCGATTCAAACTGCGCACGCGGCCGAAAAGATCCGCTTCGTAGGCTGTTATGCCAATGCTCGCACCCCAGGAATCGGATGTCATTCCGGCTGCATGCGAGCGGGTGAAATTACCGTTGCCGTCGACAGAAGGAACAGAGGCCGCCTTTGTGATGCGGTATTGCGCCCGGATTTTCTCGACGTTCAGTATAGCGACGCGGAGATCCCGGTTATTCTTCAGCGCCAGTTCAATAAGTTTCTGCAGCCGCTCTTCATGAATGAAATCCTGCCACGCAATTTCGGCACTGTGAGTTTCACTGGTCGCAGCTATATCCGGATAGCATGCCGTTACCGGCATGGACGGGCGCTCGTATTCGGGGATCATCGTGCAGCCGCTTAACGACAGCGTCAAAATGAAGAGTATAGAGGATGTTTTCATCATGGCTGTTTTTTACGCGATGGTTTTGACGGTATGGGCAGCGCCGGGCGCTTCCCGGGATCAAGGGCCGGCTTGCTTTGCAGCCCGGCGGCGATGAAACGAACCACTTCACGGAGCATGGGTTCGTGAATTTTTTTGTTTTGCATGCCGGGTATTTCTTCGGCTCGTACAAAGAACATAAGCAATCCTCCCATGCCGAGCATGGTGCGCAAGTGGATCAAATCTTCCGGCAGTTCCGGTAGAGCCCGTTGAAATGCCTGAATGAACATTTCGGCGCCGGGCGCGAGTTCTTGATCAACTGCTGCATCAAGAAACGGCGGCGGGTTGAACAGATTGCTTGCGAGAAAGGTATGAAAGGCAGGGTAGTTCAGCCCTGACTCGAACGGTGGGCGAACCATGCACTCCACAATTTTCTCCACCGTCAACGGCTGGTCGTTTTCCGCTGCCTGCAGCAAACGCAGGCGTTCCGCGTTCATCGGACGGAAGCGTCTCATGAAGGTCTCTATGAACAGAGTTTCCTTCGACCCAAAGTGGTATGTGGCTGCTCCGAGATTAACCTTTGCTTCATCGGCGAGCTGTCTCATGCCGACACCATCAAAGCCGTGTTTAGCAAAGAGCTTTTCCGCAGCATCAAGCAGTCGGTCGGCTGTACATGGGGCTGACGGTTCTGTTTTCATGTCGCGATTAATACAAACGTATGAATAATTGTCAAGGCGGATTTTGCGTTCATAAAGATCAGGACAGCTGAGGCGGCACAGAATTTCTTCGGGGAAAAGCCGGAGAGGAAGGACGTCGGTCATTGGTTCCGGCAGCACCGGAATCGCTCATGTTCTATAGGCCGTGTCGTGTGAGGTGATCCGCCGGTCGAGCAGATTGATGATTTTGCCGGTCTTCGTCTGCCGCGCAAATCCGCGGATCAGCGCCAGCGGTGCCAGCAGGTTCGGTTGAAGTTCCTTCATCACGGCGGCGTAGGTGGCGTCGGCCAGTTTGGTCTGATGAAAAACGGCAGCGTTATTGACGAGAATGTCGATCGGCCCGAACTGCTGCGAGGCGCGCTCCAGCAGCGTTTCGCACTGCGCCGGATCGCTGAGGTCGGCCTGAATAATATTCGGCCAGAAGGCGTCGGCTTCCTTTTCCGAGGTTCGGAAATGGACGATCACCTCAGCACATTCGGCCAGCAACGCCTCGGTAATCGCGCGGCCGATCCGTACCGCACCGCCGGTTACCAATGCTCTTTTGCCTTTAAGAATCATGCCTGCATTATGCACAAACCGCCTGCCGGTGCAACGGCGGCTTTACAAGCAACGGCAAATGTGGATTGATAACTTTTCAAGAAGAGGATTAATGGAATAAAGGACGAGTGGATTAATGTTTCCAGAATAATCCAGTAATCCATTAATCCAATCATCCAATGGAGTCCAAATTAGGGAGATGAGGAATGCTTAAATTCTCGGAACCATCGCACGCTTCAAAGCTTGAAAAAGCAGCGTTTTGTTGCATAGTGATAGCACTATGAAAATTCTCGTTAAAAAAGATGGTGAAGGTTATCTGGCCCGCGTGCAGGGTTCCGCCAACCTCTTCGCCTACGGCCTGACCAGAGATCAAGCGCTGGAAGAACTCTCCGGTGTTGTTGATATGACCATGGATTATCACCTCGAACAGGTGGACGTGGAACGTCAGGCTCTTCGGGAACTGCTGAATACCCGGCTCGCTTATGCCCTATAAGTTTAAAGAGATCGAAAAGCGGCTGCGCAGACTGGGCTATAAAGTCGTCCGGCAAAAAGGTTCGCACGTTCTCTTTTCTAACGGCTCAAACACCTTTCCCGTTCCTAACCATGCCGGTAAAGAAATTTCTCCCGGCGTCGAGAGGCAGATTCTTAAACTGCTCAAAATGAAAAACGACGACTTCCGCCGTCTTGTTTAGGGTCTGCCCGTATCCGAAAACCATTCAGCGATTCGGGTGATTTTGGGTGGAGCGTGATCGCCGAGCACGCTTCGCTTGTCCGCCGCGGGAGAAAACGCGCCCTGCGGTCGCATTCCACCTAAATCCAATGCAAATCAGGAGTATATCCAGTGTGAGCGCTTCGGTAATCGCGCGGCCAATCCGCACCGCCGGTTACCAATGCCCGTTTACCTTTTAGAATCATGACTGCATTATGCACAAACGGTCTGCCGGTGCAACGGCGGCTTTACAAGCAACGCCAAATGTGGGTTTATAACCGGGTCATGAGCCGGATTGAGCAAATAAACTATGTCTTTGAAACGGTGAGCCGCCGACTGCCGGAGGCGGGTATCGGATTTCTGATGATCGGCGGCCATGCGGTCAATCACTATGGCTACACCCGCGCCACCATGGATGTAGATTTTATGATCGCGGCGGAAGACGTTTCAACCGTTCGTCAGGTAATGAAAGACGCCGGGTTTACGAATGTTTCCGAGGGAGAAACCGTCATCTTCTTTTCGCTTCCCGATTCTCCGGTTCGTGTGGATTTTTTGCCGGTGGATACCGGTACACTGGAGCAGCTTCTGTCCGGCGCTGTACAGGTAAAGTACGGCGGCGCATCACTCAAGGTTCCCTGCCTGCTGGATTTACTGGCTATGAAACTCTTTGCTTTGAAAGGCGGCCATCCCCGCCGAAAAGATCGTGATGCTGCGGATATTGTTCATCTGATTGCAGAAAACGGACTGACGGCAGAAACGGATCTGAAGCCGTTGTGCGAGCGGTATGCGACAACCCGGATCTATGAGGAACTGGCTGCGCGGATCAGGGAGATGAAAAATGCTTAAATTCCCGGAAATCAAGGACGCGGCGAGCATCCCTGCGCCGAAAATGTCGCTGATGGATTACGCGCATTTTTCCGTTTTCTGTCTGGAAAATAATCCACACATCACGCCGGAAAATTGCCTCGTCCGTGACTCCGGCGAATTTAATATCAAAAAACCGTTTCGGCTGAATCTGAAGTAAGCGCTTCGGCAATCGCGCGGCCAATCCGCATCGCACCGCCGGTTACCAAAGCTCTTTTTCTGTTTAGGTTCATATTTTTTAACGTCAGCCATGCTTCTGAGGCGACTCGCTCAGGTCGCCGATAGCCTTAGAAGCCTTCAGTTCTGTGATTCCTTGTGGCACAATCTTAAACCATCCGTTTGCTGGTTCGAACACCGCGACATACACAAGGAACCGTGTGCTGCAAGTGCCGCATTGTTCAATGCGGAATTTTGGCCAGCCGTCAGCCAACGAACGATCTCGCCGCAGACCGAAATGTTCCCTAATTGGTTCCGACCAGTTTGCTCCGAGGACGTTCTCACGGTCGCTGTAATTTCCGATGTAGGATGGAAGATCAAGAGGCAACGTAGTTCCGCACGCGCATGTGAACTCGTATACACGTCCTTTTTTCGGATGAGCATCGTCATACGCCGGGGCACGCTGCCGATCTGGCTTCAGTATTTTTTGTCCGAACATATTTTTTCTATTTCCAGCAGTTTATTAGGCAGAAAGATTCACCCGCTTTATTTCATTTCTTTGATCCACTCGATGAGCGTTCGTGCGCCGAAGAGGGTAACGCCGGGATCCATCCAGGGTTTGGAAGATTCTTCCCAGGCGGTTCCGGCGATGTCGAGGTGCGCCCACGGAATATCTTCGGGAACGAAGTTGGCGAGGAAGGCCGCGCCGTTGATGGTTCCGGCGGTTCCGGATTTGCTCATGTTCTGCAGGTCAGCAAAGGTGCCTTTCATGTCGTCCATGTTTTCCGGCCAGAGCGGTAGTTCCCATAACCGTTCGCCGGCGGCGTCGGCGGTTTTGACCAGCGTCGTGTTCAGTTTGTGGTTATTGCCGACGACAGCGGCGGCGGTATGGCCGAGCGCGGTGACGACCGCGCCGGTGAGCGTGGCGAGGTCAACGATAGCGGATGGTTTGTGCTGAAGAGCGAGCGAAAGGGCGTCGGCGAGGACGAGCCGGCCTTCGGCGTCGGTGTTTAAAATCTCAATGGTTTTTCCGGCGTGCGATTTGACGATATCACCGGGGCGGGTGGCGCGGCCGCCGGGCATATTTTCGGCGACAGCCAGCATGCCGATGACCGGCGTTTCCGGTTTGAGCAGGGCGACCATCTGCATGGCGGCCAGTACGGCCATGCCGCCGGATTTGTCATAGCGCATCCATTCCATCCCTTTGCCGGGCTTGAGCGAAATGCCGCCGGAGTCGAAGGTGATGGTTTTGCCGACGAGGACAACCGGTTTGGCTTTGGAATTGGTGCCTTTGTATTTGAGCGTGATGATCCGGGCGTCCTGCGCGCTGCCCGCCGCGACGGCGAGGATGGCGTTGCAGCCTTTCTTTTTTAGATCGGCTTTGCTGCAGACGGAAAAGGCCAGTTTGTTTTCCTTGGCCATTTTTTGCGCCCAGTTGGAAATCTTCTGCGGCGTGGCTTCGTTGCCGGGCAGGTTGGCGAGGTCGGCGGTAGAAAGCAGCGCTTGGCTTTCCAATTCGGCTTCGGTCAGCGCCTTGCGGCAGGCGGCGGAATTTTCGCACGGCCCGGCGAAGGTGAGCGAAAGTTCACCTTTAGTTTTTTTGCCGCCGGTTTTGAAGGTGTCGAAGCGGTAGGTGCCCCAGACCGCACCGCGGGCGACGGCGCGTACAAAAGCGGCATCCGTTGTTTTGCTGAGTCCGGCGGCGGTGGCGGTGACGAAGTTTTTGAGTCCGGCTTTTTTTCCGGCGCGTACGGCCGCCGCCGCGGCGCGTTCGAGATATTCCATGCGGAAGTGTTTACTTTCGCCGAGTCCGGCGAGGACGACATCGCCGGTTGCGGTCTGGAAAACGAGGGTTTGAGCGTAGTCACCGCTGAAGCCGGTTTTCTTAATCTGGGCGCTGACTACCGGATCGCCTGCCGCCAGCGGTTTTCCATTCAGAACAAAAACGATGCGGGCTTCGGCTTTGTTTGCGGACGGTCTGGCGGTCAGAGAAAGTTTCATCAGCGCATTTCCTCAGGCAGTTTGGCTTTATCAGCGGGATCGGCGGGCCAGTTCGGCAGGTCGAATCCTGCTTTGACGATGGCGTACTCAATGTTTTTGATGTAGCCCTCAAGTCCGTTGAAGACGACGATCAGGGTATGTTTTTCCAGGTCGGGCTTGACCTCTTTGATGCCGGCGACCGGGCGCAGAGCCATGGCAAGACGCGTGGCGCTGTCCGGCGTGCGGAGCTGTTTAATTTGAAAGGTTTCGGCGCGGAGGTCGTTGCGGAAGCATCCCGCCAGCAAAAGCAGGACGACGAGTGGAAGCCATTTTGTAAGGAGTTTTTTCATAGGCGCGAAAAATACACTGAAAGCGGGGTGCCGGTAAACTTCATAATCCAAGGTCATTCATCATCGGCATGGCGTAAATCCGCCGCCAGCACGGTGGCTTATCGAACTTTTCTTTCGCCAGCATCATAAATTCGTCGGCCAGTTTTGCGGCTTCCGGGTGGCTTCTTTCGTAGAGGTCGATGAAGTCTCCGTAGCGTTTTTCGGCCTCTTTGAATTTTCCGTTCATCTGCAGTGCGAGCGCCAGACCGAGGAGTGCCGAAGGACTTTCGGTTTTCTGTGTGAGAGCCTGGCGGTAGAGTCCTTCGGCTGAATCGGGCCGGTCGGTGAGCATGAGCAGATTGGCTTGAAGGAATCGAGACAGGGCGTTGTGCGGATAGCGCCGGCAGATTTGCAGGGTGTCGGCATAGCGGCCCTGCTGGTAGTTCAGTGCGGCTTCGGCGACACGGGCTTCGATGTCGTGTCTGCGCGGTATGGCGTAGGCCAGATGGATGATCACAATGGCGATCAGAAAAGCGCCCGCAATGCGAAAGTCGGTTTTTTTTATTCGCATGCGGTGACCCCAGCGCAGAATCAATTGCGCCGTTGACGGGGCGTTGGCCGCGTTGCGCTCAAATTCCGCCTGTGCCGTGAGAATGAGTGCCGCCGTGACGGGGCCGGGTGCATAGGCAGGGGTTCCGGCGGTTACGTTGCGCGCCGCTTCAAGGCTTTCGCGTTCAAACCAGACCGCAAACCCGTCGCGTACACGGCGGACGAAGAGCATGAGCATGGCTTGGGCGCTTTTAGTATTTCTGAGCGATTCCAGAGCCATAAATTGATGAATGGCCGGCAGGAGGGCCGCGTTGTCGATCTCTTCCTGTTTCCACGTGGAGGGTATTCGATGTCCGGGAAATCCGTGGGTTTCTTCAAAATTTTCAAGCAGGGCGGTCTGTTTTTTGGGGTCAAGCCCGTGATAGAACAGCGGCATAAACGATCCGAAAGAGGGTTCGTGCAGATAGTGTCCGTCTTTCCAGACATTGGAAAATGCTTTGAGGGCGGGATCCCAAAAGACGGCATTGAGGGTTTGTATCAGTTGATTGCGCTCTTCGACGAGTGATTCAGCCGCCGTTTCGGCGTACTCGTTTTCTTTACAGAGGCGCAGTATCGCCTCGATTTCTCCGATCAGCATGACGGTGAGTTCGGGTGTTGCTTTGCCGCGTGCAAAAGTTTCCGGAACAAAGATTTCCTGTTCATTCTGCCAGGCCGGGATGCGGTCGCGGTGCGGGTCGAAACGGCGTAAAGCCCATTGTACATATTTGCGCAATGCGGGGAGGTGCTTTTTAAGCAGTGCCGGATCGCGCTGGCTTTGCCAGGTTAACTCGAAGGATTGGGCAATAAAGGGCCATGGAGCGGAGGGTGAGGACATTCCGCCCGCCTCGACCCAGGCGGGAAATCCGCCGCTGCTTTGCTGGAGCGAAAGCGCGGTCTGCGTCAGTTCCTGTGCAACGGAGGGGTTAATCAGTAGCCATGCACGAACGAGCGGATAGAGTTCATTAAGAGAAAACGTTTCGTTCGCGAAGCCGTCGGCCAGACTCCATAAACCGTGGAGCGCGCCGGTACGTTCGCGCAAACGGGCCGTCAGTGTTTCTGCCGCGAGCGCGACGGGCGGGTTGTGACGCGGGTTGGCGCTGAACAGGCGGATGATATTCTCACGCGCCTTTGTTTCGTTCTGTACGAGGAGTTCAAAGGGTTCATCAAGTGCGGCTTCAGCTTTTCCCAGGGCCCGTTCAGGGGTTAGTTCGCCGCAGACCAAAGCGAAACGGCTATCCTGTTGAAGGAGAAGGATGGTTGTATGTCCGCGCTGTACCCAGCTAAGGCCGTTGTCTTTGGTGATTTCCGCTGTCGCGGTCAGTTCCGGCGCAGGGAGCCCGGATACGGTACCGCAGAGTACACCAGATGTTGTAAATAGCGCATCGATTCGGTATTCTTTGGGTTGCCGGTGTGTGCTGAAAGAGAAGCCGTTGCAGAAGAGCCGGGTTGTACAGGGGGTTGCCGGGTCGATTAAACGGAGGGCCCACCCGCCACGGGGGTCGGTGAGTTCTCCCGGCGCGGCACCCGTGATGAACGGCGTATGATCCTTCGGGCCGGATGTAAACCGCCAGCCCTGCTTCCAAGGGATGTCCGGGTAGTCTATGAAGATATTTTGCATGCAGAAGGCTTTTATACTGTCTTAACCGCCGGGCTTCTTCAACACCTTGCTTTTGATTTTGACAGCTGGCGAAAGGCTTGCGCGATCCGATTTAAAATGATTATGATCACCCCGCATCTATCAATGAATGGAAAGGGTGGAGTTATGGCCATTGCGCGTGCAATAGAAATGGTTCGCAAGCAGATTCCTGATCTGGATGGAAGAATCAGCCAGTTCGAAGTCGAAACCTTCGAGATGGACGATGAACTGGTCGATGCGTTTTGCGAAGAGCTCGAACGGATGTCCGCTGATATGCAAACCGGCCTGGACACCTCTGTTAATGAAATGGTTCGTGTGGCGGCTCACTCCATCAAGGGAATGGGCGGCACCATGGGTCTTCCTGAAATTTCCGTGATGGCACAGGAGATAGAACTGACTCTCCGTGCCGGAAAAATGGAACGTTGCACTGCGCTTTGTAACGAACTGATCAAATGGGCCCGCGAATTTGTTGCCGGCAAAAAATGAGCTTTATTGCGGCAGGTGATTCGCGCGAAACGGTTACGCCGGATACGGCACGGCCGGTGCTCGGCGGTAAAGTGCTGGTGGTGGATGATGAACGTCCCAACCGGCTTTATCTGAAAAAACTCCTTTCCTCTTACGGCTGTGAAGTATTTGAAGCAGTCGACGGGCCTTCGGCCTTAGAATTGTTGCGCCATGAGCGTCCTGACTTGATCCTCGCTGATGTGGTTATGCCCGGCATGGATGGATTTGAACTTTGCGGGGCCGTTAAAAAACTCGCAGCAACCCGCGATGTGCCCGTAATTATGGTGACGGCCAAGGGGCAGATTGAAGATCTGAAAAAGGGGTTCGATCTCGGGGCCATGGATTATATCCGTAAGCCTTTTGATGCGCGTGAGCTGGTGTTGCGCGTCGGTAATGCGTTGGCACTTAAGCGCAGTAATGATGCGCTGGCCCACTGGAAGCGGCGTGTATCACACGAACTGGAACTGGCCGGTAAAATTCAGCAGTCGATGTTTTCCACCGCACCGCTTTTTGCGGGGCCTTTTGAAATCCGCATAAAATACCGCTCGTCGATGGATGTCGGCGGCGATGCGTTTGACGTGATTTCTTTGCCGGACGGGCGTTGCTGTATTTATGTGGCTGATGTGTCAGGACACGGGGTTGCCCCGGCTATGATTTCTTCCATGCTGAAAGCAACCGCGACCGAGCTGATCCAGACGTTTTATGAACGGGGGCCTGCGTTTATCTGTAACGAACTGCATGTGCGCCTCTGTTCGACACTCAATAATCCGGCTTATTACGCTACCATGCTGTTAGCGCTCTACGAGCCGGAAGACGGACGCTGGGTTTGTATGAACTGCGGGCATCCCGCTCCGTTATTGATTCACAACGGGAACGCTGTTTCTGTTCCTGCCGGCGGTGGCGGCATTCCTGTCGGTCTGCCGCTCGGTCCGGCCCGACCTTTTGGTGAGGAGGATCAGACTGTTCTGGACTCCTGCCCGGGTATGAACATTTTACTGTACACAGACGGGCTTACCGAAGCACGTCATCACAAAACCGGCGAAGAGTGCGGTGAAGAGGAATTGAGTAATCTTTTTTTGCGCGTTGCGGCCGATCCCTATGCTGTTAACCGTCCTGCCGCGCTGCTTGATCTCATTGAGGCTGAAGGCTACTCGATCGGTCAGGATGACTGCACAGCGATCACAATTCGCATGACAGAGCCGTCCAAGGTCCTCATGGAAGGACTGATTTCCGTTGAAATGCAGGCGGTGTCAGCGCGCACAGAGGAGATGGAGAGAATCCTGCTGGAGCGGGCGGATGAGGATCTTGCTGCGCGCGTCCGGCTGGTCGCTATCGAGCATGCCATGAATGTTGTTGAACACAGCCGGCTTGGTACCCATGAATCGATGTGGGTGCAGCTTATTCTCGACGAACACGGCTGCCGGCTGGTATTTATAGATCAGGGACGGGAGTGGGATATTTCGCGCGCCACTGCGACAGAGCCGGGTTTTGATGAATATGCCGAGGGCGGGCGGGGTCTGTTGATTACGAATGTCGCCGCCGACTGTGTAGAGCGCTATAGACGTGACTCGCAGAATGTTGTAAATTACGTGTTCAGGAGACAGACTGACTGATGAATGAATCGGTATATCAGGCCAGACGCGAGTTATTCAAAACACTCGAGCTGCCGGTGTCGAAGGCGGATATCAAACGCCTGCGCTGGCGGCAGAGAAGGCGTCTGCTGGTTTGGGAATGGGCGTTGAGCAGTTTGTTGGTGATTAAGCGTCTGATGGATGTCGTTTGCAGTCTCATCGCTATCACGTTGCTTATACCTCTTTTTGTTATCGTATCTGTTCTGATTGTGATCGAAGACGGCTGGCCGGTACTTTACGTCCAGCATCGTGTCGGCATAAACGGACGGATTTTTAATTTCTACAAATTCCGCTCGATGCGTCGCGGTGCTGACCGGCTTAAAGAGCAGTTGATGGCGCAGAACGAGTCGGCGGACGGCGTGATTTTTAAAATGAAAAAAGATCCGCGCATTACGCGGGTTGGACGCGTCCTGCGCCGGTTCAGTATCGACGAAGTGCCGCAGTTTTTTAACGTGCTTTCGGGCGATCTTTCACTGGTCGGTCCGCGGCCGCCGCTGCCGTCCGAAGTGGCCCAGTACACGCTGGCGGACCGTAAGAGGCTGTCCGTCAAGCCCGGGCTGACCTGTCTTTGGCAGATTGGCGGGCGTTCTACGATTCCTTTTGAACAGCAGGTGCGTCTGGATATGGAATACATACACAGCCGCGGTTTCTGGCAGGATATTCGCATTATGTTAAAAACAATCCCTGCCGTCCTTTTCGGGCGGGGGGCGTATTAGGAAGAGGAGAGATACCCATGAGTGTAGCATGTACAAAAGAACAGGGGATTGGCATTATCACACTGTCCGGTCCGCTTACAGCAGCCACCGTTGAAGCCTTCCGCGAACAGCTTGCCGCATGGCAGGCCGGTGAAGCCGACATCAAAAACTTCGTCTTCGATCTGTCCGCAGTTGATTTTATGGACAGCGCCGGCCTCGGTTCACTTATCGCGGCTCTTAAACGCATTACAGAGCGTGGCGGAGATATGAAACTGGCCTGTCTGCAGAAAAAACCGCGCATGGTATTCGAAATTACCCGGGCATATAAGGTTTTTGAGATTTTTGATACCGTCGAAGAAGCCATTAAAGCGGCCCGATAGCATTCGTTTGGTTCAATGCAGTGATGAAAGCAGTACTCTATACAGGCGGGAAGCCGTCGTGGGCCGGTGTCCTTGGAGATCGTCCTTGGGCGCTGTTACCTGTCGGCAGCCGCCCGTTGTTGAGCTATTGGATCGAGCTTTGCGTTGATCTCCGCATTACCGACGTACAAATTGTTCTTGGGCGGTCCGCCGAATACATCGAAATGTTCTGCGGAAATGGTGAAAAGTGGGGGCTGAATATTGATTACAGCCTCATTCGCGCTGAGGATGACCCTCAGGCTTATCTTTCCCGTGATGTCGATCGCTGGAGCGACGGATTACTTTATATCGGTGAGGCGCTTTTCCCGCGCCGGCGCGAGGATTTTACGACAGAAAAAATGCAGGTTCTCTTTGATGGATGCTGCGTGAACCACGAAGGTAAGTCTGCCTTTTTTATCAGTCGTGACCGTCATACGATCCATCAGTTCATCCATGATAAGCGTTGCGGACGGATGTCTTGTGACATTGCGGAATCAGCAGGTCTTGATTTCTCCTGCATTCGCGATATCTCACATTACTACCAGTTGAACATGGAAATTGTACGGAACGAGATGGGACGTTATTTCTATAGCGGCTATTCCCCCCGTGACGGAGCTTCCATCGGCTATAATGTGATTACGCCGCCCTCTGTTACGTTTACTCCGCCATTAGCCATTGGTAACGACTGCCGTATCGGTGCTATTTCCGTAATCGGTTCCGGGGCGGTTATTTCTGACCATGTACTTATTGATCGGCAGTGTGAAATATCCGACAGCATTATTCTCTCTGACACCTATGTTGGCCGTAACCTTGAGATCAAAGGGAAGATTGTTGCAGGCAATCGCATCATTGATCCTGAAGACGGCACCTGCCTTGAGATCGAAGATCCCTGGCTTGTTGCACAAACCCGTCCGCGCAACCAGATGCGTGACTTTTTGCGCGCCGTTTTCGGCTGGGAATTAACCCTGCTGCTTGTTGTTTTGCAGTTTATTCCCTTTGTTTTTTTCTACACCGTCATCCGTTTACTCGGACGCGGCCGTTTTATCGGCCGCAGTTGCTGGGGTATTGGAGGAAAGAAAATATCGGTCGCGCACTTTGTGGCTTCCAGCCTGGAGCCAAGCCCTTTGCTTATGATTTTTTACGGCACCTCGCTTGACCGCTTTCTGCAACTGCTCAGTGTACTCAGCGGGAAGCTGTGGCTTTGCGGACAGGTGCCTAAATTGGCTAACGGCGGAGAGCTGAAGGAAACCCAGAGCTATTTTCCTGCCGTTTTCAGCTATTCTGATGCCTTTGTCGAAATTGATAAGCAGATGGACGCTTTGTATTACGCCCACACTCGCTCAATGGCCGCCGACATGTGCATTCTGCACCACGCGCTCCTTCACCGACTCATCGAAGTTGAGTCGGTCTCCGGCGCGGTTATCCGGCCTGTCTGATCGTGTTCCGATGTCCGGAAATTAGCGGAGCTTGTACAATGTTTTGCTGTCGATGACTTCGCGGGCAAGACCTTCACTGCGGGCTATACGCTCAACTTCGTCAGCCACAGCATCCGCAACACGCCGGTCGAAAACGGACGGGATGATGAATTCTTCACAGAGCTGATCGTCGGCAACCAGGCTGGCGATCGCCCGCGCCGCCGCCAGTTTCATTCCTTCACTGATTGCGCTGGCACGGCAGCGTAGCGCGCCTTTAAAAATGCCGGGGAAGCAAAGCACATTGTTAATCTGGTTTGGATAGTCGGAGCGGCCTGTTGCCATGATTCGCACATGGGGTTTGGCAATTTCCGGCATGATTTCCGGAATCGGGTTGGCCATCGCGAAGACAATCGGGTCTTTCGCCATATTTTTCAGGTCCTCGGCAGTGATGCATCCCGGCGCGGAAACGCCAAGGAACAGGTCGGCACCTTTCATTGCTTGATTGAGAGAGCCTTTTTCATTTTCCGGATTGGTGTTTTGAGCAAACCATTCTTTGGAAGGGTTCATCCCGTTTGTACGACCGCGGTAGATCGCGCCGGTGCGGTCAAACCCGATTAGATTTTTCACGCCTGCTGCCAGCAGAATCTTCGAGCAGGCCACACCCGCCGCGCCGATACCGTTGACGATTACCTTGAGGTTTTCCATCTTTTTGCCGGTAATTTTGAGCGCGTTATAGAGGGCAGCCAGCGAAACAACCGCCGTGCCGTGCTGGTCGTCGTGGAAAACCGGGATATCCATTTCTGCTTTCAGCCGTTCCTCAATCTCAAAACAGCGCGGCGCGGAAATATCTTCCAGATTAATGCCTCCGAACGTCGGGGCGAGCAGTTTTACGGTACGGATGATTTCTTCGGTATCTTTGGTGGCCAGACAGATCGGGAAAGCGTCGACATCGCCGAACTCCTTGAACAGCATCGCTTTACCTTCCATCACCGGCATGCCTGCCTCGGGACCGATATCGCCGAGTCCGAGTACTGCCGTGCCGTCGGAAACGACCGCGACCATATTCTTTTTAACAGTCAATGCATCGGCGCGAGCGACGTCTTCATTGATCGACATGCAGACGCGCCCGACGCCTGGCGTGTAGGCAATCGCCAGTGCGCCTTTGGCGGAGAGATCCAGCTTGCTTGTCACCGCGATTTTACCGCCGATATGCGAGCGGAACGTCACCTCGTCAGCGGAGAGAACGCGGGTCCCTTCAGCGGCATCCAAAGCCCGGAGAATTTCCTGCTGGTGGGCGCTGTCACGGGTATTAACCACAAAATGAAAAAGTACGGCAACGCCTTCGGACAGGGCGGGCACCCCTTCGGCGTCCGTGATGATTTTTTCGAGCGCCGGGCGGTCGAGGCTGGATTCGACAGATAGATCAATACTGTAACTGGGGGACGGATTTAATTTCATAGTCAGCTCCTTAAAATAGGCCGCCCATCGTACCGATCTGTCCGCTTCGGACAAGTCGAAAGTCTGAAAGTCGAACGTCTGCAAGCCGGAGCGGGGGAATGAGGCGCACTTTTGACTTTCTCATGAGGCTTTCGCCTTGAGCTTCAACGGCTTTGAGGTAAAGTTTTCAGTCCTACCCCAAGGGGACTTTATGAAAGAGATTAAAATCGGAATTTTAGGATTCGGCACGGTTGGTGCCGGCGTGGTCGAGGCGATCCTCAAAAACGGCGAGCTGATGGCGCAGCGTACCGGCATTTTTCCAAAAATCGGAAAAATCGCCGATCTCGATATTAAAACCGATCGCGGCGTCAGGGTGGATAAAAATCTTCTGACGACTGATGCGCTTTCGGTGATCGATGATCCGCAGATCGATGTGATTGTCGAGCTGATCGGTGGTGTCAAGATTGCTAAAGATTTCGTATTACGTGCGTTGAAAAACGGCAAACCGGTGGTAACCGCCAATAAAGCGCTATTGGCCGAAGCAGGTAGAGAGCTGTTCGAAGCGTCCGCAAAGAGCGGGGCCGGACTCTATTTTGAGGCCAGCGTCGGCGGGGGTATCCCGGTGCTGCGTGCGTTGCGCGACGGCTTGGTCGGCAATCAGATCAAGAGCATGTACGGGATTCTGAACGGAACCTGCAATTATATCCTGACCCGCATGGAACGCGAAGGGCTCGATTTTGATGCCGTACTGGCAGATGCCCAGAAGCTGGGCTACGCCGAAACGCCGCCGGATCTTGATATCGACGGCATCGACACCGCGCACAAAGCGGTTGTACTGGCTTCGCTGGCGTACGGCGCACCGGTTTCAATGGATGCCTTCACGATTGAAGGCATTCGCGGGCTGTCGCATCGCGAAATTGAATATGCCGGCGAACTGGGCTACCGCATTAAACTGCTGGCCGTTATCCGTCAGGTAAACGGTGAAATTGAAATGCGTGTGGAGCCTTCTTTTGTACCGAAGAAACATTTGCTGGCTTCTGTGCACGATGCCTACAACGCGGTATTTATCGAAGGCGATGTGGTCGGCAGTACGCTTTATTACGGGCGTGGTGCGGGCCGCCTGCCAACCGCCAGCGCGGTGATCGGCGATATCATGGAGGCCGCGGCGGGCAAGGGCGGATGCAGTGAATGGATGCTTAAGCACAAAACGCTGCCGGTGTGCAATGCGAAGGATATTTCGATCCGTTGCTATCTGCGGCTGTCACTGAAAGATCAGCCGGATGTTATCGCGCAGGTCGCTCACGTGCTCGGCAAAAATAAAATCAGTATCGCGTCGATCATGCAGAAAGAGCAGAACGCGGGCGAACAGGTGCCGGTGGTCTTTCTGACTCACAAGGCGCTGGAAAAGAACTTTGTCGCGGCGATGGAAGAAATCGAGCGACTGGATGTCGTGGACGGCAAACCCGTCCGTATGGCGATTGAGGATTTTGAGTAACATGCCTGAAATTTGTCGCTTTTTTGGTGTGAGCATCCGGATGTATTGGGAGCCGGACGCCCCGCATAATGCGGCGCATTTTCATGCGTATTATCAAGGTGAAGGCGCTGTATTTTTGATAGAAACAGCGGAACTGATCGCCGGAAGTCTACCCAGACGGCAGCTCCGGCTTGTGACAGCTTGGGCAGAACTGCATCGTGAAGAGTTGATTGAAGATTGGCAGTTGGTAGACTCCGGGCGTGAACCCAAATGCATTAACCCATTGCAGTAAAAATGAACTGGACACACAAAATAGTTAAAGTCGAACGCTTCGAGAAGGTGGCACCGTTCACCTTGCGCGTGCACTTCTCCGATGCGACTGAAAAAACCATCGACTTTCGTCCGGTTTTGAAAGGTGCTCTTTTTGGTTCGCTGAGCGACGAAAAACTTTTTAATACCGTTCGCATTGATCCCGAAATTCATACATTAGTTTGGGAAAACGGTGCAGATTTTGATCCGGCAACACTTCACGACTGGTCTGCGGCCTATCAAATGCCGCAGGGCGGGGCGATGAAGGCGGCGGAAACACAGGGAAAGTACGGCTCTAAGGAATAAACATGAAAGTAGTAAAATTCGGCGGGACATCCGTCGCGAATGCAGAACAGATTTCGAAGATTGTAAAAATTGTCACGGCCGACACCGATCGCCGCATCGTGGTGGTTTCCGCGCCGGGCAAGCGGAATAAAGCCGACACGAAGGTCACCGACCTGCTGATCGCGCTGGCAAATACCGTGATCGCCGGGAAAGATTTTGAGGCCGATCTGATGGCTGTAGTGAATCGCTATGCCGAAATTCAGCGCGACCTGAAACTGCCGGAAGCTGTGACCAAAACCATCGAGGCCGATTTGCGCGGACGCATTAAAGGCCGCGGCAAAAACGACGCCCAGTTTATGGACGCTATGAAGGCTGCCGGCGAAGATTGCGCCGCCCGTGTCATTGCCGAAGCGTTTACCAAAGCCGGATTTCCCGCCAGGTATGTCAACCCCGGCGAAGCAGGGATGCTCCTCAGTGACGATTTCGGCAATGCGCAGGTTCTCGATGAGTCTTATCCCAGGCTGGCTGAATTGAAAAAGATCAAAGAAATCGTCATTTTCCCCGGCTTTTTCGGTGTCACCAAAGGCGGTGACGTGGCGACGTTCCCGCGCGGCGGCTCGGACATTACCGGCGCGATTCTTGCGGCGGCGGTTAAAGCCGATGTTTACGAAAACTTTACCGATGTTGATTCCGTCTGCTCGATGGACCCGCGTATCATTGAAAATCCGCCCGCCATCGATTGCATGACCTATCGTGAAATGCGCGAACTTTCCTACGCTGGCTTCGGCGTTTTCCACGATGAGGCCATTGTTCCTGCCGTTCGCGCCAATATTCCGATCTGTATTAAGAACACCAATAATCCGGCAGCTCCCGGAACCATGGTTGTGCCGACACGTGCTCCCGGCGAACAGACGGTGGTTGGTATTTCCAGCGCTCCCGGCTTCTGCGCTATCTATATTGATAAATACATGATGAACCGCGAAATCGGGTTCGGACGTCGTCTGCTCCAGATACTGGAGGACGAGAAAATTTCCTTTGAACACACGCCGTCAGGGATCGACAATATTTCCGCGATTCTGGCCTCGGCCAATCTGCCGTCAGCAAAAGAGGAAAAAGTTGTTGCCCGTATAAAAGCCGAACTGAAACCTGACGCGGTGCTGGTTGAACACGGACTCGCGCTGATCATGGTGGTCGGCGAGGGGATGCATTACACGCCCGGCATGGCCGCCAAAGCCACTCAGGCTATGTCCGCCGCCGGAGTGAATCTGGAAATGATCAATCAGGGCGCGTCTGAAATCAGCATGATGTTCGCCGTCAAAGACACCGACCGTGAAAAAGCTCTCCGTGCGCTCGGTAAAGCGTTTTTTGGGATTTAGTTTTCATTTCGTGTGCGATGAAGATTGAGAAATAAAGGGAATGGCGTTTTTTAGTCTCTAAACTCGGTTGTGTTCATTCGTAAATTGGAACAAGGGGGGCCTAGATGAAATGGTTTTTCCGCTCAAGAGAAATCAATGAGTTACACAAGTTTGCTGAAAATGGCGACCCAGTTGCACAACTTCGACTGGGCGTCTGTTTTTATGAAGGTCAAAATATCAAAGTAGATCTCGCTGAAGCAGCTAAGTGGTTCCGACTGGCAGCAGAAAAAGGGTTGGTTGAGGCTCAATACAGACTAGGAGCTTGTTATTTATACGGACTCGGAGTTACTCAGGATCGTGGATGCTCAGACTCATGGTTCTATATCGGCCAACAACATCTGGTTACGGACAGGACTTTTGAGATACAGACTAAAGCTGATGAATTTCAATGGGAAATGCCGAAAAATGGTTCAGCCAATGAATTTTAGAATGCTGGCAAAGGCGACTATCTCTTGACCCAGCGGCAGGGATGCCGCTTCCACTATTTCCAAATATTGGAAATACCCACCCCGACCTTCGGCCACCCCTTCGTCGGAGGGGATTATTTTTGAGGTCTTGGTGTCTTGGCGGTCAAAAATCTTCCAATGTTTGGAAGCCATTCGCGTCGATTTGCATTCATTAGCGGTTCAAGTTTTCACCGAAAAAACCGTCCTGAAGGCTTTAAATCTGCGGGGGGGTCGTATATCTTTCTTCGTTTCTTTAGGGGAAAACCATGAGTACGAAAAAGATAGCCATTTATGACACGACGCTGCGCGATGGTGCACAGGCGGAAGGAGTTTCCTTTTCCGCAGTTGCCAAAGTGCAGGTTGCTAAGCGCCTCGATGAGTTCGGGGTTGCGTATATTGAGGGCGGATTTGCCGCGTCCAACCCGAAAGATATGGAGTTTTTCCGCCTGATTAAGAAGGAAACGATCAAAAACGCCAAGATTGCCGCGTTTGGTTCAACCCGCCGTGCGAATATCAAGCCGGAAGAGGATAAGGGCCTCGCGGCCCTGCTGGATGCCGACACGCCGGTTTGCACGATTTTCGGTAAGAGCTGGCTTTTGCACGTGATCGAAGTGCTTCAGACAACTCCAGAGGAAAATCTGGCAATGATCGCGGATAGCGTCCGTTTTCTGAAGGAACACGGCAAAGAGGTGATCTATGATGCCGAACACTTTTTCGACGGCTACAAGGACAGTCCGGAATACGCGATGTCTGCGCTCAAAGCCGCCGTGGATGCCGGAGCCGACTGCATTGTTCTTTGCGAAACCAACGGCGGCGCGCTTCCGCACGAGGTGGCGCAGATTACCGCCACGGTGATCAAGGCGTTTGATACACCGGTTGGCATTCATACGCACAACGACGGCGAGCTGGGCGTGGCTAATGCGCTGGCTGCGGTACAGGCCGGTGCGGTGCATGTGCAGGGGACGATTAACGGGATCGGTGAACGGGTCGGGAATTGCAATCTGAGTTCCGTCATTCCTAACCTGATGCTGAAGCTGGGGTATTCCTGCCTGACAAAGGCGGAAAACCTGAAGCAGCTCCGCGCTCTTTCACAGTGTGTTTATGAGCAGGCCAATATGCGCGCCTACACGAAACAGGCATTCGTCGGTGACAGTGCATTTGCCCATAAGGCGGGAATGCATGTGGATGGCGTACGAAAAGTGTCGCGCAGCTTCGAACACATTGTTCCGGAATCGGTCGGCAACAGCCGGCGAATTCTGATTTCTGAGCTGTCGGGCGCGAGCAACGTATTTCTGAAAGCGATCGAAATGGGGCTGGAACTTGATCGCAAGTCGCCTGAGGTGCGTGAAGTGCTTAAGCAGCTTGAGCAGATGGAAAAAGACGGCTACGAATACGAATCGGCGGATGCTTCCTTCCAGATGTTGATCAAAAAGGTGCTCAAAAAACACCAGTCTTTCTTCGAGCTGGAAAGTTTCAGTGTCACCGTTGATAAGCAGGGTAAGGGTCCTGGATGCAGGTCGGAAGCAAACGTCAAGTTGAGCGTCGGAGGGCAGAGTGTTTCGGCAAACGGCACCGGTGACGGTCCGGTTGATGCACTCAACCATGCCTTGCGCGACGCGCTGGTGAAGTTTTATCCCGTAATTGCCGATGTGTCGCTGGTCGACTACTCGGTGCGTATCCTTGACCCCGAAGAAGCGACAGCGGCCAAAACTCGCGTACTGATCGAGTCGAGCGACGGCGAGAAAACCTGGGGCACGGTCGGTGTTTCCGAAAACATCATCGAAGCATCATGGGAAGCGCTGGTCGACAGCGTGGAGTACAAGTTATTTCTCGAAGAGGAAAAAGTTAGAAAATAGATATGGATTCCTCGCAGAGGCGTAGAGACCGCAGAGAAATGAAAGATTTAAACATCATCTCGCATGATATTATTCAGGCCGCGATAGAGGTTCACAAAGAACTGGGGCCGGGATTGTTGGAGTCGGTGTATCGGAAGTGTCTTGCAAAAGTTTTGCGCGACATGGGTTATCAAGTTGAAGAGGAGTCGTGTCTTCCTGTTAAATTCAGAGGTGAGATTGTTGAGGAAGATGGATATCGGATTGATCTGTTGGTTCAAGGGGCTGTGATCGTCGAGGTTAAGTCTGTTGAAACTATGAAAGATCTATTCTCTAAACAACTGGGAACCTATTTAAAGCTGAAGAGCCTTCAGCTTGGACTTCTGATCAATTTTAATGTGCCTTTGCTTAAAAATGGGATTAAACGAATTGTTAACGGATTTTAGAACAAAACCTCTGCGGTCTCTGCGCCTCTGCGAGGAATAAATCAGAATTGAGTGGGAGATTTTATGAGTGAATTACCGAAAAATTATGAACCCGCCGGTGTCGAGGCGAAGTGGTATGCCAAATGGATGGAGGATAAATCGTTCCATGCTGTACCGGATGAAGCCAAAGAGCCGTGGACGATTGTAATCCCGCCGCCGAACGTGACAGGTATTCTGCACATGGGGCATGCACTGAATAACACGATTCAGGATGTGCTGATTCGTCAGAAGCGTATGCAGGGAAAAAATGCGCTGTGGGTGCCGGGCACCGACCATGCGGGGATTGCAACGCAGAACGTTGTTGAGCGTAAGCTGGCCAAGGAGGGCAGAAGCCGCCACGACCTTTCGCGCGATGAATTTTTGAAGGAAGTCTGGGCGTGGAAAGAGGAGTACGGTAACACGATTGTCGGCCAGTTGAAAAAACTGGGTTCGTCATGCGACTGGGATCGCGAGCGCTTTACGATGGATGAGGGGCTGAGCAAAGCGGTTGTAGAAGTATTCTGCCGGCTCTACGAAAAAAAACTGATTTATCGTGGTAACCGCATCATTAACTGGTGTTCGCGCTGCACGACCGCGCTGTCTGACGAAGAGAGCGAACACGTCGAAACCGAAGGCGCGCTGTATTACATCCGTTATGCGGTCAAAGATGAAAAGCGCAAAATTGTGGTCGCTACTACTCGTCCGGAAACCATGCTCGGCGACGTTGCAGTTGCGGTGAGTCCGCGCGATAAGCGCTATAGCGATCTGGTTGGCAAGACCCTGATTCTTCCAATCCTTGGAAGAGAAATTCCGGTTGTTGCTGATGAGTTTGTTGATCCCGCTTTTGGTACCGGTTGCGTCAAGGTGACTCCTGCACATGACCCGAACGACTTTGAAATCGGTCTGCGGCATAAGCTGACTCCGATTAATGTGATGGATGATCACGGCGTGATGAACGAAGCGGCCGGGCCGTACGCCGGGCTTGACCGTTTCGACTGCCGCAAACAGCTGGTCGAAGATTTGAAGCACGGTGGGCTGATTGAAAAGATCGATAAGCATATGCATTCGGTCGGTCACTGCTATCGCTGTTCAACGGTGGTTGAACCGCGTCTTTCGCCGCAATGGTTTGTCAAAATGCAGCCGCTGGCCAAGCCGGCCATCGCGGCGGTACGCGACGGACGCATCAAGTTTGTTCCCGAGCGTTGGAATAAGGTCTATCTCGAATGGATGGAAAATATCCGCGACTGGTGTATTTCGCGCCAGATATGGTGGGGCCATCGTATTCCGGTATTCTACTGCGATGCCTGCGGCCACGAGTGGGCGGCCCGGGAAGTTCCTCACACATGCCCGGTTTGCGGCGTGAAGGACATCCGGCAGGATGAAGATGTTCTTGATACATGGTTTTCGTCGTGGCTCTGGCCGTTCAGCGTGTTCGGCTGGCCGGAGCAGACCGCCGACCTGAAGCACTTTTATCCGACCAATACGATTGCGACCGCACCGGAAATTCTCTTTTTCTGGGTGGCGCGTATGATTATGGCCGGCATTGAATTTATGGGCGATATTCCGTTCGATACGGTCTATTTTCACGGCACCGTGCGCGACGATCAGGGGCGCAAGATGAGCAAGAGTCTCGGCAACTCGATTGATCCGCTCAACATCATTGAAAAATACAGTGCCGACGCGCTGCGCTTCAGTCTGATGATGCTGACGGCGACCGGACAGGACGTGTATATCAGCGATGAAAAGTTCGAGCTGGGTCGGAACTTCTGCACCAAGATCTGGAATGCCGCGCGCTTTATGCAGATGAATGCCACCGGCGCGGCGATCAATCCGGACGCGATTGATTTGAGTAAGATGACGCTCAGTCCGGACGATCAGCACCTTCTGGCAAAGCTGTCCGAGGCAATCCGTAATACGGAAGACAATCTGGCCCGGCACCGCTTTAACGATGCCGCGCTGGCGATGTACGACTTCATGTGGCACCACTACTGTGACTGGTACGTTGAATACTCCAAGAGCGTATTCCGCGGAGAAGATGCGCAGCGCAAACAGGAAGTTGAGCAGGTGATGCATTATGTTTTCTCCAGCGCCATTCGTCTGCTGCATCCGTTTATTCCGTTCATTACCGAAGAACTGTGGCATGGCATGGGTTACAACGGGTCCTGTGAGTCCATCCAGACCGCGCCATGGCCGAAGGCTCTTTCGTACGAAGATTTGAGCGCGCTGGGCGTGCAGCGGGGCACCGTTGAATATGTGGACGCCAAGCACGATCTGATTCGTGTGGGCCGCACGTTGCGCACCGATTACAATCTCACGCCGAAACAGCAGGCGAAGTTTTATATTCGCCCGGCGCAGGAGCGCACCGGCAGAATGCTGGCGGAAGATATTGCATCGGTATCCTCTTTGCTTGGCGCTGAATCCATCGGAATTGACCGCGATTTCATACCCGAAGGTGCCATGCCCAGCGGTATCAGTCAGCTCGGCACGGTTTATATGTCGATTGAAGGACTGGTGGATACCGCCGCCGAAATCGCGAAACTCAAGAAGCAGATCGAAGTGGTTGAGAACGGCATTACGAGTATTGTCAAAAAACTGTCGAACGAAAACTTTGTCAGCCGTGCACCGGCCGAGGTGGTCGCCGGTGAAGAAAAACGCAAAACCGAGCTGATCGAAAAACGCGAGAAGCTCCAGAAACTGATCGAGACGCTGTCTGTATAAAGTTTTAGGTTTAAGAGTTCCAAACCTTGGAACAAATTCTTCCCAGGTTCGGAAAAACAGGTATTCTCCTGCATATGAAGAAGTTGGTCTATATTGAAACCTCGGTGATCAGTTATTTGACTGCACGAGTGTCACGGGATTTGGTTTCCGCTGCTCGTCAGCAGTTAACTCAGGAGTGGTGGTCGGACTGTCGGCAGGAGTTTGATCTATTTGTTTCACCTCTTGTTTCAGATGAGGCCCTGCGGGGGGATTCCGAAGCTGCCGGACGACGGATGGATGTGTTAAAAGACATTCCCGAACTGACTTTAACCGATGAGGCGGCTTCATTGGCTGGACATTTAATGCAAGCTGGCGCTTTGCCAGAAAAAGCGAAAGATGATGCCGTGCATATTGCAATTGCTGCGGTTTGCCGGATGGATTATCTGCTGACATGGAATTGTCGCCATATTGACAACGCCGCAATGAAACCGGTGATTCGCAAGGTTTGTACGGAGCATGGATTTGTTTGCCCGGAAATCTGTACCCCTGAGGAACTGAGAGGAGAGCGCAATGGCTGACGAAATTATTGAAGAACTGTGGCGGATTAAAGATGAGCTTAGCGCCGAGGCAGGGAAAGATCTGAAGGCTTTCTGTCAGCGGCTGAACGAAGCAGCTGTGGGTCGCGGGTTCAAGTTGGTAGATCGCTCGCGTCCACCTCAGATGATGGTTGCGGAAGATTCGGCAGAATATAAAACCCGGACAGACCCTAAATAATGTTATTAGCAGTCAGAGAATTGAGGGTTCAAGAAGTGCGGCACCTTGGCGGGTGCCGGTTGGAGATTACCTTTTCAGATGGGCATGTACAGAATGTCGATTTCGAGCCGTTTTTGCAACAGGCTCATCCCGAACTCCGGAAATATCTGGATGAAAAGGAATTTTGCCGGGTTGCCGTTGAGCACGGGAATTTGGTTTGGAACGACTATGAAATGTGCTTTCCAATTGAAGCGCTTTATACCGGGAAGCTTCTGGATTCCGAATCGGGATTGCTGAAAGTCGCTGAAGATTCCGCAGAATATAAACCGAACTGAATAAAAATCATGACCGCTGAAAACATTATTAAAAAACTGAAACCCAAAGTGCAGCGGCTGCCGCAGTGGATGCGGCGTCCCATTGCGACGGACGAACAGTTTCCGGATGTGAGTAAACTGCTGGAGAGTCTTCAGCTGAATACGGTTTGCTCCAGCGCAAAATGTCCGAACCGGCACGAGTGCTGGAATCGCGGAACGGCGACGGTAATGATTTTGGGCAATACTTGTACGCGCAACTGCCGCTTTTGCAATGTGAATACCGGGCGGCCCGATCCGGTTGATGCCGGCGAGCCGGCGCGGGTTGCTGAAGCCGCTAAACGGCTGAATTTGCGGCATATCGTGATTACGAGCGTGACGCGCGACGATCTGCCGGACGGCGGCGCGGCGGCTTTTGCGGCGACAATCCGTGCGGTCAAGGAAGCGATGCCGGGCGCGTCGGTCGAAGTGCTGACACCTGATTTTGTCGAACATCTCGATATCGTGCTGGACGCCAGGCCGGATGTGTTTAATCACAATCTAGAAACGGTGAAGCGGCTGCAGGCGGTGATTCGTCCGCAGGCCAGTTACGAAAAGTCACTGGCCACGCTGCGCCATGCGGCGGGGCGGGGAGGGGCGCTGGTGAAGTCGGGGCTGATGCTCGGTCTGGGTGAAACCGATGAAGAGATTTTTCAAGCTCTGGAAGATTTATATGCGGCGGGGGTTCGGCTGTTGACGCTGGGACAGTATCTGGCACCGACACGTGAACATTATCCGGTTGAGCGGTTTGTTTCGCCGGCGCATTTTGATGAACTGGCGGCGAAGGCACGATCGATGGGCTTCGAAGGCGTGGCGGCCGGGCCTCTGGTGCGATCTTCGTACCGGGCTGATGAACTGGCGCACAACAAGGATAATTGCTGATGGCAACAATTTCGCAGTATAAAGAGGTTGAAAAAGTCGCCGTGCTTCTGCCAGCCTTTTGCGAGGAATCAACGATCGGCGCAGTGATTAAGCAGGCGCTGGTTTGTGTTCCGGATGTGATTGTTGTGGACGATGCTTCGACGGACGAGACCGTTGCACGTGCCGAAGCCGCTGGTGCCAGAGTGATTCGTCGCAAAGAGAATGGTGGCAAAGGGGCTGCGCTGACCGAAGGATTCAGGCATGTTCTTGCGCAGGGGTTTGATGCAGTGATTACGCTGGATGCCGATGGTTTTCACGACCCGGCTGAGATTTCTAAATTTCTGGAAACCTATTACCGGACGCATCTGCCGGTGCTGATCGGTAATCGTATGGCTGACGTAACGCTCATTCCCTTGGTGCGGCGCTGGACGATCCGTGCAATGAGTTTTTGGCTCGACCGGTTACTCAGGGTTTATGTGCCTGATCCGCCGTGCGGATTCCGGTTCTACCGCTGTGATGTGCTGCCGTTCATTCTGGAGGATAAATCATCGCTTCCGTCAGAATTTGAAACACTGCTCAACATCGCTTCGCGGCGCATCCGTGTCGGTTCAGTCCGTATTACCAAACAGCCCAAGCGGCATAAAAGTGTGATTTCTCCGTTCCGTGATCTGATCCGGTTTTTCCGGGTGTTGCGGAAATATCATAAGAAGATGCATAAGTTTCAGCGAACAATCCGTACGAATGAAGAAGAATGAGTCGAACGGTCTTATACGGGACCAAACTGTATTGATTGAATTCTTTTACAACCGCTCACGCTAGAGCGGTTTAATTTGAAGTATAACCGCACGAAGCAAACCAACCAAGGGCA
>CAYNOR010000005.1:0-106745 GCA_964398915.1 uncultured Verrucomicrobiota bacterium
TCGAATCGGCCCGTTTGCCGAGAACCGATGCCTGCATAAAGGCCCACTTCAGATATCACCGCCTCCGGCGGTTCAGAGTGATGCTGGTCGTTCGGCCTGACGCCCTGCCCCTGACTCCTGATCACTACGCACCGATACCATACTTTAGACACTCTTCGAGGGCGTAGCGGTCGGTGCAGCCGGCGACGTAGTCGCAGACGGTGCGCATGAGGCCTTCTTCCGGAATCCGCGCCAATGCTTTGCGCCCCATGGTTTCGGGATGTTTGACGTAGTGCAAGAAGAGTCCGTGCATCAGGGCGACCGCTTCACGATTAGCATCCAGAACCGTCGGATGTTCATAGAGCTGCCGGTACATAAACTTTGAAAATTCGTCGAGCAGTCCGCTCATTTCGTCGCCAAAGGTAATGAGCCGCTCCGGCGCGGTCATAACGGCGGCGATCGTCTTTGGACGGTGCTTCTCGATGCGGAGATGTCCTTCGCGCAGAACATCCTGCGCCTGCAGGTCGAGCAGGTTGCGGATGGTGATACGCAGAAAGTGTCCGGTATCGAGTGCGGCGTACTGTTCGCGGGTACGTCCGGAGGCCATCCGCCAGAAGGCCTGCTGTTCGAGCTGGTCGAGTGTGATAAGGCCGGCTTCAAGACCATCGTCTACGTCATGGGCATGATACGTGATATCATCGGCAATGTCGGCGATCTGCGCTTCCAGATATTGGAACGGGCCGATCGGACGGCCCTCCAGTTCAGCCTCGGGACGGGAGGCTTGGTGTTTGAGCAGTCCGGCACGCACCTCCCAGGTGAGATTAAGGCCGGGGAATCCCGGATATTGATATTCAAGTTTTTCGACAGCGCGCAGACTCTGAAGGTTATGGTCAAATCCGCCGTGATCTTTCATCAGCTCATCAAGGACGTATTCGCCGCGGTGGCCGAACGGGCTGTGGCCGACATCGTGCGCAAGGCAGATGGTTTCGGTGAGATCTTCATTGACGCGGAAAGCGCGCGCCAGCGTCCGGCCGACGGCGGCCATTTCGATGGTATGGGTCAGCCGGGTCCGGTAGTGGTCGGCCGTTCCGTTGACGAAAACCTGCGTTTTATATTCGAGCCGGCGAAAACAGCGGCTGTGCAGAATACGGTCGCGGTCGCGCTGGAAACAGGGCCGCACCGGATGATCCGGCTCCGGATACAACCGGCCGAGGCTGCGGGCGCTGTGCGCAGCGTACGGCGCGAGGTCGCGTGCTTCGAGCTTTTCCCATTCCTGTCTGGCGTGTGTCATGGCGGCATTCTAACCCTTCCGCCTTATTTGACAAATGACACGGTACGGTTTTTTCGTCTATTCTGCATCTGGTAGCATCGCCGATAGGGAGACACAAAATATGTACGAGAAAACGATCAGTAAAAAAACAGTGTTTGAAGGCCGCATTCTAAGTTTGGATGTTTTGGACGTAGAACTTGCAGACGGACGGACCGGTACACGGGAAATTATACGCCACGGGGCGGCAGTCGCAGTGGTCGCCCGGCGGCGCGATGGACGGTTTGTTTTTATCCGTCAGTTCCGCAAAGCCATGGAGCGCGTCTGTTTTGAAGTGATGGCCGGGAATGTCGATCCCTGTGAAGAGATGGAAGCCGCCGCCATTCGCGAGCTGAAAGAAGAAACCGGCTACGTACCCGACTCGATTCGCTTTCTCTCATCGATCTATCCGTCGGTCGGCTACTGCACAGAACGAATCGATATTTTTTATGCCGATGTCCACGAGCCGGGGGAAACGGACTTCGATCCCGACGAACATATCGAAACCGTCCTCGTCACGGAACAGGAAATGGACAACCTGATCCGCTCCGGAAAAGTGGACGACGCCAAGACGCTCGCCGCATGGATGCTCTGGAAAATATCGAATATTGAACAAGGAACCGCAGAATGGTGAAGGAATAAAATTCTTCGGACTTCTTCATTCCCTGTTCGGCGTTCTGCGGTTCAAACCGCCAGCAAACCGGTCAACTGCAGAACGAAGAGGGCAGCACAGATTCCGCACAATACCAACGACCAGATTGGCAACGGGCTTTTATCGTCAGCCCGGCGGGTCATTTTTGACCAAGTCGCCAACAGCGCCAACGCAAAGGTCAGTCCCACCGCCGCCAAAAACGCCAGCTGATTTTTTCCTGCATGCGGAGCACTGGCGCCGGCCCGGCCCACCAGAGGCAGCAACATGCAGTTAAAAAAGAAAGAAATCCCAGCCGCCACAGTCAATGCACTGCCAACAGCCGGTTTCTGAAGAGTTTTCTTAAGTTCAGGATTCATGGCCGCCCGTTATAGCCCAAAACTGCCGCCAAACAAGATTTTTCCAATCCGCGGAAAAGAGGTATGGTTCTTTTTGAACCCCTTGGGAGATTTTTAACATGAGCGACAAATGGATTATTGTAAGCGGCGCGCGGGAGCATAACCTAAAAAACATCACCGTGCGCATTCCGCGCAATAAGCTGACCGTCATCACGGGGCTGAGCGGCTCGGGTAAATCGTCACTGGCCTTTGACACGCTTTACGCCGAAGGGCAGCGGAAGTATGTCGAAAGCCTTTCGGCCTATGCCCGCCAGTTCCTTGAACAGATGCAGAAACCGGAGGTCGATACCATCGAAGGACTTTCTCCCGCCATTTCGATTGAACAGCGTACAGCCGGCTCTAATCCGCGTTCCATCGTCGCCACCACCACCGAAATCCACGATTACCTCCGCCTGCTGTTTCCAAGCATTGGAAAAGTTCACTGCCCGTCCTGCGGCAAGCCGATCCAGCGGCAGAGCGCTGAAAATATTACCGAACAGCTTCTGCTGATTCCGGAAAAAACAAAAGTCATACTGCTCGCGCCGCTGGTGCGCGGACGTAAAGGGCTTCATGAAGAGATTTTCGCCGCAGCCCGTCGGCAGGGCTTTGTTCGCGTCCGCGTTAACGGCGAACTCTGCGAACTCGACACCCTCCCCGATCTCGACAAAAACAAAAAGCACACCATTGAAGCGGTAATCGACAGGCTCGTCATCGACCCTTCAACCCGCAGTCGCATCAACGACTCCGTCGAGCTGGCGCTCGCCACCGGCGAAGGCTTGATGATCGCCATGACAGAAAACGGCGGCAAATGGACCGATCGGCTTTTTTCAGAGAAAAACGCCTGTCTCGACTGCAACATCAGCTTCGAAACATTTACGCCCAAACACTTTTCATTCAACAGCCCCTACGGAGCCTGCCCGACCTGTCACGGCCTCGGAAACATGCTCACCTTCGACGAAGAGCTGATCGTCCCCGACGAAACACTTCCGCTTGAAGAAAGTATTCATCCGTGGCGGCGCGGAGGACGCCGGGCCATCATCTATTATAAAAAACTGCTGGCCGCCGTCGCGGACCATTACGGCATTTCGCTCAGCACCCCGTTCAACGAACTGCCCGCCGCCTTTAAAAAAATTCTCTTCTACGGCTCCGGTGATGAGCCGATCAGTTACTACCTGCGCCGTCACAAAGTTCATAAACCGTTTGAGGGACTCATTCCGAACCTTCAACGGAGCTACACCGAGTCCGAAAGTGAATTCAATCAGGAGCGGTTACGCGCCTACATGGGCAACCAGCGGTGTACCGCCTGTAACGGCGCACGGCTGCGGCCCGAAACGCTCGCCTGCACCGTCGGCGGAAAAAATATCTACGAAATCTGCACGCTCTCCATCGAACAGGCGCAGGCCTTTTTCCAATGCCTGGAAAAAGGCAGTGGCAAAGGGCAAGGGGCAAGTGACAAAGGAAAAGACGTCAGAGGTCAAAGATCAGAAGTCAGCAATCGACAATCGGCAATCGGCAATCGGCAATCTCTCACCCCGGAGGAGTCGCGTATTGCCCGCGACATTCTGAAAGAAATTCAGGCGCGCCTCGGCTTCATGATAGACGTCGGTCTTGATTACCTCACGCTCGACCGCGAAAGCGGCACCCTCTCCGGCGGCGAAGCGCAGCGTATCCGGCTCGCCACGCAAATCGGCTCGCGCCTGACCGGAGTGCTCTACGTTCTCGACGAACCGAGCATCGGCCTCCACCAGCGCGATAACGACCGCCTGCTCGCCACGCTCAAGGAACTGCGCGACCTTGGCAATACCGTCGTCGTTGTCGAACACGATGAACAGACCATCCGCGAGGCAGACTATGTGATCGACCTCGGCCCCGGAGCAGGCGTCCATGGCGGCGAGATCGTCTTTGCCGGAACACCCGCGCAACTGCTTAAAGCAAAAAATTCTATGACGGCACAATATATGCGCCGCGAAATAGAAATTGAAATTCCCGCCGAACGGCATAAAGCCGAAAACGGATTCATCGAGATTCGCGGCGCAGCTGAAAATAATCTGAAGAACATCAACGTCAAAATTCCGCTCGGACTGCTCACCTGCGTCACCGGCGTTTCGGGCTCCGGGAAAAGCACGCTCGTTGACGATGTGCTGCGCCGCGCACTTTTTCGCCGCTTCTTCGGCTCCAAAGAACGTCCCGGAAAACATAAGGAACTGCTCGGTGTCGAAAACATCGACAAGGTCATCGTAATAGATCAGTCGCCGATCGGCCGCACGCCGCGCAGCAATCCGGTGACGTACACCGGCGCATTCTCCATCATTCGCGACCTCTTCACGCAACTGCCCGCATCCAAAGTGCGCGGCTACGGGCCGGGGCGCTTCAGTTTTAATGTTAAAGGCGGACGGTGTGAGCACTGTCAGGGCGACGGCCTGCTGAAAATTGAAATGCACTTTCTGCCCGATGTATACGTCACCTGTCCGCAATGCGCGGGAAAACGCTATAACCGCGAAACACTCGAGGTTCATTACGGCGGCAAAAACATCGCCGAGGTGCTCGCCATGACCATCAACGAAGCGTGCGACTTTTTCGCCGCCATCCCCGGCATTGAACGCAAGTTGCGCACCCTGCGCGAAACCGGCCTCGGCTATCTCTGCCTCGGACAATCGGCAACCACCCTTTCGGGCGGCGAAGCCCAGCGCATTAAACTGTCGGCAGAACTCAGCAAAAAAGCGACCGGCAAAACGCTCTACATTCTCGACGAGCCGACCACCGGCCTGCACTTTGCGGACGTCCATAAACTCATTCAGGTATTGGAAACTCTGCGCGACGGCGGCAACACGGTACTGGTGATTGAGCATAATCTCGATGTCATCAAACGCGCCGACTGGCTGATCGATCTCGGCCCTGAAGGCGGCGAACGCGGCGGACGGATTGTCGTCGCCGGAACGCCTGAGAAAGTCGCCAAAACGCCGGAATCTTATACAGGAAAATACCTGGCGGAAATGCCGGGCTTTTAGGAAACAGCCCAAAGATCGGGCGGATATATTCCGGCGTCAACGAGCGCGCGAATCCCGGCCATAACTTCCGGTTTGTCGGCGGCGTAGGTGACACCCATCCATTTTTCGTTCGTCGGCAGAACAGCGACCCGTGCTTCGCCGCGCTGGATCATACCGTCCACAACCTCAAGAAGGAAAAATTCGCTTTTTGGTTCGGTTCCTTTGTATGCAAGAAAATCCTTGAAGCCGTGTTCAAGAAACTCAAACAACTGCGGCGTGAAGCCCCAGGTGTTCATCGAAACCATATCGTCGTCAGCCATTTCTCCGCCGTCATAACGGATCACTCCGTCCGGCTTGCGCTCAATGTTGTAGCGCTCGACGATATGCTGAAGCTTCCCGTTCTTCACATCGCAGTATCCGCGCGCAACACCGCCGTGTTCGGAGAGCGTGTTTTTGATATAGAAGCCCGCCATGCAGAAATCCGTACTGTTCACATCAACATTCCGTAACTGTTCCGCCACAATACGGAACGATTCACGACCGTAAAAGTCATCGGCATTGATCACGGCAAACGGTTCGTAAACAACCGGCGCGGCCATCAAGACGGCCTGTCCGGTGCCCCACGGTTTGGTGCGGCCCGCCGGAACAGAAAATCCGGCAGGAAGTTTGTCCAGCGATTGAAAAACATATTCGACGTTGATTCGGCCGTCCAGTTTATGGCCAATAACCTCCTTGAAGGCTTCTTCGATATCGGGCCGGATAATGAAGACGACTTTACCGAAGCCCGCCTGAATGGCGTCGTACACCGAATAGTCGAGAACGATTTCGCCGGACGGTCCGACCGGATCAATCTGTTTGAGTCCGCCGTAGCGGCTACCGATTCCGGCGGCCATGATAACAAGAGTTGGTTTCATTAAGATCTCCATGGAGTATTGGATGAATGGAGCGGTGGATTAATGGAAATCAAAACCGGAAATAAGGAACCGATTCCCCAAAGCGGGCTCCCGCCCAGCAATCCAATAATCCGATCATCCATTATTCCTCTCATAGAACCGTTCCCAGGATTAAAACAATGACACTCAGCACGCCGATGATCCACGTCTGCGGGTCGCGGACGGCGAAGTTGAGCGGATCGTCCGACAGTTCACCGCGACTGGCCAGCAACCAGACACGGGCGATCCAGTAAAGCAGCAGCGGGCAGAGCAGCCAAAGCAAGGCGGGATGACGATAGAACTGAACCACCTTGTCGCTATTGATGTAAAGAGCGAGTACCAGCACGGAAATACAACCGCTCCCTGCACCGAAACCGGCCAGCAGCGGCAGGTCGGCTTCGCAGTACCCGCGACCGCGCACACGTACCGCATTGGGTTGTCCCTGTGATGCTTCGCGCAATTCGGCATAGCGCTTGACCATAGCAAGGCTGAAGAAAAGAAAGATGGAAAGAGCGATCAGCCACGTTGATGTTTCCACCCCATAGGCCGCCGTGCCAGCAAAAATTCGGACAGCATACAGTCCGGCCAGCGTCATCACGTCGAGCAGTACAAGCTGTTTAAGCCGCCACGAATAGAGCGTGGTAGTCACCAGATAAATCAGCAATACACCGGTAAAGGAGGCGGGCAGCAGCTGTGCAGTAGCGAGTGCAGCCAGTACCAGTAAGGGCGCGGCAGCAACCGCCGCCACTAAACTTAGATTTCCCGCTGCAAACGGCCGGTTCTTTTTGCGCGGATGATGCTGGTCCGCATGCAGATCAAAAAGATCGTTGAATACATAGATAGCCGAGGCGGCGAAACTGAAGGCAAAGAACGCCAACACCGCTTTGACATACAAAACGGGCGTTGTCAGTTCGTGCGCCAGCAGCATCGGCAAAAAAATCAAACCATTTTTTGTCCACTGGTGAACGCGCAAAGCCTTCAGCCAGATTCTCAGCCTTGATGGACGATCTTCGAAAATCCGGGCGGAGCTGTTTTTAAGCGCACGGCGCACCGGCGTGCTGGGATTAACGGCGATGACTCCGCCTGCGGCCGCCCAAACCGCGAGGTCGTCGGTGGCGTTGCCAGCATAATCAAATCCCTTTTCACCAAAACGGGCAATCAGCGCGTCGCGTTTACGGCTGGCTTTAAGATTGATTATTCCGTCGCTGGCCATCACGTCAGAAAAAAGACCGAGGTGCTCAGCCACGGCCCGGGCAGGCAGAATGTTGGAAGCCGTCACCAGAATCAGTTCGCGGCCCTTGGCCCGTTCGCCTTTCAGAAAAGTGAGTAGCCCTGGATGATACGGCAACGCGGCGGGATCAAGCTGGATTTCCTGCGCAACGCGCTGCTTGAGGGCCGCCAGTCCGTTGGCCGCCCAGTCCGGAATAGAACAGAGCACGGCGGGATGCGTGCGGATGAGCAGCAACAGCGCTTGAGCAAAAGTATCCGTCTTAACCAGCGTTCCGTCGAGATCGACGCAAAGCGGACGCAATGCAGTTTTAGATGACTCAGACATTGCGCGGAAGTATCCAGAAGTTCGGCGGCGAGTTCAACCCTGTTCTACCCATCTTCCGCTGAGCCTATATGATTGAGCGCTCCGGCTTTAAAAATGCAACCCCAGAATGGCGACCCCTACGGGAATCGAACCCGTGTTACCAGGATGAAAACCTAGTGTCCTAACCGCTGAACGAAGGGGTCAGCTAAAAAGTGAGGGCGTACGATAACAAACTCGCGTGCCGGGGCAACATAAAATAACTGTTTTTTTATTTATTCGGTTAAAATAGAATTTCACCCTGCGGATTTGCGGTATTCCGACGGGGTTTTTCCGATCACCGCACGAAAGGTACGGTTAAAATTGGCAATGTCGGAAAATCCGCAATCATTACAGATGGTAAGAATTTTTTCGTTCGTACCGCGCAGTTTTTGCATGGCGGCGTCCAATCGGCGCTGTTTAAGATAATCGCCGGTGCTCAGTCCGGTGTATTTTTTGAACTGCCGGCAGAGGTTGGCATCTTTCAGATCGGAAAGCTTGCAGAGCTGCTCAAGCCGTACCGGTTCAGCATAGTGAGCGTCCAGATAGCGCCGGACCGTTTCCATGCGGGAATTAAAATTTTCCGTGAAGACTTCCGTGTTCACCGTTGCGGCACGGCAAAGCTCAATCAGAAAAACCCGGAACAGCGCGTCCATGGCGGCGGCGCTCCCCTCAGCTTCATGTTGCTGCTCATTATAAAGCATACGAAGCAGCTGTCCGGCTTTCTCCGGATTGTCCAGTTGCAGATGAAAAACGCGGTTGAGACGATGCCCCAGCATCGGATGGTTCGGAATCAGCTCATGCAGCCGGGAAAAGAACGGTTCCGGCAAAGCGGGCAGAAAATACTTTCTTAGATCCCAGTATATATTCATCAGCTCAACCGGTCCGTTGGGCGTTTTCATGGTGTGAAACTGATTGTAGTTAAGAATCGTCAGACCGCCGGCCGACTCATCATAGGTTCGATCCGCCGTGACATGCCGGAAGGTGCCGTTAAACACGAAGAGAATTTCCACGAAATCGTGCGTATGAAAATCATGCACTTTCTGAGTAAATGCCGGAAAATACTCAAAGGCTAGCCCGGCCGATTGCAGACGATTCGCAGCTTTTGACCGCCCGTCAGGTGCCCGGATCAGTTGTAGACTTTCACGCTTCATCAGAAATAAAATACACCAAGATGCGGGTAGTTAATATGTATTTATTACCTGAAGGAAAGCAGAAAAGACTGCGCATCGGAATGCGAAGCCAGGCTGTTGATAAAATCTGGACATTGATCTACCAGCTCATTGTCAAAAGTCAGAATAATTATGGTCAGAATGATTACTTGTTGAACTACAGCTGGTTGAGAAAATTATTTTGACCTTAATTATTCTGCCAAAACTTCCCCTCGCATAGGGTGTTCATCATTCTCTGTTCGATATTCGATATTTACGGATGGACAAAATTTATATTGGACCGCCGTGATCACCGTTCAATAAATGGTAGGGTTATACCCCACTGCAAAGCGTCCGTCTCCGGCGTAGTCTTTCCTCAGAAATAAAGAGAGGGGCGTACTATGTTGTGGACGATTGCATTTATACTGATGGTTCTCTGGCTGCTTGGGTTGGTGAGCAGTTACACGATGGGCGGATTTATCCACATCCTGCTGGTGGTAGCCGTTGTCGTTGTGCTGGTTCGTATCATTCAAGGCCGGCGCATTCTGTAATAACTCTGAAATACGGGGGTTTTTGATTGTGATCATCAACCCGAAGGCACATATTCGCCGCGCTGCGGGGATCACTGCAGTTTGTTTTTTGTCAAAATTTTCGGCGGAGGTGACGGTATTATGAAGAAGAAATCTGAACCGAAACGCCGGATGAAAAAGCCCGCCAAGACCGTTACCCCTCGGGCGGCGAATGTTTCATTTCCCATTGTTGGCATTGGCGCTTCAGCGGGCGGACTCGAAGCCCTGGAGCAGTTCCTGGGGCACGTGCCCGCGAACAGCGGCATGGCGGTGGTGATCGTCCAGCATCTGGATCCGACGCGCAAAGGAATCATGTCGGAGCTGCTTCAGCGCACAACCGGCATGAAGGTGGTTCAGGTCAAAGATCGCACCACGGTAGAGCCAAACTGCGTCTATGTGATTCCACCGAATAAAGATATGTCCATCCTGCACGGAGTGCTGCACCTGCTCGCTCCGGTAACACCGCGCGGATTGCGCCTGCCGATTGATTTTTTCTTCCGTTCTCTGGCTCAGGATCAGCAGGAGCGCAGTATCGGCGTCATTCTTTCCGGCATGGGCTCCGACGGTACGCTGGGGTTGAGAGCCATCAAGGAAAAGGCCGGGCTGGTCCTGGTACAGGAACCGGCATCGGCTAAATTCGACGGTATGCCGCGCAGCGCGGTGGATGCCGGGCTGGCGGATATTACGGCTCCGGCAGACGAACTTCCGGAAAAGATTCTCGCCTATCTTCGGCGAACTCCACTGATCGCCCCGACCGAAGTGGCGCTGGATGATAAAACGCAGAGTGCTTTGGAAAAAATAGTCATCCTGCTGCGTACCCGCACCGGCCACGACTTTTCGCTCTACAAAAGAAACACACTTTACCGGCGGATTGAGCGCCGCATGGGGATTCATCAGATCGGAAAAATGGCGGCCTACGTCCGTTATCTACAGGAAAATTCGCAGGAACTCGATCTGCTCTTCAAGGAACTGCTGATCGGGGTGACAAATTTTTTCCGCGATCCCGCCGCGTGGGAACAGTTGAGCGCTCAGGCCATCCCGGCCCTGCTCGCGAACCGACCGTCCGGTCAGGCGTTGCGGGCGTGGGTGCCCGGCTGTTCCACCGGAGAAGAGGCCTATTCGATGGCCATCGCTCTCAAGGAAGCCGTGGAGCTGGCCGAGCCCAAAGGAAATTTCGCCGTACAAATTTTTGCCACCGACCTAGATCGCGATGCGATTGATAAGGCCCGTCAAGGGCACTACCCAGATACGATTGCCGCCGATATGTCGCCGGAGCGGCTGGCCCGGTTTTTTTCCAAAGAAGAGCGCGGATACCGGGTGCGCAAAGAGATTCGCGAGATGGTCATTTTTGCACCGCAAAATCTCATTATGGATGCTCCCTTTACCAAGCTGGATATTCTTAGCTGCCGCAACCTGCTGATTTATCTGACTGCGGAGGTGCAAAAGAAGCTGATGCCGCTATTTCACTACAGCCTCAGCCCCGGGGGAATTTTGTTTCTCGGCAGTGCAGAAACGACTGGAGGCGCCACGAATCTGTTTACCCCACTCAACGGCAAGGCCAGAATCTTCCATCGTCTGGAATCTACTCCGCATCTGGTGCCGGTAGAGTTTCCATCATCGTTCAGCGCCGGTCCGCCCGTTGGCTCCGTGAAATCGCCGGAACTCAAACCGGCGGGTAGCCTCCAGACTTTAGCCGATCAGCTGGTCTTGCAGCGTTACGCTCCGCCGACTGTGCTCACCAATGACAAGGGCGACATTTGTTACATCAGCGGACGAACCGGTAAATATCTGGAACCAGCCGCTGGCAAGGCCAACTGGAACATTTTTGCCATGGCCCGCGATGGTCTGCGCTACGAGCTTTCCGGTGCTTTCCAGAAAGTGCTCCGGCAAAAAATGAGCGTAATCCTTCATGGGCTTAAGACCGATCCCGGCAGCGAAGGGCAATATGTGGATGTGACAATTCAGCAACTTGATGAACCCGGGCCGCTGCATGGTTTGGTGATGATTGTTTTCACAGATATCGCTGCGCCCGTGACAGCAGAAGCATCGCCAAGAATGCCGAAATCCAAAGTCCGCAACGAACACGCCGCGAAACTGGAGCAGGAACTCCAGCAGATCCGCGCTGAGGCTGGCAATACCCGCGAGGAAATGCAGACCGCGCAGGAAGAATTCCGGTCAACGAACGAGGAACTGCAATCCACCAACGAAGAGTTGCAGTCCACCAACGAAGAACTCACCACCTCAAAAGAAGAGATGCAGTCGCTGAACGAGGAGCTTCAAACCGTCAACACCGAGTTGCAGACCAAGCTCGACGAGCTTTCGCGGGTCAGCAACGACATGAAGAACCTGCTCAACAGTACCGATATTGCCACGCTCTTTTTGGACAGCGATCTCAACGTGCGGCGGTTCACTCCGCAGGCGACAAAAATCATCAAACTCATCCCGTCCGATGTCGGACGTCCTATCACCGATCTGGCCTCGGGACTGCGCTATCCGGAACTGGCCGACGATGCGCAGGAAGTTCTGCGAACGCTGACCTCGGCTGAAAAACCGATTGCCGCGCGCGACGGCCGCTGGTTTACCGTCCGCATCATGCCGTACCGCACCTTGGACGACCGGATCGACGGCGTCGTGATCACGTTCGCGAACATTACCGTAGCCAAAACACTGGAGACGAAGTTGAGGGATCACCAATCCGTTCTGGAAAAACACGTCGCCGAGCAATCCAAAAAGCTGGCGCAAAGAAAAAAGAAAACCAAGTCGTAGCCCCATGCCAAACAAAACAACCTTCTTACTTGCCGCCGAAGAGCTTCGCCACCGCGCCGAAGACCGGTTGCGGAAACGGCTGGGCAAAGCAGGCGGCGAACAAAAGTCTGAAGCCGACGACCAGCGACTGCTCCACGAATTGCAGGTTCACCAGATTGAGCTGGAAATGCAGAATGCGGAGCTTGCGAGCACCCGCGACGAAACCGAAACGTTGCTGGAAAAATACACCGACCTCTACGACTTTGCTCCGGTCGGCTATTTCTCGCTGGATGAACGGGGCCGGATTCTGGATGTAAATCTGACAGGCACCGTTCTGCTCGGCGTGGAACGCTCCCGGCTCATCGATCAGTGTTTGCCGCGTTTTGTTACTCCGGAAAGCAGACCGGTTTTTGTAACCTTCCTCAAACAGATGTTCGCCGGGCCGGAAAAACGGGTTTGTGAGGCGACTCTTCTGAAGGCGGACGGGACGGCATTCTGGGCAAATTTTCACGGCACCTCCGCGATTTCACTCAACACGCCTCTGCGCTGGTGCCGCGTGGCGGTTTCAGACATCACCGCCTATAAACAGGCGGAAGAAGCGCAGCGCCGCATCGAAGCGGTAACCAGAGAAAATCTGGCGCTGCAGCATGAAATAACCCGGCGCAAGGTTGCCGAAGATACCGTCCGGCAAAGTGAACAGCATCAGATCCAGTTGTTGGAACAGGCTCGCCAAACGCAACAGCAATTACGACTGCTGTCCCACCGGATTCTGCATGTGCAGGAGGAAGAACGGAAACGCATCAGCCGGGAACTGCATGATGAAATTACCCAGACGCTGGTAAACATAAATATCCAACTGGAATCTCTGGCCAAGGAAGCCGCGCTCAACCCCAAAGGGCTCAAACAGAAAATCGCCCGGACGCAACGGCTGGTGGAGAAATCGGTGGATATCGTGCACCGGTTCGCACGGGAACTGCGCCCGACGATGCTGGACGATTTAGGGCTGATTCCCGCGTTGCAGTCTCTGATGAAAAGTTTCATGGAAGAAACAGGTATTCGGGTCAGTTTGACGGTTTTTGAGAAAGTAGAGAAACTAAACAGCGCCAAGCGCACCGTACTTTATCGCATCGCCCAGGAAGCGCTGAATAATGTGGCCCGCCACGCACAGGCAACCAAAGTGGAAGTGAGCCTCCAGCGATTGCCGAAGGCGCTGCTCATGCAAATTAAAGATAACGGAAAGTCCTTTGACGTTGAGAGTACGTTGAAGCCTGGAAAAAACAAACGGCTGGGACTGATCGGAATGCGAGAACGGCTGGAGATGGTTAATGGACAGTTCGCGATTGAATCCGCGCCGGATAAAGGCACGACCATTCAGGCGCAGATCCCCTTCGCCCGTCTTAATGAAAGAATACCAAAATGAAAACTAAACGACCAAAATCTACCTCCCCGGCAACTCGATTGCCCAAATGTCCTACCGGCATCCAAGGTCTCGATGAAATTACCGGCGGCGGGCTGCCGCGCGGACGGCCTACGCTGGTATGCGGCGGCGCAGGATGCGGCAAAACGCTGCTGGCTGCGGAATTCCTCGTGCGCGGCGCGGCGCAGTTCGACGAGCCGGGCGTATTGATGGCCTTCGAAGAAACCGAAGCCGAGCTGAAGGCCAATGTCGCGTCTCTCGGATTCGATCTGGAGGGTTTGGTTCGTCACAAAAAAATCATGGTGGATTACGTCCACATCGAGCGCAGCGAATTCCAGGACAGCGGCGAGTATGATCTGGAGGGCATTTTTGTGCGGCTCGGTCACGCCATTGATTCTATCGGGGCCAAGCGCGTGGTGCTGGATTCGCTGGAAGTGCTTTTCGCCAGCCTGCCAAACGAAGCGATCCTGCGCAGCGAATTGCGCCGGCTCTTCCGCTGGCTCAAGAACAAAGGCGTAACCGCCGTCATCACGGCCGAGCGCGGGCGTGAGCAACTGACGCGCCACGGGCTGGAGGAATACGTGTCCGATTGCGTTATCCTGCTTGATCATCGGGTCAACGACCAGATTGCTACGCGGCACCTGCGGGTCGTGAAATACCGCGGGGCGATGCATGGCACCAACGAGTTTCCGTTCCTCATCGGCGACGATGGCATCAGCGTACTGCCGATCACATCGCTGGCGCTGAATCACAAGGTGTCGAGCGAACGGATTGCGACCGGCATCCCCCGGCTCGATGCAATGCTCGGCGGAAAGGGGTTTTTCCGCGGCAGCAGCATCCTGCTTACCGGCACGCCCGGCACCGGCAAGACCATCGTTTCCGCCAACTTCGCCCAAGCCGCCGCCCGGCGCGGGGAGCGCGTGCTCTTCTTCTCGTTCGAGGAATCGCCCGCCCAGATCATCCGTAACATGCATTCCATCGGCTTGCGCCTGGAGCCGCTGGTCAAGCGCGGCCTCCTGCGCTTTCACTCGGCGCGGCCGTCACTCTACGGCCTGGAAATGCATCTGGCAACGATGTTCAAGGAGATCTCCGAGTTTAAGCCCAACGTCGTCATCATCGACCCGATCACCAGCTTGATGGATGCTGGCACCGACTCCGAATGTAAGGGGATGGTGACGCGGCTGATTGATTATCTGAAAGGGGGGCTGGTTACCACGCTCTTCACCAGTCTGACGCACGGCGGCCACGCGCTGCAACAAAGCGAAGCGGCCATGTCTTCGCTCATGGACTCCTGGATTCTGCTGCAGGACTTCGAGGGCAACGGCGAACGCAACCGCGTCCTTTACGTGCTTAAAGCGCGCGGCATGGCGCACTCGAACCAGATCCGCGAGTTCCTGATTTCGAGCCGGGGTATTGACGTCGTGGACGCATACATCGGTCCCAGCGGCGTGTTGACTGGTTCGGCCCGGGCGGCGCAGACCGCACGCGAAACCGCCGAGGCACTGGCCAGCCAGCAGGAAGCCGCCCAGCTTAAACGCGAAGTGGAGCGCAAACGGGCGACGCTCGAACGGCAAATCAGCGGGCTGAGATCCGATTACGAAACGGAAGCAGAGGAACTGCGGCGCATTGACGAACAGGTCGGCACGCGAACCTTCGTGCTAGGCACCGAGCGGGCCGCGTCCGGCCTCTTGCGTCAGGCTGATATCAAGGTGGCGACCGGCACAAAGAGTAAACCCAGACCGGGGAGTAAGAAACAATGAATGCTGAAACGGTAAAACGACGGATCGTTGCGAACCCGGACGCAGAACTCTGGCAGTTGCGCCTCTATGTGACCGGCCAAACACCAAAATCACTGGCGGCGTTCGCGAACCTGAAAAAGATTTGCGAAAGCAACCTCAAAGGACACTATCGCATCACGGTGATTGATTTACTGAAGCACCCGCAACTGGCCAAAGGCGACCAGATTCTGGCTGTTCCCACGGTAGTGCGCAAATTGCCGAAGCCTGTACGAACTATCATTGGCACGCTCTCCAATATTGATCGTGTGCTTGTCGGCTTGGATTTATGCCCGGCCGCTTAAACGAAATCAGCACCTATGAAAACAAACAAAACCAGCCGCACGACGAAGCCCCGAATCACCCGGGCTGGTAAAAAACAGGTCTTGCGGCTGTTTGTGGCGGGAGCCACAGACCGGTCGCAACAAGCTATTCTGGTTGCCCGGCTACTGTGTGCCGGCAACTGCGAGCTGGAAGTCATTGATATCTATCAGCAGCCCGCGCTGGCGCGCGCAAACCAGATCGTCGCAACCCCGACGCTTATCGTAGAATTTCCACCTCCGGTGCGCCGTTACATCGGCAATCTGAAGAACATTACCGGTGTGTTCGGCGAGTCGGATCGGGTCAGAAAAGCGAGGATCGTATCTTGAAAAATGCCCGCCCAAAGAGTTCCGTCCGCGTCGCCCCGCTCCGCACCCGCCTGGCCGAAGCCGAGGAAACGCTCCGCGCCATCCGCGCCGGCGAGGTAGATGCGGTGGTGGTCGCGGGCAAGGAAGGCCCGCAGGTGTTTACGCTGGAAGGGGAAGGGTACGCGTATCGCACGCTCATCGAATCCATGCACGAAGGGGCGCTGACGCTGACAAACAAAGGGGATATCCTCTACGCCAACCAGTGCTTCGCTGAAATCATTAAAAGCCCGCTGGAGCAGGTGACGGGCAGTTCCTTTCGCCGCTTTCTCTCTGCCAAAGACCGGTCCGCGCTCAGACCTCTGTTGAAATCGGCTGGCAAATCCGGTTCTAAAATCCAAGTGCAGCTCCTTGCCGACGATGGTTCGAAAATACCGGTGCAAATTTCGCTCTGTCCATTAGCCCGACAGGATTCCGGCTGCACGGCCATCATCGGCATGGTGGTAACGAATATGACGGAACTCCGGCAGAACGAAACCCTGCTGCGGGCGCTGACCTGTCGCGGAGTAGCGGCGCAGGAAGCTGAACGTCGGCATGTGGCCCGCGAGTTGCACGACAATATCACCCAACTTCTTTGTGCCGTCCTCATTCGCAGCCAGACGCTGATAGATAAGCTTTCGTCGCACGATGGAATCGCAAAAAAAGAGGCGATCAAACTCCGCACACTACTCTGTCAAGCGGCTGAAGAAGTGGAGCGCATTTCGCGCAATCTGCGGCCCGGTGTCTTAGACCAACTCGGTCTGGATTTCGTCCTGCACGGTAACTGCGCCGAGTTCGCCGCGCGGACGGGCGTATCCGTCAAGCTGACCTGCACGGAGCTGACCGCACGACTGCCCGCCGACACGGAGCTGGCGATCTACCGCATTTTCCAGAAAGCCTTGGAAAATGTGGAACAGCACGCCCACGCCCGCCATGTGCTTGTGCGCCTGAAAAAGAAAAAAGACAGGGTAGAATTGACGATCAAAGATGACGGAATCGGCTTCGATACAAAGCATCAGGCAAACCGATCGCAAGCGAGCGACAGCCTTGATCTGCTCGGTATGCGCGAGCGAGCCACCTGTGTGGGCGGCGATTTCATCATCAAATCCGTTTGCGGCAGCGGCACGGAAATCAAGGTGCTCATTCCCCTGCCACCAACACGGCTACGAAGGACTAACTAACTCATGAAAAAAATTACTATTCTACTGGCGGAAGATCACACGATCGTGCGCGAGGGATTGCGCAACATGCTCGACAGTGAAACCGACTTCGAAGTGATCGGCGAAGCGACCACCGGCCGACAGGCTGTAGCATTGGTTCAAAAACTTCAGCCCGCCGTTATTGTGATGGACATCGCCATGCCACTGCTCAACGGACTGGAGGCCACCCGTCAGATTCTGCATGCCGGCACCGGCACGAAAGTACTCATGCTCTCGGCGCATAGCGATGATACTTATGTCGAACAGGCGATTGCATTCGGTGCAAAAGGCTTCCTGCTCAAACAAACCTCCTCGAACGATCTGTCCAAGGCCATTCGTGAAATTGAAAAGGGAAATACTTTTTTCAGCCCTTCTATCGCCAAGAGACTCCAGCGGCAGCATCAAAAAACGCTCGACCGGAAAGGTCTGCTCAAAACAAAAGTAATTCAGCTGAGTTCGCGCGAAACCGAGGTTCTTCAACTGATCGCCGAAGGCGAAGCCAACAAGCAGATTGCGGATGAGCTGGGTATCAGCATTAAGACCGTTGAAAAACATCGGGAACATCTGATGCAGAAACTTGATATTCACGATACGGCCGGGCTGACCCGTTACGCCATCGCAGCCGGCATCATCGAAAGCAGCGTTCAGCTGACGATCATCTAAGGCGGGCTTCGCCCGCAACCCAAGTATGAAAGATGAATTATGAAAGATGAAAAAGGGTCTGCGGCAGCCTTAACCGATAAGGCCAACGCCGTTTGAGTTCCGATTTCATAGTTCATAGTTTTTGATGCTTCATCGCCGTCTCTTTTACGCGCGATCGCTGTCGAATAGTTTCCAGTGCGGGAAACGCCGTCTGGCAACAAAGATGGCCGCGGCTCCAAAGCCGATCAGCAAGGCACTGGCAGGTTCCGGCACAACATTAATGGTGTTGTTATCCAGAGTAACCGCAGCATTCTGAGCCAACAGCCGGCCGTCCACCATTGCGCCGGTGCCCAGACTGATGGCTGTATAAGCCAGGATGCTTCCCTCGAGGACAGATGAGGCTCCAAGCGTCGCTGAACTGCCAACCTGCCAGAACACGTTGTTAGCCTGAGCGCCGTTGATAAGTAGGACTTGGCTGCTGGCTCCCGTGATGAGCGTGGTCGCCATCTTGAAGATGAATACAGAGTTGGGGTCACCATTACCGTCCAGCGTCAGAGCCGTCGCCGCCGTGATCCCAAACGTGCCTGAGGCGGAGTCGTAGATGCCAGACATCAGAGTAGTCCCGCCGAGCTCCGTCGCCGCGGTGAAACTAACGGTGCGTCCTGCGGCGTCATTATACGCAGCGGTCAAGTCGCTCTGGGCGGTTTGGGCGGCACCATCGGTAATGTGTCGTGTCCCGTTCACGGTCATGGCTGGCGTTTCAGTCACCGAAGTACCGTCCCACAAACCCAAATCCCCATTCAGCGTGGTGGATCCCGTACTGGTAACCCCGGAGCCGGCCAGCACCGCAAAACTTGAAGCGGAGGCCAGATCGACTTTGTTTGTCTCTGCCAACGCGCTGTACTGCAGGCACATCATTGCGATGGTGAGAATGATTCCCTGAGGAATCCGCTTTGCTCCGCCTGGTTGTATGAATCTCAACGGAAGTGTTGCTTTCATGGTATATTTTCCTTTTTTGACGAATGCGTATTCTTTACCGGCATTCGTTTGTGTTTTCGGTCTGGCTGTCCAGAGCTGTTGTATTTTCATGCTGTCGTCTCCTTTATCGATGCCTCCAATCTTTGGAAGCAGGAAGACACACTACCCCGCCGCTGCGGCAGACGGCTATGGGGTGAACACCCTATGGCCTCCGGACAAGGGACGTGCTGCCGGTTCGGTAGGGTTACACCCTATAGTTAAAACACGCTCCGCCGCGTACGCTTCCTCTGATGAAAGAAGGAAGTGGAAATCAAAACAAGGGAGGCAGGTCATGGGATTCGTAATAGCTATATTAGTTGTGGTCATTCTGGTCATTCTCATTGTTAAACTGACCTGAGGAGCGGCGCGCGATCTATCTCGTCGGCAAACAACATGCATCTGGACGTTCTCAGTCTCTCTAAAATCTATCCGGGACGCAGGGGACTTTTTCCGGCGAGTTTCAGCGCGGATCAAGGAGAGCTGATCGCCATTGTCGGGCATAACGGCGCTGGCAAGTCGACCCTGCTCAAACTGCTGGCGGGCTGGCTTATTCCGGACAGCGGACAGGTCACGGTGGAAGGGGTCGGAATCCTGGATCGATTAGCCGTCGTCCGGAAAATCGGATTTGTCCCGGAAACCCCGAACCTGCACGACAGTTTTTCCGTTGAGTACAACTTGACGCTCTTTGCCCGTCTTTTCCGGATACCGGTTGCGCGGGTTGAGGAGACCTTGCAGGAGTTCAAGCTACTGCCTTTTCGCCGTAGCGGCGTGCGGATCTTGTCCAAGGGTTTAAAGCAGAGGCTCAGTATCGGCCGCTCGTTGCTGGCGGATCCACCGGTTCTGCTGCTGGATGAACCCACGTCCGCGCTGGATTTTGAAACAACCAAAGATATCTACCGCCTGATCCGCCGTATTCAGTCGCTCGGTAAAACAATACTTTTTACATCGCACCGGCCCGAAGAGATTCGGTCTCTCGCCACGCACATTCTCGTCCTGCACGAAGGAGCGATCGTTTTCGACGGCGCGCCCGATACCTATTTCAAATCCACCTTTTACCGGACGCTGTACGCATGATCCGCAACGTCGTCATCCTGTTCGCCCATGATCTGGCCGTCGCCTTTAAGAACAAGACGCTCTACCTGATTGTTTGTATTCCTCTTTTCGTATTTGCCACGCTGACACTGATCGATCCGGCCAAAGTGCACGATGCGCGGATAAAAATCGCATTACTTCAAACCGGACCGTACGCCCCCACCCTGCTCAAGAGTCTCGAACAGGCTCCCGACTTGTTTGCCGTTTGCCGGGTTGCGAATGAAGACGAAGGGACGCGAATGCTCGGGGCGCGCGAAGTGGATGGCGTCCTCACGCCGGACCGTGGCGATGTGTCGCGCCTTCGCCTGACCGTAGTCCGGCAGGCCTCGGCGGAAACGCTCAGCATTCTTCAACGGCTTGCCACGCTACAAATCGCCGTAGAAAGCCCAAATCCGAACTGGATTGCAACGGTGCGTCCGCTTCAGACCGACTCCATTAAACGGCAAACTCTGGCGACCTGGATTCTGATGATGGTTCTGCTCGTCAGTTTTATTGTGCTGCCAGCACAAGTCGCTGAAGAAAAAGAAAAGCAACTGCTGCTGGGCTGGATGCAAACGCCTGTGAGGGAAAGCGAATGGCTGGCCGCCAAACTGGTGTATGGAGTCGTCCTGATGCTCACCGCCGTACTCGTACTTCAGTGGATGGCCGGAGAATGCTCATGCACGCACATCCTAAATTATCTCACGCTCCTGTGTGCTGGCGGGTTCTGCTTCGGGTCGCTGGGGATTTGTCTGGGGCTTTTATGCCGCAATCAGGCCAGCGCGCGAACGCTGGGCGTTCTCTGTTATCTGCCGCTACTGCTGCCAGCCGCACTGTCGGACCTGTCGCAGGAGTTACGGCGCATCGCACCGCTGATCCCGTCGTACTATTTTTATAAACCGGTCCGGGCGATGCTGCTCGATAACGCGGAGGCCGGAATTTTCCTGCGAGCAGGAATACTCCTTGCCGCCATCGGCCTGCTGGCGTGCCTGATGTCCCATCGATTAATCAGACAACGATGGCTGATGTGATTTTATTTCGATCTGAACGCAAGCCCGGAAAGTCCGGCGATGCTTACAACAGATCCTCCGATCAACATCCATATTGCTTTATCGGTGGGGGCCCCGTTAAAGAAACGGGAAATATCAGAACCTAACGATTCCGAGGCGTTTATGCCGAAGATGATCAGCAGGATTCCTCCGACCAGCAGTACGAGTGAGATGATTGTTTTCATGTGTTGTCTCCTTTCAAGACCAGAGTGATCTATTCCCAGACGATAGCCGCCCGGACTGTACTTCGCTATGGGGTGTATCCCTACCTGATGGCCGCCGTACGGGTTAGACTCCATAGAAAACAAAATCCCGCCCCATTAGATTGCGGCCAGTCAACGAGGTGAACACCGCCTGACAAACTCGCAAGAAAGAAGCCGTAAAAATGAAAACAATCCATTCAGATACACCCCAAAAAAAGAGAAACTGTCCGATGCATTCACCCCCGCTATGAACCCTTGGAACCAGTCTACTTGCAGGAATGATGATCAGCGGAGCAGCACAGGGATTTCCGGTTTATTTTGAAGGAACACCCGGATCGACTCCGGTATCCATGACCTTTGCTCATGATGCAACCCTTACGGTTACAAACGCGTCTTCTGCTTTAGTTTACTTTGTTATCGATGAGCTTTTCCCAGCGCCGGATGGTGATGCAACCGGAATATCCTTTTTTTCATCCCAGCTCTCTTTTTCCATTAATGATGGAGCACCTTTTACTATCAGTCGCTGGGTGGATAATCTGAACCCGTCTGTTTTCAACATGACACCCTGTTTCTTGCAGATGGCAGCGGTAACAGGATTTCATCCGATGCCATTCCCGAACCAGCCAGTGCGCTCATGCTGACTTTCGGTGCGGACGTCGCCATGGCGGTTCATCGTGCCCGCCGCACAGCCGTGCGCCGGTAACATAAACAGGAGGAATCCTTTTATAACAGGCGGTAGGGTTACACCCCATAGCAGAACATCGACTAACGAATTAATCTCTAAGCATTCAATAAGGCGAAGTGGCGAACGCCAGAAGAACCGAAAGGAACCGTAAAATGAAAACAGCACAGACGGGCAACTCAAAGCAGAAAAACTGCTCAATACATCCAAGTGAATTAAACCAATCAGGAGTGAAAAAAATGAGAAAAATTCTTATGAGCTTTATTCTTACACTGGCCGCGATGGTTCCGCAGTGGGCACAGGCCGCAGCGCCTGCCGTAAACAATACCAACGGGGCCTCCAGTGTGCTGTCGATCAGCGCAACGCTGAATGGAACACTGACCTCGACCGGCGGAGTGCCGACACAGGTTTATGTGTACTGGGGAACAACCGACGGTGGAACAACCTTCGGAAGCTGGGGCCTCACCAATAATCTAGGAACAAACGGAATTGGGTCCTTGAGCTTTGCAGCGACTAATCTGACTCCGAATCAAACATACTACTACCGCTTCTTCGCAACGAATGTGGACGGGTCGGCCTGGGCCGTTGCAACGACTAACTTTAAAACTCTGGCCGCCTCAGGTCCTTTGCCGGTTAATCTGGGATCAACAGCCAATTTTACGATTCTGGCCGGAGCGGCCGTCACAGCGGGGCCGGGTCTGATTAACGGCGATGTCGGCGCCAGCCCGATCGCCGGATCATCCATAGGAATACCGGCAGCTCAGGTAAACGGAATCATTTACAAAGTCGATGCCAGCGGCGAAGCTGCGACAAACGTAATCGTTAACTCGGTGCTGTTGACCGCCGCCAAAGGTGATTTGACCATCGCGTATAACGACGCTGCCGGACGCACCCCAATCCCGACAGGACCGTTCCTGAATCCAGGCGCCGGAAATATCGGCGGGATGAATCTTGTTCCTGGTCTCTATAAATTTACCGGCGGCGCCCTTATTTCAACAGCAGACGTTACACTCACCGGCGGTCCGAATGATGTCTGGATATTCCAGATTGCAACCGACCTGATCGTGGAAGCCGGCATTAGCAGAAAAGTCATTCTGGCGGGCGGCGCACTGGCCAGAAATGTTTTCTGGCAGGTCGGCACGTCAGCGACGCTCGGCGTAGGCTCGAGCTTCAAGGGAACCATTCTGGCCGACCAGTCTATTACTTTGCAAAGCGGCAGTACCATGGAAGGCCGGGCCCTGGCCTTTGCCGGTCAGGTTGCATACGCCGGTAGCGGCGGCAGTCTGCCAACCTCGGCGAAAGCGATCAATCCGACTCCGGCCAATGGGTCGACCAATCAGTTAATTACCGTTAGTACTTCCTGGCAGAACGGCGGGGGTGCAACCAGTTACGATGTGTATTTCGGCACCAACCTTGTACCGGGTGTTACTGAATTTAAAACAAACCAGACGGCGCTCTCGTTTAATCCCGGTACGCTCGTTTACAGCAACACGTACTACTGGCGTATTGATTCGAAGAACGCCGGCGGAACGATTGCGGGCGACGTCTGGTCGTTTACAACCGCCAACAGCGCAGCACGCGGCACCTTGCAATTCAACACCTCGACCAGCAGTGTAAGTGAAGCCGGCTCTTCGTTCACGGTTACGGTTACGCGGTTAAGCGGCAGTTTCGGCGCAGCCAGCGTGAACTACGCGACGGCCAACGGATCGGCAACCGCCGGTTCGGATTATACCGCCGCCAGCGGCACACTGAACTGGACCAACGGGCAGACATCCGCCAGAACTTTTGTGATCCCTATTCTGGATGACCTCATCTATGAAGGCAGCGAAACCTTCACGGTCACGCTCTCCGGCGCGGTCGGATCAAGCCTGGGTATTCCAGTATTTAAAACGGTGACGATTATAGAAAACGATGTCCCGGCGGAAACCGTAGCGCCGTCCATCCAGATCGTGGTTCCCACAACCAATACAACCTACACCAGCTTGACCAATCTGTTGACTCTTAGCGGAACGGCGGCAGACAATATAGGCGTAACGCGGGTCGCGCTTCGCAACAGCCGTGACGTCGCGGAATATACAGCTACGGGAACGATAAGCTGGAGCTTTATCGGTTTACCACTATTCCAAGGCACGAACCTGATCACAGCAATCGCTTATGATGCATCAGGGAATTCATCAACCGATACCGTACGGGTGATCTACAGCGGCGACGCAAACTATGACAACGTGCTTCGCTCCGGCAATATCGTGCAGGAAATCGTGTTCCCGGACAATCTGACGCCAGGTGAAACGGTGACCGTACAATGGAAAGTTCTTTCCTATGTGCCGATTCAATCCCGCATTTACGGCGGTATACCGGGCGGCTGGTTCTTCTACCAGAACGGCACGTATAAAGGGGCAACCGTAAGCGCATGGAACCTCAACGGACGCCCGGCGAATCTTTATTCGTTCGAGTGCGCCTGGGTCGTCCCGCAAAAATCCGGCGACTTCAGTGCCTGGTTTAATGTAGCGCAGATGGACGGTGATCAATTTATGATCCCGGTCGTCCCGGACGGCGTGGATCTCCGGCCCGATCCGGTATACCCGAAACTTATTAAACGGACTGTCCTCACCGGTGGAAGCGGAGCCAACCCGCCGTCCGACCCCGACACATGGGACAGCGCAAATATCATCGAAACAATTGCTCAGCACAAGGAACGGTCTGCCGTCACGATCACCTCCATGACGATGCCGGACAATCTGACGCAAGGATCCTCGGTAATTTGCGAGTGGAAAGTGCAGTCTTACCTTGATGTGGACGCACAGGTGCTGGTGCTGAATCTGGCGACCAGCAATCTCTGGACAACCACCGCTGCGACGAGAATCGGAACTCCGACATCCACCACGTTCTATTTCACGGACCGTGTATCCGGAGAAAGATTCTACGCCAAGGAATACACCTTCCGGGCAACACTCGTCATTCCGCCGCAAGCGGGCGATCAGCAGCTGTACTTCCGCAGTCGGCCCAGCGCCGAGCCGCTCTCTGCATGGATGGCCGAAAATCTGGCGGCAGATGTTGACCCTCGTCCGGTACAGGAAAACGGCATGTACGGCCGCATGATCGAAAGGACGATTAATCCGTGAACTCCCGGCTGAATATAAAACATGAAGTCGTTTTAGGATCAGGGCTGTTCGCAGCCCTGATCGCAGGCGGTCTTTTGGTGAGCTGCCGCAACCGGGAAACAAACACCCCGGCACCGAAAAATGAGTCGACCGTACAAAGCCGGTCGATCGAACAACCGGCTCAACGCACAAATCAGAAGCGCCCTGCTTCGCAACCTGCGAATGCCGCGCCGGACATGATGCGGATGATTAATCCGGCTATCAATGAATCCGGATATGAAGCACCTTTCTCCAGCACCAACACGGTTTCGCTGAATACCCCGTCAACAGATCCGGCACAGCTTCGTGAAGCTCTGGCGGCTGCCGTGGCTTCCAGAAATATCCGGAATATTGCCGTGCTTCTGAACTCAGGCAATCCAGCCGGCGAAATTGAAGCGGTTCGGGCGTTGACTCAGATCGGCGGCGGCGAAGCTCTCGCATCAGCCCTTGGAAAAATCCTGACGATTTCCCCGGACAGTCCGGACTATAAGAAATTTATTAATGCCTTTGCGAACTGCCGCAGTGCGGCCGTCGCAGAATGGCTGACCGGCTTTCTCGGTCAGACACAAACCGACGATGTGCGGCAGCGGCTTCTGACCATTCTGGCTGCTTTGCGCGGCCCGGAAGTGGTGGATAGTCTGGCGGCCGGGCTGGTGAGTCCCGTTGATGCCATGCACGCCGAAGACTGCGCAACACTGCTGTCGGAATTCAGTGACCCGGAGCAGGCCGCCGTACTGAGTGATTTACTTGCGACAGGAAAAACAACAGCGCTGCAAACCGCAGCCGCCCGCGGTCTGGCCAGCGTGGGCAGCGGCGAAGCCTGCTCAACTCTTATTGAAGCCGGGTCATCGACCGACGCGACTGCCCTGGCATGCCGCGATGCATTGGCCTCCGTAAAATCATCGTACGGACAGGAAGTCTTGCTTCTGGCGGCGGGTAATCCGTCGGTTCCGGCGGCTGTACGCTGCGCCGCCATACAGGCGCTTGAGACTCAGCCGGGACAGAGAACCCAAATCGTGCTGGTTAATCTGGCGCAGACCACCAGTGATCCGGTCCTGCAGGCCGTGATTAATCAAACTTTACAGACCATCGAACAAAGCGGGACTCCGCCGCCGTCCGGGAGTGCATTAGGTAATGCCGCAGAAAGCGGAGAAATCTGGTTCTAAACAGAAGGGAGCGTGCAACGTGAGAAAATTAAACAAAATGGCAGTCGTACTGGGAGTTATGGGCATGTGTGTTTGTGTGACATTGGCTGAGGAACCCGTTACCCCGGTCGTCGCAACGAAGCAGGCCAGCACTTGGTCAGATATGACCGCTTTATTTAGACCCTCGCGATGGGCTCACCCGATCGCGGCAGGCGGAACCCTGTCCTGGCTGAACTATAACGCCTGGTCCGATGAACCGGGCCGGACAACCAAAGTTCTTGCGGGCGAAGTCATCGTCCTTGGAAGCACCTATTTCCTCCTTGAGGCGTTCGGTGTCATCGGCGGCGGCGGCGGTGGTGGCGGAGCTGCTATCGGCGGCGGAGAAATGCCGTTCTAATCCTGCGGGGTATGTACATGAAAACCGTTCGGACCATATGGATAATCGTCATCACAACCCTGCTGATGACGATTACCTGTCCGGGACAGACAGTCCGCCTTACGAATCTGGATACAGCGTACGGACGTCTGGGTTTTACGCTGTCTCCATCGGGTGCCGTTTCGGATTACTCGTGTTCGGTTGAGTGGCGCTCAACACTCAGTACAGGGGCGTGGACTAATTCCTGGTATCAACCGTTTGTTCCGTTCCCTCAGACCAACGGAATGTTTTATGCCACACTTCCCCGGTTCTTCCGGATTCGTTGTGAGGAGGGTCAGGCCGCAAATACTGTGCCGGCAGACTATACCGTTACGGGAGTTATCCCGTCGCACACAACCGGCGGGCTGATCTGCTGGACGAATAACGGCAACACCAGCCTCATCTATCATATCGAACAGATGACGAATGCAAACGGAGTCTGGCAGGGCCAGTGGAACAGCCGGACGAATATTCACACCACGGCAATCGTTACAAACTTCGTCGATATCCCGCTGTTTTTCAGAGTGGTGACCATCACGGTCAGCGGCGAACTTCCCTGGTAACAGGGCCGTCCTCCGAATATCGGCGAGAAGATGTAGCAGTCAGAACAGCACCCGTTGCTGCTTAACCGAATTGATTCTACATGAAAAATGTTTTGTTACATCTTCAACGCCGGATACAGGTCGGCGAACCGCCTTTGCGGGCCGAACTGTTCAGTGTCGAACAATTGTCCCGCCATGCCAAATCGCTTGCCGCCCATCACCAGATTGTCACCCGGAAAGGGTTCAACCGTCTGCTGTCCCGGCTGGGGCATAACGAGGATATCCTGCGAGCCTTCAATCGCTCGACGCTGGACGTCAATCCAAGCCGGCGCATTACCCCGGCTGCCGAATGGCTTCTCGATAATTTCTATCTGATTGAAGAGCAGATTCAATTGGCCCGGCGGCATCTTCCCCGTGGCTACAGCCGCGAACTGCCCCGTCTGGTGAACGGCTCTTCAGCCGGACTGCCGCGCGTTTACGATATTGTACTCGAACTGATCTCTCATGTGGATGCACAGATTGATGCGGGGCCGCTCAGCGCTTTCATCGCCGCTTATCAAACGGCGGACTCTTTGAAACTGGGCGAGTTGTGGGCCATTCCTATCATGTTGCGTCTGGGGTTGATTGAAAATCTCCAGCGCGTGACCACCCGGTTGAACATCGCCAGAAGGGATCTAGACCTTGCGGATCTGTGGGTAGACCGTTTGCAGGAAATGGCGGAAAAAAATCCGGCCCAGCTCGTGGTGGTCGTAGCGGACATGGCAAAATCGGAAATCCCCCTTTCCAGTTCGTTCGTGGCGGAATTCTGTCAGCGTTTATCACAGCACAGTCCGGTGCTGCACCTCGCACGAAACTGGCTCGAACAGCGACTCGTCGAACATGGATTGTCCATCGAACAGCTGGTTCACATGGAGAGTCAGAATCAGGCTGCCGACCAGGTTTCCGTCAGCCATAGCATCGCCAGTCTGCGTTTTTTGAGTGCCATGGACTGGAAGGAGTTTGTAGAAACCCTGAGTCGAGTCGATGAGACCTTGCGATCCGATCCGGCCGACGTTTACAACGACATGGATTTTACCACCCGCGACCGTTATCGCCATTCCGTCGAGTTCCTTGCCCGGCACAGCCGCCTCCCGGAGGCGGACGTTGCACGGTACGCTATCCAGCTGGCGGCAGACAGTGCCCGGCAGAAAGGACATAAAGACCGGACCGCCCACGTGGGTTTTTATTTGATCGGCAAGGGCCTGCCGGTGCTGGGGCGCATGGTGAATGTGCGCCGGCCCGGGAGAACAGTTATCGAACAGAATATCCGCCGTTGCCCGCTACTGTTTTATGCGGGTGGTATCGGGCTGCTCACAATCCTCGCGACGGCCGGGTTTATGTGGCAGGCCCGAACACTCGGGGTGCATGGATGGAACCTCGTTTTCTTCGCGCTGGTCTTTCTCCTGTGCGCCAGCCAACTGGCGGTGGCGCTGATGAACTGGTTGTCTGCACTACTGGTTAAACCCTGCCTGCTGCCCCGTCTGGACTTTTCATCCGGCATCACACCGGACTGCCGCACAATGGTCGTTGTTCCTACGATGCTCACGAGTCCGGAAGGCGTTGACCACCTCATCGAAACCTTGGAGATTCATCATCTTGCGAATCGGGACCCGCATCTTCACTTCGCCTTGCTGACCGATTTTCGCGACGCTTCAGCGGCGATCCTGCCGGGCGATAACCTGCTGGTACAACGGGCCCGGGCCGGAATCGAAATGCTCAACCGGAAATATTTCTCTAACGCACGGGATCTCTTTTTTCTGTTTCACCGTCCTCGCCGCTGGAACCCCGGTGAAGAGTTATGGATGGGTTACGAGCGCAAGCGGGGCAAGCTCACCGAGTTCAACGCGCTGCTCCGCGGCGGAGCGCTTGAATGCTTTTCTGAAATCGTTGGAGAGACCGCCATTCTGCCGGCCATCAAGTATGTCATCACACTCGATACCGACACACAGCTTCCGCCTAACGCCGCCCGGCAGCTTGTCGGTACAATGGCCCATCCGTTGAACCGCCCGGGGTTCGATGCCGTACACGGGATTGTCGCCGAAGGATACAGCATTCTGCAACCGCGCGTCGGCGTGAGTCTGCCGGGAGCCCGGCGCTCATGGTTCGTCCGGCTGTTCGCCGGCGATGCAGGCATTGATCCATACACACGGGCAGTTTCCGATGTGTATCAGGATGTTTTTCAGGAAGGTTCTTTTATCGGAAAAGGAATTTACGATGTGGATGCTTTCGAGCAGGCCATGACCGGACGCTTTCCGGAGAATACGGTGCTCAGCCACGATTTGCTGGAAGCCTGCCACGCCCGCTCGGCCCTCGTAAGCGATGTGGAATTCTACGAAGAATATCCGTCGCGTTACAACGTGGACATGGATCGGCGGCACCGCTGGATTCGCGGCGACTGGCAGATCACGCAATGGCTCCTGCCGCGGGTTCCCGGTTCGGACGCCCGGCGTATTGCCAATCCTCTTTCCAGGCTGTCCCAGTGGAAAATTTTCGATAACCTGCGGCGCAGTCTCGTTCCTGTCGCCCTGCTTCTCCTTCTGCTGGGATCCTGGTTTCTTCTGCCTGAACTTGGCGGACATGGATTGTTGCTGGTTCTTATCCTCATCCTGCTTCCCGGATTTTTGTCTGCACTGATTAATCTGATTCGCAAACCGGCTGATCTGCCGTGGGCCATGCATCTGCGGGGAGAAGCCGGATCCGGCGGGCGGCAGCTTGGACAGATATTTCTCACCTTGGCTTTTTTACCCTACGACGCGTTTATCAGTCTGGATGCCATCGGAAAAACGCTGCTGCGTATGTTAATCACTCACAAACGCCGGCTCGAATGGCAGCCGTCGAGTGATTCCGAGCTGACCAAACGCGCCGACCTCATCGGTTTTTATGCCACTATGTGGATTGTGCCGGTTGTCGCGCTGGCCGCCGGACTTTATCTGTCCTCCATAGAACCGGATCAACTGTTTTCGGCTCTGCCGCTCCTGGGTATCTGGCTGACCGCTCCATGGATCGCCTGGCGGATCAGTCAGCCGATCGAATCCGCAACGCCGGATTTGACCGGCGAGCAATTAAGTTTTCTGCGCCGCATCGCCCGCAAGACGTGGTATTTTTTTGAAACCTTCGTCACCGCTAAAGAAAACTGGCTGCCGCCGGATAATTTTCAGGAAGTGCCATCGCCGGTCATCGCTTCGCGGACTTCGCCTACGAATATGGGGCTGGCGCTGCTCGCCAATCTGGCCGCCCGCGATTTCGGCTATCTTTCGACGGGCGGCTTGATTCAGCGCACACAAGATATGTTTGCCACCATGCAACGACTGGAGCGGCACCACGGCCATTTCTACAATTGGTATGAAACCCGCACGCTTCAGCCCCTTCTCCCGCTTTATGTATCCAGCGTGGACAGCGGCAATCTGGCGGGACATTTGCTGACGCTCGGCTCCGGGCTGAGAGAACAGGCCGACGAACCGATTTTTACGCCGCAGGTTTTTCCCGGACTGCGCGACACAATAGGAATTCTGAAGGAGCTGGTCAGCGAAAACCGGGAGCTGGAAGCACTCGATGCAGACTTGGCACAAGCTCCTTCCGGTTTGCAGGCGGCGTTTGCTTTGCTGAAAAAAGCGACGGAGCAAGCGACCTTGATTGCGGCGGCGCTGGCGAACAGAGAAGAAAACCTCGCCGGGTGGGCACAAACGTTACAGCAAAATTGCGAGGAGCATCTGGCGGATCTGCTTTTCATTGCGCCACATTTTGATGGACTCGAACGGGCGCCCACCTTGCGCGAAGTCGCCGCCTTTGAGCACGGGGCCGGAGACCCTGCCCGCCAGCGCCTGCTGACCTTGGAAGCGCTGGCTGTACAAAGCGACGAACTGGCCGCGATGGATTTTACTTTTCTGCTCAATCCCGCGAGAGATCTGTTTTGCACCGGGTTCAATGTCACAGAGCGCCGGTGTGACAATAGCTTTTATGATCTGCTGGCCTCAGAAGCCCGCTTGTGCAGTTACGTGGCCATTGCGCTGGGGCAGATTCCGCAGGATCACTGGTTTTCAATGGGCCGTCTGCTCGTCGCTTCGCGCGGCGAACCGATTCTGGTTTCGTGGAGCGGCTCGATGTTTGAATATCTAATGCCGCTGCTGGTCATGCCGAACTATGAAAACACGCTGCTTGATCACACCTGCAAGGCGGCGGTGAAACAGCAAATTGAATACGGGAAACTATGCGGCGTGCCGTGGGGCATTTCTGAATCGGCCTATAACCGGACAGACGTTCATCTGACTTACCAATACCGCGCTTTCGGCGTGCCCGGGCTGGGTTTGAAACGCGGATTGGCCGAGGATCTGGTGATCGCTCCGTACGCCACCGCCATGGCTCTGCTGGTCGCGCCGCGCGAAGCGTGTATCAACCTGCAACGGCTGGCGGACGAAGGGCGCACAGGCCTCTATGGTTTCTACGAATCCGTGGACTACACGCCGTCGCGTCTGCCCCCGGATGAAACCAGCGCCACAATCCGATCTTTTATGGCGCATCATCAGGGAATGAGTCTGCTGGCACTGACCGATCTGTTGCAGGCCCACTCAATGCAGCGGCGCTTTATGGCTTGTCCGCTGCTCAAAGCGGCGGATCTTCTGTTGCAGGAGCGTGTGCCGAAAATCGCCGCAAGCGTGTTCGCCGAAGATTCGGCGCCGGAACCTTCGCTGACCCTTGCTGACGAAAGCGTCATGCGCGTTTTCACAAACCCGACCCCGCCTGCACCGGATATTCATTTGTTGTCCAACGGACGCTATCATGTCGCCATCAGCAGTGCAGGCGGCGGCTACAGTCGCTGGCGCGACCTGGCGGTCACCCGCTGGCGCGAAGATGCCACGCGCGATTGCTGGGGAACTTTTGTTTATGTGCGCGATCTGGCCACGGGTGAATTCTGGTCTACAGCGTATCAACCTGCGTTGCGCACAACCAAAGGGTACGAAGCAATTTTCACACAGGCGCGGGCGGAGTTCCGGCAACATCATAACGGTCTCGAAATCCATACCGAGATCAGCGTGTCTCCGGAAGACGATGTAGAATTGCGGCGCATTACCCTCACCAACAGTACGTCCACGACTCGCGTCATTGAGCTGACCAGTTACGCTGAAGTGGTGCTCGCCCTTCCGGCGGCCGACACAGCGCACCCCGCTTTCAGTAATCTGTTTGTGCAAACCGAATTCGTGCCGGCCTCCTCCGCGCTGCTCTGCACCCGCCGCGCCCGTTCCAAAGAAGAAGTCCCGCCGTGGCTACTGCATTTGATGCTAAACCAAAGCGATGATCCCGGAAACCTCTCCTGCGAAACGGACCGCTCCCGGTTTGTCGGGCGCGGCGGGACGCCGGCCGCCCCTGCCGCCATGCAGAGCCTGTCGCCTTTATCCAACACCGTCGGTTCCGTGCTCGACCCCATCATTTCGTTGCGGCGTACCGTTTCGTTGCCGCCTCACGGAACGGCCATCATCGATCTGGTTCTGGGTGTGACCGAAACCCGCGATGCCGCGCTGGCCTATGTGGAGAAATATCAAAGCGCCCGCATGGCGGATCGCGCCTTCGATCTGGCGTGGACGCACAGCCAGGTAACCCTGCACCAGCTCAACGCCACCGAGGCGGAAGCGCAACTCTACGGCCGTCTGGCCGGTGCGTTGATTTATGCCGACCCCGCCCGCCGGGCCAGCTCCAGCGTGTTGCGCAATAACCGGCGCGGTCAAAACAGTCTTTGGAGTTACGGCATTTCGGGCGACTCGCCGATCGTCCTGCTCCGTATCAGCGACCCGGCGAAGATCGAGATTGTCCGGCAGCTCATCCGGGCTCACTCGTACTGGCGGATGAAAGGGCTGACCGTCGAATTGGTCATCTTGAACGAGGATGTTTCGGTTTATCATCAGTCTCTGCACGACCAGATCACCAGTCTGATTGCGTCGGGCATTGAAGCGCAAATGCTGGACAAGCCGGGCGGTATTTTCGTCCGCCGTCTCGAACAAATCCCCAACGAAGACCGCGTGCTGTTACAATCGGCCGCGCGGATTATTCTAGACGACGAGAAAGGCTCGCTGACGGAACAGCTGGAGCATCGCAGTGTTTTGGAGCCCGTGATCCAGGCGCTGCCCATCACACGTTCTAAACAGGTCTATCCGGTTGCGGCGACGCCGGAGCGGAAGCTGATTTTCCAGAACGGTTTGGGCGGGTTTACCCGCGACGGCCACGAATATATTATCACTCTTCTGCCCGGCCAGATGACTCCGGCTCCGTGGGTGAATGTGCTGGCCAATCCATACTTCGGAACGGTGATCTCCGAAAGCGGTTCGGCATACACGTGGGTGGAAAATGCTCATGAATTCCGGCTGACACCTTGGAGCAACGATCCGTTGATGGATACTGCGGGCGAGGCGTTCTACATTCGCGATGATCAGACCGGACAGATTTGGTCGCCAACGCCGCTGCCTGCACGCGGTAACACGCCCTATGTCATTCGCCACGGTTTTGGCTACACCGTGTTCGAGCATACCGAAAACGGTATCGCCTCCGAGTTGTGGGTTTATGTGGCGATTGATGCGCCGGTGAAATTCGCGGTTTTAAAAGTGCGTAACGTCTCAGGCCGTCCGCGCCGCGTATCGGTCACCGGCTATTGGGAATGGGTTCTGGGCGACCTGCGGCACAAGAGCCTGCTGCACGTGCAAACCGAAGTAGACCTCAAGACCGGCGCCTTGCTGGCGCGTAATTACAACAACACCGAGTTCCCCGGACGCATCGTGTTTATTGACGTGAACGATGCAACACGCACGCTGACCGGAGACCGGAAAGAGTTTATCGGCAGAAACGGAACGCTGGCGCACCCGGCGGTGCTCAAACGCGTCCGCCTTTCCGGCAAGGTCGGCGCGGGACTTGATCCGTGCGGCGCCGTGCAAGTTGCGTTCGATTTACCGGACGGACAGGAACGCGAAAGCAGTTTCCGTCTCGGAGTCGGCCGGAATGCGGGGGAGGTGCAGAACCTGATCCAGCGGTTCCGCCGCGCGGATGCCGGACGCGGTGCGCTCGAAGCCGTCTGGGCGTATTGGAACCGGACCCTCGGCGCGGTGAATGTGGATACGCCCGATCCCGCTGTGAATGTAATGGCAAACGGCTGGTTGCTGTATCAAACCTTGAGCTGCCGTGTCTGGGGTCGTACGGGATTCTATCAATCCGGCGGTGCCTACGGATTCCGCGACCAGTTGCAGGACGTGATGGCGCTGGTGCATGCCGAACCGGCGCTGACCCGCGAGCATCTGCTGCGCGTCGCCACGCATCAGTTCCGCGAAGGCGATGTGCAGCATTGGTGGCATCCGCCCGCCGGGCGCGGTGTGCGGACGAATTTCTCTGACGATTTCCTGTGGCTGCCCTACGTAACCTGCCGGTACGTTTCATGCGTCGCCGACACCGGCGTACTCGACGAAAAAGTTCCGTTTCTGGAGGCCCGGCAGGTTAAGCCGGAGGAGGAAGCGTACTATGATTTGCCGAACCGCTCCGAAGAGTCGGCCACACTTTATCAGCATTGCGTGCGCGCCATTGAACGCGGACTGAACTTCGGCGGGCACGGGCTGCCGCTGATCGGCTGCGGCGACTGGAATGACGGCATGAACCGGGTGGGCAACCAGGGCCGCGGTGAAAGTGTCTGGCTGGCTTTCTTTCTGTACGATGTGCTCATCCGGTTTGCCGGACTGGCGCGTTCACGCAAAGACAACGCCTTTGCCGACCGTTGCGTCACTCAGGCACAACAGCTGCAAAAGAATATCGAGCAGCACGCCTGGGACGGTGAATGGTATCGCCGCGCCTACTTTGACAACGGCGAACCGCTCGGCTCCCGTACGAATCCGGAATGTCAGATTGATTCCCTGCCGCAAAGCTGGTCGGTACTCAGCGGGGCCGGTGATCCGGTTCGTTCCCGTAAAGCGATGCAAGCCGTGGATCAACGGCTGGTCCGGCGCGCCGCCGGACTGATTCAAGTGCTCGATCCGCCTTTCGACAAATCGCCGCTCAATCCCGGCTACATCAAAGGCTACATTCCCGGCGTACGGGAAAACGGCGGCCAATACACCCACGGCGCCATCTGGACCGCCATGGCTTTTGCGCAAATGGGCGACAGCGATCGGGCCTGGGAATTGTTCAACATGATCAATCCCATCCATCACGGCGGAACCCCTGAACAAATCGCCACCTACAAAGTGGAGCCGTATGTCGTCGCTGCGGACGTCTATGCCGTCGCGCCGCACGCCGGACGGGGCGGCTGGACCTGGTACACCGGTTCGGCCGGCTGGATGTACCGGCTGCTGATCGAAACGCTGCTGGGCGTAAATCTGGAGGGCGGTCAATTGCGGCTCGAACCCCGCATGCCGGAAACCTGGACGACGTACAAAATCCACTACCGCTACCGGCAAACGGTTTATCACATCACCATCAACCGGCTCGCGAAAGATTCGGCAGACGAAGCGCGACTGTCTCTCGACGGACAGAATCTTTCCGGGAAAACCATTCCTCTACAAGACGACCACCAGGAACATATCGTTGAAATGAACATCCGCTGATTGAATCCCGGCTCCCGGCAGCGAGTTATTTTTGGCGGATCAGCTTCGACTCTTCGTCGTAAACATAATCGATGATTTTACCGGAAATAATCAGCTCAATGGCTTCCTCGATTACCGGAAGCGGTGCCATAAACCATTCGCGGGGAGTGTATCGCTTGCTGTCCCTGTCAAAAACGTCCACCTCAAGGCAAACCTTTCCGAAAAACCGATGAAGCAATAGCTCCAGCTTTTGCGGATTGAGGTTATAGCACTCGAAGGTTTCAAGGATGTGAACCTTTGCCATTAGATAAGTCGGATCGTCTTCAGCATTCTTGACCCGTTCCTTGACCGGCACCGTGCTGAACCCGATTTTGTAGAGGTCTTTGAGTGCCGCAATCTGCGGATCGGTACTCAGTGAACGCAGAATATAAATAAAGCCGGTCTGGCCGTCTTCATCGGTAATGTTATTCAAATCATCCATCAGCCGGTCTTCGTGCTCCGTAATGCGCCTGCCATCCTTGTACAGGTTGCGGGCAAGGGAACGAAGCAGCAGGTCTCCTTCTGTTCCGTTTTCGAAAATGCAGCGCAACCGGGCGTTCACCTTTTTGTTTTTCTTCTCTTTTTCGCCCACATCGGCAACGTACACCATCACGCCGCGCAGAATAAAAAACTCACCGGCCTGAATCTGCTGCTCATTCACAAACGGACGCAGAATGCGTTTGCCGGACTGTAAATCAACGTGGCACAGCTTAAACAATGGCTCAAAACGGCTGAAATCTTTGCAGGGCTGGCGCTGGGCCACATAGTCGGGCGCTTCAATATTCTGCGGCACGTTGCGCAGGGTGAAAATGCTGTCCTCCTCACTGTTGCCCAGCAGATTCAGAGCATCATCCTTCAAGATGTCGTCAATGGATTCCGGCTGCTTAACCGGGACTAAAAGGCCGAACTCATCCAGATCAATCAATGCCTTGGCTTTCTCTGAATCCTTCCGAAGGCTGGAAAGCCGCATCGCCAGTTTCGCTTCCTGCATATTAGCCAGATCGTTATCCGGCTCGCGACCCTGCTGCCGGTAGAACTCCGCTATCTCATAAAAAGATTCGACCAGCCGCTCATCCTCCGTCAGGCCGTTCGACTGCTTCGGCTTAACGGTGAGCAGTCCGAGGTCATCATCCTCAATCAATTCGAGCAGTGTTTCTTTTTCCATAAAGCGTCCAAAGCCATTTCATCATCCGACATTCAAAATTCGATATTCGAAATTCCTCACAGCCCCTTCTGCCGCCGTTGATGCTTAATGTAGGCCAGCACCTCCGCCATGCGCCTTTCCATCGGGTCTAATGCCGTCAGCGCGGGCTCTCTTCCGCTGGATTTCGCAAACTGCTTAATCTTTGGCCACATCAGAACGGCTTCGTCTTCTGTAACCTGACAGCGGGTTGACTCGATACACTCCATGATGGCCTTCAAAATATTCGGAGTAACCTGCTTGGAGAGAATTTCAAAAGCCTTTTGGAACGGATTGATCCGGTCAATCAGATCGATATTCAGATCGTCAATATTTACAAACTGATTCGCCATGCGGATAAAACGTTTATCGCCCGACTGCTCAATTTGCGCATTTTTCAGCACCGAATCGACCACCACGTACTGCCGGATTTCCTCGCACTCCGCCTCGGACAGATCGGGGTATTTTGTGCGGATGATTTTCGGAATCAGAATTTTGTTAATCACCTCAGGATCGACATTGCCCGGCATCGCCTTTTGCATCGTGTCATCCTGAAGGATAGTTGCTTTCAGGTCGTTCAAATCGGACTCGATAATGTCTTTCACCCGTTTTGAGCTGGGCTCCTTGAACCCCCTGATTTTCAGCTCATCCGGCCCGCTTGTGTCATTGTCAGAGCGTTTTGTTTTAAACTTAAAGCTCGGAGCCAGCACCTGTTCCATCAGCAGAGAACAGGTAATCGCTTTCAACATGTTATTAACCGAAAAAGTCACCATATCATCTGCTGCATCCGGCTGGGCAATCAGATTGGTAAACTGCGCATGGGTTTTGTTTTCACTGTCGCGGGTGCAGCGACCGATAATCTGAACCACCTCCGTCAACGAGCCGCGATAACCCACCGTCAACGCATGTTCGCAAAACACCCAGTCAAACCCTTCCTTGGCCATGCCCAGCGCAATGATCAGATCAATGTCTTCCGGCTTCCGGATATTGCGCAGAGTTGTAATCACCTTGTCGCGGTCTGTCTGAGTATCCCAAACCAGATCGGCCACTTTTAGATGCTTGCCGTCGCTGTGCCGTTTCACGGTAATGATCCCCGTTGTCGGGTCTTGCCGTTCAACGGTGCCGATGGAATCGAGAATAAAATCCACCTCGTCATGCTTCTGCTTCGTGGACTCGCCTGAATTCACATTTGGAATATGCAAAATCGTTTTCTTGTCCGTGTTGAGGATTTCCGCAATCGCGGCGGTATATTTGCCCTGATAAAAATGGTAGCCGATCCCAAGCGACTTCAAATAGCGGTAGCCGTTCAACTGTTCGTAATAGTTATAGGTCACATGGGTAAACTTTGCTTCATCCTCCGGCAAAAGTACCGGCACGCTGTCGCCCCGGAAATAAGAGCCGGTCATGGCAATGATATGGGCCGACGAATTGCGCAATACATCCCGCAGCACCTCGCCCAGCTGATTGCTGGTATCCGCCGACACATGATGGAACTCGTCAATCGCCACCAGCACATTGTTAAAGGCGGATGTTTCCAATGCTTGGAAAGCAAAGCGCAGGGTCGCGTGGGTGCAGACCAGAATCCGGTCATCGCTTTGCAGAAACTCCTGAAACTGCTTCACCTTGCCCGCATCGCCGCCGGGGGAGCAGAGATCGCGCTTTGGATTTACGTCCCAATCGGCATAAAAACCGTGCGTGGAAAGTTTCGTCGAAGCGAAAGAGGCGGCGATAGACCGTTCCGGCACTGCCACAATCGTTTTGGCCACGCCCTGCTTCAGCATTTTATCCAGCGCCAGAAACATCAGCGCCCGAGACTTACCGGAGGCCGGGGGAGCTTTCACCAGCAGATACTGCGCATCCCGCGCCGCGAAAGCCCTCGCCTGCATCTCCCGCATCCCCAGCGCATCGGTATTGGTGCTCTTACCCGTCCGCCCGTAGTTCACTTCCACTAAATTCGGCATAATTTCTCCAATTGTCACAGCTCTGCATCTCTGATCGTCTTCCGCCGCATCGTTTTCAGATCCTGCTCCAGCTCTTGTAGGCTTGCTTCATGCTCAATCCGTCCCTGCTGCTCTTTGTACTTCTCATATTCCAGCGCCGACTTGTCCACAGCCATCTGATGGCTGATTTTCCCGGCGTGGGTGAGCAACTCGCGACCGTTTATCCCGATAATGGCATCAAGCCGCTCAATCCAATCCTTCATATACATCGGGGTCTGCTGCTGCGCCATCACCTCGGCAAAAGCCAGATACTGTTCAACCAGCAGCCCCAGCAGTTTCATCTCCTGCTCATTGAGGTAATTTTTCGCCACGCTCACATCACTCTTGCGGACAGCGAGCGGGGCTTTTTTATCAAACGACTGCATCCCCACCAGCGGCAACGCCCCGTTCGCCCGGCGATACACCAGCTCCGCTGCAGTTTGTTCGCTGAGGGCCCAAAGCAGCTTGTTCTGAACCGTCTTGGAAAACAGGAGTGTCTGCTCATCCTGCGGATTATAGTCAATGCTCGTTGCGTAGATATCCTTGATCTTCTGATAGAAAAACCGCTCCGAAAGACGGATTTCGCGAATGCGTTCCTGCAGTTCGGAAAAATAATTCATCGACTGCCCGGTTTTAAACCGCTCATCATTCAGGGCAAACCCCTTCACAATGTACTCCTTCAGCCGCTGAGTGGCCCAAATCCGGAACTGCGTACCCTGATGCGACTTCACCCGGTAGCCCACCGAGATAATCACGTCTAAATTGTAGAAATTCGGAGCTTTTTGCTGAAATTCGGAATTTCCGAATTTCTTCATCACAGCACCTTCAACCAGCTCCCCTTCGGCAAAAATATTCTTGATATGCTCATTGATGGTGGACTTCGCCTTACCGAAAAGAAGCGCCATGTGATCCTGCGTCAGCCAGACCGTTTCATCCTCCAGCCGCACATCCACCCGGACATCCCCTGCGGGATTCTGATAAATCAAAATTTCAGATTCATTTTTCATTTCGAACGCTCTCCCGCGAATCTCACCAATCAACACGAATTTTTCAAACCTTGGAACTTCCAACTTCATTTGCCACAAAACGCACAAAATAACGATTTAGGCGGTTACGATGCGTGGCACAGCATCTCACTACTATCCGCCCGCATCTTCCCCTCCATTTTTCAGCATGATGCCGCCCTTGACGCTCAACGGAGAGATCACTTTCCTGCCGGTTTTGGACTCCAATTCCAACCGCGCATTTCGAGCCACTTCTCCGCCCTGCTTCGCAACAAGTTTATGCATCGGAAACGAATCCGGCTCGACCACCTCAGAAATTTCTTTTGTGGAAAGCTCGGCGAGCATGTTCAGCACCAGCTCTTTGTTGGTCATATTGTCCCGCAGATTTTCTTTCTTCAGCCCTTTGAAGTTTCGGTATTCCTTCGCGGTTTTATCTGCCCAGGTTTTATAGATGATGTCGGTCAGCGCGGCAAACTGTACGCCCTCCTCCAATCCCCGTTTTTTCCATTCATCGGTGAGTTCCTTGCGGATCTCAATCGATTTCAATCGCTGGTTGATCCAATTGTCCGAATAGCCCAGACGTTTATAATCTTTCAGCGCCTGTTCAATGGAGAGTTCCGGATCCTGAATCTGATCGATGCGCTCGCTGGCAACCTGCGCCATCCACAGTTTGAAAGGTTCCGCTTTCGGTGATGGAATCGATTGAATCAGACGAAAAAGCTGCTCCGTATCCGCGCAATCGGTTTTATATTTCTTGCCATCAGCGGACACCATTTTCAGTTGACTACAATGTGTAGTCAACTCACTGCCCTCTTTCTTCAAGCGGGTTTTCAGTACGCTCCAGTATTTGCGGGGATTAGGACTTTCTGTCAAAACAGCCACCACATCGACAATGGAGAAAAACCACTTTTCCGACTCATCATCCCAGAGCGAACGAATAGTACGCTGCTCAAAAACCTTAATGGCTTCACGCTGGGTCATATCTCATCTCCGTTATTCATGCTTTGTCCGGACTGCTCTTCCAACCATTGGAAAAAATTCTTCCGGACATTCGAAACTCCAGCTTCAATTCATTTGCCACAAGAAACACAAAAATTCACAAAAAAACTCCGCCATCCTTGGCGGCGTGACCTCTGTCGTCTGTCCTCCGTCCTCTGACCTCGCCGCCACGTCACGGCGTAGCTCAGCGAAGCCGGATCCCACTCCACGGACTTCCCCCGCAGAACATCATCCATTGAAATCGGCAGGCTTAAATTTTTCATCGGCTTTTTCATTTCAACCTTCTCATTCAAAACCAACGGACAAAATGGACATACGCTCTGGGTTCAGGCCTTCTGTCCGTTCCGTCTGTTCTCACTCCTCGCCTTGTACAACCGCTCGGAAAAGCCTCCGCCCTTTTCAAAATCCTCCGCCTGACGGGCCATCAGCTTTTCGACCAGATAATGCGCCTGCGCCGACAGCACCGCTCCCAAATTCGCCGCCCGCTCCTCCCGGCACTGCGTCCGCCCCGGCTTGTTGATCCACTCGGAAGCTGCGTCCAGACTTTCCGGATGCAAATTCCGGGCTTCGGAAAACAGCTCTGCATTGTCTATCTCCCACAGCGGCAGTCGCTTCCGTTGCAAATATTTTTTGTAGTCCTTGTGCAGTTCGCCCAGACTGCCCCGCGCCACATTCGTCAGATTCAGCTCCAGCTTCTTCGTTGTCGCGCTCAGCTCGCTGCCCTCCCGGATATTCTGAAACCCGCTCCGCGCCGCCTGCACCATCTGATCATGATGCCGATCCTCCCTCGGAATGTAGAGCTCGCAAAAACGGCAGGCAAAATCGTAACAAAGCTCGGCCAGTTGATACGCCCGCAGATTCCGGAAGCCGCTGTGCTTGCCGAAAATCCGCTCCGACGACTCCGAACTCAAAACATGCCGCTTGGCGGATTGCCCGGGTTCTTTCCGCTCTTTCTCATCAGCCATTCCCGTTTTCTCCAAACTGTTCGATCAACAAACCCTTCTGTCCACTCTTCGAAATCCGCTGTCCACGGGTTCACCGCCAGCCCCATCTGTCACTTTTGTCCATTTCTTCCAACCATTGGGAAAAACTCTTCCAAACATTGAACCTGAGGCACCCGCCGAAAGTGCTTTCGGTATTCCCCGAAAGAAGCGCAGCGGCAACCCAACTTCATTTTGCCACAAAAACGCACAAAAACCGCAAAATCAAGCCTCCCGCCCCGCCCCTTCTGTCACTTCTGTCCGTTTGATCAGACCCTTCCCGCGCAGAACATCATCCATTGAAATCGGCAGGCTTAAATTTTTCATCGGCTTTTTCATTTCAACTTCCATTCAACCGCTAATGCACGCCACCGCCGAAGGCAGAGGCCTATGCGGAGCAACGGCAACGACCTGCGGGAGCGGCAATCAATTCTTCCAACCATCGGAACCCGTTTTCTAACACTCTCCGGCTAATCCGTTTTGCGGGCCTAAAAACCCAAGTCTTTACTCATTGTCCCATGGAGTTATTCACAAGCTCCAAAAGGTGCCACTCAATAAAAAATAATGCCCCGTAAAAAATAAGAAATAATTGAGTCCGCCCCCACTTTTCACCTAAAGCAGACCTCCGTTCAAAACTCTCGTCAAAGCTCTTATCCAGCTCGCTAAGCCTCAGCAAGTCCTGTTGATTTTTAGGAACAAGCTTGCTCTTAAAACTAAGCAATAAAGCATTTGTATACAAAAGTGATGCTTGAATCCCCAAAAACTTGCAGCCGCAGAAAAAACTTGTTCCCCAAAGCACCACCGCTATCGCTAAAGGAACTTGCGATACCGAAATACAGTGCCCCATGGTGTATTTAACTGAAATAGAAATCCCAGCGCCTGCAACAGCCAACAAAAAATACACATACTTTCGCTGCGCTTCTTGAAACTGCCGGTATACCTCAACGTATTGCTCTTGAATTGTCATTGAGCCCCTTTTAGTTGAATCCGCTTCTCATTATCGTTATTCTCGCATTTGCCAACTTGCTTCCCATTATGAAGCGCATATCCGCATTCATATTCAATGTGCTCATGTTCGATCTCTGTGTCGCGCCCATTATACTCGTAAGGTTCTAATTCAAATGTGTGGATAGACATTGGTGCCTCGCACTTAGGGCATGTATACAAAGCCAATACCTTTTTAGTTTCTGCAATTTGCGACTCTTTGGTGATGATTTCTGCCTGATTGGCTTCGTTGTCAGTCCTGAGCCGGCACAGTTCTTTTTCGAATGAAGAAATGCGCTCAGTCAAAGCTGCAACCAACACGTCGGGCTGTTTGTCTTTAACTGTTCGGAGTTGCGTTTCCAGAAATTCATTCTTTTCTTTTAGGGTTTGTATCGCGGCATCCTTTTGCGAAACCAGAAGCCTATAAAGCAAGAACACCGCACCCACAAACGCGATGATGTTTCCTACTTGCGTATAAAAAATAGTTTCATTGGTCATATGAACCTCGTTTTATCTGAGCTTAAACCAACATTTCCCGTGCTGTCATTTCCTCATACAGCTTAAACAAATGCTCCAGACGTTCTTCGTCGGAGGCGAAGGGTTTGCTCCGGTAGAGCCGGTCAACGGCGAGGTCGAGCTGATGATGCGCTTCGCGGAGTCCGGCGGGCATTTTGTCGGGATCGTACAGTTGCGCCATCGTCTTTTCCGAATGCTTTTCCCGCTCTTCCAAAACATTTCCCACATGCATCGTGATCGTCTGCTTCTGCTCTTCCGTCAAATCCGAGATTGGGAAATTGTTGTAACAGATAGCTGACGAATATCGAATTCGGGTCTCGAGCATCCCGCACGTTGCCCGTACCCATGCCATGTGTATTTTTGAAGAAATGATTCCGAACAGCCATGGATCAGCACCATAAATAACTTGTGCAGAGTTGCTCACAACACACTCAGGCGTAGCAAATCCAAATGGTATATACTCTCTACGCTCAGATGTATGGATTGGAATGATTATGCAATCTGTCGGCTGATAAGTACGTTGCTTAAATCGATTTGGATGCACAGCAAGAGCCTGAGTACATCTAGCTATGCTTTCGACCCTAAAAGATGAAACTTCTTGGAGCCTTTGATCAATTATAGGGATTTGCCGAGCCATCTCGACATCCTTGTCATCAATCCAAAGACACCACCTTTTTGTTCCGTAAAGAAGCTCGTTCGACCCGAGAAATTTTTTCAAATATTTAGATGAATGAGGAGTTTCTTTTAGCAAACTGTCGCGCTCGCATTCGTTAAGTATCAGTTTTCCATCATCAGTTGGTTTGTTGCCGTAAAGCATTTCTGGAATATTCGAGATAGGAGAGCTTCTGCGCGGAATAATGGCATTTGTCCCGGAAGTTAAGTACGGACTTATTAGCCTGACTTTATGAGCAAGGCCCTCATTGAAAAGATAACGTGGATTCTCTGAAATATTTCGCAAGCCAACAATAACACAAGTAACACCCGCGTTCCCCTTGGCGCTGTTTGTCCACTTAAAAGACTGATGCGCAAAATCAATTTCAACGTTTTTCCCAAAAACATGAGGCCAAAGCAACCCCACCTGTTCACCTTGGGCGATCGAGTTGGTTGAGACAAAGGCGCTTTTTGCGTTGGCATTTTTGATATACGCCGAGGCCCTCAAGAACCAGCAGGCTATATAATCGAGATTTTTGTAATTCTCAAAACCCGAACAAAGCAGCTCAAGATCCTGTTTTTGCTCTTTGTTCTGCATGCTCGAACCCAAATACGGCGGATTGCCCAGAATATAGATTTCATCCCCGTTGTTCTTCGGACAAACGGTTTCCCAGTCGATCCGGCAGGCGTTGCCGCAGACAATATGCGCCCCGTCTTTGAGCGGCAGGGAGGTGAGCGATTGTTTGAACCGTTTTTGATATTCGAGATTCATCTGGTGTTCCGCCAGCCAGAGCGACAGCGTCGCCGTTTCGCAGGCAAAGTCGGCAATTTCAATTCCGTAAAACTGATCTACGGTAATCCGGGAGACCGGAAAGGCGTTCATGGCCTCAAACAGTTCCATTTCCAGTTTGCGCAGTTCTTTGTAGGCGATAATCAAAAAGTTGCCCGATCCGCAGGCCGGGTCAAAAATCTTCACCTTGGCAATCCGGTCGTGCAGCTCATTCAGCGCTTTGGTCCGCACGTTTTTTTGGCTCAGATTCCGCGCCCGTTCCAACTCCTCTTTGAAATCATTCAGAAACAGCGGCTCAATCACTTTCATGATATTGGTGACGCTGGTGTAGTGCTGCCCCAGATTGTGGCGTTCTTCCGGGTCAATCACCGCCTGAAACATCGAACCGAAAATATCGGGATTGATCTCCGCCCACGTCAGCGTCCCCGCCTCAATCAGCATCCGCCGCGACTTCGCCGAAAACGCCGGAATATCGTAATGATCCCGGAACAATCCCCCATTGACATACGGCAAATTCAGGAATACCTGAATTTGATTATTTTTTGTGCCTTTTGGTGCCTTTTCGTGGCCAACATCCCTCTTCGCGTCCGGCGTGTCGAGCCAGTCGAAGAGCTGCTTAAAAAACGCATCCAGATCGGAGCCATCCTCGGCGGTATGCGACGCAATCGCATTACAGACTGAGTTTTCGGGAAAAATGCCGGTATCCTCGGCAAACAGGCAGAAAAGCAGCCGCCCGAGAAAGACATTCATCGCGTGCGCGTCATGGCGCATGTAGTCGGGATTATCCTGCTTGATCGCATCAAACAGCTTGGCCATCTTCTCGGCCGCTTTGACATCCGCCGGATTTTCGTTCGACAGCTTTGTCTTCTCCATCCCCGCCCACGGCAGGAAAAAGGCAAAGTGCGTTTCCAGTTCACAGACTTTGACATCCAGCGTGTCGCCGGTCTTGCGGTCAATCGCCAGCAACTGCTTGAAATCGGTAACGATCAGAAAACGCGGATCGTTCGTCTTTGCGGCCTTGGCCGTTTTCATTTCCTCGATTTTTGCAAAGTGGGATAGGCTTCCAGCCTGTCCACCGTCGTTCGGCTTTTCTGAAGGCAGGCGAGACGCCTGCGATACGGCTTTCGTACCGCCCGCATCCTGCGGGCCTTGCTTAGACAGGCTGGAAGCCTGTCCCACGTTTTTGAACCACACCTTCTTCTTCAGCAGAACCTCGCCGGGCGCTTTGGCGAGATTGAGCTGACCGGCCTTCAACCGGGAAATCGTCGCGTTGGGTGTGCCGTACGCCAGCAGCAGCGCATAAATAAACTCAGCCTGAGCCGGAGGACGCTCCACCAGTTGCTTCACATTCTCCGCTACTTCAGCAAATTTCATAACACCCTTGGATTAAATCGCGCATAAAACGCCGCTATTCTTACCAGCTTTCCAAAACGTTGCCACTCCCTTTCAACTATTGCTTTTGAAAAGATTCAAAATAATTTAGGACAAAATAATTCTGCCGATCTGTTTCTCTCATTATTTTACCCCTAATCATTTTGATCAAAACTGCCCCTGCTTAGTTTCGATGGGTAAATGGGAATAAAACGTGCATGAAAAACGAGAAGTTGACGGATAGTAGTACAAAAATCACAAAATAACGATTTAGGCGGCCCCTTACCCGGTTCTCTCAACGTGGGACGGGCTTCCAGCGTGTTGAAAGACCTCCAGCCATGCGTGACAGAGCCCGGAAAATTCGACAGGACAGAGTTTTAGGCAAAATCATTAAGGGCAAAATAATTTTTATAATCTGCTGCACCTGAATCCGTAATGATTTTGCCCATAAATGGTTTTGCCCTGTATCCTATTGCGTTTGCGGAAGGTCATTTACAAAAAATGAGATGGGCGGACTTTATCAACAGTCTGAGACAGGCTGGAAGCCTGTTCCACTTTTTAAGCCGCCGCCCTCAGTAAGGGTTTCACCCCATACTTTTCCAAAGTCTGCCGCCGCATAGTGAATACATCAAACAGGCGGACTCGGGCGGCGACAAATCGGTGGCCGCCAGTATCCGCCAACAGAAGAAAGGGGATTAACATGCCAAACAAAGATGGAACTGGACCAAAAGGTCAGGGGCCGAAAGATGGTCACGGTCATGGTGCGGGGAAGGGCCACTGCTGCGGTCAGGGGGCAATGACTGGAGGAAAGAAGGGTCTTATAGAAAAGCCCAAAAAGTAAGCCGAACTTAAAAACAGTCGCAGGGAGATTGCGAACACTCGCATGAATGCAGGCCAAAAAAACCGGGCGGAATTTATTGTCAGGTTTTGCGGCTTGCACCCCGTCCTTTTTAGATGCTCTCCGGCTGGAGGCCAAGCAACGTCTCAAGAATTGTGTAAGCTGCCCGCGGCCGTGCCAGTTGATTCAGCCGGGCTCTCATTCCGGCAAGGCGTTGCGGGTCGCCCAGCATCATATCCACTTTGTAGGGAAGTGTGACGACGTCTGTCGGGCTCACGGCCACACCTTCCTCCAGCATGCTGGATGCATTGATCTCTTCCTGTCCGGGAATAGGGTTTAAAAGAATCATGGGCAGAGAACTCGCCATCGCTTCTGAAAAAGTAAGCCCGCCGGGTTTGCCGATAAAAAGATCGGCGACCGCCATCCATTCGTGCATGTCGGGAGTATAAGGCAGTGCACGGAATTTCAGATGGGCCGGCATTTCTTTCGCCATGAGCAGGACTTTATTTAGAAGCTCCTCGTTCCTTCCGCACAGCGCCGCGATTTGCGCGGGCTGCTGCATATGCATGAGGGCGCGAACCGCTTCGATGCTCGATTCCATACCGAAGGTTCCGGCGGATAGAAGAACAACCGGCAGGGACGGGTCTATATCGTATTTTTTCCGAAGCACCTCACGATCCATGGGCTGTGAAAACAGCGGATGAATCGGAATGCCTGTCACCGCGATCCGCTCGTCCGGAATCCCGATCTGGCGCAGATAATAGGCCGATTCATCGGTGGGAACAAAATAGCGTTCAAACTGGTGGCACAACCACAGGGCATGGACATGCAGATCGGTGACAACAACGGCATGCCGCGTGACCAGCTGTTCTTTTTGCAGCATGTGGGAGACGATGTCGGAGGCCAGAAAGTGCGTGCAGATCGTAATGTCGGGATCTTCGGTTTGCAGGCACTCGATGAGCGGTTTCATCTGAAAGCTTTCCATGGCGACACGAAAATGTTCTCCCTTCCACGGTGTATCACTTTTGTCGTACCACCAGCCCCAAAGCGAAGGCGTCCTGCTGACCATTTGCTTATACAAATCCGAATAGAGTTCAGCGAACAGCGGCGATGCATATTCCAGCACGTCAATGTGCCGTACCGAGGCGATGCCGGGTATATTTGCAGCGGCAGCCTCCAGTGCTTCGCCTGCGCGCGTATGCCCGCTGCCGGAACTGGCCGATAAAATCACAATTTTAGAAGGCCGGTTTCCGGGGATGCTCGAAATCGCATCAGTCGTTGTTGATTGCTGCTGGGGAGGGTTGTTGCTCATTGCGTTCTCCTTTTAATCACCAAAAACCGTCGCGACGAGGTGGGGTGCGTGAGCTGCGACCATTTCTCTTGTGACCGCATTCTTGCGCGCGATTTCGGAGTAGAGGTATGCGCTGGGGCGAGGCACTCGCAGAAGATCCGGATCGTCGTGTTGAACGGCGATAAGCCCGAACCGCTTGGCAAAGCCGGACTGCCATTCAAAATTATCAAGGAATGACCAGTGGTAGTAACCGATGACCGGGATGCCTTCTTGAATAGCCCGGTGAATCTGCACGAGATGTTCGATCAGGTAGCGCGGCCGTTGTTTATCTGTGTCGTCTGCAATGCCGTTCTCCGTGATGAGGATCGGTTTTTTGAAGCGTTTCCATACGGAGCGGATCGTGCGGTACAAGCCTTCCGGATAGATCTGCCAGCCCGTTTGGGTCACCTCGATTCCCGGCGGCACCTTTACGTTGTCGATCAGGTACTGGTCGCGCCGGTGCCGGTCGTATTTCAGTGAGACCCGCATGTAATAATTGATCCCGCAGTAATCATAGGAATCCTGAATGCCGGCAACGGCGGGTCCGCCGTGGATCCAGTGCGGCCTCCCCGTTCGGACCGCATAATCCCAGCCCCCGAAAGCCGCACATCGAGCCGTGAAGGCGGCAAGGCGCTCATACCAGCCCGCCAGCCCGGGAGAATTCCACGGTTCAATCCAGGGGTACGCCATGGCGACCCCTACCCTTGACTGTTTCCCGTCGGGCGCCAGCGGCTGCAGCGTGTGTATCAGATGATACGTTTCTGCGTGGGCACGAAGATATGCTCTGGACACGGCGCGATACGCCTTGATCGAATGGCGGTGAGGCGGGAGGCGGCCCAGACAATTGCCCATAATCGCCGGCACCATCGGTTCGTTGAGCGTCACCCAGTAGTCGGGGAACGAGCCCAGCTCATCAATCACAAATTTTGCGTACCGCAGGAATTGGCTCACTGTATCAGGATTCAGCCAGCCGCCCTGTTCGGCGACCCAGCTCGGTTGAACCCAGTGGTGCAACGTAAGGCAGATGGTGAATTTGCGGTCGCGCAGAGAGTGAAGGATGCGCCGGTAATGCTCAATCGCCTCGCGGTCGAAACAACCCTTCTGAGGTTCAACGCGCGCCCATTCGATACCGAGGCGAAACCCTTTGTAATTCAATTTTTCCATGAGGGCATGATCCTCCTCATGACGGTTCCAGTAATCCATCGCGCGACCGGAGACGGTGCCGTCCTCGATCAATCCCTTCTGTTCCCAGACCCACCAGTCGGAAAATTTATTTCCGCCTTCAACCTGATGCCCCCCGGTTGAAGTGCCCCAGATGAAATTGTCCGGGAAATTCAGGCTGTCAGTGGATTTGGATAAGGCGGTGTGTTCCATACGAACTTAGCACGCTACTCCTCGCGGCAGCCTTTCGCTATAGGGTGAAACCCTACTCGAACATTTTCCAAGGGGTGGAAGAGGGTTTGACAGGATGTCCGGTCATCCGCAACGGGGTTCAGCCCTGCCACAGTCGCACGTCCGGTAGGGTTTCACCTTATAGGACTGAACTGCTGCTTAGGATAGCGTCACCCTATGAAAGCAAAGGATACAACGGAAACGGCAGTGATCGCTGATCCCGCCGAACTTCAGGTCGAACTGGCCGAACAAAAAGACCATTACCTGCGTCTCGCGGCGGACTTTGAAAATTTCAAGAAGCGCACCCGGCGTGACTCCGGACAGGCCTCAGCGGCTGAAAAGGAATTGTTCATTCGCGACCTGCTGCCCGTGCTCGACAATCTGGAGCGCGCCATGACGGCTGATTGCTCTCCGGCTTCTACGGCTTTGCATAAGGGTGTAGCCATCACCTTGCAACAGCTGGTTCAGCTACTCCACCGCCACGGTATCGAAGCCGTCGAGGACGTTGGTCAGCCGTTCGATCCTCACCGGCACGAGGCGGTTTGCATGCGGCATGACCCGCATCAGCCCGATCAAATCATTCTCGACGTCACGCAGCGAGGATACGGTTGCGGCGATCAGATTTTCCGTCCGGCCAAGGTGATTGTAAATAACCGGAACCCTTCCGACGGAGCGTGCCATGCCGGTTGATTTCAAGGACTATTACCAGGTTCTGGGCGTAACCCGGAATGCAGGCGATGCAGAAATCAAAAAGGCTTTCCGGAAACTGGCGGGAAAATACCATCCCGATATCGCCAAAGACAAAACCGCCGGCGAAGTGAAGTTCAAGGAAATCAACGAGGCCAACGAAGTCCTCAGCGATCCGGATAAACGGCGGAAGTATGATGAACTGGTTGAATCCCGGAATCATCCCGAACGGCAGGCTTCACAGCCGGGCGGTGCATACGGAGGATTCGACAGACCTTCAGGCAGCGGGTCTGAATACCGTTTCGAGGGCACAGGCTTCAGCGATTTCTTCGAGCAGTTTTTCGGCAGTCGCGGAGAGACGGTCGCGAGACACGGACAGGATATTGAGGGCGATATTCTGGTAACGCTTACCGAAGTCCTGCGCGGCGCGACGCGCAAAGTTAACCTGCAGCGGACCGATCCGCGCACAGGGCAGATCACAGAACAGAGCCTGCAGGTCAAAATCCCGCCGGGTGTCCGTGAGGCGCAACTCATCCGTCTTGCGGGTCAGGGACAGGAAGGTGCCGGCGGGGGCGGCGCAGGCAACCTTTACCTGCGGGTCAAGTTCGCCCAGCATCCTGATTTCCGGGTGAAGGATTCCGACCTGTTTTATGATTTAGAACTTTCGCCATGGGAAGCCGTACTCGGTGCCACCGTGGATATGCCGACGCTGGATGGAACCGCCGCTCTCAAAATCCCGCCCGGCACAGCCAACGGGCGGCAATTCCGCCTGCGCGGAAAAGGGCTGCCGACTCTCAATAAAGTGCGTGGCGATCTTCACGCCGTCGTATCGATTCAGATTCCTTCGCAGGTTGCCCCGGAAGAAAAAGCTCTATGGGAAAAGCTGGCAGGTAAATCCACATTCAACCCGAGGAAAACATCATGAAAAAACAAGGCGTTCGTTGCCGCCCGGTGTGCCTCGCTATTGAGATTTTTCAACCGAAGCCTGACATCCTGTACAGCCTGAATGCCGCTGCGCATCTCGCCGGGGTCTCCCGCCGGTCCATTCTGCTCTATTGCCGGGCCGGCCTTGTACAGCCTGTTGCTCAGCCGCTGGATGGAGCCATGGAATTCACGGAAGAGACTATTCGCACCATCCGGCGCATTGACTATATGCGAACTGTCCAAGGCCTCGATTTGCTGTGGATCAAAACCCTGTTCGATCTGGCTGAAGAGGTGGAACGTCTGCGCGCCGAGGTGCGCTTTTTGCGTACCCGACGGTAGGGTTTCACCCTATAGGATCAACACGCTGTTTGAGGTAGCATCAATCTATGAAAACGAAGAGTATGGATGACACCTCGGCAGAAGAGGCGTTGGCGGTGTCGGAACTGCGCTACCGGCGGCTGTTCGAAACGGCGAAGGACGGCATTCTGATCCTTGATGCCGAAACCGGCATGGTGGTGGATGTGAATCCGTTTTTAGTCGATCTGCTGGGGTACCCGTATGAAACCTTCGTCGGCAAGGCGATCTGGGATCTAGGATTCTTCAAGGACATCGTCGCCAATCAGGACAATTTTGCGGAACTGCAACAGAAGGAATATATCCGCTACGAAGATAAGCCGCTGGAAACCGCCGACGGGCGGCGGATTGACGTGGAGTTCGTCAGCAATGTCTATCTGGTGAGTAACAAAAAGGTTATCCAGTGCAATATCCGCGATATCACCAAACGCAAGCGGTCGGAAGAAGCGTTGCGCGCATCACAGCGGCTCATCGAAGGCATTATCAACGCGATCCCGGTACGGGTGTTCTGGAAAGATAAGAATCACATTTTTCTGGGCTGTAATGCGGCTTTCGCACGGGATGCGGGCTTCGCCGGGCCGCAGGAGGTCATCGGAAAAGATGATTATCAGATGAGCTGGCGTAAGCAGGCGGAACTGTATCGCAACGCGGATATGCAGATCATTGAGCGCGGTGATACGATTTCCAACCGGGAAGAAACCCAAACGACTCCCGCCGGAAAGACCATCACGCTTCTTACGAGCAAGGTTCCGCTGCGCGATTCAAACGGGGCAATCAGCGGCGTACTCGGAACGTATGTGGACATCACCGAACAACGCCAGATGGAAGCCCAGTTCCGGCAGGCGCAGAAGATGGATGCTGTCGGACGCCTGGCCGGCGGCGTAGCTCACGATTTCAATAATATGCTGGGAGTGATTCTCGGGCATACAGAAATTGCACTGAAGCAGGTGGCTCCGTCTCAGCCGCTCTATACCAACCTGCGGGAAATACAACGGGCCGCTGAACGCTCCGCCGGGCTGACCCGGCAACTGCTGGCCTTCGCCCGCAAGCAGGACATCGAACCGAAAATTCTGGATATCAACGATTCCCTATCCGGCATGCTCAATATGCTTAGACGACTTATCGGCGAAAACATTCATCTGGTCTGGATACCCGGCCTCGACCTGCATCCGGTGAAAATCGATCCGTCTCAGATTGATCAGATCCTCGCCAATCTGTGCCTTAATGCGCGGGACGCCATCAAGGGCCCCGGGAAAATTACTCTGGAAACAGGCAATATCACCCTCGATGAAACCTACTGCTCCAGACATGCGGAAGCCGTTCCCGGCGAATATGTTTTTCTTTCCGTCAGCGACAATGGCAGCGGCATGGATAAAGAGACGCTGGCGCATATATTCGAACCGTTTTTTACCACCAAGGATGTCGGAAAAGGCACGGGGCTCGGTCTGGCGACGGTGTATGGGATCGTCAAACAAAACCACGGATTCATTTACACATACAGTGAACCGGGTATCGGAACAACGTTCCGGATTTATCTGCAGCACTTTGCGGAAGGGCCCGTGAAAACAGCGTGCGCCTGTGCCGTGGAGGCACCGAAAGCAAAGGGAGAAACGGTTTTGCTGGTCGAAGATGAGCCGTCATTGAACGAATTGTTCGGCCTGTTTCTGAAGGACCTCGGGTACAATGTTCTGTCGACAGAGAATTCGGAAGATGCGTTTAAACTGTTTGCCCGGCACTCGAGCGATATTCATCTGCTGCTGACCGATGTGGTCATGCCCGGAATGAACGGACGGAAACTGGCCGATCTGATCCGCGCAACCAAACCGGACGTTAAGGTGCTGTTCATGTCCGGTTACTCGGCGAGCGAGATTGCCGAACGCGGCGTGCTGGAGCAAAACACGGCGTTCATCGCAAAGCCCTTCACGCAAAACGAGCTGGCCCGCAAGATACGCGATATACTCGAACCCGGTAAGGCGACAATCTGATGAACCCGCTGCTCAATGATGCCGTGAAGATAACGGATCCGAAAGTCCGGCGAGAAGCGGCCCTGCTGAAGGCGGGCGCCTTGCAAGACGCTATTTTCAACAGCGCCAATTTTTCAAGTATCGCAACCGATGCGAAAGGGATCATCCAGATCTTTAACGTCGGTGCCGAACGTATGCTGGGCTACGCCGCCGCTGATGTGATCAACAAGGTCAGCCCCGCCGATATTTCCGATCCGCAGGAGTTGATCGCGCGCGCCAAGACGCTGAGCGCGGAACTTTCCACATCGATCACGCCGGGATTCGAAGCGCTGGTGTTCAAGGCGTCACGCGGAATTGAGGATATCTATGAGCTGACCTATATCCGCAAGGACGGCAGCCGCTTCCCGGCCGTCGTATCGGTCACGGCGCTGCGCGACGCACAGAATGCGGTTATCGGGTATCTGCTGATCGGCACAGACAATACGGCGCGCAAGCGGGCTGAAGAGGCTCTGCTTAAGGCCGGGGCCCTGCAGAGTGCAATTTTCAACAGCGCAAACTTTTCGAGTATTGCCACAGATGCCAAAGGCGTTATTCAGATTTTCAACGTCGGCGCGGAGCGCATGCTGGGCTACGCCGCCGCCGATGTGATGAATAAGATTAGCCCTGCCGATATTTCCGATCCGCAGGAATTGATCGCGCGCGCCAAGACGCTGAGCGCGGAACTTTCCGCATCGATCACGCCGGGTTTCGAAGCGCTGGTATTCAAGGCGTCGCGCGGAATTGAGGATATCTATGAGCTGACCTATATCCGCAAGGACGGCAGCCGCTTCCCGGCCGTCGTATCGGTCACGGCGTTGCGCGATGCGCAGAATGCGATTATCGGCTATCTGTTAATCGGCACCGACAATACGGCGCGCAAAGAGATCGAGGCGGATCAGCAGCAGCTCGCGCAACGCCTGCGCGATCATCAGTTTTACACCCGTTCTCTGTTCGAATCGAATATCGATGCGCTGATGACTACCGACCCGGCCGGCATCATCACCGATACGAACAAGCAGATGGAGGTGCTTACCGGAAGCACACGTGACGAGTTGATCGGCGCGCCGTTCAAAAATTATTTCACCGACCCGGCGCGGGCCGAGAACAGTATCAAGCTTGCGCTGAGCGATAAGAAGGTGACCAACTACGAACTGACCGTGCGCGCACGGAACGGCAAGGAAACCGTGGTGTCCTATAATGCAACCATCTTTTATGACCGGAACCGCAAGTTGCAGGGCGTGTTCGCCGCGGCGCGCGACATCACCGAGCGTAAACTTCTGGATCAGGTGTTGCAGGAAAAGAATGTCGAGCTGGAGAAAGCGAAGGAATCCGCCGAGATTGCCAACCGGGCGAAAAGCGCATTTCTGGCCAGTATGTCGCATGAAATCCGCACCCCGATGAATGCCATCCTTGGTTTTTCCCAGTTGATGATGCGGGATCATGGATTGACGCCCATCCAAACGAAACATCTGCAGACGATCAACCGTAGCGGAGAGCATCTGCTGGCTCTCATTAATGATATTCTGGAAATATCGAAAATCGAGGCCGGCCGCGCCACGCTGAACCCGGTGCCGTTTGATCTGAGCAGTATGCTGGATGAAATTTCAATGATGTTCCGGCTGCGTGCGGATGAGAAGAAGCTGCGCTGTCTCGTGAACCGCGTAGGCGACCTGCCGAAGTGTGTCATTGGCGACGAAAACAAACTGCGGCAGGTTTTTATTAACCTGATCGGTAATGCCATCAAGTTCACACGAAAAGGCGGCATTTCCGTGCGGGTCGGGATTAAGGCCCGGTCCGGACGCTCCTTGCGGCTGATGGCAGAGGTTGAAGATACAGGCATGGGCATCGCCGAAGATGAAATCAAAAAGCTGTTCAGGCCGTTCGAACAGACCGCCAGCGGTAAAAAGATTCAGACCGGAACCGGACTCGGACTTGCAATCAGCCGGGAGTTTGTCCGGTTGATGGGCGGAGAAATCAGCGCCAGCAGTCAACTGGGTAAGGGCAGTATTTTCCGGTTCGAAATAGACATAAAGGAAGGCTGCGAAGCTGATCTCGGGACAAAGGTCCTGCCCCGCCGCGTTGAGGGTCTTCAGCCCGGGCAGAAGGTGATCCGGGTTCTGATTGTTGACGATAAAGAGGATAACCGCGCATTGCTTTTCCAGATGCTGGGAAGAATCGGGTTTGATGTCCGGGAGGCTGTAGACGGTCGGCAGGCCGTTCAGGAATTTGAGCAATGGCGTCCGCATCTGATTCTAATGGATACACGGATGCCGGTCATGGATGGCTACGAGGCGATCAAGCGTATCCGGGTTAGTGACGGGGGGAAAAAGGTTAAAATTATCAGCGTAACCGCCAGCGCCTTTGCGGAGGATCGCAAGAAAGCTCTGGGAATCGGCGCCGATGATTTCCTCGGCAAGCCATTCCGCGAGGAGGTTCTGCTGGAAAAGATCAGAGCGTTATTGGCGATCGAATATGTCTATGCCGATGAACCCGCCGCCCGGAAAATTGAACAGGCCGGTGAAGACAGCTTATTGAAAGAACAGGTAGCCGCTCTGCCGGAAACGCTTACGGGCGAGCTGCATGACGCCACGCTCTCTGCCGACCTCGACCGGATGCTGGAACTGATTCATCAGATTGAAAAATACAATGTCAGTACGGCCGGAAGCTTAAGAAGTCTCGCGGAGGATTTTGAATATCAAAAATTGCTGGAGATAACCGCCGGACAAAAAAGGAGCTGAAATGAACCCGATTCCATCCACACCTGACATCCTTGTCGTTGACGACACGTCGGCCAATCTCAATTTACTCACCGAAATGCTGAAAGAAAGCGGCTATAAGGTTCGTCCGGTTCCAAGCGGAAAACTTGCGATTCAGGCAGTTAAGAACGAAAAGCCCGATTTGATCCTGCTCGATATCAACATGCCGGAGATGAATGGTTACGAAGTCTGCAAGCACCTGAAAGCAGATGCCGCGTTCAAGGAAATCCCCATCCTTTTCATCAGTGCCCTGACCGATACCACGGATAAGGTGAAGGCCTTTTCCGCAGGCGGCGTTGACTATGTAACCAAGCCGTTTCAGTTTGAAGAGGTCCATGCCCGCGTGGAGACCCACTTGAAATTGTATTTTCTGCAACGCCAGCTCAGCGACCAGAATGAAAATCTGGAAAGACTGGTGGCCAAGCGGACTCTCGAACTGACCAAGGCATACGAGCGGCTGCAGGAATTGGGCGGACTAAAAAATAATTTTATGCGGATGATCTCTCATGAGATTCGAACCCCGGCTAACGGTGTTCTGGGGATCGGCAATCTGCTGTTAGCCCTGTGCCCCGATTCTGAGCATCGCGCGCTGTCCGCTGACCTGTTCAAACAAAGCACCCTGCGCCTGCAAAACCTGATTGATGACGCGACGATGATTGCCGACATGGAAAGCCTGACCTCAGAAAACGGAACCGCGGTATCTTTTCCACTCCTTCTCGAAAAAGTCAGAACAGCGCTGAAGGGAATACAAATTTCAATCGAGACGGCGGCGGCGTTGGCGCCGGCCCCGCTAAGGGGCTATCCCCCGTTACTCAAAAAAGCACTGGAGACAACCTTTCTTCTCGCCGCGTCTTTCTCCAAAAACAAGCAGGCTGTTCGCGGAACGGCGGGCGTTGAAAAGCAGTCTCTGCGCGTGCGGCTAAACCTCGACGATCTGTCCCTTTCCGCTGAACAGGCTGCTGACTTTTTTAAAATCGAATCCCAAACACGATCGGCATCTTCTGCTGAATCGCTGGGACTGGCACCTGTCGTTGCGCACCAGATTCTTGCTGCTTTCGGCGGTGAAATGCGCCTGATCAAGAGCGAGGGCGACACCGGATATCTGGAGGCGGTCCTTCCGCTCGAATAGCTCCCGCGCAACCGTGTGATACGGGATCAGAGAGGGGCAGAGAGAGAGAGAGAGAGAGAGAGAGAGAGAGAGAAAGAGAGTGTGTGTGTTTGTGGGTAAGTGAGTTCACACCCACACACGCACACACGCATACACCCACACACGCACACACGCAAACACCCATCATTCCATTCTCACTCCCCGGTAGGGTTACACCCTATAGCAAACCATCCGTCCGGCGGGTAGCTTCGTCACTATAGAAACAGGCGGAACAAAATCTCAGCAGAAAGAAACACGCAGCCTGCAGGTTCCGTCCGGAGGCGGGCGTTCCCGCGAAGTAAGGAAACACGTACAAGAAGGAGAAAAGAGTATGAAGACGATAATTGCCGTTACGATGATGCTGTCTTTGATGATGGTGTCGGGATGCCGATCCACCGTGAGTCCGCAGGGCGGAACCCTGCCTCAGGATAAAGAATTCACCGTGGTTGTTCCGACCCATAGCACGGTCAAGCAAGGGGAGAGCATTCCCGTTAAAATCGCGCTGAACAGAGGTTCCTTTTTCAAACGGAACGTGCAGCTGGAGATCAACACCGAAGGAATCGATGTAACACCGGATAAGGTCCTGGTCAAAGCCAGCGAACTGCCGGAAGCCCAGATCCAGATCGCGGCTCCCCGTGATGCAGCGCTCGGTGAATACCGTGTGTATATCAACGCAACGCCGACCGCCGGAAAAACGACTTCGACCGAATTCACGGTGAAGGTCGTTGCTCCATAGTTTTCTAATGGCAAAACGAATGACTCCAATCAAAAACCCGTAACACTAAAAACAAGGAAACAAAAATGAATCAGAAACTAATGTACCGTTTAGCCTTTGCAACCGTCGCAGCCGCTGCATTCACCGTTAGCGCACCGTTGCGCGCATCTGAAATGGATGACCAGATCGAAGCCTCGTTCAAAAAAACCTATGTCTACACGACGTATCTCAAGGACGATGCCATTAAGGCCGAATCCAAGAACGGTCTCGTCACACTGACCGGGTCTGTGTCGGAAGAATCCCATAAAACACTGGCTCAGGAAACAGCGTCCAATCTGACCGGCGTAACCGGCGTAGACAATAAGCTGGCAACCAAAGCTGAAGTCGCTGCTGAGAACGCGGATACGTGGATCGGACGGAAAGTAAAACTCGCCCTGCTGTTCCATCGCAACGTCAATGGCAGCAAAACCGCAGTCGAAGTAAAAGATGGAATCGTGACACTGAAGGGCGAAGCTTCCAGCAAAGCCCAGAAGGAACTGTCCACCGAATACGCCAAAGATATCGAAGGCGTAAAAGACGTGAAAAATGAAATGACCGTGGCAGCGATTCCGGTTATGGCGGAACGGACCGCCGGCGAGAAGATGGATGATGCCTCGGTTACAGCTCAGGTCAAAACAGCGCTGTTAACCCATCGTTCGACCAGTTCGGTGAGCACCAAGGTCACCACCCGGGACGGCACGGTCACCTTGACCGGTATTGCCAAAAACTCGGCTGAAAAATCACTGGTCACGAAACTGGTTTCGGATATCCAGGGCGTAACCAGCGTGAAGAATGAGATGACCGTCGAAGCAATCAAAACCAAGTAAACCCCGGCCGGATTGCCCGTCGTCAGACGGGCGGTCCGGCATTCATACAAGGAGCAACATCATGGGTGGAAAAACAGATATCGCAAAAGGCCGGATTAAAGAAGCCGCCGGCGTACTCACCGGCAGCGACAAGCTTCGCAGTAAAGGTAAAACCGATCAGGCCGTCGGACAATTCAAGAAAACCGCCGAAAAGGTCATCGATAAAGCCGCAAAACGGATGCGCAAGTAATTGCCGGGCCCGATCTCAATGGAAAGGATAAATCATGTTAAGCACGATTCTTCTTATTTTACTGGTTCTTCTGTTGATCGGTGCACTGCCGGCCTGGCCGCACAGTAAGTCGTGGGGATATTACCCCAGCGGCGGCCTGAGCCTGGTCGTTCTGGTTGTTCTCGTACTCCTGCTGTTCGGTCGCATCTGAACATCATGAACCCGCTGAAACAACTGGGGGCGCTCGGTCAGTCCATCTGGCTGGATTACATTCGCCGCGACATGATCGTCAGCGGTGAATTGCAACGCTTGATCGAAGAGGATGGTTTGCGCGGGATGACCTCAAACCCGGCCATCTTTGAAAAGGCGATTGTTGAGAGTCATGATTACGACGCGGATATCCGCGCGCAGACGCTGGCGGGAAAACCAGCCAAAGCGATTTACGAAACCATCAGCCAATGCGACGTGCAGAGTGCTGCCGACGTGTTCCATCCGGTTTATGTAAGCACCGGCGGCATCGACGGGTATGTCAGCCTCGAAGTGAATCCGCATCTGGCGCACGACACCGCCGGCACGATTGATGAAGCCCGCCGGTTGTGGCGCTCACTGAACCGACCTAATGTTTTTATTAAAGTCCCTGCTACGGTCGAAGGACTTCCTGCAATCCGGCAGCTGATCTGCGAAGGCATTAACGTCAATGTGACATTGATTTTCGGATTGCCGCGTTACCGGCAGGTAGCGGAAGCCTTCATCGCCGGACTCGAAGCGCGAGCGGTGCAAGGAAGCCCAGTAAACCATATTGCCTCCGTCGCCAGCTTTTTTGTCAGCCGCATCGATGCGCTGATCGATCCCCTGCTGGAAAAGCATGGCGATCCCGTTGCGAAAAGCATCTGCGGAGAGGTCGCCGTCGCCAGTGCAAAGACGGCATATCAATTTTACAAAGAAATTTTCGGCAGCGACCGGTTTGCAAAACTGGCGGCTCAAGGTGCGCAGGTTCAGCGTCTGCTGTGGGCCAGCACCGGCACAAAGAACCCGGCATACAGCGACGTGAAATATATTGAGGCGCTCATCGGACCGGATACGGTTAATACGATTCCGCTCGAAACGCTCATCGCCTATCGCGATCGCGGCAATCCGGAATCCCGGCTCGAAAAAGATGCCGGTGTCGCCGCGCATATATTGAAGCGGCTTCCCGAACTCGGGATAGATATCGACCAGATAACACAGCAGCTGGAAGATGAAGGGGTCGCGAAGTTCAATAAGCCGTTCGATGAGCTGATGGCTGCTTTGGCTGCACAACGCAAAAAATAAACAGAACCCCGGGTGGTTAACATGAAAACAAAAATACTCACGCCGGAACTGCTCCATCACATCGATGCATATTGGAGAGCCGCAAATTACCTGTCCGTCGGGCAGCTTTATCTGCGTGACAATCCTCTGCTGCGAAAACCGCTGGAGCCGACGCATGTGAAGTCGCTGTTGCTCGGACATTGGGGAACCACACCCGGGCAGAATTTTATTTATGTGCATCTGAACCGCGTTATCAAAAAATTTGATCTGGATATGATCTATATTTCAGGCCCCGGCCATGGCGGGCCGGCGCTGGTGGGCAATACCTATCTTGAAGGTACGTACAGCGAGGTTTACCCGGACATTACGCAGGATGAAGCGGGCCTGAAAAAGCTATTCATGCAATTTTCGTTTCCCGGCGGAATCCCCAGTCATGTTTCTCCGGAGTGTCCGGGGTCGATTCATGAAGGCGGCGAACTGGGCTACTCGCTCAGTCATGCCTTCGGTGCCGCATTCGATAATCCGGAATTAATCGTCGCATGCGTCGTCGGCGACGGCGAAGCCGAGACCGGCCCGCTGGCCACGGCCTGGCACTCCAACAAATTTCTCAATCCGATCACCGATGGCGCGGTTCTGCCGATCCTGCATCTTAACGGCTACAAGATCGCCAATCCGGCGGTGCTTGCACGCATCGAACCGGAAGAACTGGAACAGCTTCTTCGCGGCTACGGCTGGACGCCGTATTTTGTGGAAGGCGATGATCCAGAAACCATGCACCAGCAGATGGCTGAAGTTTTAGAAAAAGCCGTTCTGGAAATCCGGAAAATCCAACGTCATGCGCGGAAAAACAAAACTCCGGACCGTCCGCGCTGGCCCATGATTGTCCTGCGCTCCCCTAAAGGCTGGACGGGGCCGAAAGAAGTCGATGGAGTGAAAATCGAAAATACCTTCCGCGCCCATCAGATTCCGGTTCTGGTCGGCCCGGACCATCCCGGCCATCTCAAGCTCCTTGAAAGCTGGATGAAAAGTTACAAGCCGGAGGAACTCTTCGATCAGAGCGGGCGGCTTCTCCCTGAACTGGCCGCGCTCGCGCCAAAGGGCGAACGCCGGATGGGCGCGAATCTGCACGCAAACGGCGGGTTGCTACTGCAAGACCTGATCCTGCCTGACTTTACAAATTATGCGGTGTCCGTGCCGTCGCCGGGCTCCGTTCAGGCCGCTGATACGTACGAGCTGGGTAAGTTCCTGCGCGAAGTGATCGAGCTCAACAGGAAACAGCGTAACTTCCGGATTTTCGGGCCCGACGAAACTCTGTCCAACCGGTTGAATGCCGTTTTCGATGCAACCAGCCGGCAGTGGGACGCGCGGATCCGGCCGGACGACGAGTTTCTTGCGCCCGACGGTCGTGTGATGGAAATGCTGAGTGAGCATCAATGCGAGGGCTGGCTCGAAGGATATCTGCTCACCGGAAGACACGGACTGTTTAACTGCTACGAGGCGTTCATTCACATTATCGACTCCATGTTTAACCAGCACGCCAAGTGGCTGAAAGTCAGCGCGGAACTGCCGTGGCGACGAAAGATCGCGTCGCTGAATTATCTGCTGGCTTCGCACGTCTGGCAGCAGGCGCATAATGGCTTTACGCATCAAGACCCCGGCTTCATCGACCATGTCGTAAACAAGAAAGCTTCCGTCGTGCGCGTCTATCTTCCGCCCGACGCCAACTGTCTTCTCTCTGTCTGGGATCATTGCCTGAAAAGCCGGCACTACGTCAACGTGGTGATTGCCGGAAAATATAAAGCGCCGCAATGGTTGTCCATGGATGAGGCGGTCGGACATTGCACTAAAGGCATCGGTGTTTGGGAGTGGGCCGGATGCGACCAGAACACCGAACCGGACGTCGTGATGGCCTGTTGCGGCGACGTGCCTACGCTGGAAACCCTTGCCGCTGTTTCCATACTTCGGAAACATCTGCCCGATCTCAAAATCCGCGTGGTCAACGTCGTCGATCTCATGAAGCTGCAGCCGCAAAGCGAGCATCCGCACGGACTGAGCGATCACGACTTCGACGCCTTGTTCACGAAAGACAAGCCGATCGTTTTTGCATTCCACGGTTATCCCTGGCTGGTGCATCGGTTGACCTATCGCCGCACCAACCATAAAAATATGCACGTCCGCGGCTACAAAGAGGAAGGCACCATTACAACCTATTTTGATATGACGGTGCTGAACGATCTGGACCGCTTCCATTTGGTGCAGGATGTGATTCACCGGTTGCCCCGGTTGGGACCCAAAGGCGCAAAACTGAAAAAGAGGATGACGGAAAAGCTCCTCGAGCATAAGCGGTATATCAACGAGCACGGGCAGGATATGCCGGAAATCCGTGACTGGCAATGGACTGCGGCCAAGACGCAGGGTCAGCGACCGGCTGGCCGGGCGTTCTTCCCGACTTAAACAAGGAGAATGATTATGAAAATTGGTACGACCATAGCGCTGGGTATTGTGCTGCTGGTTTCAGCCGCGGCGATAACCGGCTGTGAAAAGAAACCTGAACAGCAGATCGCGGGAAGCGCAGAGAATGCCGGTGCGGCGCTCGATAAGGCCGCGAAGAAGGCCGTGGAAGCGACAGAGGATTTTGCAGACAAGGCGGTTAAAAAAACCGGCGAAGCGCTTGAAAAAGCAGGCGCTGCAATGGAGAAGGCCGGTGCAGAGATGCAGGAGTAAACCCGGGCTTCTTATGAATATTATTTTAATCTATCCCGAATTCCCGGACACGTTCTGGAGTTTTAAACATGCGCTCAAGTTTATCGGAAAGCGCTCTTCGCTTCCACCGCTGGGATTGCTGACCGTTGCGGCTATGCTTCCGCCGGAATGGAAGGTGAGGCTCGCGGATACCAATGTGCATAAACTCACCGAGAAAGATTTGGCGTGGGCCGACTGCGTCTTCATCAGCGCAATGATTATTCAACGTGAATCCGCGCGGCGGATTGCCGCGCGGTGCAAGGCGGCGGGACTCCGGGTTGTGGCGGGCGGCCCGCTGTTCAACAACGAACACAAGCAGTTCGCCGACGTGGATCATTTTATCCTGAATGAAGCAGAACTGACCCTGCCACCGTTCCTCAAAGATCTGGCGCAGGATTGCGCAAAGCGTCTTTATACATCGAATCAGTTTGCCGATGTGCAGCAAACGCCGGCTCCCCGCTGGGATCTGCTGAACCTCAGGCGCTACGCTTCCATGAGCATTCAGTTTTCGCGCGGCTGCCCGTTCAACTGCGATTTCTGCAACGTCACCGCCCTGCTTGGCCACCGGTGCGCACCAAAACCCCGGCGCAGATTATCACCGAGCTCGACGGTCTGTATGCGGCCGGATGGCGCAGTCCGGTATTTTTCGTCGATGATAACTTCATCGGCAATAAACCGTTTTTGAAAACCTATCTTCTGCCTGCGCTGATCGCATGGCGAAAAAACAAGGCCGGAAATGTTTTCTGCACCGAAGCCTCCATTAATCTGGCGGACGATCCGGCGCTGATGGAGCTGATGGTTCAAGCCGGTTTCACCTCGGTGTTTATCGGCATCGAAACGCCGGATGAAAACTGCCTGATCGAATGCAGCAAAATTCAGAATAAGAACCGGAATCTGATTGAAGATGTGAAGCGAATCCAGCGCGCGGGCCTGCAGGTTCAGGGCGGATTCATCGTCGGCTTCGACAACGACCAGCCCTCCATCTTTCAGCGGCAGATCGATTTCATCCAGAAGAGCGGCATCGTTACGGCGATGGTCGGACTATTGCAGGCTCCGCCCGGAACACGGCTCTATGCGCGCATGAAAAAAGAAGGCCGCCTTTGCGCTGAAGCCACAGGCGATAACGCGGACGGAACAACGAACATCATTCCGTCGATGGGTATGAAACGCCTGCGCGAGGGGTACAAATACATCCTGAATCACATCTACGCCCCGGCGCCTTATTATCAGCGCATCCGAACCTTCCTGCGCGAATACCCGCCGCCGCGTGTGCGCGAAAAACTTCAGTTCTCACACCTCCTTGCTTTCACACGGGCATTCCTTCATCTCGGCATTCTGGGGTGCGAGCGCGTTCATTACTGGAAGCTTCTGTTGTGGACTCTGTTCCGCCGTCCCCGGCTGATCCCTCACGCCGTCCTGTTTGCCATCTACGGCTATCACTTCCGCAAAATCTGCGAGCAGCAAGTGCGGGAAGAAGGCTTTAGGCCGTAGGCTTTGGGCTTGAGGCTTTATGGCGGCCCTCCTCCGGCCCGGTTCCATTTTCATCTTTCATCGTTCATAATTCATCTTTCTCTCCCAGTAGGGTTACACCCCATAGAAGAAAATCATCACAGCAGATAATCTGCTTCCAATGAAAGACACTATTCAACAAAAGGAGACCCTATGCCTCTCATTAACATCATCATCATACTGGTCGTAATCGGCGTCGTGCTGTGGGCGATTAACACCTACATCCCGATGGCCAAACCCGTCAAAACCATCCTCAACGTCGTTGTGGTTGTGGTTATCAGTCTGTGGCTGTTGCAGACGTTTGGCATCATTGGAAGCATCAACAGCATCCGAGTGCGATAAACAGAGAAAAAGGAGAAATGACCCATGAAAAAACTACAGATCCTGTTCACAGGCCTGCTCATCGCGGGCGGAGCAATGGCTCAAACTAAACCGTTCAACGTCAGCATCACCCCGGACTGGTCCGTGTATGGCCGCACCGTGATGATCGAAGGCCTGACCCTCAGTATCTGGGGAGAAAATCCGCAGACTTCATTAGCCATCGGGTTCGTCAACGGATCCACCGGACAGAGCGCCGGACTGAGTCTGGGTCTGTTAAACTACGCGGAAAACTATAAAGGTCTTCAGTGGGGTTTGGTTAACTACACAACCGGCGATTTCTCCGGCTGGCAGGGCGGTTTCGGCTTTGGACTGCTGGTCAGCGCCTTAAACTATACTGGCGGAACCATGAAAGGTTTGCAGACCGGCGTGGTCAACTGTGCCGGCAAACTGACCGGATTGCAGCTCGGACTCCTCAACTACGCAAAAACAGCGGATGCCGGCGTGCAGATCGGCTTAGTGAATATTATCCCTGAGAATGAATGGTTCACTAATCTGCCTGATGAATTGGCCCCCGGTATGATTTTCGTCAACTGGCGTTTCTAGCCCTTATCCCCGTCCGCGAAGTGGGCGGCCCAGAAGCCGCTGAGCACAGGCACGGTTCACGGCATCCGGATCTTTCGCCGCCATTTCGCGTACCGTTTTCCAATAATCGCCATCCGGGAACCAGTGCCCCCAGAACAGCCCGGCCCGGCGCGTAAGAAAATCGTTGGACTGAACAAGCATCCGTAAAAGCCGCCGCAAACGGTCCGTTGAAGGTAGCGTTTCGATCAGCGGGCTCAGCGATTCTCCGTTTTCCAGCGATTGGAAAAAGGCGGGCTCCGTGCCGAAAATCCGGCTCATCAAAACCCTTTTTGTTTTATCAGACTCCAGCGTTTTGCAGACAAACTGATGCTGCACCTGCGCGCCGTGTACCGCCAGAAAAAGGCCCGCCAGTCCGGCCGTTCCCGCCGTTTGTGCCGCCGCAAAACGTGACTGATTGAACCCCAGGCCTTCCGTCGCAGTTGAGAAATAGCGCGTTGCCAGCCAGCCGCCGCGCAACATCTCGCCAGGGCCAAGCTCCTCGCTATCCATCAGGCCGGACAACTCTGAAAACATCGACGGATACTCCGTCGGCAATACCGCATGCGCAACCTGTGCCGCCAGAAAAGCAGCTATAAAGACGTAATGCCTGCACTTCAGTTTAACCGTCATAAATACGTTCCTTCATTTCGCGCATTACAGCGCCGCGCAGAGAATCTGTTTCAGTTCGTCCGCCGTCAGCTCAACCGGATTGGTTTTCATACTGCTGGCCCGTTGCGCCTTTTCGACCAGCGCCGGAAAATCCTTTTCTGCCACACCCAGCGCCGCCAGTGAAGGAACCTGCACGTCGCGGCAGAGTCCGGCAATCCATTTAATTCCATCTTCCGCAGTCGAACCGCCCGTTATGCGGGCAAACTCCGTCAGCCGGTTCAGTGCCGGAGATTCCGGATCGCGGGCCTTCAGTGCCATCCAATTTGCTTTCATCGTATGCGGAAGCAGGGCAGCGCAAACCATGCCGTGCGGCGCGTCAAACATTCCGCCGACCGGCCCCGAAAATCCGTGTACCGCACCCAATCCGGCGTTGGCCAGTGCCAATCCGCTGAACAGACTGCCCAGCGCCATCTCTTCGCGGGCTTTACTATCCGCGCCGTTCTCAAATGCGCGGCGCAACGCGCGGACTACACGCGGCAGTCCTTCGCGGCAGAAGCCGTCGGTCATCGGACCGGCCTTGCGCGAGATAAAGGCTTCCAGTAACTGCGTAAGCGCGTCGAGTCCGGTCGCCGCCGTAACGGCTGGCGGCATCGAATACGTGCACTCCGGATCAACAATCGCCAGATCCGGTAGCATTAGCGGGTGGCGGAGGCTGACTTTGACGCGATGTTCCGGCGAAGAAAGGACGGAATTTTTCGTCACTTCCGCACCCGTCCCGGCGGTGGTGGGAATGGCGATGCACGGCGCGGGCCGATTAATCAGCGGCATTCCTTTGCCGATCACCTCCAGATAATCGAACGGGTCGCCGGGATTGGTCATCAAGGCGGCGGCGGCTTTGGCCAGATCAATCACACTGCCGCCGCCGAATCCGATGACAACGTCGCACTCGAAGGCCGCCGCCCGCTTTGCATCATTCACCGTCGGTTCCCCGGCGAGAGGAAAAATCTCGCAGGCTACGCTCTCTCTTTTCAATGCGTCGAGCAGCGCTTTCGCCCGCCCTGCGTTCCGTCCGGTCACCACCAGCGCGCGGCGGCCGAACTGCGCGACGGCCGGTGCGGCCTGCGAGAGCGTTCCGTTGCCGAAAAGTATCCGTCCAGCCGTTGCAAATTCAAAGGTCATACGCTTCTCCATTCGGAATCTTCCGGATAAACCGTTGTGTATTTCACGCTGCTGCGCGGAGCGGCCATCATGTCGGCGACCGTATCCCGCCAGCGGGCATAGTGCGCGGTTTCCTTATGGCGTGCCGTCGCCTCGACGTCGCGATAAACCTCCACCAGCACAAAACAGGTCGGATCATCCTGCTGCTGAATCAGATCAAACCGCGCAATGCCCGGCTCCAGAAGACTGTTTTTTGCGTTTGCCCGGGTCGCTTCGATGAAGCGTTCGACGCAATCCGGTTTCACCTGAATAAAAACATGTACCGCCAGCATATAAACCTCCATAAACAGCGGATTAAAGGAGTACTGGATTATTGGATGGAAATAAACAGCAAATCCGCCCCTGTCAGCAATCCACTCCTCCCTCAATCCATCATTCCTCTCTAAACAATATTGACTACAAAGCCCCCGGTCGCCAAGCTGTTGCGGCAAAAGGACACATTCCATGAGCCACAATAAGTATCTCGATAAGTTTATGAGCACCTTTCCCTTTGAAGGGCTCACGTTTGACGACGTTTCTCTAATCACCCAGTACGCCGATTTCCTCCCTGGGGAAACCGACATCACCAGCCGCCTCACCAAAAATATTAAGGTGAACATTCCCTTCCTCAGCGCAGCGATGGACACCGTAACCGAAGCCGATATGGCGATCGCCATGGCGCTGCACGGCGGTATCGGCGTCATCCACAAAAATCTGGATTCCGAACGGCAGGCCGGCGACGTGTCCCGCGTCAAACATTACCTCAACGGCCTCATTGGTAAACCCATCACCTTCAATGTCAACCAGACGCTCGCGCAAATTCAGCAGCACCGGCTCGAAAAAGGCTACAGTTTCAGCGGCTTTCCGATCATGGACGACAGCGGCAATCTGGTCGGCATTCTGACCACCAAGGACATGAAGTACGCCGCCAGCAACAATGTCCGCGCAGGCGACATCATGACCAAAGAGGTGCTTACGGCCGGCGAAGGCACCGACCTGCGGCAGGCCTATCAAATCATGAAGGAAAATAAAATCGGCAAGCTGCCGCTCGTTAAAAACGGCAAACTGATCGGACTCTACAGCTACACCGACGTCGCCGATCTCATCGAAAATACCCGCCCGCTCTATAACCGCGACGAACAGTACCGCCTGCGCGCCGCCGCCGGTATCGGCCCCGGCGACTACGTCCGCGCCGAGGCTCTCGCCGCCGCCGAAGTGGACGTTCTGGTCGTCGATACGGCTCACGGCCACAGCAAAGGCGTGATCGAAATGACCTCATGGGTCAAAAAGAATCTGCCCGGCATCGACGTAATTGCCGGAAACATCGCCACCGGCGAAGCGGCTCTGGCTCTGCGCAAAGCAGGCGCGGACGCCGTTAAGGTCGGCATCGGCCCCGGCTCCATTTGCACCACCCGCGTCGTCGCCGGTGTCGGCATTCCGCAGATCAGCGCGATTTATAATTGCGCCTCTGCTCTTGAAGGCTCCATCCCGGTCATCGCCGACGGCGGCGTCCGCCACTCCGGCGACATCGCCAAAGCGCTCGTCGCCGGCGCCTCCAGCGTCATGATGGGTTCCGTCCTCGCCGGCACCGATGAAAGCCCCGGTGAAAAAATTCTTTACGAAGGCCGCCAGTTTGTCGTCTACCGCGGCATGGGCAGTCTCGACGCCATGAAATCGCGCGAAGGCTCCCGCCAGCGTTACGGACAAAAGGACAGTGCCGATGACGAGCTCGTCCCGCAAGGCATTGAAGGCGTCGTCCCCTACGCCGGTGCCGTCAGCAAAATGCTCAAACAGTACAGCGGCGGGTTACAGGCCAGCCTCGGCTACTGCGGATGCCGCACCGTTCCTGAATTGCAAGCTAACGGACAGTTCGTCCGCGTCTCGCACGCCGGAGCGCTCGAAGCTCACGCTCACGACATCAAAATCACCAAAGAAGCTCCGAACTACCGCAGATAACAATTCAGCAGTTCAATACTCAACAAGGAATGGCCAATGGTCAGGGAGAGAGAATATGACCTTCAGGATCGTTTAGTTAAGTATGCAATCCGGATTGTTCGTCTATCCGAATCTCTGCCGGATACAAAAGCGGGAAAGCATGTGGCCTCCCAAATATTAAGGAGCGGAACATCCCCTGCACCGAACTATGGCGAAGCTCAAAGCGCGGAATCCAGAGCTGACTTTATCCATAAGCTAAAGATCTCGCTCAAAGAACTCCGGGAAACGGAAATCTGGCTGAAAATTATCGCTGGCGCAAAGATGGTTAAAACGGACGATCAGCTCGCGCCTCTTTTGCAGGAAACAGATGAATTAATCGCCATCTTATTTACAAGTGCCGAAACCGCTAGAAAACGCAAGGATCGCTAGCCGTTCTCCATTGAAAATTCCTTGCTGAATATTGGATATTGAATTGAACGAACTTGACCACAATTTACGGTGCGCCGCCATTCAGATGAACCCCTCCGTCGGGGCGCTCGAAGAAAATGCCAACCGCATGATCATCGACGCACAGGGCGCGGTAACGGCCGGCTCACAGCTGATCGTTTTTCCGGAACTCGCGCTGTGCGGCTACCCGCCCGAAGATCTCGTTCTGCGTCCGCAGTTTATTCATGACTGTGACAAACAGCTTAAACGGCTGGCGGACAAACTGCCCAAAGAAGTTTACACCGTTGTCGGCGCGCCGCTGACCGACAGCACCGGCCGCTACAATGCAGCGGTCGTTTTTCACGCAGGCAAAGTCATCGGCACCTACCGCAAAATGCTTCTGCCGAACTACGGCGTTTTCGACGAAAAGCGCGTTTTCGATGCCGGGCACGCAGCCTTCACCTTCGACGCGTTCGGGAAAAAAGTCGGCATTCACATCTGCGAAGACTCCTGGGTGACAGACGGCGCAGCCTGCCGTGCGCTCGCCGCTGAAAAACCGGAACTGGTGATTAATCTTTCCGCCTCGCCGTACCACCGAGGCAAACGGCTTGAGCGCGAAGCCGTTTTCGCCGCCGCCGCCCGGAAACTCAACGCGCCCCTGCTCTTCTGTAATCAGGTCGGCGGACAGGACGAGCTCGTCTTCGACGGCGGCAGCGCCGCGTTCGATGCAAAGGGAAATGTTACCGCCCGCGCTCCGCTTTTCGAGGAATGCACGCTGACGGATTCCGAGGTTTGGAATCCGCTCGATCCGGTCGAAGAGGTTTATGAAGCGCTCAAGCTCGGCCTGCGCGATTACGTAAACAAAAACGGCTTCAAAAAAACCGTGGTTGCCGTCAGCGGCGGGATTGATTCCGCGCTGGTGCTGACGCTGGCGGTTGATGCGCTCGGTAAAGACCGCGTCGCCGCCGTCACCATGCCGTCGCAGTATTCATCCAACGAAACCCTTTCCGATGCCGGATTGATCGCCGCCAATCTCGGCGTTGAATTCCACACCATTCCGATTTTTCCAATCTTCGGAAAATTTACCGATGAACTTTCCAAGGTTTGGAAAAATGCCGAACCGGATCTGACCGAAGAAAATCTCCAGGCACGTATCCGCGGCACGCTGATCATGGCGCTCTCGAACAAATTCGGCTGGCTGGTGCTCACCACCGGCAACAAGAGCGAGTTCGCCACCGGCTACTGCACGCTCTACGGCGATATGGCCGGCGGCTTCGCCGTCATCAAAGATGTTCCAAAAACGCTGGTGTTCGACCTCTGCCGCTGGCGCAACACCAAAGGCGTTGTCATTCCACCGTCCACGATTGAACGTCCGCCGACCGCTGAACTGCGGCCCGACCAAAAAGACAGCGACTCGCTCCCGCCATACGACGTGCTCGACCCGATTCTCGAAGCCTACGTCGAAAAAGACATGGGCGTCGCCGACATGCTCGCCGCCGGATTCGACGAAGCCGCCGTCCGCAAAGCCGTCCGGCTGGTTGACCTCAGCGAATACAAACGCCGACAAGGGCCGCCCGGCATCAAGATCACGCCGAAAGCCTTCGGCCGCGACCGCCGCATGCCCATCACCAACCGCTACAGAGGGTAGCTGTATCCAATAGGAGAACTATGAAAAACGCGTTGCTCTTTATTGTCAGTTTTCTGTTTGGTCATCTAGCAATTGCCGAACGGCCCATGAATGAACTTCCAATGTATGGCGGACAGCACGACCCGACCGTTGAACAAAACGCAGATTTCAGCAAACGGTCCGTCCAGCTTGGATGGCAGTATTACTATAAAGGCGATTATGACACTGCAATTAAGCGATTCAATCAGGGCTGGATGTTCAACAGAGAAAACCCCGAAGTTTATTGGGGGTTTGGTTTAGTCATGGGGCAACGTGCTTCCCAAGAAGAACCTGAATACAATCTGAAGGAGTCTATTCGATGCCTTCAATTGGCAAATGGAAAAGCTCCGAGTAATGAAAAGATTATCGGAGACCTTGCATTTTCCCATATAATTGTCGGCCAATACTATAAAGAAGAAAAGAACGATGCTAAAGCTCAGAGCCACTTTGAGACAGCCAATGAATTGCTCGTTAAGGCCTCCAGAATAGATCCAAAATATCCTCCTTTTATAGCACACTGGTCAGACCTTTACTTCTACATGGGAGACTACCAACAAGCCAAAGAAAAAGCAGATGAGGCAATAAGGATGGGCTACAAATTCAGCCCCGATTACATTAAAAACCTAGAAGAAAAACTTAAATAACGTCACTGAACAGACAAGAAGAACTTTCCGTTATCAAGAGCGGACGGTCGGGCGGTTCGGGAAACGGGCATCCATCCTGCCGCTTCTTCGGGGATTAAATTCCGACGATATACACCTTATAAGATGTATATTTTTTTTATTTATACAACTTATATATTGTTTTTTATCGACATTAATACATCTTTTATGTTGTAAATGATCCTGTCGGAAGGATTCGATATGAAAAACAAAAAACTAATAATTGAGCAACTTGGGGCGAAATTGTCTCAATTCAGCGCACTTTTAGAGATTCAAACCCCTCAAAAAGGCTGGATTCGTGCAATTCGCGATGCCTTGGGCATGAGCGCAAGGCAGCTGGCTGAACGCACAGGAATGACTCAACAGCGGATCACGGTAGTTGAGAAGGGCGAATTCTCCGGAGCCGTCACGCTGAAAACCATGCGCCGGATCGCCGAAGGATTGGACTGTGTTTTTGTTTACGGGTTTGTTCCCAAAACCGATTTGGAGACAACTTTACGCAAGCAAGCCGAACAGGTTGCCGCCAAACGTCTCTCGCAGGCCGCCCATACGATGGGTCTTGAAAATCAGTCGCTCAGCGAACAGGAAAACCGGAAGGTTTTTGAGGAAACCGTCGAAAAGCTGATCGAAAATCCAACCGGGCTTTGGAACACAATATGATTTTTTCGATTAATGAGTGGCATCCGGGAAACTGTTTTTACAACCGCTGACGCCAGAATGCTTATACGGAATCAATCTGATTTGTATTGATCGGAATCCGGAAAATATTTTTTACCACCCGCTGCGCTAGAGTAAGTCAGAGGGGTTCAGAGGGGGGAGTTCAGCAATCAGGGGTTGAAATAAACGGTGCCCCGTAGTTTTGGGGCAGCCCTGTCGGCACAGGGCTTGATTTGGAATAGAGCTCGTAAGTGAAAACGAGCTTTCACTTACGAGCTCTACTCCAAATCTATTCCGTTTATTGAGAGAAACTCTCTGACTTCCTCCGAAGTTTTCTCTAGCGAAGCGGGTGGTGAAGAATACTCATCAAGTTAACTTCGTATTACACCCATAAATTCTCCTAACCGTCAAAGCCGGGCCGCTTGAAACTCATGGCACTAGGAATACGCTTCTCCAGTTCCGTTTTGATGCGGGTCAGTCGGATTTGCAGTTCCAGCACGTCGTCGGACTGCTCAAGCACCCGGCCCAGTGTCTGCCAGGCACCGATACTCCGCTCAATGGCAATCAGCGCAATTTTGGCCGATCCGAGCACATCATCCATCATGTCGTGATCGTCATCGAGCAGCCCGTTCATAGCGCGGGAGATTTTTGGATAGAGAAAATACTGATACCAGCGGATTACTTCGACCGCCTCGTGCAGCGCAATAGCCTCCGGCAGCGGATCATGCCCGGGCAGTTCCATCTCAACTTCCCGCTCTATCTGTTTTGCCTTTTCGCCGAACAGCACCTTGCGCTCATCCATCCATGCATCCACGGCTTCGGCATACGCCATGGCGTTTTTCAGCAGCGGATCGCGTTCGATCTTGCGCTCCCGCCTACGCTCGCGTTTTTCGCAGTCAGAATCAGACGGGGCGTTCAGATCAATCCCCCATTTTTCGGCCGATTCCTGCAACAGTTCGAAAGCCAGCTCAAAGCTCTCGTGCATGCCCTGCCAAAACTCTTCGTTATTCAGATCATTACGCGGGGAATCCTCTGTGCGCAGATCGGGGTCCATCGCAAAGCTCAGGCACTTATTGCGCATCGTGCACCGCTCGCACCAGCGGTCGCAATAGTTGTAGATACCGGAAATGAACTGGTCGCTTCCCGCCAGCCTTTTCAAACGGTCTTTTTTGGATTCGCTCATAACAAAACCTTAGCGACCCGCCGCACAGCAGGCAAGCCCGGCTGCGCTGAAAATCTTTTTCGTTTTTATTAAGTTCACCTGCTGCAACCGCTGAAGCTAGAGGGGCTCCGAGGGGTGCATAGGGGCATCAACATGTGACAAAGGTGTGTGACAAAGGTGTGTTGCCAAAGCGCACACAAGGTGATATGTGAGGTGATCTTTCTCAAGACGATCATTCCCAGTCGGAAGATGACAAAATTATATTTGGGAGGTGATTCAAAATGAAATTAACACAGGAAGAAAAGAACCTGCTCGAGTCTGTCGAGAGCGGTGAATGGAAACGGATTCCAAACTTCAAGCAGGAGGCCTCTCGCTACCGCGAGGCGGCTCGGGCCACCTTGCGTAAGGACAAACGCGTAAATATACGCATGGCGGAGCGTGATCTTGTCCGATTCCAGAAGACTGCTGTTCATGAAGGGTTGCCGTATCAAACCCTGATTTCCAGCATTCTGCACAAGTACATCAACGGTCGATTGGTCGAAAAGACATCATAGGGATTCTTCAAACGAAGAATCCCTATTCAGGGTGAGTTTTTTGCGCCGCTTTCTGAATAAACAGGCTCTTCGTACAAAAGCGTTTGCCCGCCATACACACGCAATCTGTAATTGCTGGTCTTTCTTGTCCGTATACATTAAAACCCGCCCATGATTTCCAAGAATCCTCCATTCCATACTGCCGATGCTTCCGCTGTCATCGAGCCGGATCACGTATGAAAAAACGCGCGGCAGTCGGAATGAGCGGCGGCACGGACAGTTCCGTGGCGGCGGCTTTGCTGGTCGAACAGGGTTACGAAGTGATCGGTCTGACCGCCCACATGTGGAAAGACGGTTCGCGATGCTGCTCGCTCGAAGATGTCACCCGCGCACAGAAAGTCTGCGCGGCGCTTGGCATCCGGCATTACGTCGTCAACGCGCAGGATCGCTTTGAGGAGAACGTGGTTAAGCCTTTCGTCAATGAATATGCGGCAGGCCGTACGCCGTCGCCGTGCATTGCCTGTAACCAGTTTATCAAATTCGGGTTCCTGCTCGACCGCGCAGTACAGCTCAACTGCGACGTGCTGGCGACCGGCCACTACGCCCGCATTGAAAAGCGCGGCGGCACGTTTCACCTGTTGCGCGCCGCAGACGGCACCAAAGACCAGTCCTATTTTCTGCACCGCCTCTCCCAGAAACAGCTCGCGCACACCCTGTTCCCTCTCGGCGCATGGACAAAAGAGACCGTCAAAAAATGGTCCGCCGACCACAATCTGCCGGTCGTTCCGCGCGGTGAAAGCCAGGATCTCTGTTTTGTCGAAGAAGGCATGTATCCCGAATTTGTCGAAGCGCGCGCGCCACAAGTGAGGAAAAAGGGGCGTGTGCTCGACGACCGGGGCAAGCAACTGGCCGAACACGAAGGTGTTCACCGCTTCACCGTCGGACAGCGCGGCGGAACCGGCGTCGCCGTCGGCGAACGGGTGTACGTCAGCCAGATTGATGCGGATAAAAATGAAATTACGCTTTCACCGCGCGAGGGCGTCATGCAATCCGAATGTTTCGTTCAGGATGCCCATTGGATTTCAGGATCTTTCCCGGAATGTAGAGCAAGCGTCCCGCTTGCTTTTCTACCTCCGGAAGATCCTCCGGTGCAAAACGACCGGGACGGTCGTTCTACTTTCACTGTTCAACCGCGCTACGGCCATCGCGGCGCGGCGGCCGTGCTAGAAAAAATCAGTGACAGCGACTTTAAAGTTTCTTTTGCTGAACCGCAATTCGCCCTCACGCCCGGTCAGGCGGCCGTCGTCTATGACGGCAACGAACTGCTGGGCGGCGGCTGGATCAGATAATATCAGGTCTTTGAGCGGATCATGATCAGCAGCATTTTAAACGGGGCCCCGGCGGCCTGCACATCGTGCGGAATATTAGCCGGCATAATAATGAGCTCGCCCGCCTTCACGGTTTGAGGCTGGCCCGCAATGATAAATGTTCCTTCCCCTTCAACCACTTCCGCTACGGCATCAAACGGCGAGGTGTGTTCGCTCAGCCCCTGACCTTTAGCAAAAGAGAAAAGCGTGATATTGCCCGTCTCTTTTTTAAGCAGCGTGCGGCTGACAACCGCGCCATCGGAATAATCGACCAGTGTTTTCAGGTTCAGTGCTTTGCCTTTCAGATCATCCATATAAACCTCCGTGGATCACTGGATTAAAGGATTTTTGAACTATTGGTTCACTCATTCATCCCGCAATCCCCCGATCCATTAATCCAATCTTTTTATTTCTCTCAGTTCCCCGTCGAGACCGATCGTTGCTTCCTCAACGATCAGGTCCGTCCTTCCGCTGCGCTGGGCCGCTTCTTGAACCATCACGGTCAGCCCGCCGCAACAGGGAACTTCCATTCGAACAACGATCACTTTCGGACTGCCATTCGATTTTAAAATCCCGGCAAGCTTTTCAACGTAGCCTTCGGTCCGGTCCAGCTTCGGACAGGCGATCGCAATGGCGCGTCCGCGTATAAACCGCCAGTTGACATCCGGCGAAGCGGATGGCGAACAGGTGCTGAGCACCACCAGCTCACGGTTTTTAAAAAACGGAGCTTCAACCGGAACCAGATGCAATTGCGTCGGCCACTGGTTCAGTTCCGACGGGATCACCTGTCCGGAAATCCCCTGACTTTCGCCCGGCGCTTTTTTACCCTTTTCCGGTCCGGCAAAACGGACCTGCATTCCGGGACATCCGCCGGCAGGCGGAGCTTTTTTGCGCACATGTTTCTGCACAGCAGTCTCATCAAATTCGGGTGCATCGCGCTCAATGATCCTCAGCGCACCGGTCGGGCACTCTCCGATACAAGCGCCAAGACCGTCACAAAAGACATCATTCACCAGTTTCGCTTTGCCGTTTACGATCTGTAATGCGCCTTCAGCACAACCGGTTACACAGGCTCCGCACCCGTTGCACTTTGCTTCGTCGATTTCAATAATGCTTCGTTTCATAGGGCATTCTCCACTGATTAAAACGAACTATACCCGATCTGAAACCGCACACCTTGACCCGCGTCAAGTTTCTAAAAAACACCTTCCCATGTAGGGAATTACCCTACAAAGAATGACTTTAAAAAATTAAGCACCAACATATAGTCCGCCCCCAGAGTTTCAGAGAAGAAGGCACTTAGGGGTTTGTTGCCGGATTCTCTGCGTCTTTCAATATGGAAAGAACCTCTAGCCCTTGCAATCGTTTGCGGTTGCAAGGGCTTTTACTTATCAAAAAACAAATGCAGAGCTGGTTCGGCACCGCTTAAAAGTTCCCAGCCGCGGGCGATGCGATAACCGGGCAGCCAGATGATTTCTCCTTCGCACTCAGCAACAGGCCAAGTATCGCGCTGCGCCTTAGGAATTTTCAAATCAATGAAAATATCCTGAAGCTTTTTTGAGCCTTCCATGCCGTACGGCTCCATCCGGTCGCCGGGGCGCGCGGCGCGGACGGTGACTTTCCGGCCCGCCACTTTGGTCAGCGAAACCGAGGCGCACCACGGGCCGCGCAGAATGCCGACGCTTTCTCGCATTTGGACGGGAAACGTAGACGCGACGCCCTCGTCGCGTTCTCTGCACACGCGACGTGACGAGGGCGTCGCGTCTACGCTCAACTTCCCATACTCATTAACCAATCGCAGTCCTTCAAGGTCAAGGAGCTGCGTTCCGCTTGTTTTCTCTGAAAACGAAACGACTTGTTCAACCGCATTAAAGGTCGGCGTTACACCCTGTTCAATCAGCCAGTCACGGATTTCCCGGCGACGCGCGGCCTGTTCAGGATGATCCTCCTCATCGCGTAGAATTTCCATCGTACGCAGGATGTTTTCGGCGGCCCGTTCATTCAACTTTCCAAGGATTGGAAGAATCTGACGGCGCACAAAATTGCGCGAAATGTCTTCGTCGGTGTTGGTGGCGTCTTCGCGCCATTCCATTTTTTCTTTTTCCAACCATTGGATAATTTCCGCCCGCCGGATTCCAAGCATGGGTCTGATCAGGATCAATTGAGAATGTAGACGCGACGCCCCCGTCGCGTCCGCAGTGTTCGGGAAACGCGACGAGGGCGTCGCGTCTACGTTTTCCAAACATTGGAAAAACCGCATTCCGCCGAGACCGCCGGGGCCGCTTCCGCGGGCGGCCCGCAGAAAAAAGGTTTCAAGTTGGTCGTCGGCATGATGAGCGAGGGCAATCAAGGCCTTAGACTTTAGACCTTCGACTTTCGACCTGAAGAACTCATGCCTTGCTTCACGGGCAGCCATTTCGAGTGAGATGCCTTTTTCTTTGGCGAGCGCGGGAACATCTGTTTTTTGCGTGACGCACTCGATGCCGAGTTTTTTACAGAGAGCTTTGACGAAGGCTTCGTCGCCGTCGGCCTCTGCACCGCGGATACCGTGGTTAAGGTGCGCGGCGATTAGCGAATAACCCAGCCGATGCAGGATGTGGAGCAGTGCCACGGAGTCCGCCCCGCCGGACACACCGACGATCACCGTCGCGCCCGCAGGAATCAGCCCCCCGCGCTCAATCGCCGATTTTACTTTTTCGATCAGGTTCACGGGAAAAAGTTACCTCGAACAGACGGAAATGAACAGTTCCAGAGCTTGGAAGTTTTAGACGGGATTACGGGATCGACAGGATGGGGATTGGAATTAAATAAAATTTTACCAACCAGAGCGTTCATAAAAAAGCCCCGGCTCCAAAGTTGGAAACCGGGGTTTGTTTTTTGCCTGAAGCGCGAAGCGCTCTGGAGTGCTCCGGCAAACGAAGTGCGACGGAGCTTTAAAGCGGCCTCGCGCTTCGCTTGCGTCCGCACTCCAGAAAATCAGCCGAGTTTTTCGAGGCCGCCCATGTAGGGGCGCAGGGCTTCAGGAATGGTGACGGTGCCGTCGGCGTTCTGGTTGTTTTCGATGAGCGCGACGACGAGGCGCGGCAGGGCGACGCCGGAGCCGTTGAGCGTATGCGCAAACTGCGGCTTGCCGTCTTCACCGCGGCAGCGGATGCGGGCGCGGCGGGCCTGATAGTCCCAGAAGTTGCTGACCGATGAGACTTCGAGCCATTTTTCAACGCCCGGAGCCCAGAGTTCGATGTCGTAGCATTTGGCAGCGCTGAAGCCGATGTCGGCGGTACAGAGTTCGATAACGCGATAATGCAGGCCAAGTTTCTGCAAAACAGCTTCGGCTTCACGGACGAGAATTTCATGCTGTTTTTCGGAATCTTCGGGTTTTACGAAGTTGACCATTTCGACTTTGTCGAACTGGTGCAGACGAAGCAGTCCGCGCGTATCGCGTCCGGCGGCGCCGGCTTCACGGCGGAAGCACGGCGTGTAGGCGGTGAGCTTGAGCGGTTTTTCGACATCGATAATTTCGTCGGCATAGAGATTGGTGACCGGCACTTCGGCGGTCGGAACCGGATAGAGTCCGTCGATGCCGATGTGATACATGTCTTCCGCGAATTTCGGAAGCTGGCCGGTACCGGTCATGGCACCGGCGTTACAGACGAACGGCGGCTCGACTTCGGTGTAGCCATGTTCCGAGGTGTGCAGGTCGAGCATGAACTGGATGAGCGAGCGCTGAAGTTTGGCGCCCTGTCCGGTGTAAACCGGAAAGCCGGAGCCGGCAATTTTAGTGCCGCGTTCAAAATCAACCAGCCTGAGCGCCTCACAAATGTCCCAGTGCGGGTTGATGGCAAAATCAAATTTCCGCTTTTCGCCGTAAACGCGCACGACCGGATTGTCCGCCTCGCTCGAACCGACCGGAACGGACGGGCGCGGCATATTGGGAATAAACAACAGAACGTTCGTGATTTTCTCATCGAGTTCGCGCACCTGTTCGTCAAGGACTGCAATGCGGTCACCCATCTGCCGGACGCGTTCCTTAGCGGCTTCAGCTTCGGCTTTCCTGCCCTCCTTCATGAGCCCGCCGATATTTTTAGACGCGGCATTGCGCTCACTTTTAAGTTCTTCGCCTTCGGTAATGGCGGCGCGACGTTCGATATCCAGCGCAAGCAAACCGTCGACATCCGCTTCGGCTTTACGGTTAACGAGCGCCTTTTTAACGGCGGCGGGATTTTCGCGAATGAATTTAATGTCGAGCATGGTGATTATCCTTTATTCAAATGGCGGGCTCCGTCGAGCGCAATGGCAATAGCACTCAGTTCGCCAATATTTTTCAGTGTACTAGCCTCAATCCGGCTGCAAGCCTCCAGTACGCCTTTCCACGCATACTTGGGAAGTCGTTCCATCATTTGCGGAATGAAAAGGTCGCCGCCATGGATGGCCAGCGTGCCCATCACGATGGCCTGCGGATTGAGTGTCTGCAACAGGATGCTGACGGCTTGCGCCATTTTTTCAATGAAACCATCCCATTTCTTACAGGCGTAGGCGTCGCCCGTCCGGATGGCGGCGCGGACCTCCTGCATACCGATCTTCGCCGGATCGCCGCCGGCTTCTTTGAGAATTGAAGTTTGTACGCCGCCGGCGATGTCTGCACGCACCTGATCGGCAAAATTTTTGCCGCCGCAGTAGGCTTCCCAGCAGCCCGTCTTGCCGCAACCGCAGCGGGGGCCGTTCAGGTCGAGCGTGAAGTGACCGACTTCACCGCCCAGATCATTTGTGCCGGTAATCAGCTGTCCGTTGCTGATGATGCCCGCGCCAATGCCGGTGCTCATGGTGAGGTAAATCAAATCCAGCCCTTTACAGGCTCCGAATAAGTATTCCGCCAGACCGGCGCCGTTGGCATCATTCTGCATAAAAGTCGGACGCTTAAAGTGCTGTTCAAAAAAGTCACCGACTTTGAAGTGATCCCAGCTTTGCAAATTCGGGGTCTTCAAGATCATACGCCGCTTCGAGCACATCGGTCCGGGCGAACTGATGCCGATCGCGTCGATCTTCCCAACGGTCAGTCCGGCTTTGGCGATCAGCGCTTCGGCAACCAGGACTGCCTGCTCCAGCGTTTTCTGCGCACTGTTCGGATCGGTAGGGAACCGCTGATCAGCGAGAATCTCTCCCTGCTCGTTTCCTATCGAAACCGCTATTTTTGTTCCGCCGATATCAATGCCCAGAAAATTCATATTGCTCCGAAATAAGTTAATAAAGGCTCTGTTTTTTACCCTTCCACGGGCGGCATGCAAACAAAAACTCAAGTTTATCAGCCTAATAATAAGAGAAGGATCACCGTGACCGCGTTAAAACAAACATGCATTCCAACCGGAACCAGTAGCGACTGCGTGCGGGCGTAGGCCAGACTGAACATCGCCGAAAGTAAAAAAAGCGGGAGAAATGAGGGTAAGTGAAGGTGCATTCCGCCAAAAACCAGAGAAGTCAGAACCATACCCGGCCAGAAACCGATACGATGCGCCATAAACGGCAGTAAGATACCGCGAAAAACGATCTCTTCGAAAACCGGTGCAACGACGATGATAATAAAGAACAGTGCTGTGCGGACCAGCCACGGGGCCGGAACCGTTAAAACCGCGGCGATATCCTGAAGAAAAAAATCACACCCGAACTGATAAAGCAAAATCTGATAAAGCGCGCTGCACAACCAAAGCAGCGGTAATGCCGCCAGATAGAAAATCACGGAGAGTCCTAATAGAGCCGGGGCTCTCTTCCAGAAAAGACCGAATAATTCACTCCCGTGAACGTTCGCCAGGCGAAGCATCAATCCGAACAGCCCCAGCACCGGCAGATGGAAGACCAACGTTTGAAAAATCACCGCCGCCGGTTCAATTCCGCGGTCCGGAAACATCACCATATAAAGCCAGGAAGCAAGGAGATAGAAAAAGATCACGGTTCCAAAAAAAATCAGCACCCATTTTGCCGGCAGAGAGCGGGACATCAGGCGCGCAGCCAGTTCCGGCATCCGCACCGGTCTTTTAAGCCAGTAGAGTATCAGCCCGACATCTGTAGCGACACCGACACAGATTAACAGTAGAAAAAACAGACCGGAAGCCACCATGCCGGGCGGCGGGTTGCTGTACTCCCAAAAGGGCTTGGTATACGGCATAAATTCAGCTAGAAACATCATGATTTTGCGGATACTAGCGGCTTGCGTTCGCTTTTTAAATCAAATACCGTGACCGCCTTTTAATCGGGAGAATGCTATGAAAGTCGGCTTAGTAGGATGGCGCGGAATGGTCGGTTCGGTTCTGATGGAACGAATGCTGGCAGAAAATGATTTCGCCGGGATTACGCCGGTATTTTTTACGACTTCGCAAGTTGGTAGCGCGGCCCCGAATGTCGGCAAGGGCGCGTCCGTTCTTCTGGATGCCTCCGACCTCGGCGCACTCGCCGGAATGGACGTGATTTTAACCTGCCAGGGCGGCGACTACACCACGGCCGTTCACAGCAAGCTGAGAGCCACCGGCTGGAATGGTTACTGGATCGACGCTGCATCGACCCTGCGCATGAGCAAAGACGCCGTGATTATCCTCGATCCGGTCAACCGCCCGGTGATCGACAAGGCCTTGTCAGATGGGAAAAAAGATTTTATCGGCGGGAACTGCACCGTCAGCCTGATGCTGATGGCGCTCGGAGGACTCTTTAAAGCCGGGCTGGTCGAATGGCTTTCCTCCATGACCTATCAGGCGGCTTCCGGCGCCGGAGCACAGAACATGCGTGAACTGCTCTGCCAGATGGGTGTGCTGAATAAAACCGTCGCCACTGAATTAGCCACCCCCTCCTCCGCCATCCTTGATATCGACCGTAATGTAACGTCCGCATTGCGCAGCAAAGATATCCCGACACAGCACTTCGGCGCGCCGCTGGCCGGTTCGTTAATCCCGTGGATTGATAAACTGGTGGATGCCGGACAGACCAAAGAAGAGTGGAAAGGCTTTGCTGAAACCAATAAAATTCTTGAAACAAAGACCCCTATCGCGATTGACGGTCTTTGCGTGCGAATCGGCGCTATGCGCTGTCACAGCCAGGGTCTCACCATCAAGCTGAAGAAAAATCTGCCGCTGGAAGAACTGATTGAAATCATCCGCAACGACAACGAGTGGGTGGATGTGGTCGGCAACACCAAAGAAGAAACCCTCGCCCGCCTGACACCGGCGGCCATTTCGGGAACCCTGACCGTTCCGGTCGGACGTATTCACAAAATGAAAATGGGGCCGGAATATCTCGCGGCTTTCACGTGTGGCGACCAGTTGCTTTGGGGTGCTGCAGAACCGTTAAGAAGAATGCTGAGAATTCTGGAAGGCCTTTAGGCAATAGACTTTAGGAGTCCTAAGGCCAAAGATCTAAAGCCTGTCGCCTTTCCCCGGCTAGTTTCCGCTCATACCGGGAATATTCATACTGCCTTCCCATCGGGCCGGCGTATTCCACGGCATATCGGAATATTCCTTTTTCGTCCCGTCCTCATACCTCGGCGTTGAACATCCGGTAAGTACGACAGCGAGAAGAATCCATGCTATGAGTTTTTCAACCATTTGAAAACTTATGCCCTTTTTCCAGCCGGTTGAAAATCATTTTTCCAATATTTGAAAATTCAGGCTACTGTCCGCGAATACGGGAAAGGCAGGCGAAAAGTTCGGGGTAAAACGCTGTTTTGGCCCGGTTAAGCAGATAGAGGTGTATCCCCGGCGCGCCGCCTTCAACCAGTTCAGAGATCTGCTCAATGGCCCAGTACAAACCGATCCGCTCCATTTTCACCGGATCGTTTTTAGCGGCTTCAAGGTTGCGTAACAGAATCTCAGGCACATGAAATTCACAAAAAGTCCGCATCCGGTTAATCTGTTCAAGTGATATCACCGGGAGCAGTCCCGGCACAATCGGCACTGTAATGCCAGCCGCACGGCACTTTTCTACAAATTCAAAATAGACATGATTGTGCAGAAAAAGCTGGGTCGTAATAAAGTCGGCGCCAGCCTCCACTTTTTCCTTCAGATGCCGCACATCCTCCACCTTGTTATACGCCTCCGGATGTTTTTCAGGATACCCCGCAACACCGATGCAGAGTTGAGCATGCCGCACACGCAGAAAAGAAACCAGTTCGGATGCATAACGGAAACCATTCGCGACCGGTTTGAAAAACTTTTCGCCACGCGGCGGATCACCGCGCAACGCCATGATCTGTTGAAAGCCTTGCGCTACTAATTCGTCTGTTGAACGAATCAGCTCCTCGCGCGAGACTCCCACGCAGGTGCAGTGCGGCATGACCGTTTCATAACCAAGACCGCAAAGCTGTCGCGAAATTTCGAGAGTCGGCCCGGCCGCAGAACCTCCCGCGCCGCACGTGACGGAAACAAAATCCGGCTTAAGGCCGATCAGTTCGGACGCCCCTTTATTGAAACCAGCCTGTGCAACTCCGGTTTTAGGCGGAAAAAACTCAACCGAGATCAGCGGCCGATCTGCGGCATTAATTTTCTGGATGATCGTCATATAAATCTGTTTATCCGGATAAACGGAATTAATCAAGGATAAAAAAACAGCCGCCCGTTGCGGGGCGGCTGTATTCTTCCACAGGAAACTTAGCCGAGGATTGCATCCTTGGCGGCTTTGGCGATGCGGAATTTGAGAACCGTCTTAGCGGCAATCTTAATTGCTGCACCGGTAGCAGGGTTGCGACCCATGCGGGCTTTGCGTTTCACTTTGACCAATTTACCCAAACCAGGAACGGTGAATCCTGCTGCAGCACCTTTATAGGCCTGGTCAATGATGGATTCTAGGGCGGTTTTTGCCTGAACTTTGCTGATGCCTGCGTCGTCGGCAATCTTAGCGATGATCTGAGACTTGGTTACTGCTTTTGCCATTGCTGCTTCTCCTGTTGGACTAATGGTTACTGTTTCCGGCCGTTTATCGGCCCCGTTTTGTTGAGGAATTCTTACGGCAAAGCCATACGGCGTGCAAGGTGAAATACAATAATAATTAAGTATAGCTAGGGGTTCGTGCTGGTTGTGGCATCAAACCTCCACATCCGTTGCGAGATGCAACGTGTCAATCAGCAGACTGACTTCATCCTGCGTTACACGAAAAAATCCTTCATCAACCGCAAAACAAAGCGGTGCCGCATCGGAATTTTCGACGCGAACGATTCCCTTTACGAGGCGCGCCAGCACAGGAATATGCCCTTGATAAACCTGCATTTCGCCTTTTTCTGCCGGTATGGTCACTGCCAGCGCTGTTCCGTCGTAGGCGATTTCTTTCGGCGTAATGATTTTTACTCTCAGCATGGCGGCCATAATTAAATTCCTTCAATCGCTTCCGCGATGCCGCCCTTCATGTAAAAATTAGATTCCGGCACGGCATCGTGCTGACCTTCCAGAATTTCTTTAAATCCGCGCACGGTTTCCTGAACGGTTACCTGCCGGCCCTGCCGGCCGGTGAAAACTTCTGCAACCGTGAAGGGCTGGCTCAGAAATTTCTGAATGCGGCGGGCCCGGTTAACAAGGATTTTGTCTTCATTAGAAAGTTCATCGATACCCAAAATGGCGATGATGTCCTGCAGTTCTTTGTACCGCTGAAGCACAGCCTGGACGCCGCGTGCTGTGTTGTAGTGCTCCTCGCCGACGATCTCAGGAGAAAGTGCGCGCGAATTCGAAGCCAGCGGGTCGACCGCCGGAAAAATCCCCTGCGCGGTAAGCGCACGATCCAGCACGATGGTGGCATCCAGATGAGCAAATGTCGTGGCCGGTGCCGGATCAGTCAGGTCGTCGGCGGGAACGTAAACCGCCTGAAAGGAGGTAATGGAACCGGAGCGCGTCGAGGTAATCCGCTCCTGCAACTCACCCATTTCCGTGGAGAGCGTGGGCTGATACCCCACCGCGCTGGGCGTCCGGCCAAGCAAGGCCGATACTTCAGCGCCCGCCTGAGAGAAGCGGAAGATATTGTCGATGAACAGCAATACGTCCTGAAATTTCTCGTCGCGGAAATATTCGGCCACCGTCAGCGCGGTCAGAGCCACACGCATGCGCGCGCCCGGCGGTTCATTCATTTGACCATAAACCAGCGCCACTTTAGATTTTTCCAGATCGGTCTGATTGATAACCCCGGCGGCAGACATTTCGTGATAGAGGTCATTGCCTTCACGCGAACGCTCGCCGACACCGGCGAAAACCGAATACCCGCCGTGCTGTTTGGCAATGTTATTAATCAGTTCCATAATCACAACGGTTTTACCAACACCTGCTCCACCGAACGCACCGACCTTGCCCCCTTTCAAAAACGGGCAGATCAAATCGATCACTTTGATCCCGGTCGTCAGGACTTCCGGCTTGGTCGCCTGCTCCGTCAGCGCAGGCGGGCGGCGGTGGATCGGCAGCCGTTTTTCTGCTTTGACCTCGCCGCGTTCGTCCACCGGATCACCGGTGACATTCATCATGCGGCCCATAACGCCCTGTCCGACAGGAACCGTAATCGGCGAGCCGGTCGTTTGAACCAATGTACCGCGTTGCAGACCCTCAGCTGCACCCATCGCGATGGTGCGCACCCAGTGTCCGCCAACGTGCTGCTGAACTTCGAGCACCAGTTTACGCACCGTGCCATCGATTTCGCGCTGCTCCACGATGAGAGCCTCATAAATTCCCGGAAGATCGGCGGCGGTTTCAAATTCGACGTCCACCACCGGTCCGATAACCTGTACAATTTTCCCCTGCTTCATTTCCCGCCTCATTTCCCGAACATTGCTTCGTTTAAATTTTCCCGTGCGTCTATCCGTCCATTCCGGCGGCGCTCCCGATCTCTAAAAGCTCTTTTGTAATAGATGCCTGCCGTAAATTATTGTGAACCAGTTGTAGCTTGCTGTTCATATCCCGGGCATTATCTGTTGCCTGCTTCATCGACACCATGCGTGCGCTGTGCTCGCTGGCGCGCACCTCACGCATGATCTGCAGCAGCTGATAATCCAGACTGCGCAACAGCAGTGATTCATAAACCGTATTCACATCCGGCTCAAAATCGAATTCGCCGATGTCTTTTACACTTTTCTGCATTTCCGCAATTTTGGTGCGCTTCAGCGTTTCAGGCATCTGGTCGAAAAACTCCTGAGACTGTCCTGCCGGCAGAAAACTCCACGTCAGGGGAACCTGTTTGAAGGTTGAGACATAATCACTGAATACGATATCCGCGCTGTCGATTTCATCATCCAGAAAAAGCTGTGTTACAAACCGGCAGACCATCCGGGCTTCGGAAAGTTTCGGCTGATCGCTATAGTCGAAATCCACAATCAGCAGCCGGCCTGTTTTCTGTACAAACTGCGCGGCCTTGGCTCCGAGTGTTACAAACAGCGTGGTGTCGCGATCATATTTGACCACCTCGCGAAAAATATTCGTATTCAATGACCCGCACAACCCGCGATCCGTTCCGACCAGAATGATTAATTTGCGGTCGCCGCTTCTCGTCTCCATCAGGCCGTGCCGGTATGAACCGACATACTGCGTCACCTGAGTCAGAATATCGTTCAGCATATCTGCGTACGGAATTCCGTATAAAGCCGCCTGTTGCGCGCGCTTCATTTTCGAAATCGACACCATCTGCATAGCCTTGGTTATCTTGGCCATGGAGCCGATCGATTTGATGCGCCGTCGAATGTCGCGTAAGTTTGCCATTACAATCCGTTAGGTCAGGCTTTGATATTCCGCCATTACTGTTTCAAGGCCCTGTTTTATTTCCGGTGTCAGCTGTTTCTGCTGTGCAATATCTTTCAGCAGCTCTTTGCGCCGCATCCGGATAAATTCGAGAAGTTTGGCGCTGACTTCACGCGTTTTTTCAACCGGTGTATCCTTAAAAAATCCCTGCTGAGCCGCCCACAGTTGAACGATCTCCTCCTCCACAGGAAAGGGGTTGTATTGAGTCTGTTTGAACAGCTCGGTAATGCGCTTCCCGTGTTCGATTAACGCAACTGTTTTTGAATCCAGATCCGAACCGAACTGGGCAAACTCCTTTAATTCATAATACTGAGCCAGCTCCAGTTTTACTTTGCCGGCCACCTCTTTCATCGCCTTGGTTTGCGCGGCAGACCCGACGCGCGAAACGGAAATCCCGATCGACATCGCGGGCCGAATGCCCTGATGGAACAAGTCGCTTTCCAGATAAATCTGCCCATCCGTGATGGAAATAACGTTGGTCGGGATATACGCAGACACATCGCCGGTCTGCGTTTCAATAATGGGCAGCGAGGTGAGCGTACCGCCGCCGCACGCCTTTGACATGCAGGCCGAACGCTCCAGCAAACGGCTGTGCAGATAAAAAATATCGCCAGGATATGCCTCGCGTCCGGATGGGCGGCGCAAGACCAGCGACATCTGCCGGTATGCCACTGCGTGTTTGGAAAGGTCATCGTACACCACCAGCGCATCCATGCCGTGATCCATGAACCATTCGCCGATGGCTGTGCCGCTGAACGGTGCCAGATACTGCATCGCGGCCGAATCCGATGCCGTAGCCGCAACGATCACCGTATATTTTAAAGCGCCCTGCTCCTCCAGCACACGCACGACCTGCGCTACGCTCGACTGCCGCTGGCCGATCGCCACATAAATGGAATATACGGGATGCATCTTCGTATCAACGGATACTTCCGCCTCACGGTTCAGCCGTGCCTGATTGATCATGGTATCCACGGCAATGGTTGTCTTGCCGGTTGAGCGGTCGCCGATAATCAGTTCGCGCTGTCCGCGTCCGATCGGAATCACCGCGTCAACAGCAAGAATACCGGTTTGTAACGGCGCGGAAACGGACTGCCGTCCAATAATTCCAGGAGCCGCACGCTCTACCGGATTCACCTCGGTAGTAACAATCGGACCCTTACCGTCCAACGGACGGCCCAGCGGATCAACCACTCGGCCCAGCATCGCACGTCCACACGGAATTTCGAGCAGACGGCCCGTTGAACGAACGGTCTGTCCTTCGCGGACAGTTTCGCCTCCGCTCAACACCACCGCACCCACGCTGTTTTCTTCAAGATTCAATGCGAGGCCGGTTACGCCATTGCCAAAATCGATCATTTCATTCAGCCGGATTTTACGCAGCCCTTCAATGCGGGCCACGCCGTCACCGACCTCCATGACTTTGCCGGTTTCTTCGCAATGCGCTTCGGGATGAAATTGCGCGAGCGTCTGTTCGATGTCTGCCACGATAGATTGCATAGTATGTTAACCAGCCTTTCAGTCCAAAAATTCAATTTCTTAACAACTTGTCCTTCAGTATTTCCAGCTGCCGCGCAAGCGTCAGGTCCGTTACCTGATACCCTCTTTCCAGCCGCAACCCGCCAATAACGGCAGGCTCAACAGAAAAATTAATCCCGGCGTTTACGGATTCCGCTCCGTGAAACAGCTCCGAGAGCTGCTCCTGCTGCGGAACTGAAAGCGGGTCTGCGCTGGTTACTCCGACTCGATTTGCGCGGATATAAATTTCCAACCGCTCGACAAAACATCGCAGCACCGCTTCGGCATCGCGGCCTTCGTACTGCCGCACGATCCGGACGGCTTCCCGAATGCGATTCACATCGGGAACATCGTTAATGGAAACAGCCTGCCAGAGAAGGCGGGCATTGCGGCGGTGCTGACGAGTAAGCTTCATGATCGGTTATTTTTGCTCCGGTGCAGAGATTTCCTTAATGGCCGACTGCAACAGCCTGTCCCGGTCTGCGGCGCTGAGATTCATTTGCGCCAGCTTCGCGGTGAGATTCACAACCATCGTTGCAATGTCAGCCTTGAGCTCTGTTTTCAGGCGGGCCTGATCAAGCAAAGCGTCCTCGCGAGCCTTGGCCAGCATTTCATTGCCCAGCAGCTCGCAGCGGACTTTTTCCTGATTCAACAGTTCTGCCACAGTGGCTTTGGCTTCGGAAACCACCCGGTCCGCCTGCTCTTGTGCTTTATGCAGAACCTCTTTGCGCGCCTCTTCAGCGGCCAGAAGTTCGCGACGTATTTTTTCACTGTTGGCTGCGGCCTCATCCGCTTCTTTCTGCCGGTCCGCCACCGTCTTCATCACCGTTTTGAATACAAACTTATTCAAAATCCACGCGATGATCAGAAACGCGACACCTTGAGAAATGAAGTCATACCAGTTGACTCCAAAACTCTGAAACGGGTTTTCAGCAACCGCCAATATAAGCAGTTTGTTCATGATGCTCCGTCCGCCAGATGCTTATTTTAAGAAAATGGCGTAGAACACACAGGCTTCCGCAAAAGCAATCGCCAGAATCGCCTGCACCATGACTTTATTGCTCGCGCCGGGATTACGACCAACTGCCATTACAGCACCGAACCCGATAATACCTACGCCAATAGCCGCGCCTGCGGCCGCAATACCGATATGCATTGATGGATCCATCTTTTATCTCCTTTTTTCTTAATGTTCTTCCGTGTCCTCATGACCGCAAATCAACATGACAAAAACGGCTGAAAGCAGCATGAAAACCAGCGCCTGAATCAGCCCGACCAGCACTTCCATCAGATAAAACGGCACGGGAAGCAACCAGCCGAACGCGGGAATTTTATGTAGCATGGTGTCCAGCATCACCTCGCCGGCAAAAATGTTGCCGTACAAGCGCAGCGCCAGCGAAAAAGGGCGAATGACGATGGAGAAAACTTCTAAAAATCCAACAGCTAAAAAGACGACCGCTAATACAAAATACATGACACCCGTCGCACCGCCTTTGGGTGCAAAAATATGTTTTAAAATGCCGACCGGTCCGTTTTCTTTCCATGCCCAGATAAACCAGAAAAAGAAAAACAACGCGCCAAGCGCCAGCGTGGTGTTGAGATCGGCATTCACACCGCGAAACAGCGGTTGCGTCACTTTAAACATGTGTTCTGTTGAGTGACCCCATCCGACACTTCCAATGCCTGGAAAAAGCCCCAGCCAGTTGGAGCAGAGAATAAAAATGAAAAATGAACCCAACAACCAAAAGGTTTTTTTAGCCAGCTTTTCGCCCATAATGTCTGACAAAAAGCCGTTCAGGAAAATCACCAGCGCCTCAATGGAGCCGGTAAACAGCGTATGGCGACCGGCCCGCATCTGCTGACGAAACCGCAATGAGACAACAATCAGAATGAGTGCGGCCAGCCAGCCGGTGATCATCGAGTTCGTGACCGGCATGCTGCCGATCATAAAAATCTCGACCGCCTTGGCAGATAAATGTTCGCCCCCCGCTGCCTCAGGTGAAACAACCCCGGCAATTGAAGGTTCTACATTCGACGTATCAGCAAATAACAAATTCGTAGCGCAGAACAGAAATGTAAGTGAAAACACACACATCCAGCGGCCCGCCGGTTTAAAACCGTTGCGAAGTGGCCGACTGGATTCATGCTGTTTCATTGTATCAAATGCCCGTGTCCGTCATGATCTTAAAGACGGTCTCTGCATCCTTGGCTGCTAAAATCTTCTTCCGGTTCGCATCCGACTGCAACAGCCGTCCGATCTCGGCCAGACAACGGACGTGCGGGCCGCTTTGTGTTGCGGAAGAAAGGATCAATATAATAATTTTCGAAGGCTGTCCGTCGGCGCTTTTGAAATCAATGCCCTTCTGCTTCAACCCGACCGCCACCAGAACCCGGTCTATCGACGCAATCTTTCCGTGCGGCACCGCAATGCCGTTTTCCAGACTGGTGCTCATTTTCTGCTCGCGTTCCATCACAACGCCAACTGCCTCTTCGACATTACGTAAACGATGTTTGGCGTGAATCAAGCCGACCAGCTCACGAATAGCCTCGTCCCGCCCAGAGGAATTTAATTCCACTCTGATGCAGGCGACATCCAGTCCGCTCTTTAAAATTTCATTCGCCATGGCCATCCTTCCGGAAAAGCACCTTCTTCAAAACAAATACCTAGTAGACAACCGGCATTTTCGCCTCGAAAAAATAAAAAACCACGTTTGATTTATACCAACGCCTATTTCACGTCAATTGGTTTCTTTTTTTTTATCGTTAAACTATGCGCAATCTGTTGTGTCTCCGCTGGAATTATTGTTAGGTATGAAGCTTGGAATCCGGGTGTGATTTTCTCGGCTGTTTCAACACAGGAGACGTCTTTGAACGCGAATTTGATCTGGACAGTTGTTTTTAAAGTACTCGGCGGGCTGGGCATTTTCTTACTCGGCATGAAATATATGTCGGAAGGACTTCAGGCCGTCTCCGGCGAGCGGTTGCGCAAAATCATCAGCACCGTGACCGACAACCGGCTGACAGCCGTCGTCGTCGGCCTGACCGTTACCTGCATCATCCAGTCCAGTTCTATTACGACCGTTATGGTGGTCGGACTCGTCAACAGTGCCATGATGACGTTGACGCAGGCGATTGGTGTCATTCTCGGTGCCAACATAGGCACGACCATCACTGGCTGGATATTGACGCTTAATGTCGGCAAATACGGACTGCCTCTGCTGGGCATCTCGGCCTTCCTGTTCCTTTTTTCCCGCAACGAGCGGGTGCGCTACACCGGCATGGCGCTGATGGGAATCGGCATGATCTTCTTCGGGCTGGAGCTGATGAGCAGCGGCTTCAAACCAATGCGCGAAGTGCCGGAGTTTGTAAAATGGCTGCATTCCTTCGAAGCCGTCTCTTATGCGGGTGTCCTGAAGTGTGTGGCAGTCGGCTGTATTCTCACCATGATCGTCCAATCCTCTTCCGCTATGCTCGGCATCACCATGGGACTGGCGAGCACCGGAATGATAGACTTCCAGACGGCCGGGTCGCTGGTTCTTGGTGAAAACATCGGAACCACCATCACCGCATTTCTGGCTTCACTGGGTGCCAGTACCAGCGCCAAGCGCGCAGCTTATGCCCACATCGTTTTCAACGTGCTCGGTGTAATCTGGATCACCACCATTGCCATCCCTCTTTACTTCCCCTTGATCGCCAGAATTATCGGTAGCGATCCGGATATGATGGTGCTGCTGGGGAACGGCGAGCCGTCCTATCCTCACATCATGAGCGCCATTGCACTGGTGCATACCGGCTTTAATGTCACGAACACACTATTCTTTCTGCCACTCCTGGGCCCGCTGGCTAAACTCGTCACAAAACTGGTTCCGGGAAAAGGCGAGACAGAGATTCCGCACCTCACCTTTCTGGATATCCGCATGCTCGACACCCCGTCGCTGAGCGTTGTGCAGTCTAAAAAACAGATTCTGTTCATGGCCGAAAGCACGGAGCTGATGCTCGAAAAACTGGCTGAGGTACTCGAAGGCGGCGAACCGGATGATGAACTGGAAAATAAAATTTTCCACCGCGAGCAGATTCTCGACAACGTACAGAAGGAAATCATGCTGTTTCTCGGCGAGCTCATCAGCGGCCAGGTTCCGCGCGATGTAATGGAAACAGCGCGCGGTCAGATGCGCATGGCCGATGAATATGAATCGATCAGTGACTACGCCGCCAGTGTACTTAAAGGTCTGCGCAGATTGCGTTCCAACGGCCTGCGGCTTGCTCCCGAAGGGGTTGAAGAGTTCAAGAATCTGAACCGGCTCGTGCTCGACTACCTAAAAAAGGTCACTGACGCTGTGCGTGACGAAGATCAAAAAGCCGCCGTCCGCCTGCTGCCGGTCAGCAGCGAAATCGGTCGGGTGATGAAAGAATACCGCCAGGCACATCTTACACGGCTGACCGACGGCAAGGTCTCCCCGCTCAGCAGTCTGGTGTACACCGACATGCTCAATTATTACCGGCGGATCAAAGACCACACGCTCAACATCGCCGAAGTCGCCGCCGGAGAAAAATAACGCTTATGGCGGGCGGGTTGGAAGAGCGGTCAAACACCCCACACCAGCCAGACAAAGGCGGCTCCGGCAAGAACGGCCGCAATCGTGAAAGGAATACCAATCCGCATAAAATCTCTGAAACTGACCGAATAGCCCCGTTTTTTCAGGATTCCGAGAGTGACGACATTGGCAGAGGCCCCGATGGGTGTCAGATTGCCGCCGAGGCAGGCTCCAATCAGCAGCCCGAACATGAGCAGTGGAACCGGCGCGCCGATCTGGCCGGCCACTTTTTCAGCAACTGGAATCATCACCAGCAGAAACGGCACGTTATCCACAAATCCCGAAATAACTACCGCAAACAGCACGATCATTGCAAACGCGAGCGCCGCGTTAGAGCCGACCCATCCGGACATACCGGATGCCAACTTATCCATCCAGCCGGAGTCACTCAGTCCGCCTACCAAAACAAAAATACCGATCAGAAAAAAGATTGTATCCCAATCAAGCGTCTTGCCTAACTCGCGCAAACTTCCCCAATGTGCAATTCCTCTGAACCAAACCAAAGCAACCACACCGAGTATCAATGTATAGGTTCCGGCAAACCACTTGAAGTCCGGGTCGAACAACGTAGCAAAAGAGAGCCCGACGACCAGCAGAACCAGCAAAGCCGCAGGTATCCAGGAGCGGGCTTTTTCCTGTGCCAGCAGAACGGATTTTTCCCGGTAATGGCAGAATGCCGCCGCCAGCACAAACAATGAGGCAATGGCACCGATCTGCGCGGCAAAGAAAATGCCGAACCGCCCCTGATACACGAAAAAGTCCCAGAAGCCCATGCGCATGTGGCCTGCCAGAATCATGCTCGGAGGGTCGCCGATCATCGTCGCAGTCCCTTGCAGATTGCTGCTCACAGCAATTCCAATCAGCAGCGGAACCGGACTTATTTTCAGTTTATCCGCCAGACTCAATGCAACCGGCGCAAGAAGAAGCACCACCGCAACGTTTTCTACGAATATAGAAATGCAACCCGCCAGCATGCACAGAATCAGCATGGCAACGCGCGTACTTCTGGCTTTATCCACCAGCCATTCGGCCAGAACGGCAGGAACACGAGACATCATGAAAATTTCGGCCAGAATCAGGGTTCCGAAAAACAGTCCCATAACGTTCCAGCTGATCTTGCTAAAAAAAGCCTCCCGCCAAGTCAACACGCCGGTCGCAATCAACAAAGCACCCCCGCCGCAGGCTACCCAAGAACGTCTTCCCGGCAGAAAAATGAACAGGACATAGCAAAGAATAAATACGGACAGACTGATCCACTCTTTTGTCATTTATTCACCTTCATCCGTTTTTTTAGCGTCTCGTCATCTACACCTTCATTGTCCCAGGCATATCCGCATCAATCCGGAAAAACGGCAGCATCAGGTCTTCCATGGTGTAAAGGCCCGGCTTTTTATTCAGAAGATGTTCCGCTGCGAACAATACGCCGTTCCCGAAGGCTTCCCGCGATATGGATTCATGCCGGAGACGAACAGTCTGATAAGGGAACCCGAACAGAATTTCATGAACGCCGATAATCCCGCCCGCCCGGATCATTTTGATAGTGTCTTCCGGCAGTTCCAGCGCCTGAGCAATTTTTTTGGCTGTGCCTGACACCTCCTGCTTTCTTTTGAAATGCTCTTCGGTGATTTCAATATCCGTGTATGGAGCTATTTTTTTTAGAATTTTGGCCGCGATGATTAAAAAGTTGACCCCGATGGTGATGTTCGGCGACCAAAGAACGTTCGTTTTTCCCGACAGTTTCTTGAGCTGCCGGATTCTCTCATCCGAATAGGAAGAGATCGCGCTGACAATCGCAATACCGCGCTCTGCCGCCGCTTCTCCATAATATTCAATGCCGCTTTCTGAAGAAAAATCGATGATGACATCAACCGGCATCCGATCAATCAACTCACCCGCTTCCAGTTCATCTTTTGAGTAAATGAGACTGGGTTCATCCGACGCAACTCCAAGAAACTCGTGCACCGACCGGTGTTCCAGCGAATGTGTCTTCCGAACCACCCACTGCAAATCCATTTTTTTGCTCTCAAGCAGAACGGAGGCGACTGCTTTTCCTGTTTTCCCGAAACCGATTAATCCTGTTTTCATATTGATCCTCCTGTAATTGCTGTAGTCAGCCCGTATGAGATTTGACAGCGGCAATTGCCACGGCGACTTCGGTTAAATCGTCCGTTTGGTTTTCCGGTTTTCCGATCACGGCATCTTCCTGAACCCGTCTCGCAAACCGCGTGAAAAAGAAAGCACTTGTCTGCATGAGCAAAACCAGCAGACCCAGAAAAGCGAACACCACGGTCACGCCCACTACCATTACAACAAGACCTTCAATCATGGACTCCCCCTTGAGTTGATAAAAACGAATAGAGGCGGGTTACATGAACAAGGGAACCAGAACGCGGATAATCAGCCAGACGGTCAGACTCCCAATTACAAGCGCGATGGAATACTTCCGCCAATGATTCATGGTAGCAGGAGTCCCTTCACCAGTATCGCCTTTTAAATAGCGAATGTCGATGTACCGAACGAACACCAGAGAGGCCAACGTGAGCAGACACCCGACATCCAAAAGAGAGGGAATTTTCGGATGCTTTTGAAGCAGAAGGGCGAACAGTATCGCAAGGAGCGCAGTTCCTATAAACATCCAGTAGAAGCGAACGAGGCAACCGGCTCCGCTACTGTATTCAGTCTTATTCTGAGAGTTCATGCCGTACCATCCCATTTTGTTCGCGCAAAAGCGCAATTCTAATGGATGGCGGCCCGACCATTCCGATACCTGCCAGAAACATGCTGTTCCGGCACCCTGAAGACAAAACGCAACCGCATTGCTGTTGCGCGGGGGTGAATATGCAGACTGTTTACCCCATCCGCAACGTTTTTTTAAATAAACGAATGTGCCCTTGCTTCATTTCCAGAAGCCTGCCGATTAGTTTTTCATTGACCACTTGCCGATGAAGGGCAAAATGCATTCGCACTTTCACATCGGGGGCTTTAAAATATGAATCTAAAAAAGATTCTCACAAAAGATTCAATTCTGCCTGAACTGAAGGCCGATACCAAACGGGGTGTCATCGAAGAAATCGCAACCTCTATGATGTTGGCCGGCCAATTCAAGGATCGCGTAGCTGTTGTACAGGCCTTACTGGCCCGCGAAGAAAAAATGTCCACCGGTATGCAAAACAACATCGCTATCCCGCACGGTAAAACCGATGCCGTGGAACAGCTGGTTGCCGCTGTGGCCATTCATCGCGAAGGCGTTGATTTCGCCGCCATGGATGGCAAGCCTTCTCATATTTTTATCATAACCCTCTCTCCCGAAAACCGCGCCGGACCGCACATTCAATTCCTCGCTGAAATCAGCAAGGTCCTGAGCCGTCCGGAACTGCGCGAAAAACTGCTGAACGCGGCCGCCACGGATGAAATTCTGAATCTGCTAACTGCTTAAGGAGCCGCTATGCTTCCTGCCGCCGACCCTGAAACAACAATTCCTGTCGTTCAGGCGGTTCAACAGCTTGTTCAAGCTCATTCACCCACCGAGGTGATGACGCTGTTAGTGATGCAGCTCGCGCTGATTATCATTGCGGCCCGCATGGGCGGCTTTCTTTTCCAGCGCTTTCTAAAACTGCCCAGCGTGCTGGGGGAGCTGGTGGCAGGTATGGTCATCGGCCCGTATGCCCTGGGATCAAAAATTCCCCTGCCGGGCATCGGCCCGCTCTTTGAAACACAAACCATCGGTCTGCCGGTTTCCTCTGAGCTCTACGCCATTGCAACCATTGCATCTATCATCCTGCTGTTCCTCTCCGGACTGGCAACCGATCTGCGCGTTTTTATGCGCTACTCGGTGGTCGGCTCTATCGTAGGCCTCGGCGGCCTAATCGTTTCTTTTATATTGGGCGACCTGTGTGCCGTATTGTTTGGCCTGGCACCTTCCTTCATGGATCCTGCGGCTCTGTTCCTCGGAACCATTTCCACTGCAACTTCCGTCGGCATCACCGCACGCATCCTGACCGAAAAACACAAAATGTCTTCGCCGGAAGGGGTCACCATTCTGGCCGGAGCCGTTATTGACGATGTGCTCGGCATCGTGGTGCTGGCGATCGTGGTCGGTATGACCAAAGTGATCAACGCCGGCGGAACGATGGATTGGGGCCATGTCGGACTTGTTGCGCTAAAAGCTGTCGGCTTCTGGATTATCTGCACTGCGCTCGGACTATTGCTGGCCCGGCAGTTGACCGGCGTGCTGAAACGGTTCGGGTCGCCGGAAGTGATTGTCTCCATATCGCTTGGACTCGCTCTGATGCTGGCCGGGCTTTCCGAAATGGCCGGGCTGGCCATGATTATCGGCGCGTACATTATGGGACTGTCGCTCTCGCGGACCGACGTCGTGCAGGAACTGCAGAACAGCCTGCAAGGCGTTTACGATATGCTCGTGCCGATTTTTTTCTGCGTGATGGGTATGATGGTGGACTTCTCCTCCATGCGCCACGCCCTGCTGTTCGGGTTGGCCTATTCGCTACTCGCCATCGCTGCCAAAATTGTCGGCTGCGGCATCCCGGCCTATCTGACAAAATTCAACTTTCACGGGGCATTACGCATCGGACTTGGAATGCTACCGCGAGGCGAAGTGGCCCTGATTGTCGCCGGCATCGGCCTCTCTGCCGGATGTATTGGTCAGGACCTTTTCGGCGTAGCGATTTTAATGACCATGGTCACCACACTGCTCGCTCCGCCATTGCTGGTTCGCTCCTTCCGTAGCCAGACGCCCGGCCTGAAACACACCGAACAGGCACTGGAGGAAAAGGAAGAAATCTTCTCGCTCGATTTCCCATCGCCCGACATTGCCGAATTCCTGATGCAGCGGCTGGTGCGGGCCTTTCGACGTGAAGAGTTCTTTGTCAACCGCCTGCAAATGGAAACGGAAACCTATCAGGTACGCAAAGACGAGATCTCCTTCACCATGTCGCAAACGGGCGGACAAATCAGCGTCAGCGTACCGGCGGAACAGCGGTACGTCGCCCGCCTGATGATCTATGAAGAACTGCTTTCGCTCTCCGACCTGCTTGAAGCCTCGAAAAATATGAAAAGTCTGGACGTTATGGGTTCGGAGCTGATCGGCTCGCTGTTTTAATAAACCGGAAGCAAGGACTGGAAGGCGCGGTAAAAACCGCTAGACTCCGGCACATGAGCAAAAAACTTTTCCTTCTCGACGGCATGGCGCTGGTCTACCGGTCGTACTTCGCCTTCATGCGCAACCCGATGATCAATTCGAAAGGCCGCAACGTCTCCGCCGTCTTCGGGTTCCTCAACACCCTGCTCGAACTGATTGAAAAGCAAAGCCCGACGCACATCGCCGTCGCCTTCGACGTTTCCGGGCCGACCTTCCGCCACGATAAGTTCCCCGAATACAAAGCGCAGCGCGAGGAAACCCCCGAAGAAATCCGCGCAGCCGTTCCGGTCATTCAGGAATTCCTGAAAGCCTTCAATATTCCAATTGTCACCGCACAGGGGTTTGAAGCCGACGACCTGATCGGCACGCTCGCCCGGCTTGCCGAAAAAGAAGGCTTCGACACCTACATGGTCACGCCCGACAAAGATTTCACCCAGCTCGTCGACGCGCATACTTTCGTCTACAAACCTGCCAAGAGTGGGCTCCCGCCGGAAATCATGGGCGTGCCTGAAGTGCTCAAATACTGGGAGATCGAGCGCATCGAACAGGTCACCGACATCCTCGGCCTCGCGGGCGACACTGCCGACAATATTCCCGGCGTCCCCGGCGTTGGGCCGAAGACTGCGCAAAAACTGATCGCGCAGTTCGGCTCAATTGAAAATCTGCTCGAACACACCGGCGAACTCAAAGGAAAGCTCAAGGAAAACCTCGAAGCCAACAAGGAGCGCGCCCGGCTCTGCAAATGGCTCGTCACCATCAAAACCGATTCGCCGGTCGATTATAATCCCGACGGCTTGATTCGCGGCAAACTCGACGAGGAAAAACTCACCGCCCTCTTTTCTGAATTTGAATTCTCCTCTTTCTCCAAAAGACTCTTCGGCAACCCCGCCGCGCCCGTTGCACGGGCGACATACATGTCGTCCCCTACCCCAGACGGACAAGGCGACCTCTTTGCCTTCGCGGCACAAACCGCACCGGCGGCTCCGGCAGAAGAAGCCGCGCCGGTTTATAAAACCATCGCCGACGTAAAGCATACCTACCACGCCGTCCAAACCTTGGAAGAACGCAAGGCGCTGGCGGCTCAATTGGGTCAAGCGGCACGCTTCTGCTTCGACACGGAAACGACCGGGCTCGACCCGCGCACCGACAACCTGGTCGGCATTTCCTTTTCCGTAAAACCGCACGAAGCGTGGTTCGTCACCCTGCCGCCCGATGAAAAAGAATCCGCCAAGGCGCTGGAGATTTTCAGACCGCTGTTTGAAAACGAACAGCTTGAGAAGACCGGACACAATTTGAAATTCGATATCGCCATGCTGCGCGCCGCCGGAATCGAAGTGCGCGGAAAATTATTCGACACCATGCTCGCGCATTACCTGCTCGATCCAGACCAGCGCCACGGACTCGACAAGCTGGCCGGAACGCATCTCGGTTACGCGCCGGTTCCGATCACCGCGCTGATCGGCGAAAAGAAAAGCGAACAGCTTTCCATGGCTGACGTAGCGGTCGAAAAGATTGTCGACTACGCCTGCGAAGATGCCGACGTCACCATCCAGCTCCGCAAAATTCTGGAGCCGCAACTGGAGAAACGGAAACTTACCAACGTATTCGACACCATCGAATGTCCTTTGATTCCGGTGCTGGTCGAAATGGAAGCCAACGGCATCGCGCTCGACACCTCCGCGCTCAAAGAAATTTCCGGACGGCTGGCCGGTGAAATCGCCGGTTATGAAAAGAAGGTCTACGAGCTGGCCGGGCACGAGTTCAACCTCAACTCTCCGAAACAGCTCGGTGAAGTACTCTTCGACGAACTGAAGCTGGCCGACAAGCCGAAGAAGACGAAGACCGGACAGTACACCACCAACGAAGAAGTGCTCGACCAGCTGGCAACCGAACACGAAATCGCCCGCGTCCTGCTCGACTACCGCGAAGCAACCAAGCTGAAAAGCACCTACGTCGATGCCCTGCCGGAATTCATCTCCAAAAAAACCGGCCGCATCCATACGTCATTCAGCCAGGCCGTCACCACCACCGGACGGCTGGCCTCAAGCGATCCAAACATTCAGAATATTCCGGTCCGCACGGAACAGGGACAGGAAATCCGCCGCGCCTTCGTCGCCGGTTCCAAGGACTTCACGCTACTGGCCGCCGACTATTCGCAGATCGAACTGCGCATCATGGCGCACCTCAGCGGCGACCAGCACATGAAAGCCGCTTTTGAAAGCGGCGAAGATATTCACACCGCCACCGCCGCGCGCGTCTTCGACGTCGCACTGGCCGACGTTACATCCGACATGCGCCGCAAAGCCAAGATGGTCAACTTCGGCATCATCTACGGCATCTCCGCCTTTGGGCTCGCCCAGCGGCTGCGCATTCCGAGAAAAGAAGCGGCGGAAATTATCGAGAGCTACTTCAAACAGTATCCGGCGGTCAAGGCCTGCATGGACGGCATCATCGAAACCGCGCGCAATAAAGGCTATGTTGAAACTATCGCCGGACGGCGGCGCCATATCCGCGACATCAACACCGCCAACGGCACCGTCCGCGCCGCCGCCGAGCGTTACGCTATCAACGCGCCGATTCAAGGATCCGCCGCCGACATGATTAAAATCGCCATGATCCGCATCCACGATATGCTGAAACAGAAGAACGCCAAAACCCGTCTTCTGCTTCAGGTACACGACGAACTCGTCTTTGAACTCCACAAAGACGAACACGGACTGATTGAAGACATCCGTAAATTGATGAGCGAAGCCCTGCCGCTCTCCGTCCCCGTCATCGTCGACTGCGGCACTGGCAATAACTGGCTGGAAGCACATTCCTGACCCTTGAAAAAGCAGTTCAACCGCGCCGGGGCGGAGAGTATGGGAGTGTGTGGATGTGGGCGGTGACCGCGCCTGCTCCTGAGGAGCCCGGGGTCACCGACCCCGGCTACTCTGTCCCCTGCCCCCTGACTCCTGCCCCCTGACTCCCGCCCCCTGACTCCTGCCCCCTGGCGAACGGGGTCTATTTCTTTTCCGGAGGAGTCGCGCCCGGCTTGCACTTTTCAATCCACTCATCCTTCAGGTAGCGGGTGGAATTGCTGGCCTTGGCAAGGATCGCTTCGCCCTGTCTAACTAAAACAATGTATCCTTTGCAGACATCCCCGGACCTTATATCGTCCGAATCCGAGTAGGAAGACGTTATCTGTGTTAAAACAAACGGTGCTGAGGTGACGGTTTCCTCCAGCACAACATTGTTGGTCAGCGAGATGCTTTTCTGGCCGGGACTGAAGATCACCGTTGTGCCTTTATCTTTGGCACTTGTGGTATTTTCGGAAAGGAAATACCACTCCAGCTGGCAGGCGGCCTGGGGTTCACCGCTTTGCTTGATTTTAACAGTTAACGTGCAAATCTCCGTATCAGTATCCGTGATCGTTTCGACATCATCCCCGTTGCCATCTTCACGGATGTCTTCTTTCCGGTCCTTGTTCCGATCCGCTTTATCTTTCACCATCAGAGTGACCTTCGCGCCGTTTGCCGCGGCGAAGGATTCACCGGCACTCCATAACAGGGCGGTAAACAACAGCGGGACAAACATCAATTTTACAATTTGAACTTTTTTCATTTTTTTCTCCTTGTTCCCAGAAGGATTCCCGGTGTTTTACTGCACAGTAACTTTATAGAAAATCGCCGGTTCATTGTTATGATGAGTATCGGTGTAGCTGGTAAGATTGTCCACTGTAGCCAGAAGAGTCCAGTCGTCGCTCAGACTGGTGGTGTACCAGATCGTATACGTCCGGCTGAAGGGATCCTGCGCCGCGGGCCACGACAACGTGCGCGATCCGTCGGCATTTTTCTGACTACTGACAAACGGGTCATCGGTGCCCCAAAGCGAATCCCGCACCGCGAGATCCGCTGCCAATGCGGCATACGATGCCGTTGCGCTGTTCGTGGCCGTAAATGTAACCGAAATATTAGTCGTGGGTGCCGCAGAAGAGACCGCCAGTGTCGTTGTTGCCACAACGCTTGTTCCCCCGGCCATCGGAGTCAGGCTTCGGGCATCCCCGTAGATGGTAATCGGCGCGGACGTTCCCGGAGCCAGAGTGCCGGACACCGGACTGGCAGCAATCACAATGCGGCTAGACGGATAAAACAGGATGGCCTCTTCTCGAACGACCGATATGTAGTTGGTCACAACGGTGGTATTAGTGACCACAATCGGCGTATCCGTAGGGTCTCCGTTTGGAAGCAGATAGTACCCGTTTGTGGTGACAACATAATTGGTGCTATAGGTCACCGTTCCGCCATCGCCCGTACGCTCTAAAGTGGCAACGGTTTCCAAGCCTGACGTGTTAATATCATCATCAACGTATATTTCTGCATTCGGCCACAAGCTGGTTCCGCTTACGCTGAGATACTGGCATTTTATGTTTCCGTTTTTATATGCAATAAGCTGGAAGGTTTGATCCGGGCCTGCCACGTCCTGATACGTATTCTCCCAGGTAACGACCATTTTATTTTCATCCCCTGAATAACGGAGGGTTGCATTGTCATCAAGAGAAACAGGGAAATATGCCGAAATGGCCCTGTCGTATCCTCCGGCAATGGCACCCGACGAGTTTAGAACAATCCCCCCATTTGCGTCGATTTTAAAGGCGGTGTAGACCGTCCCGTAGAAGGGGAAGCCAAATCCAAACTGAATCCAGTCGGTTTTATCATCACTGTTATTGAGCAGAGGCACAGCATCATGCGAATTGGCATCCCAATGCGTGGAATCCCAGTTGAACGTGTCGTTAACATTGGTCCAGGCATATCCGCCGGCTTGAGCCCCCAAATCTCTAATCGTGTAGGTCAGAGTCGTATTTCCGGAATTGCTGACCGTCATGGTTGTATTGGTCAACGATCCGGCCGGCCCGAAGAACGTGACCGGCGAGGGTGTAACCGTCAGTGTTTTTGTGGCCGCTTGCACAATCACGGTGACTTTGATCTGCAACGTGGTGCTCCCCATCGAAACGGTGTTGGTCAACACGGTTGTTCCCGCGCTTTTACCCGTGGCATCAGCCGTATAGGTAATGACCTGACTTCCACCACGAGCCAGACTGCCGCTATCCGGAGTGTGGGTGACCCATGCAATTGGAGTCAGCAGAAGGCTTTCACCGCCGCTGCCCGGCAGATAATTAACATTCTGATAAACCGTCCCGCTCCGCTGAACCCCGATGGCCCCGTTGGTCGTCCACGTGGCCTGATCATAGAGATAACGGATTCGTCCGTCCGGATAGAGCCATGCCTGAAACTCCGCACCGGTTCGATTACCCCAAGCCACAACCAGCTTGTTCGTATCCGCCTTGGTATAGCGAATACTATTGGTGTCAATCAATGTGTTTCCCCAGAACGGAGCCGCGAGGGCCGCCGTTCCGGAAGGCAGCGTGGCGGTATTGTTTGCACCGACCACGGCACTGAACGAAAGCGCCCCGTAACGGCTAACAAAGAAATTCGCGTAGGTGGAGCCCATCAACGGAAAACTGAAACCGATCGGCATCGTCGTCGTTCCGTTTGCTCCCCAGTTGGTGAAGGTGGTGCTGGTATCCACTTCATCATAATTCTGATAGAAGGAAACCATTGACTCCGTTTGTGTTGAAACCGCGTAGTACTGCCCCGCCCAATTGCCGACCTCCGCGAAGGTATAGTCTCCTGCGGCATTCCCGACGTTGCTCAGCGTGAGGGTCGCAGAGGCCTTTTCACCCACGGCCACAGTAATGGTCACCGCATTGGTCGAAACGGAAGGCGCGGCCTCCCGTCGCACGTTGATCTGGAACTGATTGGTCCAGGCCCCGTCCCCCGTACGGTTGATGACTGTAAAGGTTTTCAGCCCGGCGGCCGTGCTCGCGGCACAGGTCACACGGTAGGTGGTCGATGTGGTGGCTCCGTCATTCAGCAGCGCATACGTGTTGCTGTTGGTGGCAACCACCGATGGGAACTCCGCCGGATTGTCGGCTGTCAGGCTGTTGGTAATCCCCGTTGCCGGCACGCCTCCATCATTGATGCTGGTAATGATCAGGTCGAAGGTTTCGCTTGGCTCAATCTCTCCGGGGAACGCGCCGCCGACATCATTCGTAGCAACACCCGAAACGAAACTGACGCGCGTACCGACAAACAGATTGAACGTGGCGGGCGCGCCGTTGGTCACACCCCCCTCATAAGCCTGTGCCGTCAGAACATAGGGGCCATTTGCGTTCGCCACAACAGAGAAGGTCTGAACAACCGAGCCCCCTGCGCTGATCGAAACGGCTGCATTATTAGAGCTAATGATAGAAAGGCCGGCTCCGCCGTTATGCACCAGCGTAGAGACGGCTCCTGTGGCGGCGGCGCCACTGTTATAGATCGTAACAGAAATATCGTTGGTTTGACCCGCGCCCATCGTGCCGCCCATACTGTCACTGATACTAACCGTAAACTCAGCAGGACTCAGCAGGTTGACAGGTTTCCTGACCGCTTCTTCCCAGGTGGACGAGGTGCGGATATTGTCGATGACCACGCACTCATTGGCTACAGTTGCAATAAAGTCGCCGGAGGCCCAGAACACCAGATCGTCAATGGAGGCCAGACTGATCGCAGTGGTTGCATCCGGACTGTTCGAAGGATTAAATGTATTTCCTCCGGAGAGATCATACCAGACGCTCATCGTCTGCGCGCCAAGATCCACTTTAGCGATGACCGAGAGGTGGCCGGTGACCCCTGGATCGAGCGTCGTGATCTCAACCGTCTCGACGCCGGCCGGTGGCGCGACATTGGGTGATCCGATATCATATTGCAGGACGATCCCGGCCAGATTGGTTGATATTCCGTCGCTGAACGCCAGCCCCAGCAGGGTTCCCGTATCGTTGCTTACAGAAGTCATGTCATAGTCAAAATCGTAGCGCAGATAGCGCACGCCGGCCACCTGATTACTAACATCTGCGGTCAGAACTGCTCCGTTCGTCCACAAACTGCCTGTATCGGAAACGTCGTTAGCGCAGATCAATCCGCGGGCTCCGTCGGTTTGCGTAACCGGAGCTGTATCGGGGGAGAAAACGGCGGTGTCCGCACCGGAATTGGTGGCCTGCGATAGAGTCAGTCCGGCAACATCCTGGTCAAACAGCCATTCATTTAAAACGGCCGCCTGCGACCCGACGGCCAGCAGTGCGATGAGTGCAAAAGTATTTATTTTTTTCATCATGGTTCCCCTCTTTCCTGCTCAACGGCTCCCCGTTGAGCCACAGAAAAGATACAAAAACAAAATCGTGGACTGCATAATCATTGGGATGAGTTTCCAATGACTGGAAAAACTCTCTGTTGCCCATGACTCTATCATAACATTCTCTTACGACTTTCCGCTTTCAACCGCTCCCGTTTCCGGCGGGGCCTTTCGCCCCGCCGGGGTTCCCCCCGACTCCGGAAATTTTATTCGAACGAACGGGATGTATTGATCCGTCCGGACGGATCCACTTTTTTCGCCGTCACAAACATCAGCAGATTGCGTTTCACGGCGCGTTC
>CAYNOR010000005.1:106845-108018 GCA_964398915.1 uncultured Verrucomicrobiota bacterium
GGTCATCTGATCGGAGCCGCCTTCGTACACCTCCGGATAGGAATGGAGTTCCCCGACGCGGATGGTGGCTTCTTCACCGCTGCGCGTCACAATGCGCGGCGCGGAAAGAACATCGGACCCGGTGCTCTGGTCGAGCGCGCTGATCAACAGGTCGATCGGGGTTGATCCCCCGGTGCGCTGAATAGTCATCCAATCGGGGTTTGTGTTAAAGGTGTCCTCCGTGCGGGATGAACTCCAGTCTGCGCTATCCGTTGTTTTAACCACCTGTCCATCGCCCATTACTCCCGGACGATCAAACGGCATGGCCGGACCCGACGGTCCGCCGCGCAACGCATCGTCAAAAAGATATTGTCCGGCGGGAATGGCGACGTTATCGCCGAGTTCAACCGGGCTGCCGATTTTGGTTCGCCACTCAAAGCCGAGTTCCTCGAGGGTGCCTTCGGAGACTTCGACAAACTTGGCTTCGATCTCAACCTGATCGACATCGGTCGCCATTCGGGCCAGATCCATTGCGTTGAGAATGGCCTCGAGCACGGCAAAATTTTCACATGTGTTGCGCACAAAGAGCACCTTCATTTTCGGCTGATAAATAGCCGATGATCCCTTAGGAAAGGCGACCTGCGGGAAGCTGCCGGAAACATCCGTTGCGTTTTCAATATTTTGCAGCCCCATTTTTTCGCAGGCATCGCCAGCCAGCACGTACGAGCGGAAGACCAGATCGGTGGACCAGGCGGCTTTCGTCTCTTTCATGCTTTTGATTTCTGTTGTGCGCTGATCGCGCTCCATCAGGGTGGTCGGATACATGCGCGCGGCAATATTTTCGGGTTTCGGGTTCACAGCGCCTTCAAACCCCTGCTGGGCTTGGACGAACTGTTCGGCGGCCGTCGGCTCCGGAGCCTCGTTGACCACAACGGCCGGCTCGACCGGCTTAACAACGGCTACGTCGGCTTCAGGAGTCGGCTCTTTTTTTCTGTTGAAGAACCAACCGCCGGATTTTTTCTCAGCGTTCGGGGCGGCCTCTACGGTATCTGCCGCAGTTATTTTTGCAACCGGTTCACTATCCACAGCGACCGGAGCCGGTTGTTCAGCAACCGTCTCTTTTTTTCTGCTGAAGAACCACCAACCGCCGGATTTTTTCTCAGCGTTCGGGGCCGCCTCTACGGTATCTGCCGC
>CAYNOR010000005.1:108118-138071 GCA_964398915.1 uncultured Verrucomicrobiota bacterium
ACCGGAGCAACAGCGGCCGGGGCGGGTTGTTTAACGGCCGCAGCGGCGGGGGCGGCAGTATAATTCATAAGTTCACTAAAAATCCCGTCGACGCTCTCCGACTTTTCCTGGGCAAAGCCCGCACCGCTCATCAGCAGGGCGGCGATCAATACGTTAAATGCTTTTTGCATGGTGTTCTCCTTATCTGTAAATGGGTTATTTTTTGAGGGCGATGTCAGAGGACTTGCGCCCGTCGATATCCACCTGGGTGGCGGTCACAAAAATCATCAGATTGCGTTTGACGCTCTTTTCGCCTTCTGAACGGAAGAGACGGCCGATCAACGGGATGCTTCCGAGCACGGGAACCTTGTCGCGGAAGGTTTCGAGTTTGTCATAGATCAATCCGCCCATGCCGACGGTACTGCCGTCAGCCACGGTCACCTTGGTTGCCATTTCGCGAATACGGAAGTACGGCAGGGAGGCGGACAATTCGGGTATTGTCATGTTCGGACTCTGGGGTTTATGCCTCGGAACGGCCTGATAAGCGTCGTAGCCGATGATCTCTTTAATTTTAGGGGTAATTTCGAGGTCGATCAGCCCGCCCTCACGCAGTTCGGGGGTGACTTCCAGCCGGACACCGATCATTTCGAGATCCCAGTCGGCGTGCTCCACATAGCAACTGGTGTCCTGATTGTTGATGTCAAAACTCTTGGGGATCATCTGCTCTTCGCCCACTTGAATGATGGCGGTGGTTCCATCGCGGGTGACCACGCGCGGGGCCGAGAGGACATCGCTGTCGCCCGCCTGCTCCAGTGCATTGATGGTCAGATTCCACTTCAACGAGCCGGCGGTTCTGCTGATCAAAAGATTGTCGGATGCCGCCGTGTTTGCCCCCAACGCACCGGTTGCGGTGCGCAAGGCCCCATTCAAGACATCCTGCCCGGGCAGAGTGAGGTCTCCGGCAATGTTGGCGGCGCCTAAAGTTCCCTTAGTAAAATCCCATTTAAAGCCGAGCTCATTGAGGGTTTTCTGACTGACTTCGATAAATTTGGCTTCGATTTCGACCTGATGACCCATGAGTTCCCGGCGGCTGTCTTGGTAGTCGGCCAGTACACTTTCGATGGCCAGAATATTGTCCAAGGTCTGGAGCACAAACAGGTGGTTGAGTTTGGGCAGGTAGTAGGCGGAGGTTTTCGGGGAAAACTCAATGTTTTTAAAGAAGCCGCTCACGTCAACATTCGATTCATCCCCGGCTTCGATACCGGTCATCAGCACATTGCCGATATCCTTGCTGAGCTTATAGTCGCGAAAGAGGATGTCGTTGGAGGAGTTCCATGCGTTTTCGACCGCCAGTTCACCGTCTCTCTGCGCTTGCTCATGAAGGTCTTTTTTGAAAGGTGCTGTAAGGCCTGTGACCGCTGTAATCGTTTCGTCCTTCACATATTTGATGCCGTCGCCGATTGCATTGATCGTATCGCCCGGAGCCGATTTGATCTCTTTAACCGCGCTCTCGAGAACGACATCGCTGTCGACGGCGTAATCCTGTGCGGTGGTCAGGACTTCAGAAAATCCCGTGGATGCGATCAGCAGTAATCCGCCGATCCGGTTCAGTATACGTGGCATGGTCTCCTCCTTACTACGGCTTTTCAGGCCTTGGTTGATGAGTCGCGAGGCTCGCGACTCATAGTTACAATGGGTTTTCGATTGGTTTAGCTCTGTTTTCATGATTCGTGGCGTTGTGTTGTGCTTTGGCTTTTTTTTTGTAAAAAATCAATCCATGACTCGTCCGCATCACAGGCCTAACTGCCGGCCGGGAGAATACTCGGGACGGGGAACCGAGCGCGGCTTGCAATTATCATCAAAAAAGGCATCGACGCGGAATTTTCTTAACAGTGGAATCTTCTCCTCCTTGAGCCAGGAAATATTTGTTTTGTAGTTAATCGTCTCATTTCTTTGATTGAGAATCAACACCAGATATCCACAATAGAGTGTGCCGCGGGTCTGTGTCGTATTATACTCCTCATACACGCGAGACTCCATCTCCAGCTGAAGCGTCGACGTAAAGTTGTTTTCCTCATTGAACTTCAGGTTCGCCGAGAGCTTGGTTTTAATCCGGAAGTCCGGAGTAGCGACCTCGGCCCCGACCAGATAGACCTCCGCCCGCAATGTATCGTTCGGCAGTTTCTGTTTGCTCTGAATTTCGATAATCCCTGTTACAATTTCAATTTTATCGTCAGCCAGTGCGTTGTCGGGTCTGAACTTATCCCGGGACCGCTTGGAAAAGGTGATGGTCACGTCCGGAACAAAAACCGACGTTAAATACATCATGTCCTGGGCGGAAAGCCCCTTTAGCGGAACATAGTTCACCCTCCCCTCACGGTCTCTCACGAGCACCTCGTTGGAGCCAACCCGCACATATTCGCCCTCGATAAGCTTACCCTGACGATCCGGCCACATCCGCATCACGGCAGAAGCAGGCCCGCACAGGAGCGCCAGACTCAAATAGATTACAACAACTTTCATTTTTCAATTCCCGGGATTAACCACCCGGCGCTTAGTACACATTAAATTTCAACGGATCGTTCAGGCTTACTTCATCGCGGATCAGCAGGTATTCCAGTTTTTCGATAAGCGGCCTCGGAAGGTCCTCGGTCTTGAAGATGGGAAGGACGGGCATCCCTTCCCGGTTTCGCGGGTAGTCCTCGGAGGCGTCTTCAACCACCAGCATGGCCTCGCACCAGCCCCCCGAATCGCCCATGATCACTTCCATCTCCACCGGAACTCCCGGCTCCAGCTCAAACCAGTCGCTCATCCCCGCCAGACCGCTTCCCATATGGTATTTGCCGTACTCCTTATCCTTATCCCCTTTCACGTTCCACCTGACCATGCTGTCATGCGGAGTCGTCCCAAAGGACACCGAAAAAACGATCTTTTTATCCACCCGGACGATCATGAAGTTATCCGCACACCCCCAGAACCGGTAGCGCCCCCCTTCCTTGCGGGCGATCTTGCCTTTATAATGGAGCATAAAAAACTCGATGTACATATTTCTGCCCAGATCGACACCGAACTGCTCCGGGCCATGCTCCGTGGAAATCGGCGGAATCATGAAATGGGTCGTATACAGCTTCTGGGGCGCACGGTAGTACGGGGAAAAGACCATCGGATTCCAGTCCGCATCCATAAACTGCTTAACAATCGCGATCTCACCTACTGAATTGACCGAGGTCTTCTTCCCCCGCCGGTCGTATCCCAACGAATAAAACGTCCCTTCGAAATCATTACCGATTGCCATGGACTTCGTTCCGCCGAAGAGGCCCATTTCCGAGATATCGGGCATCATATCAAACCCGCCGATCCCGCTGCCAAGCCCCTTGCCAACCCCTTCGAGTGCGGGCAGCTGCATGTCCGGCATGCTGGCCGGTGCTTGCGAAACAATCCGCTGCGTTGAACCGGACTTTACGTTTTTTTTGACATTCACCTTGGGCTTGATCAATTCCATTTTCGGCCGTTCAACTGGCGGCGGCGGAACAAATTTCTTTTCCGTTTTTTTGATGGCTGTGAAGACCACCAGCCCGCCAGCGACCGAAAGGAGGATCAAATGAATGGCCGCACTGAGCAACACCGCGCTGGGCACCCCCCTGATCAGTCCCTTTGTTTTTTTCAACAGCCGTTTCATTCTAATGTCTTTCGAGCTTATGTGCTCTTGCTGAATGTCAGGCTGTCAACCTCGGCGGCGGCGCACGCGTCCATGACTTCGATGATCCGCTTATGCAGTGCATCTCGATCCGGCAGGAGGTTCACAAAAAACGGTGACTTCTGAGAGGCCGCGATCTGCTTCAGCCCGCGAACCTGACTGACCAGATCATTCAGCAGGTGATCGGACATGGGAAACTGCATACCTTCGAGAATGACGGTTCCATCGGCATCAATTTCGATCATCACTTCAACCGGAACATCGATCATTTGCGACGGAGCGACGTTCGCCGGCAGAACAAACGAGATGTCCCCCTCTTTTTTAACCAGAGATGCCGTAACCATGAAGTAAATCAATAGAAGAAATACACAGTCGATCAACGGAGCAATATCAATCGCCCCGCTAGTTTCCACATCTTCCTTTTTTACCATTCTCATAATTAAAACCCGTATAGGACCGACTCTTACTGCACAAATTCGCCTTTTTCAAATGCCGAATACATCAGATCGACGGCGCCGACATCCGCACAGGCGGCCATGACATCTTCATTGATTTTGTATTTCACGTTGCCATCCGCGCGGATCATGACGCGCAACTTCGGATTAACATCGATCTCCGCCCGAAGGAGTTCCTGCAGCTGGTTGATGGAAACCTGCTGGGATCCGGCAAACAGCTCCCCGTTTTTGTTAATCGAAATGACAACACGTCCGGTGACATCCTCCGAGACTTTTGCATAGACCGCCTGAGGCAAATCGACCGGAACTTTTTGAACTTCGACAACCGTTGCAGCTACCAGAAAGAAAATCAGCAACAGAAATACCATGTCGATCATAGGGGACATGTCCAAGGTGATATCTTCACCGAGATCTGATTTGAGTTTCATTGCAATCTCCCGCAGTCATGCAGTCAAAAAACGCTCTTTACGGAACCATCTATCGGTCACTCATTTTTTCAAGAGTTTCAATATCCAGATAATTGAGCGGCTTTTTGCCGGTTTCCAGCGCATCAAATAGATGTCCTAGATTCCGCCCCATGGTGGCCAATGTTTTGGCAAACCCTTTCTTGAAATTGAAATAAAAGGCCATCGCCGGAATTGCGATGATCAAGCCGGCGGCGGTGGTAATCAGCGCTTCCCCGATATTTGCAGCCAGCAGTTCCGGTTTACCCATCCCCTGCGTCCCCATGGTCTGGAAAGCCTTAATCATCCCGGAAACAGTTCCCAGCAGTCCGATCATAGTGGATGTCGGCCCAAGAATCGAAAGGGCGTCAATCGGCTTCATCAATTGTGTCACCTGTTCGACAGAAGCTTCTTCGACAGCCTCCTTGACCTTTGAAAAGTTGATGGTTTCGTCCAGACAGCGCTCCAGCCCGGCAGCAAAAGTATTCGTAAACATAGTCGGGTTTTTCCGGCAGTAAATCAGTGCCTGTCGAACCTTTTTCTGAAGCATCATGTCAAGCAACTCAGGCACCATTTCCGTATGCAGAAGGGCTTTAGGACGGAGAGATAAAAAGTTTTGTATCACAAAGACCACAGACAAAAAGGAGCAGACTCCCAGCGGCCACATACACCAGCCGCCTACTTTAATCAGCTCCCACAATGTAGCATTATCCCGCGTCATCACACTATTGACCGGTGCAACGGCCTCTTGTGCAACAGCGATTCCAGCAACCCACAGCAAGCCCATGATCCACATTCTTTTTTTCATTTGATACTCCCTTTCGATTCGGCTTCTTTTTTCAATTGTTCGATTTTAGACCGCAGCGCGGTCGCTTTCCCCTCAACATCTGTTCCTTCATAAATCATCTGTACCTGCCGTGCTGCCACATCAGCGGCATCGAGCATTCCCAATTCCATATAGAGCGCCGTGATCATCAGCTCGCCCTTTGCAATCCAGTCCGGGTCATTGGGATAGCGGGCAATCAGCTCGCCCGTCGTCTCAATCGCCCGTTTTGAATCCCCCCGCGCCTGTTCAATGCAGGCCTTTACAAAAAGTTTTGCGGCCGGACCGGGGATCTGTTCCATCTGCAGCTCCGCCATCTTAAGATCTCCCGCCCGAATGGCTCCGAATGCGGCGGCAACCGGATCAACCGGTGCGGCGGCAACCGGATCAACCGGCGCGGCAGGAACCGCATCTTGAGCCATTACAGAAAGTCCGGCACTTAGAAGAAAAATCAGGCCTCCGACCCGACGGGCTCTACGGACTTTCTCTGATAACCAATAACCGATAACTAATAACTGATTCACAGAGCTCCCTCCGCTTCAACCGTCACAACGATGTTGGTTTGAACGCCTTGCGCCAGCAACGTGGTGATTTCCAGCACCTCGTCCACCCCTAGAATGGCTTTGGCCTCATCGGCCTGCGGCAACGTGTTGACGTATTTATCAAACAGCATGGCGCGGTAGGTGTTGCGCCGATCGTTTTCAAGTCCAAGCTTTTGGAGGCAGCGTGCGCTGGCGAGGTATCCATCGGCAGCCCACGTCCCTTTCGCATAGCCCTTGTATTGGAAATAGACGCGCTGATACCACGCAAAGGCCTGACGAGGGTCGCCCGCCTTTTCCTCGACTTCGCCCAGATAATAGGTGGCCTCGGCGTACGCCTCACCGCGCCACTCGCGCACGTTGAGCAGATCCCGGAATGTTTTACGGGCCGCGTCAAATTCCTTCCGCTGAAGCTCAATCCGGCCTTTCATTAGTTGCGCCCAGGCGGCATCGGCCTGCGTTCCATAAAGGCCCTGCGCCTCTGCGACAATCTTCATGGCCCCGTCCAGATCGCCCGCAAGAAAAAGATCATAACCGCGCAGTTTGTAGGCGGCGCGCATAAAATCGGAATCCTCAAAGTGCCCCTGGAAAATCGCCAGGATTTCCTGCGCGCGGGAATAGTCGCCTGCGGCAAAAGAGGCTTTGCAAATCACGGCAAGCACCGGGGGGGGCGCCTGCGTGAGATCGGACTGTTCAGCGATCAGTTTTCTGCCCAGTTCCAGCTCTGTTCCGTTTATCCTGGCCAGTAGCACCTGGAGCCGGAGCTTCAGGGTTTCATTGACCGCTGCATCGGCATCCGCCCGCAGACGTTCTTCCAGCTGATGGCGCGGCTCATCTTTCAGCCGTTTGGCGACTTTGGTCAGTTCTTCGATGATCAGATCGACCCCGTCCTGCAGAATGTTGCCGCCGTATTTGACGATGATGTCAAGATAGGCCTTCACCGCTTCATCCATTAAACCCTGCGCCAGCTTGATTTTCCCGATCCAATAACCCGCCTTGGCCACATCACCCGCTTCGCCCCGCCGATCAAGATAGGCTTCAATAACGGTAATCATTTCCGGATAGCGCGATTCGAGACTGAACATCGACACCATTTGGAAAACGGCATAGGTGTCCTGCTTCGGATTGCGGGCTGAAGTAATCGCCGTTTCGTAATCGCGCTGCGCTTCATCCAGCCGGCCCTGTGAGGCCAGAATATCCCCGCGCAGACTGCATGCATCGGAATAGACCGATGATTCAGGGTATTTACTGATCACCTCGGAGAACTGCTGCTGCGCCTCGGTATTTTTTTCCAGACCGAAGAAGCAGATGCCGCTATTGAAGGTTGCTTCCGGCATCCAGGTTCCGTTCGGATAGTCGGCGCGATAAATCGCAAACTCGGCCTGAGCGTCGAGATAATTTTTCAAAAACAGTTGCGACATGGCATGCCAGTGCATCGCATTCTCCTGCTGGTGCGAGCCCGGGAACTCGGTCAGCACCCTGTTGAAATCGGCCAGCGCCTGCGGATAATTGAACAGCATCAGGTCGGCAATGGCCTGCATATAGTGGAGTTCGCATTCGTACTGCCGAACAATCCTGTCCTCTGAAGGCACAAACCCTTCGATCACCGGGAGCAGTTTCTTAATGTCTTTCCAGCGTTCCTGTTTCTGGTAGCAGCCGGTCAGCGCATGCGCCACCATGCGGGGGCCCAGACCTTCCTTATGGGATTCCAGAAACTTCATTGCGAGGGTTTCAACGCGCTCGTATTCTTTCAGCGGATCCACCAGAACCTGCAACGACTCCGCAAAAGCCCGCAGACCCAGTTCGCTGTCCGGATCACGGGCGGCCACAATACTCAGCGCGGCCACCGCTTCCCATGGGCGTCCGGCGTCGGCATACAGTGCGCCCGTCCGGTAGAGCACCTCATTCTCATACGGCGGCAGCGCGAGCAGTATCAGAACCAGCTCTTCGAGCTTGAGCAACTCCACCGGTTTGGGAGGCAACAGCGTCCCCTCGGTGACTTTCGATGAGCTGCTTTGCAGTAAAAAATTTGACTTTTTGTGGCCGAACAGCGTCTCGACCCGGCCCGTCTCGTTGGTAACGACTTTTATCTCAACGTCGGGAAGCCCCGCATTGCGGCGCATTTCGTTCATCTTCCCTTCCTGATACGTCACCAGATCTTCGCGCGGCAACACCATGCGATAGAGCAGTAACGCACTGTCGTGTTCACCTGCCTTCGCCAGAGCGGCCGCCGACTTCATCAGCGCCATATTCACACGGATATCGTAGCGGGCGTTGGTGCGGGACAGCTTCAGCACAAATGCCCCGGCCTCTTTGAAACGCTCCAGTGCGACCAGCGCGTTGACCGTTTGCATAATGGCATACCCCCGGCGGGCATCATCCGCTACATTTTCAATCACGAACTGATAGGGTGCCAGGCTATTCTCCCAGGCCTGCTGGGCCGAGCAGGCTTCCGCCAGCGTCATGTTCAGCAAAACCAGATCTTCGACCGTGTAATCCGGCTCCACCAGATCGGGAGCCTTCTCGGAAAAGCCTTCCGCAAGGTCCGCTTCAAGTTCTTTGGCCTGTTTTTCGTAGCGCTTGATCTGACGGGCCGTAAGCCCGCCCAGTTCATCCTTCGAAAGCTCGTCGTAATTGACTTTCTTTTCTTTTTTCGGAAGGTCCTTTGGCAACGGACGGGTCAAGGCATAGTTCGCGGCGGCAATACACTCCTCATACCGGCCGGCTCCATACAAATTCACCGCCAGCAGCTTATACGCCTCGCGCGGCTTATAAAGAGGAAGTTTTTCGGTGTATTGCTTTAAATGTTCCACTGCGCCAAGCGGATTCTCCAGATACGACAGGAGTTTACCGAGCTTAAGACGGACTTCCTGCATCAGGGCCAGCACCCGGTCATCCTCGGTAGCCTTCATCCGATCGAGATACTCCGTCAGGTAGGGAATCGCCAAACCGTAGTTTTCGGCGGACAGAACCTTCGTTGCCTCGGCCAGCAGCCCGCTGGCGCTCATCTCCGTCAGTTCCTCCTGTGAAACAGCAAAGACCCGCCCGCACAGCATGAACAGCATGCTGCCGACGACCAGACAGGAAAGAGTACGACGCAGACTCATTCTTTAACAACCTTGACATTGCTGGGAGTGGACTCCGTGCTCCCATCGAGTTGATCCTCAAACATATAATAATGCCATAGGCGAACCTGATTGGGGAAAGGCGTGGGCGTTCGCTGCGTCAACTCGTCAACCGTTTTGACATCATCAAATTCTTCGACCAGAGGAACAAAGGTTTCGCCGTCCATGATCCCGTATTGAACGGCAAATCCTGTTACCCTTGGCCGTCCGATCTCGCCATGGGCCATGCGGAGATCCCAGTAGTCTTCCCCCTGATATTCGCTGTCATAGCCTTCCGGCGCATCGGCTGTTAATTTAACAAGGTAGCGGTTTTTCTTGTTGTCAGTCAGTTCCACAACAAAGCGGATCCGGAACCCGGTTGTGTCATCCTGGTCCTGAAAGGTGTTGATCTGAAGGATCTCAAATTTTTCACGATTCTCGTTTCTCCAGGTCTGGGTGCGGGTTCCGGCGATCTCCACGCTCTTCGACAGTCGTTTCAACTCCTTCGCCGTCAATTCCCCTGAAGAAATGAGACAGCTCGCGAAAAATATGACTATACACAAAAATGCTTTCATCGTCACCGCTCCTTCCAGTCCATTAAACCACACCCCTCATACGGATCAAGAGGCTCCCGATTGAAAAATGCCGTCGGGTACTGAAAATCATCTCCCCCAACCCATTTCCGATGCAACCCCGCAGAGAAAATCAACTCAAAGAGACCCTCCGCTTACGCCCTGCCCTCCTGTCCCCCTTCAGCTTCGCTAATTCTATCTGTTGATACACCTGTAAACGGTATCGGTCAATTTTTTTCCGGCGTCAGAGCTTAGAAAACTTCGTTCTTGTAACCGGGTAAATGGATTGGTACCGTCAAAAAATGTTTATGTTTACAGTTAGAACATATTTTATCATTGCGGGGTTATTAATTGCCGGTGTTCTGCCGGGTTCAGGGCAGACCGTCTGCGAGCCTTGGGCCGCAACGGACGGGCGGGGGCGCAATGTCCCAGGCGCCAAAGAGTGCGGGCCGCCGCGTGCTGATAGATTTGTCGGTATTTTTTATTTCATCTGGATGGGTACGCATGAACAACAGGGTCCGTATAACATAACAGAGATCCTCAAGCAGCCCGCGCAAAGCCGTAAATGGGGCGGCGGCGGGCAGTTTCATTGGTGGGATCAGCCGCGTTTGGGTTACTACCTCTCCAACGACGAATGGGTGATTGCCAAGCATGCCCAGTTGCTTTCCGATGCCGGCGTGGATGTGGTGGTGCTGGATGTTACCAATGGCTTCACGTATGACGAGTACTATCTGACCGTGTGCAAGGTTTATCGCGAAATTCGCGCCGCAGGCGGAAAAACTCCGCAGATTGCTTTTCTGACAAATAGCCGTGGAAAAGAAGTGACGCAACGGATTTATCAGGACTTTTATCAAAAAAATCTCTATGCGGAGATTTGGTTCCAGTGGAAGGGTAAGCCACTCATCATGACTAACCCTGAAGGATTACCAAACGAAATTCTTGATTTCTTCACCATTAGACATTCCTGGGCCTGGAGCAATCCGAAAGGCTGGTTTGGCAACGGTAAAGATAAGTGGCCATGGATTGATTATTTTCCGCAAGCCTATGGCTGGCATGAGTCTCCTGATCAGGCGGAATATGTGCCGGTAACGGTGGCCGAGCATGCGGCGAACGGTGTCGGACGAAGCCAAAGAAACGGACGGAAACCGCCGCCGTCAGAGCAGGATCCGGGCGCGGGGCTTCATTTTCAGGAACAATGGGACCGTGCGCTGAAGATCGATCCGGAATTCATCTTTATCACGGGTTGGAACGAATGGATTGCACAACGTTTCATTGCGGAGACCCCTCGCCCTTTTGCCGGTGGTGCCGTCAAACCCGGTGAGACCTGGTTTGTTGATGCGTACAATCATGAATACAGCCGGGATATCGAGCCGTTAAACGGCGGCTTCGAAGATAATTACTATTATCAGATGGTTTCCAATATTCGGAAATTCAAGGGGGTTGCACAGGAATGCAGCTGGCACGATGATCTCGGGGACACGCGCCAACGAAACCACCCCGGCTTTGCATCGGCGGGGCCTTATACCAACAACTGGGGCCGTAATGATATCGTTTCCTGTGATGTTTCTGTTAACGAAAGTAATCTTGTCTTTTCAGCGGAAACGTCCGAAACGCTGACCAAACCGAAAGACACCACCTGGATGAACCTGCTCATCCGCAATCCACGCGAACCCGGCGACAACTGGGAAGGCTTTCAGTTTCGCATCCGGCCGGAAAGCCGCACGTCCGCCGTGTTTGAACAGCGGGTTTCCAATGAGTGGAAAAAAATTGCGGACATTAAGGCGGCCTGCTCAAGCAGGAAAATCCGGCTTTCCATACCTCGGGACGTATTGGGAAAAAGTTTCCAGACATTAGAATTCAAGTGGTTCGACAACATGCCTGAGCCGCTCGACATTCTGGACTTTATGGATCATGGCGACACCGCACCCAACAATCGGTTCCGTTATGTCTTCGAAGAATGAACACCACAGAAGGGAATACTAATGAAAAACAGTAAAAAACTCATGGCCGGAGCTCTTTATTCCGCCTCTACACTCACAGCGTGCTCGTTTGCAGCCGAGAAGCCGATGAATGTCATTTTTATTCTTGCCGACGACCTTGGCTGGGCCGATACCACCTTGTATGGAAAGACTCACCTGTATGAGACGCCCAATCTGGATCGCCTGGCGCAGCGCGGTGTCACCTTTACACAGGCCTACGCAGCCAGCCCGCTTTGTTCGCCGACGCGCGCGAGTATTCTGACCGGACAAACCCCCGCCCGTAATGGATCAACGGCTCCGTGGCATCATACAGGCGACCTCCGGCTCACCGCAGTGCCGGCGGAATCGGCCGGCGCGGGAAGTAAAACGATTGATACTCTCTCAGCCACTCGGCTGGACACAAAATTTCCAACCCTTGGAAAAATGATTAAAGGCGGCGGTTATTCCACGGCCCATTTCGGCAAGTGGCATTTGGGACCGGAACCTTACAGCCCGCTGCAACACGGTTTTGATGTCGACATCCCCCACTGGCCCGGGCCGGGTCCTGCCGGCAGTTTCGTAGCCCCGTGGGCATTTCCAAAGTTTAAAGCAAACTATCAAAGGGAGCATCTCGAAGACCGCATGGCGAGTGAAGCCGTCAAATGGATGGGGTCTCTGCCCGAAAACAAGCCGTTCTTTATGAACTACTGGATGTTTTCGGTGCATGCGCCGTTTGATGCCAAAGAAGAGCTGATTGAACTCTACACCAAAAAGATTGATCCAAAAGATCCTCAACGTTCTTCAACCTATGCGGCAATGGTGCATTCCATGGACGATGCCGTCGGGCGGTTGCTGGATGAAGTGGATCGGCTCGGGATTGCGGACCGCACCGCGATTATCTTTATCTCTGATAACGGCGGCAACATGTATAACGGCATTGAAAACTACGACGGGGAAGGAACTATGTCCATATCCCCTCCAACAAGCAATGCGCCGCTTCGCGGTGGAAAAGCCTCCGTGTATGAGGGCGGAATCCGCGTCCCTTGCGTTATCGTTTGGCCGGGCGTGACAAAGCCGGGAATCCGTAGCGATGCAATTATTCAGACCACTGATTTTTATCCGACGATTTTGAATTTGCTTGGGATACCGCTTCCTCCCGATCATGTGGTGGACGGGGTGGATATCACATCAGCGTTGCGAGGAGAGAAGTTCAATCGTCCATCCGGATTGATTACCTATTTCCCGTTCGGAACTCCGGTCCCCGAGTGGCTGCCGCCCTCCATGTCCATTCGTGTCGGCGACTGGAAGCTGATCCGTCTTTTCTATCAAGGCGAAAACGGCGCTCATGACTATCGGTTGTATAACCTGAAGGACGATCTCTCAGAACGGAATAATCTGGCGGGATCCTGTCCGGAAAAAGTCGTCGAAATGGACCGCATGATCGAAAAATATATTGAATCCGCCCGGCCGGTACTTCCTCGTCCGAACCCGAATTTCGATCCGGCGCAATACCATCCGGAGCGGATTGGCATTCAACCCGGAGGGTTGAGTGTGCAAAAATCGATGCGGGCAAGATCTACGCCGCCGAAAGGTGCGGAACAGGCCGGAAACTGGAAGATCAAAAAACAAGGCGGCGTCGGGCTGACAATTAATGATGGGATACTGGTTATAGATTTCAATGGAGAAGACCCGTGGATTTATACCGATGATCTGAATGTGGCAGGGTTGACTGGATCGGTGACACTGGATCTCGAAATTTTGACGGAGCAGTCCGGTACGCTTCAGGTTTTTTGCGGCTGGAACGGACGGGGATTTGTTGCGAAAAGCGACATCAAGCGAGCGGTGCCGGCTGTAAAGGAATGGGTTCCCGTTTCGGTGGTTCTGCCCGTGAAGGGAACGCTGACTTCGTTGCGGATCGACCCGCCCGGCTCAGCGGGGAAGACGCAGCTGCGGAACATCCATTTGAAAGACTCGTCCGGTCAGGTTCTCAAAAGCTGGTTTTAAACAGAATTCGTTGTAAAAAACTCGATAAACGGGCTTTGGCGCCCTCTGCAGCGCGACGGGAAAAAACTCTGAACAACATAGGAAATTAGTAAAAATATGAAAATACATCATCTTCGGTGCTGCTCCCTCGCGGAACCCCGTGGTCTAGGAAATTCCCGCCCCGTTTTGAGCTGGGAGCTGGCTGATCTCGCGTCCGGCATTAAACTCAAGGACAGCCGGATCGTGGTGGCGAGCACCCGGACCGGTGTTGCAGACGGCACCGCCGATCTATGGGACACCGGGTGGGTGGCCGATTTCAACGCACCCCGGGCGGACTACGCCGGACGGGCCCTGACGAGCCGCATGGAATGTTTCTGGCAGGTCACCTGCCGCGATGAGGCAGGAAATCAAACCGCCAGCGAGATCGCCTCATGGACGATGGGTTTACTGGAAGTTGCAGACTGGACAGCGCACTGGATCGGTCTGGATACCGCCCCGGAGTTTCCTGAAGATCCGTTGCCAGGGGCGCGCTGGATCTGGGATGGCGACCCGACACCCGGGGAACGGATTTTTGAAACAACCTTTGTTTTACCCGCAGCCTGCGATGGCTTTCTTTGGGGGCTGGCCGATGATGCCGCCGAAGTGGAAATCAACGGAAAACCCGTCGCCCAACTGGCGCGGGCACAGGCAAATTTCAATCTCTTTCCCCTGCCCCGGGCCATTGCCGTACAGGGGCTCCGGGCCGGGAAGAACACCCTGGCGGTGCGCGCCGTGAAACGCCATGACCGCGACCCCTACGGAGGCGTCATCCTCCGCCTCATGGCAGGCGGGCAGGCCGTGGTCGAGGAATTCCGAACACCCGGAATTGATTTTGTGGCGAGCACCAAACGCCGGCATGAGGGAGGCGTGATGATCGTGACCGATGGCGCCTGGATCTGCCGGAAATCAGGACAATCGGTTGCGGTGGTTGAACTCGGCAGCTTCGGCATTTCTCCCTGGCATCTCCAGCACACGGATGAATATCCGAACCTGCCCGCCCGTTATCTGCGCCGGGAATTTCACACCAAGGCAGCAATCCAAAAGGCAGTACTCTATTTCTCCGGGCTTGGGCTCTCGGAAGCGGTTATCAACGGCCAGCGCGTCGGCAACGAAGAACTCTCCCCCCATGTCTCGGATTATTCAAAGACGGTCTTCTACCGCACGTTTGACGTCACCGGCCTGCTCCGGCAAGGCGCGAACGCCATCGGTTGCATTCTCGGCAATGGACGCTATTTTGCGCCGCGCGTGCGAGTCCCGTTCCCCATGGAAAATTTCGGCTGTCCGAAGCTCCTGCTTCAGTTGGAAATCGTCCATACGGATGGTACGATCAGCCGGGTGGTTTCAGACCGTTCATGGAAGGTAAGCACGGAGGGTGCGATCGGGTGGAACAATGAGTTCGACGGGGAGACTTATGATGCGCGCAAGGACGATCCGGCCTGGGCTCTTCCCGGTTACGAGGCTGCCAGATGGCAGCCCGTACAGTTCGTCGCGGCCCCTCAGGGCGCCCTTCGCTCTCAGCCAAGCAACCCCATTCACAAAAGCAGCATCCTGCCTGCGGCCAAATCATGGACCACCAAATACGGAACCCGCATCTTTGATTTTGGCGTCAATCTGGTGGGATGGTGCCGCGCCCGCGTTCATGGCCGCGCCGGGCAGACGCTGACCCTCCAATTTGCCGAGGAGATTGAATCGCAAGATGCTCTGTCGCTGGAAAACCTGCGCTCCGCGCAGTGCGCCGATCAGGTTACGCTCCGGGCGGGTCTCACGGAATTTGAGCCGAAGTTCACCTATCACGGCTTCCGGTATGTCGAAGCGCGCGGTGAAGTGGACTCCCTCGAGCTGGAGGCCTGCTTCGTGCATGACGAAATCGCCGAAACCGGCTCATTCACCTGCTCCAACGATCTGGTGAACCGGATTATCGACGCCGCGGCCCGCGGCATTCGGGGAAACTACCGGAGCATGCCGACCGATTGCCCTCAGCGCGATGAGCGGATGGGCTGGCTCGGAGACCGCGCCGGTGGCGCCCCGGGAGAGATGTTTCTTTTTGATGTGCATGCGTTCTACGGCAAGTGGATGGGAGATATCCGCGATGCCCAGGGGCTTAACGGAAGTATTCCCGACATTGCCCCGGCGCTTTGGAAAATGTATTCCGACAATGTCACCTGGCCGAGCTGCCTGACCCTGATCCCCTTCTGGCTTCAACGGCACTATGGCGATCAAAAGGTGGTCGCCGAAACGTTCCCCGCGATCAGCCGCTGGCTCGACCTGATGTGCGGCTACATCGACGACGGAATCATATCCCGCGACATCTACGGCGACTGGTGTGTGCCGCCCGAATCGCCGCACCTCATCCACTCCGAACGACCCGACCGCAAGACCTCGGCCTTGATTCTCGCCTCGGCTTACCTCGCAAAAAATCTGGAGATCGGCGCCGGATTTGCCCGCCAGCTTGGTCGCCCGGATTTGGCAGAAAAATGGAGTGCCCGCCGCGAGGACATTGCAGCCGCGCTCAATGCCGGATTTTTTAATTCCGCAACCGGAAGCTACGACAACGGCTCTCAGACGGCAGCCTTGCTTCTTCTCGCCTTCGGACTTGTCCCCGCGGCAAGCCGCAAGATGGTTTTTGAATACCTTGTCTCGCGGATCACGGAATCCGGACAACCCGTGCTGGGAACCGGGTTGGTGGGCGGACAGTGGCTCATGCGCACACTCACCGCCCATGGGCGGGCGGACATCGCCGCCGCACTCGTCACCCGCGAGGAGTATCCGAGCTGGGGCTATATGATCCGCAAGGGCGCAACAACGATTTGGGAGCTTTGGAACGGCGACACGGCGGAACCTCTCATGAATTCGCGTAATCACGTCATGCTCCTCGGCGATCTGCTGCCATGGCTGTTTGAGGATATCGCCGGCATCCAGCCCCGCCGGCCCGGATTTGATCGCATCGGCCTCCGCCCGCACTTCGTTTTTGATTCCGTCGCCTGCTCACACCAGACGGTTCACGGACGGGTGAGCAGTGCATGGGAAATTTCGGATGGAAAAATTCGCTGGGCCGTTGAGGTCCCGTCGAATGTCGAGGCCGAGGTGGAATTGCCGGTCTCTTGCGCCTCTTCCGTGCGGATAGACAACACACAGGTTCCGTATGTCGAAATTTCCACCGACGAGGGCTTCCTGTTACAGATTGTCGTGAGCGCAGGGTCCCATGTGGTGACGTGCGATCTCCCGGATCAACAATATAAAGTAAATGGAAAGCAATGAAAGAGGGGTCGCGCATGGACTCGATGAGGTTTTTTGCGGCAAGTGTTTTTTTGGTAGGAAGCAGCGCTCTGGGGGCTCCGGCCAAGCCGAATATTGTTCTTATTTTGGCTGATGATCTGGGCTGGCGCGACTTGAGCGTCATGGGTAGCACGTTTTATAAGACGCCGAATATTGATCAGATCGCGAAGGATGGCCTTCTTTTTACCGATGCGTATGCCGCCTATCCTCTCTGTTCTCCAACCCGTGCCGGGTTGCTGACCGGCATGGACCCGCAACGCACCGGGTTTACCGCCCCTGCCGGGCATGCGGATGCCGAGGTGTTTACCTATACGGCGGTCAAAACGGCGCAACCGTGGGCTAGAGCCGGGAATGCTACGAGCGCAACCCGGCTTGATACGCGTTTTACGACGTATCCGGAGTTGTTGAAAAAGGATGGATATGTCACGGCGCATTTCGGAAAGTGGCATCTTGGATTTTCGCCATACATGCCCAAGGATCACGGGTTTGATGTGGATATTCCCGGCTGGAATGTGCCGGGCCCCGGACGGGGGTATATGTATCCGTGGGATATTCCGGATCTGCCGTCGTTCCCGGGTAAGTCTGGCGAGCAACTGGAGGAACGGCTGGGTCAGGAAGCCGGTCGGTTTATTCGGGAAAATAAGGATCGTCCGTTCCTGATGAACTACTGGGCCTTCTCGGTTCATGCGCCCTACAACGGCCGTCCGGATCTAATTAAAAAGTATGAGGAACAGGTGGACCGGAATAATCCTCAGCAAAGCCCGACCATGGCAGCCATGATCGAAAGTCTCGACAACGCGGTGGGGCATATTCGGAAGGTTTTGGCCGAAGAAGGGCTGACCGAAAACACCATTATTATCTTCACCTCGGATAACGGGGGCAGTGCATTTGGGGTGGCTGATGGTGTGCTGCCGACCAGTAATGCGCCGCTGAAAAGCGGCAAGGGCAATATTTATGAGGGGGGAACCCGTGTTCCGCTGATTGTGAGCTGGCCCGGGGTCACTAAGCCGGGCAGCGTTACATCCGCGCTGGCGCAGACCACCGACCTGATGGCGACGATTCTCGAGTTTGCAGAAGTGAAACTGCCGGAGGATTATTGCGGCGACGGAGTCAGCCTGGTTCCTGTTTTGAAAGGGAAAGAGTCTTCTGTGCGGGACGCGGTTTATTGTTATTTCCCGCAAAATGTCGAGGCCACGGGCAACCTCTCCGGCGCCTATGTGCGGCGTGGAAACTATAAGCTGATTCGTTTCTTTTCTGATAACACAGACTTCTCTGACCGGTTTGAACTTTATGACCTTTCCAGCGACATCGGCGAAACGAATAATCTCGCCGCATGCAAACCGGAGCTGGTCGGTGAGTTAAGTAAAGACCTCGCTCGGCATCTCAAGGAAACCGAATCGTCTATCCCCGGAAAAAATCAGCTGTTTGACCCGGCGGCGGCGCGACCGTATCCTGTGTACGAACTGCATGGAGGGATGTTGGTTCCTTTGGAGATCAAAAATCCGGGATTTGAAGAGCCGGTTCTTCAGGGAGACCAGCCGGTTCTGGATCCAAGTCTTCCCGGGTATGCCGAACAGCGAAAGCTGATGGGGTGGGATTTCGGTTTCTTTGCCGGAATTTGCCGGGAGCAGTCCGCTTATGCCGATCAGATTCCGGCTGCCGAGGGGCATCAGGCGGCCTTTCTTTCAGGCGATCAGGAATTGACCCAGCATAAGTCTAAGGCGAAATGTGTCTTTGGCACGGATATCATCGGCTTGATTCCCCATCAAACATATCGATTGTCCTGGCAACAGACAGGCAAAGCCTCGGATGCAGGAAGCGGAGCGCTGACGGTTATGCTTAGTGCAAAAGGCTCCCGGCCTGTTTTTCTGCAGCAATATGAAAAAGTGACTGAAAAAGGCCGGTGGGAAACGAAGACACACTCCTTTACGGCCACGCAACCGGTCATGCGTCTTAATTTCCGGCATAGCATTCCGGAAACTGCAAATCCGATCCCGTACAGCGAGACCACATTGATAGATAATGTAACGATTGTGAAAGAAGATAAACCTAAGCAGGAGGAAAACAGATGAATTCAAGAGAACGGGTAGAACGCGCAATTAATTTTGAGACACCGGACCGGTTGCCATTCAACTTCTGGATGGATCGCCGGCGAATGGATGAGCTGGATGCCAGATACGGCAAGGATTTCCGGATCACGCATTTTGATGCCGATGTGATCGAGGCTTGGTCAGGCGTTCCGTTCCCGGGCGGACGGTTTGAAACCATGGCGGGGACGCCGTGGATGGTGGAGCCGCTCTTCCGTGACTGGGCGGATACGCCGGCGATTGCGATGCCCGATCCGAATGATCCTGCGCAAACACAGGCGGTGAAGCAACAGCTTAAGGAACACCCGGACAAGGCGGTCATTGCGAATATCCCCAATGTACTGACCCATGTGGAGTCGATGATCAGTCAGCAGGATTTCTATATGGATTTGATGGAAGAACCGGAGGCGGTTGCCGCACTGTTTCATCGCATGTCCGATGTGATGGCCGCGGTGGCGGAAAAAATCTGCAAGCTGGATATCACGGCGCTGTATGTGATGGACGATGTGGCCTGCAATCACGGGCTGCTGATGTCGCCATCGCAGGTGCGCGAACATATTCTGCCGCACTGGAAGAAGGTGATCGATGTGGCGCATGCTTACAACAAGCCGGTTTTCTTCCACACCGACGGCAAGGTTACTGAATTGTATGATGTTTTCGCCGACGAATTGAAGATCCGGATGCTCAATCCGCTGCAGCCGGACCTGCAGGATACGCAGGCCTTTGCGGAGAACTATAAGGGCCGCACCGGCATTTACGGCGGGCTTTACACGGGCCGGATTCATATGATGACACCGGATGAGATCCGTGCACATATTTTTGATCTGTTCAGGAAGGCGGGGAAGTCCGGCGGGCTGATCGCCTCTTCGCACGATCTGGATATCTCAACAACGGAAGAGCAGCTCGATGCGCTGGTCGGCGCAATTAAAGAGTGTCGCTACGAATAAGCCGGAAGCAACCTGTACAGGCTTCAGGTTGCGTTGCGGGCTGAATCGAACCCGGGCAAGGGAGTGATTATGCGCGTTTTGAAGTGGGTTGGTCTGGCGGGAGTGATAAGCTTGACGGCACTGGCGGAACCGGAAACGCCGGTTTCGGTCCGCAATTTGACGGGGGCGCAATGGCTTTGGTGCGCCGGGGTGCCGAAAGAGCAACTCGCAAAACAGTTGGTTCCGGCGGAAACGGTTGAGTTCCGGCGAGAGATTTTACTGCCGAAAAACCGTACTGTGCTAAAGGCGTGGTTTGCAGGTACGGCGGACGATGTTCTAACCCTGACGGTCAACGGGCAGAAGCTGATTTCATCGTCAGTCTGGACGGAGCTCAGTGTCGCGGAATTTCAGGATCTGCTGAAGCCGGGAAAAAATATGGTTCAGGCGCAAGTCTGCAACAGCGGAAGCTCGCCGAATGCCGGCGGGTTTGTCGGGCGGCTGCAAATTGATTTCAGTGACGGGGATTCTTTGGTGCTGCTGACCGATGAAACGTGGCAGGCCTCCCGGCGCGGAAACGTGTGGTCGAAGCCGACTGTACTGGGTGATATGGGGATTATGCCGTGGGGATTGCTCGGGAGTTCAAAGCGTACCCTGCCCGAAAATTTCACCCGTTTTGCGGTGCCGGGCGCGGCGGCGGAGATGGAGTCGCTGCGTAACCTGTTTTTTGAGTATTACAATTTTTTCCCATACGCCACGCTGTGGGATCCGTGGACCCCCATGTCGATGCTCTGGCCGGACGCGCAAGGGGATCAAATGCAAAAAAGCTTCCGGGCTTTGCTCGGCGGACGTTTCTTGACGGAGGACGGCTATGTTTCCACGCATCAGCATCGCGGCATGGCGCACGATCTCGGATGGCCGTTCCCGCTCTGGACGCAGATCGCGGGCTGGGGCTGGCAGTTTTCCGGCAGCAACAATCCGTTTGGCAGTCCGCTTTACGGGATGCACACGCACCACTCGATGGAGGGATTTGTCATAAGCGGCCTTTCGGAGGTGACGTATGATCATGAGCAAGGCCTGCACGCGAATATTTCGCGCGACGCAACCCTGCAGACACCGGCCTGCAGGGTGAATGCGGTTTCCGCGCCGTTTTTCCGGATGGAATGGTGGGCGGAAGGCATGGAAAAGGCCGAGCCGTATCTGGAATGGACAACGGAAAAAGAGCCGGAGTTCAGCGAAGAGCGGCGGGTTTATTTTGAGCCGGCGCAGAGCATGGAAAAACAACTGATCAGTATGATTCCGCTTTATAAGGTCGTTCCGGAAGATGCCGTGCTCACCGGGTTCCGAATCGGGTTCGGTAACAAAAAGTCGGCAAAAATCACAGTACAGGCCCTCATGACGGCGGCTGACAGCCGGCATACGATCAATAACTCAATCTGGGTGAACGGTTGCGCGGACTATCTGCGGCTGACGGGCGACACGGATTTTATGAAAGAACAGATCGGGCGGATGCGCAAATCGATCCGCTATGCGATGTCTGAGTTTCAGACCAAAGAAAAGAAGTGCATTTATACCAGCTGGCGAGGACACGACGGACGCAGCGGCATTATTTATAAAGGCAAAAAAAAGATCATTCGCCCCGGCTTCGGTGTCGGCAACAACTACTGGGACCTGCTTCCGTTCGGAGGGCATGATTTTCTGTCGACGATCTATTTTTATGATGCACTGAACGATCTGGCCGAGATGGAAGAGGCCGTTCAACAGCATCCAAAATGGGGCATTCAGGCGGATTTTGATCCGGCAGAACTGCGCGCACATGCGGCGGAGATTCGCACATTCTGTCAGAAATTTTTCTGGAACGAAAAAACGGGTCGTTTTTTCGGCGCAGTGGATGTGGATGGCGTTGGCCACGACTACGGCTTTACCTTTGTGAATCTGGAGGCGATTGCTTACGGAATTGCAACTCCAGAGCAGGCGGTTCAGATCATGGACTGGATCAGCGGAAAGAGACTGGTAAAGGGCGATACGTCGCAGGGCGCCGACATCTACCGCTGGCGTTTTGCAGCGCGTGCAACCACGTTGCGAAACATCGATTACTACAGCTCGGTCTGGCCTGCACCGGAAACGATTCCCTTTGGCGGTCAGGTGCAGGACGGCGGTGCGGTGCTCGGGTTTTCTTACTTCGACTTGATGAGCCGGTTAAAAGTCTATGGACCGGACAATGCCGCTCAACGATTGAAAGAGATCGTTCAGTGGTACGATGAGGTGCAGGCCGAGGGCGGCGTGAGGGCCTATTACGCTAAACCGGGCCGCGGTTCTTTACAGGGCGGCGGCACGGCTGGCGGGCTCGGAATTGATCAGGAGTTTATGGAAAGTGTATTGCTTCCGCAGGTGATGCTCTATGGGTTCATGGGGTTTGAGCCGAAGATGGATGGTTTTGCACTGAATCCAAAACTGCCGTCGACCTGGCCTTCCCTGCAAATTACCGATGTACACTTTCAGGACCGGGTCTATGATCTGTCGACAGACGGCAAAACCGTTGATATCGTTATGAAATCCGGGGAACCGGTTGAGTTGACGGTTCACACTTCGCAACTGAATAAATTAAAAATGAAGACGGGGCAAACCCAAACCATGAAAGCAGGAAAATAATGACAAACCATCATATACCGGAGGTCCATAAGCCTTCCGCAGAGGATCGCGTTTCGTTAAAAACGAAAGTGGCATGGGGTTTTGGAGGACTGGCGGATAACTATATCATGAACGCCTTCAACGCACTGGTGCTGGTGCTGTTTGTGGAGGGGTTCAAAATGCCGCCGCTGCTGGCCGGGGTGGCAACGTTCATTCCCCGCTTCCTCGATGCACTTACCGACCCGTTGGTCGGAAATATCTCCGATAATACCCGCACGCGCTGGGGGCGTCGCCGACCTTACATCGCGTGGGGCGCGGTGCTTTCCGCTCTGCTTTTGCCGCTGCTCTGGTATCCGCCGGGCTCGGAAACGTCGGCCGCGGTTTGGTATGCGAATCAGCCGTTTCTTTTCATGGCCGTACTGGGGTCGCTTTACACCACGGCTTATACGATATTCATCGTTCCCTATACCGCATTGGGATACGAGCTGACGAACGATTATGATGAGCGCACCCGGGTGCTGGCCTGGCGCATGTATATCGGTCTGTTTGGGAGCATGACGGTTCCGTGGCTTTATCGCTGGACCCAGATTGATTGGATGGCGCGACTGAATGAAGGACCGTTGCGCAGCATACTGACGGCGGGACTGCCCGGTCTGTCCAGCGATGTGCAGCTGGTCGGCGCACGTGTTGTCTGTATTTTTGTCGGGGTGCTGATTATCGCTTCAGGAATTTTGCCCGCAATCTTCTGTCGGGAACGGCTGGATGTGCAGCACCAGAAAACGGTCAGCCTGGGACAGGCGATTCGGTATACTTTTGCCAACCGCCCTTTTGTGATCCTCTCCATTACATATATAATTATTTTAATCGGGCTCTTCTCAGCGGCAAATATTTTCATGTTTCTGCTGATCCATTATGTGTTTCACGGGGATCGGGTGGCGGCCGGCGAACTGGCCGGGTTGTGCGGAACGATCGGGGCGGTTGTTTCCTATTTGAGCATGTTCCTGATTCAGGCGGTTTCGACCCGCTTCAGCAAAAAAACCGGCATGATCAGCGGGTTGGTTCTGGCGCTGATCGGCGTGGGGGCGGCCTGGGTCGTGCTCGATCCGCGCTGGCCTAACATGCTGATTGTCTCCACCATCATCTCCTCACTGGGGCTGCAGGGCAGCTGGCTGATGATCAGCTCGATGGTGGCGGATGTCTGCGACGAGGATGAACTGAAAACCGGGCTCCGCCGCGAAGGCATGTTCAGCGCGGTCAACGGATTCTCCCAGAAGCTGGCGATTGCCGCAACGTCGCTGATTTCCGGCGGGCTGCTGGCGCTGGCCGGCTTTGACCCCGAGGCGGCGACATCCGGCGGAGTCTCGCTTGATGTCGCTTATCGGCTCAAAGTTCTGGTGATCGGATCGCAGGCCGTTGGCTTTTTGCTGGCCATAATCCTGATGCTCTTCTACCCGACCACCCGCAAGCATGCCGAGGCAACCCGCCGGATTCTGGACGAACGGAAGCTGCGTGAAAAAGCCAACTAAAAAAACCTGCCGAACCTGAGTGGAAGAGTTGCGGGCGCAGTGGAGTTATTATAGAATAGAGCCGCATGAAAGAGAGCCGAACCTATATGAAATTGCGCCTTTTATCTCTGGCCTTATCGGTCACGTGTAGCGTGACTGTGGCGGTTTCGCAGGAGCCGTCCTGTCGCGATATATATCCCGATACATGGGTCGCAACGGATGCGCTGGGCAGAACAATGCCGGACTTTTCAAAAGTCGGCCCGCTCAAGGAAGATCAGCGCCGGGTGGTCGGTATTTTCTATATCACCTGGCATGACGATGGGAAGGCAAAGTTGAAAAGCCCCTATGGCGGGGACGTCACCAAAATACTGACAGCCGATCCCAATGCGCGTCTGGACGCCAAGAATCCGCTTTGGAGCGAGGGAAGCTACCATTGGGGTGAGCCGGAATCCGGCTATTTCCTGAGCAAGGACGAGTATGTCATTTTCAAGGACCTGTCCATGCTCGCAGATGCGGGGGTCGATGTCTTGATTCTTGATGTGACCAACGGCGTCGAGTATTGGAATGAATGGGCAGCCCTGTTCAGCGTAATGGAAAAGATGAAGGCCCGGGGCAACAAGGTGCCGAAATTCTGTTTTTGGGCATTCAATGGAACCGTTATTACCGTGGTTCAAGATTTGTACGACCGGATTTATAAAACCGGACAGCACAAGGATCTCTGGTTTTATTGGGACGGCAAACCCCTGCTGCTCTACAACGGCAAACCGGGCCGGGATGCAAACCGCGATGGAATCCAGCATCCAAACCGCCATTTTGATCCCTCCGCCAAAACCGATAAAAACAACCCGAATTATGGAAATCCCGATTATACAGAGGAGTTTTATACCGATTATACTCAAGAGGTGAGAAACTTCTTCACGCTGAGAACCATGTGGTGGGGCTATTATGAATGGGCTGGAGAGCGTTTTGTCGGCACGGAAGACAACTGGAGCTTCGGCTACGACCTGCACGATAAGAAGGTCAGCTCGATGAACCCAGACGATCTGGTTTCCACCCACAAGAGGAAAAAGGAACAGGCCGCCGTTACACCTGCCCAGCATCCCATGTCGCTGGTCGGAAAATCGTGGAGCCGGGAAAATGGCCAACCGGCATTGAACGAATACGATTTGCCGGTGCCGACCTATGTGCCGTGGCTGAACAAAACCGTGAAAAACCCCGAAGGCTATGGCATCTATTTTCAGGAGCGGTGGGATGAAGCGCTGAAAAGCGATCCGCAGTTCATCTATATCAACGACTGGAACGAATGGATCGCCGGCAAGTACCACCCCGGACCCAAGGATCCTCATGGGATCAAGGGCGAAACCATTCGATGGCTGGAACGAGACAGCAAATATTACTTTGTCGATCAGTACAACTCCGAGTTCACCCGCTGCATCCAGCCCATGAACGGCGGATACACCGATAACTACTACATGCAGATGGCCCAGAATATCCGGAAATACAAAGGTGCCCGCCCGGTTCCGAAACTAAAGGGTTTGCAAACGAAAAAGATCGACGGGGACTTCTCCGACTGGCAGGAAACCGAGGTTGAGTACCGCGACACGATCGGCGATACCATCCGCCGCGACTATCCGGGATATAGCGGGGTGCGCTATAAAAACGATTCCGGCCGCAACGATATTATTGCCAGCAAGGTTGCCGTTGATGACGACTATGTATATTTCCTTGTTGAAACAGACAAGCCGCTGACTCCGCATACCGGCAACAACTGGATGTTGCTGCTGATTGATGCGGACAGAGATTCCGGCACGGGGTGGTACGGCTACGATTTTATTATCAACAAGGATCCCGTGGATTCAAAAACCACTACACTGATGCGGTATTCCAGCGACACGCCGGACACGCCATGGGTCAAGATCGCCGACCTTGAATACGGCTACACCGGAACCCGGCTGGAAACCGCCGTGCCGCGCAAACTCATCGGATTAACCGGGAACGCATTGCGTTTCGATTTCCACTGGATCGATAACCCGAAAGAGTTGAAGGATCCAATTTCACTTTGCACAGAGGGCGACAGCGCCCCGAACCGTCGGTTCAACTATCGGTGCATTTGGAGAAAATAGATTGGTCAGCGAATACCGGCAACGGTATGCAAGCCTGAATATAGAGATTTAGTGTTCTGCAAAAAAGTATGGAGGTTGATGATGAAAAAAGTTTCCGGCTTACAGTGTGTCTGCGTTGAGCACATACACGGTCTCGTTTTATCGGTGGCGCTCCTCGTTATGGTGTTCGCCGCATCTCCGGCCCTGGCGCTGGAAACCGTGATGCAGGATGACTTCGCACTGGCCAACGGATCACAGATTAACCCCGCGAAGTGGACGGTGAGCACGCCGGATATTTTCAAGGTGAATGCCGGTTCTTCGTGGAGCTTCTTCCAGGGGATTCTGGGGGCGAATGCCTCAGCGGCCTACGCCGAAGTGATCGGATTTTCCGACAAGGATTTCCTTGTGGAATTCGACCTCGGGCGGTTCGAACACAACACAGATTTTTTTGATTTGGTGCTTCGCCAGAACGCGGGAGGAAACACGCGGGTGAGGTTCCAAGCGAACCCGGCCAATACGAAAATCACGGTGGCGATCATGCAGCCGGGTTCGGACTCGGTTTCCACCAGCCTAGGCGAGACGTCGTTCACCCTCGGCCAATACGATTGGGCGTCGGTCCGGGTGCGAATCAACGACTCCCGGGTTCAGGTGTTCGCCAAGGAATCGTGGAACCCCGAATTTTCCTTGCTCGGGGAATATGCCCCGGCCTCGCCAACCTACATCAATGCCGGCGCGGGTACGGTGCGGATTGCGATGCCGCAAAGCTCCGCCACCAACATCGTCAACCTCGACGGCTTCAAAATCCGCCGGGCGGACTCCGGAAAAAAGGTCTTTGCCGATTTCCACGGCTTCCGATTCACCCGCGAGCACGACGGGCAACTCGGCAACTGGAAGCAGGCGACCCTGAGCCCGGAGACTCCTTATCACATTGCCAACTACAACGCCGACCTCATGGATGAAAACGGGGTCCATCAAGTCGCCGCGCCGGGCGAGCCGCCCATCGGCATGCAATCTTACGACGACCCGGATTACACCGAGTATCATGTTCTCACCGCCAAGATGGCAGGCATCGATGGATTCCTGCACGAATACGGGTGCTCCACCGGGTTGACCGATACGGATGTGCAACTTCTTCAGGCGACGGCAGAAACCTATGGCATGGAGATCGGTATCAACTGGCTCGATGGCTTCTACTATCCCTTCATCGAAAATAATACGGAGTATAAGGCCTGGTGCACAGCCAACAGCAAGGACCCTGCCCTGAATGCAACCAAGCTGGAATACATCCCGAAGGTTTTTCAGAATCTGATTGATTGGGTCTATGACAAGCCGAATGCTGCGACCCTTGGCGGCAAGCCGCTGATGCCGATCTTTCACGGAAGCCCGCTCACCGCCACCGAATTCGCCACGCTCAAAACCAATACCTACACCTACGGCGGGGAGTCGGACGTGGTCGTCCCGTTCCTCATGCCGCGCTGGGCGCCGATGGGGCTGGCCAACGAGAGCGACCCGAATGTGCAGAAGTTCTGGGGCGACTACGGAGGCTGGGAAACACACTCGGACGGTTCCTATGGTTGGAAGCCGTCCACAAAACGGGTGATCACATCCTCCATCTACCAGTCGCAGGGCGACGAACGCGACTCGAAGGAATATGCCCGCGCTCACGTCGCGGGCATGCTTAAAACCACGAACGACCGGGTGAACATGGCCGGGGTGATGCCCGGGTTCGACAACAAATATTGTGCGGCATGGGGCGGGTATTCCGTGGAGCTGCTCGACCGCAAAAACGGGCTCACCTACACGGAATCCTGGGAACAATACCTGAGTGACCGCGACGTGATCGACGCCGTGCTCATCCCCACATGGAGCGACCACACGGAAGCCTCGGGTATCGAGCCGATGGGCGACTACGGCGACCGCGAAATCCGCGCGACCGCCAAGTATTCCTCACAGTTCAAAGGGCTCCCCGACACCAGCGCCTCGCTCGATTTCAATCTTCCCATAGAGCTTTTCAACTTGCGTAAGCTGGTAAAGTTCCTTGAGTCCGCCGGCTTCCCGGCACCCACACTGGCGGCCGAGAATGCCAAGCTGGATACGGCCGGGCTGGAGATCGCAGACGGCTCTTACGCCGCCGCAACCGACCGGCTCGCCGACGTGCGGGCGCAACTGCAGGAGTGGAGAACAAACGGTATCGTTTCCACCACCTACACCCATTCGTTCTTCACAGGCTCCGAGGTCGTCGTATCGAACGGGGTTAACCAGAATATCGACATCCCCACAGCCACTGCCGATTTCGTTCGAAGCCGCCACTTCGATGGCATCATCACCTTCGAGTATCTCGACAACAGCACGTTCGCTGCCAACAAAACCCTGTATCTTTTTTCCACTCCCACCCCCGCCTCCACCGGCAAGCCGGGCGAGTGGCGCGTCTGCCAGATGCAAATGCGGCATGGTAATGGCGACGGGCTATGGAAGACGGCACGTGTGCAGTTGAATAAAAAGAACCTGCCGCTCACCAGCGGCGGGATCGACCTCTATTTCGGTGCCCTCGGCGGAACCTCCAATGGCGGCACGATCCGTAATGTCACCGTAAGCCTCACCTCCTACAGCACGATCCCGGGGACATGGGACGCAGGGGCTGGCACAGCCGACCTGCTGACTGCGGCGAACTGGGCGGTCGATGCCGTGCCAGCCAGCACAAATGCCGCGGCAGAAGGCCGGCAGGACGCCCGATGGGATGGCTCGGTGACCGGTCCGCTCAGTCTCACTTTCGGCGGGGCGTTCGGCGGCAGCTATGGTGTCGGGTTGGTTATGACTTCCAACCAGACCAGCTCCCTCACGATCACCAACTCGGCTGCGACCTCACAAATTCTCCGGCTCGTTAACAGCACAGCTTCCACCAACGGCGGCATCCAGATCGCCAGCGGCGCCGGGTCGCTCACCATCGGCGCGGCAGGCTCCGCCAACCCGATCGCGTTGACCTTGGGTCAGGGAACGTCCGCACTGAACTACTACTTCGCCAACAACTCCGCCAACACCGCCACCATCGAAGAAAACGTGACGATCGCCAGGGGCGGCACCCATAATGCATCCCTCATCTTTGATGGGGGTAGCTGGACTGTAAAAGGCGCAATCGGTAACTTGAGCGCTGCGGATCTGGGAGGATCGCTGATCGTGAATACCGGGTCCGTGACGCTGTCCGGAAACGCGGCACACACCGGAAGCACTTTCGTCAACGGCGGCACGCTGATTCTCTCAGGGACCGGCACAATCGGGACCACAACGGTGAACGGCGGAATCCTGCGCTTCGACCAGCCGGGAATGGTAGCCTCCGCCGATGTCCGCCTCTTCTCCAGCGCGTCGCTCAATCTTAACTTTTTAGGCACCAATACGATCAGCCGGCTCTACATCGACGGATTTCAACAGGTCGCCGGCACATGGGGCGCGAGCGGTTCGGGGGCGCAATATGAGTCGTCCGCCATCACCGGCACGGGGTTGATCCAGGCGACCAACGTCCCGGCAAGCGGGACGTGGGGTGCGGGAGGCTCCGCAACCGACCTCCTCAACCCGACCAACTGGTGGGGCAATGCGGTGCCGACAGACAACGCCCAGTGGGATGGCTCGGTGGCTGGCCCGCTCAATCTGACCTTCGGAGCGGCCTTCGGCGGCTCAACCGGCGTCGGCTTGGTCATGACATCCAACCAGATAGGCTCCCTCACGATCACCAACTCGGCTGTGGCCATACAGGACCTGCGGATCGTTAACAGCATAAATGCGACCTCCGGCGGCATCCAGCTCGCCAGCGGCGCGGGGGCTCTCACCATCGGCGCGGCAGGA
>CAYNOR010000006.1:0-125136 GCA_964398915.1 uncultured Verrucomicrobiota bacterium
CGGCTGGTTTTCGTCATGCTATATTACGGTTTCTCAATCGTGAAACGCTCTAGAACAAGAAATGTTCTACCACCCGCTTCCTCCTCCGGCGGATAAATCGCTAGAGACCTGAGGCCATCGGCCGAAAGAGGCTGGTGCAAAGCACCGGCAATGACCGAAGGGAATGGCAAACCTCCGAGGAGTTCAGAGGATAAAGGCAAGGGCTGGAATAAACGATGGCCAGAGGTTCTCTGCCTTACTCCGAAGTCTGCTCTAGCGAAGCGGGTGGTGAAAAAAATACTCATTAAGTTAATTTCGTATGACTTCTTTGGGGAAGAGCCAAAGAATTTCGCCCTTGCCCCCGTCTTTGGGGAAGAGCCAGATGGAGCGGGTGAAGGGAATCGAACCCTCACAGCCAGCTTGGAAGGCTGGAGCTCTACCATTGAGCTACACCCGCAGTGAAAGGGCGATTAAGGTAGTCTGCCGCCTGCGGAGCGTCAAGCGTTATCCCAATTCTCGAGCTGTAAATTGGGGTTTACATCTTCGGGCAGGATAAAAGGGTGTCCCGCTGCATGTTTAATGTATGCCGCACCGGCGATCATGGCGGCGTTGTCGGTGCATAGTTTGGGGGAAGAAAGCCGAAGCGGTACTCCGCATTTTTCGGAAAGTCTTCCGAGTTTTTCACGTAGAACCTTGTTGAGCGATACGCCGCCTGCACAAGCAAACGATGCGCAGTGATATTGCTCCAGCGCCCGTTCGACCCGGACGGCGAGGGCGTCGGCGACGGCCTCCTGATAGCTGGCGATCAGATCCCGTTTGGCAGTTTCGTTCTTCAGTGTGTCCGGATGATTTTGCACATGATAGAGCAGGGCTGTTTTGAGTCCGCTGAAACTGAAGCAGAGTTTGCGGTCGAAAGCGTATTTCCACTCGCCGCCGACGTTATCGAGTCCGCGCGGAAAGCGTACGGCCTGCGGATTGCCGCCTTCGGCCGTTTTCTGAATGATGGGTCCGCCGGGATAGCCAAGGCCAAGCAGCATGGAGCCTTTGTCGAGCGCTTCGCCCGCCGCGTCGTCGATCGTTTGGCCGACGACCTCGTAACAGCCGGGCTCTTTCATGTAGACCAGTTTGGTGTCGCCGCCGGAAACGAGCAGTACCATCATTGGAAATGCGCCGTCGAGTACAGGGGAGTTTGCACTTAGAAAAACCGAATAGATGTGGCCTTCGTGATGATGTACGCCGGTGAGCGGAATTCCAAGACGCTGGCTGAGCGCCCGCGCTGCGGAATAACCAATCAGCAGGGAGCTGGAGAGTCCGGGGCCGTAGGTCACCGCGATAGCATCAAGCTCTTCAAAGGCGCATCCGGCGCCTTGCAGGGCTTCGGTGATAATGCCGGGCAGTTTTTTGACGTGGTCGCGCGAAGCGATTTCCGGCACGACGCCGCCGTAGGGGGCGTGTTTGGCGATTTGTGAGTAGATGATGTTTGAACGCACTGCGCCGTCAATCAGCACGGCCGCTGCGGTTTCATCACAGGAGGTTTCTATGCCGAGAATAATCACTTCATCCATTCCTGTTGAATCATCATTCCCTTGAGTGTGCCGATCGCGCAGTCGAGTTGAATGTCGCGGATTTCCGGTTCGACGGGCAGGGGTTCATCCGTCTTTCTTGCCTGTTTCATGCGGATTTTGAAAAGGTCTTCGGGGTCCATAACCACGTTGACATCCGGCTCAATACCGTTCCCATGGATTACGCGTTCGCTGGGCGTGTAGTATTTGGCGGTCGTCAGTTTGATCGCTGCGCCGTCTTCCAGAGGCAGGATGCTTTGCACAGAACCTTTACCAAAGGTTTTTTCGCCGACCAATACGGCGCGTTTGTGATCCTGCAGGGCGCCGGAAACAATTTCTGCCGCACTGGCGCTGCCGCTGTTGACCAGTACAACCATTGGAAAGTCGGTGTAGTGGGTATAGCCGGACGACTTAAAGGGCTGCTGATCCATTTCCTTCGAGCGTCCTTTGGTGAAAACAATCAGATCGCCGCGCGGCAGAAAAAGTTCCGCTACGCCGGCGGCGGAAGTCAGCAGTCCGCCGGGATTGCCGCGCAGGTCGAGGACCAGCGCTTTCATTTTCTGATCGGCCATCTTTTCCAACTCCTTCTTCAAATCATCGGCGGTCGGCTCGTTGAACTGAGTCAGGCGGATATACCCGATATGATCCTCGATCAGTTTGGCATCTTTGACACTGGCTACCGCTATTTCCTCGCGGGTTAACGCATGTTCCGTTATCGCATGTGTCGAAGGCCGCACGATTTTAAGTTTTACCTCTGCGCCGGCCTCCCCGCGCATTTTTTTAACGGCTTCGGAAAGTGACATTTCCCGCGTTTCCTTGCTGTCGATCTCGATAATAATATCGCCGGAGAGTATTCCGGCGCGGAATGCCGGGGTATCTTCCATCGGCGAAACGACTGTTAACAGGCCGTCCTTCATGCTGACAACCAGTCCGACGCCGCTGAAATGTCCGGCGGTGTCGTCTTTGATGTCTTCGTAGGATTCCTCATCCATGAACTGGCTGTAGGGATCCAGATCCTGAAGCATGCCGGTCATGGCATGGCGGATCAGCGAATCGTACCCGGCCTCGTTGGTATCCACATAACTGCGGTGGACCTCTTCGAGTACCTTCGTGAAAAGGGCAATCGCCTCGTAGGCATTGGTGTACGACTCTGCCGCCCGCGGCGCGGCAGTGAAGGCGAAAAGCGCGGATAAAAGAACGGCGGTTCTGAACTTCATAAAAGGGCTCCTTAAAAATTTCGGGGAGACTAGCTGAAAACCGCCAAATAATGGAACCATTTCTTCCAACCATTGGATACTAAGGGGCCTGAATCAATTTTTCTCCGCTCTTCGGCGGAGACAGTGTACCGGTCCCTCCAAGGAATCCGTGTTTCACAAGAAAGCGGTCGGCCTCGGCAAGTGTTGCATCCTGCCAAGGGGGGTTATTGAAGAACCCGTGACCCTGGTCTTCGGCGACCCAAAGTTCTGCGGTGGTGTTTCCGATGGTTTTGAGCTGTTGCAGTGCGGCGTCTGAGCCGGGCTTCCAGATCCGATCCCGGGTTCCAAAGAAGAAAACGGCTGGAGAAAAATCACCTTTGAGATGCTGCAGCGCACAAACTTCGGGATCATTGCGGTCGCTGTCCTGCAAGGCGGGATTGAATAAGAGATAGGCCGCGACGCCGGTATCGAACTCCATCGGGTCGCCGGGATCGTTCAGCCCCGGATTGGTTGTAGCCAATATCGCGACATGCCCGCCGGCCGAACCGCCGCCGGTGATGATCCGTTGCGGATCAATGCCAAGCTCTGCTGCGTGCTGCTTCATCCAGCGGATGGCACTCTTTGCGTCGGTGATGCAAGCCCGCTTATACGACTCGCCGGCGGAAAGCTTGCGCCGCTCAGCAGTGGAAAGCATCCGGTAGTTGGCCGTGGCGGCAACCAGCCCTCGGCTGGCGAAATACTTGCAGGCGTAACGGAATTGAGAAAGAGAGCCTCCGCCCCAGCCTCCGCCGTGGAACAGGATGACGCCCGGCACTTTACTCTTTGCCGCATCCCAGCCGGACGGGAAATAGACTTCCAGCTGTTGTGGTTTTCCACCCGACTGCTTGTAGATAAACTCTTTTCCCGGTTCCACGGAAACCTGTGCGGTATCGTCGGGAGCATTGCCGGCGTCTGCCGGTTTTTTCACTGCGGCGCTTGCCGTTAGCATCGGCGCGACGACAATTAGCGTAAGAAGAAGGGGTTTTAATATTTTCATGACTTTGGCTCCTGAGCGGTTATTCGTTCCGACATAGGATATTAAACGGCGGCTTGCCAGATTTGTTGCAGCGCGCGGATTACTTTTTCCGGCGCCGGACTTTGCATAATGGCGCGTACGGCGCAAAAGTTGACCGCACCGGCCTTGAGCACACCGGCGAGATTAGTTTCGTCGATTCCGCCGAGTGCTACACAGGTAAGCGGCGAGTTTTTGACGATGTTCCCGGCGCGTTCGATGCCGAGCGCGGGGTCGGCAATCGCCTTGGTCGGGGTCGGAAAAACAGGACCGACGCCGATGTAATCCGGCTTTAAGGCCCGCGCTGCCAACTCCTGTTCCTCGCTATGCGTGGAGAGTCCGAAAATTTTACCGGGAGCGGTCCAGAGCTTACGCGCTTCGTCGAGCGGCAGGTCGCCCTGACCGAGATGAACGCCGTCAGCGTCGGATGCCCAGGCCAGCTCAACGTCGTCGTTCATGATAAAAAGGGTCTGAGTGCCTGCTGTAACGGCGCGGACTTTGCGGGCTTCGGCCAGTATGGCGGCGCGCGGCGCGTTTTTCATTCGCAGTTGAACGTAGCGCAATCCGCAATGCACCGCCGCCTGTGCGCAGGCTTCATAGCCTGCGACCGGATCGGTCATTACCATGTAGAGTCCAAAGTTTTCTTTCATGCGATTTCTCCGGCGATCTTTTTCCTCTTTTCAAACGAATTGGGCGAGCCTATCTTCCGCGTTTTACTGCACGAAAGGATTTATGAAACTGATTCCGATTGCTCCCGCGCTTCAATCCGCATTTCTGCTGGCTCTTTCCAACATCTTTATGACCTTTGCGTGGTATGCCCACCTGCGCAACATGGCCGGGCGGAAATGGTTTATCGCCGCACTGGTCAGCTGGGGCATTGCGCTATTCGAATACCTCATCATGATTCCGGCCAACCGGATCGGCTACACCCAGCTTTCGCTTCCGCAACTCAAAATCATGCAAGAAGTCATCACTCTGTCGGTTTTTGTGCCGTTCGCAATCTTCTACATGCACCAGCCGCTCAAACTCGACTATCTCTGGGCCGGACTGTGCATCCTCGGTGCGGTCTACTTCATGTTCAGGCCATAAGCAGGGAAAAAAACTGCGGTGTAAATGGTTTTATTCCAGAGGGAAATCTGCTTAAACTCCCCGTCGGGAGAGGAGATTGTTTGAATGACCGGCGGACATGATTATCTTTTTTTCGTTTTAGGCATCGCCTTCTTGCTTTTGTCTGTGCTTTGCGCAGACATGCATAAGCTGGGAAAAAACCGCCTTGCCTGGCCGCTGCTCGGTTTTTCCAGCCTGCTTTGCGGAGTCATATTCTGGATCGAGGCGGTCATCTCCGGATTCAACATTCCTCCGGTTCTACTGATATTCTGGAGCCCCTTGCTGATAACCGTTTCGTTTTTTCTGCTGATGGAATTCGGGCGGATCTCTCTGAAAAAGCAGGGGGCGGCTATGCCGGGGCGGTGGATTCTTCTTTTGCCGGCGGCTGTTTGTACGTGGGGATGGTTTCGTGGCGGTTCGGATGGCTTTGAACAGTCTCTGCAAACCGTCATCGGCCCGGCGGCCTGCGTGCTGGCCGCTGCAGCGCTGTGGAACGAGACCTCATCGCGGACGTTACGGTTGAGCGCTGTATGCACGCTTCTATTTGCGCCGGCTCTGCTGCTGACGGCTTATGCGGAAATTCTTCCGCAGGCCGGAAGTGGGATTTATCTGTTTTGCGCCGGCCTGGCACTGGGAATCGTTTCCGGTATCTGGGCGTACTACAACACCCGCCCGGAGACCGCTTCAAAAGAGGAGTTCCGGTATGCGGTACTTCTCTCACTGGTGCTCCTGCTGGTTCTAACCTCCGGATGGCACGCAGCCCGGTGGATTGAACAAAGAGAAAACACGAGGCAGGATAATCTCATTGAGCAGACCACCCGGCAGATCGCATCGGAGATTCCGATTGAAAATTTTGCCGAACGGTTATCCGGGCAAGGAACGATTGACTCTCCGGATTATCAGCGGCTGAAGCACCGACTGATGATGCTCAAAGAATCTCTGCCCCGGGTTCGTTTTATCTACCTGATGGAGCGGCGTAACGGGCAGATTGTTTTCGTGGCCGACTCCGAACCGCCGGGAGGTCCGGACGAGTCTCTGCCGGGGGATATTTACAGCGAGGCGCCTGCGGAACTTATCCCGCCTTTCCAGCCGGGTGAGTTCCGGATTGTACGTCCGGTGACCGATCAGTGGGGCGTGTGGAATTCGGGCTTTATAACGCTTTCTCATCCATCGGGAAACGGAATGGATTTCCTGCTTGGCGTTGACTGGCCCGACGATCTGCTCCGAATCGAAAAAAAACAGGCCCGCCTTTCGGTGATCGGCCTGACCAGTCTGTTCTACATAGCGGTGCTTCTGCTGTTTGCCTATCGAAAAAGGCTTAAACGGGCATTGAACAGTCGGACTCAGGCTACACAGGATTATCTGCTGCGCTGGGGGCCGGCGCTGACGGTCGCGGTTATCGGGATTGCGATTACCGGAGCGATTTTTCGCGAGGTCCGTCGCGATGCCCTGGACCGGTTTAATACCAAATTCAGGCAGGCGGCCTCGGATCGGGCCTCCGCGGTATCCGGAGCCTTTACTCTGCTTCAAAGTGATCTGGAAGGATTACGGAGACTTTATGAGATTCTTGGCAATGTATCCGCGACAGAGTTTCGCCAGTACACCGGTATCCTGATTCGTGATACAGCGGCAAAAACGGTTGAGTGGATTCCCCGTGTGAAGGGGAGCGAACGCAGCCGGTTTGAAACCGGATCCGGGATATCCATCCGCGAGCCGGGCCCGGACGGATCGCTGATTACAGCACGCCAGCGGGAAGAGTATTTCCCTATTGCGCAGGCCGAGCCGGAAGAACCGAACCGTGCGGCAATGGGATTTGATCTCGGAACCAATCCGGAACGGCGAAGCGCACTGGAAAAAGCGCGCGACAGCGGACGAACCACGGCCATGGAGCTGGTTCCTCTGGTGGAAGATCCGTCCGGCCCGAAAGTGCTGATGACTGTTGCTCCTGCTTATAAACAGCCCTGCAGCACTGTCCATGAGCGGCAGAAGTACCTCAGCGGGTTTGTTCTCGGCATGTATTATCCCGATGCGATTATACAATCGGTAATCGACAGCCTTTCTATCCAGGGGCTGGCCGTGCTGGTAGAAGATCTCTCCGCCGGGCCTGAAAACCGGCTTGTTCACCGGCACACTCCGCGCGCAGGCTTCTTTGACTGGAATCGCGCCGAAAAGGCCGGTTGGAAATACACCACGCTGATCGATGAAGCCGGACGGGATTGGCGAATTACAGTTATACCCAGTCCGTTTTTTATCCGGAATCATCTGCCGCTGACGCATTACCGGATTATCCTGCCAGCCGGACTGCTGCTGACACTGCTGATCGCGTCTATTGTAAACATTCTGGCACAGCGGCGGTTCCGGGCCGAGTGTCTGGTACATACGCGGACAGTGAGACTGCGTGAAAGTGAAGCGCATCTGGCCGCCACGTTACGTTCAATCGGAGACGGAGTCATCAGCACCGGCACTGACGGACGCGTTTCCAGCCTGAACACCGTGGCCGAGTTTTTGACCGGCTGGACTTCCGCCGAGGCGCAGGGACAACCCGTTGACGAGGTCTTTCAGGTCGTGAATGCGGAAACCGGACTCCCAGCAAAGATTCCGGTACATCAAGCCCTGGAAGAGCAGAAAACTGTCGAGCTGGAAGTGAATACGGTACTGATCTCCAGCGACGGAAAGCGGCGGCGGATTGCCGACAGTTGCGCACCCATTCGCACGCCGGAGGGAGGCCTCGCCGGCGCTGTACTGGTCTTCCGCGACATAACCGGCGAATTTATGCGACAGGAGGAGCTCAGGGAGAGTAGACAGCGCATTCAAACCATTCTGAACTCTATCCAAAGCGGGGTGCTGGTTATTGATGCGTTAACCCATACAATTATTGAGGTCAATCCGGCTGCTGCGGAAATGATCGGGCTTCCTCTTGAGAAAATTCTTAACAACGTTTGTCACCGGTTTGTCTGCCCGAACGCGGCTGGAGCCTGTCCGATTACAGATAAACAGAAGGTGGTAGACCGCTCCGAATGCGTCCTGCTCTGCGCAAACGGAGCCCGGAAGCAAGTCTTGAAAACCGTGATCCCGATCCTGCTGGGCGAACGGAATTGTCTGTTGGAAAGTTTTATTGATATTACCGACCGCAAAGAAGCCGAAGCCGCTCTGCTACGCCAGGCCTCTCTGCTCCAGTCCACATCACGGGCCAGTCACATTCTCCTTTCAGAACAGACGATCATCCGGGCCATCACACAGGCGCTGGAAGCTGTCGGGCTGGCCTCTGGACAGGACCGGGTCTATATTTTCCAGTGCCACACCGATAAGGCCACCGGCGAGCACCTGATGAGTCAGCGGTATGAGTGGGTGCGAGAGCAGGTCAGTGTCCAGATTGATAATCCGGAACTGCAAAATCTTTCCTTCGACCGAACGTTTGCCCGCTGGTACACGCGACTGAGTCGCGGCCTGCCGGTTTACGGTGCCGTTAGCGACTTTCCGCAGCATGAGCAGGATGTTTTGCTACCGCAACAGATTGTTTCGCTACTGGTCGTTCCCATCGAAGTAGACGGTCAGTTTTGGGGTTTCATCGGGCTCGATAACTGCCGGGAAAACTTTAACTGGAGCGATAGCGAACGCGCCATCCTGACCGCGGTGGCATCCGCTATCGGTGCTGCCATTATGCGGACGCAGTCCGAGGAAAATCTGAAGCAGAGCAATCGCCGACTGGTTGAGACAACCGCCCGCGCGAATGAGCTTACCATTGAGGCTAAGCGGGCGGCAGCGGCCAAAAGCGAGTTTCTTGCCAATATGAGTCATGAAATCCGCACGCCCATGAACGCGGTGATCGGCGTTACGGATATGCTGCTCGAATCCGAGCTCACACCCGAACAAAGGGAGTTCGCCAACATCATCCGGGTCAGTGGGGATGCCCTGCTGACGCTCATCAATGACATTCTCGACTTTTCAAAAATTGAAGCCGGGAAAATGCAGATTGATAAACACGATTTTGATTTGGCTGCATGTGTTGAAGGGGCGATCGATCTGATTACGCCGCGGGTTGTGGAGAAAAACATCGAACTGATCTGCCAGCTCGATTCAGATGTTCCGGCGGTTATTCACGGGGATGCCTCCCGCCTGCGCCAGATTCTGCTTAACCTGCTGAGCAACGCCGCCAAATTCACACATGCCGGTGAAATCAGCGTGACGGTCCATCTTGCCGCAGAGAATCTGATTGAATTCGTCGTCAAAGATACCGGCATCGGGATCGATCCGTCCCAGTTTGAGCAGATCTTTGAGGCGTTTACACAGGCGGATGCTTCAACTACACGGCAGTACGGAGGCACCGGACTCGGCCTATCCATCAGTCGCCGGCTGTGCGATCTGATGGGAGGAACAATGACCGCCGAAAGCACACCGGGTAAAGGGTCGGCTTTCCGGTTTACAATTTGTGCAGAAACTGCCAGCTCCCCGGCGGGAAGCGTCGGAAAGCAGCCGCCGTTTAAGGTCGATAACCCCGATGTGCTGGCCGTAGATGATAATCAAACCAATTTGATGGTGCTATCGTCTCAACTGAAGCGCTGGGGTTTAAATCCGGTTTGTTTCACCCGGCCGCAGGACGCACTCCAGACCGTTCGCGAAGGGAGGACATACCAGCTGGTTATCAGTGATATGCAAATGCCGGAAATGGACGGGGTCATGCTGGTTCGTGAGCTCCGGAAGCACAATCCGACCCGGAAACTTCCGGTCATTATCATGACATCACTCGGCCGTGTTCAGACCGACGAATCGCTTGATATCCGCGCCTGCCTGACCAAACCGGTAAAACCGACCCTGCTGTACTACCATCTTGCCAGAATTCTGTGCGGTTCGTCCGGTTCGGGCAAGGAGGCTTCGGCTGCGATGGAGCCGGTGCAGACAGGCGATTTTAAACTGCTGGTCGCCGAGGATAATCAGCTCAACCAGAAAGTTATCATGCGGATGCTTGAAAAGCTCGGATACAAGGCGGACCTTGCCCGCGACGGTGTAGAGTGTCTGGAAAAGCTTTCCGTACAGTCATACGATATCGTGCTGATGGATATCCAGATGCCGCGCTTGGATGGACTCAAAGCCACGGCAGAGATTATCAAACAGCCCGACCCTCCGTTCATTATCGGAATGACTGCCCACGCGTCTAATGAAGAAAAAGAGGCCGGTCTGGCCACAGGAATGAACGATTACCTTACGAAGCCGATCCAGATGAATAAGTTGAGGGAAATTCTGTTCAGTGCCACCCGGCAACTAAAACAGAAAACGGATCGCAGTGCTGCTCAATGAGTTTCTCCGGGGCGAGTGTCAGATTGAACCGTCGTGCCGGTAAACACCGTCCCAGTTTTTGAACACCGGTTCCAGCTGTTTGGTACGGAGCATGGCGCAGAAATCGTCGAGGGTGCGGTCATCGCTGACATCGAATTGACCTTCTTTGGATCCTTCACTGCCGTAGCCGCCGACGGTGGTTTTGCTGGCGATACTCATTTTGTTAACGCCCAGTCCGGCCATGCCGTCGCGGAACGCCGCTCCTTCGCGGGTGGAAAGAACCAGCGGTACATCCGGCAGACAGATGCGGAAGGCGAAAATAATCTGCGCGAGCATTTTTTCGCCGACTGGATGCGGCGGGACAAAACCGCCGGCTTCAGAGCGGATGCGCGGGAACGAAACGGTCAATCCGGACTGCCAGTGTATTTTTTGTAAATGTCTAACGTGGCGGTAGAGCGCCAGCATATCATAGCGCGGATCGGCGAGGCCGAGCAGTGCGCCGAGTCCGGCGAAACGCAGTCCGCCCGCCAGTGCACGCGATGGAGCTTCCAGACGTTGAAGAAAATCTTTTTTTGGCCCCCAGCGGTGCATTACATCATAGGTTTCCGGATGATAGGTTTCCTGATAGAGCGTTATGCCGGTGCAGCCCGCTTCGGTCAGCGAACGGTATTCTTCTTCCGCCATCGGAAACACTTCGATGGCGACGTTATGAAACTTTTTTTCCGCCAGCCGGACGCATTCGCGCAGATAGTCAAGATCAGCCTTGGATGAGCGCTCACCGGTCAGCAGAAGAACTTCTTCAAAGCCCATCGCATGGATCGCATCCAGTTCTTTTTCGACCGATGCAAAGTCCAGCGCGTGCCGGTCTGTACGGCGGTCGGCGGCGAATCCGCAATAAGCGCAGCCGCCGGAACACCAGCTGGAAAGATAGAGCGGAACGTAGAGCTGAACGGTGCGTCCGAAGTGGCGGCTCGTCAGTGCCTGTGCACGCGCCGCCATCGGCTCCAGAAAATCCGCCGCTGCGGGGGAAAGCAGTGCAGAAAGCGTTGCCTCATCCGGGGATTCTGCGCCGAGGGCCTGCCGGACTTCTGAAGCGGAGACGTTCCGGTTTAGCCAGGGTTCAGGGTTCAACCAATCTGGGAGTGTCTGCATAATCCGTCGGATCAGACTGATCCGTCCTATTTTAGAAAAGATGTTAAGGGACTGGTGGCCACCGCCACATCCGATTTCGGCATAAGGCCGGCCTGTCGTGCGGCATAGCCGGTTTCGACACCCAGCGCGAAAGCGCGGGCCATGGCGATCGGATCTTTGGCCGCGGCGATAGCGGAGTTGACCAGCACCGCATCGCAACCCATTTCCATGGCACGGGCGGCTTCGGACGGCGCACGCAGTCCGGCATCCACGATGACGGGAATATTGCTATCGCGGATAATCAGCCGGATCATGTCGGCGGTGGACAGTCCGCCGCCACTGCCGATGGCTGCGCCGAGCGGCATGACGGCGGCGCAACCGACATCTTCGAGTTTCTTGGCGAGCACCGGATCGGCGGGAATGTAGGGCAGAACGATGAAGCCGTCGGCGGCCAGCTCTTTGGCGGCCAGATACGTTTCGATCGCGTCGGGCATCAGGTGGTGAGGATTCGGGTGGATTTCAACTTTCACAAACGGACTGCCGCTCAGTTCGCGACCGAGTTGTGCGGCGCGGACAGCTTCTTTGGCGTTCATGGCGCCTGACGTATTAGGCATCAGCCGGACATTTTTCAGTTTCGCGAGCGGCGCGCACAGATCATCGCCGGGTCTTTCACGGTTGAAGCGGCGCAGAGCGACCGTAACCAGTTCTGTTCCGGATGCCTCAATCGCCTTAATCATGGTTGCGGTATCGGAAAACTTTCCGGTACCGAGAATCAATCGCGATCTAAACTCAACGTTCCCGAGCTTTAAACTGACTCCTGACCCCTGACCCCTGATTTCCAAGCTCATATTAACCGCCTCCTACAAAAGTGAGTACTTCGACGGTATCGCCGTCGGTGAATTTAAAATCGTTCCATTGTTTGGAAAAAACAAGACCGCCGTTTACGGTCAGGGCGGTGTGCTCGGGTGTTGCGCCGAGTTCGGCCAGCAGGGCGGGGACAGTCCCGTCGCCGCGATGCTCAACTTTTTCGCCATTCACAATCAAATTCATAAAATCTCCGATTTCATGAATGGATTAATGGAGCGATGGATTTCTGGATGAATGATCAACTTCCAGTAATCCCGCAATCCTTTAATCCATCCTTTCGCATTCCTTCCGGAATGCAAAAAACTCCCGGCCGTGAGGCGACGGGAGTTTTGTCGTATCACTCCCTTCCGCCGGTATTAGCCGGATCAGGTTCATCGGGTATAATCTCAGCACGTCCGCCTTGCGGCGTCCGGCACCCCGGGAAACAGGCGCATAGTGCCAATCGGCTTCTGCGAAGTAAAGCAATAGAGGCCATCAATTCATGAGGGCCTCTATGCCGGCTCTGCGTTTTACCGTTTCATGGCTTCGGCGACGGCATCGCAGACGAAGTCCATGTTGTCCGGCGTAAGACCGGCGACGTTGATACGTCCGGAGCCGACGATGTAGATGGCTTTTTCCTCTTTCAGGAAGCTGACCTGATTTTTGTTCAGCCCGCTGAATGAGAACATCCCTTTCTGCCTCGTCATAAACGAACAGTCCATCGGCACGCCGCGTTTTGTCAGTCCGGCGGCCAGTGCCGCGCGAGCCTGTGCGATGCGGTCGCGCATGCCGTTGAGTTCACTTCTCCAGAGTTTGCAAAGTTCTTTGTCTTTCAAAATCGTGGTGACGATCATGCCGCCGTGCGCAGGCGGATTGGAGTAGAGTACGCGGGCCATGGCTTTCATGTGGCTCATGGCGGTTTCGGCTTCAACCGGCGTGGCGGCGACAGCGCTCAGTGCGCCGGTGCGGTCGCGGTAGAGACCGAAATTTTTGGAGAAGGAGCTGGCGATGAGCATTTCGACACCGGCGGACAGCAGGGCTTCAACACCGGTACGGTCGGCTTCAAGGCCGTCGCCGAAACCTTGATAGGCGAAGTCGACCAGTGCGGACCAGCCGTTTTTTTGCGCGATGGCTGCGGTCTGTTTCCACTGGGCGGCGGAAAGATCAACGCCGCTCGGGTTGTGGCAGCAGGCGTGGAGCAGTACGCAGTCACCGGCCGGTATTTTTTCCAGCGCAGCGAAGAATCCGGAGCCGTCAAGATCTTTGGTGGCGGCGTTGTAGTAGGGATATTCTTTCACCGTCAGTCCGGCGGCGGCAAAAATATTATTGTGATTGGCCCAGGTCGGGTTGCTGACCCAGATTGTTTTTGAGCTGAATTTTGCCAGCAGGTCAGCGGCGACGCGCAGAGCGCCGGTTCCACCGGGAGTGTGGATGGTGGCGGAGCGGTCACAGAGAGAACCAAAGATCATTTTCTGCACCTCGTCGCCGTAGGCGGCTTCACCGGCGATGGGCATATAGTTCTTGGTGTTTTCCTTTTCGAATATCCGTTTTTCGGCCGCTTTGACCGATTCAAGAATCGGAGTGTGGCCTTCTTCGTCTTTATAGACACCGACGCCGAGATTGATTTTTCCAAAGCGCTGATCTTTTTTGAATGCTTCGGTCAGTCCGAGGATGGCGTCTTCCGGGGCGGGGGTTACATTTTTCCACATAGCTATTTCTCCAGATTTTTACTGCGTATTACGTACTGAGTATTGCGGATCTTATTTTTTCCAAACAATCAATACGGACTACGCGGTACGTTCTTTTATCTATAATATTGATCGAACCATTGTTTGAGCAGGTTGCGCTCAGGTTTAATAATTCCCATTTCACGCCGGGCATTTTCGGCTGAGTCGGAGGCGTGCGCGGCGTTGACCATGATGTCGCTGCCGTATTCCTTACGAACGGAGCCGGGCTGCGCTTTACTTGGATCGGTCGGGCCGAGAATGTTGCGGATTTTATTTACGGCATCTTTGCCGGCGTAGATGAGCACCAGACAGCGCACTTTACCGTCGGCGGCCATTTCGTTTTCCGGAACATCGGGCATCCACAGGCCGGTCATGAATTTCATGATTTCGTAAAACTGGTTGTCGCCGTATACCGGACCGAGAGTCTGTCCGAGCGCCTGTTTAACCTCATCAGGCATAGCGAATCCAAATTCGTCTTCCAGCGTGGAGCAGGCTTTATCCGCCGCCCGGCCGCCGAGTTTTTCGCGCAGTACGGGTTGCACGGGGCCGTAGAACTGCCGGGCTTCGGCCATGCTCATGCGATGAACCTGTGCGCCGACAATGCGCAGACCTGAACGCGAAAACAGGTCGACGATGTTGCCGGGGCGCGAGCTGGGGAAGCGGAAGTTGTCCGGCTTTATGATCACCAGCGTCCGCTCTACATCGGCATCCGGCAGGCTGAGGGCGTTTTTGACAATACCGCCGTCGGTATCAGCATATTCCATCCAGAGCGAGAGAATTTGTTTTGCCGCGGAAACAGTCGGCGCGATCAGAACGGCCGGCTCAAAATAAATAATATTTCCGGAAGCATCCCGGACGCAATCACCGTAGGTTCCGCGCACCGTGTCGGCCGATTCCTGTGCGTCGTTCAATGCCCCGGCGGCCTCATAGATTTTCCGGATGGCGTCTTCGCCTTCAAACAGCAACAGCATAACCCGGTGCGGGCGTCCGGTGTCGGACTCCGGACCGAAGGCGCGCAGAACATAGTCGGCGAGCAGGGTGCGGCGGTCGGCTGCGACATCCGGCATGGTACGCAACTGCCCGGCGAAGCGATCGACCAGCTCCTGACTCGGCCCGAACATCCTCGACGCAACCAGATCCAATCCTTCAATACGGCTGAATCGACCGATAATGCCGCCGGTACGCGATTTGCGCAGCGAATGGGGGGTGATCATCACAAATCCGAGTTCTTTTGCCATAACAGTTGCCTTTCGTCCTCTTTTACCTGCAATCTCTAGTTCTTCTGGTTGGGGCACGGATTATGTCCAACTTTTAAAACAAAAAAACAAAAATCTGCAAGGAACCCTGTGAAAAATCTGAACGAAAAAATCATCAACCAGCAAACCAGACTGGCCGTCGAAATTTTAGAAACGCTCACTCCGCATGTGCTGGAAAACCGGCATCCGGCCGATCGCGTCCTGTTGCGCTTCTTCAAAAACCGTCATGAACTGGGTTCCCGCGACCGCCGTTTCCTCTCCGAATGCTTCTTTTCCTATTTCCGCTGGCTCGGCTGGACCAAAGCCTTGCAGCTTCCGCCGATTGAAGCTGCCGCGTTGAGCTGGCTGCTTGACCGGACGGATCTGCACGTTGCGTTGCAATCCGCTGCGAAACCGGGCTGGGAGCCGCTTGGCGGTAAAACGCTTGAGGAAAAACGCGCCGCGCTGGTTGGCTGGTTTCCTAACTTCCAAGGGTTGGGTAAAGCAGACCTTGTGCCTCCAAACCTTGGAAAAAGCGTCGGATTGCCCATCGGGGGTGAGGATCTTTTTTATGAAACGTTGCAACAGCGTCCGCCGACCTGGTTGCGCCTGCGCAATGACGAGTTTAAGCAGATACTGACCGAAGCAGGCATTGCTTTTACGGAACATCCGAAACTTTCCGGTGCGATCTCGGTCGAAGCCGGCACATCGCTCGGTAAGCTGGGTCACGGCGGTCAGTATGAGGTGCAGGACATTGCGTCGCAAGCCGTTGCGCGGATTGCTGCACCGGCATCCGGCTCGGACTGGTGGGATGCTTGCGCGGGTGCGGGCGGGAAAACGGTTCAGTTGGCCGACCTGATTGGTCGCGATGGCAAGGTGCTGGCGACCGATTTGAGGACTGAGGCTTTGCATGAGTGTAAAAAACGGGCACATGCCGGCGGGATTTCCAATGTCCGGATGCAGCTGCACGATTTAGCCAAAGACAAACCCTTTACCAAGGAGTTCGATGGCGTATTGGTGGATGCGCCCTGTTCGGGCTGGGGTACATGGAGCCGTAACCCGGATGCCCGTTGGCGGAGTGATCTGCGTGATCCGGCGCAGAAACGGAATTTACAGGTGAGGATGCTCCATAATGCTGCTCAGTGTGTGAAATCCGGCGGCGTGCTGGTGTATGCAGTCTGTACGTTTACCCGCGAGGAAACGGTTGAAGTGATCGAACGCTTCCTGCCGGAGCATCCGGGTTTTGTGCTGGATTCATTTGCCCATCCATTGACGGGCGAACCGGTTAATGGTGCGGTGCAAATCTGGCCGTGGGAGGGCCCCGGCGACGGAATGTTCATCGCGCGTTTACGGAAAAGCTAAGGATATTGTTCGAAAATTGAGCAACGACCTGATGATACGGCTTGAGAAATAACGGCCTCCTTTTCTCTTGAAACTCTTAGTGCTACCGCCTGATGAATACATGGCACTCTTCAATTGTTAGCTTAAATCGATTCCGAATGTGATTTCATTTCCGAGACTCCCAGCATACTCAACAATCTTGGGTTTGTTTTTTGTATGAACGTTTTCTTCTACAAGTTCATTAGGGAGTTCGTTTAGGAAGTAGCTTTCTATCAGTTGTTCCGTATTTTCATTTGTCTGATTTGTCGGTTCCTGTATGGATTCCTGTATCTCAAGGATTCCTTGGCAGGTCGCTTGTTTATTTAGTTTTTTATGAGATTGTGTCGTTGAAGTAATACGGTTTCTTCGTGTGATGATAAGCTCATCCTTTGCGCGTGTGAGTGCAACGTAAAGAACTCTTCGTTCTTCTTCGATATCGTCCAGATTTCCGATGGAAAATGTCGATGGGTATTGCCCTGCTGAAACGTTCTGAATGTAACAAACTTCCCGTTCGGTTCCCTTTGCAGAGTGTATTGTGATTATCTGAACCACATCTTCATTTTGTTTTCGGCTAAGCTCTGAGCTGTACGCTGGGTCGAGTACGTATTCCTCAATGAACTCCAGTATGGATCTGTGTTTTTTTGCCAACTTAGCAACAAAGTCAAAATCACGGCGGCGTTTTTCCCAGTCTTGATTTTTATATTTTTCACTAAGAATATTATTCATCATCGCAGCCACTGTTTTTATGATCTCTGGGATCTGTCCATCAAGTTTCTGAATGGTTTTTATAATTTCAATTAACAATGGAGGGATTTTCTGTTGCATTGCTAGGTGCCGCAGGGTTTCATCCAAATCAGAGTGTTGGAGAATCTCGTTCGCTATTTTTGCCGCCGTGACTTCGCCTAATCCGTTCCAGAGAATTAAATATCTCATCCATCCAATTTCATCTTGATGGTTTGCCGTAACGCGGAGTGCAGATAAGACATCTTTTACATGCGCAGCTTCGAGCAATTTCGTTCCACCAATAAATATGTAAGGAATCTCTTTGGCAAGAAGGGCCGCCTCGACAGTTCTGGCAATAAAAGAGGATCGGACAAGGATCATGTGTCTTGACCATGTGCTGCCATCCGCTTTTCTTTTTTCTAGGTCTTCAGCAATCCATCTTCCCTCCTCCCATTCACATGAAAAAGTGTGAATTTTTGGGATGACACCATCTCCTCTTATTGCGCGCAGCCGCTTGCCATAAGGAACTTCACTTCTTGATAAAAGCCAGTTAGAGATGTTGAGGATCTCTTGTGTTGACCGGTAGTTATCTTCAAGTTTTAAAACCAGCGCACCCGGAACGCGCTCCTTAAAGCTATGTACATTTCTAAAATCCGCGCCTCTAAATCCGTAAATAGATTGTGCGTCGTCGCCCACACAAAATAACTTTGCAAAGTTTGTCAGCGGCTGAAGGAGTTCCCATTGGATGGGATTGGTATCCTGCATCTCATCAACCAATATGTGATCGTATTGTGAACCTATCCATGCGCAGACATCTGGATATTGGGCGATTCCCCGAGCGACAATGTCTAGGATGTCGTCGTAGTCAAAATAGTTTCGCGCCCGTTTCCGTTCCTCATAGTGTTTCATGACCGTCGCTATGTGTTCTTTTTGCGGATGGAAATTAGGAAATTTTTTTAAGAGAGCTTTATCAAGGGAACTCCGAGTGTTTCTGGCGTAAGAGTACAAATCACAAAGTTCAGCAGCTGTTAGAAATTGTGCCTTAGCTTTTTTGCCGCGGAGTATTCTGAATAATTGCAATTGGTCGTCACGATCGATGATCGTGAAGCTTTTAAAGCCAAAGGCGATCGGGTTACGATGAAGAAGAGATGTGCACCATGTATGAAAGGTTGAAGCCCTCAATCCTTTACTGCTATCTCCAATAGTTAATCGAACCCGTTCAACAATTTCTGAAGCTGATCGACGAGTAAAGGTGAGTATTTGAATTCTTTCCGGACGAGTGCCGCTGGAGATCAAATACGCGGCTCGGGCGATGATCGTTTTTGTTTTCCCGCACCCGGCGCCTGCTAAGACAAGTGTATGTGTAGCGGGGGCGGTTGCGGCGTGTCGCTGGCTGTCATTCAACTCCCTTAACAGAGAGTCTACTGTATTCGCTTGCCCCGACCCGCTTTTCATGAATTCGCCGCAAGGGGTAAGATTCTTGGCTACAGTAAGTATTTGCTCGGAACAGATAGGTTGGGGGCGAGTTTGTCCGGGTGTTTCCGCTGGGATAAAGGGGAGAATCTCCGGAGTTTCTTGATGAATATCTTTTGTGGTTGCTATGCGTTCTGATTCTTTGGGCACATCAAAAGATGGTGGTGCCGGCATTTCTTTTGGTATCGGCTCTTTGCAGGTTGAACAACGCCATCGGGGTGCATCCGGGTTATAGTCGCTGGGATTATACTTTGCCCCGCAACCATTACATATGCACTCTATCGGCGTTTTAGTTTCCATATTCAGATTTCTGTTGTTTCGGGGGGCGTCTGAAAAGCGCCGTATCACTGACACAGTCTCACTTTTTACTCTTCCGCCAAGACTCATTCACCTTACGTCTATTCTTTTAGAAGCCTAACCCACGGAACAGTTTTTGAGGCTCCACTCACCGTAGTATAATTTTTTGAGCCAAGCAAAACGATGAACCCTTTTATCGCTTGCCCATCGACCATTTGGTCTGATGTTTCGTGGTCGACCATTAGAATAGAGCTTTCAGCAATTCGCATGCTTTTTGTCCCGAAATTAAAATCACCTACAGCATGTATCAGAAGCACCTTTTTGTCGCATTGCAAAACCTCCCAAGATACGCGACCCACATCCAGTTCAAAAAATTCACCGATTTGGCTATCGATTGATTTCCCATCTACTATTACCGAAGATAGAAAGGCAAATGCGGTTCTGCCCTTAAAACAGTAGGAAGAGTTGAAGCCCTTTGCCCAGCTGTCAATTCTAACAATTCTGTCCGCTTGTGCGTTCTTTCGGGCCTCCTCAGCAGCCAGAGCTACCTCAGTCTGTCTCTTTATTACAGCCTGTTCCTTTTCTTTTTCTTCAAGCCGCAGCTGTTCCCACTGCGCTTCTTTCGCTTTCCGTTCGTCATCTTTAATTTTTTGATCTTTAATTCGCGCGGCCTCTTCGTCTTTTCGTTTAATTTCCCACGCTTTTTCCCGCGCATCCTCTTCGTCTTTTTTTCTAATTTCCCATGCTTTTGCTCGCGCCTTTTCTTCTTGTAGTAGTTTAATTTCCCATGCTCTCCCCATCGCTTTTTGGGGGTCAAATCCCTGTTCCTTCTTAACCAGCGGATTGAGGATTCCAGCGCGCTTTTTGAAGAAAGTCAGGTCTTCTTTGAAGTGGCGGGGGCCAATAGCCAGTTCGATGAACGCATCATCTCCGACCATGTATAGGCTAAGTAGTTTACCATCCCGATTATCTCCATTTGGAGGATTAGATGAACAATCTTTCGCGAAGCAATACTCTGTGCGGCCTTGAATCAGGTCGTTCAGCGCGCCTCCGCCGGACGGATCTCCAAATCGAAGGATTTTGATGTCAGGGGCAAACGCTAATGTCTGCGCAATGCTGGTAAATTTTTCGATAGCTTTGTCTGGGGGGCAGACCCATACCGCCCCGTATAAATCTGTGTCAGCTTCAAAATATTTCGAGTAGTTGGTGGAGGCAGATTCCCAGCCTGACGCGCCAGCGATTGCTTCCGGTTTGAGCCGATTTTTGTTTTGTTGGTCGTAGAGGATGTCGTCTTCATAACTTTTGGTTACCTCTAGCAGCGTGCATCCGTTCAGTAAAAACACCCCGGCAATAATGATTAAAAACCGTCGCATTATAGTTCCTTTCGTTCGTGGACTAAGCATATTGGCTGTTTCTGAGCAGGGCTACTTCCTCATAACCTAAAATTTAAATGCCTGAGTGGGAAGCTAGACCTTACCGGCGGGCGATAAAAGTGGAAAGAGCAGTTTATTGTATAACCTTAGAATTCGGCATATTTATTGAAAAGCTAAGGAGTTGGCTTTCCCGTTGACCATCGGGAGGGGCACGGCTATGCTGTGCCCCTGTTTTTTGTTGTAAAACCAAGGGGTCTATTATGGCTATGTTGATTACGCGCTTTCACAAACTGATTCAGTCCAAAGTGCTTTGGTACATCATTCTCGGGGTAATCGTTGTCTCGTTCGTCGGATTTTTTATGCCGACAAATAATGCGGGAGCCAAGGTTCGTGATGTTCCGCCCGTCGGTGAAGTGTTCGGCAAAAAGATATCACAGGATGAATACCGTCTTGCTTATCAAAATACCTATCTCTGGTACATCCTCTCTTCAGGCCGGATGATTCCTATGACCGATGAGCTGACTGCGGAGCTTCGCAAGGAAGCCTGGCAGCGTGTTGCTATTTTGCGTAAAGCTCAGGCTGACAAGGTTCTGGTGGCTGACAATGAAGTGATACAACAATTGCAGTCTTTGCCTCTTTTCCATGCACAGAACGGGGCTTTTGATAAAAATGTCTACAAGGCCGTTCTGAAGCAGCTTAATCTTACACCGCGTCAGGCCGAAGAACTTTTCCGTGAACAGATTGCCATCTATAAACTCATGTACCGGCCAGCACAGGCTGCACTGATTTCGCCCTATGAGCTGACGAGGGCCTATCATCTTTATACGGACCGCTTCGTGCTCGACTATGTTGTGGTGCCGCGCTCACAAGTTGAAAAAACCGTCACGGTTTCCAAGGAAGCCGCACAGGCTCTGTTTGCTCAGAATCCGGAAGCGTTTCGTATGCCAGCCAAGGTGCGCGTTTCTTACGTTGAATTTGCGGTCAGCAATTTCATGGCCAAAGCTGAAGTTCCGGAAGGGGCGGCTTTGCAGGTTTACAATCGGAACATTGAGAACTATCGCGTGGAAAACACGAATGAGAATGCGGCTGTGGAATATAAAGCCTTTGAAAAGGTAGAAGGCGAAATCACCAAACAGCTTAAGCAGGCAGCTGCCCGTAAACTGGCTGTGGAGAAGGCAACTGAGTTTGTCGTTGAGGTTTCACCTAAAGCCGAAGGCGGACAGCCTGACTTCCCCGGAGCGGCTGCAAAGGCCGGCCTGAAAATAAAAACCATGCCAGCTTTTAGCTCGAACGATGACCTTAAGGGGATCGACAACACGGCACCCTTCCGTCAGGCGGCGTTCAGTCTGGAGAATGACTCTTATACGTCCTTCAGCGATGCCATTATCGGTAAAGATACCGTTTACGTGCTTTCGCTGAATCAGAAGCTGCCATCCTTCCTCCCTGCATTTGATGCGGTCGAGAAACAAGTGATGGACGCGGCGCGCGAACAGGCCCTTGCCAGAGCGCTGGCTGAGCATGCTGTTGAAATCGAAACCAAGGTTAAAGCTTCGCTGGCTTCCGGTGCAGGATTTAAAGAGGCGGTCAAGCCGCTCGGATTAAAAGTGCAAACGACGTCCGAATTCGACTTGTCAACTGAACTCAAAGACAAATACGCCAGCACACTTACGGCAATTTGTCTTAACGTGCAAAAAGGGGAGCTCTGCAAACCTGCGCCGGTTGAAGGCGGCGTGCTTTTCGCCTTTGTAACGGAACGTAAAGCGACCGACGCAGTTTCCGGTCTGCCAGCCATTCGGCAGGAACTGGTTGACGGGCTATCCCGTAACCGCGCCCAGCGTTTGGCTTATTCCTGGCAGACATCACTTCTAAGCGAAGGAAACTTCAAAGAGATACATCGTCAGCCCGCCGAATAACACAGTACGAGGCGCGGTGCTTCAGCGTCGATTTATATCAAAAATGCATGATACTCGGTTTGAAGACAGGGCAGGCTGGAAGCCTGCGATACGTACCGCAGGCTTCCAGCCTGCCTTGATAAAATACTGGATATCATCCGCAAATGGTATTAGCGGTCGTATTGAATGATCCATTCGGTTGAGGGAAGTTGCAATTGCACCTCGTGAGGAGTGGCAGAAAGTTCCCCCTTTTCTTCGGCAAGCCGGCCGCGGCAGATAATTTTATAAGCACGGCATCCTGCAAGGCCGGTGGCTTGGAGGAAATTTTCGGTTCGTATCATAATCGAAATAAGTCCTTGAAGCCGTCCGTTCGCGAGGATGGGATAACGTAAAGAGATTAAGCGCGGCTGGAAGAGGGTCCCGTGGTTTGGTTCGCTGAGTTGCGGGGCGGGTGCCGTGCGCATTAAATCCCAGAAATAATCAAGTTCTTTGACCTTTTTCAGATCATATCCGTTGGCAAGCGCGTGGATTTTGTAATAACTCTGATCAATTACAAAGCCGGAAGTGATCAGCGTACCGCCGAAAAAGCCATCCACGGAGTCGGCTAGCGGTTTCATGACCTCGCGCAGTGTATCGTGCGTCGGGTTCTGTGCGGCGACTGTTTCGAGTTTTGCAAAGAGCCCGGTAAAATAGGTTTCCACTGCGAAGCCGATCGGGTCTTCAGCCTGTACGGCAAGCACAGCGAACAGCGTGATCAGAATGATGAAACGTTTCATAATGCCGTCTTTTGCAGTTCAAAAACGGTGATGTACCCGGAGTGGTGTGACACCGCTTTCCATTTAAACGGACTCGCACTGAAGGCGTCGCGCAGTTTGCCGTCGATGTTCTCGGCAATTTCGTTCTGCTGAAAAAGCCAGTGGCCGGAGTGTGCGCAGAGGGACCCGAACCACGTTGTGGGGACGTCCACATCAACGATGATAAACCGTCCGCCGGGCTTCAGTACACGCGCTGTTTCAGTCAGTACCTTTTTTTTAAGGTCGAAATTAATGTGGTGGAAGAAGAAGGTGGAAACAGCGGAATCAAAGGTTGCGTCGGGGTGCGGCAGCTTTTCAGCTATAGCCGACTCAAAGCGGATATTTGGAATGTCAGCGGCCTTGCGTTGTGCGATTTCTATCATTTTTTCGGCGGCATCCAGACCGGTGCAGCAGGATTTCTGTTTATCTGTCAGTGCGGCGGCGATGTCCTGCGTCAGCGTTCCCGTGCCGCAGCCGAGATCGAGGATTTTTTCGTCGCCGCGCAGCGCGAGTTGCTGAATAACGATGCGGTGATAGCTCCGTTCAAGGCCGAGGGTCATCAATGGCGCAAGGAAGTCGTAGACTTTAGCGGCATGGTCGAGCGTGACGCCGGCGGTCTGTTGCGCGGTGGCGGAACGCGGATGTTTTTTTTTATGCATAGTTCAAATCCTGCAGGTCGAGTAGGGCAAACATGGAATCAGCCATGTGTCCGGCCGTTTTCCTGCTGATACCGAGGCCCATGTCGCCCAGAGCTGTAAGTCCTTCCCGCATCATGCTGCATCCGAGCCGTGCGGCGGGCAGCGCGTACTGCGGAACTTCCAGATAGAGGCGGTCGGTGACGTTGAGTTTGCGGGTTTCCAGAGTTTGGAAAAAGTCCGGCTGATTTTCCCAAAGTCTGGAAAGCAGGTAGTTGTGGCGGCGTTCAACGCAGTCGCGGGCCATATCGCGGATATCGTCGAGGATTTGGCATCCAATACCGAACTTCATGAGCGCTTCTTTGAGTGCGGCGGCGCGTACCCGGTTGAGCTGAGGTTCTATGATTTCCGGTGCAAGGAAGGCCACATTGAAGAGAATGCCGGTCTTATAACGGTGGATGACGGAAAGGACATGCTCGGACGACGGACGTTCAGTGACGCCCATTTCTTCACTGGCTTCCTGCGCCGCGCTCGGCAGAAGAATTTGTAGCGAGCGGTCGGAGAGTTCGCGTGCCTGCGCTGCATTCAACGCACCGGAGGCGAGACCTTCGGCTAGTAGTTGCTGGAAAATGCGGTCGGCGGTCATGATGGATACGACCTGTCGCATGACGCGTGATGAGCCGGGCATCTGGATCGGGATGACGACCTTATCTTCATCGTCGAGCAGGTTGTCGGCGCTGGTTACCCAGATGCGAAACAGGTGAATCAATTTGCCGTAAAAGAGACGGTGCTGCGGGGCGCAATCCATCAGGTGATACATGGATTGGAAGAGTGTGGAGAAAATATTTTTGCGCAGGCTGTAGAATGAATCGGGAATTGAATCCATTGAAACGGCATATTCGGCGGGTGTGCCGGGCGGAACCTGCAGTACCTTTCCCGCTATTTCGTAAATCGACTTGATGGCGATCTGCTGTTCGTCGAAGGATGCTTTAAAAACCTTGCCTGCGTTCCAAAAATCAGTCCATGCATTCATAAGATTGTTTCCTGAGCGATAAACTCACATATTGAGCTTAACCGCAAGCTTTCCGGTAAATTACCATTTGGTAATCGGACGATCAGCCTCTGCGGCGCCTTGTCAGTTGTAGAGTATCTGAATGGCGAGGCCCGCGATGGTGCTGATAAAAACAAGTAGCGCCACGATACGCAGGGTGTCCTTCAAATTATGGTTTTCTTTGAGCAAAACCAGCAGACCAAGTCCGCCGCTGCAGCACAGGCCGGATACAGTTGCCCCGTAGCCGAGTCCGCCTTTCAGGAATAATTCAGCGATGGCCACCGATGTGGCGCAGTTGGGAATTAATCCAACCAGTGCGGCCAGAAACGGCTGGAGAAGTGAATGGCGCAGCAGAACGTGACCTAGATTTTCTTCGCCGACCAGAGCGATGAGTCCGTTGATGCTGAGTGTTACTATAAAGATGAAAACAAAAATTTTCGATGTGTGGATCAGCGGATGTTTAAGCAGCTGCCACCGGTTAGGCCCGCCCGAAAGCTGGTGATTGCAGCAGCCCAGCTCGTGATGTTCGTCCGCGTGATCGTCACGGACGGGTTCGGCTGACTTGCGGCGTCGCGATATCAGGTCAATCAGATATCCGGCGGTTATGCCGATGATCAACTTGGTGACCAACAGCGTTACAACAATTCCGCTTCGGCCCGGTTGCGCCAGAATGACCGGAATGGCTTCATCGGAGGTTGAGAGAATCACAGCCAGCAATGTACCTGTGGTAATCAGGCGGCGTGAATAAAAGGATGCGGCGACTACAGAAAAACCGCATTGCGGAACACAGCCGAAAAGAGCGCCCAGTGCCGGACCGGTTTGGGCGGATTTTTTCAGCTGGTGTTCGATGGCTTTTCCGAATTTCCGTTCAAACCACTCCACGATAAAATAGACCAGTAGCAGGAATGGGATTATTCCGGCGCTATCGAATAAAGCATCAAGGACGAGTTCTTTCATACGTGTTGTGATTTTATAACAGCCCGTTTGCTTCGCGCAAAGTTCCAAACATCGGAAATGGGGACTGGCCCCATTTTTATTTTCAGGTTAGATTTTCCACTTTGACTGATTCAGGCCTGATTATGCTGACAGAAATCATTAAACTGCTGAAAGAACGCGGGCCGATGTCGCTCGCGGAACTGGCACGCCATTTTCAAACGGAAGTCCCGGCCATGGAAGGCATGCTTGAAATGCTGGAGCGTAAAAGCCGTATCCGGCGTTTGGCAAACAAGTGTTCCGGTTGTAAAGGGTGTGCCGAAGTGAAGCCGGAAGACGCGGCGGTTTTCCAGGCAGCTGATAAAACGGGCTGAATTTCCAGCCCTTGGAATCTGCCGGAAGCAGCCCAAGGGGTGGAAGGGGCCGATGTTAATGATCGCAGGCGTTTGTGCCGGACACCAGAGTTCCGGCCAGATAGGCTGCGGTCAATTCTTCCGGCGTAGCGGCAGGAGCGCCGACGACGACCGAAATATTCTGTTCCGCAAACAGCTGTTGCGCCCGCTGTCCCATGCCGCCGGCGATAATGACGGTTACCTTTTGTTCTCCCAGCCAGCGCGGCAGAACGCCCGGCTCGTGCGGCGGCGGGACGAGGTTTTCGCGAGCGGTGACTTTTTTCGTTGATGAGTCAACGGTCAACACAGCGAAGGTTTCGCAGTGGCCGAAGTGCATGCAGAGTTGTTGATTGGCGACGGGTATGGCGATTTTCATTCGGATTCTCCTTTTTGTGCAACGAACAGTTCCGGTTCTTTGCGGGTTTGACACGTTTTGTAAAGGCGTTCGGCAATTTCATGGATTTTGGGCAGGGTGATGGTTCGTGCACCGGTCGGGCAGTTTTTTACACAGGCGGTGCACCAGATGCATAAAGCCGGATCGGTTAGCGGCAATCCTTCGCTGATACGGATCGCATTCGCAGGACAGTGCGCGACACACTGTCCGCAACGGATGCAGGTTTCAGGATTGGAATCAGTCGCCGCGCCTGCCGGTTTCATTTCCGGTTTGTATGGCCGGTTTCCGGGAATTTTATTTATATCCAGAAGCGGCTTTCCGCTGATAAATTGACTGCCGAACTGTTCAGCCTGCCGGATATCTTTTTCGTCCGGTCGGTTGGCAGCAATCGGGAAATCGGCGGAAGAAAAAGAATGCTTTCCGACGAAAGCCGCCGCGCCAGTCACCTTGAACCCTTGCGCAGTACACAGGTCGCAAAGTTCCAGCAACGCATCGTCGTAAGCGCGGTTACCGTAAACAACTACCGCAATGGCGGGCGCTTCCGATCCCCTGACCGCAGCAAACCGTTCAACTGCAAGGCGGGGCAGTCTTCCGGCGTAAACCGGCATGCCGATCACAACCGGATCATCCACAGCGAAAAACAGATGTCCGTCGATGGGTTCTTTCAGGTCGATCTCGAGGTCTGGGCCTTGTCCGGTTCCCCGGCAGACGGCTTGAACCACGGTGCGGGTTGTTCCAGTCGGTGAAAAGAAAATAGAATACATCGGTTTATTGTTCATCGTTCTATTCCCATTCTTTCGCCTCAATGGCAATCAGGCAGTCGGCTCCGGTCCAGACGAGATCGCAGTTGGGAACAACCATTACCGGGGCCTGCCGGATCTGGCGGTGGTCAAGTTTCCGGGCGGTGACTTCTTTGATCAGGTCGTCCATATGTTCCTCTGCGGACAGAATCTGATGAGGAATCGGTTTTAATGCAGCTTTAACCTGTTCGCAGATCGGGCAGTTCTTACTTGTATACAATTTAATCCTGTTCATTGTGCGGCATCTTCCTGTTTTGCACTGTAAAAAGTCCGTCCACCGGATTCCCGTGCGTCCAGCAGGCCGCCGGTCTTGAGCTCTTCAATATATTTGATGGCTTCATTCCGGTGAATGCCGAGTCCTTCTGCAACGTCATCCAGCGTGCACGGACGGCGGCGGAGCATTTCCAGTATGGTTTGTTTCTGTACGGTAAAATCGGTTTGGGCGTGTACACCCCGGTAATCAGCAATGATTTCAGCGGCCGGACTGAACTGAACCGCAATTTCGCTCAATCGGGTTTTGCTGACCTGAACAGCATATTTTTCTGCAGGCGGGCGGGTGGCGGTGTTCAGTTGAATCCGGTCGGGCTGAATCTGTTTGGCGCAGTCGGCCATTTCGCGAACCTGACTTTGGGACGTGTTGATTCCCTCCAGAAAAAACACTTCCAGCCAGTATTGGTTTTTAAATTCCCTCCGGAAGCGAACCAGCCCTTCCAGCATCTTGGCAAACGTGATTTCCGGTGCGGGCCGGTTCATGGCATCAAATACAGTCTGACTTCCGGCATCCAGCGAGGGAATCACCAGATCGGAGTTCAGTAATTGCGCCCGTACTTCTGTTTTCCAGAGTAACGACCCGTTGGTCAGGACGGCCACCGGAACTTTTGTAATGGAATGAATGCGGTCAATCAGTTCGTCGAGACGTGAATACAGCGTCGGTTCACCCGAACCGCTGAGCGTGATCCAATCCGGCTTTAACGCCAGTTTCGCCTGCAAATCCTCAATCACGGTGTCCATCGGAACCCATTCGCGCCGTTCGACGGTTTTACAGGTGGTGCGTCCAAGCTGGCAGTAGATGCAATCATAGGAGCAGGTTTTAAATGGAACCAGATCAACCCCGAGCGACCGCCCGAGCCTGCGGGATGGAACTGGACCGAATACATAGCTCATATCAATCCTCGATTTGTATGACTGTACCGGACGGGCACGTTTCGCATTTTTCCGGGAATTCATTCCATAAGCGCACTATCGCTGCGAAGCCGGTGCAGTGGCAGGGGATCAGCCGTTGAACATTAAAACGGCGCAGTTCAGCCACGGTTTTATTCATACGTTCCGGGCTGGCGTTGAGCAGATGCATCCCGCCGATGACGGTATGGATCGGACGGTTATCCGTGAGAGTCTGGATATAGCGCAGCGTGTTGATGACGCCGGAGTGCGCACAACCGAGAATTACGGCGGTTCCGTTTTTTGTTTCTGTGAATAGTGCCTGATCATCCGGAAGATCATCCGGAATCCGGCACTCCGGGTCTTTGAAAAACGCGCCGCCGGTATCTTCAAAGCGGGTGGTTCTGGGAATCGGTCCGGTCAGGAAAAGTCCAGGAGCAATCATTGTTTTTTCTTCGACAAAAACAATCTCTGCGAGTTCACCCGCTGTAATTTTGTTGCCGGCCGTCATGCCGACCTCGCGGGCAGAGCCACTCGGATTGAGTGCATATTTCAATGAGAAGGCTTCCGGATGGACGTAGAGACGCGGACAGTCCATGCCGTTCAGCGCATAGGTCAGTCCTCCGGTGTGATCGTAGTGTCCATGGCTCAAAACGACAGCATGGATTGTTTTCAGATCGACGTCCAGCGTCTCGGTGTTATGCCGCAACGCCAGCCCCTGACCGGTATCGAAGAGAATTTTATCCCGTCCGCTTTCGATCAAAAACGAAAGTCCGTGCTCTGCCAGCAGATCGCGTTTCCCGGCAGCATTCTCAACCAGAACGGTAATTTTTAGATTATTCATGTGTTTTTATCCTTTGAAAAGAGAAGCGGGAATACGATGTCGCTGGTACAGCAGGGAATCCATACTGCCAGAAACAGAAAGACTGCTGTGAGAATGATGGCAACCGCGCTCATGGTTGCACCGGTCGCCATGGTGATGTGAAACAGGGAGGCCCAAGTGCTCAGGAGTACGTGGGTGGCGTGCGGAAATTTTGTTCTAGGCCATACGCAGGCCCACGCAATACCGGCAAGTGCCAGCGGATTAACCAGCCACCATTTCTCGATAAATCCCAGATGCAGTCCGCGATGAGGTAGATCGAGCAGGATTTCTCCAATAAACGGGATGATACTGTCGCTGAGCGTTGCAATTCCAACAGAACCAAAGTAGCCGATAGCCAGCGTTTTCCAGAATCCCTTGTTGCCATGCAACCGGTACATGGCGGTTGTAACCAAAGCGCTGAGAAAAACGTGAACCGGATGGCACGTCCAAAACAAGACGGACGAAATCTCATGCGGCACCTGTGCCTGAATAAAAACGGCCATCAGCACAATGCCTGTCACGGTTCCGAACGCTGTAAACGGCGCATGCTGTTTCAGCTCTTTTGCTATGATTCCGGCGCTCATGCAGACACCTCACGATTCATTGGAGACTTTGTCGTATTATAGTCACAGATCAGCACACCGTTCAGGTGATCCAGTTCGTGCTGAACCGTACGCGCCCACAAGCCGTCCAGCCGGTGAAGTTGTCTATGCCCGAGGATATTATACCCGACTACGTCAATGCAGGAGTCCCGTTCAACCGCTACGGATAATTCGGGAAGACTCAGACACCCTTCTGTCATTTGACTGCGTCCGGTGTTGTTAATAACCATCGGATTGATCAAACACAAAAACCGGTTGTTGATTTCGGCGACAAAAAACCGGCCGGTTAGGCCCGCCTGAGGTGCCGCCAATCCGATTCCCTTGTGCATTTGCATCAGGGTGAACATTTCATTAATGACATCTGAAAGCCAGGTGTCGAATTTCTCAACCGGCATACAAACCTGTCGCAGAACCGGATCGGGATGCATTTTCAGAGTAAGTGGCTGCGGCATAATGGGTTCTCTTTTTTATCAGAATTCTTTTTTCAGCGCGGCATCAATTTGTTCAACCGCTTTTTCAAACGCCTGTGCGGCGGCGGATTCGCTGTGTTTTTGCAGAAAGCTGTGTCCGGCATCGCCGCAAAGGCCGACGTTCGGATCAATCGGAATGCGGCCAAGAAACGCAAGGTTGTATTTCTCCGCGGTCTTGTATCCGCCGTTTTTTCCGAACAGGTGGATGGTTTCTCCGCATTTCGGGCAGGTGTACCCGCTCATGTTTTCTAAAACTCCAAGAATCGGCAGATCAATTTTCCGGCAGAACTGAACCGACTTGCGTACATCGGCAGCAGCGATTTCCTGAGGCGTGGTCACAATGACCGCGCCATCCGGCGAGCCGATCAGCTGGCAGACGGAAAGAGGTTCGTCACCGGTGCCGGGCGGACAGTCTGTAATCAGATAATCCAGCTCGCCCCAGTTCACGCCGTGCAGCATTTGTTCGAGAACTTTCATTTTCAGCGGTCCGCGCATGATGACGGCCTGATCGGGATGCTCCAGCATAAAACCGGAAGACATCAGTTTGATACCGCTGGCCCGCACGGGCTCAACGGTGTCGCCGAACTGTTCTGCGTGTGAGCCGACCTGATTGAACAGGGTGGGAATACTGGGGCCGTGAATGTCGGCATCGAGCAATCCGACCTTGAATCCTTTGGCCGCCAGCGACAGGGCCAGATTAGCCGCGACTGTGCTCTTGCCGACACCGCCTTTTCCGGAAAGCACCACGATGTTGTGTTTTACCCCGGAGAGTCCGTTAGATCCTGCTTGAACCGGCGGAGAGGTTTCCTTGCGCGAACTGCACTCTTTTTCGCAAGAGGAGCAGGCTTCCGGCGGACAGTGTTTTTTCCGGTAATCGGAAATCGCCGCCCGCAAGGTCGTGATCGCCAGAAGGGCACAATGGCTGGACTCCTCGGGAAACCCCGGCAGCAGAGCTAAAACATCTGCCGGTTCCAACGCAAAAGCGACAGACTCCGGAGCGCCGGAAGCCAGTGTGCAGGCGCTGGTACCGCAGGCGACGGAGTCGGTGCATCCGTCGGTTGTGAAGGTGCAGCGTGTAATCCGCTCTTCCTGAATTTTTACCCAGAACTCCATCGTGTCGCCGCACGGCCCGGTGAACCGTGCATTGCCGTTAGCTCCTTTAAGTGGCCCGAATACGCCGGGCAGGGCGGTGTTTCCATCTATTGCATTCGCTGACATAGTTTCTCCCATAAGGTTTGTATGAATTGCGAAGCGGGTCCTTCGTTATGTTCCACTACGCTTTGCCCGTTAATTTGGGCTTCCGTAATGGATTTATCGTAAGGAATCCGCGTTAAAACGGTTGCGCTGGCATTTGCTGCGGCGGATTCAATGGCCGCCGTCATCGCTGGATTGATGTCCCATTTGTTGACGCAGATGAACGCGGGAATCTGAAAGTGGCGCGTCAGTTCAAGAACCCGCAACAGATCGTGCTGCCCGGACAGTGTGGGCTCAGTGACCGCCAGTACAGCATCCGCGCCGGTGAGCGAGGCGATAACCGGACAGCCGGTGCCGGGCGGGCCGTCCACTAAAATCCAGTCCGCTTGAATGGCTGCTGCAACTTGCTTGGCCTGACTGCGCACGGTACTCACGAGTTTACCGGAGTTTTCAGCGCCGATTCCAAGCCGAGCATGAACCATCGTACCGCAACGGGTTTTTGAAAGGAACCACTCGCCGCAGAGACGTTCTGGAAAATCAATCGCCTTGGCCGGGCAGAAGTGGACGCAAACTCCGCAGCCTTCGCAGGAAGCCGGATCAATCCGGAAGAGCCCGTCGATTGCTTCGATCGCATCGAACCGGCAGAGCGTCTGGCAGAGTCCGCACTGCAAGCAATCTGCTGTACGGATGACCGCCTCGTGTCCGCTGTAAAACGGATGAGTTTGCTGTGCCTCGGGCCGGAGAATCAAATGCAGATCGGCTGCATCGACATCGCAGTCGGCCAGCACCGCGTTGTTCGCGAGCGTGGCGAAGGATGCCGTGATGCTGGTTTTACCGGTTCCGCCTTTGCCGCTGATGATGACGAGTTCTTTCATGGGGAATTCCTAAACCGTAATCAGTCTGTCCGAGTCCCGGACAATTTCGTAGTGATCTTTGAGTGTAGAAAGCGGGCAGATTTCAGAGCCGTCCGAGCGCCTCAATTTCAGGCAGGTCCCGCAGGCAAAAAATCTCCCGCCTTCCTTGAGAATGGATTCTGCAAGCGCTTTAATATCAAACTTCAGGTCTTCAATCCGGTCGATTTCCACGCCGCGGCCGGAAAGAAAAATTCTGACATCATCGCCTTCTTTTAAGCTGTAGAGTGCTAATCTTAATGCATTAAAAACTGTTTCCGGATCGGTTTGAGTGATGATGATTCCCAGCCTCATTTCGGCTCCTTTTTTTGAATGACTTGAATCATTTCCTGAAAGGTGGAACGGAGTTCCGGCGCGGAGGACAGAATGCTTTCGCCGCGTGAAGTTGCTTCCGCGATTTTACGAGATTCCGGGATTTGCAGTAGCAGACGGATATTTTCTTTTTCGCAATACTCGACCACGCGGTTATCGCCTGAATCGGAGCGGTTGATGAGTACGCCAAAGGGGATGTTCAGTAATCGCACGGTTTCGACCGCCAGTGTCAAATCATGCAGACCAAACGGCGTCGGCTCGGTGACGAGGATGACATAATCAGAGCCTTTGACGGCGGTAATCATCGGGCAGGAGGTGCCGGGCGGGCAGTCGATCAAAACCGGTAAAGCCGGATCGGCGGCCTTCTTTACGGCGCGGATGACCGGCGGGGCCATGGCATGACCGATGTTTAACCGGCCTTCTATAAACCGGATGTTTCCGCTTTGTCCGCGAACGATTTTTCCGACAGAACGCGGTTGTTCGGCTATTGCATGTTCCGGACAGACTCGTGCGCACCCGCCGCAACTGTGACACAGATCATCAAACACCATCACGGTTTTTCCCGCTACGGCGAGGGCATTGAACTGACAGATTTTTGCGCACTGTCCGCAGCCGGTACAGCGGGAAGAATCCACGACAGGAACCGAAACAGAAACCGCTTGTTCTGTGGTGCTTTCCAGACTCAGGAAAAGCGCCGCATTCGGCTCTTCGACATCGCAGTCGAGCAGTTGAACCGGGCCGTCCCAGACCTTCGCCAGCGCGACCGACAGAGTCGTCTTGCCGGTTCCCCCTTTTCCGGATGCAATCGCAATTTGCATTACAAACTCCTTTTTGCGCAGCGCAGCACATGGGTGCCGATCGGTAGGTTGACCGATGCCGCTACGACTGGGCACTTAGCTTTAAACAGGAAGAAAATATTTTTTCCGCAGTGACTAAGCGTTTCAAAATTTCCCTGACCTTTGGAAACGATCAGATCGGATGTCTCAAAGGCGTTTTGGAATTCCCTGCTGCAATCGTTCAGCAGTGTACCGGGCGCATCGGAGCCGTTTCCGATGACGCGGACGATTTGGTCGAGTCCGGCAGTTTGCGCATCAACCAGCGTGGCATCATTGATAATCGGCATCCCACGCACAGCGACTGTGACCCAGTTGGCTCCAAGCTGTTCAATCAGCAGTGTATCGAAAACGATTTCGCCGCAGTTGTCGGCCAGATAAAGGATTTTTTTCGCCCGTGCAACTTCCTGGCGGAAATGTTCTCGGTCGCCTTCGAGCGGTTGCTCGGCGGCATGGCGGATCGCATCGTGAATTTCGTTTTCGTTCAGTCCGCTTTTTGCACCTAGATCGATAATGTTTCCGGCAACGGCCAGATTGGCTGCGGTCATCAGCGGATCATTAGAGGATTTGACCTGCGTGCGCAATCCGGGCAGCAACCGCAGCGCCATTTGGTTATGCTGATCTTTCTGCTCCCGGTACGGATCTTCAACGCCGGTGAGCTCGCGCAGGCGACGGTGAATCCGTTGAGCCAGCGCGGGCGGCGACAGACTCATATCCATCTCGCTCAGCCAGCGCAGTACGTCGCGAATGATCTGTTCATGAACCACCGGATCGGCAGAACTCATCCGGGCGGCATCCAGCGTCTGCCGGACAAAACAGGGAATACAATTGAGATAGGTTTTCATAATAAGTGGCAAGTGGCGGGTATCGAGTGGCGGTCGGGTTGTTTCTTCATCAAATCGGAAATCACCAATCGGTAATCGTCAATTCTCACACCCAGTGTCCTTCGACATCCGCTTCCTGCGCGGCCGTCAGTTTCCCGGTCGCATACAAGTCCAGTGCTTCCTGAACGGTTGAGGCGGTACTCGGATAAACCGCGATTTTTGAAGCGCTTAACACCCGGAACGCTTTCGGGCCGAAGTGGCCGCTGATCACCGCAGCTGCTCCGGTGGAGGCCGCATTTTGCGCGGCCTGAATTCCTGCGCCCTGGGCTGCGTTCAGGTTCTGTGAATTATCGGCGATTTCAAACGTTCCGGTTTCTGTTTCATAGATGATAAACCGTGCGGCGCGTCCGAAGCGCGGATCGAGCGGGGCGCTCAGATCGTTTCCCGATGTGGTAATGGCAATTTTCATGATGGAGTTTCCTTTGTAATCTCTTCCAGCAGTCCGGCAGCGGTTGCGACGCAATCGGCGCAGGGCATAACCCGGTTGCGGCGGATTTCCCGGCAGACGGTATGTCCGGATGCGTGTTGACTGAATTTTTCTTTAATCATTTCTTTTAAATGCGATTCGGCCAGTTCGCAGGCGGCGTGCAACGCGCCGCAAAGTCCTTCCGGAGCCTGACCGTTGCCGCAGTCTGAAAAACGGATGTGATGATCCGACTCCGGCTGTTTTTTATCTTTCCACGCCAAGGCAACTGCTTGTGCGCAGTTGCCCCGGCGGGCTTTGTAGTGTTCGACAGCGGATTTTTTCATGACCGGGTCTGAATTTCTCCGATCCGCTTTTCAATCCGCGCCATCTGTTGTTTCAGTTCGAGCAGTTCATCGTCCTGTGACGGCTGAACGGGTTGCACGAACCGGTTGCGGAATCCGAAGCCCCGTCCGCATCCGCGTCCGAAGCCTCCGCCGACTGTTTGAAAGCCAGCTGTGTTGTATCCTGCGCAGAAGCCTGCGCTGCGTCCGGTCATCGGGCCTGCGCCCGCCGGACCTGTTCTGTCTCCCCTCGGCATGTTATGCCTCCTTTTCTTTTTAAATTATTGGCAGCCGTGTCCATGGCCGTGCCCGCCTCGTCCGCATCGGCAGCCGCCATGTGGTTCATTCGGAGTTTCCGGTATGGTTATTTCTTTTCCGCCTTCCATGCGGATGGCTTTACCGTGTGTCAGGGCTTCGGCCACCTTTTTATGGGCTCTGGCGATGATCAGTCCGAACGTTTGGCGCGAAACGCCCATCCGTTCTGCCGCTTGTTCCTGATAGAGCTCCTCAAAGTCAGCCAGCCGGATGGCTTCCAGTTCATCCGGAGCCAGCTCGACGGCTTCCAGCATCCGCAGAGGAATCCCCTGAGGTTTAAAGTAAGTCACCGGCGCGCAATGGCCGATCCGTCGTTCTTTTTGGGGTCTTGGCATGTTTTATTTATGGCATATGCCAATAATTAAAGCAACCGCTGTTTTGATTTTTCTGATCTGCCGGATTTGAACATTGAGACTTTCGTTCGCATAGGGTTATTCTCCGGAAGTTTTGGAGAATAACTATGTTTGAAGGCATTTATGACAAAATCGGGATGGCGGGCGTGGTGCTGGCGTTTCTGCCGTTTTTCAGCCTCTATTTCTTTTTGCAGACCCTGATCTATCTGGCGTGGGTTCCGCGCGGATTTAAAAAATTCCGCGCGGCATTTGAAAGTCCTGCTCCGGCGGTGACCGAAGCCCAGGCACGTTGCAATCCGCTCAGTTCGGTTCTTTGGGATGTTCTGAAGCATCAAACGCCGCGCGGCGAGGTGCAGGAGGAAGTGCAGTATCTTTTTCAGAGAACCTTTGGGCGCACCTATGTGGCTGTCACCGTATTGCGGCTGATTTCGGTGATTTCCCCGTTGTTGGGGCTGTACGGGACGGTGCTGGGGATCTCGAAAGTTTTCCATGGCATGGCTGCGCAGGCAGTGGTCGACCAAACGGTTCTGGCCAACGGCATTTGGGAAGCGCTGATCACAACCATCATGGGGCTGACCATCGCCATTCCGACGCTGGTTTTTTATTATTTGGTTCGTCTGCGCATCCGTTCGCTGATGATTGAGTGCATCGAAACAGCCCGTTCTCTGCAGAGAAATTTAAAATAGAAATCAGGTTATGTTTGAGCATTTTTCACTGGATGATGAATTTGATGCGGAGATTGATTTAACTCCGCTGGTGGATACGATTTTTATCCTGCTGATATTTTTTGTTCTCACGACGACCTTTGTGCGCCCTTCACTGCCTGTGAATTTGTCGAAGGCCGCGTCGGCGGCAGTCTCCAGTGAGCGCAAGGAGCAGCTGGCGATCACGATTGATGCGCAGGGCAAGATATTTCATGGCAATGCAACGCTGAGTCGCGCAGAGATACCGGCCTTACTTAAAGCCAATCCGGATCGTGGTATTAATCTGTTTGTGGATCGTGCGGCACCGTTCGAGGCTTTTTTATCGGTGGTGGATGAGGCCCGCCTGCTGAACCGCGAAGATATTTCGATCACAACGCTTCCTGCCGGCCGTGAATAAATTCCGCAAAGTTGAACGGCACAGCGGGTTGCTGGCATTTCTGCTCAGCGGCCTGTTTTATGTTGCGACGGGTTCTTTCGTTTTTTTTATGGCGCAGCATGCGAAGGTCGATTCGCCTCCTGCCATGGGGCCGAAAGCGGTTAATTTGAGTTTTGCACAGATGGAGTTGCATGCCGTTGCGCCGGCACCGGCTCAACCGGTTCCTCCGCCGCCTGAAAGGGCGGATGTGGCACCGGAGGAAGTCAAAAAAGCTCCGGAGCCTGAGATTAAACCAGAGCCTGTTGCGGAACAGGTGGCGCAAGTGAATCAAGAAGCTTCTGTGATGGAAACCCCGATCATCGCAACCGTGCCGTTGACAGGCTCTCCGGCGATCGCGGTGGATTGGCGGGCAATGGCGATCGCCAAGCTCCGTTCAATGATTGAGTACGAAAAATATTATCCGGCGGCGGCTCAAAAGGCGGGCTACACCGGCCGGGTCAGCGTACAAATCCGCCTTGAACCAGACGGTACGATTGTCAGTTATGAAGTCAAAGATCGGCGCGGTCATCCGCTGCTCGGCAAAGCAGTCGAAACGACGATGGAAAAAATTAAGGGCAGAAACGTTGGATTGACCCTGCCGGAACCGTTTGAGGTTCTATTGCCTATCGAATTCGAGTTGAATTGATTTAATCAGGACTGCGGATGAACTGGGATTCAATCAGAAGTTGGGCGGCGATTCTGCTGTTGCTGGATGCGGCATTCGGGCTGTGGAACCATGAACGGGTCAAGGCACTGGTGCCAAAAGTTAATATTATGCGCATAGCGCTGATTGAGGCTTGTGCTGCGCTGATTCTTGTCCTGCTTGGATTGTGGCTGTGATTGCCTTTGTACGGCTTCTTGTGCTTATATCTCCGGCCTGTAAGGCGGATCCTTTTCCTTAGTTAGTGATGCGCGGAGTATTTTATATGGCGAAATCCACATTTTTAAGGTTTCTTTTCCTTAGTCTTTTGATTTTTCCACCGGCCATGCGCGCTGCAGAAGAGGCTCAGGAGTGGCCTCCTTTGACGCGAATTGAACTTACACGCGGTCCCTTTGATCTTCGTCTTTATGCCACGGCGGGCGGCGACCCGCGTGCACTGATAGTCTTCGGTTCGGGTGACGGCGGCTGGAGCGCATGGGAACACACCGTTTGCACATGGTTACAGGAGGCCAATCTGGCGGTGGTCGGGATCGATTTCGATAAATATGCCGCTACGGACTTTAATCAACCGACACTTGCGAAAGATATGGCTGCAGCTGCCGCGTTTGCTGCCGGACAGTTGAATGCAAAGGAGGTCCCTGTTCTTTATGCAGGCTGGAGTATTGGCGCTGTGCAGGCGGTTGCGGCGGCGGGCGGAACCAATCGTCCGCCATCACTTGCCGGGCTGTTGCTGCTGAGTCTGGACAGTCGCGGGCGTTATGGAATCCGCGCTCCGGATATGGTCGGGATCACACCGACCGGGCCGGGAACCTTTGATTTGCATGAGTTCAATCAGGCGATGGAAGGATTGCGGGTGGTCCAATATCACGGAACGGCCGATTTTATGGCTAAAACGACCTGGATCCGGCTGCTGAAATCTCCGCATCAGGTGTATCTGCTGCAAGGGATGAACCATGGATTCGACGGACCGGTTCCGGAATTTATTCCCGTATTGTTGCAAGGTGCAGCCTGGGCATTAGGGGACGATTCGGCTGCGGCATCATCTGAAGAATCAAAGAACACATTTTCCGGGGAGATGTTTATCTACGGTACGTTGCTGATTCTCCTCACGATCGCTTTGATTTCCAGCCGAGCCGCCCTGATTTTTCTGCCCGTCTCAGTGGCTCTTTGCGGAATCGCCGGTATTCTGGCAACCGTTTTTCATGAAGCACCTTCCTTTATTGCAGAAATGGAAGCATGGGTCCCTTTGGAAGTCAGTCAGCACGGCCGTTTTCTTCTGTTTCTTTCGGGAGCACTGCTGCTGGTGCTGGCCCGGGGATTATACCGGCATAAACGGGTTGCTTGGCACATGACAGTGATTGTCCTGACCATATCAGCAATTTTAAATTTCACACAGACGTTCAATTGGAACCGTTCGGCGGTTGCCGTTATTCTGCTGGTCGCATTGATTCGGCACCGCAAAATGTTTTCAGCCCGATCCGATAAACATTCTTTCTGGGCCGGAACTGGACTTGCAGTCGGAACACTGGTGTTGATCGTTGGATATGGTGCGGTGTCTCTTTATGTGGTTGGTGAACGCGGACTTTTCGGTAATCCGTTGTCATGGATGGAGTCGTTTCGCGGTGCGGCCTTGACGGTGTTGCAGGTTAAGACCGATCTGGATGAACTCGCCGGACGGGAAGCCGTTCATCTGTTGAATACGATCCGGTTGCAAGGGCTGATGGCTGGGCTTGCGGCGTTGATTATGGTGCTACGCCCAGTAATTTTACGGCAGCATGCACACAGCCCGGAAGATTTTGAGAATGTGAAAAGGCTGGTGGACGCCTATTCAGACGACCCGATGTCAGTATTCGCCCTGCTTCCGGATAAGCATTATTATTTTGAGGAAGGCGTGGACGGCGTTGTGGCCTACGCGCTGTGGTGGAATATTGCGGTGGTGCTGGCGGATCCGATTTGCAGGCCGGATTGCCGGGAGAAGCTGGCACATGGGTTTATTCATCATTGCCGCACCTGTGACTGGAAACCGGTTTTCTACTGTTCGCACTACAGTAATCGGGAGATTTATGACCGCGCGGGCTTCCAGCTTGTCCGGATTGCGGAAGAGGCCCGGCTTAAGCTGGCTGAATTCAAATTAGATGGCGCCCGGTTTCAGAATTTACGGACGGCCCGGAACAAGGCCCGTAAAAACGGTCTGGTATTCGGATGGTACGGCGGCGACGGAACGTCGCAGGACGAACAGCTTGAGCAGCAGCTTCTGGATTTATCCAGGGAATGGCTGGCAAGAAAACGCGGCGGAGAAATGAGCTTCGATCTCAGTTCGTTTAACAAACAAACCATTCGTGAAAAAGGCGCGGCAGTTGTCCGGTCTCCGGACGGACGGCTGGAAGCTTTCGCCACATGGCATCCCTATGCCCATGGCAGAGGCCGATGTCTTGATCTCATGCGGAGTCATGTTCAGGCCCGGGATGTGATGGACTTTCTCATTCTGGAAGCAATACAATCGTTCCGGGATCAAGGGGTCGAGGAGGTCTGTTTCGGTAGCGCACCTCTTGCGAATACCGCGGATCCGAGCGAACACAATGTGTATGATCGGTCCATCCGGTTTGTCTTTGAAAATCTCGAACGGTTTTACGGCTACAAACGGCTGTTTTTCTTTAAGCAGAAGTATTATCCCTGCTGGACCCCGCGTTATCTTGCTTATCCGTGCGGCACCTCGCTGCTGCTGGTGGGTCTGGCAATTGCTGGCGTTCATTTGACGAGCGGATTCCGAAGCCTTTTCCGCCGTTCCGGCCGGGGGTAAAAGTTTTTCCCGGTTTTACAGATAGAGCGCGGTCGTCGGCTTGCTTTCCAGAATATTGTATTGCCGCAGTGCGGTTTTCCACCACGGGGCAAGCTTCTCAAGCGGCAGTAGCCATATCTGTTCGTGCAGCCAGGCCATACATTCAGGATTTAACAGTAAGGCCATTTGCTCGCGGCGGCTGAGAACATCAGGACCTTCCGTGACGACGCGATCCTGAAGATGTGTAAAGTAGACGCTGTCGAGACGGCGGTGTTTATTGCGTCGCCGCAGGAGGGAGATGTGGATGGCGTTGACGTAGGGATCAATGACGACCTGCATGAAGCCATAGTTTTTCCGGAGCAGTTCAAGCGGGGGAATATGCTGTTTGCAGGCATCCAGATTGGTTTGCAGTTCAGCGATCTCGAGCGGCGGATGGCTTTCCTGCGGAGTTACAAAAAGTCCCATCTGGAGAAACAGGGTTCCCAGTGATGTTTTGCTGGATAGTACGGAGAGCGGAATCGAGCAGATCAATCCGATGAAAATGGGGCTCATCCACCAGAAAAAGGCGGGATTAATCCACCAGGCCAGTGCGCCCCATACAGCACCGATGAGAGAGTGTCCCCAGTGTGCTTCAATGGCTTCTGCCCATTCAATACCGTCGTCTCCGCCACGACGCTGGGAACCCCAGCCGACTTCCTGCCCCGCCATTACACCGAGCACGAAACGGGAGTGAAACAGCATGAGGATCGGGGTGATCAGCATGGAAAAGAAGTGTTCAATCAGTACGCTGGCTGTGACACGCAGGCGTCCTCCGAACGGTTTAGCTTCCTGTTTTCTAAACAGAACGAGAAGCAGTCCGAGCAGTTTGGGCAGGAAGAGCAGGAAAATCGTAGTGCTGAAGAGAATAATGGCCAGTCGGTTCCCGCCGATGTCCAGAAAAGAGGACAACCCGACATCGTAGTCGAAGCTTCGTTGCGTAAAGCGGGACGCAAATACGAACTGCATGGTTCCTAAAAGCATAAAGAAGAGCCAGAGCGGCGAGGAGAGATAACTCATGATGCCAAGCGCAAGATGCAACCGGTTGATTGGACGAACATGGGGCGAAAGCATGAGCCAGCTGTGCTGAAAATTTCCCCGGCACCAGCGCCGGTCGCGTTTAGCCATGTCGGTGAGCGTCGGCGGGCCTCCTTCATAGCTGCCGCCCAGCCCATAGGCCAGCCAGACTTCATAGCCAGCGCGGCGCATAAGGGCTGCTTCGACATAGTCGTGGCTCATAAATTTAGCCCGGGGTGTTTTGCTGGCTGGCAGGTCGGGCAGTGCACAGTGCTCGATGAATGGAGCCAGACGTATAATTGCATTATGACCCCAGTAGTTTCCTTCGTCGGCCTGCCAGAAATTAAGACCGGCCTGAAAAATCGGGCCGTACAAGGTGCCCGCAAACTGCATGCAGCGGCAAAAGAGACTTTCGCTCATGGCCTGAACAGGCGCAGCCTGAATAATACCGGACTGCGGGTGCAGTTCCATGAGTTGTGCGAGTTTGACGAGGCAGTCACCGCTCATCACGCTGTCGGCATCCAGGATAACCATGTAGCGGTATTTACTGCCCCACCGGCGGCAGAAATCACTGATGTTTCCGCTCTTACGGTTCAGAGCTATTTTACGTTTGCGGTAGAAGATGCGTCCGAAGCCGTGCACCTGTTTACAGAGTTCAGCCCAGGCCATTTCCTCTTCGATCCATTTGTTCGGATCATTCGAATCGCTGAGAATGAAAAAGTCGAATCGCGAGAGGTTTCCGGTTTTCTCAACGGAACGGTAGATGGTCCGCAACCCTTCATAAACGCGGCTGACATCTTCATTGAAAATCGGCAGAACCACTGCGGTAACGGGAAGTTCTACCGGCGTATTCGTTTTCTCGAGCAGTGAAAGCAGGCGGGCGGAGTCGCGACGGTGCCAGAGAATAAGGAACCCGGTCAGCGCTTGAACGATACCGAAGGAAACTGGTGTAAAAAGTATGGCGAACAGGATCAGGATGGCGACTTCGCAACTGTTCATGCCGCCGCGCCAGAGAATGTCGGCCATGACCCAGGTGGCCAGGGTGGTGAGTAACAGCACCAGCGAAAAGAAGAGAATCCGCCGGCGCACTTTCTGCGCGCCTGATAGAAGTTTTACAGCCGTCATCGTGTCATCCAGAAAAGATAAGTTAGAATCGTCAGAAAAATAAGCCAGCCAATGAATGCCTTGATAACCGGCATGCGGTTCAGGGTGTCCATCGCATCGTCGGCAAAAGCGGGAATCATTCCCAGATCAATTGGGCGGGGAACCATGTTGCTGATTTGCAGTTCAGGTCCGGCGCGCATCAGACTGCTGCGCATAGCGGTTTTCAGTTCTTCCGGTATCTGCTGAGTGGCCATAAAGGCATAGGGCCAGCGAAGGGGGCCGTCGCAGAGGAACAGTGCAACGCGTCCGTCGGCCGCTGTGAAATTGGTGTCTGTCCCGGCAGGGAGATCCATGATGCGGGTAAACCATTCATTGAGCAGGCGGTTGGTTTCCTCGATTACGAGAGTTGCCAGAGGCTCCGGCGGGGTCTGACCCTGCCAGCGGTGGCTGACGCGCCGCAAAATCATCGTAATCAGGTGCGCGCGGTGCAAATGACTGTCGACCTCGTGAGCCCGTAAGTAGCTCTCGAGTTTTTCGCAGGCGCCGTTCCATTCCTCAGGGCTGCCCCAGGAGGGAACAAAGGGTTCTATGGGTTCCAGAAGTAAGTCCACGTTTCACTCCGCGGCAGTCCGCCCGATTGCAGGAAACAGCGCATTTCAACAGGTTTGGTTTTATCAACGGGTTCAACATCAAAGAATACGCGCCAAGCGTTGCCGGGGTCATTGCGTTGGAGATGTTTGCCCTTCAGGTTGCCGTTGGTGACGGATACAATCGGCTTAACGCTGTCAGGGTTGTTCCGGTCAAGCCCCGCACCGTTACTGAAATCGAGCACAAATTTTTTGGAACCGGGGTATTCAGTGGCATTGCCGATGCGGGTGGCCAGTGTCCGTGCAAGCGGCGGCAACGCAGGATCGTCCTTGAACCAGTGCAGGCGGTATGAAAATTCAAGCGGTTTTTCGGGGGTAAGCGGTTCAGCCGGAGTCCAGAAGGCAACGATGTTGTCGAAGTATTCCTCGCCGTACGGTAATTCAACGAGCCGGATTTCGCCGCAGCCCCAATCTGATCCCGGTTCAATCCAGGTGCTCGGACGGTTATGATAGAAGGTTTCTAGATCTTCATAGCTCGAGAAACTCCGATCGCGCTGGAACAGGCCGAAGCCTCGCGGGGTTTTGTCGGCAAAGCAGGAAATCCGTACGTCCTTTTCCTTGGTGAGCGGACGCCAAAGCCATTCGTCGGCGCCGGTGTGAAGAAGCAATCCATCGGAATCATGTACTTCAGGACGGAAATCACCGTGGCGGGATGCGGAGTTTTCGCCGAACCAGAACATGCTGGTCAGCGGGGCCAGACCAAGGCCTTCGACCGTGGTGCGGGCGAACAGTGTGGCTTTAATCTCCATGACCGTGTCTGCACCGGGGATGAGGAGCATTTCATAGGCACCGGCCAGACTCGGGCTGTTCAGTAGAATAAATATTTTTATACGGTCGGCCCGGTTATCCGGTTTCTCAATCCAGTATTCTACAAACTCCGGAAATTCTTCGTTTGTCTGACCCGCCACGTTGATGGCCAGTCCGCGGGCGGACAGCCCGTAGTGCAAGCCCTTGCCCGGAGCCCGGAAATAAGAGGCTCCCTGAAAGGCCACGATTTCGTCGAGATATTCCATCGAGTTGATTGGATAATGAATGCGGAAGCCGTTGAAACCCAGATCGTCCGGCAGGCGGCCAGTGATTTTCGCCTGTGAATAATTGAAAAGACTCTTCGAAAAAGGAATCGGCTCAACCCGCCCGTTTTCTACGGAATTGATGGTAATACGTCCGGTTTGTGCCCCGCCGCGGTGAACGCACTGGAGCTGAAAGGGGAGGCGTTCCATACGCCAGATGGCGGCCTTAGGGTCAAAGCGGATGTTGCGCATCTCGTCGTAATTTAAACGGCTTAGTTCCTGAGGAAGTGTTTTGTCAGGAGCCTGATAAGGTGCGGCCGCCAGATTCTGCGCACGGTTCTTGAGCGCATTGAAATCGAAAGACGAACCATCATCCTGTGCAACACCGTGGAGTGTCGCACACGCGAGTACAACGGACATAAGAATTTGTTTATTCACGCGCCGAGCATATTAAAAGCCCATGTAAATGCACGAAAAAAAAAGCTGCAGCTCTCAAATTGACCCCAGTATACTTTCAAAACCCCGTGAAGGGGGCCCGGACATGCAGAAAATGCCCGAATTTATAGTCCCGCAAACGGATTGGCGGAAAATCCGCGCGGCGGCTGGCGTTGCGGAGGCTTGTTTTGCTGCGGTCGCGGTACGGAACCTTTGGCCGGAGCCGTCTTGCCGCTGTCCTTGCGGGCCGTCAGCGAAATCCGTTTGCGCTCCAGATCGACCTCCAGCACCTTCACGGTAATGCGGTCGCCCGCCTGAACCGCTTCGGACGGATCGCTGATGAACCGGTCGCAGAGCTGGGAAATGTGAACCAGTCCGTCCTGATGCACGCCGACATCGACGAACGCGCCGAAAGCGGTGACGTTGGTGACGATTCCTTTGAGTTCCATCCCTTCCTTGAGATCGTTCATGGTCATCACGTCGTCTCGGAAGCCGACGGCTTCAAACTGTTCGCGCGGATCGCGGCCCGGCTTTTTTAATTCGTCGATGATGTCCTTTAGTGTCAGCTCGCCGACGCTGTCGCTCTTGTACTTTTCGATCTTCACTTTGCTGACGATCTCTACATTGCCGACCAGCTTGTTGAGCGGCTCGCCGAGGTCGGCGGCAATCTGTTCGACCAGTTTATAGCGTTCCGGATGAACCGCCGAGGCGTCGAGCGGATTTTCGCTACCGTGAATGCGCAGGAATCCTGCCGCCTGTTCAAAGGCGCGCGGGCCAAGGCTTGGAACTTTCGTCAGCTCCTGACGGCTTTTAAACGCACCGTGTTCATTGCGGTAGGTGACGATTTTTTTGGCGAGGCTTTCGCCGATCCCGGCGACGCGCGAGAGCAGGGGGGCGCTGGCGGTGTTGAGTTCGACGCCGACGCGGTTCACGCAACTGACGACTACTTCGTCGAGTTTGTCCTTCAGCAGTTCCTGATAGACGTCGTGCTGGTACTGCCCGACGCCGATGGATTTCGGATCGGTTTTCACCAGTTCGGCCAGCGGATCTTGAAGGCGGCGGGCAATCGAGATCGCGCCGCGGATGGTCAGGTCGAGGTCCGGAAACTCCTCGCGGGCGATTTCCGACGCGCTGTAAACCGACGCTCCGGCCTCGCTGACGGAAACTACGCTGGTGCCGGTTTTCTTCATCAGGCTGAGCAGCTTTTTGACGAATGTTTCGGTTTCGCGTCCGGCGGTGCCGTTACCGACGGCGATGGCCTGCGGCTGGTGCTTTTCAATGAACTTCGCTAGCGTGATTTGCGCCTGCTGGGTTTTCTCCGCGCCTTGCTCAGGATAGATGGTGACGGTGTCGAGGTATTTGCCGGTGGCGTCAATGGCAACGCATTTGCAACCGGTGCGCAGACCGGGGTCGATGCCGATAACCGGCTTTTCGCCGTATGGGGCAGCCAGCAGCAGACTCCGCAGGTTTTTGGCGAAAATTTCGACGGCGGCGCGGTCGGCCTTCATTTTCATTTCGACCGACACGTCGATTTCGACGCTGAGCGTCAGCATCCGCTTGTAGGCATCCTGAATGGTCTTTTCGAGTTCACCGGCGAACGGCGAAGCGAGGTTGAGTCCGCAAAGTTCTTTCATCCGGTTAATCTGTTTGTCGGCGTCGATCACCAGTTTGCGGCGCAGTTCACCTTCGGTTTCGCCGCGGCGGATCGCCAGGTAGCGGTGCGACGGAATGTCGGAAATCGCCTGGCTGAAGTCGAAATAGTCTTTGTACTTGGAGGTTTCCGGCTTGGCGTCGGCCTTGACCGGCTCGGAGGCGATCACGCCGGTTTTGAAATAGGCTTCGCGGATCAGCGCACGGACGTCGGCTTTTTCAGCGACCTGCTCGGCGACGATGTCGCGTGCTCCGGCCAGCGCCTCTTCGGCGGTGGCGACCTCTTTTTCCGCATTGATGAACGCGGCGGCGGCTTTCAACGGATCACTTTCCAGTGACTGGCTGGCGATCAGTTCGGCCAGCGGTTCGAGTCCTTTTTCCTTGGCGATGGTCGCGCGGGTGCGGCGTTTCGGTTTGTAGGGCAGATAAAGGTCTTCGAGTTCGGTTTTGGAAATTGTCCGCTCGATCTGCTCGCGCAGCTCGTCGGTCAGCTTGCCCTGTTCATTGATCGAACCGAGGATGGTCACGCGGCGGGCTTCCAGCGTGTTGTAGTAAGTCAGCTTTTCCTGAATGTTCAGAATCTGCACTTCGTCGAGATTGCCGTGCGCCTCCTTGCGGTAGCGGGCGATGAACGGGACGGTTGCCCCTTCGGCGAAAAGCTGGGCGACGGCGGCCACCTGGCGCGGGCCGATGCTGAGGTCTTTGGACACAAACGGGACGGCATCAAACAGGTTTTGCTCGGACATAAGTTGGATCAATTCCTCGGTTAGCAGTTACAAAATCAGCTACCGATGGTCTTTGAAACAGGCTGGTCCGTCAAGACGTTCTGGCGGGCGGAACGGCAGCAAAGAGTTTAAACACCCCTTTATGTCATTTTTTTTGATAAAAAAGCACTTTCGCGATAGCTTAGGTTTACCGCTCAGTGATTCCGCTGATTTTGACCCTCGCGAACAAAAGAGCCTTGTTTACTTGCAAGCGGTTTTTCACCTTCGTATCGTTATGCCAGTGGTAAAGGCGTTCCGCAGGATTACGTTCAGTCTTATGCATGGTGCAATATAGCGGCGGCGCCCGCAATAAAAGCGCGAGAAATCATCCTGAAAAGAATGACCCCGGCCCAGATTGAAGAAGGACAGCGGCTATCTCGGGAGTGTGTAGAGAAGTTTATTAAAAAATAGGGAGTTTTTGAAAACTCAATAAAGGAGTCACCTATTATGGGCTTTCTAGCGAAGAGTGAGGCGTTTGTTTTGAAAAAAAGGGCTGAAACAGGAGATGCGATAGCACAGCACGACTTGGGGATTTGCTACGCTACAGGGAGTGGGGTTCCTCAGAATCATATAGAGGCGGTGAAATGGTACCGTCTAGCTTGTGCGCAAGGGATTCCAAACTCTCAGCACAACCTCGGTGTCTGCTACTTAGATGGCACAGGTGTTCCGCAGGATTATAAAGAAGCTGCGAGGTGGTTCCGCCTTGCCGCTGAACAGGGCCATCCGGCGGCGCAAGCTAATCTCGGGATATGCTTCTGTTACGGGGTCGGAGTTCCGCAGGATTACATCCAAGCTTATGCGTGGCTTTCTCTTTCGGCCGACCAAGGCAATGAGATCGGTAAGTTGGAAGAGGAGAAATTACGAAACAATATATCAACGCTGAAGTATTTAGAAGGGAGGCGGATGGCGGAGACGTATCGGGAATGTCAGTCGATTTGGAAGAAGATTAAACATGAAAATGGTGACGTTACCATGAGCGACAAATCTACAGGTAAAATGTGGACCGGCATTGCGAACCTTGGCGGCCGCAAGCGATGGGATGATGCTTTAACCTTTTGCAAGAGCCTAACCTATGCGGGGTATTCGGACTGGCGACTGCCTAATAAAACCGAGCTCCGTGCTCAATTCCAGCACCAAAGAGAGTTTTCGGGTGTGGAGCGCGGTGGTAACTTATACTGGTCGGGAACCCTCTGTGGATATATTCCAGGTTTCGCGTGGTATGTGGATATGAACACCGGAAATGTAAGTACGCTAAGTAAGAGTTGGGATCTTTTTGTGTGGCCGGTGCGCGGCAAACAATAAACAACTAAAGCTAAAGGAAGAGAATGAACATACCATATCTTAAAATCGATCACCGATCAGATACGACTATTGGATTCATTTTTAGAGTAAAAACAGGGCTTTTTTCAGGATTTGATTGCGTAGGGGTGCTTTCTAACACCCGCACCCCCACAAATAATAAAAGTGGGTGGGGTGTTTACCGGTCTCCCAGTGCTCGGAGCATTCGACATTCTTTAGAGGGAATAATAACACCGGGCTGTTTCGAGTCATCGGACAACTCTTTTGGAGGACGGATAGAAGACGTGTGTGGAAATTTTACTTTGAGGAAATTTGATAGCAGCGACTATGCATGGCACGGTGGGTATGCTGCTTGGAAAAATCACGACCGGCTATTCCCAAGCTCAGAGGAGGATATAGATATCGCGTAGGGGAGCCTTTCAAGATGCAGAGAGGGGTCCTTGAATCTTGATCTGCGATAGGCGGGAACCGGGCCTCATTTCCCAGGCTTCGGAAAGAAACCGGATGGGGCGGTTGTGCGGGATTTTCAACGTAGATGCGACGCCCTCGTCGCATCCAGTTCGGAGCAGGAAACGCAGTCAGCGCCCGCGGTTACAGTCTGTGGAAACAAACGGAACAACATCAAAAAGGTTTTGCTCGGACATAAGTGAAATCAATTCCTCGGTTAGCGGTTAAAAAATCAGCCACCGATGCTCTGCAAAACCGCTCCCGAGGTCAAGCTGTTCCAATCATTGGGAAAATTTCACCGCGAGAGAGCGCAAGGAACGCAAAAAATTCCAGATTTTGGGAAATATGCATCAGAGTGATCTGATAACGTTCAGGGTGACTTTCGGTGCGCGTAAACCATAGACCGAATCAACAGGCGGTTTCACCGTAAAGTCCAACCGCTTAGCTACCTTTATTGTTTTGTTTTGTCTGGTTCTTCTCCCATGAGTCTTCTGGCTCAATACCAAGGTCAAACCAGATGTCCTTTCTAATGTTCCTGTTCGAAATACAGTATTTGTCACAAAGACACCCTGTTCGGCGATTATACTCTTCAACTGCTCGCTTATTATTTAACTCTAGGTACCCATCTTTCTGTTCGTCCCACGATATTAATATGATTTGCTCGGGAGAAACTGGCAACGTAACTTCCGTTTTCTTTTGCCCCAGACCAATATGGCGATAGAAGGGAGGAAGTTTGTGGATTTCTGGGTTAACCCATACACAAGGCGAATCAGATGTAATGAAAGTAGAAGACGAATTTGTCCCAATTATTGAAAGATGCATTTGAGCCAATAGCTCTGTTTGAGAAATTATCATTGGAAACAGCGAATTTTGCATTGGTTTTTCTGCAAGGTTACGAACCTGCTCATGCGAAAGAGATTCTCCAGAGCCAGAAGAATGTTGTGTCGCTATAAATCGCTCTGCTCCTTCTTTTGTCATTTGTTCAGCTAATGAATCCATCATCTTTAGAGCTTCGCCCCATTGATTCTGCATATGATCGCGTTGCGCTACAGTGCGACTCTTCATAGCAGCAACGAATAATAACAATTGGAATTTTTCATCAGGCAAAAGATCCATTCTGTTTGTTAATTTTTCACGACGTAATCGAGCAAAAAAACCTTCAAGTCCTGAAAGGCCATGCTCTAAGGTCAAATCTCTTTCGCCTCCGCTCCCGTGAATGGTATACATCTCGCTCTCACAAAAAATGTTTTGCGGAGCTTTGTTTTTTGAAGCAGAACCATCCTTGGCAATCATCCATACATATGGCTCATGATTTTTTGGCGCGTCAGGATCACACCAAGCCTTGAGATATGATTCAGGTATCCAGTGCTGTTTCTTGTGCCTCATGTTTTTTATTCGTAGCTAACAGTTTGTTAGGCAGAAACGGACTCTGCTTATCACGGGGATTTCGGTGTTCGGCAGAAACCTGCCGATCCGGAGTCCGAAGCCGGATTGCTTATAGCAGTCTGGGGAGGGGCGTTCAATCTTTCATCCGCCTCCGCCGACGGGCTACGGCGCGACACGAAGGGTGGAAAAAATCTTGGCGGCTCTGCGCCTCTTTGCGCGAGGAATTTCCAATGTTTGGAAAAGTGCGGGGTAAAAGTTCCGAACATTGGAAAAACATGGTTGCTACCCGCTGGTAGGGACGGTTCGCCGAACTGTCCGCGGCGCGCTCGGCGAGCACGCCCTACCTTCTTCTTCCAAGCATTGGAAAAGTTGGGCAAAAAGTTCCAAACATTGGAAAATGAGTCTGTGCGCCGAGCGGCGTTTTCTTATTAAAAACCCTATCCAAAAGCGGGATGGACGGCTATTTTCCGGATGTGGAAAAGTTAGACAGACTTTATAACCAAAAGTATCAACAGGAGACATCAGTCATGAGTGCTGAAAAGACAACCAAGCTGACCGTGTTTGAAGGTAAGCATATCCGCAAGGTTCTTCACGGCGGCGAATGGTGGTTTTCGGTTATTGATGTTATTGAGGTGCTGGTCGGTGGGGATCGTCCTCGCAAATACTGGAATGACTTGAAGAAGAAGCTGTTACAAGAGGGCTATATTGAACTGTCCGATAAAATCGGACAGTTGAAAATGCCAGCACCGGACGGGAAACAACGTCTGACCGACTGCGCTAATACGGAGACGATGTTCCGTATCATCCAGTCCATTCCTTCGCCTAAAGTCGAGCCGCTCAAACGCTGGCTGGCCCGGGTCGGCAAAGAGCGCATCGACGAGATCGAAAACCCCGAACTGGCTATGGCCCGGATGCAGGAACTTTATGAAAAGAAGGGCTACCCCAAGGAGTGGATTGATAAGCGGCTGAGGGGCATTGCCGTCCGGCAGGATTTGACCGACGAATGGAAAAACCGGGGTGCCCGAACCGCTTTGGAATACGCGCTTCTGACCAACGAGATCATGCAGGGGACTTTTGATCTGAAAGTTGAGGAATATAAGCAGATCAAAAATATCGACCGTGAAAACCTGCGCGATCACATGACCGATATTGAGTTGATCCTGACTATGCTGGGTGAGGCGACCACCACGAAAATTCACCGGGATCTTGATTCTCAGGGCTTAATTCCGCTAACAAAAGATGCCCGGGATGGCGGGGCGGTGGCGGGCAGAACACGGAAGGATATTGAGGCTCAGACCGGCAATCCGGTCATCTCAGCCGGCAACTTCAAAAAACTGTCCGCAAAGAAGTCGAAAAAGTCGCCTGAGAATGAGGGGTAATGAGAATGAAAGCTTGCTCCTGTTAAGGGTGGAGCGCACGAGCACACGGCCCGCATGAGAAACGCGCCCAGAGGTCGCGTTCCACCTGCCGTTTTCGTGGCTTTTCGTGTTTTTCGTGGCCATTCCCGGCTTGAGTCTGTTCCATTTTTCCAAGGGTTGGAAAAATCGGGTTTGGCATCCCCCTTCATTCGTGTACATTCGCGGCCTCTTTTAAAAAAGGAATTCCAATGATTTATAGAATTGAAATCGGACTGAAACAGGGCGTGCCGGATGCTCGCGGACGCGGCGTGATCGGGCGGGCGAAAAGCGCGCTGGGTATGAAGATCAAGGGTTGCCAGACGCGCGACGTTTATAAGGTGGACGCCAACATTAAGCGCGCCGAGGCCAAGGCGGTTCAGCTCGGCTTTGCCGACGCCGTGGTCGCCCGTTCCGCTCTCGGTCGCCTGAAAGCTCCCGGCAGCTTCGATTGGATGCTCGAAATCGGCTTTAAGCCGGGCGTAACTGATAACGTCGGTCGTACCGCCCGCGGCGCGATGGCTGATATTCTCGGCCGCGAACTGGCGTGGGAGGAACAGGTGTACACCTTAATTCAGTATTTCCTCAAAGGCGACCTGACCCGCGAAGACGTTTTGCATCTCGGCAAAGACCTGCTGGCCAATACGCTGATTCAAACGATTCAGGTTTTCTCGAAGGAAGAGTGGCTGGCCGCTGAACCGGATATGACCGCGCCGATCTTCGACGACCATCAGGAAGTCAAAGTTAACGTGATCGAGCTGCCGGACAACGATGCCGCGCTGATGAAGATTTCCAGCGACGGGATTCTATCCCTTTCTCTCGAGGAAATGCGCGTGATCCGCAACCACTACCTGAGTGACGCTGTGAAAGCGCACCGCGCCGAACTCGGCATGCCCGTCTGGCCGACCGACGTCGAGCTGGAGTGTATCGCCCAGACCTGGTCGGAGCACTGCTCGCACAAGGTGTTTGCCGGAACGATCGAATACAAAGACGAAGAAACCGGCAAAGAGGAGATCATCAATTCCCTCTACAAAACCTACGTCAAAGCCTCCACCAAGAAGGTGGCTGAAAAAATCGACTGGCTGGTTTCGGTGTTCACCGACAACGCGGGCGTGATCAAATTTAACGAAGACCTCCATCTGGTCTATAAAGTTGAAACCCATAACTCGCCGTCGGCGCTTGATCCGTTCGGCGGATCGATGACCGGCATTGTCGGCGTCAACCGCGACCCGATGGGCACCGGCATGGGCGCGCAGCTGGTTTCCAACGTCTGGGGCTACTGCCTCGGCTCGCCGTTCTACGATAAGGAAATTCCTGCCGGGCTGATGCATCCGCGCCGTATTCGCGACGGCGTACATGCCGGCGTGATTGCGGGCGGCAACGAGTCAGGCATTCCGTGGAGCCGCGGCTTTGAATGTTTTGACGAGCGCTACCTAGGCAAGCCGCTGGTTTACTGCGGCACGATGGGAACTCTGCCGGTTAACGTCGGCGGACGGCCTTCCGAACGCAAAGAGGTGCAGGTCGGCGACTGGACCGTCATGTGCGGCGGCCGCATCGGCAAAGACGGCATTCACGGCGCGACGTTCTCGTCCGAAGAACTCCGCACCGAATCGCCCGCGCAGGCAGTGCAGATCGGCGACCCGCTGACCCAGCGCAAGCTCTACGAATTTCTGATGGAAGCGCGCGATCTCGGCCTTTTCCGCTGTATCACCGATAACGGCGCGGGCGGCATTTCCTGCTCGTTCGGCGAAATGGGCAAATATTCCGGCGGCTGCGAATGCGAACTCAAAGACGCTCCGCTGAAATACGAAGGGCTCCAGCCGTGGGAAATTCTGGTTTCCGAAGCGCAGGAACGCATGACGCTGGCCGTTCAGCCCGAATGCCGCAGCGCTTTTGAAGCGTTAGCTAAAAAGCGCGATGTAGAGGTATCCTTTATGGGTACCTATAACGACAGCGGATATTTTACAGTGAAATATGAAGGCAAGGTCGTCGCCAGTCTCGATATGGATTTCCTCTACGAAACCGGCTGTCCGAAACTGCACATGAAAGGCGTCTGGAAGAAACCGGAAGTTCCGGCGCCGGAAAAAGCGAAGGGCGGAAACCGCACGAAATCTCTCCGTCAGATGATGGGCCGACTCAATATCTGCTCTCGCGAATACAAGAGCCGCATCTATGACGGCGAAGTCAAAGGCCTTTCGGTCGTCAAACCGTTTGTCGGCGTCAACGCCGACGTGCCGTCCGACGCGACCGTCATGCGTATCGAATACAACAAAGATCGCGGCGCGATTCTGGCCGAAGGGATTAATCCGTGGTTTTCCGATATCGACACCTACCACATGACGGCGTCAGTTATCGACGAATCCATCCGCCGCGTTATCAGCGTCGGCGGACGGCTTGATCGTATCGCGATTCTCGACAACTTCTGCTGGCCCGATCCGGTGCAGTCGCCCAAGACGCCGGACGGTGAATACAAGATGGCTCAGCTCGTCCGCTCCAACAAAGCGCTCTACGACTACACCATTGCGTTTGGCACACCGGCGGTTTCCGGTAAGGACTCCTGCAAGAACGACTCGACGCGCGGCGGAAAGAAAATCTCCATTCCGCCGACACTGCTCATTTCATCCATCGGCCAGATCGACGACGTGAAGAAAGCGGTTACCATGCCGCTCAAAGAAACGGGCAGTCTGATCTACATGGTCGGTGTGACGAAAAACGAGCTCGGCGCTTCCGAATGGAACCGCATGCTGGCCGAAGAGCAGGGCAATCCGTGGAACTACGGCGGTGACGTGCCGACCGTTGATGCCGCCTCCGCGCTGGCAATTTATCGCGCGATGAACAAAGCGCAGGATGAAGGAATTCTGCTTTCGTCGCATACGCCGTCCAAAGGCGGACTGGCGATCGGTTTCGCGCTCATCTGCATGGGCGGCGGACTCGGTGCAGAAATCGATCTGGCAAAAGTTCCAACACCTGGCAAACGGAAACTCAAAGACGATTCGATTCTCTTCTCGGAATCCAACAGCCGCTTCATCGTTTCGGTTAAACCTGAAAATGCCGCGAAGTTTGAAGCGCTGTTTTCCGGCCTGCCGGTCGCGCAGATCGGAACCGTCACGGCGGATAAAAAGTTGGTGGTTAAAGGGGTCAAAGGCGCGACGCGCATCAACACAGCAATTTCTGATTTGGTGAAGCCTTTCAAAAAGACACTGTACGGAATATAGGTCGAATAGGGCTTATTTGATCTATTGAAAGAAGTTCGCATGCACGGCAAAGACGATTTAATTAAGGCGCACGGCGGCTACCGTGATCTGAAGTCGTTTCAGATGTCTGAAATCGTGTTTGATGGGACCGTGAAGTTTTGCGAGCGCTTCGTGGATCGTTTTTCCCGCACAACGGATCAGATGATTCAGGCCGCCCGATCCGGCAGGCAGAACATCGCCGAAGGATCGCAGGTCTCCGGAACCTCCAAGAAAACTGAACTGAAGCTGGTCAGTGTGGCTCGCGGCAGTTTGGAAGAACTTCTGCTCGACTACGAAGATTTTCTGCGCCAGCGCGAGCTGAAGAAATGGGAGAAAGATTCCAAAGAAGCGTTGTTCGTGCGCAAACTTGGCAAGCAGGAGGATAGGTCTTATAGGACTTATAAGACCTATCTCGAGACCCGCCCGGCCGAAGTTTGTGCGAACATCCTGATCTGCCTGATTTATCAGGCCAATTATCTGCTCGACCAGCAGCTCAAAGCGCTTGAGACGGATTTTCTCGAAGAAGGCGGCTTCACTGAACGCCTTTACAACTCCCGTCGCCGCAAGAGGGGAGATGGATGAATACTCAGGCACAAGCTGAAGATATTTGGCAGTACGGCACCTACGAAGGTGAGGAGAAGCTTCGTATGCAGCAGGAGCGAAAACTTTCGCTCGCACAAAAGCTGGATTTGCTGGATGAAATGATCGACTTCGCCACGAGCACCCACGGCACCCAAATGCTGGTTCGTGAGGATTCTCCCGGTTACGGTACCTTTGCCAAAAAAACAAAATCGGATGATTCGTGATGAATAAGGACGTACTCAAGATTCTAAAGCAGGCCTCGCCGGAAGATTTCGACGGACATACGGCGTTTGCGAGAATGACACCCGATCAGCGTCTAACATGGCTTGAAGAAGCCAATGCCGCCTATTTCGAGCTACACGGACGCGCCGTGCCGGAACTTCGCGTAAAATTGACACCGACCTCGACTCGCTCCGCAAACCGTTCAAGAAAACGCTCTATGGGATATAGATCTTTTTGAAGGTTATCGGAGAAGTTATTTGTCTGCTATGAAACACGCCGAAAACACAGAACCAAAAATTAATACCTAAATCATATCGAGTGCCATTCGCCGTGTCTCTCTGGCATCGGAGTCGCCAGAAGTTGCAAGTTTATCTACGATGTATGCGAGAGCTTCGGTATAACCGTATTCGCCGAGCTTTTTCAGTGCGGCACGTCTGGTTTCGCGCGCATCAGAATCGCCGCTTGTCGCGTACTTCATAACAATTCGAAGAAGTTCTGCACATCTGGTGTCTGCTTCGATCCCGCCAAATTCGACTAACGTGATTCTGGGCATGAAACTCTCCATTCTTGTTTCAAAACCGGTGCAGATTAGGACTATCTTCGCTTGGAATTCCGCATGACTTTTCTGCCTGCCAAGAGCACACCTGCACCTGAAGCCAAAAGTCCAATAGTCATGGGTTCGGGAATTGCCACTGGCACATTAATTTGGGCGATTTGGGTTGCTCCTGAGTTAGCAAAACCTTGAATTCCAACCTGCTCTTGACCAATTATTCGATCTGCATCAATCAAAGCACGGAAATAGTGGAGATCATTTCCTCTGATGGGCTCGTTTCCAGGTAGATTAGCCACCCAAGAATAGTTGCCATTATCTTCGCCGGAACTCCACTTTGTAAAACTAGGAAGATCAAAATTATTGTCATAATTGTTATTACTGAAACCATACATTCCTCTTTGTGCTAAATCTGCACCAATAGTTACTTTCCATAAGGCATCTTCCGTATAATCACCTGCTGGAGGGTCTTGGTTTCTTATTCGCCATTCATACATCAGCTGAATTCCTTCCCGGGCCGTATCCATGTCTTGAGAGTCGTAAACCGTTGTTTGGATGTAATCAAGATTAAGAACTTTGTCCGCCCGCACCTTCATAGGCACCAAAGCGGCGAGCGCTAGCGCAACCAAAACATTTGAGAACATAAACGCGCGAATTGTCTTGTTCATAAACGCCCCTCTTTTCTGTTTGCGCAGACGGTAATCACATCTTTTCATCCGGTCAAGTTCAGATCGAGTCAGCACGCATGTTCGTCAATAATCACTCTGGTATTTAAGAGTTTACATCCGTTATGTCGGCTGTTATAGCGACGTGGTCTATTGAGCCAAACCTTTGTTTGAAAGGGCTGCTTTATGGCGACAGAACATTCGTACGACTATATCGTTACTCCTTATCCAGAGTATTGGGCGAAGAAGCTACATGTCGCCTATCCTATTTTATGGGGGCTTTTTTCCGGAGCTTTGTTTTGTCTGCAACTCGGAACGCTTTTACTTGCCGGTGAAAGAGAGCGTCTGATTTGCAGCTCAGTTTGGCCGTATGTCGCACTCAGCCTGCTTCCTGCAATCCTGGCGATCACCATAGTCCGGTTTTCAAAAATTCTGGAAGATTTCTCTCCATCTCTTATGTCCTTTGTGACTTGGCCAAAAGAGAAAGCACTCGACTGGTACTCCGGGCAGGTTCGTAAGATTTTCGATACGCGTCGCATGTGCATCGTCGGCCTTTGTTTCATTTGCAGCCTTCTTTATGTGACGCTTAACAGCCCCGTTCTGCCCTCCGCCACTGCGCCACGAATTGTTTTTCTGATCATCATGCTGGCGATTCAGTTTTTTGGCGGCGGAATGCTTTATGTGATGTGGCACATAGCCCGGATGATCCGGGAGCTCGGACAAATTGATGCGATTAAGATTTCAGTGTACCAGCACCCCATGTCCAGTGTGAAAGCGGTGGGGGTGTTGATGGCTAAAGTGGCATTCACCATCGTGCTGATTTATCTATTTGGCATTTCGTACAGCATGTTCTGCACGCCGACCAAAGCTGTTTTGGCCACGAACTTTATATTCGGCCTGATCGTCTTGTTCTTTTTTATTTTTCCGCAGATGGAGATTCACCGATTGATGGTCAAAGTAAAGCATCAGCGCTTGATACAGTTTTCCGGTCATTTGGAAAACGCCTTGCAACAGGTTGCAGAGAATCCATCAGGGGAAGCTGCCCAGCATGTCAAGGAGCTGTTTGATATCCAGAATTCTCTCAATGAAATGGGTGAGTGGCCGTTTAACACCAAAATGTTTATGACCATTTTTACTGGGATAGCCGTTCCCCTACTGGCGGTTCTTCTCCAGATCGCCTGTCAGTGGATAGAAAAGGTGGTTTCGCCTTAAAATCGTGGCGGGGGATATCACATGGTACGTCGTTGCACACACATCTATCTGATTCGTCACGGCGAAAGCATCCACAATGCGGACAGGAATAGATTTTCGGGAGTAACGGATATCCCCCTCTCCGAGAATGGAAAGAGGCAGTGTGCAGAAATGGCAACCTCACCTCTTTGGAGTGATATCGACAGCATATGGAGCAGTCCTCTCGAACGGGCTATCGACAGTGCCAAGCTTATTTTCCCGGACAGACAGGATTGCATAGAAACAGTTCCCAGCCTGATTGAATTTGATTACGGCAAATATGAAGGTAAATTGCCTGCCGAGTTGCCTTCGGACGACCCTGTAACTGTTCAGTGGGAATCGGATCCGACTCATCTCGCTTTTCCCGGCGGCGGTAACATCTCTGAACATGCTGACAGGGTGTGCGACGATTTGTTGAGATTGCTTGACCGTGCCGGCGACAGCAAGATAGCTGCCGTTTCCCACCGCACTACAATCCGGCTGTTGATCGCCAAAATCATGCATATTCCTCTACGATATTTCCGCGACATTCCTTGCGAGAATTGTAGCGTTACCGCGCTGACCTATTGCGACCGAAAATTGTCTCTCAAGAATCTGAATCTTAAACTGAGGTGTATATGAGTCTGGCATCTGTTCTTAACTGGGCGGGTTATATTTTTGCAGTCATAGGCCTTCTTGCGACGGTTTACAAATCTGTGACCGCTTGGCTAAGTTTAAAGACATTCAATTGGAAAGAATTCGACCGGATTGCCAAGCGGGTGATTGCAAAAATAGCTGCGGATAAATTTTATCCGGACGTAATCGTGACGATTGGGCGAGGCGGCGCGATTCTCGGAGCCGTTTTGTCGGGAAATCTTCCCGATGTGGGGCATCCGCTAAAAACGAAAAAGCGAAACATTCCGATTCTTGGAACGGACAGGCTTTACAAATGGGAAGATGGAAATCGTATCGAAATTCCGAATGAGATGGTGAGCTTTTTTCCACTTAGAGGGAAGAAAGTGTTAATTGTTGCCGCTGATGTTTTGTCTGGCGGCACAATGGAGTTTTTTGCAGAGCAAATCAGCGTGATTCAGCCCGCCGTGTTAAGGACGGCATGTCTGGTTAAAGGAATCACTTCAACTTTTGTTCCGAATTATTACGGCAAGGAAATTCCTGCCGATTTCAAGATGCCGTGGATGTACAAGGGATTTGGATACAGTCGGGATTCTCGGAAACCAAACTAACAATTTTTCTTAATAGTTGACGGAATTCCTGTAGTTTCCCCGAATGCTAATAATTATCCAACACAGTGACGGCTGGCTTCGATTTGAGAAGCCGGTCGAAGTGCTGACGGCGCGCGCATCGGATGAAGTTTTCCAATGTCTGGAAAAAATTGAAGCCAGCGGTTTGTGGGCCGCCGGATTTATTTCCTACGAAGCCGCCGGCGCGTTTGATTCCGTATTGAAAACGCGCGCGACGGGTAATCTGCCGCTTCTGCAGTTCGGGCTTTTTAAAAATGTGGAAACCCACCCCGGCCTGCGGCCACCCCTCCATGGGAGGGGATTGTATCAACTCGGCGAATGGACGCCGTCGGTGACGCGCGGAGAATATTCCGAAGCAATTGCGAAAATCAAAGAGCACATTGCGGCGGGCGACACGTATCAGGTGAATTACACCTTCCGGCTGAATGCCGATTTTTCCGGTTCGCCGTTCGACTTTTTTTGCGATTTGGCCGTCGCCCAGCAGGGCAGTTATGCCGCCTTTATAGAAACCAATGAGTTCGCTATCTGTTCGGCTTCGCCGGAACTTTTTTTCGAACTCAAAGACGGCGTGATTACATCGCGTCCGATGAAAGGCACCCTGCCGCGCGCGTTGACGGCGGAGGCGGATCGCGCCGCCGCTGAAGCACTGAAGAATTCGGCGAAAGATCGTGCGGAAAATATTATGATCGTCGATATGATCCGCAACGATATCGGGCGCATTGCTGAGGCGGGAAGTGTCGAAACGCTCAGCCGGTTCGATGTCGAAAAATATCCGACTGTCTGGCAGTTGACTTCGACGGTGCGAGGAAATGTAGACGCGACGCCCTCGTCGCGTTTCCCATCTGGAATAAAACGCGACGAGGGCGTCGCGTCTACGTTGAGACCTCTGTTTACGGCGTTATTTCCCTGCGCATCGATTACCGGCGCGCCGAAGGCGAAGACGATGGAGATTATCCAAGGTTTGGAGAAGTCGCCGCGCGGCGTTTATACCGGAGCGATTGGTTTTATTGCGCCGGACGGTTCAGCTCAGTTCAATGTTGCGATCCGGACAGCCGTGGTGGATCGGAGTGCTGGAGTGGTGGAGTACGGGATTGGCGGGGGGATTGTTTGGGACTCTGATCCGGATCAGGAATATCAGGAAGCCATGTCCAAAGCGGCGATCCTGACGAAAAAGATGCCGCAGTTTCAGTTGCTGGAAACGATGCTTTGGGAGGATGGAGAAATCTTTCTGCTGGAGCGCCACCTGAAACGGCTGGCGGAGTCGGCGGAGTATTTTGACGTCAAAATCGATCTGAATGAAATCCGCGACCATCTGCGCCATCTGCGGTTTGAATATCCAACACGAATCCGGCTGTTGTTGAGCCGGGACGGGCAATTTAAGGTGGAAGCGGCATCCTGCTGCTGGACTCAGCGGCAGGATGCCGCTTCCACACTGGCGCTTGCGAAGCGTCCGGTCGATTCCGGGGATGTTTTCCTTTATCACAAGACGACGAACCGCTCGGTTTATGAAAAAGCGAAGGCGGACTTTCCGGAGGCCGACGACGTATTGCTGTTTAATGAGCGCGGCGAGGTGACGGAGAGCTGTATGGCCAACATCGTGGTCGAGCTGGACGGGCGCAAGGTGACGCCGCCGGTCTCCTGCGGGCTGCTTGCGGGAACGTTCCGCGACGAACTGCTCGCAAAGGGCGAGATTGAGGAGCGGGCCATTACACTGGATGATTTAATGCGTGCCGACTCCGTCTGGTTGATCAATTCGGTGCGGCGATGGCAAGTCGCCAGCCTGCTCTAACCGGTTGTTCCATCAGGATGGTCGTTGTTAGCGTTGTTTTGACAGTCGTTCGCGCGGCGTTTAGCATGCTGGCATTTCATGCTAAAGGATTGGAGATTTATGAAGGCATTTCAAATCGGGTTGATGGTTCTTCTGTTCGCAGGGATCGTTTGCGGCCAGCCGCTGGAGATCACTGCTTATGATCCGGTGAGCGGGGAGGTGAAAATCAAAGACGGGTCGGGGAGTGCCACCCGGCTGTTCGACACATTCAGTGCGGAAGAACAACAGCAAATTACCGAATGGCTGGCGGATAAGGAGTTTAGAAAATTAAAAATAACGATCCAAAAAGAAAGCAAGAAGGAATATAAAGAAGAATCTTTCTTCACGTCCGGCAGTATTAAGAAGGTGTCATATAGTATAACGGTGAAAAATCCTGCACAGATCGAATTCAAGGATCTCGAGCTGGTCTGCCGCATATTTTGTGAAACGAAAGGAGGGAAAGTGGATCGACCATGGGGCGTGGAGGACAAAAAAAAATTCACAATTGCACCCGGTGAAACCCAGCGGTTTGAGCAGTCTGTGGGGATTCGTGACCAAAAAACTGAATTTGAATCTTACCGCGACTCCTCATGGAATTCCGCAGTGGTTTCTCCGGAGGATATAATCATAAAGGATAAGCTTCTGGGTTTGTACTTGTGCATCAGTAAAAAAGGTCGGAATGGGAAGGTCATGAAACTGGAGCAGGAAGCGGGCCATATCCCCGATGAGAAAAAATGGTCGCAGTATTGACCTTTGGTTCAGCCAAAAACAACGACTTCCCGCATGCCGGAAAATGTTTCTGCTGACCGAAAAAACAGCGGAAAGGCAAGCGCGGAGGGCCTGGTGTTCGCGGAGGGCGGAACTTTTATAATGGGCGGGGGGGATGTATCCGATGACATGCTGCGGGGTGAAGATGAACTTCCCGCTCATTCCATAACGTTAGATTCGTTTGAGATCGCAAAATATGAAACCACTCATGAAGAAGTGTTCCGGGTTTTAAGCTGGGCTCTTAAAGGCGGAAAGGTATGGCTGAAAGGGAATACCGGCAAAGGATACGGAGCCATGGTGTATCTGTCTGCCGGGAAAAAGAAACAGCTTCTGCGCACGTATATAGTCGGGGTTTCGTGTGACGACAATGGACTTGTGTTAAAGCGAGGGTGGGAGAATCACCCCTGCTCTCAAGTCACCTGGTACGGTGCAGCAGCTTACTGCAATTTCCGTTCCGAGATGGAGGGGCTGGCTCCCTGTTATGACATGGAGAAGGGTTGGGAATGTAATTTTAAGGCAAGCGGGTATCGGCTGCCGACCGAAGCCGAGTGGGAATATGCCGCGAGAGGCGGGGCGTCCGGAAGGGGAACTATATACAGCGGGTCTGATTCTCTTGAAGATGTCGGGTGGTGTAATCAAAAACAGACGACAGTGGATTACCGGACAACGGAGATTAAGATTAGGCAGGATGATGACCGGGAGCAACCCGTTGGAACCAAAGAGCCCAATGAACTGGGGATCTATGATATGAGCGGCAATGTGTCGGAGTGGTGTAACGATTGGTACGGAGAATACGATGACAAAGCGCAGACAAACCCTGTTGGGGAAAAACGCGGGAAGAGTCGTGTTGTGCGAGGTGGGAGTTATATTGATTCACCACAGTTTTGCCGAGTTTCGGCCCGGCGGAACGAAGACCCGGACAGGGGCGTTTCAGGGCTGGGGTTACCTGACGGCGGATTTCGTGTTGTTAAACCGGTTCCTAAAAATTCCGGCGATTAATTGCAGCCATGAAGGCGGCCCGGGTGCAAGGTGACGCCGCCGGTCTCCTGCGGGTTGCTTGCGGGAACGTTCCGCGACGAACTGCTCGAAAAGGGCGAGATTGAGGAGCGGGCTGTCTCACTTAGTGACCTGAAACGGGCAAAAGCTGTCTGGCTGATAAATTCTGTTCGCAAATGGCGGAGGGTTTCTGTTAACTGGACGGCCTTATGAAACCTAAGATTTTAATTATTACGGGCTATGGAGTGAACTGCGAAGCGGAGTCATCGCGGGCGTGGGAACTGGCGGGCGGGTCACCGGTTAAGGTTCATCTGAATGACCTGCTGGACAGTCCGGTGCAGATGCGCGATTTCTGCGGGCTGATGTTTATCGGCGGATTCTCCTACGGCGACCACATGACCAGCGGCCATGTTTTCGCTTTGCGGGTGAAGCACCACCTGCGCGAAGAACTTCAGAAATTCATCGACGACGGAAAAATCATTCTCGGCGTCTGCAACGGGTTTCAGACAATGACCAAGATCGGCCTGCTGCCGGGGCTGAACGGCGAATATTTTGATCCGAAGGTTTCACTGATGCAGAACGACTGCGGCACCTTCCAGAATTTCTGGGTCAATTTGAAGTTCGAGGCTAACTCGCCGTGTATCTTCACCAAAGGACTCGACACGATGCCGCTGCCGATCCGCCACGGTGAAGGTAAGATTTTTACCACGGACAAAGCCGTCATCGAACAGATCGAAAAACTCGGTTGCGCCGCCGCGCGCTATGCGGATGCTGCCGGCAATCCGACCAAAGATTTTCCGGCCAACCCGAACGGCTCGCTGAATGCCATTGCCGGACTGTGCGATCCGACCGGACGCATCTTCGGCCTGATGCCGCATCCCGAGGCCTATCTTTTTCCGGAAAATCATCCCAACTGGGACATTCAAAAACTGAACGGCACGCTTCCCGCGCACGGGCTCGGGCTGAAGTTTTTTGAAAACGGCGTGAAGTATCTCGCCGCCAGCTAGCTGGTCTATAGATTTTTCAAAATACTAAAAAATGCAGTTCTTGAGCCGCGAAGCGCTGTGCCGCAACGCAGTTGCTTCCAAAGTTTGGAGAAAAGAGACATTGACGAGGCGGGGCTTTCCACGTAAAACGCCCGCTTGCTTAGGGGATAGGCCCACTATACTAAAGGAGAAAAACCATGGCAGTTATTGATTTCGGCGGCACAAAAGAAACCGTCGTCACCCGCAAAGAGTTTTCGCTGGCGAAAGCCCGCAAAGTTCTGAAGAACGAAGTGATCGCGGTTATCGGCTACGGCGTACAGGGCCCGGCCCAGGCGCTTAACCTGCGCGACAACGGCTTCAACGTCATCATCGGTCAGTCCAAACAGTTCATGCAGGACTGGAACCGCGCGATCAAAGACGGTTTCGTCCCGGGCAAAACCCTGTTCGAAATCGAAGAAGCAGTTCAGAAAGGAACTGTCATTCAATACCTCCTTTCCGACGCCGCCCAGAAACTCTGCTGGCCGCAGATCAAGCGCAACCTGAAAGCGGGCGACGCCCTCTACTTCAGCCACGGCTTCTCGATCGTTTACAAAGATCTGACCAAAATCATTCCACCGACTAACGTGGACGTTCTTTTGGTTGCTCCGAAAGGTTCCGGCTTGAATGTTCGCCGCAACTTCCTGACCGGCGCAGGGATCAACTCCAGCTTCGGCGTATTCCAAGACGCCACCGGCCGCGCCGAAGAGCGTTGCATGGCACTCGGTATCGGTATTGGTTCAGGCTACCTGTTCCCGACCAGCTTTGAAAAAGAAGTAACGTCCGACCTCGTCGGCGAGCGCGGCGTCCTGATGGGCTGTCTCGCTGGTGTTATGGAAGCGCAGTATGAAGTGCTCCGCAAGAACGGTCATAGCCCGTCCGAAGCGTTTAACGAAACGGTTGAAGAGCTCACTCAGAGCCTGATCCGCCTCGTTGACGAAAACGGCATGGACTGGATGTTCTCGAACTGTTCCGCCACCGCACAGCGCGGCGCGCTGGACTGGGCGCCGAAGTTCAAAAAAGCCACGTTGCCGGTATTCAATGACCTCTACAAAGCGGTCAAAACGAAATCCGAAGCCAAGCGCGTTCTGAAAGTCTGCGGTGCCAAGGACTACAAAGTCCGCCTGACCGCAGAACTGAAAGCCATCCACGACTCTGAAATGTGGCAGGCTGGCGCAGCTTCCCGTTCGCTCCGTCCGAAAGGCGAAGCCAAAGTGATCGCCAAAGGCACCAAAGGGGTCGGCGGTCGCGCCACCAACTAAAGTCTGAATCCATCAGACGACGAAACGGGCTCCCGCAAAGGAGCCCGTTTTTTATGAGGCGTGCAGGGCCGTTCCTAAGTTGACTCCGGCCCTTTTTTCCTTATATTCGGGGCTCATTTTTTAACCTTTGGAAAGGAATGTTGCTATGAAGAAAATGACGATTCGTGATGTGGATGTGAAAGGTCACCGGATTTTGATGCGTGTGGATTTCAATGTGCCGGTTAAAGAAGGTAAAGTGGGCGATGTAACCCGTATTACTGCCGCTATTCCGACGATCAAGTATGTGCTCGAAAAGGGCGGTTCGCTCGTGCTGATGAGCCATCTCGGACGTCCGAAAGGTAAAGGTTACGAAGCGGAATTCAGTCTTAAGCCGGTTGCCGCCAAGCTGGAAGAGCTGCTGGGCAAGCCGGTTCAATTCGGAACCGATTGTGTTGGTGCTGAAACCATAGCTCAGGCCAAGGCACTCAAGGCCGGCGAAATCATGGTGGTCGAGAACACCCGTTTCTATAAGGAAGAAGAAGGCAAAGCCAAGCTGGCTGACGATGCTACCGACGAGCAGAAGAAAGCCGCCAAGGCTGAAATGAAGGCCAAGCAGAAAGAACTCGCCAAGAAGCTGGCCGAACTCGGCGATGGCGAAATCTTCTGCAACGACGCCTTCGGTTCCGCTCACCGCGCCCATGCTTCCACCGCGATTGTCTGTCAGTTTTACAAAAAGAACGTCGCCGGCTTCCTGATGGAGAAGGAAATTGATTACCTCGGCAAGGCGCTCGAAGCTCCGGAAAAACCGTTTGTCGCCATTATCGGCGGCGCGAAAATTTCCGGCAAGATCGACGTGGTTACCAGTCTGATGGATAAGTGCGACGCCATTCTGATCGGCGGCGGCATGGCGTATACCTTCTACAAGGCGCAGGGCTTTAAGGTTGGCAATTCGCTGGTTGAAGATGATCGCGTTGAAATGGCGAAAGACATTCTGGCCAAGGCCAAAGCCAAAGGCGTCAAACTGATGCTTCCTGTCGATAATATTGCCGCTGACAAATTTGATATTGCGGCGAACACCAAAGTGGTTGGCGAAAACATCGAAGACGGCTGGATGGCTCTTGATGTCGGCCCGAAAACAATAGCCCTTTACTGTGCGGAAGTCGCCAAAGCCAAAACGGTGGTCTGGAACGGCCCGATGGGATGCTTCGAAATGGCTCCGTTTGCCAAAGGCACTTTCGCGGTCTGTCAGGCGGTAGCCGATTCCGACAGCGTCAGCATTATCGGCGGCGGCGACAGCGTGAGCGCAGTCAACAAGAGCGGTCTGGCCGACAAGATGACCCACATCAGCACCGGCGGCGGAGCCAGCCTTGAGTTTCTCGAAGGCAAGCAACTTCCCGGCGTTACCGCGCTGACAGATAAGTAACTTTAAAATCAGACTGGAAAATCTTATGAGAAAAAAAATTATTGCGGGCAACTGGAAGATGAATAAGACCGTTGCCGATGCGGTGACGCTGGCCAAGGGTATTCACGCTGAACTGGCTGGATGTACAGAAGTTGAAGTAGTGGTCTGTCCGCCGTTCACGGCGCTTAAATCCGTCAGCGACGTGCTGACTGACAGCCAGATCAAGCTGGGCTGTCAGAATATGAGCTCGGAAGACGACGGAGCGTACACCGGCGAAATTTCCCACGCCATGCTCAAAGAGCTTTTCGTCAAGTATGTCATTCTCGGCCACAGCGAGCGCCGTGATTATTACAAAGAAACCGACTTCTGGGTGAACAAGAAGGTCAAAAAAGCGCTCGAAAAAAATATGCGTCCGATCGTTTGTGTCGGAGAAAAGCTGGCTGACCGCGAAGCCGGGAACACCGAGAAAGTTGTTGAGGCGCAGGTTCGCGGCAGTCTGGCCGATATTACCGCTGAACAGTTTGAGAATGTTGTGGTGGCGTATGAGCCGGTCTGGGCGATCGGCACCGGTAAAACGGCAACCAGCGAACAGGCACAGCAGGTGCATGCCTTTATCCGTGGCATCATCCGCGACATGGTTGGCGAAAAGGCGGCCAAAGGTCTGCGTATTCAGTACGGCGGAAGCATGAAGGCTTCGAATGCCAAGGAACTGCTTTCGCAGCCGGACATTGACGGCGGTTTGATCGGCGGCGCGGCGCTTGAGGCTCGTTCCTTCATCGATATCGTCAAAGCAGGAATGTAAGAGAAGAAGGTATTGGTCTTTAGGTTGTGGACTTTGGGGACATGAATTTGTGTTGGCAGAGTTCTTCCTAAAGCCTAAAGTCCAAAGCCTAATGTCTTAGGAGAAAATTTATGGCTGTTATTCGTACATTGCTCATTATTCTGGAAGCCGCGTGCAGTTTGGCGCTGATCGGTTTGATTCTGCTGCAAAAATCTAAAAACGAAGGCCTCGGCCTGGCGTTCGGTTCCGGCGGCGGCGATTCACTTTTCGGCGCGCGGGCCGGTAACGTGCTGACTAAAGCGACGGTTGTGATCGGTGGTGTCTTTTTATTGAACACGCTGATTCTCGGTATGCTTTTTGCCGGCAGTGCCAGCGAGTCGCTTATGGATAATGCCAAGGTTGAACAACCCGTTCCGATGGAACAGACTGCAATGCCTCAGGCTCCGGTGCAAATGCCGGTCAGTCCTGCGGAGTAACGGAGGCTTTCCTCCCATATCGAACAAGGAACTCCGAATAATGAAGTAAGAGTTATGCGCAAATTCACTTCGTTATTCATTATTCCCTGTTCGATATTTTTTTGTTTGCTTATTACTGCCTGCGGGCGGCGTGAGCTGGATACATTACGTTTCGAAGGCGAGCAGGTTCTTTACGGTCAGACTTCACGCATCAAGGGGCTTGATCCGGCCCGGGCTGGCGACGTGGCATCTTCCGCGATCATCGGCCGCATTTATGAAGGTCTGCTTGAATACGCGTATCTCGACCGTCCCTATCATCTTCAGCCTATGCTGGCCTCCGCCATGCCGGATATTTCCGCCGATGGGCGCATCTATACCTTTCATATCCGCAAGGGCATCTTTTTTCAGGATGACCCCTGTTTTCCCGGCGGGAAAGGGCGCGAGCTGACGGCGGAGGATTTTGTTTATTCAATTAAACGCATTGCCGATTTGAAAAATGCCTCTTCCGGTTATTGGGCCTTCAACGGGCGCATTGTCGGTCTCGATGAATTCCGGGCTGCGTCGGCGGGCGGGACCCCGACTGCGTATGATGCGCCGGTTGAGGGTTTGTCCGCGCCCGATCGATATACCTTTCAGATTAAGCTCAAAGAATCTTATCCGCAGCTTCTCTGGGTGCTGGCCATGCATTATGCCTTTGCCGTGCCGCGTGAAGCGGTGGAGTTTTATGGCGCCGGGTTTGTTAATCATCCCGTTGGCACCGGACCGTATATTCTCGAAAAATGGAAACACAACTATCGTATCGAATTCGTCCGCAATCCTAAGTGGGCTGAAACCGGCCGGATCGAAACGTATCCTTCGACCGGAACCGAATCGGCCCGTTCAGCCGGACTGCTCGACGACGCGGGCAGGCAGCTTCCGTTTGTTGACCGCATTGTGCAGTATGTCGTAGATGATGCGGCGACTTCATGGATGATGTTTCTTGCCGGCCAGTTCAGCTACAGCAGTATTTCGCGCGACAACTGGGATGCTGTTATTAAGCCCGACAGCGGTCTGGTTGAAGAGCTTAAGAACCAGGGCGTTGAGTTGCTTTCCAGTCCGACTCTCAATCTTTATTACATCGGCTTCAATCTGGACGATCCGGTCGTCGGCAAAAATAAAAAACTGCGTCAGGCGCTCAGCTGTGCGTTCGAGCCTGCTCTGCTGGTTCAGTATTACAATGGACGCGTCACGCCCATTTACGGTCCGCTTCCCGACCCGCTGGCCGGCTTTAAGCCGAACCCGACGACGTATTCGTATAACCTTGAGAAAGCGAAACAGCTTCTGGCCGAAGCTGGCTATCCGGAAGGCATTGATCCGGCAACCGGCCGGCGGCTGGAACTGACGCTTGAACTGGGCGGTGCAACCCCCGATGTCCGGCAGGTCGTTGACCTGATGGCCGGTATGTTTGACAAAGTCGGCGTGGTGCTCAAAGCCAGCTACAACAACTGGCCCGCCTTCCTCGACAAAATGGATCGCCGTCAGGCGCAGCTTTTTGAGCTCGGCTGGGTTGCCGACTATCCGGATGCCGAAAATTTCCTGCAGCTGTTCTACAGTGCCAACGCCTCGCCGGGGCCCAACCACGCCAATTATGCCAATTTGCAATTTGACAGGCTCTACGAGCAAATGCGCATCATGCTTCCCGGTCCGGAAAAAGACCGTCTTTGCGAACAGATGGCCGATCTGGTCATTGAAGACTGCCCGTGGATTTTTATGTACCAGCCGATGGATTTTGCTGTTATTCACGACTGGCTGAAGAATTACAGCCTCCACGATTTTCCATACACCATGGTTAAATACCGCCGTGTTGATAATGCGGTTTGGGGTGAATGGAAAGAGAAGCGAGGGAGAAACAACTGATGCTTCGTTACATCACCAAACGAATATTGCAAATGATCCCGACGGTGTTCGGGGTCATCCTGATCACGTTCATCCTGTTCAATATCGTTGGCGGCAGTCCGGCTCAGCAGGTGCTCGGTCCGCATGCACAGGCCGATACGCTCGAAGCATTTGATGAGCAGCGCGGTTTCAATAAACCTCTTTTCTTTGGGACGAAAACGAAAACCCGCGCGTTTACCGACCCGGACTTTGAACGATCTGCCGGCGACTGGAAGGGGATGCGCGGCGTTTCCTGGACGAACGGTGTCATGGTTTTCGCCGCTGAGGGTGAGTACGCTGTTCCGCTCAAATTTGCCCTGCGTACAGACTGTAAATATGAACTGGAAACAGAGACATTCGTTTCCAACTCTTGGAAAATCACCCGTGAAGTTTTCCAAGGTTCGGAAAAACCGGCCATCCGGACGGGCGTCCGGCCCTTGGAAATCCGCTCCATCAAATTGCGGCGGGTAATGAATAGTCCGTTTGACTCGCAGTTTATGTTTTATCTCAACCGGCTGGCTCACCTCGATTTCGGTGTCTCGCATAGCACGAATCAGCGGGTTTCAAAACTCCTCCTCGACGGTATCGGCCCGTCGCTGATGCTCACCGCGCCGATTTTCTTTGTTGGACTGATTACCTCCGTCATGCTGTCGCTCTTCTGTGCTTTCTGGCGCGACACCTGGGTAGACCGCTTTTTCGTGGTTTTCTCTGTCGCACTGATGAGCGTGAATTATCTCGTCTGGATTGTCGGCGGACAGTATCTGCTCGGTTTTAAACTAGGCTGGTTCCCGGTCTGGGGGTTTGAAGATCCTCGCTACCTGATTCTGCCGGTGCTGATCGGCGTATTCAGCGGACTCGGCGCTGAACTGCGTTTTTATCGCACCATCATGCTCGACGAAGCGCACCGTGACTATGTCCGCACCGCGCAGGCCAAAGGCGTCAGCCGCGGCGGGGTGCTGTTCAAACACGTTTTGAAAAACGCGATGATTCCCATCATCACCAACACCGTCATCGCAATTCCTTTTCTTTATACCGGTAGCCTGCTGCTTGAGAGCTTCTTCGGTATTCCCGGCCTCGGCTACCTCGGCATCAACGCCATCAACTCGTCCGACGTGGATGTCGTGCGCGCCATCGTGCTGGTCGGCTCCATCATGTTTGTTATCGCCAATCTCCTGACCGACCTCTGCTACGCGCTGGTTGATCCGCGGGTGAAGCTTAAATAAGGCTTTACGTGGATGATGCTACTTTAAGGGTCAAAGCGAAACCGAAGGACGCATTAAAGTGATGAAAAAAAGCGTTCGGACTCTTTTGATATGAGATTGTGCGTGACAGCGATAACGAGTGGGGCAGTTTGGTGCTCTCTGTCTAATAAAAAACCCCGCTCGTTGAGCAGGGTTTTTTAGAATCGGACAACACTGGTATTTATTTTGCAGACTGCCAGACGTAATCGGGATTCATCAGGCTGTCATAGCCGAGTTCTTCATTCAGCGGCAACGGGAATGTGACGATTTCAACCACGCCGGCACCGGTACGGACGATAGTCATGAAGACGCCGTTGAGAATTCCGGTGGGAACGCCGACGAGACCATCTTCCTGAGTCATGACGATCGGTTGACGGAAGAGTTCGCCCCAGCCGGTGAGTGTATTCACAATACCACGCCAGAGTTTTACGCTCACTGGTTTCACGGAGTATTCAGGATCACCCATTTTTGTCTGTTCGGCAAAAGAGACCTGAGTCAGAAGAACTGTCAGAAGAAAAAGACCTGTAACGACCATCTTGCGAGAACGAATCATACCCAACTCCTTATGTTTAAGTTCCATCTGCGGCAACACTTGCGTCCACTTGATGTGGGGAATGTCTTAACAAACAGAACTGAACGGATCAAGAGAAATTCAGTTTTGTGTCGTATTGGGTGAATTTCTCATTAAAACCCCTATCCAAAGTCAGGGCGGACGGCTATTTTCAGACCTGCGATGGTGATTTGTACGCTGGCAGAGTTGATGGGAGGGTACAAAGATGAAACTGACCCGATTGTAGAAGAGGTGCGGAACGCGCGCCGGAAACTGGCTGAAAAATTCCAGTTTGATATCAAAAAAATATTTGAAGATGCAAAAACAGAACTGGAAACCGGCGGCAGAGCCGCCTCGTCTTTCAGACCGCCGCCCAATAGACTTTGGACTCATCAAATATGAAACCGTGGGTTAAAGAGCTTCGTGTATTGGCGCACTCCCCGTATCGTTTCTCCGCTGGAGGTAGAAGATGAAGAAGGTTGAAAAATCAGGAATCCCCGCCGCTTTGCGTGAAGTCTGGGCCTGGAAAGAGGCGGTCTATCGCGAAACAGAAAAACTGAGTACAGCGGAAGCGCTGGAGCGGATTCATGCGGATGCCGCAGTGATACGTCAACGGTTCGGACTCTCCGTTGCCGAGCCGCAGTTCGCCGCCGGACTGGTTTGCGAAGAACCGGCGGAATACAAAACGAAGAAAACGGGGAACGAAAAGCCATAGACTTTCAGACCTTCGACCTTTAGACTTTCGACTCATTAACAAAGGAACCAGAAACTGATAACTCATAACTAAATTTTAAATGCGTTAACGCGCAGTGTTGCTTCTTCTGAAAACCGCCAAATTTAAAGTTTGGAAGCGAGACACGCGGAGACGCGTCCCATGTGGGCGCGGCTCCCTGTCTTGTGTTTCCAAACAGGGGCTTGGCGGTCCCTCGAACGGGGCATGAGCTTGGAGTTCGCGCCCCTTTTTTGTTTCCAATCCTTGGAAACAACCTCGGCATAGTCCTGTAAGGACGAAGCTGGGTTAAGTTGGCGGCTCCTTGTCTGCACAAGGAAGCACGCCTCATGGGAATTTGGAAAACAGCTCTTTTGCTGACCGCCGCACTGGTTATCGTTCTGCTGGTCAGCCGCAGCATCCGCAAAACGGTTTGCGTAGCCGCCGGATACGGCATCTACGCGCTCTTCGGAGAACTGTACGACAAAATCCTTTGGCCAATTGTGCAGGGACGTTACGGCCTGACGGGAGCAGTGGCGATGTCCGCCGGAGCGCTGGTCATCAACTTCTCCCTGTTGATTATTTATCAGAAGTGTGGCGTTGATTGGCTGGGCGTCTCTCTGCTCGATGATTTGCAAAAACGTACCAGTCAAGTTCGGGCATCTCTGAAACACGGCACCGCGAGAAGCTTTCTTCTCCGTCCCCCTGTGATGGTGATGCAGGCGGCCATGTGGATGCTCCAGACGCCATGGTCGGCCTTTATCCTGCTCACGGTCTGGGAGGATTCTTTTGTACCACCGCCTTTCTTCGTCAGGGCCGGTTCGGCCCGCTCGAACGCCGGGATATCCGCAGGCGGTAAAACCGTTTGCAGAGGCGGCGTTACGGACAGCTGAAGAACGCAGTTTGAAATGAGGGATGTCCTTAAGGTGAATTCAGCAGTTCCTTCGGATCGATAGCATCGGTACGGCATCCAAATCGCAAAATTAACCTTTTCTGCCTTTTGACCTCTCGGAGCTACTCTGACTTTCTCTGGCGAAGCGGGTGGTAGAATATCTTTTTTGTGTTTTTCGTGGCTATGACTTGAGCAGTTCTTTTGGATCGATGGCGGTGGTGCGGCAGATGTGGGAATAGTCGTCGTACCCGGCGATGAGCGGTTCGGTGGCGAGGTCGCCGGCACGCAGTTTCCGGACATTGGAAAAGAGTGTTTTGAGGAACGCTTCCGTCAGCTCCGGATTCATTGAAAGCCGTTTCTTTGTGAAGTGTTTGGTCATTTCGTTCAGGTCGCGTTCCTGCAGGTGATAGACGGCCTGTGTTTTTTCGTTCAGTTCCGGCGTGTTGTGCGCGCCAAAAAACTTTTGCTGCGCCGCAAAGGTGTAGAGCGGAAGCTGGCAGTCGAGATTGAGCGCGATTTTCTTTTCGAGGTTGTCCAGCGAGTCCTTGCGCGACTTGCTCTTGTAGTCCACCACCAGCAACCGTTCCAGTTCGCCATTGGAGTCGAAGATCAGATCAATGCGGTCGATTTTACCTTTCAGCCGGACTTCTTCATCGCCGCGCTTTAGCGTCACCGGCAAATCGTGTTTGGCGTCGAACTTCAGTTCGAACAGTGCCGGATAACGATTTTCAGCATGCGCCGTTTCGATATCCATGCGGACAAAGTTTTCGATCATCTGCCGCAGCTTGCGTTTTTCGGTTTCCCATATCGCGGGGTGGCCGAGGTGACGGCTGGGCCGCCGCTCCGCTTTTTTGAATTCTTCTTCCGCAATGCTGCGTGCCAGCGCCAGCAGTTCGCCGGACTTCGACGGATCAAAAACCGCCAGCGGGATAGAATCTGCTCCGGACTTTTGGCTGATCTTCCAACGTAGATGCGACGCCCTCGTCGCATTTTCATCCTGTGAGGAACGCGACGAGGGCGTCGCGTCTACGTTAATTCTTGTCGCGTACCGACCGCTTTGTCTGGCGATGGCGGTATAAACCTGTTCGAGAATGTCGTGAATGACGTTGCCGCGGTCTGCCGGGTCGGTGCCGTCTTCGTGTGTGCGGTCGGGCCGGATGCTCAGTACCTTTTCGAGGAAGAAAACAAACCGGTTGCGGGCCAGCGATTCCAGTGCCGTTGCGCTGAACTCCGGATGGTCTTTGAGCCATTTCTGGATCGTAGACGCGACGCCCTCGTCGCGTTCAGATTTTCCAATGTTTGGAAAACGCGACGAGGGCGTCGCGTCTACGTTAAAAGCCAGCTTCGCCCGTGTCTGCCGGACTTCATCCTCGGCGCGGCAGAGTTCCGGCGGCAGAATCGTGTGAAACGATGCGCCGAGTACCGGTTTTTCGATTCCGGTCAGGCTGCGCATCCGTTCAAAAAATTCACCCGGCGCGCGCTCTTTGCCGTCGGCACCGGTGCGGGTATAGGAAAGCGTCAGCCGTTCACGCGCCGCGCTCATGGCGGTGAGAAAAAGAATTTCTTCCTGAATCAGCGCGGCTCCGGTTTCCGAAAGCGCCAGCCGCGGGCAGGGAATTTTCCGTTCGTCCAGAAATGCCCGTAGCGCTTTGCGCTCGTTCCCGTTCAGCAGAGAATCAACTTTTGGAATCTGAGGGAAAGTACGGTCATCCATTCCGGCAATATAAACCGATTCGAAGCGCAGCCCCGCCGTGTCCATCGGATTGACAATCCAGACGCCGCTTTCTGTTCCGGCGTCATCTTTGAGTGTGACGTTATCGAGCAGTTCCTCAAACAGCGGAATCATTTGCCCGATCGGGAGCGCCGGGATAGCGGGTGTGTTCAGTTCTTCAATTAAAACCAGAACCTCATCAGGCAATTTCAGGCTGTGTTGCTGAATCAGAACCGTGACTTGTTCTGAGAAACGTAGACGCGACGCCCCCGTCGCGTTTCTTTGCACACGGGCCGCGACGGGGGCGTCGCGTCTACACTCAAAGAAGCTTTCCAGTTCCTTCGGCAGGCGGCGCAGGCGCGGAGGTTCTTTGTGGCGGATTTCCTGAATCAGTGCCGCGGGGTCTTCAATACCGGGCCACTGGATGCCGGGCATTAACAGCAGGTCGCAAAGCCGGTCGCGCGAAAGCGTTTGGGGAAATGCGAGTAAAGCCATCAAGGCTTTAACCGGCGGATGAGCGGCGGCGGGCGTACCGCGCCGGAAATGGTACGGGATGCTGAAGCGCGCAAAGACGTCGGGGATAATGTCAGTGTACGGGCTCAGGTCGCGCAGGATCAGCGCGATTTCGTCGGGCGGAGTTCCGGCCTCGATCTCATGGGCGATGCGCCGCGCGGCATCTTCGATTTCGCCGTACGGGTGGGCGGAAACAAAAAACGAAACCCGTTCCCGCGATTCCGATTCGAGGATATTGCTGTCGTCAGCTTCGATGGCATCGGCGAAATCCTCCAACCACGGTTTCCATTCTTCTTCGGATCCTCGCATCAGCTCGCTGCGTACGACGGCGCAGAGCCGGTCTTCAGCCGCTTCGGCGTGGGCACCCGGCAGAACGGAATAGATTTTCACGCGATCCGTCCCTAGCCGTTTTTTGAGCGCGGCTACGAAACGCTCTTCGAACGGGTTGAACCAGCGGACGGCACGGAAGTGGATTTTTCCAGCCAGTTCGCGGGGCAGTTTGCCGGATTCAATCAGACGGAGCAGGGCGGTGTTGACAGCGAAGCGGTCGGCGATGTCCATTTTTGTACACCATGCGCGCCATGCTTTGAGAAGCTGGCCGATACCGTGCAGTTTATGGTTCGGCTCATGCGCCAGCAGCCATTCAGTAATGCCGGATTCGTTTTCGGCAAAAACGGCGAAGGTTTCAATCGTCTGCCGGAGCAGTCCAGCTCGCGCGGCAGACGAAAGGCTGGCGAGCGGCTGGCCGGATGCAAAAGAAACGTTTCTAGCGGCTTCTTCGAGAAGCAGGCGGATTTCGGTTGGGCCGGGCACGCGGCCCTTGAGCAGTCCTGTGCGCCGGGCGGCCCGTTCGCAAAGGATAAGGAGCTTTTTCTGGGTTAAAAGGCGGGATGTATCGACAACCCCGTGTTCGTTGACGCAATGGCGTTCATACCGGCGTTTAGCCAGTTCAGTCGGGAAAATCATCAATGCCTCGCCGCTCATCTTCATGATTGATGAAACTAGCAGAGAACGGTAGGGTTTGCCACCGTTTTAGATCCGGGCAGTAAACAAGGAATAGCGATGAATTTTCAAAAACGCGCCAGAGAAGTGATGGATGTTGAAATTGCAGGCATGGAGAAAGTCCGCGACAGTATCAGCGGGAATTTCAGTACGGCGGTGGAGTGGATTCTTGCGACTATAAAAAACGGCGGCAAGGTGGTCGTCACCGGCGTCGGTAAGAATTTTCATATTGGACAGAAGATGGTCGCCACATTTAACAGTACCGGAACGCCTTCAGCCCTGTTGCATCCGATTGAGGCCATGCACGGCGACTTCGGGCTTGTCGGCGGAAAAGACATTGCGCTGGCGCTCAGCTACAGCGGCGGATCTGACGAGCTGCTCGCCCTGCTTCCGGCGCTCAAGCGGCGCGGTCTAAAAATTATCGGCATGACGGGTGACGCGACCAGTCCGTTGGGACAGCAGAGCGATTTGATTCTGCCGATCACGGTGGACAGAGAAGCCTGTCCGTTCGGCATGGCGCCGACCACCAGTACGACGGTGACGCTGGCACTCGGCGATGCGCTGGCGATTGTTCTGCTTGAAGCGCGTGGATTTAAAAAAGAAGACTACGCCAAGCTGCATCCCGGCGGGGCGATTGGCCGCACGCTCTTGCTTAAAGTTTCTGATGTGATGCGCACCAAAGACCGGCTGGCGAAAGTGAAAAGCGGTGCCAAGGTGAAAGAGGCCGTGCTGGCCATGACCGGCGCGCGTTCCGGGTGTGTCGCAGTGGTGGATGAGAAAGAAAAACTGCTTGGCATTTTCACCGACGGCGACCTGCGCCGCCATTTGATTAAAACCCCCGATATTACCGAAGTTGCCATCGACTCCGTCATGACACGAAATCCGGTTACGCTCAAGGCGGACCAGCTTGCAGTGGATATTCTGCAAATCTACGAGCAGAAAAACATCGACGACCTGATTGTGGTGGATGACGCCGGACACATCGTCGGTGCGGTGGATATTCAGGATCTGCCGAAGTTGAAGATTCTTTGATTTCAGACTACGTCTTGATCGGCTCGTTCTGCTTTCCGCATTTCGGGCAGCGGGCGAGCGGAATGCGGCAGGGTACGGTGTAAATGTGACGGCAGGCGTCGCAACGGTAAACCACGGCTTTGTTAATATTTTTGCGGCGGCGGAAGAGGATACAATCGTAGGCTGCGGTTGCGGCAAAAAGAGCCGTCAAAGCAAGTACAAGCGGAAGTACGAACAAACTGAGCGGATCGACAGGCATTACTCTTTTCCCTCCTGCGTAAAATGGATGTCCATCCAGCCTTCTGTCGGTCCGGATGCCGACTTGAAGTGCAGTTGCCGAACGGCGTTGAGCAGGGCAATGCCAGCCGCCGGATTTTCAAACAGTGCGCGTTCGACGGTTCCGTCCGGTCCGACGGTTAGATTCACGCGGATGGTTTCGGGCAGTCCGGCAGAGACAATGTTGATGCGTAGCGCGTCATGAGCACGCGGGGTCAGTTCGGGCGACAGGAATAGCTGAGTGGTTGCTCCGGGTGGCGGGATTTGTCGCGGTGTTGCGCCGGGAACCGGGAGTTCATTTTTTGGGATGATCGCTTTTGTTGTCAAAAGGGTTAGATTTGCACTAGGTCCTATAGCGTTCTCTTGCGGCAGATAGCGGATGGGGCTGGCTGGTTTTTCGAGGGAGAGTCGTATATCCACGCGGTCGCCAAGAAAATCGCCGCTGAATCCGTCGATTGAAGGCCTCGCAAAGAGGGTCGGAACTCTGAGTTTTCGCAACGTTTCGTTGTCCATAACGAGCCGGGTGACTTTAGGGCGGGCAATGGCAATGAGCGGGCGTGATGGTGCTGGCCGGAAGGAGAGCAGCCAGAAGGTATACCAGCCTGCGGCACAGATCAGTGCCGTAGTGAGTACGGGAGTAAGCTGGATGCGGATTTTCACGGGGCAGGAGCGGCGGGTGCGACGGGAGTGACGGGTGTGGGATTCCGGGTGGCAATAAAAACCTGTCGGAATCCGGCGTGGGCGGCCGCATCGTAGACTGCGGAGACAGAGGCTTGCGACGTTGTCGCGTCGGCCTCGAGGATGAGCGCAAGGCCGGGACGTTCTATGGCGGCGGCCTGCAGGACGGCATCGAGCTGCGCAAGCTGTATCTGTTCGTCATTAAAAAAGAAAAGCCCTTCGTGTGAGATGCTCAAAACCATGTCATTGAATTGTATACCGTCTGTTTGTGAGGCGACGGGCAGGTCGATTGCGATCCCCGGTTTGAGGACGAAATGTGAGGTGGCCAGCACGAAAGCGCTGAAGAGCAGCGCTACGTTGAGGAAAACGGTGCCGGTGAGAAACCCGCGACCCGTCCGCCGGCGCGGCAGGAAGGTTCGGTGCAGATGAAGAACAGCTTCACAATCATTACGGTTCATGGCGTTCTCCGGAGGAAGGGTGGGTGATGAAATAGATGATTTCGCCGGCGGTCTGTTCCATGTCGAGTGCGATGGATTCAACACGGTTGACGAGAAAATGGTATCCTGCATAGGCGGGAATACCGGTGATCAGCCCGGCGGCGGTGGTGATGAGTGCGCGCCAGAGACCTCCGGACAGATTGCCGATTTCGGCGAGCGGTGAACCGGCCTGCAGTGCGGTGAGAATATCGAGCAATCCGAGTACAGTTCCGAGCAGGCCCAGCATGGGCAGGATCTGTGCGAGTGTGATGAGCAGGTTCATGTGGCGCTCAAGACGCGGGATTTCGCGGAGGCCTGCCTGCCGAACGGCCTGGATCAGGTCGTCTCGGGTATCTGCGCGATGCAGCAGTGCGGTGTGTACGATATGGGCCGCCGGACCGGGTGTCTGATCGCAGATGCTGATGGCTTCAAGGTCGTTGCCGTGCGTGAGGTTGGTGGTGATGCCGTTCAGGAAGTCATCGATTTTGATTTGAGCGCGGTGCAGGTGGAAAAAGCGCTCGAGAAAAATTGACAGCGTAATAAATCCCCCGGCCAGAATGAGCCACATCACTGATCCGCCGCTATTTAACCATCCGATCATAATTCACTCCTTCCAATGTTCTGCGCATCCCTTCGGGATGTTAAAGTGCTGTTGCGTGTTCACGCTCTATTTTTTCAATTTGTCTTTGCGCCTCATTTTTGGCGGGTACATCGGCCTGAACAATCCGTTTATAAATATTAATCGCCTCTTTCCACTGGTGCTGCTGTTCCTGATAAGCGGCGGCGTCAAAAGCGGCGCGCGTAAACCAAGGGATCGCTTCAGGTGAAAGGGCGTTCGTTTGTGCCGTGCCACTGTAGACGACCTCCATGTAATGCACGAAAGCTTTTTCTTTCAATCCCAATTTCGTCTCGCAACGGGCTGTTTTATAAAGTGCCTGCAGCCGGAGTGCGAAGGGGGCTGAGGGGCGTTTATAGAGTGCTTGGTATGCATTGAGCGCTTCCTGATATCGTATGACTTCGGACGTGCCGAGTGTAAAAAGGCAGTCGGCCAGACGGCCGCGGGCACGGTCCGCGAGCGGATCGTCCGGAGATTTTTTAACAACCTCTTCGTAGGCGAGGATGGCGCGCGGAAATTCACCGAGCTCGGTAAGTGTTTCGCCCTGCGCGAAGCGGGTTTCCAATATCAGCGGACTGGCGGGAGATTCTTTGGCCAGACGGCTGAAGAGGGTGAAGGCTTCCATGAAGCTGTTTTGTTTGAGCAGGGAATTTCCGGCCCAGAAAAGGGATTTGTCGGACAGTTCATGTTTCGGGAAACGTGCGGCGATATCAAGGAAGGTGTTTTTAGCCTGCGTATAGTCGCCGAGGTTGTAGTGGTGTTCACCCAGCCAGAAGAGAACCTCGGGGGCCCAGACGGAGTCGGGATATTTTTCGATGAAGGATTTACAGAGTTTCACTGAGTCGCCGGTATCGCCCTGCATGTAACGGCAAAATCCCTGCATATATACCGATTGCGGTGCTTCAGGAGACTCTGGAAATTTTTCGCTGACCATTCGGAATTTGTCTAATGCGGCGTCCCATTGTCCAAGGCGGTAGAGGATCAATCCCTGCTGGTTGAGTGCTGTGGCCTGTACCGCGGCGTTAGTGTATTGTTCGGCGATGCGGCGGTATTGTTCCTGTGCCGGATCCCATTTTTGTTCTCGTTTAAGCAATTCAGCCTGCTGGAGTGCGGCCTGCGGTGCGAATTCGCTTTGCGGAAAATCTCTTTCTACGCCGGCAAAACAGGTGTGTGCGGCATCGGGCTGTGCAGCAAGCAGACTGGCGACGCCGCTTTGATACAGAGCCCGGGCGGCAAGCGGATGGGTTGGGTAGGTCTGGTTGACGCGACGGTAATTGTCGCGGGCTTTTTCGTATTGCGCGGCGGCGAGGCGTGCATCGCCCGCCTTGATAAGGATGGGCACACAGCGATCGGGTTGTGTGCATTTAAGGGCGGCGTTTTCGAAGGCAACAGCCGCTTCTTCGTAACGTTTTTGTTCCCACAGACTCCAGCCCTTGCCCGCTTGTGCACGGGTTTGGGTCTCGGGATTAATCGTAATATCCAGTCCTGCCTGAAACATTTTTTCGGCGGCGGGAAACTGCTGTGTTTTCAGCAGAACTTCGGCTTTCAGGAGGAGTATTTCGGCGGCGGTATCAGTATTCGGCGCTTCCTTAATAGCTTCGTCGAAGAGCAGGAAGGCTTCTTTGGTTTTATTTTCATCAATCAGTAGCCCGGCGCGGGCGGCCTTCTGCCGGATGCGCAGAGCGGCTTCGCCGGTTAATTTTTCCGCTTTCGCGAGTGCGTCAACTGCCGCAAGGGAATTTCCCGCATGTTGTTCAAGGGCGGAAAGCTCCGTCCAGGCGGCGGATCGCAGGCGGGCATGAGCGGTTTCGCAGGTACCCAGTGCAGTGAGCATGGCGGAGGCCTCTTTAAGATAATCCTGACTGCCGTCAGCGATCAACTGCCGGGCCAGTTCAAGTCGGGCATTATCGGCTACGGCATGGTTTGGAAAACGTTCCAGCAGTTCGTGCAACGTTCTGATTGACTCACTTTTTTTACTGCACTGCATGTACGTTTCGGCGAGATCGGAAAGGTTTTGTGCGGCATCCTCGTCTGTTGGAAACTGATCGCGGAAGGTTTCAAAGGTTTTTTGCGCGGACTGCAAATCGTTGATGGCCAGTTCGGCGCGACCCTTCAGGCGTACAGCAGCCGGTCTATACGTGCTGTCTGCCGGTACTTTTTCCAGAGCCTGAGACACGGCGGCTGAATTCCCGGACTCGAAAAGAGCGCGTGCCCGCCAGTAAGCAAAGGCATCCTGCCCCGGTAAGCCGGCAGATTCATCGGCCAGGATGATTGCATCGGCAAACTTTTGCTGACCTGCCAGAGCGCGAACCAGAAGAACGGTTAGCGCGGATTCCGTGTCCGCCGTATTTTTTGTGCTGAGCGATTCCCACAGTTGCTGTTCAGCCAGCGGATAAAGCCCGTCTTCCAATGCCGCCTCGATTTGGCTGATCGGTAAAGGCTCCTGTGCAAACAGCGCAGGCGCAAGCAGAAGCAATAATGCCGAAAGTCTGGAGAATCGAAAATTCATTGCGGCGGAGTATCCTGTTTCCTGTGCGCTTCTTCCAGTCTTTTTCCATAGCTCCTGTGTACGAAAATAAAATCACCTTGACACTCCGGCGGCGGCTCCCTATCAACCATAAAGCTATGAAACGCGACGTACATGTTGATTTAGGTGACCGCTCGTACCCCATCCATATCGGTTCGGGGAATCTCGATTTGCTTGGCGGGGCCTGCAAAGCTGCCGGACTGAAGGGGCGCTGTCTGATCGTTACCGATGAAAACATCGCGCCGCTTTACGGTTCCTGTGCTTTCCAGTCGTTGGAAAAAGCCGGCTTTAAACCCGCGCTCGAAGTGCTTCCGTCCGGCGAACCCACCAAATGTCAGGCTCAGCTTCTGAATCTTTACAGCAAAGCTGCTGCGAATCAGCTTGATCGAAAATGTTTTATGATCGCGCTCGGCGGCGGTGTCATCGGCGACCTGACCGGCTTCGCCGCAGCCAGCTGGTTGCGAGGCATCCGTTTTGTACAGGTGCCGACGTCGTTGCTGGCCATGGTCGACAGCTCAGTCGGAGGAAAGACCGGTATTAATATTCCGGAAGGCAAAAACCTTGTCGGCGCGTTCCATCAGCCTGAACTGGTTCTGATGGATCTCGATACGCTCAACACCCTGCCGCCGCGCGAGTTAGCCGCTGGCATGGCTGAAGTCGTTAAGTATGGAATCATTTGGGATAAAGAACTTTTCCAATGTTTGGAAAACCAATGTGGAAGCGGTATCCCTGTCGCTGGCCAGAGGCTGGAGGCATCTTCCACACTTCCGAATCTTGGAGAAATAATAGCCCGCTGCTGTGAAATCAAAGCCGAGGTTGTCCGGCAGGATGAGCGCGAGGGAGGTCTGCGCGGCATTCTCAACTTCGGGCATACAGCGGCACACGCCCTCGAAAACGTGGCCGGGTATGGACAATTTCTTCATGGTGAAGCGGTGGCCATCGGCATGGTTTATGCCTCGCATCTTTCAGCAAAAGTAAAAAAACTTCCTGTTGACGACGTGACGCGGATCGAAGCCTTGTTGGGAAAACTTCATTTGCCGAGCAGTGTGCCGAACTTAGCGTGGAAAGATATCCGCGCGGCGATGGCTGTCGATAAGAAGACGGTCGGCGGCCTGACCCGATTTGTGCTGGCGGACCGGATCGGTCACGTTGAGTTCGGTTGTGAAGTTCCTGAACAGTTACTGGAAGATGTCTGGACTGAGATGGGCTGACGGGGATGTTTTTTGCGGAAAATTTAACGCAGAGGTGCAAAGAACGCTGAGAGTCGCAAAGGAGTCTCTCTGCGGGCTTGGCGGACTCGGCGGCTTTGCGTTGAAATCTTTGTGTGAAGGGTCAGGGGAGGTATGGGATGGCATCAGTCAATGAACAGATTGTGCGTGAATATTTTGAAACGCTCGGCTTTTTCGTTATTCAGCCGAACAAGCATCAGGTAGCCGCGCGCCATAAACTCGATGCGGAAGAGATCGACTTACTGATTGCACGGCCCGGGCAGGCGGGGGTGTTTACTACGCCTTCAGAAGTGGTCTGGGGCGCACCGGAACTGGCAAAGGTGCAACGCGCGATTGTCAGTATCCGCGGCTGGCACACCGACCGGTTCAGTCCGGCAGTACTCAAAAAGAATCCCGATATATTCAGATTCGCTGAGCTGTCCGTCATTAAAGAAGCGCGCAAAACACTCGGTCCCGGCTCAATTACCAAAATCCTCTGTCTTTCTGATCTGACGGCGACGATCGGTCCGCAGGAAGAAACCTTGAACCTTCTTCGTTCGGGCGGAATTGACGGTATACTTTCGTTCCACACCATGCTTCTGGAACTGATTGAACGTGTGGATGTTTCAAAAAACTATGAGAAATCGGATTTGCTACAAGCCTTGCGTATCCTGAAAACCTACGACCTGCTCAAAGACGCCCAGCTTGATCTCTTTGCTGCCAAAAAGACAAAACGCCAGAGCACAAAATAATGGATCGTTTGCCGACCCGGACGCACAGGGTTAACAACCGATTTCGGGAAGCCATATCGGGAGGATATTTCCGGACGGCAGGCCTACGTTATCCCGAACCACAAAATCAGAAGCTTTTGCCTTTTTGCGTTGCGCGCCTTCGGTCCGTCTGAAAAAATTGCAAACCGATGGTTTGTGCAATAAGAGTGTTTCAATTGTTAAGTTGCTTTAATCGGCAGCCTGAGGAACGAGGACGTTCAGCGCCCGTTGTTTTACGGTTATTTTAACTTCCGCTGGAGCTGAGAGCAGTTCGCCATCGAGCTGCATCGGACCCGGTGTTTTACGCTGAACCGTCAGTGTGCGGAAAGGTTTAGTGTGGATTCCGCTCAACTGATCAATGGTTCCGTCAAATAGTTTTCCCAACATGAGAACGATCATCGGCATGTCGCGTTTACGGACGGTGACAAGCAGGAGCTGTCCGTCGTCCGCTTTGGCTCCGGGGGCGATTTGTGCGCCGCCGCCATATTGTGAGAGGTTGGCAACGGTGCAGACTTGCGGATCGTCGATGGTGAATTTTTCTCCGTCGTCAACACACAGGGTAAAGGGCTGCGGGGTGTAATCGAAAAACTGGTAAACACCGGCGAAAAGGTAGGGCAGCACGCCGCGTACAGGCGATTTTTCAAAAATGGTTACCAGTGCGGCATCCCATGCCAGAGAGCAGGTGACGAAAAACGGACGCCCGTCTGCGTAGCCGACATCAATGCGTTGCACAGTGGCTGAGGCCAGTGCAACAGTGGCTTTGACGAGGTCGAGCGGAATATCAAAGTGGCGCGCAAAGCCGTTGCCGCTTCCGGCAGGGATGACGCCCAGCGCGGTGTCGGTGCCGATCAGTACGCTGCCGATGGTGTTGACCATGCCGTCGCCGCCGATGACCAGTAACCGTCCAACGCCGTCTTCGACCGCGCGGCGTGCTTTAGCCTGTCCGTCCTCCTTGGAGGTGCTGAATTGGATCGATAGATCGTTGCCGGGTTTGTCCCAGTGCTCGATGAGCGCTTCGTGGATGCGGTCGAGGGCAAATCCCATTCCGGAGTTTGGATTGATCAGGATACGAACTTTGCTTCCGGCGGTCATAGTCAGTAAATCAATCCGGTACGGACTTTTTCAGCGGCGGCGGGGCTGTCGAGCCGTTCGATCAGTTTGAGCGCGAAGGCGAAGGCGGTGCCGGGCCCCTGACTGGTGATGAGGTTGCGGTCAACCACCACCGCTTCGTCTGATCGATCAGTGCGATGCATTTCTTTTTCGACTCCCGGATAGCAGGTGAAGGAGCGGCCTTTGAGTACGCCTGCTTTGTGAAGTGCGAGAGGTCCGGCACAGATGGCGGCGATCCACTTTTCTTCGATGTCAAAAATACGGATGGCTTCCTGCACGCAGTCATGTTCACAAAGTATGTCGGTGCCGCCAGCACCTCCCGGCAGAACGAGCAGATCAAAGGAAAGCAGATCGAGGTCTTCCCAGCGGGCGTCGGGAATGAGTTTAACTTTGCGCGAGGCGGTGACGGGATGGGTGCCGTTCAGTCCGGCCAGTACGGCGTTCCATCCGGCCCGGCGGAGGATGTCAGCGACAATGACGACTTCCATTTCTTCGCAGCCTTCGGCAACCGGAATCAGGGCTCGGATCATGGCATGTTCCTTATTTATCTTCTACGCAGCGCGCGAGTTCGCTTGTGATCATACCGAGCGTTCCTGCGGGCAGGGGCGTTTCGAGGTTATTTTCAAAAAGAGTGTATAGATCGTTTTCGGTGCAGATGCGTACGCCGCCGACGTTGGCAAGACCGTTCTGCGGCTGGTTGCCGACAAAGCAGATGACCGGATAGACCGGCACAACGGGGCATCCTGCGGTGGAAAGGTGTTGCAGCAGGGCGTCGGCCTCTTCTTTGACTTGTTTAAGCGGCGGGCGGCTGGGTGCATTTCCGTTGCAGAGCACTAGTCCATTCTGAAAAGTGATTTCTCCGTTCCAGTTTTTGGTTTCGATCACGAAGATCCCGGCGGGAGCGACGACAATATGATCGAAAGCCGGTCCGCCGGGATCGAGCTGTAAGTCGTTGAAAACCGTATGGTTGGCGGGCAGGAAGGAAAGCACGCGTGCAACGGTCTCTTCTCCCTCGGCACCTTTCAGGAAGTTACGCAGTCTGCGGGCACTCCACCCTGTGAAGAGCGCCAGCAATACGGCCAGTAAAACGAAGAGGATTCCGACCTGTGAGGTGGACAGACTGGGGACCGGCAGGGCGGCGTGCAACAGCCAGCCCGCCGCGAGACAAATGGGGATCAGCGGCCAGAAGACGCGCAGCGGACCCAGCGTGCGGGGCCCTTGTCCGGGGCTGCCATAAACTTTTGCAAAGCGGCTGATTGTTTTTTCGGAGTTCATGGGGAGGACACTACCTCAGTTTGCGCCGTCTGTAAACTTGACCTTTCAGCTCAAAAAAGGCTTATCTTCTCAGCTCTAACATTCGAACGAAAGGCCTCATCTTGGATAAGAAACCATTTTTTCGTCGTGCCGATTGGATATCTTTTGGACTCACGTTTTTAATTGCGCTTGTTGTTTATACGTTGACGCTTGCGCCGACGGTTACGCTGGAAGATTCCGGTGAGCTGATTGTCGCTTCCGATTATCTCGGCGTTCCGCATCCGCCCGGCTATCCGATCTGGTCGTTAATGACCTGGTTTTTCCAGTGGATTTTCAATGGAGTAACGTATCACGGTTATCCGAATCCCGCGTGGGGTGTTGGCTTTTGCTCCGCTTTCGCGGGTGCATTGGCTTGCGGTACATTGGCGCTGCTGGTGAGCTGTTCCGGTCTCCAGATTCTTCATGGGCTCAAAAAAGAAACCCGTGTGCTGGGCGAAAAAACGGAGAGTCTTTTCTGCTGTGTGGCGGGTATCTCCGGCGGCCTGCTGCTGGCCTTCAGTCAGGGGATGTGGTCGCAGTCGGTGATTGCCGAAGTGTATGCCCTTAATATTCTTTTCCAGACCGCTGTATTGCTTTTTCTCTACCGCTGGATGGTCGAGCCGGAAAATCCAAAGCCACTGTTTCTGATGGCCTTTACCTTCGGGCTGGGTCTCACCAATCACCAGACGCTTATGTTTATGGGTGCTGGCGTGGCACTGGCCGTGTTGCTGCGTCATATCCGGCTGGCACGCGACTTTGCTGCTGTTGGAGTGTTTTATGTTCTGATGATTGGGCTTAACAAGATGATGGCCGACGATCCGCAGCACACGAACTGGTGCTGGACCTCCGGACCGGCAAATGCCGGATTCTGGTTCTGGACGGTGTATGCACTGGTTGTTCCTGTGCTTGGACTTTTTTTACCAAACGGGAAAACGGTTTGCGCCACCTATCTGTTGATGTTGCTCGGTCTCTCTTTTTATCTGTATATGCCGGTTTCGTCGGATCAGAACCCGCCGATTAACTGGGGCTATCCGCGCACCTGGGAAGGCTTCATGCACGCGATTACCCGCGGGCAGTATGAAAAGGTCACGCTGACGGATGTGTTTTCGCCGGTTTTCCTCCAGCAGATCGGGGCTTATTTACACGATTTACGTGCACAATTTTTCGGGCCGGTCGCGTTGCTGGCTGTTTGGCCGTTCGCTTTTATCGTGCGGGTCGGGCGCAAAAACCGCGACTGGCTGTTTACAACCGTGGCGGCTTTTATCGGGGTGGGGATTCTTTTTATCATTTTGCAAAATCCGAAACTTGATATTCAAACCTTGTTCATTGCCCGCGTGCAGTACATCCAGTCGCACGCCATTTATGCGCTTTGGATTGGATACGGGCTGCTGCTGATGATGGCATGGCTTGAAGCATTGGTTGGTAATAACCCAGTGACCAAGTGGCTCGGCACGCTGCTGGTTTTTCTGCTGCCGTTTTCACTAGTGTACAAAAATTACTACAGCAAAGAGCAACTCAAAGTTGTCGGCGGCTCCGAGCAAAACGGCCACGACTTCGGCTGGCAGTTTGGTAACTGGCAGTTGCGCGGCGTTGAAGGGATCAAGGAGGACCTCTGGTATTACTGCGGCAAAGATCAGGCCAAATTTGACGCTGAATGGGCGAAATATCCGAATCCAGCTTATCCGCCTCCGATGGGAACCAACGCACTCTTTTTCGGCGGTACCGATCCGGGACGTTTTGTGCCGACGTATATGATCTACTGTCCGCAGGTGCGGCCTGACGTTTATCTCATCACCCAAAACGCGCTGGCGGATAATACCTTTATGGCGGTGACCCGTGATTTGTACGGCGACCAGCTTTGGATTCCTTCGCAGGCAGACAGTAATCGCGCCTTTCAGGAATACATTCAGGCTATCCAGAGCGGAAAGCTTGATGCGGGTGCGGATGTAAAAATGGATGGCGGGCGTGTTCAGGTGCAGGGCGTCGGCGGGGTGATGCAAATCAACGGTATTCTCTGCAAGCAGATCTTTGATCATAACCAGTATGTCACTGAATTGAAAACGGATGAGGCGACCCGTGAATCCGGTTCGGCCGTTGTTCCGTTTGATCCGGTCGGTCCGGACGGCAAACTGCGCAAGCGCGACTTTTATGTTGAAGAGAGCTATGTCATCCCGTGGATGTATCCGTATTTGACGCCGCATGGTCTCATCATGAAGATCAACAATGAGCCGACGGAAATTACGCCGGAGCTGATCAAGAACGACCATGACTTCTGGGACTGGTATGTAACCCGGCTGGTGAGTGATTCAAAATTTATTCGTGACGTGGTGGCCCGTAAAACCTTTTCCAAATTGCGCAGTGCGATTGCCGGTCTTTATGCCGCACGAGGCAATGTGGCCGAAGCGGAATATGCTTTTAAGCAGGCGGTTGAACTGTATCCGCTCAGTCCGGAAGCCGTTTTCAGGCTGGCAGATCTTTACATGCGTCAGAAACGGTGCGACGAGGCTCATCAAGTGATTTCTGATTTTCTTGTGCAGGATGTTCATAATGAAAGCGGGAAAGGGTTTCTCCAGCAGACTGACAATCTGCGGGGAATGATCGCCCGTAAGGCCAAACTTGAAACTTCACTGGGTGCCGGGGCAGGGGTGGATATCAACATCGCTTTTGAACTCCTTCAGATTTACAATGCGATGCAGGAGATCGGCCCGATGCAGCAACTCATCGGCAACTTGCTTCGGTCCAACCTGCCGCCGGAAATTAATCTTCAGCTTGCGCAAATGCTGGTTCAGATGAAGCGGGTTGATCTGGCCGAGCCGGTTATCATCATGTATTTAAAAGCTAAGCCCGATGATTTGCCTTTTCAGGTCGAATTAGCTGCTGTACGCCTCGCACTGGGCCGTCTAGATCAGACGCTTATAACACTTAGAGCTGTAGTTGAAAAAGGTGGAGAGCCGATCCGTGCTATGATTCGCAAAGACATGCGCTTCCAACCCTTGTGGAACGATGCGCGCTTTCAAGCCATCGTTCCGCCTACAGTCGCCCGCCCGCCGCTCGGTGCTATGCCGCAATCTCCGAGGCTCGGCGGATTGTCGTTTTGACGGGTGTCCGTTAAAAACAAGCGCTATTGATTCTTCGGAAAAAAGTTCCAAGAATCGGGAACTTCTGCCATTTTTCCTGCCATGAACGAACTGCCTGAAAATCTCACCTTGATTGCCGGACGAGGCGACTACCCGTTGCTGCTCGCCCGCGCCGCCCGCAGGGGCGGGGTGAAGTTTATTTTTGCGGTCGCCTTTAAGGGCGAAACGAGTCGCGAGATTGAAACCGCTGCCGATGAAGTAGTCTGGTCGCATGCGGGCAGTCTTGGTGAATTGCTTGCGGCACTCCAAAAGAGCGGGACGAAGCATGCCGTGATGGCTGGGCAGATTAACCCGAAAAATCTTTTCTTTCTCCGAATGGACATGGCTCTTATCAATTTACTCAAAAGCCTGCCGGTTAAAAATACGCACACTATTCTGGGCGGCATTACGGCAGAAATTGAAAAAAACGGCGTAAAGTTGTTACCTGCCAGTTCTTTTATGCAGGATTATATGCCTGTTGCAGGGGTGCTCACCGCCCGCGCTCCCGATGTCCGAGAGATTAATGATATTGAAATCGGCAGGCGTGTTATTAAAGACACCAGTCACCTTGATATCGGACAAACTGTTGTTGTCAAAGAGGGTATGATTCTGGCCGTTGAAGCGTTTGAAGGAACCGACCGGGCCATCCGGCGCGGCGGAAAGCTCGGAGGACGCGGCGCGGTCGTCGTCAAAGTCCCCAAGCACGGACACGATATGCGCTTCGATATTCCTGTTATCGGAAGCCGGACTCTCCAGTCGCTTAAAAAAGCTAAAGCCTCCTGCCTCGCCATCGAAGCGGGCGGGGCCATCCTGCTTCACAAAGACGAGCTGATTGCTCGGGCCGATGCCATGGGGCTGGGCATTGTGGTTTTAGACAATTGCGGACGCTGAATAAAAAAATAGACAGGAGCGCAGGATTAACCGGATAAAAATTTAAAATCCTGTCCATCCTGTTATCCTGTCGGGAAAATATGAAAAACCTTCTGGTCATAGCAGGCGAAGATTCTGGCGATATGCACGCGGCGGATGTGATCCGTGCGTTGAAGGAAAAGCGTCCGGATTTGACGTTCTGGGGAATCGGAGGCGATAAACTGCGCGCCGAGGGAATGGAACTTCTTCACCACACCCGCGAGATGGATGTGCTAGGTTTCGTTGAGGTATTCAAGCGTTACCCCTTTTTCAAGCGCACCTTTAACGAAGTGCTGTCCGAGGCGGATCAGCGCAAGCCGGATGCCGCGCTACTGGTTGATTACCCGGGCTTCAATCTGCGTCTGGCCCGCGAGCTGAAAACACGTGGCATCAAAGTGCTCTACTACGTCTGTCCGCAGGTCTGGGCCTGGAATCGCGGGCGCATTCCAAAGATGGCGGAAATCATTGATCGGCTGATGGTGATTTTCCCCTTCGAGGTTGAGGTGTTCAAAGGTGTCGATTTGAAAGTCGATTTTGTCGGCCACCCGCTGGTTGATGAGTTGCGGGAATTCCGCACGAAAGAGCCGGCGTCGCTACCGTGGAACGGGAAAAAGAAAATCGCGCTCCTACCCGGTAGCCGCAAGCAGGAGGTCATTTATATTCTGCCGCGACTGCTCGAAGCGGCGCAGCTGATTGAGCAGTCGCGCCCCGATGTTTATTTTTTGATTCCGGTGCCAGAACGCCGCCTCGCACTGGCCGAATCCATTTTGCAGAAGGCTGGTAAAGCACCGCGAAATGTCTCGATTGTGACGGGCAGGGCGCGCGAAGTGCTCAAACAGGCCGATGCCGCCTTTGTTGCGTCCGGGACGGCCACGCTGGAGGCCGCGCTATTGCGCTGTCCGACCGTGCTGGTTTACCGCACCAGCTGGTTTAATTACCTGCTCGGACGCGTACTCATCCGGATCTCGTGGCTTGGCATCGCCAATATTGTATCGGGTCGTGAAATTATGCCTGAACGTATTCAGCACCACATGACCACGATTAAACTGGCAGCCGCCATCGATCCGCTGATCAACGACACGCCGGTGCGTTCGGCGATGATCGAAAATTTCCAAGCCTTGGAAAAAATGCTCGGTGCCGGCGGCCCCGCCGGACGCGTAGCCTCCATTATTGCGGAAGAACTCGGCTGATTTTCCAGACCTTGGGTTTTTCAAGGTCTGGAACAGGATTACCGCATTTCCTGGCCGCCGGTGACGTTGATCGCCTGGCCGGTCATGTAGGAGGCAAGGTCGGAGGCGAGGAATACGACGACGTTTTCGACATCTTCGTATTCACAGCCGCGGCGCAGCGGAACCTGATTCGTGTAGAACTGTTTGACGTCATCAATGCTCTTTGCACCGGGAACTTTGCCGGCTTCAAGGTATTGCTTGAAGAGACCTTTTTCCGAATCCATCCAGAGCGTACCGCTGAGAAAATTACCGGGGCAGACGGCGTTGCAGCGGATACCAAGCGGAGCGAGTTCCAGCGCGACGCTTTGCACGAGGCCGATCTGGCCGAATTTGCTGGCGGCATAGGCGGAGTTTGCCGCGCTGCCTTTTTTACCGGACTTGGAGCTGATGACCACCATTGAGCCGCTTTTTTGCACCTTCATGATTTTCGCGGCGTGCTTGAGGGTGAGGAATGTGCCGTAGAGATTGACGTTGATGACGGCCTGCCATTTCCCGGCGACGGCGGTATCAATCGGCTCGGCAATGAGGATGGCGGCGTTGGCGATGACAATGTCCACGCGGCCGAATTCATCCATCGCTTTTTTGAAGAGCGTTTCGACATCTTCTTCTTTGGTGACGTCAGTTTTCAATCCGAACGCTTTGCGGCCGGCGGCGGCGACTTTGGCGGCGGTGGCGGCCGCACCGTCCCCATTCATATCGCCGATGACAACATAGCAGCCTTCGTTGGCGAGGCGCAGGGCGAGGGCTTCGCCCAATCCCTGAGCGCCGCCGGTGAGCACAGCAACTTTATCTTTCATCATAAATAAACTCCTTGTTATGCAAAATGGGCGAGAAGGGCTTCTTCAGCTTCTTTGGTCCAGACGCCGTTTTTCATCTTCGCGGCCACCTTCGGCAGCGAACCCACGAGGTCGGAAATCAGAGTCAGCTTGAGTCCTTTGCAGGATGGATAGACCATGATCTTGCCAGGGACTTCCTGTTTTTCCACTTTGCGGATGCCGAGCACGGCTTCGTCGAGACCGCTAATGGCGGCTACCGATACGTTGGTGTCAATGTTGCCAGCCGCGACGTGGTTCAGGACGATCTGAATGTCCTCCATGGTCGAGCCGGAGGTGCCGATGAAGTAAAGCTGACGGTCACAATAAATATCGAGGTCGATCTCGCCGTACTTTTCTGCCGGGATGCCAGCGAAAATATCAATGAGGCCTTTCGGCGCGGTGGTTTTGACGGCGGCGGCGACCAGCGCGGGAACCGGAGCCATGACGACCTGCATATCAAAAAGGACGTTTGGCTGGGTGACTTTCGGGTTGTAACCCACATAAGTCGTTCCGGCGGCCTTGGCGGTCGGTTCAGCGATTTTGGCCAGTGCGGCGAGACGTTCGTCGCTGAGGTCAGCGGCGTAGACGGTCACACCGTCGCCGACGCACAGGTCACGGATCACGTGCGTGACACCCATCGGTCCGGCGGCGCCGATCACGTTGACCTTGTCGCCTTTGCGCATTTCGCAACGTTTTGGAATTGATGCAACGGCATCGGCAGGATTATTGCCAGCGGTGCCGACGATACGGAAGCCGCGATAGTGCACGCCGCCGACAGCGGTCATGACCGGCTTGCCGAACTTCTGTCCGCACTGGCAGAGAATGAACAATGCGCCTTTTTTGCCTTTGGCAAAAAGTTTTTCAACCACGGCGGCATCTGCGCCGAAATACATAATGTCGTCGAACGAGTTGTCAGCGACTTCATCCAGACTGGACAGAGCCCCCTCGCACTTGCAGCCGCTGGCCAGACCGACTTTAACGATTTCAGCCGGTTTTTCCTGTGCGGCAAAAAACTTTTGACTGGCTTCTTTATCGCCGCAGGTATTGGCGACGATCAGTAGGCGGCCGCCTTTTTTGAGACCTTGCCGCTGAATTTCCTGATAAGCGTCTTCGCCGCAGGCCCACGGTTCGGCGAGCGCGAAGGCGGATGCGGAGCGCTTGTCAGCCGGAGCGGAGAGCAGCATGGATGTGCCGTCGGGGGAGATCATGATTCGTTCGTCGAGTAAAACATATTCCTGCAGCGCACCTTCGAAGTTGTAGCCGAACGCGCCGTTGGAGTTGGCCGTGGCCATCCAGCGCCAGTCAGCCTGAATCATGTATCGTTCACCGACCTTGAAATTTTTGACTTTGGAGCCCACTTTAACGATTTCGATGACCGGTTCGTGGCCGGGAACGGTCGGCAGTTCGCCGGGGACATAGGCTGGGTTTTCTTTGAGGACCTGCGGATCGATGCCGCTGAGAACTTCGGATTTGCGGACATGACCGGAAAACTGTTTGAGCAGTTTCAAGTCGGAAAAGCAAAGACCTACTACGATGACTTTGCAAAGTAGCTGGTAGTCGTTGGGTTGGTGAACTGCTTTGGCGGCATTTAAAATCAGTTCGTCCGGGCCGATCAATTGAACGGCGTTTTGCGTAGAGGGTATCGCTGTCATTGGGTTTCTCCTTGTAGTAATAAATAGTCTATTCCGCTTTAAAAATGCAATGCATCATACGGAAATGATTTTATAAATCCAGCAAAAGAAACCTTTTTTGTATCTAAAGAATTGTCTTAAGAAACTGAAAAGAAAGAAAAAAGAAAGCCGGAGGGCAAGATACACAATAATGGCGTGGAGAAGGGCCTTATCGACTCTGTGCGGAGATTGTGTCAGAGTAAAAAAAATGAACAGCGCTTTTATTTTTGAAGAGGTTGTACGTGCCTACCCCGATTTCTTGCGTGATGAATCGCGCTGTATGGGTAACGCGGCTGCGTTGGCGCTACCGCGTACTGAGGAGGAGTTGCGTACTTCGCTGGCATTTGCGCGTGAACGGGGTTGGCCTGTCACCGTACAAGGCGGCCGCACCGGTCTTACCGGTGGTGCAGTGCCGGATGGTGGACTTGTGATTAATTTGACGCGAATGAACCGTGTATCGGGCTTGCGCCAAACTGCCGAGGGGAACTTTGCCGGTACAGTGCAACCGGGAGTTATGCTTCAAGATTTGCGCCGGATGCTGGTTGCACGGGAATTCGATACCACAGGCTGGAGTGAAGCGTCGCTTGCGGCACTTGAGGTTTTTCGTGCAGCTCCGTCGTATTTTTTCCCGCCTGATCCCACAGAGACCACGGCGACGCTTGGCGGTATGGCGGCGTGTAATGCATCAGGTGCTTGTACGTTTCGCTATGGCGCCATGCGGCAGCACGTTGTTGCGTTACGCACGGTATTAGCGGATGGTGATGTTGTTCTGTTACGGCGTGGCGAGGTGCGGGCTCAGGGGCGTGAATTCGTACTGGAAACAGAAAGCCATCGGCGACTGGCCGGGAGGGTTCCAAATTACACGATGCCGGATGTAAAAAATTCAGCCGGATATTTCGCAGCCGACGATATGGATTTGATGGATTTATTTATCGGGTCCGAGGGTACACTGGGAATTTTTTCTGAGCTGGAATTACAGTTTCAACCTGATCCTACTGTGCGTTGGGGCTTGCTGGCTTTTTTTTCCGATCAAGCATCTGCGGTGCAATGTGTTTTTGCGGCGAGGGCATTAGGCGATATGCAGTTGGCGGCACTTGAGTTTTTTGATCGTCATTCATTGGCTTTGCTTCGGCGAGAGAGAAATCATATTGACGCGCTTGCGGCCCTGCCTGAGTTGTCAGCGCATTTCGATACGGCTGTTTATTTTGAGATTCACGCGACGGATGATGCGATGGCTTGCATGACTATGGAGAATCTATTGGCCTGCGGGGTTGATGGGGAAAATTCATGGATGGCGACTTCAGCGCGTGATATGGAGAAGTTTAAAGCATTTCGTCATGCCCTGCCGGAAGCGGTAAACCGGTTGATTGATGAATATCGAAAAACCGAGCCGGCATTAACCAAGCTCGGTACCGATATGGCTGTGCCGGATAAGTTTCTTGCGGAAATTTTGGAGCGCTACCGGCTGGATCTGAAAAACGCAGGGCTGGATCATCTGATTTTCGGGCATATCGGCGATAATCATTTACATGTCAACATTCTGCCTGCCAGTGCGACAGAGTACCGGCGTGGACGCGAACTTTATCTGGAGTGGGCGGCTGATATTGTAAAGCTTGGTGGAACGGTCTCGGCCGAACATGGCATTGGAAAACTTAAAGTTCCTTTGCTAAAAACCATGTTCGGATCGCGCGGCATCGAAGAAATGCTCATGACAAAGCGGTTTTTTGATCCGGATATGCGTCTTAATCCGGGAAATTTATTCCTCTTTCAAGTCGATTGAGCGATCACGTCTTAATGGCTGTCAAATTAGATCTTCCCAACAAGATCTAAGCTGGGGGTGAGGGTGTCGTCGCCGGGTTGCCATGAGGCAGGGCAGACTTGACCCCCGTGCTCACGGACAAATTTAGCCGCTTCGAGCTTGCGCAGGGCTTCAACGGCGCTACGTCCAATGCCGAGGTCGTGCATTTCTACGGTTTTCAGCACACCATCGGGATCAATGATGAAGGTACCGCGCAATGCAAGGCCTTCAGATTCGATATAGGTTCCAAAAGCACGGCATATGTTGCCGGTTGGGTCGGCACCCATTGGATATTGAACGGTTTTAATGGCCTCGGACTCATCGTGCCAGGCTTTGTGCACAAACGCGGTATCTGTGCTGACGCTGATTACTTCTGCTCCGGCTTTTTCGAATTTCGGGTAAAGTTGAGCGGCTTCTTTGAGTTCAGTCGGGCAGACGAATGTGAAGTCGGCAGGGTAAAATATCATAACGACCCATTTGCCTTTGTAGTCGGAAAGTTTAATTTTTCGAATTTCGTCGTTATGAAACACATCCATTTGAAAGTCAGGCACCTGTTGTCCAATTTTGAGCATAACGTCTCCTTATATAGGCAGTGAGTTTATGATTATAAATGTGAGTAATACGATAGTGATTGTTACAAGACAGTCAATAGCCTTTTAAAAGTATTTCATTTGCAGTGGGGTGAAATGTGAAAATTATATCATTCAAAAAAATGCCCCAAAATAGTTGACAGTGTATTAATTTTCGCTAGAGTCGCTCCCCTTTGTGTGACAGACCAAGACAGTATTGGTGTTTGCGCAGAGCAATTTAGGACTAAATGAGTATAAAGAAAGTCTGTTTCTTCGGATTCAAAAGCAGGAAGCGGGTTTTTTTATATTTGTTTATTTTTAAGTGAGGAAGGCGCGAGCACGAGGGAAAAACCGCCCACGTAGCTCAGTCGGTAGAGCACGTCCTTGGTAAGGACGAGGTCAGCGGTTCGATCCCGCTCGTGGGCTCCACAGAAGAGAGAATTTTGGTAAACGGATATAAGTAAGTAGTAAACGGATCAGGGAGGAAGAAGTCATGGCTAAGGATAAATTCGAACGGACAAAACCGCACGTGAACGTGGGTACGATTGGCCACGTTGACCACGGAAAAACAACGCTGACGGCATCAATCACTTGTGTACAGGGTGCAAAAGGCTTGGCAAATTATATTGCTTATGATCAGGTCGCCAAGGCATCTGAGTCACAGGGTCGTCGCGACCCAACTAAAATTCTGACGATTGCTACTTCGCACGTCGAATATTCAACGGCCAACCGTCACTATGCACACGTTGACTGCCCCGGCCATGCGGACTATGTTAAAAACATGATCACTGGCGCTGCTCAAATGGACGGCGCAATTCTGGTGGTTAGCGCCTGCGACGGACCGATGCCGCAGACCCGCGAGCATATTCTTCTCGCTCGTCAGGTCGGCGTTCCGGCCGTTGTGGTATTCATGAACAAGTGCGACTTGGTGGATGATTCTGAGCTTCTTGATCTCGTTGAGATGGAAATTCGCGAACTGCTCAGCAAGTACGAATTCCCGGGCGACGACATCCCGATCATTCGCGGTTCCGCAACCGGAGCAATTAAAGATCCTTCTGGGCCGGGCGCCGCCTGTATTCAGGAGTTGATGGATGCGCTGGACAACTACATTAAAGAACCTGTTCGCGTTACGGATCAGGCGTTCCTCCTTCCAATCGAAGACGTATTCTCGATTGAAGGACGTGGTACGGTGGTGACGGGTCGCGTTGAACGCGGCATTGTTCATACGGGTGATGATGTCGAAATCGTCGGTCTGAAACCGACCGTCAAGACGACCTGCACCGGCGTTGAAATGTTCCGCAAGATCTTGGATCAGGGGCAGGCCGGTGACAACGTTGGGTGCTTGCTTCGCAGCACGAAGAAAGAAGATGTCGAACGCGGCCAGGTTTTGGCTAAGCCGGGTTCAATTCTTCCTCATACCGATTTCGTCGCTGAAGTGTACGTACTGAGCAAAGACGAAGGTGGCCGTCACACCCCGTTCTTTAAAGGATATCGCCCTCAGTTTTACTTCCGTACAACGGATGTAACGGGTGACATTACTCTGCCGGAAGGCGTTGAAATGGTTATGCCGGGCGACAATGTAACGATGAACGTTAAGCTGATCACCCCGATCGCTATGGAGCAACACATGCGCTTCGCGATTCGTGAAGGTGGACGTACTGTCGGTGCCGGCCGTGTAACCGAAGTTATTAAGTAAGCGGCAGCGGAGGCTGGAAACAGTGCATCGGTGAAAGGTGCACTGTTTTATAAGTTAATCTGCTGTGAGAAGGATTTGAATCATGCGTGATATTATTACATTGGCTTGCACGGAATGTAAGCGGAGAAACTACACGACGACCAAGAACAAAAAACTTTCGACGGGTCGTCTTGAAGTAAAAAAATTCTGCCCGCATGACCGCAGTCACACGGTGCATAAGGAAACTAAATAACAATTTCGGTGTAGGCCAGTAGCTCAATTGGCAGAGCGGCGGTCTCCAAAACCGCAGGTTGGGGGTTCAATTCCCTCCTGGCCTGCCAGTTCTTCGGAAAAATGAGATGAAAAAGATAGTCGAACTGTTGAAAAAACTGAAGACCTTCTTGGGCGAGGTGAAGACTGAACTTAAGAAATGTACTTGGCCTACTCGGCAAGAACTGTTCGGTTCGACGATGGTTGTGGTGATTTCCGTTTTGATCATTGGCGTTTTTGTCGGGCTGAGTGATACGATATTGATGGGTCTATTGCGGGCGGTTCTTCGGTAGGCGGATAGAAAGACTACAAATGGAAAAACAGTGGTTTGTTTTACATACGCTCTCCGGGCACGAATATAAAGTGCAGAACAGCATCATCAGCAGGGTGAAGCAGGAGGAGTTGGGCGAGTACATCGGAGAGGTCCTGATTCCGACCGAAAAGGTTTCGGAAGTTAAACAAGGGAAAAAAACGACGGTGGCTCGAAAATTTTTCCCAGGGTATGTTTTGGCGAATTTAGCGCTGTATGGCGAAAATAAAAGTTTAGTAGAAGAGACTTGGTATTTTATTCAGAACACGCCGGGCGTGATCGGTTTTGTCGGAGGAGATTCTCCGGTTCCGTTGCGTGCTGATGAGGTGAGCCGGATTATTAACCAGGTTGAGGAAAAGAAGGAAACGGTTACGACGAAGATCCATTTTGAGCCGGGAGAGACAATCAAGATAACCGACGGTCCGTTCCTTAATTTTAATGGAGTGATTGAAGAGGTAGATCCGAGCCGTGGCAAGTTGACCGTTTCGGTTTCGATTTTCGGACGGTCTGCTCCGGTTGAACTTGAATACTGGCAGGCGGATAAAGCGTAATTTGAGCGGAGTTTTTTATGGCAAAAAAAGAAAAAGGGATGATTAAGTTGCAGATTCCGGCCGGACAGGCCAATCCGGCACCGCCGGTGGGTCCTGCTCTTGGTCAGCACGGCGTGAACATCATGGAGTTCTGCAAGGCGTTCAACGCGGCTACGCAGAAAGAAGCGGGGATGATTATCCCTGTCGTGATCACTGTTTATCAGGATCGCTCATTTAGTTTTATCACAAAAAGTCCTCCGGCATCGGCGTTGCTTAAAAAAGCAGCGGCTGTAGCCAAAGGTTCAGGTGTTCCGAATCGCGATAAAGTGGGTAAGGTGACCCTCGCGCAGGTTCAAGAGATTGCCAAAATTAAAGAGGCTGATTTAAACGCCAGTGATTTAGATGCGGCTTGCCGTATCATCGCTGGCACAGCTCGCAGTATGGGAATTGAGGTTGTATAGCCATGGCTAAGCACGGAAAAAAATATACCGCAGTAAAGAAGAAGGTTCAGGTTGAAAAACTGTACACGGTTGAAGAGGCCTTACAGTTTATAAAAGACAATCCGACCGCAAAATTTGACGAAACGGTTGAAGTTGCTTTGCGCATGGGCGTCGATCCGACTAAATCAGATCAGGCCATTCGCTCCACGGTAGCGCTTCCAAATGGAACCGGTAAAGATGTTCGCGTGATTGTTTTCGCGACAGGCTCTGCTGCTGAAGCCGCTCGCGCGGCTGGTGCGGTTGAGGCTGGATTCGAAGATCTGCTGGCCAAAGTAACTGGCGGATGGATGGATTTTGATATTGTTGTCGCTACTCCGGATGCGATGAAAGAAGTTCGCAAGCTCGGCAAGGTGCTGGGCCCCCGCGGTCTTATGCCTAATCCGAAAACGGGTACAGTTACGGACGATACAGCAACAGCCGTTAAGCAGTTCAAAGCGGGGCGTGTTGAGTTCCGCATGGATAAAAACGGAAACATCATGGTTACGTTCGGGAAGTTATCTTTTTCTGTCGAAGCTTTGGCCGAAAATTTCCGCGCGGTCTACGATGCAATTCTGGCGGCTAAACCTGGCTCGACTAAAGGTGTTTATATTAAACGGTGTACGGTTTCCAGCACAATGGGTCCGGGACTGCGCCTTGATGTTAAAGATTCAGTAGCAGCTTAATTTGTAAGGATGAGGCTATAGTCATGAGCAAAGAAAATAAAAAGATCAGACCTGAAAAACAGGCCATGTACAATGAGGTGCAGGAGAGTGTCTCAGGGGCTCTCTACATGTTGCTGGCCGATTATAATGGCATGACCATGCCTGAAACCGACGAGTTCAAAAAGCTTCTGCGCGGAGCTAATGCGCAGGTCAAGGTTGTCAAGAACAGCACGTTTAGCCGCATAAGCGGTGAGATGGGTTGCTCCGGGTTTGAAAACCTGAGCGGCCCTACTGCAATGATTTTTGGTGCTGGCGACGTGGTCGAAGTAGCAAAAATTCTGAAGAAATTTTCAGGCGACAAGAAAAAACCGGCGGTTAAGGGCGGTGTGCTGGAAGGTGCTATTCTTTCCTCAAACGATGTTGTTGCGTTGGCATCGCTTCCAGGCAAAAAAGAAATGCAGGCGAAGCTGGTTGGCACGGTGGCGGCACCGATGACACACCTGGTTGGTGTAATGAATCAGAAGATTTGTAGCCTGCTGTACGTATTGAATGCTGCAGTCGCGAAAAAAGAACAGGTTGCATAAAAACATTTTTAATTAGGTTGGTTGGATTCAATTCATGTGTAGGGAGGAAGATAAAATGGCTGAAGAAACTGTAGAAGTGAAACTTGAAGGCAAAATGGCCGAGATCGTTAACGAAATCGAACGCATGTCGGTTCTTGATCTTTCGAAGCTGGTCAAAGCTCTGGAAGCCCGTCTGGGCGTTTCCGCAGCAGCTCCGGTCGCGGTTGCGGCAGCGGGCGGTGCCGTAGCGGCTGAAGCGGTTGCTGAGAAGACTGAGTTTACTGTTGTGCTGACACAGGCTGGCGCACAGAAGATTCAGGTTATTAAAGAACTGCGCGGTGTAACTGCGTTGGGCTTGAAAGAAGCTAAAGATCTGGTGGATGGTGCTCCGAAGACGATCAAAGAAGGCGTCTCCAAAGAAGAAGCAGCAACCATCAAAGCTAAGCTTGAAGGCGTTGGCGCCACTGTCGAAATCAAGTAATCATACGTTACACGTTCCGGCCCGGCGGCATCCTTGTGCAGCCGGTTCGGTCGTTTTTCGGATACTGTTTGTATTTCGTGTGCTCCATGATGCTTTCGATTTGAGCATCTGGGGCGAAGCGTCCAAAAAAAGCCTGAAGGTGATGGAATGGTCGAGAGAAAAAACTTTGGAAAACTGATAGACGTAATTGAAGCGCCAGATCTTATTGAGCTTCAGACTAATTCCTATGCGGAGTTTCTTCAGCAGGGGGTTGCACCGTCGCGTCGTAAAAAAACCGGGCTGCAGGCCGTTTTGAGTGAGGCGTTTCCTGTTGAAAGTTATGACGGGCAGATCGCACTTGATTTCGCAAGTTACGAAATCAAAGAGCCTAACATGTCATATGTTGAATCCGTTAAAGAGGGCGAGACTTATGCGGCGCCGCTTTATGTCACGTTTCGTTTGCGCGAAAATGAAGACGTTCGTGAAGATACTTTATTCATGGGGGAAATCCCTCTGATGACGGATCGCGGGAGCTTTGTGATCAACGGAGCAGAGCGTGTTATTGTCAGCCAGTTGCATCGTTCTCCGGGTATTTGTTTTGAACAGACCACGCACGCAAATGGTTCCCTTTTGTATTCGTTCCGTATTATTCCGGATCATGGGTCTTGGGTTGAAACCCAGTTCGACACCTCGGAATTGCTATATGTTTACTTGGATCGTAAACGTCGCCGTAGAAAATTTCTTGCGTCAACTTTTCTGAGAGCTCTCGGGTATGGGACAGACGAAGAAATTATCAATCTCTATTATACGATTGAAAGCTTTCCGCTAAATAAACGAATTGGCGACGAAACGGAGCTTTCAAATCTGGTGCTCAAAGATGATGCCGTTGATAGCGACTCACAGTCTGTTATTGGCCGCCGTTATGATGCGCTCACGCTGGATATGATTCAGCGTATGAAGCTTGCCGGATATAAAAATGTTGAAGTAGTCAATGTCGCTTGGGATGAAGGTCTTTTTATGAAGACCATCCAGAAAGATACGACTCGTTCAGTTGATGAAGCGCTTAAGGATCTTTATCAAAAGTTGCGGCCAGGCGACCCGCCGACCACAGCCTCTGCTCGCCAGATGCTCAAGCGTTTATTTTTTGATGAAACCCGGTTCAGTCTGAGCCGTGTGGGCCGCTATAAAATTCAGCAAAAGCTGAAAACCAAGGCGACTTCGCTGACTTTAGATAAAGAAGATGTTGTGGAGGCTATACGTTATCTCATTAATATTCGAATGGGTAATGGTACGCTGGACGATATTGACCATTTGGGAAGTCGCCGTATCCGAACGGTTGGTGAGTTGCTCGAAGGACAATGCCGCGTTGGACTGGCGCGTATTCAACGGCTAGTCAAAGAACGTATGACAATTTTTGATACAACGGTTGATCGCCTGACCTCTCAGAAATTGATTAATCCAAAAGCACTTTCAGCCGTAATTAAGGACTTCTTCGGTCGTTCGCAGCTTAGCCAATTCATGGATCAAACCAATCCTTTGTCTGAACTAACTCATAAGCGGCGTTTATCGGCACTTGGCCCAGGAGGTTTGAATCGTGATCGTGCAGGATTTGAGGTGCGCGACGTTCACAGTTCGCATTACGGACGGATTTGTCCGATTGAAACGCCGGAAGGTCCGAACATCGGTTTGATTTCCTCGTTGAGTACTTTTGCACGTATCAATGAATACGGTTTTATCATCTCCCCGTATCGTAAGGTGGAGAAAGGCCGAGTTTCCAATAATGTTGAATCGCTCACGGCGGACGAAGAAGAAAATTTTGTTATCGCTCAGGCAAATGCTCCGCTTAATGCCAATGGCACATTCCAGAACGACCGGGTTATGGTGCGTATGCGTGGCGATTTTAAAGAGGTCGCCCCGTCTGAAGTGCAGTACATGGACGTGTCGCCTAAGCAGGTGGTGAGTATTGCGGCCGGCTTGATTCCATTTCTTGAGCATGACGACGCTAACCGAGCCTTGATGGGTTCGAACATGCAGCGTCAGGCCGTTCCTTTGATGGTATCCGAACGTCCTTTTGTGGCCACTGGCATTGAAGGTCGCATTGCCCGCGACTCGCGTGTACTGGTTTTGGCCGAAGAGGCTGGTAAGGTGGCCTATGTTTCGGCCGATAAAATTATTGTTTCTAAAGACGGCGAAGCACCGATTAAGAAGAAAACTCCTAAGGAAGACTATCAGGAATATGATTTGCGTAAGTTCATGCGTTCAAACGCAGGAACCTGTTTAAATCAGCGCCCGATTGTCACGCGTGGCGACAAGGTCAAAAAAGGCCAAGTGCTGGCCGACGGTCCTGCTACGGATCAGGGCGAACTTTCGTTGGGCCGCAATGTAACCGTGGCTTTCATGCCTTGGTGCGGATATAATTTCGAAGACGCTATTCTGATTAGTCAGAAGATCGTTAAAGAAGATGTTTACACCTCGATTCATATTGAAGAGTTCGAATGCGGAGCCCGCGACACGAAGTTGGGCCCGGAGGAAATCACACGGGACATTCCGAATGTCGGCGAGGAAGCTCTTAAAAATCTGACGCATGAAGGGATTATTCAGATCGGCGCGGAAGTGAAGCCGGGCGATATTCTCGTTGGCAAAATCACGCCGAAAGTTGAAACCGAACTGGCCCCTGAAGAGCGTCTGTTGCGTGCAATTTTTGGCGAAAAAGCGGCGGATGTTCGTGATACATCACTGCGCGCACCGAGCGGCACCTATGGTATCGTAATGGACGTCAAGGTCTCGGCTAAAAATAAAAACGCCAAGGAAGAGCCAAAAAACAAACCGGCCGCCGACATGCGTAAGCGGCAGAAGGATATCGAAGAGCGGTATAAGAGCTCAATGCATGAGCTGACAGAAGATTTGACCGAAGCGCTGAGTAACATTCTTCTGGGCGAAAAGATCCCGCTGGATGTGATGAATGTGCAAACCGGCGATATTATCATTCCTGCTAATCGCAAGATTACAAAAACCCTGTTGCGCAAGCTGGCCGCCAGTTATGAGCACATCGAGATTGATCCGAGTCCTATTCGAATCAAGATCATGAGCATCATTGATAACTTCCGTAATAAATTTGCCGAAGCCGAGGCAGATAAACAGCGGTCGCTTGATCGTGCTGGAAGCGGGGAAGAGATCGATGAAGGCATCGTTAAGCAGGTTAAGGTTTATGTAGCCAGCAAGAAAAAACTGTCGGTTGGTGATAAGATGGCAGGTCGCCACGGTAACAAGGGTGTTATTTCGCGCATTCTTCCTGAGGAAGATATGCCATTCCTTCCGGACGGAACGCCAGTTGAAATAGTTCTTAATCCTCTCGGCGTGCCTTCTCGTATGAATGTCGGACAGGTGCTTGAAACGCATCTCGGGTGGGCTTGTAAACATCTCGGCATCTATGCGGCAACACCAATTTTCGACGGGATTTCTGAAAAAGAAATTCGCGAGATGCTGGAAAAAGCAGGGCTGCCTAAAGACGGTAAAACGGTTCTTTACGACGGACGAACTGGCGAACCGTTTGAACAGCGTGTTGTAGTTGGGACTATTTACATGCTCAAGTTACACCATTTGGTCACGGAAAAAATCCATGCTCGCGCCGTTGGTCCGTATTCGCTCGTCACCCAGCAGCCGCTGGGCGGTAAGGCTCAATATGGCGGACAGCGCTTCGGCGAAATGGAAGTATGGGCGCTGGAAGCTTATGGCGCTGCATACGCATTACAAGAAGTTCTCACGGTTAAGAGCGACGACCTTTCCGGACGAACTCGTATTTATGAGTCCATAGTGAAGGGTGAGAATGTGCTCGATGCCGGACGTCCGGAATCGTTCAATGTGCTTATCAAGGAACTGCAGGGGCTCGGCTTGAATTTTGAAGTGAAAAAGCCGAACACAGATAACGTTTCTTTCACAGGGCATCTTTAATCTTTGACAGGAGAATACCGGTGGATACACGCAACGCAGCAGATATACTCGGCGTAGAGACAGAGGCAATCAGTGAAGTGGCAAGCATCAGGCTGGCTTCGCCTGAGAACATTCGTTCATGGAGCTTTGGGGAGGTAAAAAACCCCGAAACCATCAACTACCGGACGTTCAAGCCTGAAAAGGGCGGTCTTTTTTGCGAACGCATTTTTGGTCCATCCAAGGATTGGGAATGCAGTTGTGGAAAATATAAACGAATTAAACACAAAGGGGTTATTTGTGACCGTTGCGGTGTAGAAGTGTGCCTGTCCCGTGTGCGACGTGAAAGAATGGCGCACATTGAGTTGGCAGTTCCGGTTTCACATATTTGGTTTTTTAAAGCCACGCCCAGTCGCATGGGGCTTCTCTTGGATATGACCCTGCGCAGTCTCGAGCATGTTATTTACTATGACGATTATGTCGTTGTCGATCCCGGCGATACCCCCCTCAAAGAGAAGCAGTTGCTTACCGAACTTGAATATCGTGAAGCACTGGACAACTACGGTGATGGTAATTTTGATGCCCGCATCGGCGCTGAAGGGTTGCGAGAGCTACTCAAGAAAATCAATCTAACTGAAAAGCTGGTTGAACTTGAGGATGCATTGGCAAGTACTCGTAGCAAGCAAACACGTAAAAAATTAGTCAGCCAGATGAAGGTTGTAGAGGGGCTTATCAAGAGCAATTCGCGGCCTGAATGGATGATTTTTGAAGTTTTGCCGGTGATCCCTCCTGATTTGCGTCCGTTAGTTCCGCTTGAAGGCGGCCGTTTTGCAACGTCGGATCTTAACGACCTCTATCGTCGTGTTATTAACCGCAACAATCGTTTGAAAACATTGTTGGCACTAAAAACGCCGGAAGTGATCATTCGTAATGAAAAGCGCATGTTGCAGCAGGCTGTGGACTCGTTGTTTGACAACGGTCGCCATGGACGTGCTGTCAGCGGACCGGGTAACCGTCCGCTCAAATCGCTGAGTGACATGCTTAAAGGTAAGCAGGGGCGTTTCCGTCAGAATTTGCTGGGCAAGCGCGTGGACTATTCTGGCCGTTCAGTAATTGTGGTTGGGCCAAATCTCAAATTGAATCAGTGCGGTCTGCCGAAAAAGATGGCGCTGGTTCTGTTTGAACCGTTCATTATCCGTAAGCTTAAAGAACGAGGGATTGTACATACAGTGCGTAGCGCCAAGAAGATGATTGAGCGCGAAGAAGAAGTTGTGTGGGACATTCTTGACGAAGTGACCAGGGGCCATACGGTTATGTTGAACCGTGCGCCGACATTGCACCGTCTTAGTATTCAGTCGTTCGAGCCGGTTCTGATCGAAGGGGAGGCTATTCAAGTGCATCCTTTGGTTTGTACGGCATACAATGCAGACTTCGACGGGGACCAGATGGCGGTTCATGTTCCTCTCTCTGTTGAGGCGCAAATCGAGTCGAAGTGTCTGATGCTTGCGCCGAATAATATTTTCTCGCCATCCAGCGGGAAGCCGGTAATGACACCGACGCAGGACATTGCGCTGGGAACCTACTTTTTAACCAGTTTTTCTCAGGAGTTTATCCTCGAATCGCGTAAAAACAGTGGCAAAGAAGTCGGACATGAACAGTTGCCCCTTTTGGCAGATATTAATGAAGTGCACACCGCCTTTGATGAAGGGGCTCTTCGGTTGCATGACCGTATCCGCTACCGTAATCCCGACTACCAGCGGGAAACAAAATTCGGCGATCAGAAAAAGTCTGCTATTATAACAACTGTCGGGAGAGTTTTCTTCAATGAAGTTTGGCCTGACAGCATCGGTTTTGTGAATGAACGGGTTACCAAAAAACTGCTTGGTAAGCTTATTGAACACTGTTACGAAGTAGCGGGTCATAACGAAACAGTCCGGGTGCTTGATAGCCTCAAGAATCTGGGGTTTGCTCAGGCAACGGCTGCAGGCATTTCGATTGGTCTTTCCGACATGATCATTCCTCCTGAAAAGGAAGAGTTGATTGCTACCGCTCGCAAGACGATTCGCGAAGTTGAAGAGAAGTATAAGAAAGGTCTCATCACTGACGGCGAACGCTATAACATGGTTATTGATATCTGGACGGATGCAAACGATAAGCTGACAGGCAAGTTGTTTAGCTCACTGGAGCGTAACGATGATCCGGCCAATAAGGATTCTGCGAAGGACCTGAACCCGGTATTCATCATGGTGGATTCCGGCGCGCGCGGTAGCCGTCAGCAGATCCGTCAGCTGGCAGGTATGCGCGGATTGATGGCCAAGCCGTCAGGTGAAATTATTGAACGTCCGATTCTTGCGAATTTCCGCGAAGGGTTGAGCGTGCTGGAATACTTTATTTCGACGCACGGCGCTCGCAAGGGTTTGGCCGATACCGCACTTAAAACAGCGGACTCCGGTTATCTGACCCGTAAACTTGTCGATGTTGCGCATGACATCATCATCATGGAAGAAGATTGCCACACGCTTAATGGTATTGAGGTGAGCGCAATTACCGATGGTGATGATGAGCTTGTATCATTGTCTCAGCGCATTATCGGCCGTACAACCTGTGATGATATTTTTGATTTATACAACGCGAAGGAAGTCATTGTCGCGGCGAATGAGATTGTTGACGAATATGCCGCTAAGAAGATCGAACGTGTCGGCGTTGAAAAAGTACGCATTCGTAGCGTACTGACTTGTGAATCGCGGCGTGGAGTTTGCGCTAAATGTTATGGTCGCAATTTAGCATCTGGGCGGGAAGCCCGTTTAGGCGAACCAGTAGGTATTATCGCTGCGCAGTCAATTGGGGAGCCTGGCACACAGCTCACCATGCGTACGTTCCATATCGGCGGTACGGCGAGTTCGGTATTTAAACAGCCGAAGATCACGGCCAAAGAAAACTCGGTTGTTCGTTACGAAAATCTTCGCACCGTGAAGGTTGAGACCGGGAATGTTATCCTTAACAAAAACGGTTTTGTTGTAACGCATGACGACGATGGCCGTGAATTGGAACGTTACTCGGCGGTGATTGGCGCAGTGATTACTGTCGATGATGGTGGTCGCGTCAAACGGGGTGAAACATTTGTCAGCTGGGATCCGTACAGTGTTCCGATTCTTTCGGAGCAGGACGGTAAAATTGATTTTCATGATTTTATTGAAGGCGTCACAGTTCAAAAAGCTGAAGATGCGACGACTGGGGTTGAGGGGCTTGTTGTACTGGAGCATAAGGAAGATCTGCATCCGCAGATTGTTGTTAAAGATGCTGCAGGTAATGCCATTGCCTATTATTCGATTCCGGCTGCGGCGCACGTGATGGTGACAAAAGGTATGAAAATCATTGCGGGGGCCACGCTCGCTAAGACCCCGCGGAAACAGTCTCGAACCAAGGATATTACTGGGGGGTTGCCGCGTGTAGCAGAGTTAGTTGAAGCGCGTCGTCCGAAGGAAGCTGCTGAAATTGCGAAGATTGATGGCGTTGTTGAATTGGGTGGTATAGCCAAAGGCAAGCGTCAATTAATTATTCGCGACCCGGCAACTGGGACGGAAGAAGAGCATCTCATCCCGATGGGTAAGCACGTTATCGTTTACCCAGGTGATATAGTCCAAAAAGGACAGCAGCTTACTGAAGGACCGATCGTTCCTCAGGAATTGCTGGAGGTTTGCGGTCCTCAGGAGTTGCAGGAGTATCTGGTGAACGAGGTTCAGGCTGTCTATCGTCTGCAGGGCGTGGAAATCAACGACAAGCATATTGAAGTGATTGTTCGGCAGATGTTGCGCAAAGTTAAGATCACCGATCCTGGTGATACCGAATTTCTTTGGGGCGAGCAGGTTGAAAAACAGAAGTTTCAGGAAATAAATCAGCGCGCCATGGAAGAAGGCCGCCGTCCGGCTGAAGCTTCTCCGGTTCTGCTTGGGATCACCAAGGCTGCGCTGGCTACGGAGAGCTTTATTTCGGCGGCATCGTTCCAGGATACCACTCGCGTATTGACGCAGGCTGCCACGCTGGGTCGTATCGACCAGTTGCGAGGCTTTAAAGAAAACGTAATTATGGGCCATCTGATTCCTGCTGGAAGCGGTTTCCCACTTTATAAAAACATTCGTCCGGTCAGGCTGGGCGAGGAAATCAGCGTAGAAGATGCGCTGGGTTCAAACCCGTTACTTGGACAAGACGAAAAAACTGTAGAAAGTTAAATCTTAATGCTTGCGGGATGAGCGGCTGGCTCCTATTATCTGCCGCTCGTTTTTTTTGATGGAAGGAACTTATGCCGACAATTAACCAGTTGATTAAAAAACCGCGTAAACCGCTGCTAAAGAAGAGTAAATCGCCCGCGCTGGCTAATTGCCCGCAACGTCGTGGTGTATGTCTTCTTGTAAAAACTATGACCCCGAAGAAGCCGAACTCCGCGTTGCGTAAAATCGCCCGCGTGCGGCTGACTAACGGTCGCGAAATCAATGCCTATATTCCAGGTGAAGGCCATAATCTGCAGGAACACAGCATGGTGCTGGTTCGTGGCGGAAGGGTGAAGGACTTGCCGGGGGTTCGCTATCACATCGTGCGCGGCACGCTGGACTGCCTCGGTGTAAACGGACGCCGCAGAGGACGTTCCAAATACGGGGCCAAGAAACCGAAAGAATAAAGAAAGTATTTAGCCATGGCAAGAAGACGCAAAGCAGAAAAACGTACGATCACTCCAGACCCGCGCTTTAATAGCGAATTGGTAGCTTACATGATTAACAGTATCATGGGACGAGGAAAAAAATCGACCGCTGCCGCTATCGTTTACGGAGCATTGGAAGATATTCAGACGAAGCTTAAAGAGGAAAATCCTTTGACTGTATTCGGTCGTGCGATGGAGAATATTAAGCCGAAGCTGGAAGTGAAATCCAAGCGTGTTGGCGGTGCCACTTATCAGGTTCCGCTTGAGGTTAGCCCGAAGCGTCAAACTGCACTGGCTAGCCGCTGGCTCATACAGTACGCCAAGACTCGTCGTGGTCAGCCGATGCGCCGTGCGCTGGCGATGGAAGTACTGGATGCCTACAATAATCAGGGCTCGGCGGTTAAAAAGCGGGATGACACTCACAAGATGGCTCAGGCCAACAAAGCTTTTGCTCATTACAAGTGGTAGTTATTGGGAATAGAAATGAAGTTTGCTGTGAAACAGGATGGAAAAAATGCGAAGAGTTCTGCGCCTTCCCGACGGGAAGATGCAGAACGCGGACGCAGTCTGTCCTCGATTCGCAACATTGGAATTGTCGCGCATATTGATGCTGGGAAAACAACGACTTCTGAACGCATCCTTTATTACACCGGTCGTGTTTATAAAATGGGCGAAGTGCATGAAGGCACTGCTGTCATGGATTGGATGGAGCAGGAGCAGGAACGCGGCATTACTATCACCAGCGCCGCCACGACCTGTTTCTGGAAAGACCATCAGGTTAATCTTATAGATACTCCCGGCCATGTTGATTTTACTGTCGAAGTCGAACGGTCTCTGCGCGTGCTCGACGGTGCTGTTGGTGTATTTTGTGGCGTAGGGGGAGTCCAGCCTCAATCCGAAACGGTCTGGCGCCAGGCGAAAAAGTACCGTGTTCCCTGTCTGGCTTTTATTAATAAGATGGACCGCAAGGGCGCAGATTTTTTATCCGTTGTTCAGCAGATCCGCGAGAAGCTTGTTGCGCCAGCTGTTCCGATTCAGCTCCCGCTGGGATCAGAAGAATCGTTTAGGGGCGTGATCGACCTCATTACAATGCGAGCGTTTTTGTTTAACGAGGAAAATCTCGGCAGCGAAGTTCAAGAGATCGCGATTCCTGAAGATATGGCGGTTGAAGCTGAAAAGGCTCGCGCCGAACTGATCGAGCATGTATCTGAAGCTGATGAGCAGCTGACTGACATTTATCTCGAAAATCCCGATGTGCCCGCGAGCCATCTGGTTGCTGCGTTGCGACGCACCACGATTTCGGGGCAGATTGTTCCCGTGCTTTGCGGTTCTTCTCTCAAGAATAAAGGTGTTCAGCCGTTGCTTGATGCCGTTGTCAACTATTTGCCGTCGCCGGTCGATGTGCCGGCCGTTCACGGAATTCATCCTAAAACGGAAGAAGTTATTTTTCGTGAAGCTGGCGACTTCGAGCCGCTTAGTGCGCTGGCATTCAAAATGGCGAATGATCCGTTTGTAGGCAAGCTGGTATTCGTTAGGATTTATTCCGGAAAACTGGAGAAGCGGCAGAATGTTTTTAATCCGCGCACTAAAAAACGTGAAAAAATCGGACGCCTGCTCCGGTTGCACGCAAACAGCCGCGAAGATATCGAAGTGCTTTACACCGGCGAAATCGGTGCAATCTCCGGCCTGAAAAATTTTACCACCGGCGATACACTTTGTGCTGAAAACGATCCGGTTGTTCTGGAGCGTATTGTTTTCCCTGAGCCGGTTATTGCTATGGCTATCGAGCCGAAGACGCAGGCGGACCGTGATGCACTCAAGGAAGCTCTTATTTCCCTGACGGAAGAAGATCCGACGTTTCGTGTGACGATGAACGAAGATACCGGACAGACGATCATTAACGGCATGGGTGAGCTTCATTTAGAGATCATCAAGGATCGTATTTTCCGCGAATTTAAAGTGCAGGCTAACGCAGGCAAACCCGTGGTGGCATACCGTGAGAGTGTGCAAAAAACAGCATCTGGCGAGTTTGAGTTTGCTCGTGAAATCGGCGGGCGGGGCCATTTCGGGCATGTTCTTGTAAATGTTGTTCCTCGTGAGCGAGGCTCAGGTAATCATGTTTCTATCAAAGTTTCCAACGAAGTGATCCCTGCCGAATTCCATGATGCAATCAAAGACGGTCTTGGTGATGCGTTGATGACCGGTGTGCTTGGAAATTATCCGCTGGTTGATGTAGAAGTGACCGTTACGGGCGGCAGTTCGCATCCGGTGGATTCTTCTGAAGTGGCTTTTCGTACCGCAGCTGTTATGGCCCTGCGTGCAGCCGTTGGCGCTTCTTCGCCAACGTTACTTGAACCGATTATGAAGCTTGAGGTTGTTGCTCCAGGAGAACACTTAGGCGATGTCATGAATGATTTAAACGGTCGTCGCGGACGGATCCGCGAGATTGAGGCCCGTGAGACAGTGCAGATTGTACATGTGGATGTGCCGCTGGCAGAGATGTTCGGCTATTCCACTACGTTGCGCTCGCTGACTAAAGGACGGGCCAGTTACACGATGGAGCCGCATTGTTTTGAAGCGGTGCCGGATTCCATACAGGAGACCATCTTAAACCGGTAGTAGAGATAAATTATGAATAATCAGCGCATACGTATACGTTTGAAATCTTTTGATCACCGGGTGCTTGACGCCTCATCAAAGGAAATTGTTGAAACCGCAAAACGCACTGGCGCCCGTGTGGCTGGGCCGATTCCGATGCCGACGCGCATTGAGCGTTTAACTGTCAATCGCAGTCCATTCGTAAATAAAAAATCGATGGAACAGTTTGAAATCAGAACGCATAAGCGTCTGCTAGATATTATTAACCCGACGATTAAAACAGTGGATGAGCTCAAAAAGCTTAATCTTCCGGCGGGCGTAGACATCACCATTAAAATCTGAGTTAAATCATGAAGAGTCTAATAGGAAAAAAACTGGGGATGACCCAGATCTTCGACGAAGAAGGCCGCCGGGTTCCCGTTACAGTTATTGAAGCAGGACCGTGCAGTGTAGTTCAGCGTAAGACGACTGCTACAGACGGTTATGAAGCAGTTCAATTGGGATTTGGTGTGCAGAAGGTAGATCGTGTGGCGAAGCCTCTTGTAGGGCATTTCAAAAAGGCAGGTCTGGATACCATGCATGAGTTGCGCGAAGTCCGTGTGGATGCGGGTGATTCTGCTAAAGCAGGTGATACGCTGACGGCGGCGGTTTTTGAAGGAGTTAATTTTGTTGACGTGCTGGGCGTTACAAAAGGTAAGGGCTTTCAGGGCGTAATGAAGCGGCATAATTTTGGCGGTGGACGTGCAACCCACGGTTCTCACTTTCACCGGACGACCGGATCTATCGGTATGAAAGAAAAGCCGGGTCGCGTTTTTAAAGGTAAGAAGATGGCTGGCCAGATGGGCCGCACCGACATTACCGTTCAAAATGTCAAAATAATCCAAGTGCGCGCTGCCGAAAACCTGATTCTGGTTAAGGGCCAGGTTCCTGGCGCAAACGGCACGACGTTGGTGCTTCGCGAAGCACTCAAAAGAAAATAATTTGAGAGGATGATCATGAGTACATTGCCGCTTAAAGATTGCAAGGGAAAGAAGCTGGGCGAAGTGACCCTCAGCGATAAGTTTACTGTCGCCGATAAGGGCGCTCAGGCCGTTTTTCAGGCTGTTACAACCCATCAGGCTCATCAGCACCAAGGTTCAGCCAATACACAGCGCAAGGGTGAAGTTGCGGGCTCTGGCAAAAAACCATGGAAGCAGAAGGGGCTCGGACGTGCTCGTGCCGGCTATCGTCAGTCGCCTGTGTGGCGCGGCGGTGGCGTGGCGTTTGGACCGCATCCGCACAAAGTTCGCAAGCAGGTTCCGCGCAAGGTAAGTCGGTTGGCTTTTGCATGTGCTTTTGGTGAAAAGGCTGCGGCGGGACAGGTGATGGTTGTTGATGACATTACGCTTTCAACACCGCGCACAAAGGAAATCTGTTCGTTGTTGCAGGCGCTTGAAATTAAAGGCAAAACGCTACTGATTTTGACGGCGATGGACAGCACGGTTCAGATGGCTGCTCGCAACCTGCAGGATGTTGAAGTGGTTTGTGCAGAAAATGTGAACACCTATCAGATCGTTCGTTATCCGCAGATTGTCATCACTAAGGCGGGTGTGGAAAAACTTGAGCAGCGCCTGGCCTAAGAAGGGATTTTTAATGAAAGACGTATACAAGGTAATACAGAAGGTTGTGCTGACAGAGAAAGGCGCCCGCCTTTCTGAAGAAGAAAATAAATATATCTTCAATGTCCGCCCTGATGCAAATAAGGCTGAAATTAAGCAGGCTGTGGAAGAGCTTTTTAAAGTGAAGGTCAGCACAGTTAATACAATGAAACGTCAGGGAAAAAACAAGCGTGAGCGGACGGCCAGCGCCGGACGGACTGCAGGAACGAAACGTGCCGTAGTAACGCTGGTCGAAGGAAGTAAAATTGATTTGGTGTAAGGAGTTTCAGTTATGGCTTTAAAAACATATAAACCGACTACGCCGAGCCGCCGCCATACGGTGACTTCGGCGTTTGAGGAAATTACAAAATCAACGCCGGAACGGTCTTTGATTCGTGCGAAGAAAAGTACGGGTGGACGTAATAGCGCCGGACGTGTATCAACTCGGCATCGTGGTGGTGGACACAAGCAACGCTACCGTCTAATTGATTTCAAGCGCAACAAGTACGGCATTCCAGCGGTTGTGGCGTCGATTGAGTACGACCCGAATCGTTCAGCCCGAATCGCTCTTTTGAATTATGTTGATGGCGAGAAGCGTTATATGCTGGCTCCTGTTGGGCTTCAAGTTGGAACGGTTGTATTGTCCGGGCCTGAAGCGGAGCCGGCTGTTGGAAATGCCTTGCCACTTGAAAAAATTCCGCTTGGTATGACGGTTCATAATATCGAGTTGAATTCTGGTTGCGGAGGACAGATTGCCCGTTCCGCAGGAACCGGTGCACAGCTGATGTCTCGTGAGGGTGAATTTGCAAACTTGAAAATGCCGTCGGGCGAAATCCGGCGTGTGCGTGTCAATTGTTACGCAACTGTTGGTCAGGTTGGTAACGTTGATCATGAAAATATTTCCAGCGGGAAGGCTGGTCGTAAGCGGTGGTTAGGTGTTCGTCCAACCGTTCGTGGTGTGGCGATGAATCCTGTTGACCACCCGATGGGTGGTGGAGAAGGGCGTACTTCAGGAGGCGGTCATCCTCAGTCGCCTTGGGGTACATTGGCTAAGGGCAAGCGCACTCGTAAGAATAAATTGGCTTCGAATAAGTATATCATCGAACGGAGAAAGAAGTAAGCTATGGCTCGTTCACTCAAAAAAGGTCCTTTCATCGACGGAAAACTGCTTAAGAAAGTTGAGCAGATGGATGTCTCTGGCAGAAAAAAGCCAATCAAAACATGGGCACGTGCTTCGATGATTGTGCCTGAGTTCGTCGGACATAATTTTTCTGTCCATAACGGCAAGGTTTTTGTCGCGGTGTTTGTTACGGAGAATATGGTTGGGCATCGCTTTGGCGAGTTTGCTGCAACGCGTGCTTTTAGGCAGCATGGGGTTGCAACCGACAAGACCGTTGCAAAATAAAAATTTATTTTGATAGAAGTTCTGGATTTGAAAATGGAATGACGTATAGTTGCCGCCTTTGCGTAAAAAGCGGCACGGATGAGAGAGAAAAACATGGAAGTTTCAGCAACAACTAAATATGTGCGGATGTCGCCGATTAAAGCGCGTTATCTGGCATCTGAGATCCGGGGTCTTTCAGTCGCGGAAGCTCTTCGTATTACAAGCTTTAATGCCATGAAAGCAGCGACTGAAGTTGGTAAAACACTTAAGTCAGCTGTTGCAAATGCAAAGAGCAACGAAGGGGTGTCCGCTGACAATCTTTTTGTGAAGGATGCGTATGTGGACGGGGGTCCGGTGCTTAAACGGTTTCGTCCGCGAGCACGGGGTTCAGCTGGTGCTATTCGTAAACGCACGACTCATATCACCGTAGTTTTAACAGATAGAAAATAAGGAAAGGGAATCGTTTTGGGACAGAAAGTAAATCCTATCGGACTCCGTATTGCGGTCAATAAGAACTGGCGGTCACGTTGGTTTGCCGGCAAGAAAGAGTTTGCTGACCTGCTTCAGGAGGATATCGCTATCCGCGAAGCCGTACAAGCGCGTCTGAAAGACGCGGCGATTTCCAACGTTTTTATTGAACGTTATGCCAATCGTGTTCGTGTAACCATTCGCACGGCTCGGCCGGGGCTGGTGATAGGACGCAAAGGCGAAGACATCGAAAAGTTGCGCGAGCAGCTTGGTAAAATGACGAAGAAAGAAGTTTACATTGAAATCGATGAAGTAAAGAACCCCGATCTTGACGCCAAGTTGGTTGCTGAGAGCATTGCCTTACAATTGGAGCGCCGAGTTTCATATCGCCGAGCGATGAAACGTGCGATTCAGATGGCGATGGATATCGGTGCAGATGGTATAAAAGTGCTGGCTGCTGGACGTTTAGGTGGTGCCGAAATCTCCCGTGCGGAGAGTTACAAGGAAGGCAAAATTCCACTTCATACGCTACGAGCTAACATAGACTACGGAACGGCAACTGCTCGTACTGTAGCCGGTGCTATCGGCATCAAGGTGTGGATTTGTAAAAAGGATGAAAAGGCGCAAGCTTAGGAGTATTGATCAATGCCTTTATTGCCCAAACGAGTTAAATATAGGAAAGTCCAAAAAGGCTCCCGTCGCGGTATGGCCAAATCCGGCACCACGCTGGCTTTTGGTGAATATGGTTTGCAGGCGTTGGAGCGCGCATGGATTACAAACATTCAGATTGAGGCCTGTCGTGTGGCGATTAACCGAAATTTGAAACGCAAGGGGAAGCTTTGGATTAGGATTTTCCCGGACAAGCCCTTCACCAAAAAACCGCTGGAAGTTCGCATGGGTAAAGGTAAAGGCGGCGTGGAAGGCTGGGTTTCTGTGGTTCGGCCCGGGAGAATGCTTTTTGAACTCGACGGGGTGACTGATCAGCAGGCTCGCATTGCGATGCGGCTGGCCGCCACCAAGCTGCCCATACGGGTGCGGTTTGTGACACGTCATGAAAACCGTTGATTTCAGGTGAGAGTATCGAATGAAAAAAGTAAAAGAATCTAAAGATATGACAAAGGTCGAGTTGCAACAGCAGCTTGAGGATATGAACAAAGAGCTGTTTACGTTGCGTCTTCAGCAGGTTTCTGGACAGCTTGAGAATCCGCTACGTATCCGTGCCGCGCGTCGTTCAGTGGCTCGCATTAAAACGGTTATGAATCAGGCAGCGAAAGCCGAGAGGTAAAAGATGGAGTTAAGAGGGCATCGGAAAGTACGCGAAGGTCGCGTGAGCAGTGTGGCGGGCAATAAAACCATCGCTGTGCTCATAGAACGCCGGGTTAGGCATCCACTGTTGGGTAAAGAGTTGCGTGTGACGAAAAAAATACATGCGCATGATGAAAATAACGAGGCGAAGGTCGGTCAGATAGTGCGGGTTATGGAGACTCGTCCGATCAGTCGGTTGAAGAACTGGCGGCTTATCGAGATTATTTCGAAGTAAGGCAGGTAAAAAAATGATTTTAGTGCAGACCAGACTGGATGTCGCGGATAATACGGGCGCACGGAGTGTTCAGTGTATTCGGGTTTTAAAAACCAAGCGTTGTTATGCGAAGGTTGGAGAGATTATCAAAGTAGCTGTCAAAGAAGCCCAGCCGGGTGGAATTGTAAAAAAGGGTGAAGTCTGTGAGGCGGTAGTTGTGCGGACAAAGTCTGCAATCCGCCGCCGGGATGGATCTGTTTTGCGGTTCGACCATAACGCTGCTGTTATTATTGATGCTGCTAAAAATCCGCGCGGAACGCGCATTTTTGGTCCTGTGGCCCGCGAGTTACGTGATGGCAACTTTATGAAAGTAGTCTCGCTCGCACCGGAAGTGCTTTAAGGATAGGGGACGTTTTATGGCAGCAATAAAAAAGGGTGATTTGGTCAAAGCCGTCTGCGGCGATGGCAAGGGCAAGACCGGCAAGGTCCTTCAGGTGCTTCCAGGCACAGGACGGGTCGTGGTGGAAGGCTTGAATTTTGTGAAGAAGCATATGCGCAAAACGCAGGATAATCCGCAAGGTGGCGTGATTGAAAAAGAGGCTTCTATTCATATATCGAATCTTAAAAAAGCAGAGTAACTAATTAATTTATTTAGAGGGGGTATCCGTGATACCGACAATGAAACTAAAATATCGTGAGCAAGTGGTGCCCGAACTTCAGAAAAAGTTTAATTACAGCAATCGCATGCAGATACCGGCGCTTTCCAAAATTGCCATTAATGTATCGGTTGGAATGCAGCATGATCGTGATGCCTTGCAGGCGGTGCTTGATGATTTGACTAAAATTTCCGGACAGCGTCCGGTGACAATCAAGGCTAGAAAAAGCGTTTCGAACTTTAAGCTTCGTGAAGGCGTTTCGCTGGCTGGTAAAGTGACGTTGCGCGGCGCGCGAATGTATGAATTCTTAGATCGTTTGATCAATATTGCGTTGCCGCGTATTCGCGACTTTCGCGGCATTCAGACCAAGTCGTTCGATGGATGCGGGAACTATTCGCTTGGGCTGAAAGAGCAGACCATTTTCCCTGAAATTAATCCGGATCATGTCCGCAAGGTGCATGGTATGGATGTGACATTTGTTACAACGGCCAAAACCGATGCCGAGGCGCGTGAGCTTCTCCGCCTTTTGGGGATGCCGTTTGAAACCGCCAAAAATAAAGGTGAACAGCAATGATATTGAGTGATCCTATTTCTGATATGCTGACCCGTATTCGCAATGCTAACATGGCTGCGCATACGAAGGTTCAGATGCCTCATTCTAAGATGAAGAGCGAATTGGCTCGAATTCTTAAACAAGAGGGCTACATCAAAGATTACACGTCCGAAAAAGTAGATGGGAAGCCGACGTTGGTACTCCATCTTAAATTTCAGGATGATCAAAAGCCGGTTATCCAGGGGTTGCGTCGTGTCAGTCGTCCGAGCTGTCATCACTATGTTACAGCGAATGATGTTCCGCGCGTGTTGGGTGGTATCGGCACGGCGATCTTGAGTACTTCATCAGGTATGCTTAGTGATCGGGATGCTCGCAAAGCCCACGTGGGCGGCGAAGTGCTTTGTTATGTGTGGTAATTTCAAATCGAGGTTGTAACGATGTCTAGAATAGGAAAATTGCCCGTAAAGGTTCCCGCTGGCGCAACAGTAACTCTCAGCGGTAATCTAGCTACGGTTAAGGGAGCAAAGGGCGAAAGTACTTTGCGGATTCCCGATCAGATCACGGTGGCCGTTAACGGTGACCAGGTGGTTGTCGGACGTAAAGATGAAACGAAAGAGTCGCGTGCATTGCACGGAACGATTCGCAATACGCTTAACAACATGATTCTTGGCGTACAAACCGGTTATGTCAAAGATCTTGAAATTCAGGGTGTCGGTTACAAAGCGCAGATGCAGGGGAAAATTCTGGTTCTTTCTCTCGGTTTCTCGCACGACATAAAATATGAAATTCCGGACGGCATTAAAGTAGAAGTTGCGGGGGCCACCGATGTGAAAGTGTCGGGGCATGAAAAAGCCCTAGTTGGTTTGGTCGCCTCGCGTATTCGTGCGTTTGCTCCTGCAGAACCCTATAAAGGCAAAGGGGTGCGGTACAAGGGCGAACAGGTTCGGCGTAAAGAAGGTAAGGCAGTGGCTTAATCATGAAGGTCAAAAACAAATCAGATTATCGGAAGCGCAGACATCTCCGTTTGCGAAACAAGGTTCAGGGAACTGCGGTGCGTCCGCGCATGGCTGTTTACGTTTCCAACCGTTATATTTACGTGCAGGTTATCGACGACGACGCACAGAAAACCATTTGCTCGGCTTCATCGCTGGGAGAGAAGTGTACGGTCGATACGGCAAAAGCGCTTGGGGCCAAAGCGGCCGAAGCGGCCAAGGCTCAAGGTGTATCTATGGTTGTTTTTGACCGTGGCGGCTTTGCATACGGGGCGCGCATGCGTGCGTTGGCCGACAGTGCTCGTGAAGCCGGTCTTCAATTTTAGTTTTATGTAAATGAGGAGTTGCTCGAAGTGATTGAAAAATCAGCAGAAAAAAAAGTGAAGTCGGAGTTTGAAGAACGCGTAGTTCACATTAACCGCAATTCAAAAGTGGTCAAGGGTGGGCGTCGTTTCAGTTTCGGCGCACTGGTTGTTGTCGGAGACGGCGCTGGACGGGTCGGGTATGGTCTCGGTAAGGCCAATGAAGTAGCCGATGCGATTCGTAAAGGCGGCGAAGCGGCCAAGCGTGCGATGAAGCCGATTACTATGCGCGGAACTACGATTCCGCATGAAGCAACGGGCAAATTCGGAGGTGCACAGGTTCTGTTGCGTCCGGCGTCTGAAGGTACTGGTGTAATTGCCGGTGGTTCGTGCCGTGCTGTACTTGAACTCGCTGGCGTGCGCGATGTGCTTGCCAAATCGCTTGGTAGTAGCAACAAGTTGAACGTAACCAAAGCCACTCTGGCCGCCCTTGCCACTTTGCGCACACGCGAAGCGGCGTTTGCGGCTCGCGGAAAATAAAAAAAAGGTTTTTAAAATGGAACTCCATTCACTACAGCCTGCAAAAGGTTCTACACATCGTAAAATGCGCGTAGGGCGCGGACGATCTTCTGGAAAAGGAAAAACTTCCGGACGCGGACATAAAGGAGCGTATGCTCGTTCCGGGCATAAGCACAAACCTCTTTTTGAGGGCGGGCAGATGCCTATGGCTCGTCGCATTCCAAAACGCGGATTCAGTAATTATACCCGAAAAGTATTTGCGCCGGTGAATGTAGCCGCGTTGAATGCATTTGAAGCCGGTACAGTGGTAACGCTGGATCTGTTGCGTCAAGTTGGTTTTGTAAACGGCCAGTGGGATGGAATTAAAGTGCTTGGTAACGGCGAAATATCAAAAAAGATTGCTGTTAAAGCCAATGCATTCAGCACATCGGCTAAAGAAAAAATTGAAGCTGCCGGTGGCAGTTGCGAAATAATCTGATTCAAAAATTTAAGCGGGGTAAACGATGCTTTCCGCCTTCGTCAACAGCTTTAAGATTCAAGAATTACGTCAGCGGATCCTTTTTACTTTGGGCGTAATTTTCCTGTGTCGTCTGATTTCTGACATTCCGATTGCGGGTGTCGATTTCAGTATGATTAATAGTTACATCAAAGCCTCAGCCGGACAGGGCGTCGGATTTCTCGACATGTTTAACCTGTTCAGCGGTGGTGCCGTAGCAAATTGTGCGGTAGGTGCGCTTGGAATCATGCCCTATATTAGCGCTTCGATTATTATTCAGCTGATGACGGCAGTGGTTCCTGCACTCGAAAAGTTAGTGCGGGAAGGTGAGTCGGGTCGTGCGAAAATTACACAGTACACTCGGTATCTCACGGTGGCACTTTGTGCGTTTCAGGGCTTTCTGATAGCACGGGCACTTGAAAGCGGGCATCTTTATTTTCCTGCGGATGTTGTTCGTATTCCCGGCCTTGGGTTTGAGTTACTTACGACGATGACTTTAGTGACTGGGACGCTCCTGCTGATGTGGCTTGGTGAACAGATAACTGAGCGAGGAATCGGGAATGGTATTTCTATGATCATTACGGTGAATATCGTCAGTCGTATGCCTGCCGCAGTTGGTGCTATGATCAGCATGTTTAAACCGGTTGACGGAGTTGTGCGACATTCCCCTTTTATGGCAGCAACCATGCTTATCATGGTTCTGGCTGTTATTGCGGTAGTGGTTGCTGTTACGCAAGCTCAGCAGAAAATTCCTGTTCAATATGCTAAGCGCGTTGTCGGGCAAAAGGTTTATGGCGGGCAACATACCTTTATGCCTTTGCGTGTTAACTATGCCGGGGTTATGCCGATTATTTTTGCTCAGGCTATTTTGATGTTTCCTGAGAAAATATTAAATATGTTGCCATGGCCGGTAGCTAAACAGCTTGGCGCTGCGTTTGGTTATGGGACTGGACCGTACATGGTTTGCTTTGGGCTTATGATCCTTTTCTTTTCTTACTTTTGGGTGGCTACGCAGTTTAATCCTGTCCAAATTGCTGATGATCTCAAAAAAAATGGTGGGTACATTCCCGGTATCCGGCCCGGCAAATCCACCGCTGAATTTCTTGATCGAACGATGACTCGCATCACATTGGCTGGTGCTATTTTTCTGACTGGAATAGCAGTTTTTCCAACGATTATGGGGAATCAGTTTGGCATTCCAGGGCTTGTCGCTTCATTTTTTGGTGGCACCAGCTTGCTTATTATCGTCGGGGTTATGCTTGACACGATGCGGCAGGTTGAGTCTCACCTGCTGATGCGCCACTACGACGGATTTCTGAAAACAGGGAAACTTAAATCTGGAAGAAGGTAGGCGATGGAAGCGATAATTCTTCTTGGCGGACCTGGTGCAGGCAAGGGAACATTAGCTGAAGATCTACGGCAGAAGACCGCATATATTCACGTGTCCACTGGCGACATGTTGCGTGCTGCCTTAAAATCAGGCAGTTCCGTCGGGCTCGAAGCTAAAGCGTTTATGGATGCTGGTGAGCTGGTCCCGGATTCTGTTATTTTGCGAATAATTGAAGCGCGTATCACTACAGAACCATCTGTCGTATGTTTTATGTTTGATGGATTCCCTCGCACCATTGAGCAGGCTAAAGGGCTTGATCAGATCTTTAAAAAATATAATGGAGTCCTTTCGCACGTTTTTAATTTGGAAGTTGACCGCGCGACATTGCTTCGACGCCTCACTGGGCGACGCGTTTGTAGGGCCTGTGGTGCTGTTTACCATTTGACGAGGCGGCCTCCGGGGAAATCCGGTGTTTGTGATGTTGATGGCGGAGAGCTTTATCAGCGTGCTGATGACAGCGAAGTAACCATACTTAATCGGCTTGAAGTTTATGAAAAACAAACGGCACCTCTCATCGCTTACTATCGGCAAAAAGGGTTGATTCGTGATATTGATGCCAGCGGACATGCTGATATAGCCACGGCGGTGGTTCTTGATGTGCTCGCGGCGCAGGGTCGTTCATGATTGTCGTAAAAACCCCTCTTGAACTCGATGCGATGCGCCGAGTTAATCGAATGACCGCTCAGGTGCGTGATTCCCTCGCTGCAATGGTCTGTCCGGGAATCACTACGCTAGACCTGAGTAATGCCGCCTATGAGCTCATTCGCAAACTTGGCGGAACCAGTGCCTTTTACGGCTATCATGGGTTTCCAGGACAAATCTGCGTTTCCATCAATGAAGAGGTTGTTCATGGGATACCAGGTAAACGCATTATTCGTGACGGTGATATTGTCAGCATTGATGCTGGGATCGATTTTGGTGGATTCATTGGCGATACTGCGGTCACGGTGGCAGCTGGTAAAATTGACGATAAAAAAAAGAAGCTACTTCAAGTAACTAAGGCGGCGCTTGATGCAGGAATTTCTAAAGCAGTGGCTGGTAACCATCTCGGTGACATCTCAAATGCGATTCAAGTAGTGGTGGAAGCCGCTGGCTTTTCGGTGGTGCGCGAATTTGTTGGTCACGGAATTGGCCGCGATATGCACGAAGATCCTCAAATTCCAAACTTCGGGAAGGCCGGTCGCGGCCCAAGACTTAAGCTCGGTATGACGCTGGCTATTGAACCCATGGTTAATGTGGGGGATTCTAAAGTAAGGGTTTTGGATGACAACTGGACCGCAGTCACTTGCGATGGAAGTGCGTCTGCACATTTTGAGCACACGGTCGCCGTTGGTTTAACTTCCCCTGAAATTCTTACACTTGCCTGATTTTTATGGCGGGACTGGGGTCTGCTTTCCAAGTTTATGATCGCGACAGCACAGGCCCTGTCCAGAGTAATACGAAATTAACTTGATTAATATTGAACATCGCGGACGCATGCTCTACACTTCGGAGCATGAAAAGACGTATTCCTTTGGAAGCACACCTCACCTCTGCACAGATCAAAGCGCGCTTTTTGAAATGCGATGATCTCGTCGAACGCAGTCACTGGCAAACCCTCTGGCTGCTTTCGCGCTCAGACAAAAACTATACCTGCACCGAAGTCGCCGACCTGATGGGGTTTACCGCCGACTGGATCCGCAAACTGGTGCGTCGTTACAACGCTGATCCGGTTAATGGACTACTGGATGAGCGTAGAAAAAACGGAAAGCTTCCGGTTCTCACTGATCAACAGCAGGAATCTCTTCAGCGCGCTTTGGAGGCCGATCCTCCGGATCACGGTCTGTGGAGCGGGCCGAAAGTGGCACACTGGATAGCTCAGGAGCTCAACCATCCGGTCAGTGCAGTTACCGGCTGGCATTACCTGACCCGGCTGGGCTGGTCGTTGCAAGTTCCCCGCCGCCGACACGACCGGTCGGCTTCTCCCGAAGAACAGGAAGCCTTTAAAAAAAACTTCAGGAACGGATCGAGCAGCTCCGCAAAGAGCATCCCGGCAAGCAGATCGAAATCTGGGCCGAAGACGAAGCTCGCCTCGGTCTGCAACCGGTAATCCGCCGCCAGTGGTGCAAGATCGGCTCAAAACCACGGGCCGTGCACCGGATTCAGTATCAATGGATCTATGTCTACGGGTTTGTAAATCCGGCCACAGGGGAAACACACTGGCTGTTTCTTCCATCGGTAAACTGCAAACTCACCGAACTGGCACTGGAATCCTTCGCCCTTCAATACGGGGATGAAAATAAAATCATCCTGCTTCTCTGGGATCAGGCTGGCTTTCACCAGACTACAAACATGCAGCTTCCCGCCGGAATCGAGATTTGTTCGTTACCGCCCTATACTCCGGAGTTGCAACCGGCTGAACGTCTTTGTCCCAGCCTGCAGGAAGCAGTGGCCAACCGATGGGTTCGTACGCTCGATCATCTGGAGTCTTTGCTGACGGATAGGATACAAGCGGTGATCAAAACGCCTGAAATCATCCGCGCACTGACCGGGTTCGGCTGGATTCTGAGAGCCTTAAACGATACTAGAGCGGTTTAATTTGAAGTATAACCGCACGAAGCAAACCAACCAAGGGCATC